>CAVSIW010000055.1:0-10198 GCA_963727945.1 uncultured Acidobacteriota bacterium
AATGCACGCACCCTATAGGGTTCCGGAGAATTGTTATTTCGTGATGGGCGACAATCGCGGAAATTCCTATGACAGCCGTTTCACCGGCTGCGTGCCCCGAAGCCACATCATCGGAACTCCTGTGATGGTTTACATGTCGCTGGACGCCTCGCCCGCCGCCTGGGAATCCGGGCAGATCCGCGAACGCTTCTTCGCCTATGCAAATGCCGTGATTCATCCGAGCGAAGTTCGTTGGAAGCGGCTCTTCAAAACGTTCTGAATCAAAGCCGTGCACGCTGAATTTTGAACACGAAGTTTGCCTACGATTTTTGACGAAGGGGAATGGGCGACATGAAAGAAACACCGCAGCAATACTCCCAGCGGATTCTGGGTCACATGGAAGGAAAGGATCCGCTCAAAGCGCAGGCAGCGGCCGCGAAGAGACTGGACCGTCTGGTGAAAGGCGTGCCCGCCTCAAGACTGCGCAAGCGGCCCGGCCCCGACAAATGGTCTGTCAGCGAAATCATCGCGCACATGGCCGATACGGAAATTGTCATTGGATGGCGCATTCGCTCCATCCTCGGCGCCCCGGGAACACACATTCAGGCGTACGATCAAGATGCGTGGGCGGCCGCTGGACTTTATGCAAAGCGCGATACCCGCAAGAGCATTGAGCAATTTCGCGCCGTGCGCGACGCGAATCTCGCGTTCTACAAATCCCTCTCTCCGGAACAGTGGAAGCAATTCGGCATACACGCGGAGCGCGGCGAGGAAAGTATAGAACGCATCGCGCGTATGATCGCGGGGCACGACATCAACCACATTTTGCAGATCGAGCGCATCCTCGCGCCGAAGAAATAATCACGCCCGGTTTCAAGCGCTGCGAGATTATTCCTCGGCGGATTTTCGCGAAGGAAAAGGCAATGGCGTTTTATTCGTCGCCGCGAACTTCCCACCAATCGAGGCCCTGGAACCCGGCCAGTTTTTCCGCTCCGTTGTCGTGGTACCAACTTCTCCAAACTTGGGGATCGTTCGGAAAATTCATGTCGGTGATTTCGTGTAGCGCCATATACGACCACGTTCGCATCTGCGCGTCGGTGTTCGCCCCAGAAACAAGATCAAGAAACTTCGGCACCATTCGCATCCGCTGCGCGCGCGTAAAATTTCCGCAATCGGATAGATTGCAGCCCGCGCGATTGCGAACGTTGCTCGAAGCATCCTGCGTGAACGATTCAAACAACTCATCAAGCGCTTCGTCCTTGCCCAGATAACGCATGCCTTCGACGGCCCACTGCCGGACGAGAGCGTCCGGATCATGTTTCGCATAGTCGAGAAGCACCGGATGAATTCGTTCGTAGGCCACGCCACGCCCCGCGAGCATCCCGAGAAAATAAACGGCGGCGGCGCGGTAATGCAAATCCGTGCGGGCTCGCTCAATCAACATCTCCGCGGCTTGCTCGTTTTTCTGCCAGCCATCCAAAGTCAGATTAATGTCCGCATTCGCGTAGCGCACGCGCAGGTCGCTCGAAAATTCCGAGCGCCGCTCGAGCTGCCTCATGTGGTCGCTTAAATTGATATGGCCAACCCAGCTTTCGACTTGCTGCTCGAACAGTTCGAGAGCGCGCTGGTCGTGGCCGATGGCGCGTTCGAGCAGTTCTTCCGCTTGTGCTTGCGCGGGCAGAGCCAGAACGCGTTCCGCGTCAGCGTCGGTCATGGGTGCCGCAAAAGTACGGCGCACCGGCGCGGCTTTCGAACGCGCAGCTGCTGCCGCGCGCGCGTTGTTGGCGGGTGAATTGCGCGTCACGGTCTTGAACTTGGCGAAACTCCACCCCTGCCACGCAAACATGCTGGCGACGCAAAGTCCGAACACGGCGAAGGAAACAACTGTCGCCGCGCGCGATTGCGGCCGCGGTTGTGGCCATCCCGGGCGCAATGCGCCGGGCCGCAAAGAACCGGGCTGCGAAGAATTGAAGACTGGCTGGCCCGGTTGCGGCGGTTGGCCAAACGGAAAATCCATTTCGACGTGAGAATCGATTTTCATGCCGGCGAGAGTTTCGATTTGCGAAACGATCCATCGCGCTTCTTGTCGGCTGGCGATCTCATCGGCGAGGGTGACACGGCGGCCGTTCTTTGTGCGCAAGCGAATGGCGTACATGGCCTCGCCCTGGTTGGTTCCCTGCTGCCCGCTGGTAACAGGAACGATGGCATCAATCTCAGAGATGGAAAAACGTTTCGTGGATCCGATACCAAGGATTCGCGTTGTGCATACGATTTCGCCGTTGCCGACGCGGATTCGCGCCGTGCCAAAGACGACGTGAAAAAGCGCGAGGATCAGGACCACGTCCATCAATCCGAAGATGACCCCAAAGAACGAAGGAGCTTTGGAATGAAACAGGAAATAAACGACGCCGCTCCAGATTGCCGTGAATAAAATAAGAAACAGTGCGCGGGATGGAGTACGAAACGCGGGAAAGTAAAACTCCGTGCCGCCGGATTGCGAAGAGATGATGACTTTCGTGTGCGCAGGCGCGGCTACTGGAGCTTCTTCCGTCTGGCCCGACGATTCGGTTGCGATTCCGAAATTCTCGGAGGAAGAGCCTGCGGGCGGCTGCTCTGAGGAGGAAGTTCTAAAGACAGGCATTTCGAAATCGTCGGTATAGTCGATGCCGGGAACATCGGCCTGGGCGTGAAGAACCCAAACCACTTTATCGGAAGGATTGTCGAGATCGGTTACATAAGCGTCGCCTGGAATTGCGAAATCGACCGGGACTGTTCGGCCAACCGGATCCATCCCGATTGCGCCTGAGGGAACGTTCCGATCGGTCTGCCAAAGAACGGTCTGAACCGTCGAGCGACTGTTCCCCGTGCCGGTGACAGTCCTCCGGAAACAGGAAAGTCGAAGGTCAATTCCGTGCCGTGCATCGGCATCGAGTTTGAGGTGAATCCTTCCGCTGAGGCGGCTGCCCGGAGAAAACGGGAGCGAGTAAAACTCGAAATAAGTGTTGCCGAAACGACGGTGACGAAGGCTGGCGCGCACCGCAGCCACAAAAAGGATCACCCCAATGAGTCCAAAGCCTAGAACCAGAAACGCGCGAGGGTCATTACGGCGGGAAAGCTGCGGAATGATGGTGACCGTGATAGGAATCGTCACTAGATTGCAAAAGAGGCAAGCCACCCAGGTGGTGATCGCGCTGTTCTTGCGCAGGCTTTCCGCCCGGCGATTAGCCCAGTCGGTCCGCCACAGCCACGGCGAAGTCGGACTCGATTCTTCGACCGCAGCCTGTTTTTTCAATCGCCCATACCCAACGACCGCCACGAGCAAAAATCCAGCGCCGATAGCTGAAATGAACACGGCAATCGCGGCGCCCGCAATAACGCCGCTGGTTCCGGGGCCGCGGCCATTTGCAAGAAAGCTGAATAAGGCGAGCAGCCCGGGGACCAGAAACATCAACCCAAAAAAAATGAAGAAAGCTGCCGCACCCTTGGAAGGCTTGGTCATTTGTCTATTTTAGAACTTATGGGTTTTCGGCGAGCCAGGAGGAGGGCCAGCGTTGTAGTGGTAGTTACGGACACTTAGGTCGAGGTCTGGGGCTGTGCTGAAACCGTCCGTTAGGCCAGTAGATGCAAGCGGGCGAGGGGAATAGGCTGTGAGACCGAAGTGGGGACCATGCCGATTTCGAGAACATTTGCGCGATTTCGAGGGAGAACCGCCCCGCTGTGGCGGGCCCGGTATCGGTGTGAGGCCGGAGCAGGGCTTCTGGTGACTGTGCTGGCGCTTGGGCTTGGAGGGTGCGCAGGTCTGGCAGGTTCGTCGGGGCCAAAGCAAAAACTTCCGCCGACCAGCTCCGGTGTGAGTGTAACGATTAGTCCAAGCTCGGCGACAGTGCAAACCGGGAGCACGCAACAATTCTCCGCGACTGTGACGGGAACGACGAGCGCGAGCGTGGCTTGGACGGCGACGGACGGAACGATTTCTTCTTCTGGACTTTACACAGCGGGGAGCACAGCAGGAAACTTCAGCGTCACGGCAACCAGCGTGGCGGACACCACGAAGTACGCGACGGCGCCGGTGACGGTTACTTCGTCAGTGCCGCCGCCACCTTCGGGAACAGCTTCTTCCGTCACACAAGACGGCATCACCTGGACGTTTAGTCAGGCAGTGCCCATCGGACAATTTGTGAATGGCGACTACTACGTTGTCGGTCCGGTGACGATCATCGCGATCAATCCCCCTCCGACGACTTCTTCACCATTTGAAAACGGATCCGTGGTGAATTTGCCGACAGCCAACGGAAAGAGCGGGTTCGATTCGCGATTGAATGATGGAACAGACGAATCGTGGTGGTTTGACGCAACGCTACGATCCTATCCGCCAATCGCTCTGAAGCCGGGCGACTCGCTGGTGTCTTCCATCAGCCTGGCGACAATCCATTCGGTGTCGGAAGTAATGCGCGCTTCGGACATGAGCGCAAGCCCGGTGGCATCGGTTTCCGTGCTGACCGTTCTGGCAGCCGCGCCTTCCGCGGATGCGTTCCGGCCTTCCTACTGCGACAGAAGCCAGGCGATTTATCACGCGAATGCGTTGCAAAGGAACTTGCTGCCTTCGCTGGCGCCGCCCAATCCCGCGGGGACGCCAACGCTGGCGCAATTCGAAACGCTGTTCCGCAGGCCGTGGATCGATACCAACGCGTTTTTGTTCGACGCTCCGGCGGATTACATGCCGAGTTACGGGCAGCACGTTGCGTTTGCCGATTCGTACGCGGCGCTGCTGCTGACGCTGAATTTTCCGGCGGACCAGAAAGTCAATCTCACAAATTATTTCGTTCAGTATGGAATCGATTTGTACGGCTGCGTGCAAGCGGGTTACGGATGGCCGGCCTTCGGCGGGCACCGCAGCGGAAGAAAACTGCCGATTATTTTCGCGGGAATTCTGTTGAACAACGATGGAATGAAAAATGTTTCGGCAACGTATCCGAACAGGTTTGGCGAGGACATGCAGACTTTATATGTGAACAAACTTCCTCCCGCAGGAAGCATTCTGCAGGCGTGGCAAGGTGCGACAGTGATTTACGGCGGGCATTACGGAGTGAATGCGGATGGGTCAGTGGTGAGCGCGGGCTTGTACGGACCGTACGAGCAACTGCAGCCATCGGCTTGGGGCATTTTGACGCCGCCCGGCGAGCAACTGGGAGAAGCATACCGAAGATGTTGCACGTCGGTTTCTTGGGTTGGTGAAGCGCTGGCGATGCGTCTGATGAACGCAGAGAGCGTGTGGAATCATCCGGCGTTTTTCGACTATGTGGACCGATGGATGACGGAAGACGACACGCAGGCCGTCGCGGAGATCAAAGCGCAAAGCGGGTTTGACTACAGCGCGAATTGGGAACGGCAAGGGCAGACGAGATACTGGCTGCAGGGAGAATTTCCTCAGTACACCTTTATCGACGATATGTGGAAAGCCTACCGCTAAGAGCACTCGGCGTCTACCGGTTCGATAGAGGATTTTCGATTTAGAAATCCGGCAGTTGGCCGGGCGGATGGCAGGCAAAGGGGCGATTGCTCGCCCCTTTGTCCGCAACCACAGGGCTTACCACTTGCAAAGTTTCCCAACGGACCTTACTGCGTCAATTGGAATATGACGTTGATATTCATCTCAACGGAGATGGGCTCGCCGTTCAGAGACGTGGGTTGATACTTCCATTGGGCGACGGCGTCCAGAGCAGCTTTATAGAGCAGCACTGGACCAGAAACAATCTTCATCTCGACGACCTCGCCTTGCTCGTCAAGAATCGCGGAGATGACCACAGTTCCCTGGACCCTCGAAGTCTTGGCGAGAACTGGGTACTTGGGCGCAGGAGTATAAAGCGCGCGGGGCGCCTGAACGCGGCCGCCGACGCGAATGGGAGCTCTCGACTTGAGGGTAGTTGGCGCAGCCGGCACAGCGGTAGAAAGCCCACCAAGGACGCCTCCCATGACTCCGCCCATCTGACCACCGGGAACGCCACCCGGGGACTCCACCTTCGACTCCGAAAGCGTTGGCGTCGGGAAGCGGTGCCTCTTTTAGCATGGCCACTTGTCGGGGAACGTAAGACGGGGCGAGCAGTTTACCTTTCTCAAAAAAAACGTGGCGCGGGGCCGCCGCCTTCACCACGGAGGGCGCGGGAGGAGGTGGCGGAGGGGGAGGAGGACCAACCAGCATGGTCTGGGTGTAGGCCTTCAAATTGAGAGTATTCGTGAACCATAGGGAGAGGAAAATAGGCGTACCAAGGACAACAACATGGAAAACGACGGCGATCAACACATCCACGAAACGACGCGGACGCTTCATTTGGTTAGCTTCGAGGAGAGACTGCGACAGATCAAACTTGGCGACATAGGGCGTAATTTCGCCGGGCTCGCCATAACTAGCGGCTTTTCCAGCCACTTGCCGAGGATCGCACCGGACGGGAACGGGCGCTTCGATTAACTGGTGGATCGTGGAAGCTAGGGCCATGGTACTACCTCCGACCGGACTTCAAGACTCTCCAGGACGGTTCAGGGATTGCCAGATGCCCTGTTGAGAATCTTCTTTCGGAGATCCAAATTCCTGAGCCATCGAGGTTCTCTTTCTGGAGGCACATCATTCATACCAACGCCTATATTTTCGGTTGGACTGGCATTCACCGCTGTGATGGTCGTTACGGGGAAATGTGACGTAGGACACAAGAATGTGAGAATTGCAATTCGAGAGATACAACCTGGAGATAGAGGCGGAACAGAAATCTGGGAGATCGGGAGCGCCGTGTCGGAAGACCCGGTTCGTCAGAAGCGTAAATGGGGTGCTCTCAGATGTTGAAGCGGGGTCAGCGCGCGGCGGCCCCTTTTGGACGTGCAGGTTCCGTGACCGCACCGAGCTGCTGCATCAAGCCGAAATAATCCATACTAACGAGAGAGTCGATAATTTTTCCGTTGGCGACGTAGTTGATGGTGATTCCCTCGAAGGAAATTTTCTTGTTGGTGGCGGGAATGCCGCGAAATTCCCTTTTATGAGTGCCGGAAATAGTCCAGGAAACGACGACCTTGTCTTTTTCCGAAATGATATCCTCGACCGAAAAACGCAAATCAGGAAAAGCTGCAATGTATTGCGTGAACACGCGCTTATAAGCTTCGGGGCCGACGGCGGAGCCGACGAGATGAGGATCGTTGAGCGCATGGCTCGGAGAGATGAGTTGGTCCAAGACTTCGAGGCGGCGCTTATTCCAGACCTCTTCATAGAGACGGCGAACGACGGCTTTGACGTCCGTTGGCATGAGGTGGGGCCTCCTCCGTTTGCTTGAGCCTGTGCGGCTGGAACTCGGCATTGCCTGACGGAACGATAGATTCAGAAAGCAGTGCGCGGCAAGGCTCGCTTGCCAGAGGGTACTCCGAAGGAAACGGGTTTTCAATGTGGTTCGCTGAAGGGCGCGGTTATGGCGAATTCGCCACTTAGTTGGAATATAAAAATGCCTATCGCGACACAGCACGCCAGCCCGGCGCCGCAGGTGCACCTGGTCCATAGTAAGTTCAACCAAGATGGATCAGTGCATTATTGGGGCGGAGTAAGCGGATGGCTGAAATCAAAGGGACGGCGCTAATTGACACGATCAAGACGATAAAGGCGCGGGCCGGGGAGCAAGAATTTGCAAGGATTGTGGGTCTGCTGGAGGGAGAAGCGAAAACCATATTCGAGAACCAGATTTCGCCATCGAGCTGGTATTCACTGGACGCATTCGTGGAGTTTCTCGAAACGGATATACGCGAAACGGCGAATGGAGAGCGAGAAGTTTTGATCGCGCGGTCGGAAAAGGTGATCGAAGCGCAATTGCGCGGCGTGTACAAGGTTTTCATCCAGTTAGGCTCACCCGCGTTTGTCGTCAAACGGATTGCAGCGGTGCATGCGACTTACTTCCGGGGAATCAATATTATTCCGGAGCTCGATGACTCGAATGAGGCAGTGATCAAGTACGCGGGGTTCGCAAGCCGGCACGAGATCATGGGCTACGCGATTATTGGATTCTTTCGCAAAGCGCTGCAGATCTCGGGCGCCAAACAGGTGAAGGTGGAATTCAGCATTCCAATTTCCGCGGGCGGAGATTATGCGGAATTGATCATCACCTGGGCTTGAGCGGCGTTATTAAGCAGAGCTCAGCGAAATGACTCGGCTGATTTTGCAGCGCGTTCGATGCGAAAGGTGAAGCAGCCAGCGGTAGTACTGTTCACTTGCAGGTAGTCAATGTCTGGATGGGTGAAACAATTTTCTATGGTCGGCTCGAACTGGCCGTCTGCGACATATTCCTGAACAATTAGGCGGCGGCCGTGTGCGTAGCCTTCCAGGGTGCGCGGGCTTATGGCAGGGGCTGCGGGCTTGACGAATTTATATCATTCTATCATTCTGTCATAGAATGATAGAGTGAATAGACATGCCTTCGATTGAGATCCCCGATTCCCTGTTTACGCGGCTGCAGAAGCTGGCAGTTCCGCTGGTGGATACGCCGGTTACTGTAATCGAGCGGTTGCTGAGCAGTTATGAGGCGCAGCCAGGGCAAGCCGATGCGACCTCGGAACAGCCAGAGTCGCTTGAGGGCCGGAGGCCACAGCCTCAGCGCGAGTTTGCACCCGGAACGGTGCCCAGCCTTAGGCACACGCGGATTATTACGGCTGAGTTCGCGGGGCGGAAGGCGGATGGGTGGAATAGTTTGGTGCATGTTGCTCATATTGAAGCTGTTAGACGTCTGGGCTCGGTTGAGGCCGTGCGGCGGATCAGTACGGCAAAGATGATCCTTGGCCGCGCTAGTTCGGACCGGGCGAAGGCGGGTTATCGGTACGTTGCCGAAATTAACGCCTGTATCCAGAACGTAGATGCAGAGCACGCGTGGTCAAACACGTTTCGTTTGGCAAAAGCGCTGAAAGTTTGTGTTGAGGTGGAGTTCGAGTGGCTGCAGAGAAGCGAGGCAGCGCACCCGGGGAAGACGGCGCGGTATGTTATGGAAACCAAAGGATGAAAGTTCATCGGCGTAATAGCCGCCTTCGTTGTACCTCTTTCGAGATGTAACCCGATCAAGGAACAAGAAAGACCCAGACGTAAAACCGACGTCTGGGGCACCCGCAATTTATTTACCTGAGAAGCTGCTATGGTTCACCCATGGTCCAGGATCATTCTCTGGCTAAGGCTGTTGCCGGTATCCCGCAGAGGTAGGAAAAGGAACGCGACCCGCAGAAGCTTGTTGAGGCGTTCGTGGATGTTGGGATTTTGACTCAGATCAGAGCAATATTAACAGCCAAATTATTTATGGCAGGCGCGGGACGGGGGAAACCCACGTCCTAAAGGTGCTCGCCTCTAGCCTAGCGGAACGGACTCGAACGCCCAGCGTTTACATTGATTCGCGAGAATTAGCAGGTAGTACAGCCCAATTCAGCGACCCGTCGATTCCTCTGCCCGACAGATGCACAGCGCTGTTTCGGGACATGTTGGCCGAATTGAACAACGGCTTGCTCGAATTCATCGTGAGCTCCACTTCGGGCAATGCGAATGCGGCCTTGGAAGAACTAAGCAATTTTGCGGATGCCATCGTGAATCCCGTCCTGTCTCCTGTTCCGACATCGATCTCTGAGCGAAAGCTTGAACATGAATCAAAGGGTTCCGGACTTAAGGCTGCGTTGGCCGCCTCCGGACCGCAGGTTGAAGCTAGTCGCGCCGCCGAAAAACGCTCCGAGGGCGAGATCGAGACCAACTACAGCGTAAGTTCGACTTATAAAATCATTTTCCCCTCAATAAACGGCCCACTAAAGCGCATTTTGGAACTCTCTGACGCGACCTTGTACATATTGATTGACGAGTGGTCCTCTTTGCCTTCGGACCTGCAGCCGTTTCTGGCGGAATTCCTGAAACGCTCTGTTCTTCCCCTGAGTCGAGTTGTTGTCAAAATCGCTTCTCTCGAGCATCGGTCAAATTTCACAAGGAACGAGCCGACCGGCGTGGTGGGTTTTGGGCTCGGGTGCTGATGTATCAGCCTTCTTAGACATCGACGATTACTACGTGTATGACAGGAACCCTGACCGAATTACAGACACTTTTGGATCTATGCTCGTTCGGCACCTTAATAACTCCCTTCCCGAGGGGTATCTTGCTGGGCTAGGAGTCGATACAGGGACGGAACTGGCAAGTCGCCTATTTACCGAACGAAAGGTCTTTCAGGAGTTG
>CAVSIW010000056.1:0-123295 GCA_963727945.1 uncultured Acidobacteriota bacterium
GGATCGATCAAGGAGCAGGCGCGCCAGTGCCTGCGCAACCTGGAGTCGAAGCTCGTCTCCGCGGGTAGCTCGCTCGAGAAGGTGGTCTGGGCCAACTGGTCGCTGCGCGACCCCGCGGAGTTCGACGCCTTCAACGAGGAGTGGGCGCGCTGGTTCCCCGGCGACACGCCGGTGGGCCAGGGGACGCTGATGCCGGCGCTCCAGCGCCGCGCCGGCTTCCGGGTCTCGATCGGGGTCATCGCCGAGGCGTAGCGCTCACGGGGCCCTGCCCGCCGACGACGCACGAGACGTGGACGGAGGGCCGGCGCCGTCCGCCGCGCTCGCTAGGACGTCTCCCCCGGGTCCGATACCGACGGCGCGCGCATGGCCTTGGCCACGTACCAGGCGAAGATCGCGGCGCCTGTGACCGCGAACAGGCCGATGCAGATCCAGAACAACGGACGGGCGACCGCCATGTTCGACGTGCTCACGAGCAGGGCGGGGATGTTGCCCAGGTTGGTCTGGTCCTGGGCCTCCATGCCGTAGACCTGGGGGACGATGTACAGGATCGACGCGATGATCAGGAGAATGCTCTCGAGGCGGAACGCCCCTGGGTCTTCGTCCGCATCGCGGACGAGCTTGACCGCGAGCGTCCAGAAGAGCACGACGACGGCGAGCGGGGCGGTGATCGGCAGGCCGTCGCCGGTCAGGTAGAAGTTCGGCATGAGGAAGACCATGCTCAGCCCGAGGGTGACCACGAGCAGGCCGTCGCGAAACAGCACGTACGACAGCCACCACACGTCGCCGCCGAAGCGGAGCGTCAATCGTCGCAGGAAGCGAATGATGTACGGGCGAGCGAAATGCAGGATCAGGGTGAACAACCAGAGGATGGGCAGGACGGCGGCGACAGAGGCCACCATCCATCCCGCGCCCCCGGAGGTCAGCGTCGTCGCGAGCTGGTCGGCGTTCAGCGGTGCGTTCATCGGGTTGTCTCCGGGACTGCGGGGGCGGCAGGTCGTCGCACGCCGGTCTGGCGCAGGTTGTAGAGGGCTGCGGCGATCCCCATGATCCCAACCAGGACGGCCGAGATGTAGCAGAGCGGGAGCGCGACATCCGGGTTGGACGACGACACCAGGGCCGAGACGATGCCCGGCAGGTGCGCGCCGTGGAGCTGGGTGCCCTGCACCCCGATGAGATATGGCCCGATGTAGAGCGTGGCGCCGACGGCCAGGAGCAGGATCTGCCACTGGTAACCGCGCCGATCCCCGTCACCCTTCGTCATGAGCTTGATCAGCAGCACGGCGAAGGCGCACGCGGCAGCGATGCCCCCCGTGATGGGCAGGTTCTGCGCCTTCACCACATCCGGGTAGAAGAAGATGAAGCTGCCCAGGAAGACCTGGACCGTGAAGATGTCGCGGATCGCCACGTAGATGATCCACCACAGGTCGGCGCCCAGGCGGAGCGTGAACTTGCCGGTCGTGGTCGCCATGTACGGCCGCCCCAGGTGCAACGCCAGCACCAGCAGCCACAGGACGACGAGGGCCGCGGCGATCGTGCCCTCGACGAACGCCTCACCGGCGCTGAAGAGACCCGATACCTGGTCGGGCGTCATTGGAGATCACCTCCTGCGATCGACTGGGTCGCCGCTGGCGCGGGCGACGGGGATGGGACCGGGTGGACGTTCTCGTGCGGTCCGCGGCCGGCCATGACGGTGACGCTGGGACAGCCGTAGACGGCGTCGCAACGGAAGCAACGGGTTGCCTCCGAGCGGGCCACGTCCTCGGCGAATCCCGCCTGGGTGGCGGCAAACGTTCCGAGCTGGACCACGGGGAGCGGGGCATGCGCGCGTGGCCGGGCAGCGAGGTCCACCGACAGCGTGCGCTCGGGCGCGGTCTTGTAGCGGACCGCGGCCATGATCTCCGCCTCGCCGTCGCGGGCGCCGGCGAGATACTCGTGGATCGAGGCTGCGGCGCGCCGGCCGGCCGCCACCGCGTCGATGATCGTCTTGGGACCGGAGACGACGTCGCCGCCGGCGAAGATCCCTGCGCGGCCGGTCGCCAGCGTGTGGGGATCGGCCACGATGCCCGCCCAGCCGCTGACCTCGATCCCGGCGCCCTCGGGGAGGATCGATGGATCCGGCTCCTCGCCGATCGCGACCAGGATCGTGCTGGCCGGGACGTCGCGGATCGCCTCCGGCACCGCCTCGTAGACGGCACGTCCGTGCTCGACTCGGCCGGTCGGCCGTTGCGTCTGGGCGCGGAGGGCCATCACCGCCCCGTCGCGGCCGACGACCTCGGTCGGGGCCAGCCCCGCGAGGATCGTGATCCCCTCGCGTTCTGCTGCCTCGATCTCCTCCTCCTGGGCCGGCATGTCGTCGCGGCCGCGCCGGTAGACGATCGTCACGGAGTCGGCGCCGGAGCGCCACGCCGAGCGGGCCGCATCCATCGCGGTGCTGCCGCCGCCGACGACGACGACGGGACCCGAAAGGCGTGGCTTCTCCCCGAGGTTGACCTCCTTGAGGAAGCGGGTCGCGGGGATCACCGCGCGGAGATCGTCGCCGGGCACGCCCAGGCGCCGGCTCTTCGAGGCGCCGGTCGCCAGGAACACGGCCTTGAAGCCCTCGCGCTCGAGGTCGCCGAGGGTGAAGTCGCGGCCCATCGCCGTGTCGAGGCGGAGCTCCACGCCGAGCCCCACGATCCGCTCGATCTCCTCGCGGAGCACGGATCGCGGGAGGCGGTACTCCGGGATGCCGATTGCCATCATGCCGCCGGGAACGGGCATCGCCTCCATGACCGACACCCGGTAGCCCAGGCGGGCCAGGTAGTACGCGGCCGACATTCCGGCCGGGCCACCGCCCACAATGGCGACGCGATCGGACCGCTTGATTGCGGGCGGCGGGACCGCCGGTAGCTTCCCGTGCTCCACGGCGAAGCGCTTGATGGTCCGGATCGCAATCGGCTCGTCCAGGGTGCCGCGACGGCAGGCCGCCTCGCAGGGCGCCGTGCAGATCCAGCCACACACCGACGGGAACGGGTTGACCTCCGCCGCGACCGCGTAGGCATCGTCGTAGCGGCCGGCGGCCACCAGGCCGACGTAGCGGCCCGCGTCGGTCCCGGCCGGGCACGCCTCCTGGCACGGGGCGATGGGCGACGCTGGTGCGTCGGTCACCATCGATTGCCAGACTTGCCAGGGCTCCGGTCGTGAGCGTGTGCGCCAGGTGAACAGGTCACCGAAGGGTGAGTCATGGACCGGCTTGAGCGCTTCGCGCGTGATCGCTGAAAGCGGCATCCAGCCCCCCTCGTCGGGGACGGGCCGCTCCACGGGACCCTGGCGCGCGACGAGCGGCGTCGGCTCCTTCATCAGCGCGAGGGTCATGACGTTGGGTGGGCATTCGCGGATGCAGATGGAGCAGCCGATGCACTCGCCCACCTGGACCGGGTGCTCCATCATCCACGGGAGCGGTCCGCCGCCCTCGCTGCCGACCTCGATCCCGGGCGTCGCGGGGCGGCTCATGTCGAGTGCCTCGACGGGGCAGACGTCCATGCAGACGCCACAGTTGATGCAGTTGGCGTGGTCGATGTCGATGCGATAGCCCATGGCCTGCCTCCAGACGGATCCGGCAGGTCGAGCATGCGGCCGGGCCGGCCGGGGCGCCACGTTCGGTCGGGCGGGAGGCGGGCCCACCCGATCGGATGGGCGATGGGGGCCATCTGGCCCGGGCCATTCGGTCACAGGGGGACGTCTGGGTGACGGAGAAGGTCGCCGGCAACGCCACCGGGAGAGGAGCGTCGGACTCGTGCGTGAGTCGCACGGGTTCCCACCGACTGTGCGACAGATGCACGGGTTCCCACCGACTGTGCGACAGATGCACGCTCCGACCAGAATTGGCCCGCCAAAGGGCCCGGGCGGTGGTCACGGATGGCCTGCCGCGGGCAGGACGCCGTCGGATTCGCCGAATTCCCGCGTTCGATGCACGGTCTCGACCCGCAACCCGGCTGTGCGCCACGCGATCGTGTCCGATCGTGCGCTTGGCGCACAGGGCGCGCTGGGGCGCGGCGCGCCGGTCAGCCTAGCGATCGGGGATCAATCCCTCGCGCACCGCCCGTGCCGCGACCTCGGTCCGGCTGCCTGCGTGAAGCTTCTCCAGGATGTTGCGGAGGTGGAACTTGGTGGTGTTCTCGGAGATGCCCAGTGCTGCGGCGATCTCCTTGTTCCGCAGGCCTGCGACGACCAGCCGAAGCACCTCGACCTCGCGCTCCGTGAGGCGGTCCGGCTCGTGAGACGCGCCGCCGCCGACCGCCTGGGGGCGGGCCGCCGGGCGGGCAACCTCGGCCAGGATTTGCGCCGCCGTGACCGGCGAGATGGCGACCTCGCCGCGCTCGACGGCGGCCAGCATGGCACGCAGCTCATGGGCCTCAAGGTCCTTGAGCAGGTACCCGCGGGCGCCCGCCTTGATCGCCAGGAAGAGGTCGTCCTCGTCCTCGCTGGCGGTGAGCATGACGATCGGGATGTCCGGGTGCAGCGCCGCGAGTCGCGCCGTTGCCTCGATGCCGCCGCCCCCGGGCATCCTGACGTCCATCAGGACAAGGTCCGGACGCGTCCGGTCGGCAAGCTCCACCGTCGTGTCCCCGTCGGAAGCCACGCCCACGACCTCGTGGCCCCAGGCCCCGAGCAGGGACGCAACCCCATCCCGGAAGAGCGCGTGGTCGTCCGCCAGCAGGACCCGCATCAGGCGGTGGCCGGCGCCGCGACGGGTCCCGCGATCGGCCGGAACGGGATCTCCAGCCGCACGATCGCCCCCCCTTCCGGACCGTTCTCCCACTCGACTGACCCGCCGACGCCGGCCGCCCGCTCGGCCATCGAGCGCAGACCGTAGTGCGGGCGGCCGTCGCGTGGCCCGACGCCGGAGAAGCCTATGCCATCGTCGAGGACCGTCACCCGGAGTCGACCCTCCGCCGATCGCAGGTCCACGGTCACCCGCCGGGCGCCGGCGTGCTTGCGGACGTTGGTTAGGGCCTCCGCGACGATCCGGAATGCCTGGGTCTCGACCTCGGGGTCCAGCCGGGCACGTTCGACCTCCGGCCCGGCGTGAACGGCGATCGCCAGCTTGGCGGACTCGGCAAACCCCCTTGCGTGGACGCGAATGGCCGCGACCAGCCCGGCGTCGGGACCGATCGGGCTGCGCAGGCCCAGGATCGTCTCCCGGACGTCGACGTAGACGGACCGCGCGGCCGCGGACAGCTCTCCCAGCTGGAGGCGCGCGTCGTCGATCCGGCCGGCGGCCAGGAACCCGTCGACGGCCTGCGACTTCGTGTTGACGTAGCCCAGGACCTGCGACAGCCCGTCGTGGAGCTCGCGCGCGATCCGCTCGCGCTCCCCCACCACGGCCAGCTCGCGCAGGCGCGCCTCCAGCCGCGCGTTCTCCAGGGCGATCGTGGCCTGGTTGGCCAGCGACGAGAGCGTCTCGAGGGCGTCCGCGTCGAACCCGCGTATAGATGACGCGCCAACCGCGAGCATCCCGATCGTGGCCCCGCCGCGCTGGAGCGGTGCGGCGACGCGCGCCACTGCGGACCCCGGGGCGACGAACCGCAGGATCTGGTCCGCATCCGACGCCTCGGGAGGCTCGGTCAGCTCGGCACCCGCGATCGGCGTTCCCGGATTGAGCGCGCCGGGCACCGCGCTTGCCGCCCGCCGGGTCAGGCGTCCATCCGGTTCGGCGAGCAAGAGGAGAACAACGTCGACGCCGAGAAGCTCGCGCGCGTGGGTCACGATAGCGTCGAGCACCCGCTCGATGTCGGTCAGGGAGGCGATCGCGACGCTCACCCGATGAAGGGCTCGCGCCGACGTGGCCCGCGCCTCCATCTCCACGGTGCGCCTCCGTAATGCGCCCGTGAGCGCGTCGATGCGGTTGAAAACGCCAACTTCTCGGTTCCGGAGCTTAGGGACATCGAGTCCGGCGTCCATAGCATCAGCGAATTTGGCGATTTCTCGGTGATCGGCTTCACTATGATCGGTCTCGGCGAGCCGCGCGAAGTCCGCGCCGGCGTTGTCGGCGGCTCTTATTTCCACGTGATGGGTCTGCATCCCGTCCTTGGCCGTCTTATCGGTCCGCAAGACGACGGTCCCAATGCCGCCGGCGTCGCCGTGCTGACCTACCGATTTTGGTCCACAACTCTCAAGAGTGATCCGACGGTCCTCGGCAAAAACCTCCGGCTTGGCAGCTTTGGAGAACGGACCGCCACCATTATTGGCGTGCTGGAACCTTCTGTGCCGTATCCTGCCGATACCGAAATCATCGCCAATATCGTCACAAGTCCTCACCACTTGTCCGCGACCATGGTCGAGGGCCGCGTCCATCGCATGACCGAGCTATTCGGACGCCTCGCTCCCGGCGTAACGATTGAGCAGGCGCGCGCCGAGCTGCGCACGGTCTACTCCTCAATGGTCAGCCAGCATCCCGACGCCTACTCGAAGGCAGGTGACAACCAAATCAGCGCGAAACTCCTCCGCGAGCAAATCACCTCACGCGCACGCACGGTCCTTCTCGTTTTGCTGGCAGCTTCTGGCCTCATTTTCATCATTGCGTGCTCGAACGTCGCCAATCTGATTCTGGCTCGCACTGTCCGCCGCGAAGGGGAACTCGCCATCCGCGCGGCGCTCGGCGCGAGCACCAGCGCGCTTCGCCGCACTCTGCTTGCTGAAAGTCTCATTCTATGCGTCGTTGGCGCGACGCTGGGGGTGATCATCGCCCGGCCGCTTCTGGCGGTGCTTGCCCGGTACGCGTCGCGCTTCTCCGTCCGCGCGCTGGATCTGACGGTAGACTCGAGCATGCTGTGGGTTGGTGCGCTCCTTGCCGTCATCGCCGCCGTACTGCTGGCGTACGTGCCGCACCTTCCGAATGCCAATACCTCGCAAACGCCCGGCCTCACCAGCGGCGGCGTCCGCATTACCGGCAGCACCAGCCGGCGCCTGCGCGTCTTCGCGATTGTGCAAATCGCTGCCTCCTTCATGCTGCTCGCCGGCGCCAGCATGCTTCTGAAAACGCTCCTTGCGATGCAAGCCGCGCAGACCGGCCTGGACACGCGCCACGTTCTCGCCATCAACGTCCCCGTTATCTCCTACGGAAAAACGCCTGAGCAAATCGTTGATTTCTACAAGGAATCGATGCGGCGCATTGAGTCGCTACCCGGCGTTAACAAGACTGCCTTCGGCATCGTCGTTCCCTGGCGCGATGCCGGCAGCTTTGGCCCGGGGTTTGAGTTTTCCGCGGACGGCCATGTTAAAGGTCCTGGCGAGGACGATCCGCGCGCCCAGTTGCGGACTATTTCTCCTGGATTCTTCGCGGCGCTTGGCGTTCCCATCATCGCCGGACGCGACTTCAACGAGCTTGACGGAAAGAAGGACAAAGAACCCGTCGTCATCGTCAGCGAGACTCTCGCAAAGCGCATGTTTCCGAATCAGGATGCCGTCGATCGGCATGTCTACTGGACGGATCCCGTGATTAAATTCGTACCCGGGATTAGCACCGCGCCACACCGCATCATCGGCGTCACTGCCGATATTGACGACGAACACGTAGTTCCTGGCCCCAGCCCTACCGTCTACAGTCCCTTTGAAGAAGGTCCAATTTTTGGCGGCCGCCTTTTCATCCACACCAGCGCAAACCCGTACTCTCTCGTCACGCCGATCACCCGCATCATTCGCGACATGTCCGCCGACCAACCTGTGGAACGCGCCGCTACACTGGAGGACGTCCGCGCTGAAGTTCTAACCCCGGATCGTCTCAACACAGTTGTGTTTGGCGTCTTCGCCGCCGTCGCCCTTGCCATTGCCTTGGTCGGTGTCGCCGGCGTGCTGGCGTTCTCCGTCAGCGCGCGCACGCGCGAATTCGGCATCCGCCTCGCGATTGGCTCGCAACCTCGGCAACTCTTGGCAGGCGTCATCGCAGAAGGAGCCGTCATGGCGGTCGCAGGCATTGTCGTTGGAGCCGCAGGTGGGTACGCACTGGCCCGTCTGGCAGGCGGCTATTTCCAAGACATGCAAATGCCGGGCGCGATGGTAGCTATTGCCTCGGCGCTTATTCTGCTGGCCGCTGCCGTTATTGCTTCGGCGCTTCCGGCCGCCCGCGCCGCTCGCATCGACGTCATCCAAGCCCTCCGGGCCGAGTGAACTTGAGTCATGGGGTTGGCCAGGGCCTTTCGACCCACGGCTGCTGGATTGCGGCCACACGTTTCGATGCTCGTTTTGCAATGTCTGAACTTCACTGCGTAAGGTCCTAATCCATGTGCAGAAACATCAAGACTCTTTTCAACTTCGAGCCGCCTGTAACCTCGGAAGAGATTCGGGCGTCTTCGCTCCAATTCGTCCGGAAAATCAGCGGAATCCATAAGCCATCGAAGGCGAACGAAGCACGCTTCTTGGCTGCGGTGGATGAAATAGCAGCCGTCTCGACGCGCCTTCTATACGCGCTCAAAACCAGCGCGCCGCCAAGGGATCGAGCCGTAGAGGCGGCAAAAGCGAAGGCTCGAGCTGCCGAACGATTCGGAGCTTGAGTTCTGACGGATTTATCGCCTAAAGACTTAGTGCGCTTTTCTGGCGTTAAGCTGGCAACCTTCCTTCTGCAGACTTTTTCCATCACACGTGGGGTGTACCCCTTCTGTGCTACTCTTTGCGCCCGCGAGCACGCAAAGACGCGCCCCTTGAGGAGATAGTCATGACCCAGCGAACCAAACTGGCCACGCTGATAGGGATTGCCGCAGCACTTATGCTTTCAATTTGTTTCGAGAGTCCCGCGCAGGAAAAAGATAAAGCGGCCGCAAAGAAGATCGCTGTTCGCGCGGGACGGCTGATTGACGGCAAGAGCGACGCGCCGATCCTCAATGCTCTGATCGTGATCGAAGGCGACAAAATTGTCTTCCGTCACTGCTGGAGGAACTCCGCCTGCCGGAGTAGAGCTGATCGATCTCTCGAAGGCCACCGTGCTTCCCGGATTCATTGACGTTCACACGCACGTTCTGCTCAATGGTGATATCACTGCGCAAGACTACGACGAGCAACTCCTGAAGGAATCCATCCCCTATCGCGCCATTCTCGCCGCGCGCAATGCTCGCATCGCTCTCGAAAACGGTTTCACCTCCATTCGCGACGTCGAAACCGAAGGCGCCATGTATGCTGACGTGGACGTGAAGATGGCCATCGCAAAAGGCGAAGTGCCCGGGCCGCGCATGCAAGTGGCCACGCGCGCCATGGCCCCGACCGGCATGTATCCGCTTCTCGGTTACTCGTGGGAATTGAAAGTGCCAACAGGGGTGCAATCCGTTGATGGCGTCGAAGGCGCGCGCAAAGCCGTCCGCGAACAAGTGATGTACGGCGCGGACTGGATCAAGTATTACTCCGACCGCCGCTATCACTTTGAAGACGACGGCGTCCTGCACAGCATGGTGAATTTCACTGATGAGGAAGCTAAAGCCATCGTGGATGAAACGCACCGCCTGGGCAAAAAAGTCGCCGCCCACTGCATCGGTTCCGATGGAATCGCTGCCGCTCTCCGCGCGGGCGTGGACACCATCGAGCATGGCGACGGCTTCACGGACGCTCTTCTCGAGGAAGCCGCCAGAAAAGGCGTCTATTGGGTTCCCACAATAACCGTCGGCGCGTATGTTGCTCCGGGCCGCGGCGGTAACTGGATAAAAATGGTGGACCTCGAAAAAACCGCTTTCCAAAAAGCCCTGAAGAAGAACGTAAAGATCGCTCTCGGAACCGATGCCGGCGGCTTCGACTGGAAAGAACTGAATGAGGCGGAAGAGTTCGTCTACTACGCCAACTACGGCATGACGCCGATGCAAGCGATTCGCGCGGGCACAGCCGTTCCTGCCGAGCTTCTCGGCTGGAGCGACAAAGCGGGCACCGTCGAAGCCAACAAGTGGGCCGACATCGTGGCCGTCAGCGGCGACCCGCTCAAAGACATCACTGAACTCAAGCGCGTGAAATTCGTAATGAAAGCTGGCACGGTCTACAAAAACGAGCTGCGCTAGTTATGAAAGAGACCGAAGAGAAGACAATTTGGCCGCTCACCAGGCGCGCGGTGCGAAGTCTAACAACTCGGGATTGAGTATTACGGTTATGTGAGATGCAAACTTTGTGGCAGGACCTGAAATTTGCTTTGCGAATGCTGAGGAAGCAACCTGGCTTCACCGCCGTGGCGATGCTTACGCTCGCGCTGGGAATCGGCGCGAACACCGCGATTTTCAGCGTCGTGAATACCGTCCTGCTCCAGCCGCTGCCTTACAAAGATCCTGGGCGCATCATCAACCTCGCCCAAATCGATCTCAAGACTCAAGTCAGCGGCATTTTCGTTTCCCACACGAAATACACGCAAATCCTCGAACAAAACAAAACTCTCGAGAGCATCGCCGCTTTCTATCCGCTCACGCTTAGTCTGGTGACCGACCGCGAGCCTGAAGCCATCAACGGAGCCCGCGCCTCGATCGATTTTTTCCACGTTCTGGGAATTTCTCCCACGCAGGGCAGAACGTTTCTCCCCGAAGAAGAGCAAGACGGAGGCCCTGACGTCGCGGTAATCTCCGACGGATTCTGGCGCAGCCATTTCGCGGCCGATCCCGTGGCGCTGGGAAAACCGCTGGTGCTCGACGGCAAAAGCGTAACGATCGTCGGAATCCTTCCCGCCAGTTTTCGTTTTCCACTTCAATTTCCGGAGCCGGACGTCTGGCTTCCACGGCCGTCGGAAACAAGTCTCCTGACTCCCATTCAAGTTCAAAGCGGCGCAGGCTACCTCAACATCATCGCGCGACTGCGACCAAACGAATCTCTCGCACGCGCCAAAGCGGAATTCGACACTATCAACGCGAGCTACAAGCAACAGTTCGGCAGCAATGCAGACGCCACGAAATTCGGGATTTTTGCGCAGTATCTCGGAGACAGCCTCGTAGGCGGTCTCCGTCCTTCGCTTCTCGTGCTGCTTGCGGCCGTGGGTCTTGTTCTTCTGATTGCTTGCGCCAATGTCGCCAATTTGCTTCTCGCTCGTGCCACCGCTCGCGAACGGGAAGTTGCCGTGCGAAAAGCGCTTGGCGCTTCAGGCGGCCGGCTTGTGCGTCAGTTGCTGAGCGAAAGTATTCTGCTTTCGTTGTGCGGCGGCGCGCTCGGCGTTTGTCTCGCTGCCGCGCTGATGCCCGCGCTGCGCACACTCAGCCCCGGCACGGTTCCGCGCCTCGCCGAGGCAAAAATCGACGGCGTGGTTCTGATTTTTTCGCTATTTCTCTGCGTCATCACCGGAACCGTCTTCGGCCTGATTCCCGCTCTCCAAACATCCAAGAAAGACCTCCATGAGGCTCTGAAGGAAGGCAGCCGCGGCTCGTCTGAGGGCGGTAGTCGCGGCCGTTTCCGCGCTGCGCTCGTTGTCGCAGAGATTGGCATAGCGCTCGTGCTTATGACCGGGGCAGGTCTTTTGATGCAAAGTTTTTCACGCTTGATGCAGGTCAATCCCGGCTTCTCGCCGAAAAATCTGATGGCGTTTCCGTTGACGCTTCCGCCCAGCCGTTATTCGCAGCCTGAACTGCAATCGCAGTTCTACCGCCAATTGCTCGAGCACGTGAAATCGATGCCCGAAGTGCAATCAGCCGGCATCACGAGTTACCTGCCGCTCTCCGGCGCGATTCGATTTGTGTTCGTTTGTCCCGAAGGCCGAGTTTGCGAGGGAATTGGAAAGGATCCGACGAGCGCCGTGCGTCAAGTCAGCGCAGGTTATTTTGAAACCGTTGGCACGCCGCTTCTCAGTGGACGCGCCATCGAAGAGAAGGATATCGCCGGCGGATCGCCCGTCGTCGTTATCAACGAGACGGCGGCCAAACATTTTTTCCCGGGGCAGAATCCCATCGGCAAACATCTCGCCAATTCGCGCGATATGTTGCAACGCGAAATCGTCGGTGTTGTCGCCGACGTGAAATTTAATGCTCTTAACGCCGCCAACACAGAAGAAATGTATCTGCCGATGGCGCAGGTTCCCTGGCCCACCACCACGCTTCTCGTGCGCTCGGAAGTTAATTCTCAGTCTCTCGTTAGCGCCGTGCGCGCAAAGATTGCGGAAGTTGATCCCAATCTTCCCGTCGCCGGAATCTCCAGCATGGAAGAAGTCGTTGGCACCTCGGTCGCGCAGCCAAAATTGACCATGCAATTCGTGGGGCTTTTCGCTGGCTTCGCGCTGCTGCTCGCGGCGGTTGGAATTTATGGAGTGATGGCCTACACGGTGACCGCGCGCAAACAAGAAATGGGCATCCGTGTGGCTCTTGGCGCGCGGCCCGCCGATATTTTGCGGCTCGTAGTGGGGCAGGGAATGCGCATGACGCTGATCGGCGTCGCGATCGGTGTTGCGGTTTCGCTCGGGCTCACGCGCTTGCTCGCCAGCTTGCTGTTCGGTGTGCAGGCAACCGATCCGCTGGTGTTCAGCGCTGCCGCGCTTGTTCTTGTGGCAGCTGCATTCGTCGCCTGCTACATTCCCGCTCGTCGCGCCACCCGCGTGGATCCGATCATAGTTCTGAGATACGAATAGCCGCAGTCACCGAAGCGCGAGTAGCCAAAAAGACACTACGCCTTCGCCCCTCTATCAGCAGGACGCATTCGCAGAGTCAGCACCAGAAAAATGGCGATGAGCAAGCTGAGGATGACGTAAAGAAATCCTGGCGTGAACGAGTGCGTGCGGTCCAGGAAATAGCCGATTACCGAAGGGGTCACAAAACTTCCGAGATTTCCGATGGAATTGATGAGCCCGATGGATGCGGCCGCTGCCGACTCGCCGAGAAAGGCCGAAGGGACGGGCCAGAAAGACGGAAGAAAAGCGTTGGCGCTGGAAGCGACTGTGAGACACACAAACGCAAACCAAAAATGTGATCCGGACAGAATCGTCAGAGCAAACGCCACAACGCCGAGCATGAGCGGAATGGCGGTGTGCCAGCGGCGTTCATTCGTGCGGTCGGAATGCCAACCGTTGAAGAGCATGGCGAGCAGCACGGCGACATAGGGAATAATCGAAAGCATCGTCACGGCGAGATTAGACATTCCAGAAGCGCGTTTTAAAAATGTGGGAAGCCAAATCGTCAGTGAGTAGATGCTGCTGACAGCGAAGAAGTAGATCAGCGTCAATTGAATGACCGTCGGCTGCCGCAGAGCTTCCCAGGTTGTGTAAGAACGCGCAGCTTTTTTTGCCAACGCTTCCTGCTCGAGCTCGGCAGTGATCCACTCGCGTTCTTCCGGCGCAAGCCAGCGAGCTTCGCGCGGCCAATCGGTGAGATAAAAAATCGTAATCACACCAAACACTATCGCCGGAATTCCTTCGACGATGAAGAGCCAGCGCCATCCCTGCAAACCAAACCAGTGCACACCAAGCAGCCAGCCACCGAGCGGCGAACCTATGATGTTGGCGACGGGAATCGCGATCATAAACATGGCGCACGCTTTCGCGCGGTCTTCGGAGCGGAACCAGTGCGTGAGATAGACGAGAATTCCGGGGAAGAAGCCGGCTTCGGCGGCGCCGAGGAGGATTCGAACGAGGTAGAAATGCGCCGGCGTTCGAATGAAAGCCATCAAGACGGTGATGAGTCCCCAGGTGACCATGATGCGCGCGAACCATTTGCGCGCGCTCCAGCGCTCGACGATGAGGCAGCCTGGAATTTCGAACAGCAGATAGCCGACAAAAAATATTCCCGAGCCGAAGCCGAAGACGCGGTTGCTGAAGCTCAGATCGTGCGTCATTTCTAGAGCGGCGTAGCTGACGTTTACGCGGTCTAGAAATGCAATCACGAAGAGAGTGAAGAGAAACGGCAAGAGACGCTGCGCAATGCGGCGGCGCGCGGTCAGACCAATGCCAGTAGTGGAAGTGGACGCATGCATCCCGCCTGAGCTTCTAACATAGCGAGACGATGATTGCACGCGAACGCAGAATGTTTCCGGAGAAAGCGGCGATTAGTCCTTGGTTTCTGCGCCGGGCATTACGTTTTTCAGCGGCTGGATGCGCTTGGGTTCGAGCTCGGGATGCGGAAGAGGTTTGCGCGGGAGCATTTGGTCGCGCATGGCTGCGTTGTAGACGAAGGTGGCTTCGACGAGCGCGGCTTGAGCGAGGTCTTCTGCTTGCAAACGCTCGTAAGTATCCATGTTCGAATGGTGCGTGCGCGAGCCGTAGTCGAGCGGATCCTGGACGAATTGGAACCCAGGCAGTCCGACGGCGTCGAAAGCTTCATGATCCGTGCCGCCAGTGTCGCGCATCGTCAGCGCCGTGACTCCGAGGTCTTTCAGCGGCTCCATCCATTGCGCGAAAATCGAGGCGATCGCGGCGTTCCCTTGTAAATAAATTCCGCGAACCTTGCCGCTGCCGTTATCGAGGTTGAAATATGCAGACAGCTTTTGATGCTCGGGCTTGAGTTGGATGGGTCCCGCAGCGTCGCGATCGTACTCCGTGACCATAAGCTGATCCGGTTGGTTCGAACGCGGCACGAAGCCAAAGTGTTGTTTGACGTAACCGTAGGAGCCGAACTCGCCCTCTTCTTCGCCGGTCCAGAGGCCCACGCGAATTGTGCGGCGCGGCTTTACTTGCAACGCGGTCAGAATGCGCATGACTTCCATGGCAACCACGCTGCCCGCGCCATTGTCGGTTGCGCCAGTGGCCGACGCCCAAGAATCGAGGTGTCCGCCCACCATGACAACTTCATCTTTCAACTTAGGGTCGGTGCCGGGGATTTCGGCGATGGTATCGAAACCGTGTTCGTGGTCGCCGGTGAATTTCGTATCTATGTTCAGTTCAATGCTCACGGGCACGCCGGCTTTCAGGAGACGGTAGACGCGGCCAAAATTTTCAATCGCGGTGACGGCGACCGGCAGGGGATTGGCGTGCTCGCGCTGATAGATCAGCCAGCCGAATCCCGCACCAGTGTCGTCGAAGATCGTGCCGCCGGACCCGCCGCTGTTTCTGCCGTCGCGGCTGGGCGTGATCACGGCAACCGCGAGTTCAGCGGCGAGGAAGCGTCCAATTTTTGCGCGGAATTCGAGACTCTTGAGAAATGTTGCGAAAGATTCGCCACTGCCAAGGTTGGTGGGATAGCCCTCGATGCGTTTGAGGTCGGCGTCTTCGTTGCGCGAGAAGAGCGGCTTGTCCACGGGCTTCACATCGCGCATTTCGCCGAGGAGGATAATTTTTCCGCCGAGTTTTCCCTTGTACTTGTCGAAGTCCGCTTCGTTCTTTATATCCACCCAAACCGCGGGAGCCGTGATGGCGCCCTTGGTTGCGGGCGACCATGGCGCGGCCTGCGCGATGAAGACCGCCGCATCGGGCGAGGTCATGCGCACCCAGGTGTTCACTTGTTGCCAGCCCATGCCGAACTCGCCCCAGTCTTCGAGATGCGCGTTGCTGCAGCCCATGGCGGTGAACTGATCGCGCGTCCACTCGTTCGCGCGCTTCACATTCGGCGAGCCGGTCAGTCGCGGGCCGATGCCATCCATCAGGCCGGACGCGTACTCCATGATGTGCGAATGCGTGAGGGCTTCATCGCGAATGTTCTGGTACATCGCAAAATCGAGAGATTCCTTCTCCGGCTGAGGCATTTCATAAGAGGGCCGGGGCGCATCCTTGGCACTGGATTCTTTCTTGTCTTTGTCCGCGGCGAAGAGCGAAAACGCCAGGCCGGCAACGAGAATCGCGGCTGGAACGAAGATTCTTGGTGAGCGCATGGAGGTTTCCTTTTATGAAAACGAATTCGAGGAGCATAACAAAGGGGGAAGAGAATTACCAAGAATCACGGCCGATACCTTGAGAGAGATTCGAAGAAATACACGGGTGTGGTACGCTGCTTTACGGAACTCAATTCCTTGAGAGCAACTTCATACCATAATGCACAAAATGCTTCTTCCGATTCAGGATGTCGCCCGCAAACTGGGCATTCCAGATAAATATTTTGAACCACTTGGGCCGCATGGCGGGAAGGTCCGCCTGGAGATGCTTGCCGATCCCGCGTACAAACGACGCGGAAAATTGATCCTCGTAACGGCAACGACTCCGACGGCGTCCGGGGAGGGCAAGACTGTCACCTCGATCGGACTGACGCAGGGGCTCGCGCTGATTGGGAAACGCGTAGTGATTACTTCGCGGGAGCCTTCGCTGGGCCCGGTCTTCGGCATGAAGGGCGGCGCGGCCGGCGGCGGGCTCTCTCAAATTGAGCCGAGCGCGAAGATCAATCTTCATTTTCACGGAGATTTTCACGCCATCTCTTCCGCGCACAATCTGCTCGCGGCGCTGATCGATGCGCACCTCTTCCACGGCAATGATTTGAATCTCGACCCCGAGCGGATTACGTGGCCGCGCGCGATGGACATGAACGATCGCGCCTTGCGGCGAATCGCTGTTTCGCTGGACGGCAAGAAAGATGGCGCCGGACGCAAGACCGGATTCGTGATCACCGCGGCGTCGGAGATCATGGCCATCGTGGCGCTGTCGAAGGACAGGAAGGATTTGCGGCTGAGGCTGGACTCCATCGTGATTGGCGTGACGCGCGATGGGAAGCCCGTGCGCGCGCGGGATTTGGCAGCTACCGGCGGAATGATGGCGCTGCTCGCGGACGCGATTCTTCCGAACCTGGTGCAGACGTCGGATGGCACCCCCGCGTTTGTGCACGCCGGCCCCTTCGGCAATATCGCGCACGGGACGAGCAGCGTGATCAGCCAGGAGATGGGACTGCGCCTTGCCGACTACGTTGTGAATGAAGCGGGGTTTGCGGCTGACCTGGGAGGCGAAAAATATTTCGATATCGTGATGCAACAAGCAGGCATCACGCCCTCGGCGGCCGTTCTTGTGACTACCGTGCAGAGTATCCGGAATCAAGGCGCAGGCGATCTGGAGCGGGGACTGCCGAATCTGGGAAGGCATATCGATAACCTCAGAGGATTTGGAGTTCCCACGATCGCGGCGATCAACCGCTTCCCCAAGGACACGGAGGAGGAACTAAAGCGGCTCGCGGATTATTGCGCGGGGCATGGAGCGCCGACCGCGTTGTCCGAGGCGTTCACAAAGGGCGGCCCCGGAGCGAAGGAACTCGCGGAGAAAGTGGTTCAGCTGATTGCCCAGGAGCCGGCTCCCAGTGTGCGGCCGGCGTACACGCTGGAGGATCCCATCGCGGAAAAAATTCAAAAGGTCGCGCGGAAAATATACGGTGCGGGTGACGTCAACTTCAGCGAGCAAGCGAAAGCGAAGCTGCAGCAGTTTTCGGAATGGGGTTACGGGAAACTCCCGGTTTGCATTGCGAAGACTCAGTATTCCTTTACGGACGATCCCAAAGTTTTAGGCGCTCCCACCGGGTGGACGTTGCGCGTGACGGACGCGTCGCTCTCGGCCGGGGCGGGATTCATCGTGGTCATTTCCGGCAACATGATGCTGATGCCGGGGTTGCCGAAGGTGTCGCGCGCTGCGTCGATTGACGTGGATGCGTCCGGCGAAATTATCGGAGTTTGAGAGCGGGCGCGCTCTTCGAATCCGACGAGAGGATACGCGGCCAATCGTGGCCCGTGCCAGGATCATCGGCGCGAATTTTAAAAACGAGGGCTTCATCGTGCGCCACTTTCTGTTTCTTCTCGCTTTCGCCGCTGGAACGTCAAGCAGTCTCTTTGCGCAGAAGCCTGCCTGGCAAGCTGCCCCCGGCCACACCACATTAGATGTTTGGCCACATGGGGCGCCCGGCGCTCCGGCGAATCCTGCTCCGGAGATTGACACGACGACGGCCAAAGAAAATCTCATCGCGGGCAAGCCGCTCATTCGTCTTGGCAACGTTTCCACACCGACGCTGACGCTCTACGCGCCCACGGGCAAGGGCACTGGCGCGGCCGTTGTGGTGTTTCCCGGAGGCGGCTACCGCATTCTTGCGATTGATCTCGAAGGCACGGAAGTATGCGACTGGTTGACTTCGGAGGGCATCACGTGCGTTCTGCTCAAGTATCGGGTTCCCGACACCGGGCCGTATCCCAAGTCCGCGGCGGCGCTTCGGGACGCGCAGCGCGCGCTGGGCATTGTTCGCTCGCGCGCCGCGGAGTGGCACATTGATCCGACATCGCATCGGCGTGCTTGGATTTTCCGCGGGCGCACACCTTGCGGCTGCGCTCAGCACTCATTTCGAGAAACGGCTTTACGATGCGGTGGATGCGGCCGATCAGCTCAGTTGCCGGCCGGACTTTGCGGTGATTGTTTATCCGGGTTATCTCGCTATCGCGGAGGAGAACTTTGCGGCTAATACCGAAATTCATCCGACCGAGCAAACTCCGCCATCGTTCATCGTGCAGGCGGAGGACGATCCGGTGCACGTCGAAAACGCCACAGTGTATTTTCTTGCGCTGAAAAATGCGAAGGTGCCCGCGGAGATGCACCTTTACGCGCAGGGAGGACACGGGTACGGATTACGGCGAACTGAGCTTCCGGTTACCGCGTGGCCCCACTTGGTGGAAACTTGGCTGCACACGATTCAGGTTTTGCCGGCTGCAGCGCGTTAGATCAAAAGCTGCGGGGACAGGCCCCGCCCCTCTAAGCTATAGCCCGCCTTGTAGGACAAGCAATTCGTTTGAGAAAAAGCGCTAGAAGAATGCGGCGCCGCCGTCCACGTTGATGGATTGGCCGGTGATGGCGCTGGACTGATTGGAGCAGAGAAAGAGCGCGGCGCGGGCGACTTCGTCGGCGGTTTGGCCGCGGCCTTGCAGAATCGTGTTGAGAAAACCGGCGAGCTGCGCTTCGGGGCTGACGCCGAGTTTTGTAGCGAGCGTGTTGCCGAGATCCTTGGACATGCGCGTTTCGGTGACGGGTCCGGGGCAGATGGCGTTGACGCGGACACCTTTGCGCGCGGCTTCGGCAGCGGTGATGCGCGTGAGGCCGAGCATGCCGGCTTTTGCGGCGGCGTAGGCGGAGCCCCACGGGAACGCTGCTTTCGCTGAAAGGCTCGAGATGTTCAGAATGACTCCGGATTTGCGCGCATACATTTCCGGGAGGACGAGTTTGCTCAGCAGGAACGCGGCGCGAAGGTGGACGGCGATGACGTTGTCGAACTCCTCGAGGGGATAGTCTTCGACGGGGACTACTGGGCCGTAGTGGCCGGCGTTGTTGACGAGGATATCGAGCTTGCCGAATTTTGCGCGGGCTTCCGAAACGATGCGCGTGCAATCCGCTTCGTGAGCGAGATCCGCGAGCGAGTAGTGTGCGCGTCCGCCGGCGCCGGAAATTTCTTTGGTGGTGGCAGCGAGCTCCACCTCCGTGCGCGCGGTGAGGAAAACGGATGCGCCCTCGGCGGCAAAGAGTTGCGCGATGGCGCGGCCGATGCCGCGACCGGAGCCGGTAATCAAGGCGACTTGGTCTTTGAGGAGCATAGGGAGAAGAGGATAGAGGCAGCGCGCGATGGAGGCAAGGAGCTAGGATTCGCGGAGCGCTACTCGGAGCGCCAAGGGCCTCGCCCAAGAGGCCAGCTTGGACGGCGAGTGCAGAGTGGAGCAACGTAACGCTCTGGCCAAGAACTGTACTTCTGTTCAGGTGCAATTCCTTTCGCCGCTGTCTAAGATGAATGTAAGAGAGTGTGTATGCATGGTTGCGGAATCCGGCTTAGGCCGCTCCGCCTATCTTAAAACTGCGGCTCCAACCCAGCCCTGCCGCTCAATTCGACTTGGGGGTACGTCCTTGCGCCGACCAATTTTCGTTTTCCAGGCAAGTGCGATGGTTGCTGCGCTCGCGTTCTCGGGTTGCGCAGGTCTGGTTTCCTCCAATAACTCGAAAGGCGGAACGAAAGCGACCGCGCCGACGATTGCGGCGCAGCCGGCGAGCCAGACAGTGACGGCGGGGCAGGCCGCGACGTTTAGCGTGATGGTGAACGGAACGGCGCCATTCAGCTATCAGTGGTTGAAGAACAACGCAAACATTAGCGGCGCGACGGCGGCGAGCTATACCACGCCCGCAACGATTGCGGGCGACAGCGGAGCGAAATTCGATGTAGTGGTGAGCAATTCGGCGGGTAGTGTCACCAGCGCGATGGCTACTCTGACGGTGGACGCTGCTTCAGTAGCGCCAACGATTACTACGCAGCCCGCAAATCAGGCGGTTACGGTAGGACAAACGGCGACGTTCAACGTTTCGGCGACGGGAACGGCGCCGCTCAGTTACCAGTGGCAGAAAAGCAGCGCGAATATCAGTGGCGCGACTTCATCGAGCTACACCACGCCGGCGACGGCTTCCGGCGACAACGGAGCGAAGTTCGATGTGATCGTGAGCAACAGCGCCGGCAGTCAGACGAGCATCGATGGCCACGCTGACGGTGAACGCGGCGCCGGTTGCGCCGACGATTACGGCGCAGCCCGCGAATCAGAGCGTGGCCGTTGGGCAAACCGCCACCTTCAGCGTCACTGCGACGGGAACCGCGCCGCTGAGCTATCAGTGGCAGAAGAACGGCACAGCCATCGGCGGGGCCACCTCCGCGAGTTACACGACGCCGGTGACTACGCTCGCCGACAGCGGCGAACAGTTCAGCGTGACAGTGAGCAACGTCGTGGGCAACATGCCAAGCAGCACTGCAACACTTACGGTGAATGCGGTCACTGCTTCCGCAGTGGATGTCATCACCTACCACTACGACAATCTGCGCACCGGCCAGAACCTGAAAGAAACGATCCTCACGCCAGCCAACGTGAATTCGGCGAAATTCGGCAAGCTCGGTGCGTTCACCGTGGACGGCAGAGTGGACGCACAACCGTTGTATCTTTCGGCTGTGGCTATTCCCAGCGCGGGAACGAAAAATGTTCTGTACGTGGCGACGGAGCACGGCAGCGTCTATGCGTTTGATGCGGACTCGATCAATGGAAACACGAGCGCGTTTCTGTGGAAAGTTTCGCTGATGGGCAGCGGTGAAACGCCAAGCGACAACCGCGGCTGCGGGCAAGTCTCGCCGGAAATCGGCGTGACGGCTACGCCGGTGATTGATCGCACGCGCGGGCCGCATGGAGCGATCTATGTAGTCGCGATGTCCAAGGACGCCGGCGGAAATTATTTCCACCGCCTGCATGCGCTCGATTTGAGCGACCGGCGCGGAACTCTTCGGCGGACCAATGACTCGTGCAAGCAACCTATCCGGGCACGGGCGACAACAGTACCGGCGGAAACGTGGTCTTCGACGCGAAGCAATACAAGGAGCGCCCTGGACTCTTGCAGATTGGCGGCACAGTTTATACGACGTGGTCTTCTCATTGTGACGCCCGCCCGTACACTTCCTGGGTGATGTCGTATGACGCCAACACGCTGGCGCAGACGAGCGTGCTCAACCTCGTGCCCAACGGCAGCGAAGGCGGCATCTGGATGGCGGGAGCCGCGCCTGGAGCGGACGCATCCGGCAACATTTATTTTATGGTTGGCAACGGCGACTTCGACACCACGCTGAACGCAAGTGGCTTCCCGGCGAATGCGAATTGCGGGCAGTGCTACGTGAAGCTCTCGCCCGGCGCCCCGATGAAACTGCTGGATTATTTCACTCCGTCGAATACTATTTCCGAATCAAACGGCGACGTGGACTTCGGCTCGGGAGGCCCGCTTCTTTTGCCTGACTTGGTGGACGGAAACGGCAACACGCGCCACCTGGCGGTCGGCTCCGGCAAGGATGCCATCATCTACGTCGTCGACCGCGACAACATGGGGAAATTCAACAGCAGCACGGACAACATCTATCAGCAGATCAACGGGCAGATTGGCGGCGTGTGGTCCAAGCCCAGCTACTTCAATAATACGGTTTACTACGGAGCGGTAGGCGACCACCTGAAAGCCTTCCCGATCGCAAGCGCGAAACTCGCGGGAACGCCGGCGACGCAGAGCTCGGCCAGCTTCGCCTATCCAGGGACAACGCCGAGCATTTCGGCGAACGGCACGTCAAACGGAATTGTCTGGGCCGTGGAGAATGGTTCGACAGGCGTGCTGCACGCGTACAGCGCGACGAACTTAACGAGCGAACTTTACAACTCGAATCAAGCAGCCAACAATCGCGATACGTTCAGCGACAATAAATACGTCACGCCGATGGTGGCCAACGGCAAGGTCTACGTTGGGACGCCCAATAGCGTCGTGGTTTTCGGACTGTTGCCATAGGTAGTTCCTGGAGCCGCCGCCATCTGACGAAGCGCCCTATCGCTTGCGGATGTAGATGAGTTTTTCGACCGTCGCGCAAATGGTTCCCAAAGAATCCTTCAGTTCGATCAAGTAGGTGCGGTCGATGGAGCGTTGCGTTTCGAGGGCTGCGCGAATGGCCGCCAATTCCTCTTCTGCCACAACAAAGCGGGCGTGAAGCGTTTCGCGGCCGGGCTTTTTGAATTGGATTGACGCGGCCTTGTCCCAAACCACGAACTCTTTTCCCAGGCGATGAATCAGCATGAGCATGTAAATGGGATCCACGGCGGAGTAAATGCTCCCGCCGAAAATGGTGCCTACATAGTTGCGCGTACGGCGGGAGAGCGGCAATTCGAGATGGATCTCGCTCCAATCTTCAGCGATGTACTTTAGGCGTCCGCCGGTCCCGCGATAGCAAGCAAAAACATAAAACGACCAACAGCGGAACTTATTGGAAATGAAAGAACGGAGAGGCATGGATGCGCGATAGTTTAGCGCACAGGAAACGCAGGAAAAGCGAGAATCTCGGGCCTGGCAGAGTCCGAGAAAAAGAAATGAAGGTGACGGGCTTTCGTGGCCGTCACCATCCAATCCACGGAAGCAAGAATCCAATAGTCAGTTACTTGCCCGGCTTCAAGTCCTCGAGCAAAAGATGTACGAGGCCATTGATATCGCCCTGCGTGAGCGTGAAAGCATCGCGGCGCACCGGCTTTTCGCCAACAGCGCGATAAACCAAATGCTTTGTTGATTGCTGCACCCAGTCAAAGACGATCATTCCCGCGCGAAAGTGGATATTTTCATAGCCTACGAACGCCGGGCCATATCCCCAGGAATCCCAGCAGCGAAACGGGCCGCAAACCAGTCCCGGATAGCCGCCATAGCCCACGGGAACGGTGGCTGTGCGGCGATTCACAGCAAATTTATAGTCCACCAGAAAATCGGCGGCGGCAGGGTCGCTGACTTGATTGAAACCCTTCGACGTGAGCGTCTGCGCAATCGCGTTCTTCACGCGCTCGCGCACAACGTCGTCGTTCGCGTCGGGATCGCGCCGCACAGGCGGCTGATTGTCGGGTGCCTGATTGTCGGCTTGACTACGTTGATCGCGCCCGATTTCGTCCCGGGAAATCACGGGTGGGCGGTTGTCGGTGGCGCGCTTATTGGCGGCGCGATTGTCGCGCGGAGGGGCGGTCTCTGCCACAGCAGGGCGCCATGCCCACGTCGCATGTTTGGCGATGCGGACATCGCGGTCGCGAGTGACTTGCACGCGTTCATAGCAACCAGCGACAAAAATCAAGGAAAGGCATGTAGTGGCGGTCAAAAGCCGCCCGGGTGTCTTAAACAGACTAAAATTGCGCATCGGTCGAGCCTCCAAAGGCATATTTCTCCTTTGCCTCATTGAACCCTACGTGGATTGGATAGTTGCGGTGGGAAAAAAGGTTGCGCGTTAACGCGATTTACCGTCGAAACACAAAATCTTCAGCCCTTCGGAATTCCCCAATCCGACGGCGGAAAAACGACGGGCCAAAAGTTCGGCGCCGGCCGGTCAAACTCGAAGGCCACGGCAAAATAGTCCGGGCTCGGTTGATCAATGCGCACCACTCGGCAGCCCTGCTCCATCCCGGTTTGCGGGTTCACCAGCATGATTGGCTGACCCTGGAGGAGCTCCATTTTTAGTTTCATCAGGCCGCCGTGCGCGTTGACGACCAGCGTATGCGTGTCTTCCTCTACCTGAACGCGGTCGGGCGTTTCGGCGAGAACCTTGACGGGTATCTGCAGCATTACGCGTTCGCTGCGTCGGCGATTGCTGGCATCGGACGGGGGCACAAGACTCTCCGTTAAGTGGCGGCGTTCGCTGCAAGTCTTCGGGAGAGAATTTGGTGATGCTCCTGTGGTCTCCCAAGATGCTTGTTTGCGGTAGCGTGGCCGGGTCGGCACACTTGGCACGAACAAAGCAACTGTTCGATACCTCTTGAGTAGTCTACCGGAAGTACGCGCGCGTAACTTAACTGGAATGATGATTGACGTGCATTGGTTAATGGGTTGGACGCCAATTTAGGAGAGCGGTTGAAGAGAGCGGTTCAGGATCGCACCGCCTGCTCATGGAAGCATCATGGATTGCAAGCGAAGCTTCACCGCCGGCCATTCCGAATCGAGGATGCTGAAGTAAACGGTGTGGCGAATGCGTCCGCTGGCCGTGATCATGTGATTGCGGAAGGTGCCTTCCTCGCGCGCGCCGATGCGCAGGATTGCGGCGCGGGAACGTTCGTTGAGCGAATCGGTTTTTAGCTCGACGCGCATGCAGCCGAGCGTTTCAAACGCGTGGCGCAGCAGCAAATATTTTGCTTCCGTGTTCACGCCGGTTCGCTGCCACGCCGGTGCGACCCACGTCCAGCCGATTTCGACGCGATGGTGCGTGCGGTCAATGTTGCCATAGCGTGTGCTGCCGATGGCGCGGCCGCTGGATTTCTCGATGAGCGCGAATGGCAACGATACGCCGCGCGCCTGCTCATCGAGGGCGGTCGCGATGTAGGCGGACATCTCCTCTGGCGTGCGCACGGGAGTGGGAATCCAGCGCCAGAGGTCTTCGTCGAGGCCGACGGCGGAGAGGCCTGCGTGGTGAGACAGCGAGAGCGGTTCGAGGCGTACATGGCGGCCTTCGAGGGTCACTGGCGCGACGTTCATTTCTGTGCTTGCTTGTGTGTTCATGCAGTCCGCATGTTACAGCCGCTGCCACTTATTGGGGGAGCACCAATTTGGCCAGAGATGTTGCGCGCGCCCGTGTGCGGGCAAACCAAAACGGGCTGGCTGGCGTCCTATCTTCGGAGACGCACGGGAACTTTCCGCTCGAAATGAAAGAACTAGTGATCAGACGCAGCCAGCCGTTAGTGACTGAGCTTGGAAAAGCATGAAGAACTCTTCTCCCAATTGCCCGACACATCGTTCAACATTTTGTTCAGTAAGGGCATCGCGCCTCATTCCCCTACGGATGTGTTTAGCCGCGCTCTTATTCTTGGCGCTTGCGGCTGAGGATTATCGCGCGCAAGAGAAGCCCCCAGAGCAGACTCAAGCGCAGCCTCAGGCTCAGCCTCAAGTTCAGCCAAAGATCGCGGTCGAGGTCAAAACCGTCAGCGTGCTGGCCACTGTTCGTGATAAACATGGAAAGATCATCTCGAACCTCACCAAAGACGATTTTCAGCTGGATGAAGATGGGCGCCCGCAAACCATCAACTACTTCGCGCACGAGAGCGATTTGCCGCTACGCCTCGGCCTTCTGATAGATACGAGCTTGAGCCAGAGGAAGGTAATTGATCAGGAGCGCAGCGCGAGCTACAGCTTCCTCGATCATCTGCTGCGCGAAAACAAGGATTTGGCTTTTGTGATTCATTTCGACCATGAAGTCGAGCTTTTGCAGGATTTCACTCCCTCGCGGCCCAAGTTGCAGGCAGCCCTGGAAAAGCTATCCACGCCGCAATTCAGCGGTGGCGGTGGCGGCAGCAGCGGCGGAGGAAGCGGCGGAAATGGCGGTGGAGGCGGACGAGGCCGGGGCTCACGCGGCGGCGGAACGCTGCTCTACGATGCCGTTTTCCTGGCGTCCGACGAGCTCATGAGCAAGCAGCAGGGCCGCAAGGCGCTGATCATTCTTTCGGACGGCGTGGACCGCGGCAGCAAAGAAACTTTGGCCGAAGCTGTTGAAACCGCCCAGCGCGCGGACACCATCGTCTACTCCATCTTGTTTGCCGACGAGGAAGAAAATAGTCGTCCCGGCGGGTTTAGGATAGGCGGCCCGATGGGTGGTGGCCGAGGCGGCCGAGGTGGACGTTACCCGCCTCAGGAGCAGCGCCCCGACGGCAAGAAAATCCTCGAGCAAATCTCGAATCAGACCGGCGGGCGCATGTTCAAAGTCTCCAAAAAAGAGACGGTGAACGCAATCTACGCCGAGATTGAGGAAGATCTGCGCAACCAGTACAGCCTCGCCTACACCCCGGACAAGGGCAACACCGTCGGCTATCACAAGATCCATCTCGCCGTCGGCAAACAGAAAGACCTCGTCGTCCAAGCCCGCGACGGCTACTACTTCGGGCAGTAGCAACCGGCGGAGTTTCTGGAAAAGGTCCACCAGCGCAAGCGGCAATCTCAGCGCAGCAAGTCAATCGGCTGGCTTCGGTCACGATTGTCCTCATAGACCAGGAACGCGTCGCGAATTCTCAGATCGCGTGGAGAAGAAAATCAGTTCCGAGCTGCCATCGTTGTCGTAGTCACCGGTGTCAAGAAGTGTCGTCGAACCCTCCGATTCTGCGAACACTGCGGTCCGGCGTCACGAAGAACCACTGATGCACAAATGAGTCTAGCGGATCGTCAGGCCGTCCGCCCCAGCCACAATCACCAGCATTCAGACTGACGGCAACGAGAATCGAGTTCTTGCTAGATGTGTAGGCTGCGGTCAGCGCAAGAGCCGAATCGGGGAATTTCCAATCGCTCTCTGCGATTCGTTCCTCTTTGCAGCGGTCGACATGCGGATACTGCTTTCGAAAACCCCGTCGAGCACTTGAGCAATCTCCTCTGGAAGGCGGGCCCGCTTCCAATGGTCGGATCGCCATAGTAGGGCTTTGAGACCACCACTAGTGGTCGCCGAATGCTGGTTAGGCCGAGAAGTGAAGATACTCCAGTGAACTCTTGCGAGGCCTTCCCAACCGTCGGATGTCCGCAGTAGACGTCAAATCGTCTGCTTCGCCCGGGAAAATTCGAATTGATCGCTCTGCGTTGCGCCTCGTCGTAGGACGCTTGACTTTCCACTTGGCCGAGGAGCTTGCCATCAAACGCGATAGTCCACCTCACCTTGCGAGGCAGAAAAGAGTTTACAGGCCGCCATTCGGAACGCTTTTTCAGGACGCGGGCATCACGATCTTCGCTCGATTGGACTCTCGATCTCCACCAATCCGCGGCACGGCCGAGCACCTCGCGGATGCCCATAACTTGCAGCGTTCGGACCGCATACCAAGGAGACTCGTCACCATAGTCTCCGGTCAACACTGGGGCCAAGATTTCAATCCATTGACCCTGCGTCCATCAGACAAGCCTATCACTCGACGGCCGAGTTTTGGCAACCGCGACGGTCGGAAACAGGGTACTCCGCGACCTGACGGAAACCCGGTGCGGGCCGGCCACGCCGTAGGGTATGATAGAGTCTTCGGAAATTACTCACTTAGGATAACGATGCAGACTGCGACAAATGGGAAGGTATTGCTGAGGGTACGGCCGCGGGGGTTCTGCGCGGGCGTGGTGCGAGCGGTGGATATCGTCGAGCTGGCGCTGGAAGCGTACGGCGCGCCGGTCTACGTCCATCACGAAATCGTGCATAACACTTACGTGGTCGAGCAGTTGCGCCGCCGCGGGGCGATTTTCGTGGAGTCCATCGAGGACGTGCCGCACGGCGCGGTGCTCGTCTTCAGCGCCCACGGCGTGCCGCCGACGGTCCGCCAGGAAGCCAAGGACCGTGCGCTGAAAGTGATTGATGCGACCTGCCCGCTGGTCACCAAGGTGCATCTGGAAGCACTTAAATTCGCGCGCGAAAAGCGCACCATCATTTTGATTGGCCACAAGGACCACCAGGAAATCGTCGGCACCTCGGGCGAAGCTCCAGACCGCACCATCGTGGTGGATTCGGTGGCGGCGGTGGACGCGCTGGAAGTGGACGAACCAGAAAAGCTGTCGTTCCTGACCCAGACCACGCTAAGCCTGTATGACACGCAAGAGATCGTCGCGCGTCTGCGGCAAAAGTTCCCGCTCATCAAAGGCCCCGCGAGCGATGACATTTGTTACGCGACGCAGAACCGGCAGGAAGCCGTCGAGCAAGTAGCCAAGGACGTGGATTTTCTTCTGGTGGTGGGCTCGCCGAACAGCTCGAACTCCAACCGGCTGGTGGAAGTGGCGAAGCGCAGCGGCGTGAAGGCCCAGCTGATCGATTCCGCCACGGATATTGACGTGAAGTGGCTGGAAGGCGTCAAGCGCGTGGGCTTGACCGCAGGGGCTTCCGCTCCTGAAGTGCTCGTCGAGCAAGTGAGCCAGCGGCTGGCGGAATGTGGCTTTACGGACCAGCGCGACCTCGACTTAATCCGCGAGGACGTGCGATTCACGCTGCCTCCGGAGCTGGCGACGATTGCACCGGCGCCGCGGCGTTAGTTTTTTTGTAGTGTCATGGGGATGCAGGGACGGGCGATTCGCCCGCGCAGTGGGTAGTCGCACCAACGCGGTACGCAGGGACACACAAAACAAGGAGCGGAACCTTGGCGGTCAAAATCGTCCGTCAGCCGAAGAAGATTGCCTTGATTGGCGCGCCGTCCAGCGCGGCCGCGTTTCTGGCTGGCAGCGAGAAAGCGCCCGCAGCGTTGCGAGCAGCAGGGCTGGTCGAACGCCTGCAAAACGCGGGCTACGAAGTGATCGATCACGGCGATTGCGCGCCGAGGCTCTTCGCCGACGATGATGAGCACAGGCGCGCACGCAATTTGAAAGAAATTGTAGCGGGCCTGAACGACCTGAAGGTTCGCGCCGAGCTTGCCGTAAAAAGCGGCGCTCTGGTGTTGGTGCTGGCCGGCGATTGCGCGCAAGTGATCGGACTTTTGACCGGCGTGCGCCGCTACTACAAGCACGTCAACCTGTTGTGGTTTGATCGCGACGCCGATTTGAACACGCCTGCCTCGACGCCTTCCGGCCGCATTGATGGAATGGTCGTGGCTCACGTGATTGGCCGTGGCGCTCCGGAATTGGTGCGCTTTTTTGGCGAGTCGGCGTTGGTGCGCGAGCCGGACGTGACTCTCTTCGGCCTCGATCGGCTGGATCCTCCTGAACAGGAATTTCTGAGCAAATCGCCGATGCGCCACATTGATGCGGCGGACATTCAATCCAAGGGCGGAAGCGCCTCTGGCCGCGACGGTCTCGCGTATGTACACGCCGACGGGCATGAATTTGTCCTGCATCTGGATACCGATGTTATCGCAAACGAAGAATTTCCCGCTGTGAACGTGCCTGCGAGCGGCGGCCTTAGCTTGGCGAACGTGCGCGCGGCCCTCACCGAATTTGCGAAACACAAAAATCTTCTCGGCCTCGACGTCGCGCAGTACAACCCCGACAAAGATCCCGATGGCAGCGGCGCAAAAAAACTCGTGGATTTGCTGGTGGAAGTCCTTTCCGCCCGGCTGGATTCCCAAGCCGCACCAGCGACACCGGCCGCAGAGCCCGCTTCCGATGTGCCTGAAATTTCTTCCTCAGGCACGACCGCCTAGCCGTTCCTTTTCTCCGTCAAGCCCGGCTCTGCTGGTTGGTCTACCCTCGCAAACGCAAGGCAGCGACATATCATTTCCACTGAAACGCTAGCGCCTTCCCGTGCACTACCATTCAAGGTGTACAGCCTTACTCGCGGCTCCGCAGGCGGCGGGTTACTTCCTTGAGGGAACCATTCACGGAACCGCCTGTGGGCCGGAGTTCCTCGCGGTCCATCGGACAGGTGATCTATGAAGAGAGGCGGTCTATTTTTTGCCGCGTTCTTGCTGATCAGCGGAGTTTTGCGCCTTGCGAGCCCCGGCGCGGCCGCCTCGGCGCAACAGGAAAAGGAAGCCCAGCAGAAATCAAAGGCCGCGAGTATCGAGAAGAGCATTCCCAAAATCCCTTATCTCGAGAAATTTGCGGGCAAAATTAACGAGTTTTGCGGGATCACGGTGAGCTCGGGCGGCAAGGAAACCGATCTCGCGTCGTATTTCAAAGCGCTGCACACATCCTCCGATGATTGCCAGCGCAAGCCGGTGCAATTCGTCGTCGCCATTCTTCCTGACCCGATACATACCCGCCTCGGGCTCTTTTTCGATCGGAGCGCGGAAGCCCTTCAACAAGCTGGGCAGATGAAGCACTACGTCTTTGACCGCGCGATCTTGCCCTGGGATCGCGCGCAGCGCAGCGAAGCATCGGATTTGAAAACCAGGCAAGAAGATCGCGAAGAGCAGGAGCAAAGAGAATCGTATCCGGGGCTGATGATATTCCGCTCGAGCGAAGAGCCCGCGAACACATCCTCGCAGGCGAGCGATCCTAAAAGTACGCCCGCTGCGACTCCTCTCTCGCCCGAAAGTTCCGCTCCATCGAAAGGACCGCTCTTCGTGCTGGTCGTTGGCGAGACGCCGACAGCAGGCCTGAACAAGGTGCAATTTCGCAATGCGCTGCAGATTATTCGGGAGATTCGCGGAACTCCCATCCCCGCCGAAGCCGCGAAGCAGCCTCTGCTGATTCTTGGCCCGTCCTTCTCCGGCTCACTCGAATCGCTCAGCAAGGAACTGAAGCGCTCGGACGCGCAAGGAATCGCCAACGAAAAATTTATCTATAGCGGCACGGTCACCGCGACGGACAGCATGCTTTGGTTTCAGCAGCAGCTCAGCTCCGGCTCGTATTTTGCTTCCTTCCAGGAGAATGACGAATACGCGCGCGACGAATTCCTGCAGTTTGCTTCGGATCGCGGCTACCTTCCTCATGAAGTCGCCATCCTTTCCGAAGATGAGACCGTTTTCGGCGCGCCAGGGCGCACCCACGGGCAGGGCCGGACGGACGCAAAGCAGAATGCTGCGCCGGATGCGAACTCCGATGCAGCGGCTCAAGAAAAGCCAGCCCCAGCCAACCCTCAGACTGCGAACTCCGCGGCGCCGCCGGCAGGACTCCCAAGCCCAAACCGGAGTACTCCGCTCGATCAGAGCGTCCTCAAGCTGCACTTCCCCAGAGAGATCTCCTATTTTCGTTCCGCGTATCAGAAGGAAACTGCCGCACAGTCGTCACCTACGTCCAATCCCGGCGGAGTTTCGTCGCTTCCGCTGAATCTGGATGAAAACGGAAACGACGACGATTCCGTTGCGCCGTATGCGGTTCCGCAGACATCCCTCTCCCAAGAAGCGGTGATGCTCGGCGTCGTCAGCGAACTGCAGAAGCATCACATCAAATTCACGCTCCTTCTCGCGTCCGATCCCCTCGATGAACTCTTTCTTGCAAGCTATCTTCGCAAGGCCTACGCACAAGGACGCGTTGTCATCACCGCTCCCGACCTGCTCCTCGCCAGAGAAGGTGACCCTGCTCTTCGTGGTGTGCTCGGCCTGAATTCGTACGCCCTGATCCCGGGGTTGAGCGACAGGCTCTGCAGGCAGAAGGACTCCATCCGTTGGCATGAGGACCGGCTCTTTGTCAGCAGTCTGAGCGCGGGAACTTACAACGCCATGGCTGGCCTTCTCTCCGTTCAGGACGAAGAATTAAATGGTTGGACTCCTGTCCCTGCAGCACATGCAAAGACTTCGCCGGGTAAAGCGCCGCCTGAGAAATCCGCGCCTCGACTGACCGCGGGCAGCGTCCCTTACGCGCCTTATGCGGAATATGGCTCGCCGAATATCGAGCACTCGGCGGCGTCAGGTACGGACTACTGCGAGGAGCGACCGCTGATGTGGCTGACGATTCTCGGACGCGATGGCTTTTGGCCCATCGTTGGACTCAATGACAGGGGCCTTCAATCAGCGGACGGACAAATTCCCCTCGCTACCCTCGATCCCGACGGAAAGTCTGCCACCACTCTCCTGACCGCGGCCGGTTCCCCCGACTCTTACGGCCTTCTTTCTACGGTGGACACCTGGGAGACGAAGCTGCACACCCCGCCTGCGTGGAACCTCGCGTACTGTCTATGCCTCGTCCTGTTGATCATTCACGCCGTTTTCAGCTGGACAGGCTCCATTTTGGCGGACTCCGAGGATCGAGCACAATTCACCAGAAACACCGATTGTCGCGGCGCCATCATTCTGGCGCTGGGCGCCTTCGCGCTGGCATCCGCGTTTGTCCTGGTTCTGTGCACGAGAAATCCCCGCGTGGATTGGGCTGGATTTCCGGGGCTCACCCTCTTGCTATGGCTCCCGTATCCCCTTTTTGTAGGCATCACCATCTGGGACTTATACAAATTGCGCGGCGAACGCGCGGTGGCCCGCGGGTTCACCGGCTTAATCTGCGCTATGACCGTCTTCCAGCTCCTGCTCACTTGGATTCCTTCCGGGCGCTGGCGCGTGTATTGGTCCACCCGGATGTTGCACATTACCTCTGGTGTGTCGCCGGTGCTTCCCGTGTTTCTGCTGATGGCGGCAGGGTATTGGTGGATGTGGATGAGCCTGCGCGGAGTGTGCCTTGTAGATTTAAGACGGCCCAGGTTGCCGGAGAAAAATGATCTTCCGATCGAATCGTATCGCATCAGCGATGCCGAGGGCGAAGAACTCAGAAAGACCGCGCATCCGTTTTATTTCATATGGCAAATCGTGATTCCTGTGACCGGGTTGGGCGTCGTCGCTCTCCTCGCGCTCGGCCGTGACCTTCCTGTGCAGTCGGTGGAAGGAACGGCATTCGACCGGGGATATACGGTGATCTTGTGCCTGATGGTTGCCGCCCTTCTTGGGTGTCTGATGAAGCTTGTGCAGACATGGCAGAAGTGCCACCAGGTCCTGGCCGGACTCGATCGCTTTCCGCTGCGTTCCGCCTTTAGCCGAATGAAAGATCTCTCCTGGCATTCGTTTTGGAATCCGGGAGGAAGCACGCTGCGGGAGACGTACAAGGTGATGAACCGCGCTCTGGAGAACCTGACACGGATGCTTGCTCTAGTGGAGAACTGGAATACACCGATGAGAGAGAGCGCCCGGCGCTCCGCGCGCGAACAAATCCGGGAGACACTCGATGTAAAACAGAGCGTGTTCGAGACCTACTCGAAGATCGTCCCAATAGATACGAAGAAAAAAGACGGCGAGAAGTCCAGCTTGTGGAAAAGGGCCCGGGCGTGGTTCCGCAAAGATTCCGCGAAGGGCGAGCAGTTGGAAATCCTCATGAATGGCGTCCAATTGCTCCAGAAAGAGATGGCCAAAACTGCTGCGGTTTTGATCAAGGGGATGCTGAAGCCACTCTGGGATGAGGAAGAAGCGCCGGTAGTTTCCTCGGACGACCGCATCGAGAAGACGTCTTTGCCAGTATATCGCGCCATGGCGGAAGAGTACGTCGCGCTGGTCTACGTGAATTTTCTGGTGAGTGTTTTGCTTCGCATCCGCACACTGGTGATCTCTGCCGGCGGCATGTACGTGTTCATCGTGCTTTCGATGAACACGTATCCCTTCGAGCCGCACCCTGCTCTGCAAACGCTCGCGGTCGTTTTGTTGGTCGTGATGGGCGCAGCGGTAGGATACGTTTACGCGGAGATGCACCGCGAAACGATTCTCAGCCGCCTCACCTCCACCGCGCCAGGGGAATTGGGATTGGACTTCTGGATCAAGTTCGCATCCGCCGCGGCGATTCCTGTTTTTAGCTTGCTCGCTGCGCAATTTCCCGGCATCAATCAGTTTCTCTTCTCGTGGCTGGAGCCGGCCCTTCAAGCCATGAAATAAGTGAAGATTGTTTGTCGTGCGTTTTTGGTTTTCTGCGAAAGCCTACGCGTTCGGCGGCGATCCAGCCGCGGCTTCGGCGCGTTTGCGGTGGTAGCGCGCGAGCCCCAGCCAGGAAAGATTCAGCCCGCAATTAAAAATGTAATGCTCTGCTTCCGCAGCGGGGAGGCGTTGCTCGATCTCCGCGCTCGCGTTGGCCACGAACGTCTCTAGCGCTGCTTGCGGATCCGGCGTGGAGCGCAGGGTCTCCGCGGCCAGCGCACTCCAGCGCTGCAAATTCTTTCGGTTTTCCGCGATGTGCCCTGCAGGATTATTCGAGTAACCAAAGTGCGTGAGAAACAGCCGCGCCGGAGCCCGCGTACCGATTGCGTCCAGCGAAGCGTTCCAAATTTCCAGATCAATATCCGGCGGCGGAGTAAGCGGAACCACGTAAGGCTCGCCTTCGATGTGAAAGCCTGCCGTGTCGCCGACGAACGCCGTGCCGTCCGACAAATCAAAATACGAAACGTGATGCGAAGCGTGCCCCGGCGTGTACACCACGTCGAGATTGCGGCTTCCGAGCGAAAGCGTCTCTCCGCCTTTCAGCATGCGCAAATTTCCAAAGGGCACTGGAAGCGTTTCGCCAAACAAGCGCCCTAGTTCGCCCGGCCAAAGCCGCTCCGCACTCGCCAGCAGTTTCGAAGGATCCGCCATGTGCAGCATCCCGGCCTTGTGAACGTACACCTCCAGGTTGGGATTTTCTTTGATCAGCGCGCCCGTCGCGCCCGCATGGTCCAAATGGATGTGCGTGAGCAGAATAGCGTTCAGATCCGAAACGCCAATGTTGCGCGCGCCGAGCAGTTCACGAATTGTCGGTAAACTCGAGGCCGGCCCGGGATCAATGATCGCGCGATGGCCGTTCGATTCCAGCAGCACCGCCGCAATCGATCGCGGCCGCCCCATCCAATATGTGTCGAGTACCGTTGTGCTCAGCATCGAGCCAGTAGTGTAACGCGAGTGAGTGCAGACGGTCAGGTGCGGCCCACCTTCAGTTGACGACCAACTGAAGAGTCATGCTGTGGGTCGTGTTTGTCGCCGCGGAAACTCCCGTAACAGTGATCGTATAGCTACCTACGGCGGTACCATTTGTTGGAGTTATAGGTGGAGGTGCAGGAGGAGGCGTCGAGATGCCCCCTCCGCATCCCGCCGATCCGATTCCCAGAACCAATATCAATAATGCGAGGCCGAGTGCTCGGCGACGCTGCTGCACTTGCACGAGGCGAAGCAACAGCGCGCACATCCACAAAGCGCACAATAGCGCTACAGCGGTCACGGGACGGAGCGGCGGGTGAAATGGAATCTGGTCCGTGGGCCTCCTAAAAACCGCGCTCGTTCGGGCCGTTGTGTTTACCATTACCGATGCAATGTTGACGCCGGCAGAAGTTGTCAGCGAAGGTGGATTCACGGTGCAGGTCGTGGCTTTGGCGGGGACGGAGCAAGAAAGGGCGACATCCGAATTGAATCCTGAGAATGGTGTGACAGCGATGTCGTTGACATACTGTGCAGTCTGTCCTGCAGATACGGTCTGCGTTGTGATACCGCGATCAGCCACAGTGAAGTCCGCCGTCAGGCTCAGCGCGACAGACGACGAGTTGGAGGGTGCGTAATTCCCATCGCCTGCATAGCTGGCGATGACATTGTATTGCCCTGGAGGAAACTGAGTTCCATCGAGAGTCGCTGTGGCCTGGACCGCACCAGCGGAGGAGGTTCCGTTATCCAGAAAAGAAGTGCCCAAAACGGCGGTGCCGTTAGTAAATGTAATCTGCCCTCTGGGCGCCGAACCAAGCCCTGACGCGGCGACGGTCGCTGTCAAAAGTACCGATTGCGCTGACTGCTGTGTTACGAGGGTAGTGACGCTCGGGTCTTGCGAGATCGTGAAATTGATCGGCGTCAAATTTGCGCTTGAGTTGAAGCTGTTGTCCCCGACATACGCCGCGATGAGGGAATGTGATCCAGCTGGAATTTGCGTGAGAGGAAATGTTTGGGCGTTGCCGTTCTTGTCCAGAGCGGCGCCACTGGATCCGGACCCGTTGTTGTCCGAGAAGTTCACGGAGCCGCTCGGCGCGCCAAAGCCTGATTGTCCACTTACATGCGCTTGATAAAACACAGGCGTGCCGAACGGGCCTCCGGTAAATGGAACGAGATTGCCGCCCGCGTCGCTAGTGAGTACCGAAAAGGTGACGGAGGTATTCTCCGGCTGAATGGCTACCTGCACTGCAGGAGCTGAGTCGCTGCCTGCGTAAGTACCGTCCCCGGCGTAGTGCGCATTCACTTGATACGTGCCACCTGGGAGCACATGAGTAACTCCGGTAAAGGATCCCTGTGAATCCAGAGTGAATATGTCGGCCGTATTGTCGCCCACGAAATTTCCCTTCGGGAATCCGCTCTGCAACAACCAGACAACTCCACTCGGCGTGCCGGTTCCACTGTTCGGAGTCACGTTCACGGTGACGTTCAGCGGGTCACCGTGTGTTGCGGTCAACGGGCTGATCGAAAATGCCGTGCTTGTCGGATTGAACGTGACGGTATTCCACTGATTGATCAACGTGGTGACGTTCACGGAGCCTAGTCCGGTTGCTTGGTCGTAGCCCTTTCCGCTCTGATAGTTGGCACTCAGAGTTCCGTACCCGGGCTCGCCCGGCACGGCGTTGTTACCCACGGTTACATCATTGAAAACGCAGGTGCTGAGTGGCAGGGACGTTGCGCTGGACGCGTTACATTGCGCAGGATTTTCCGCAGCGGCGAGACGATATAGCACGTAATTGGGCTGGCCGAGGCGCACAAGTGTTTTCTGTCCAACGAGAGCCATGATGCCTGCAAAAGCCGGTGCGGACGCAGACGTACCGCTGACGCCCGCAAAGCTGATTTGTCCTTGCGCGTTCGGAACGCAAGATCCCCTGAGGCAAAGCAGATAAGGATCATGCCCAGCCGCCGTCAGGGAAACATCCGGCAAATGGCGAGCATTGTCCGTCGGGATGCCGGCAACGCCAGTCTGCCAGGAAGGTTTGGTGAAAAAAGTACTGGCCCCGCCGCCGGTGGCGAAGATGTTTGGTTTGGTGCATCCGGATTGGCCCGATGCACAGCTTTCATTCCAGACGTCCTCTGGTATGTAGGAAATGGCCGAGCCCAATGTCGTTTGGTCAGTGGAGGAATTCCAATACTTTGCGGCATTCGTCCCTTCACTAAACATAGTTCCGCCAACAGCCACGTTGTACGGGGTTGCAGCCAACAGGTTTACAGATGCTGGATGACTGGCAGAAGTGGCGGTATGAGGATTGTCGCATCCCGCCGATCCCGAATCGCCCGTGGACACTATGTACGTTATCCCCTGCGCGGCAGCCTGCTGCGCGAGACTGGCGATTCCTGCGGCCTCAGTGCTCGTGAAATTCGACTCACAGTCGCCAAAACTTTCACTCATCACATCAGCAAGGTTGTTGTCGACGATGTACAGCTCGGATAAATCGACGCCGTCTGTGGCAGCAGTCGACTTGGACACGACGAGGCTAACCGATGCCGTCGGAGCCACCGCGCCAGCCCACGTTGTATCAAGAACCGCCTCTGCTTCCTCGCCTCCACCGAGATTCCCCGGATCCGGGCCGTTCAGAATTATCTGCGGAGATTCTGCCTGGTCAAACGTCCAAAAATGAAAGTAAACCACGTCTTGAAGATTGATGTTCGAGCGCCCTACAAGTGCGATCTTCGCGCCGGTGGAAATTTGTAGAGGGTCAAAATTGTAAATGGTGTAGTAATCGGCCGGAACAAGTGCGTGCTGGCCGTTGCTATTGGTAAATTGGGGCCGAGCCCCGGGCTTGGCCTTCGCGGTCATCTGTCCTTCGACCACGTGAATCTGAGGAGCTTTATAAAAATTGTGCAGGGTGAACACGCCGGCAACGACGGGCGATAATGCCACGGGAATCGTCGGGTCGCTGACATTTGCCCAGTGCTCCTGGCCGTTTACCTCGAACCTCCCGATGGAGGTTCCAAATGCTTGTTCGACCTGTATTGCAGTCCCAGAAAACTCGATGACTGTGCGGCCTCTGCTCACTCGTACGTTTTGAAAACCATGACTCCGCAGCCAGCCCAAAACTTTCTCCATATCGTCATCCGCAGGTCCGAACTGTTGTCCGAACTGCTCGGGCGTCAACCACTGGCGATAGCGCGGCGAAGATTTGTCCTGCTGGTCTTCTAGCAACTTCTGTAGTGAAGATTCCTGCTCAGGGCTCCGCTTGAGGACAATCAACATGCGGTCCATCCGGAGGTCGGGCGGAGCCGGCCCGCGGTCGTTTTCCGCGCGAGCCAGCGGATGCACATTCCCCTTCAGTACCGTGAGATTTTTTTCGTCCACGGCCTGTGTGATGCGCGCCTGAATGTTTGCCGTCTGCGCTTCGGCGCGCACGCAAGGCAAGATCAAACTAGCAAGGGAGAGCAGAAGGCTGGGAAACAGTTTTGCTTTTTTGAGTCGCATAATCCGCCCACGCAGCGCACGACATCCGAACTTCTGTGGATCGCTTTAGGCCGCGGGACAGCAGGCCGAAAAAACGAGCGGTACCTCCAAACGAAGCTTTCCCAAGTTGCAAAAACTTCGCTGGAAGCAGGCCCACCACAGTAAGGGGCGCTAGCCTACCACAGTCGCCGATAACTCACTAGATACTTGCCGCACGCTCGAGCGAAGCGATCCGGCAAAACGCTGAGCGTTTGCATTCGCCTCCGCCAGGATCTTTTCCTGCCGATCGCAAAAGGGAATGGACAAAACCTCTTGGAGAGCCGGAATCGGGAAGGAAAGACTTGCGGAGAAAGGGAAATCTGGAATAGGCTAGCAGGACCGCGTCCTGTTGGTTCTTGGATTTTCTCCCGGTGTCGAGGAAGAGTGGGGGAACGTATCGGCGGTGCGGTGGCTAATGGCAAACGGCAAGCAGTTTGTCGCGATTTTTCCCAGGGAATGAGTGGCAACACCACGGGCGGTGTTGCAGCGGGGACGAAAACAGCTTGGGATCCAAAAGAAAAAATTGAGGGAGAAGAATGATGCGTAATTGGTGTGTGGCAGTAGCGGCGAGCGCACTTTTTGCTTTACCCCTGTGCGCCCAGCAAAACGGGGATGGCGCGAGCGCGGCGGCAGCAACAACGGCAACGCCTTTAACGGCGGCGAAGACCCCCGCCAAAATGAATGGCGGGGATATTACCCCTGCGTCGCGAAATCTTTTCGCGCTTCCGGAAGCTCCGCGTCCGAAACCATATCCGGCTGACGCCAAATCGAGTGGAGACACGCCCCCGGGAAGAATTGTGCCCAAGTATGAAGTTGCGGGCATGTTCGACTACATCAATTTCCATCCTGGCACTGACTTCCCTTCGTTTAGCAACTACGGCGGCTCGGGCTCTTTCACGTGGAACCCATCCCGCTGGCTGGGTCTCACCGAAGAGATTGGCGGCGGAAGTTTCAGCCGGACCATTCCGAACGTCGGCGACTCGCACGGAGGTCTCTCCACATTTTTGCTTGGGCCTCGCCTGAACTTGCGCAAATTCGATTACTTCGTTCCGTTCGCGGAATTCCTGTTGGGCGGAGCTCATGGCGGCCCTGCGATTACCGGCGATAACGGCCAGACCGCCTTCGCCATCGTCGCCGGCGGCGGCGTGGACATCGTCCTGACCAAGAACATCGCCTGGCGCTTCGCTGAAATCGACTACCTGATGACCAATTTCTCGGGATCCTTCCTCGGCGGAAACGCCCGGCAGGATAACCTCCGCTTGGGCACGGGTATCGTTCTGCGCTTCGGCTTGCCACATGAAGCGCCTCCTCCGCCCGCGAATCACCCGCCGGTGGCGGCTTGCACGGCAAGTCCCACATCGGTTTTTGCCGGTTCGGGAGATGTCGCAGCGATTCACGTGAACGCTAGCGATCCCGACAATGATCCTCTTACTTACAGCTACACGGCGACCGGCGGCGCGGTGGATGGCAGCGGCCCCGACGCGCGCTGGAACTCCACGGGTGTCAGCGCGGGCAGCTACACCGTGACCGCACAGGTCAATGACGGCAAGGGCGGCACGGCTTCCTGCGCAACGGACATCAAAGTTGAACCGCGGCCGAATCGCCCGCCGACGGCGTCCTTGTCGGTTGAGCGCAGCCCGATTCTACCCGGCGAACACACGGGAATCACCTGCACAGGCAACGACCCTGACGGCGACCCGCTCTCCTACAGCTACTCGGCTTCCGCAGGCCAGGTGAGCGGCACCGGCGCGAACGCCTCGTTCGATGCCACCGGCTTGCAGCCCGGAACCTACACCGTGAAGTGCACGGTGAGCGACGGCCGCGGCGGCGCCGCCGATGCCTCGGGCGCCGTCGAGGTCAAGGAGCCCCCGCAGGTTCACCAGTTGGAAGTAAAGCTGGCTCTTCATAGCGTTTACTTCCCGACGGCGCAGCCCACGGTCGCGAAACCCACCGGCGGATTGCTCTCCAGCCAGGCGGGCACTCTCGACACCTTGGCGGCCGACTTCAAACAGTACCTGACCTACAAACCGGACGCTCACTTGATCCTTGGCGGCCATGCCGACATACGCGGAGGCAAGGAGTACAACCAACTTCTCTCCGAGCGCCGTGTGGAACGCGCCAAGAGCTACCTCATCGAGAAAGGCGTTGCCGCAGACCACATTGACACCAAGGCCTACGGCGAAGAGGAGAACATGACCGATGAACAGGTCAAGAAGCTCCTTGAGGAAGATACCGAGCTGACCGCAGCGGAAAAGCAGCAGTTCCTGAAAAACCTGCTGACCATCCGCCTGGCCAACAACCGGCGCGTGGACGTCACCCTCAGCACCACGGGGGAACAGTCCGTGCGGCGCTTCCCCTTCAACGCACATGATGCCTTGACTTTGATGAGCAGGAAGGGCGGCGAAGCCGCCGGTGCTGCGAAGGCACCTGCGAAGACGCCCGCGAAGAAGCCGGCACCAAAGCCGTAACTAATTGCGGCGACAGCCTTCCAGCAATTGTCGGCATGGCTGCACGGACCAGACAAATGTGACTCGCCGGGTTTGGCGATTCGCAAAACAGCAAACCGAAAACGGGCTCTCTCGGGAAATTCCGGGAGGGCCCGTTTCCTTTTATCAGCAAGCCTGCGGCAACAAAGGGCGAGTCTTCTTCTAGGCCGACGAAGTGAGCGCCCTGCACAAACGGCAAGCCCGTTCATTTAGAGAGAATCTTTTCGGATTCTGCATCTCGACTTGCCATTTCCGCGCGTTCCATTCCCAAAATGGAATTGGACGAATTTCCATTTTGGCAAATCGCTGAAAACCCACGGCTTCGTCTCCTGTCCCGGCCCCCTCCGCGCAAGTTTCCTAAATAGAAATTCCCGATTGTGAACCGACATTTAAATGGTAATATCGCTAACTTATTGATTTATGAACCGTTTTCATCTACTTTCCGGAATTGGTACTGAGTGTGCAATTGAAACGCGTGCGGAACTTCCGCGAGGTGTATGCCCATGAGCGAAGAAGCCGGAGCACAACGCGCCCCCATCCCCATCAGCGTCCTTGTCGTCGAAGACGAGGAGACCACGCGCAAACTTTGTGCCGACGTCGCGGAATCCTGCGGCATGAAGGCCATCGTCGCGAGCTCGGTCGAGGAAGCGCTCCGCAGGCTCGAGACTCACGCGATTGACATCATCGTCACCGACTTAATTTTGCCGCCCTCGAGCGGCCTCGATCTTCTGAAACAGGTTCATGAAATGTACCCGCAGGTCGCCGTCGTGGTCCTCACGCAATATGGAACCATCGACTCCGCCGTCGCTGCCACGCGCATGGGCGCGGTGGACTACGTCACCAAGCCGTTTCACATCGAGGATCTCCGCGCGCGCCTCGAGCGCGTTGCCCGCGACATGGACCTGGACCGCGAGAACCGCCTCTTGCGCGAGCAATTGCGCTCCAAGCCCGGCTTCGGCGGAATGATCGGCGTCTCCGCGAAAATGCAGCGCGTCTACAAGATGATTGAGAAGGTCAGCCAGCACGAGTATCCCGTTTTGATTCTCGGCGAAAGCGGCACCGGCAAGGAACTCGTCGCGAGAAGCATCCACTATTCCGGCGTACGCAAGGAGCGCCCGTTCGCGCCCGTGGACTGTTCCTCACTGGTGCCCACGCTCATCGAATCGGAGCTTTTCGGCTACGTGAAGGGCGCGTTTACCGGCGCGATGCAGTCGAAGCAGGGCCTGCTCGAAGCGGCCCAGGGCGGCACGCTTTTCCTCGACGAAATCGGAGACATGCCCGTGGATCTGCAGGCCAAGCTGCTGCGAGCCTTGCAGGAACGCGAAGTGAAGCCGGTCGGCTCCACGGAGCGCCGCCACATCAACGTGCGCATCATCGCCGCCACGAATCGCGATCTGGATTCCGCTATCCGCACCGGCGCCTTCCGTCAGGATCTCTATTTCCGCCTCAACGTGGTGCAGATCAAGCTTCCGCCTCTGCGCGAGCGCAAGAGCGACATCCAGCTTCTGGTCACCTCTTTCCTCGATAAATTTTCCGATCCGCACGGGCCCACGCGGACCATCTCCGATGACGCCATGCGCCGCTTGATCGCTTACGACTGGCCCGGCAACGTGCGCGAGCTGGAAAACGCCATCGAACGCGCCGTGGCCATGGGCTCCGGCCCCATCGTTCATGTGGGCGATCTGCCCTCGAACCTGCACTATCCCACCAGTGAGCGCGTCCCCGATAAGGACGAGCTTCTGCCCATGGAAGAGCTGGAACGCCGCGCCATTCTCCGCACGCTTCGCGAGACCGGCGGAGACAAGCTCGCTGCGGCCCGCATGCTCGGGATTGGAAAAACCACGCTCTACCGCAAACTCAAGCAGTACCAGATGGAACAAGCGGAGCCATAAAAGGCCGAGCCATAGCCTGCAGTCTTCTTTCTCCAGACTCCCGCCGCAAAAATTCCCATTGCGTCCGCGCTCATTCTTGCGAGCGTGGGCCGCAGCCCGTCCATTCCTGCGCTCTACGCGCTGCTTCTCGCATCCATTGGCGACCAAGCCGCCGCCGCCAATGAGCTGTCAGGGAAACCTTCGCTCCGGTCCACTCTGGGAACGCGGACCGCGCCAGTCTCGGCATGGGACTCCGGCCCCTGCCTGCCCGCGCTCCCACCCTGCGCAAATCGTTGATTCCACAAGTAATACGCAATTTCTCAGTTGGGCCTCTCAGTGCAAGTGCCCCTGTATTGAGGAAGCCCGTCCCTTGTGGCTTGGCGCATCTGCCTTCCGCATGGGAACAGCTTCGAGGAACAAAAAAGATGTGGGCCTGGCGAAAAAAACAAGAGGAGGAACGTGTGTGGCGAGGCGCGGCACGCGCCGGTCTCGCGGGCGCCTCGCGCGAAGAGCTGATGCGCGAAGCGATTCACACGCTCGCACAGGACGGCCGAGCCGACCGCATCGGCGTCTGGCTCGAACAGGATTTCTCCTCGGATCCCCAAGCGCACTCGCCAGCAACCCTTCGCGGCCTCCTCTGGGAAACTGGCTCCGAAGAAATTCCCGCCGAATGGGAAAAGCTGTCGCTCGAGCCTCCTCTCCCACAGGACCTCCTCGCCTCCGGCCGAAGTGTTGACCAGGAACTCGGCGATTTCCACACCCCCACGATGATTGGCCCTCTCGTGGGTTTGCGCCATGCGCTCTGGACTCCGATCGAGGGCAGAGGCCATCTCCGCGGCGTGCTCCTCACCGGCTCGCGCAAAAAGCAGTCCGCCCTGCCGCGGGAATTGGCGGAATTCGTCGCCGCGGAACTCGCGTTGGTTCTCGAATGGGAACAGGAACAGCGTCTCGCCCGCGAACGCCAGGCTGACGTGTGCATCAGCAAACAAATTCTTGCCGCTTTCGGCAGCAAGGTTTCCGCGGACACGATCCTGTCGCGGCTCGTTGCCAGTTGCACCGAAGCCTCCGCGGACGCCTATGGAACTGGCGCGTCTTTCGCCGTGATCGGGCATTGCCCCGCCCACGCGCCGGACGCCGCGCCACCGGGCGAAATGGAGTTTTCCTGGGAGAGCGGCGACGAAGCTTGGACTCGCTCGGTGGAAAGAGAACCGCTCGCCAGCCTGTGGAGGCAAGCTCTCGAAACAGGCCGCGTCGCGGGCGTCGAGCCTCCCGCCTCGTGGTCCAAAGCAGGATTGGCGCGGCTCGTCGCCATTCCGCTGATTGCCTCCGGGGAGGCGCTCGGCGTACTTGTCGCCGGCATCCCGCAGAAACAGTCTTCTCTCGCCACGCTCGATCGCCTCGAACTGCGCGCTTCGCTGGCCGTCGCTGCTCTGGAACGCCGCAAGCTGCATGCCGAACAGACACGGCGCACGGCGCGCCGCCAGGCGCTTCTGGAATTCAGCCAGGAGCCGACGATTCTCCTCGATGCCCGCGGAAACATTTCGGCCGTGAACCGCGGCGCAAGAGTTTTGCTCGAGGAAGCACGCAGCGAGAAAGCATCGGACTCCTCCCGGGAGGGAGCGCCGCGGCCATCCACGAGTGAATCCCTCTGGTATATCGGCGGACGATTCGCGCATCTTTTCCGCGCGCGCGACCAGCAGCGCATCGAAGAATGGTCAACGCGCGCCCTCGCCGGCGAGCACGACAGAGCTACCGAAGTACAGGACGTCTGCGAAAGCGAACTGATCAGCGGAGTTCGCGTGCGCCCTCGCTCGCCCGTCCCCGCTGGCGATGACTTTGCCGCTGTTGTACTCGCTCCCGCACCGGCGCAGGAGGCCGCGCTCCAGCGCAGCCGCTTCGACGCGGAACTTCACAACGTGCTCGAATGGGTCGAGGAAGGAATCGTTCTCTTCGGTGCGAACCACAGCATCCGCGCCATGAACACGCGCTTCGCGCAAATCGCCGGGCTCTCTCCGGAAGAAGCGGCAACCTGTACAACTCTGGACGCCCTGATCGCGCAGCTCGAGCCGCGCGCGGCCGAGCCGGAAAGCTTTGCAAAGCGCTGGCGCGAGCTGGCTCGTGGCGCCGAAGGCGGCTCGCGCGAAGAGCTGCAGTTGGCGCGGCCCGTTCCCCGCGTGCTGGAACGCTCCGTCCGGCCGGTTCTCGATCAGGCAGGCAACCGTCTTGGACGCGTCGAAATTTACCGCGACCTCACCGCCCAGCGCGTTTTTCAAGCCAAGCTGCTCCAGACGGAAAAACTCGCCGCGCTTGGGCAGATGGTTACCGGCGTGGCGCATGAGTTGAGCAATCCGCTCACCAGCATCCTCGGTTACTCGCAGCGCCTCCTGGTCAGAAAAGATTTCTCCGGCCGCACGGAAGAGGTCCGCCAGATTTATGAAGAAGCAGAGCGGGCCAGCACCATCCTGCGCCAGCTTCTGCTGAGCGCCCGGGAGACCCGGCCGGAGCGCAAGCGAGTGGCCCTCAACCAGGTCGTTATGCGCGCCCTGGAACTGCAACGTTTCGGTTCCGCGGCGGAAAAAATCCGCATCGAGCTGGAACTCGATCCCGCTCTTCCTTTCGTCAACGGCGATCCCGGCCAGCTGCAACAAGTGCTGATGAATTTGATCGGAAACGCGCGCCAGGCCATCGTGCAGGAGGGGAAAGCGGGCGTCATCCGTCTGCGGACAGCTCGCAACGGCGACCGCCGCATCGTTCTTCAGGTCATTGATGACGGCCCTGGAATTCCGCAGAGCATTCTCGCGCGTATCTTCGATCCATTTTTCACCACGAAGCCCGCGGGCGTCGGCACCGGTCTCGGACTCGCCATCGTTCTCGGCGTCGTCCGCGAACACGGCGGCCAGGTAAACGTCTCGAGCCCGCCGGAGGGCGGCGCGATCTTTTCCCTCGAACTCCCCGTGGCCGCGGAGTCCTCGATCGAACCCGTCCGGCGCACGGGCGATGTGGGCCAGCAACTTCTGCCTGTTTCCCGCACGCTTGCCGGTCAAAAAAATCGTCAGCCTGCTCTCTCGCGGACAGTGCCGCACTCAACTCACCGCGGAACGCGCGTGCTGGTCGTCGAAGACGAGCCCACCGTGGCCCGTCTGATTGCCGATCTGCTCGAGGACGAAGGGCTGCAGGTGGACGTGCTTCTGGATGGGCGCGAGGCGCTCGAACGCGCCGCGCGCCAGCACTACGACCTGGTGATTTGCGACATGAAAATGCCCGGACTCGACGGCCAGCACTTCTTCCAATCGCTGGTGCGCGAGCGGAATCCGCTTCAGGACCGTTTCCTCTTTGTGACCGGCGACGTGATCGCGCAGCAGACACAGGATTTCTTGGAACGAAACCGTCTCCCTCATGTGGCCAAGCCGTTCCGTGTCGAGGAGCTGACGGAAAAAGTCTACGGCCTCCTCGATAGCCACCTGGAGCGCGGGGAGCGTGCCGCAGCGGCCAAGAAAGCGCATTGAGAATAGATGATCGAGAAAATGGATGATTTAGAAATGGATGATGACATGACACCTCGGGAATACACGATTCTTCTCGTAAGCGATGACGCAGCGCTCCGCGCCACGGCACGCCATGAACTGGAAACCATTGATGAGCGCCGTCACGTCGCTTCGGTGAGCACCGTGGACGCCGCGCGCCGCATCGTTCAGGATTCCGCGCCCGCCGTGATTTTGCTCACGGAAACAGCCGCCTCGCAGGAAGCCGGTTATCCGCGCGCAGGCGCGCAGAGTCTTGATGTGGCCGTTTCCTCGCTGGCCATCTATGCGCCAGTCGTCGTGATCGGAGACGCGGAACACCAGACGGAACTTTCCGGACTGGTGGCCGCCGGCGCCGCGGATTACGTGGTGCGCACGGGCGGATTCCTGACGGTGGCGCTCGGGCTGGTCGAACGCCGTCTGCGCAAGGCTCAGAGCGAAGCGCAAGTCTTGCCTGCTCCGGAGCAACGGAGCATCGCGACTCGAAAAGATCCATTCGGACGAAATGGAACGCGAGGATTTCGGAGAAGTGCTGCGCCACGAATTGAACAACCCGCTCACCGGAATCCTGGGCAACGCGGAGCTTTTACTCTCGGAGATACGCCGGAAAAGCGACGGCCGTTTGCCGCAGGGCGCGCCGCAGCGCCTCGAAACCATCGCCGCGCTTGCGGTTCGTTTGCGCGAATCGGTGCGACGCCTCAGCCAAGAATGGGAATCAAGCCAGCACCCCGTCCACTCGCCGTAGCCCGCGAAGAGCGCAAGTAAGATTTGCATCGCGTGCTTCCTCGTCGCTACTCGCTCAGAGTGAGGTTCCTCACCAGTCACCCTGCACGAAGGATCCGTTGCGCGGTGACCCATTCCACTGACATCCATCTCCATCGCTCGCTGCAACCTGCTCTTTTCAACCTGCGACACTCCTGCTAGGCTTACCCCCAACGCGGCGGTTATGCTCCCGCCCCGCAATTCATGAACGAAACGCCGGTCCGCCAAAAAGTGAAAGAACTCTTCCCCGAACTGCTCGATGGCCTGCGCCTGCTCGAAGGGCGTTTCCCCGCGAATGAGATTGCCGCGCGCGTGGTGCGCGCCGCGATGGGCCAGCCCGGTGTTGCAGGCGCGAGGCTCTGGCGCGCCGACCGCGGCGAAGCGGAAGTTTGGGCGGAAGCGGGAATTCTTCCCGCGTCCACTCCCGCGGGAATCAAGCCGGGATTGCCGAGCGACAGCAGCAAGGATCCCACGATTTGGGCGGGCGCGCTGGGTAGCGACGATTTCCGCGTGCGCGTTTTGGAAGTTCGCGGCGCGGGGCCGCTCACTGACACGGTCCGCGGCGAGATGGATCTTCTGGCGCGCTTTGCCGCCGTAGTGCTGGCGCTGGCGGAGCGCCGCGGCGCGATGAAAGAGCTTTCCAGCATCATCGAAGCCACCAAGAAGCTGAACTCCACGCTCGATCTCGGCGAGCTCATCAGCATTATTCTGCAGATCGCCACGCGGCAGACGGGAGCGGAGCGCGGCACGGTTTTTCTGGTGGATCGCGAGCGCAAGGAAATCTGGTCGCTCGTGGGGCTGGGCCTCGAACAGCAAGTGATTCGATTGCCGGCGGAGCGCGGCATCGCCGGTTGGGTGGCGCGCGAAGGCTCCGCCGTGCGTCTGGAAAATGCCTACGACGATCCGCGCTTCGAGCCGGACATTGACCGCAAGCTGGGATTCAAGACGAGGCAGCTGCTCTGCTTGCCGATCCGGAATGAAGCGGGCGCGATCATCGGCGTGTTGCAACTGCTGAACAAGGCGGAAGGTTTCACGGACGAGGATGAAGCGTTTCTCGATGCGCTTTCCGCGCACGTGGCGCTGGCGCTTGAAAAAGCGCAGCTGCACCGCGAACGCGTCGAAAAAGAAAAAATGGAACGGGACCTGGCGCTTGCGCGGGAAATTCAAGCGGGATTTCTGCCGGACGCGCCGCCGGCTTTTCCGGGAATTGAAATTGCCGTGTCGCACCGCGCTTCGCAAATGGTCGGCGGAGATTATTACGATTTTCTTCCGGTGCAGGCGGAGGGTGGGGAATCGCTGCTGCTTGTCGTGGCGGACGTGGAGGGAAAGGGTGCAGCGTCAGCGCTGGTGATGGCCAACGTGCAGGCGACGCTGCATGCGTTGGCGGATCACGTCGAGCCGCTGGAAAAATTGCCGGCGACCATCAATCACAAACTTTTGATGGGCGCACGCGCTTCCGTGGCGCTGGGGCGCGCTACAAAATACTTGAGCATGTTCCTTGCGCTGGTGGAGAGCGGAGGGCGGAGCTTCCGTTACGTGAACGCCGGGCATGTGCCTCCGGCGGTGATTCGAGCGGATGGACGCGTCGAGTGGCTCGACGTCGGCGGAATGATTGTGGGTCTCCTGCCGGACGTGCAGTTCGAGTGCGGCACCGTGGCGCTCGCGCTGGGAGACATTCTCGTGGCGTGCACGGACGGAATCACCGAAGCGATGGACGCTGCGGGGACGGAGTTCAGCCGCGCGCGGCTCGCGGAACTTGTCACGCGGCTACGTGGCGGCACGCCCGAAGAGATTATGCGGGCGGTGCTGGCGGAAGTGGAGACGCACTCGCGCGGAGGAATCTACGAAGATGACCGCATTCTGATGGTGATGAAAGCCTGCTAAAGCGCGTCCAATTTTGTTTTTCGTCTCTGTGCCCTCTGTATAAATTCTTTTCCGAGGTTTTGTTTTCCCTATGAGCCGGTGGAGGAATAGCGGCGGAGACCGATGCGCCACGACGTGGCTGCAAGCGCGAAGGTGGCTGCGGCCACAAGTGGGATCAGCGGCGCGTAGATGCGAAATTCGGGGCGGCCGAGAAGGCGCGTTGCTGGATAAAACGTGGCGAAGCCCGGCGATGTCCGCTGGAATCTGGCTTCGTTGAACCACCGGAACATGAGATAGAACTCCTTCCCGAGCACGGCGCGCACGAGAGGCAAAGGCAGTTTCCGGAATTTCACCGGCTTCCCCAATACCTAGCTAAAGACTTGCGCCGCCTGCAGATTGGTTAGTTCGCTCCCGGCGATCTCCAGTTCCATGCCGATGAATTCGGAGGGCCGCGCAAACGCGAGCGAAGCGAATTTCCGCGGAATTACCCTTGACATGTCTTATGCTCTGGCGTATTAACTCCGCAATACCTTATCGGGGGGGGGAAGATTACAGACGTGAATCATAATGCCCGTGCTACAGACTCGCCTTTCTTCTCTGCTGGTCTGCCGCAGGCGCCTTCAGCAGTTTGGCCCAAACAGCGGCCCACGACGCACCAACTAACACTCATCCGTCCGAGCGACCCTGGCTTCGATGCTCTTCTAACCGCGAATTTTCCTAGGCCTAGAAAAGCTCGACGGCTATGCTGGCTATCGCCCGTTTCTCGTCCTCCTCCGAAACGACACCACATATACCGTCAGGGCCTACATGCTTCAATGGCAAGCGCGGTCCTTTAGCGGCGAGGGCTTTCAACTGGCAGACCGAATTGAAAGATATGATCCCGGCCCGGCCAGCGAACGCATGGCTTTGCCGCCCGGCGAGCTGCGCCTCGTTTCCGACCACTTCGACGTCAGCCCCAAGGAATATCAATCCAAGCACCAACACAACTGGGTCGCTATAATGATGTCCCAGGCAGGCGCGAATCCACGGTATGCGTCTGCCGACCCGAATTCCGTGGTCGCGGCCGCGGACGCGGCGGTATTCGATGATGGCCTGTGCGTCGGCCCCGATCACCAGCAAATCTTCATGCGCTACCAACGTGAACTGGATGCAGAGCACGACATAGCCGACGCCATCCTTCGTCTTCTCGACGAGAAGGCCCCTGAGGCCGACGTGGTCGCTTTGCTAAAAGCCGAATCCGATGCCGCTGCCAAGGCAAATGAATCCCTAAGCGGCAGCCCTTTTATCTACGCCTTTTATCGCGGGCGGCAGGCCCAGATCCTCCTGACGCTGTATCGCCGCGGAGGGATTGAGAGCGTAACAACACGAGCTTGGCACGTGGCGCAGCATCCCCGGAAACAATTGTCGGTGCTCCCCGCGCAGTGAAACATTTTGGGAATCTCTTGCTGAGCGAAGTAGCGAAGCTCCAGCATACATGACGAGTCCTAGGTCTTGGCCACGCGCTGCGAGGAGGAGCAAAAACATGAACGGAGTAAACCCCCGGAAAGCGCCCTCGCTCATGCGTCCGAATAGTCTGCTGCGCGCGCGACCTCGAACTCGGTTCGATTACGGCAAGCTGCTTGTCGTTTCGCTTTGTATCCTTCTGTTCGCCGGAACGGTTCGTGGACAGTCCCTTATCGTGGTCAGCGGAGGAAATACCGTAAGCCAAGGAGGGACTGTCTCGATAAATACGATCCCGAACATGCCCAATCTGGTCCTGAGCGTGAATGGCGGCTCATCCTGCGATGCCTTTTCCTATCAAATAAGTATTACGTACACCGATCAAGCCGGAGCTACGACTGGGACGAATGTTACATTTAACGCGCAGGACGTAGAGGGCGACCAGTCCTCCACAGTCAGTTGGCTCAACAATTTTGAGGGCGGAAACGCCACAATTACTTGGACGTTCGACGGCGTTCAACAATCGTCTTTCGGTTTTTTTATCAATGGCACCAATCCTCCGAACAGCACAGTGGATTCGTACTTATCCAACGGAGACGGAGCCTGGTTCAAACAGAATCTTGTGGCCTACGAATCCGGAGCGTACACGTACGCTCCTTACAACCAATACCATCAGTTTGTTGCGACTCCCTATGACCCCGTTTGGGGAGCGCCCGACGGCATTGGCCTTATGCAACTGGAGCCTCCCGGTCGGGCCCATGGTGATGAAGACTACTGGGCCTGGCCCGCTAATGTGGCCGACGGCTTGTCGTTACTAGACAGTAAGAAGTCTGCCGCCTATCAATCCTGGAATAATGAACTCACACAAATGCAAAGCCTCACGGGCGGAAATCCCGTTTACCCACCGCCGACGGGATACACCTACTGCTATTTCAGCTATCCACAAAATGGAAACGACAGTTATTCTGACGGAGACTGGATTCACTACTACAACGGAAACTACTTTATCTTTTTTCACCCGGCCGATAGTTCGGGCCCTAACCGTTGGGACATCGACACGACGGGCTACGTCATGAAGGTCTGTAATGCCGCGCCGCTGTAGTCTACTTCAGCTCTACCTAGGCGGATTCCTCAGCGCAGTCTGCGCCAACACTACGCTTGCCCAACAGACCGTCTCCGAGGACCGTCTTTACTTGCTATCTGCAACGACAACCGAGCACACCGACAAGACATTTCCGGCAGAACTCTATCGTGTTAGCGCGAACAAGAAACTCAAATCCGTGCGCGAAGTTGTGTCGCGAACGGATGGCGTGCGTCTGGTGGAGGCTTGGGGTAACGCGATCTTCCTGATCCACCCGCACGTCGTATCGACGGCGGTGGCAGTTGTGCACGCCGACGCTCCCGAGCAGGCTGACGACGTGGGTTTTAACCCGAACGGCTTGGTTCTCGTTACCCCGTGGGTTGCCGTCGCAGCTCGTGCGCCTGCTGACTTTGACCTCCTTATTCCGCTCTCCTCGACTGAAGCCGGTCAAGAAAAGCCAACGTTGGTTTGCATTTCCAGTGGAGCCACAGAAACAGCGCAGCGCGTTCGGTTTGGCGCTTGGGATGAGTATGCGGCCGTGCGTAGAGAAGGAAGCCAGGGCGGCCCTGCCATCGTGCCGTATCTCGTGGCTTCTGTTAAGAGCGATAGGCTAGCCGTGACAGTGTTTAGCCACTCCGCTGCTTTTGACCCAACTCCGCCGTCCATGCGCGGTGGCGCACCGGCCATCGTTGCGGCAAGCAAGGAATGGCTCGTTTTGGACGTCCAATATCAGCAAGAGACCTCCGAAAGCCTGCCCCACTACACGGAAATGCCTGTGAAGGACCGCATTCTAGGCCGATGGAAGACAGTACAAATCGAGGGCAACGCTTCGCGCTCGAGGCTCTTCGGCCCTTGGCTGGCGACAATTATCGGAATACGTAATCCAGATCACAAAACAAGCCCCGGACGGGAAAACGAGCGGAGCCAGGAAACGGACCGCCTGCCCAACGTCCAGATCGAATATGCCATCTTCGCCGCCAAATGGACGTGGTTTCCAGGGATCCTTACGCTGCAGAATCTTGCCGACGGGAGGAAGATCCGCATTGAAACCGGCCAGGAGGATAGCGAAATCCTCAAGGTGCAGGGCGACGTCGTGCTGTATCGCGTGAACGACACGATTTATCAGGCCAGGATTGACGGCGACCACCTAAAGGATACGACCGTAATCGTGAAAGACGAAGACGTGCCGGAGGTCCACTGGGCCTTCTGGTCAAAGTAAGCGATGCCGTTGAGCTCAAGTGTGGGGGAATTGGAACAAACAAGGAGCGCGCGATGAAGAGCAAGCCGAAACGGACAATTTGGATATTTGTACTCCTCCCTTTAGTTCTCTGTTGCGGGTTGGGCGCGCTTCGCTCGCCAGCGGCGCGGGGCTTCTCGGCAGTCGCGTTGCACACCGCGCATACTCGCGTTGCCGGCTTTCCTTGCGGATTCGCCAGCCTCACACTTTTCTTCCAGTGCGGTGGCGGTGACGGGGGATGCGGCACTGGCGATCCCAACGACAATGAGATCCAGCCTGTTTGCAGTCCAATTATCCTCGACCTCAGCGGAGCCGGCTTTTCCCTGACCAGCGCGCAAAACGGCGTCCTGTTTGACATTGCCGGCACCGGGCACCCTATTCAGATTGCCTGGACCACGCCGGGCGCGGAGAACGCGTTTCTTTGCCTGCCGGACAGCGGTGGCAAATGTGACGACGGAAAAGATCTCTTCGGAAACTTTACGCCCCAGCCCCAGTCCCCTCATCCCAACGGCTTTGCCGCGCTAGCCGTTTATGACCAACCGGCAAATGGCGGCAACGGGCGACGGCATCATTGATGCCCGCGACAAAATCTTTTCCTCCCTCCGCTTGTGGGTTGACTCTAACCACGACGGCATCTGCCAGCCAGGCGAGTTGTTCACCCTGCCTTCCCAAGGCGTGAACTCCATCAGCCTCAACTACCACCTATCCATGAAGCGCGACCAGTTCGGCAACCTCTTCCGCTATCGCGCCCGCGTGAACCCCGACGGTTCGCCGGACGACTCCGACGTCGGTCGCACTGCTTTCGACGTATTTCTGACCACTGCAAACTAACCGCCGGGCGACTGCGGTCCCTGGCTCACGAGCCGGTGGACGAATAGCGGCGCAGGCCGATGCGCCAGGATGTGACGGCGAGCGCGAAGGTGGCCGCGGCGACGAGCGGAATCAGCGACGCGTAGATGCGAAACTCGGGACGGCCGAGGAGGCGCGACGCCGGATAGAACGTCGCGAAGCCGAAGGGAATGATCCAGCTCAGCAGAAATTGGATGTAGCTGGAGTAGATGGAGAGCGGATAGCGGCCGAAGGCCAGCAGGTTCCAGAAGGGCGGATGGATGCCGATGCGGTCCTCGAACCAGAAGGAAAACGTGGAAAGGAAGAGAAAGACGGAGAGATAGATGACGCCGCCGCAGAGGCCGAAGAACGCGAGGAGAAGAATATCGAGCAGCGTCCAATGGTAGTGAAGCCGGCGTCGACGCCCAAGTCGACGACGACCAGCCCGACGAGCACTTCCTGCAAGGATTCGATGCGGAAGGCGTCGAAGACCACCTGAAAGAGCGAGGAGAGTCGGGCGCAAAAGAACGCGGTCGAATTTGCCCTTCCATGATGTAGGTGGCGCCGAATTCGTAGAGGTTCAGCGAAAAACGTTGAAGAGGCCGAAGGGGATGAGCGAGAAGCCGTAAAGAAAGAGGACTTCTTCCATGCGCCAGTTGGCGAGGCGTGGGCACCTTCTTGAAGAGAACGTAGACAAATCCGAGCGAAAAAATCGTGGCGGCCATGGACGTCGCTGCGGAAATGAAAAAGTCGCCGCGGTAGCTGACGCGCACCTTCGCGTATTGCGCGAAGTAGGAGCCGAGCAGCGCCGCGTGGCGTTTGAGATTGAGGAGAGCGTCACGCATCTTAGCCGCCGTGGATGGTGATCTTGCGCGTGGCGCGCATCCACCAGAGATGGCCGAGGAAAAGGAGCGCCGCGACCCAGAAATATTCGATGGCGAGGAGGCGAAGCGATGTGAGCGAGGGAGAGCCGTGCCGAGATAGATCTGCAGCGGCGTGTTAGGCGATGTGCTCGAACGGAAGCCACGAAGAGATGATTTGCAGAGGCCGCGGGAAAAAACTACAGAGGAATGAGCAGGCCGCTGAGCAGTTCGATCAGCCAAAATTTCGCGCGAATCAGAGCGAGGATAGACGTGAGCGGGATGGCGCACGTGCCGATTAGAAAATTGAGCGCGCCCATGATGAAAAAACTGCCGATGGCAGCGATTAGGAACAGAGCGAAATTCAGCTTCGAAGGCCGGCGGCAGGACTGGGAAGAGAAGAGTGACGATGATGACCGTTGGCGCGGTGAGCAGGATGAGGCGAAACGCGGATTCACCCATGGCGCGCGCGAGCCACATGCACTGCACGGAGACGGGCTTGATCAGGTCCATGGCGATCTTGCCTTCGATCACTTCGTAGGCCATCTCCTGGTCAATCGTATTCCAATAGAAGGAACGGAGAATCCAGCCCGCGCTGACGTAGGTGAGAATCTGCGGAAGCGAAAATCCCGCGATGGGGCCGGTGGCGTTGGCGAAGACCGCGCGCCAGATGAAGTAGTAGACCGTGACGTTGATGAGATACGTGATGATTCCCGTGTAGTAGCGCAAGCGAAACGCCAGAATGTTGACGAAGCCGATGCGAATGAATTCGGCATAAACCTTCAGACCTGCGAGCGGCGAGGCCTTGCGAACGGGAAGCGAAAATGTTTGCGCGGCGGACATTCGCTATTTTTAGTGCGGCACCGCAGCGCCGTTACTTTCTGCACGCGAGGCTTGGAGTCATCGCTGCTTCGCCGGAGTAGATGCGCTTGATGATTTCTTCGATGGGCTCGTCTTCGATGACGAAGTCGCGGACATCTACTGCTGCAAGAATCTGGCGGATCAGGTCGCTGGAGGAGACGCGGGCGCGGTCGAAGCGCAGGCGGCAGGTCATTTCGTCGAGGCGCTCGAGATGCAGCGTTGCGGCGTTGCCGCCATTCGGAGCAAGCGCGGGGAGAGTTTGCTCGAAGGCGGCGAGGCGCGGCGCTTTGATCGCCGTCGCGAAGAATGAACTTGATCTGCTTGGTGCGGAGGAACTGTTCTTTCAGGCGGGAGAGCGGGCCGTCGTAGAGGACGGTGCCGCGGTCGATGATCATGATGCGGCGGCAGAGCTCTTCGATGTCGTCGAGATCGTGGGTGGTGAGAAGGACCGTAGTTTTGTAGCGCTGGTTGATGGCGCGGAGAAACTGGCGAATGTGGTCCTTGGCGACGACGTCGAGGCCGATGGTGGGCTCGTCGAGAAAAAGAATCGGCGGATTGTGAAGGAGCGCGGCGGCGAGGTCGCAGCGCATGCGCTGGCCGAGAGAGAGTTTGCGAACGGGAACGTCGAGCAATTCGGTGAGGCCGAGGACTTGATTGAAAAGTTCCATGCGCTCGTCGATAGTCGCGCTGCGAGACGTCATAGATGCGGCGCAAAAGCTTGAAGGATTCGATGGCCGCGATGTCCCACCACAGCTGCGTGCGCTGGCCGAAGACGACGCCGATGGTTTTTACGTAGGCGGCGCGCTGGCGCCAGGGCACGAAACCGTTCGACAGAATTTCGCCCGAGGTCGGCACGAGGATGCCGGTGAGCATTTTGATGGTGGTGGATTTGCCGGCGCCGTTCGGGCCGATGTAGCCGACCATTTCGCCGCGGCCGATTTCAAAATTTATGTTTTCGACGGCTTTGACGGTCTGGTATTCGCGATGAAAAAGATTCGCGAGGCCGCCGAGGATGCCTTCGCGCCTTCGGAAACTGCGGTAGTGCTTGGAGAGACCGTGGACCGAGATGAGGGGAGCGTCCGGCATGAATCAGCAATTTTAGCACGCGGAAGAGAAAAGACCGGTGGTGAGCCTTCTTACCACTCGTGACTCAGTCAAACGGCAGAGATTCGTCGTCCGTTCCGCCGCATCGCTCAGTCTGCAAGACCCGCACAGGCAGGATTGCCTGTGCCACGCAAGCAACTCCGTGGCGCGCACGTTATTGGACGGGCTTGGACTGGGCAACGTTAGCGAAAAATTCGAGGACGCGGCGCTGGAACTCGGCAGGCTGGAAGCCGAGAGCGGCAGTGTGGAATGCGCCGGGGACTTCCCACAATTGTTTGGGGCCGCGGGCGGCGGCGTAGATGCGTTGCGTGTGTCGGCAGGGGAGCGCTTCGTCTTTTTCGTCGCAAATAAGAAGGACGGGAAAAGCGCGCGCGGCGACGGCTTTTTCGGGAGAAACTTCGGCGATGGGAAGGCCGGTTAGTTTTTCGCCGCGATAGAGAAGCGTCCAACTGAACGGAGCGAAGAGCGTCTTGCCTAGCAACGGGGATCGGCGTAAACCGGCGTAATCGTAGGAGGCTTCGCGCAGTGTGGCGAAAGAAGCTTCGGCGACGACGGCTTCGATGCGTGGATCGGCTCCTGCAGATTGGAGAGAGATGCCTGCGCCCATGGATTCGCCGAGAGCAAAGATGTGGAGCGGAGTGCCGGGGCGGGGATCGGGCGTTTGAATCGGTCTCTCGGGGCCGTCTTGGTCCGCTTTTACGAGTTTCCATTTACCGGAACGAAACTGCTCGTCGGCGATACCGGCCGACTTCTCGAGGAATGAGCGCGTCGATGATGGCGCGGGTGTCGTTGCGTTCGAGCCAGCCGTAGGTGGCGAGCTGGCCTTCGCTGGCTCCGTGGGCGCGGGCGTCCATCATGACGACGCTGTAGCCAGCGCGGAGGAGGAATTCCGATTGGCCGATGACGCCGATGCGGTTGTCGGCGACACCGTGGAAGAGAAGGACCCAGTTGCCGTTGGGATGATCCGGGCGGACCATCCAGCCGCGGAGGAGGAAGCCGTCGGGGGCGCGGACGTCGAAGTCTTCGCGGTGGCCGCCGGAGTGGGCGAAGGAGGCGTCGGCTTCGCGGATCAGGTCGGGGGTGAGTTCGCGGCGGATGGGATGGAGGAAGCCTGGAGCGACTAGCCAGCCAGCTACACCTGCCAGGAGCGGGGGCAAGAGGAGAAGGATCAGCAGGATACGGATGACCGGCGGCGTAGAGTCATGGGCATGGTCATGGGCATGGGCCTATGTAATATACGAGAAAATGAGGGGGCTCGTTCGGGGGGTTTGGGAGAAAGTGTCAGGGATGCTCCCGGTCTATTCTGTCGGGCATGTGCCCGGTCTGTATCCCCCGGGATTGGGCGACCCCCTCCCCCATTTTTTCGTAAGTGTTGATTCTAAAGGATTTTAAGTCCTGTGTTGTGGAAGTGCGGATTCTAAAGGGGTTACGGATGGATTTTGTGTAAGTGTTCATTTTAAAGGGTTTGGGAGCAAAATAGATTTTGTCGAAACCTTCCTCGCTCAAGGCGCCTGCGGGGCGGTAGAGAGCGCTCTGGATTACCTGCGGCGCCGGCAGAGAAGCGGCCTGCGCTGCGCTTTCTTGTTGGCTGCGCGGTTCGGGATGCAAAGCGCGGGACGGGACTGAAAAGATTCGGGTAGCAAAACAAAAACGGCAGCCAGTGGCTGCCGTTCTCGGGAATTTTCCTTATTTGTAAGAATACCCCATTTCGAGAATTGGTGCAAGAGACAAATTGGCCTGTGCGCGGTGCTTTGGCTGGCCGCCTCTTGCGCGGCTTGGTTATTTGCTGGAGAGGGCAAATTGGTTGCCGTCGGGGTCTTTGAAGACGCTGCTGGAGCCCCATTCTTCTTTTTTGGGCTCGGTGGTGAATTGGACGCCTTTGGATTTGAGGATTTTGGCGGTGGCGAAGAGGTCGTCGCACCAGAAGGCGATGGATTGAAATTGACCGATGCGGTCTTCGTGGCCCTCGGGAGTGAAGAGCGCGAGGCCGGATTCGGCGCCGGGGATCAAGAGTTCGATCCAACGCTGGGTGTCGGTGAAAGGCTGATCGGTGATGACTTTGAAGCCGAGGGCTTCGGTGAAGAATTTTAATGAAACATCCTGATTGCGAACAGGGATGCCTGACGAACTTGATGCCGCGAATCATGCGAGCCTCCTGATAGAAAACTTTCGAGAAGATAACTTGGGGCGATTGGGGATTGCAATCAGGCAAGCGTTGCTATATGAATGGCTGGTATAGCTATGATCTCGCTGGATGATTACGTCATTGATGTGCTGATGCGCGACCTCGTGGGGCATGACCGGAGGCCGGTTTGTTTTTTGGTGTATGTGTGGCTGGCGGCGGAGGCAGGGGCGGAGAGGCGCAAAGAGGTTGAAGTCAGCTACCGGGAGATGGCAGAGAGCATTGGAATTTCGAAGAGTTCGGTGCAAGGGGCGGTGAGCTGGTTGGTGCGGAGGAAGTTGATCGGAGTGAGTAAGGTTAGCGTGACGGCGACGCCATGTTATTCCGTGCTTATCCCGTGGAGGAAACCTACAAGCCAGGACAAAACGAAGCGGGCGCAGCATGTTGCGCCACCACAAGAGAAGAAGGCAGACGGGCACGAGCGGCGCGTGAGGGGCGAGAGTTTTCGGTGAGGAACGTGATGTTTTGGAGGCCGGAGAGACGGATTTGGTCGAGGACAGCTTTGACGTCGCCGTATTTGGCGCGGGCGTCGGCTTTGACGTAGACGGTTTTTTCGGCGCCGTCGTCGCGCGGCTTCACGCAGGGCACTTCGGGTAGGCATCGGGTAGCAAGATGCGGTGATTGCGAAAGTAGACTGTGCCATCGCGGGTGATGGCGACTTCGATGGCATCTTCGCGGCGCGCCGCCGGGTTGCAGCGTGGAGTGTTCTGAGTGACCGACATATCCACGGGTGCGTATCGGCGGATGCGTTGGGATACAAGTTCCCAAACATGACTGATGAAAAGCGAGTGCAAGTATGACGCTCAAGAAGGCGGCGAGATCTATCGATGTGCGAGGCGAGTCGCCCGCGGTTCTTGCGGGTGGTCCAGGAGGGAGGGCTAACAAAAAGCCTCATGCGAAGGCCTCATTCGGGAATGTAGGCGAGCCGGGGCGCGATTCGGGCGGCTCGGGGCGCTTTTAGTATTGGACACCGAAGGATGGGAAAAGTTCAGGGAATTTTAGGATGGGACGAAAGAGGTAACTGAAACGGACGGGCACGGCGTGCCGTGCCCCTACGAGGTGATGAGAATGAGAAGGGTTAGGAGCGGAAGAGGACGGATTCGCGCTGGAACATTTTTATGGCGATGAAGAGGGCGGCGGCGGCGTAGACGCAGGTGGAAGAGAAGATGATGGCGATTAGATTCCAGTGATAGGTGCCGGCGACGAGTTCTTTGCAGAGAAGGCTGGTGCTGAGAATGGGGATGAGGGAGAGCTTGGAAGTCAGCTCAACGCCGGGGAGCATGGATGCGACAGCAGGGATGATGACGATAAACGTCATCGGCGTCAGATAGCTCTGCGCTTCTTTGTAGGTTTTGGCGAACAGGGCGATGGTCATGAGAACGGCGGAGAAGAGAACAGCGATAGGGAGAGCCATGAGGAAGACGGAAATAACTGTTTTAGGGCCGAGATGAAGGATGAAGCCAGCGGCGGCGGCGCGCCCACCTGCAGTTTGTCCGGTGTAGTGACTCAAAACCGAGAATGAGACGCCCATGGATAGGACGGAAAGAGCCGCGGTGCCAAGAGCGGCGGTCAGGATCAAAAAGAATTTGCCAAGAACAAGATGGGTGCGAGAGATGGGGCTGGAAAGAATGGTTTCCATGGTGCCGCGTTCTTTTTCGCCGGCGGTGAGGTCCATGGCGGGATACATCGCGCCGGTCATGCAAAGAAGAATGACCATATAGCCGATGATGCCGCCGAACGCGGCGCCGCTGACTTTTTCAGGAGGGGCGACGTTTTCCTGCTTCACTTCGAAGGGTTTCAAGACCGCTTCAGGCAGGTTCTTGGCGGCCAGGCGCTCTCTGACGACCTGATCGCGGTATTGCTTCATGTACTTATCCACTTTTTCGGTGGCAAATTCGGACTTCAATTCTCCTTCGTAGTTATAGATTTTGACGGTATCTGATTTTTGCTGAGCGACGTCGGTTTGGAAGCCAGCGGGGATCTCGACGGCGGCGCGGATTTCCTTGTTGATGATTTGATTTTTCCAGTCAGGCGTTTCGGGAACGATCTCAATTTTGTCGAGCTTCTTTAGGCCTGCGACAACGTCTGGAGAATCTTCGCCGCCGCGAAGCATGACTTTGGGGGTTTCTTCCTTAGCTTTGCCGACGAGCATGACAGCCAGGGAGCCAAAGCCGACGCTGAGAACGGGGAAGAGGAGGAGTGGGACGAGAATTGTGGAGATGACTGTGCGGCGGTCGCGAATGGCTTCGGTGAGTTCTTTGCGATAGACGATGCCGACGTTGCGCAGGGACATGTCAGTTGTTCTCCTCAGCGACGTAGTGGGGCGTGACGACTTTGACGAAGATTTCCTCGAGTTCGTGCTCGGCGTATTTGTCGCGCAGTTGCTGCAGGGAGCCTTCGACAAGGAGCTTGCCGGACTGGATGATGCCGATGGTGTCGCAGAGCTTTTCGACTTCGGACATGATGTGGGTGGAGAAGATGACGGTTTTGCCGTGGTCGCGGCATTCGCGGATGAAGGAGGTGATGGTGCGAGCGGTCATGATGTCGAGGCCGTTGGTGGGCTCGTCGAAGATCATGACGGGGGGATCGTGGACGAGAGTGCGGGCGATGGAGGTTTTTTGCATCATGCCGGTGGAGAGCTTGTCGCAGCGGCGGTCGCGGAAACCGTTCATGTCGAGACGAGTTGAAGATGGCGTCCACGCGATTCTTTAGGAGTGGGTTCGTCAAGGCCATTGAGGCGGCCAAAGTATTCGACGAATTCCTGGGCGGTGAGCCGGCGATAGAGAGCGGTGGCGGTGGAGAGGAAACCGACGTTGGCGCGAACTTTTTCGGGGTGCTCGATAACGTCGTGGCCGCAGATGATGGCGGTGCCGTCGGTGGGCTCGAGAATGGTGGCGAGCATGCGGAGCGTGGTGGTTTTGCCGGCGCCGTTGGCGCCGAGCAGGCCGTAAATTTTGCCGGGCTGGCAGGTGAAGCTGACGTTGTCGACGGCGCGGATTTCGCCGCGCTTCTTGTCCTGGAAGCGCTTGGACAGGGAACGAGCTTCGATCATGAGAAGACCCCTCGTTTGAAGCAGTCACTTCGGGAAGCGATACGTCACAGTCTACTACGGACGGGGAGATAGAAAGATTTCGTTTGGCGGGTAAGTTGGGTGCGGCGCATCCTGTGGAGTGGGCAGCGCATCTGTATTGTATTGGAGATGAGACACTTATTCGGAACCAGGGTGGAGAAAGCGGCGCGGCTATTGCTAGAATGAAACACTTCGGCGCATACCAGACGTAGGGCAGCAAGCCACGGACAAGAACGAGGCACGCTTTGGGGCGCGCGGGTTTGTGTGTCTGAGGGCGGCAGACGAGGATTAGCGTGGAAGCGGAAAAGGAGAACATGGATCGAAAGCTGCGAAATCGGATCGTGATTTTTCTGCTGCTGGCGGGAGTATTTGCGTATTTTCTGGTGTGGGTGAGCGGAAGGAAACCGGCGGCTAAGATATGCGGCGGTAATGCCGACGACGGGAAAATCTGGTGTCTTCGATCAGCAGCAACGGAAAAGTGGAGCCGATTTCGCCGTACGTGATGCGGGCGCAGCTGGATACGTTTGTGAAAAAGATTTATGTGATGGAAGGACAGACGGTCAAGAGAGGGCAGCTTTTGCTGGAGCTGAATGTGAAGGAAGCCGCGGCGCAATTGGCGGAGACGCGGTCGAAGCTTTTGCGGGTGCAAGACGATTTGCGGGCGGCGAAAGCGGGCGGCAAAGCGGATGAAGCGGCGAAGGTTACGGCGGACTTGGCCAAGGCAGAGGCGGAGCGCGACCGCTTGCAGAAGAATCATGATTCGCTGACGCGGATGGCGGCAGGACAAGCGGCCACGAAAGAGGATCTTGCCGCGAACGAGCAGGCGCTGGCGAACGCGAAGGCGGAGGTGACGCGGCTGCTGGCAGTGAAGCAGCAGTTCGACCGGCAGGCGGGGCTCGACGCGGAGCGCGGGGAGCTGCAGGTGCAGCAGACACTGAGCGAAATGGCGGCGCTCGAGGATAAGGTGAACAACGGGCGAATTACGGCGCCGGCGGATGGGACGCTCTATGCGCTGGGCAGAGATGCGGCCGCGCTGCCGTTGAAGGCGGGCGATTACGTGAAGCTGGGCGACTTGCTGGCGGAGATGGCGGATTTGCATAAGGTGCGGGTGAGGGCGTTCATTGACGAGCCGGAGATTGGCGCGCTGGAGACGGACGAGCCGGTGATCATCACGTGGGATGCGCTGCCAAACCAGAAGTGGGTGGGGAAAACAGAAGTGATTCCCAAACAGGTGGTGCCGCACGGGACGCGCAGCGTGGGCGAACTGCTCTGTGGAGTGAATAACGACAAGCTGGAGCTGCTGCCGAACATCAACGTGAACGTGCGCATCAATTCGAAAGAGCGAAGCAACGTGCTGGCGGTGCCGCGTGGAGCGGTGGCCTCGGAAGGGGGGCACCGGTACGTATATGTGGTGGTGAAGAACCAGTTGGGAGTAGGCAAATCCACGCTGGAGAAACGCGAGATTCAGGTGGGGATAGCGGACGCGGTGAGTTATGAGGTGGTGAGCGGCTTGCGCGAGGGGGAGACGATCGCGCTGCCTGGAGACACGGACCTGCACGATGGGATGACCGTCCAAGTTGTGAGCACGAATGCAGCGTAGATTGGCGATACGGGCGGGGACAAGATGGTGGGTGCTGCAAGTTCTGTTGCTGGCTGGAACGACAAACGTTCAGGCGGCGACGGTGAAGCAGAGCGACGCGATGGAAGCGGGGCGGCGTGCATACGAGAGCAGCAATTACTGGGAAGCCGTGCAGGCGTTGCAGGCCGTAGCAGCCAAGGAGCCGCAGAACGGCGAAGTGCAGTTGCTGCTGACGAAGTCCTATCTGGAGCTGCAAGAGCACGACGCGGCGGTCAACTGCGCGGAAAAAGCGGTGGCGCTCGATCCGAAGAGTTCCGTGTATCACGAATGGCTGGGAAGAGCTTACGGAGAGAAGGCGGACCATTCTTCGATGTTTTCCGCGATGGGACTGGCAAGAAAAACGCACAGGGAGTTCGAGATTGCCGTGCAGCTGGACGCGATGAATTTCTCGGCGCGACAGGCTCTGATCGAGTTTGACTGCAGCGCTCCAGGCATCGTAGGAGGCGGCGAAGATAAGGCCAAGCCGGAGATCGAAAAGCTGCAGTCCATGGATGCCTCCGAATGGCATTACGCGCTGGGGAATTGCCGGCGGCAGAAGAAAGATTTCGCGGACGCCGATGCGGAGTTCCAGCTGGCGCTGGAAAGTCATCCGAAGTCGGCGGAACTGATTTTCGACATCGGCGATTACGCGGTGAGACGCGGCCAGGCGGAGCGGTTGATGGAAGTTGCCGATCTTGGAGCGAAGGTGGCCACCTCGGACCCGCGGGGGGTGTTTTACAGGGCAGTGGGCTTGATTCTGAAGAATGAGAAGCCAGAAGAAGCCGAGCGGCTACTGCGGGAATATTTGCAGAAGGCGCCGAAGCGTTCTGGTTATCCGCGATATGCGGTAGCGCACGAGTGGCTGGGCCGTTTGTATGAGAACAAGGGCGACAAAGAATCGGCGGCAAAGGAATATCGAGGCAGCGCTGCAATTGGATTCAAAAAACAAAAGCGCGCGCGAGTCGCTCAAGCGGGTCGAGAAGAATTGAAGAAGAGCAAGCAGCAGGGGCGATTGCCGAATTTTCGAACTAGGCGGGTTGTGCGGACCTAAGTAAGAGAACCTGGGCGAATAAATCTTCATGATGGACCTGCGAGAAACTCTGTCGGTGTCTATTGACGCGCTGCGATCGAATAAATTGCGCGCGGCGCTGACGTCACTCGGAGTGATTATCGGCAGCGCCTCGATTGTGCTGGTGGTTACGGTGGCGCTGACAAGCCGGAAATTTGTGATTTCGCAAATCGAGGCGGTGGGCTCAAACCTGGTGTGGGCGGAGCTGATTCGAACGTCGGAGATAGCCCAGCCGCTGAGCTACGAAATGACGCTGGACGATATGCAGGCGGTGCAGGACGCGATTCCTGGCGTGGCGCAGGTTGGAGGAACGAGCGACATGCAAATGTCCGTGGTGGCTCAAGGCGTGGTGAGGCCTGTCACTCTGATCGGAGTGACGCCGGGGTACCGGGAGATTCGCAGACTGATCGTTTTGCGCGGGCGATATCTTGATTCCACGGACATGGAAACGCGAAGCAAGACGTGTTTGATAACGCCGCAACTCGCGACAAAGCTATTTGGGCAAGACAATCCGGTGGGCCGCGAATTGCACGTGGGGGAGCTGATCTTCACGATTATCGGCGTGTTCAAGGAGCGCGTGGAAACTTTCGGGCTGTCGGACATTCAGGCGGAATCCGTGCTGATACCGTTTGGGCTGATCAAGTACTACACGGGCGTGAATACGCTGAAGGTGCTGGACGTGCAGGCGGCGACGCCTGAGGACGTGGCGAACGTGCAACGGCAAGTGGCGCAGTTGCTGCAAAGCCGGCATCCGAGCAAGGCGGAATATAACGTTCAGACTCTAACGGCGATTTTGAAGGCGGCGAGGGACATATCACTGGCGCTGACGATTGTGTTGATCGTGATTGCGTTCATTGCGCTGCTGATCAGCGGGATCGGGATCATGAACATCATGCTGGTGACGGTGACGGAGCGGACGCGTGAAATCGGGATACGCAAAGCAATCGGGGCGGCGCGCAGGGAGATCATGTACCAATTCCTGACGGAAGCGATTTTGATCAGCGGGGGCGGGGCGGTGATCGGGATTTTGATCGGGTTGCTGGTGCCGGCGGTGGCGCAATTTTTTCTTCCTGGAAATATGCGAGTGCCCGTGTCGCCAATGAGCGTGGTGCTGGCGTTTGCGGTGTCGTGTTCGACGGGACTTTTCTTTGGATATTTGCCGGCGAATAAGGCGGCCAAGCTGCAGCCGATCGAGTCGCTGCGGTATGAGTAGGGCATGAGGGAACGAAGCGGATCGGGCGGAGAGCGGGCAAAGAGAGAAGGAGCGGGGGAATGCGAAAAATAACTGCGGCGGCGGGTGGCGCGGTGTTGGGCTTGCTATTGGCTGCAAGCGTGCATGCGCAGACGGCATCCGTGCTGCAAGCGCAGAGCGGACGGGCGGCGACACAGGCCGCGGGAGCGGCTGTGAGTGAGCCGCAGGGTGCGCCCGTGGCGCTGAATCTGAAGGGCGCGATCGAAATGGCGCTGAGGAACAGCAAGGACATTCAAGTTGCGAAACTCCAAGCCAGCCTTGCGGACCACGCAAAACAGGTCAGCAAAGCGGAATTTCTGCCGAGTCTTTACGCCGGGTCCGGAGCGGGCTACACGTACGGAATCCCGGAGACACCGGGAGGCCGCGCGCCATCGATCTTCAACTTAACCTACACGGAACAGGTCTATAACGAGCCGCTGCGCGGGCAGGGAAAGGAGTTGGAAGAGCAAGCACGTTCGCAGAAGATCGTGCTGGAAGACGTGAAGAACGGCGTAATCGTGCGGACGGCCATGGCGTATTTGGAGCTGGCGAAGGTTCGACATTCGCTGGAACTCCTGCGCGCGGAACAGGAGAGCGCCGATAAAATCTTGCAGGTGACACAGGAGCGGCAAGGAGAAGGATACGAACTGCCCGTGGAAGTGACCAAGGCGCAGCTCACGAAAGCGCAAGTGACGCAGAGAATCTTGCAGATCGAGGGACGTGAAGACGAGCTGGAAGTTTTCCTGAGAGGACAGCTTGGGCTGGGACAAGAGCAGGCTATCGAGGTAACGCCGGAAGAATTGCCGGGCGAAGCCGAGCAGGAGGGCGCAAGCCTTGTGGCTCTGGCGATGCAGAATAACGCGGAGCTGCGGCTGGCTGAGTCCGACGTGCGCGCGAAAGAGTTTCGATTGAAGGGCGAGAAACGAGGATACTTTCCGACGCTGGAACTGGTGAGCACGTATAGCCTGCTGGCGAATTACAACAATTACAGCCTGTACTACAATCACTTCCAGAAGAACAACTTCAACGCAGGCGTCCAGGTGCAGGTGCCGCTGTTCAGCGCAAGAACGAGAGAGGCAATAGGGCTGGCGCAAATTAATTTGGAGACGGCTCAGGCGACGCTGGCAAGCAAGAAAACACAAGTGAGCGCCGACGTGCGGCAGAAAACGCGGCACTTGCGGGAGCGGGATGCGGCGAAGGAAGTAGCGCGGCTGGAACTGCAATTGGCGCAGCAGAATATCGGCGTGCTGCAAACACAGTTCAGCGAGGGAAAAGTGAATCTGCGCGAGGTGGAGAGAGCGCGACTCGAAGAGAATGAAAAATGGATGGCGTATCTGGACGCGAATTTCCAGCGGCAGCAAGCGCAGCTCGATCTACTGAAGACGGCGGGGCAGTTGGATAAGGTGTGGCAATAAGAAGTAAGGAAGTAAAGAAGTAAGGATGGAAAAAAAGAAGTGAGTAGTGGGTGGTGAGTAGTTGCTTGTGATTGGTGACTGGTGCAATTAGAACAGAAGAGTTTGGAAGTGTTTTTGGAGGCCGCAAAGAAATTGGATGCGGGGTTTGCGGGGTTACCTGCGTTCGAAGCGAAGGCTCCTGGCGCCGCGCGGATCGCCGAGGCGTTGAGCGCGACCGCCGAGCGGCTGCACGATAATTTTCCTTACTTTCACCCTTTGTATGCGGGGCAAATGCTGAAGCCCCCGCATCCCGTCGCGCGGCTGGCCTATGCGCTGGCGATGTGGATCAATCCGAACAATCACGCGCTCGATGGAGGGCGCGCGACATCCGCGATGGAAAAAGAAGCGGTTGCGGAGATTGCCGCGATGTTCGGGTGGGAAAAATTTCTTGGCCACCTGTGCGGCGGCGGGACGATGGCGAATCTCGAAGCGCTTTGGGTGGCTTCGCAAGTGCATCCGGGAATGAAAATTCTTGCCAGCGAACAAGCGCACTATGCGCACAAACGAATCAGCACGGTGCTGCAATTGGAATTCGAGAGCGTGCCTTGCGATGCGCGCGGGCGCATGAACATGGAAGCGCTCGCAAAGCGCGTGGTGCGCGGCGACGTGGGCACGGTGGTTGCGACGATGGGCACGACGGGGACGGGGTCGGTTGATCCTTTGCCAGAGATTCTTGCTTTGCGCGAGAAGCACGGTTTTCGAGTTCACGCGGATGCCGCCTACGGCGGCTATTTTGTGCTTGCGGAGAATCTAGGAGAAGAGACAACGCGGGCTTTCGCGCGAATCGCGGAAGTGGATTCTATCGTGATCGACCCGCACAAGCACGGATTGCAGCCGTACGGCTGCGGCTGCGTCTTGTTTCGCGATGCGTCGGCGGGGCGCTTCTACAAGCACGATTCTCCAAACACGTACTTCAGTTCCGCCGAGCTGCACCTAGGAGAGATCAGTCTGGAGTGTTCCCGGCCGGGTGCCGCGGCGGCTGCGCTGTGGACGACGCAAAAGCTTTTGCCGCTGACGCGAGGCGGGGAGTTCTCGCGCGGGCTGGAACTGGGCAGAACGGCGGCGCTGGCTTTTTACGAGAAGATCGCGAAAGATGAACGGTTTGTGACGGCGTTTGCGCCGGAACTGGACATTGTGATCTTTGCTCCGCGCGCAAAAAGTGTGAGTGATGCTTCCAAACTTTCCCGCAGGATTTATGATGCCGCCGCCAAGCGGAATTTACATCTCGCGGTGGCCGAGTTGCCCGCGGAGTTTTGGGCGGAAAACCTCGGCGCGATGCAGCGCGACCGGGAGACGATGACGTGTTTGCGCTCCGTGCTAATGAAGCCCGAGCATTTCGAATGGATTCCGACGAATCTGGGAAGAGCTTTCCGCGGCGACGTCGGAAGTTCTCGGAGCCGAAGGTACGTCGCTCTCCGCCCGGTAACAAACCCAGAAATTTCCAGCAATCACATGTGCGCGGCGAGCAGTGTATTGATCCGGCCAAGCAGTGTTTTTTTGCTGAACGGCCTGGGCAGCATGGAGGAGACGACTTCGGCAGGGTCCGGAATTTCCAAAGCGGCCAGGGGATTGGCGGAGCTGTAGAGGACGCGCATTTCGGGCGAGCTTTTTCTCAAACAAAAGGCGAGGTCTGGCCCAAGCATCCCTGCCGGATGAAGTTTGGTGATCAGCAGGTTGATAGGGCCGGCGCACGATTGAGCGAGTTCGAGCGCCTGGACGGCGTTCGCCGCAGGCAGGACGAGAAAATCGGCATCCTCCAGAATCTCCTGGATATTCTGCCGAAGGGATTCCAGGTCTTCCACGACAAGAACGACGGGATGAGCGGCCGCACGAGTTTGAGTTGCTCGCATCCCAACCTCAATTCTTCCAGGTAAGGCATCGGTGAAGCGCGGAACTTGGTGAAGTATATTATTAGACGGTAAATAGTCAACGAGAATTCTGGGAATTAAAACGAATCAATAGGCCGATAGCCGAGCAAATGTGGAAAAGGCTGGCTTGGCGGAGCGAGAGGTGGTTGGCTGTTTGAGCGAAGAATGCGCGGATTAGGCTGCACGCCGCGCTCGCTGATGCGGCAGCGACGTGTGCAACCCCCACTGAACGCTGTAGTTAGCGATTCGATGCAAAAGCGCCAAATCGCATAAAGAATTGAGCGTATGCAACCAAGTCAGGTAAACTGTTATCTAGATGTTGGGGCGTCCTTGGCAGGCCGCAAGCGTGGCGCCGGATGCCGGAGTCAGGGCGACGAAGTAGGGAAAAAGGGGAAAATTTTGCAGGATTGTATGTTGGATTAGGAAGACTGAGGGTGAAGAATGCCGGATGTCATGAAGACGCTGCTGTTGAACCCGCCAAGTTTTGAGAATTTTGATGGCGGAGCGAGTTCGCGGTGGCCCGCGACGCGCGAAATTGAGTCTTATTGGTATCCGGTGTGGCTAACCTATCCCGCCGGACTGATTCCTGGAAGCCGTTTGTTGGACGCGTCGCCGCACAAGGTGAACTGGCAGCAAACCATCGAAATCTGCAAGGACTACGAATTCCTGGTGTTGTACACGTCCACGGTTGGATTTGCGAGCGACGTCAAGCTGATCCGGAAGATCAAGGAAAGCAATCCCGGACTGAAAATTGCGTTCGTCGGGCCGCACGGGCACATCAAACCGGACGAGACGCTGATGGCGAGCGAGGACATTGATTTTGTAACGCGCGGGGAATTTGATCATTCAGTGGCGGAGTACGCGCACGGGAAACCGATCGAGCAGATCATGGGCGTGAGCTATCGAAAAGAAGGCAAGGTGGTTCACAACGCGCCGCGACCCCAGCTGCACACCGAAGAATTGGATGCGTTGCCGTTTGCGACTGACATTTATAAGCGTGATTTGAAGATTGAAAATTACAACGTGCCGTTTTTGCTGCATCCGTTCGTGGCGTTTTATACGACGCGAGGCTGCCCGGCGCTATGCACGTTCTGCATGTGGCCGCAGACGGTTTCGGGGCATGCGTGGCGGACGAGGTCGGTGGACAACGTCGTGCAGGAAGTAAAAAATACGATCGAATATTTCCCGCAGATGAAAGAGATTTTCTTCGACGACGACACCTTCAATATTCGAAAAGACCGAGCCATCGAGCTGAGCCAAAAATTCAAGCCGCTGAAATTCCGGTGGTCTTGCACGGCGCGGTGCCACAGCAAGTACGAAGAGTTGAAGGCGATGGCGGATGGGGGAGCGCGGCTGTTCATCGTGGGATTCGAATCCGGCGATCCGCAGATTCTGAAAAACATCAAAAAAGGCGCGACGGTAGAGATGGCGCGCGAGTTCATGAAGAATTGCAAAAAGGTGGGAATCAAGGTCCACGGGGATTTTATTATCGGATTGCCGGGCGAGACCAAAGAGACCATCAACAAGACCATTGATTTCGCAAAGGAACTGGATTGCGAGACGATCCAAGTTTCGCTGGCGCATGCCATGCCGGGGACGGAGTTGCACGATTCGATGGCCAAGGAAGGCTTCCTGAAAGTGGAAGCGCTGGCGGATTCGGGCGGACACCAGTTGCCGCACATCGAGTATCCGCATCTTTCGAAGGCAGAGATGATGGGCGGCGTGAACCGGTTCTACGATGAATACTACTTCCGGCCGCGCGTGGTGTGGCGCATCGTGCGGGAAGCGTTGTGGGACGCGCATGAGCGGAAGCGGCTCTATGAGGAAGCGACGAGCTTCCTGAAGCTGCGTGCCGAGCGTTGGAAGTGGGTACGGCAGGGCGGCGACATGCAGAAGCCCATGGTTTCCGTGCCGGAGACGCCGTCGGCTTCCGGAAACGACTAACACTAAAAAATGGCAACTGAGGGCAGGCTGCGGATAAAGACGCTGGTCATGGTGTGCGCGATGGTGGTGTGCGCGAACGCCGGCGACCTGATGTTGAAGCGCGCCATGCTGCAGATCGGAGCGGTGCAGCTATCGGTGACGGGGCTTTCGCACGCATTTCGCATGACGGTAACGAACGGGACGTTGTGGGTCGGCATATTTTTTCTGTGCGGATTCATGCTGAGCTACATGACGGTATTGAGTTGGGCGGACTATAGCTACGTGATGCCGGCCGGGGCGTTTGGCTATGCTTTGCTGACTTTGCTGGCTGTCGTGTTTTTACACGAAGCTGTTTCATGGCGGCGGTGGGTGGGAGTGGTTTTGATCTGCGTGGGTGTTTTGCTGGTAGGACAAACGAAGCCGCGAACGACGCCGGTGACGCGAGAGGCGTTGGCGTGATGCACGTCGCTCTGTTTCTTGCTTTCCTCATATTTGGCAGCACGGGCGGAGAGATCGCCATCACTCGCGGCATGAAGGCTATAGGCGAGCCGGAGCGACTGCGGCCCAAGGAACTGTTGCGATTTCTTGGCAGAGCGCTGTGTAACGGCTGGTTCTGGACGGGGGTTCCGCTGATGGCGCTGTCGTTTTACGCGCTGCTGGTGCTTCTTTCGTGGGAGCCAATCAGTTTCGTGATTCCCGCGTCGGCTTTGAGCTACGTGGTCGGGACGTTTGGCGCGAAATATATTTTAGGCGAAGAGGTGAGCGCTGCGCGCTGGACCGGCGTGGTGCTCGTGTGCGCGGGCGTTGCGCTGGTTGCATTGGGATAAGCGATGTATCCTGCCAGGGCGCGACTTGGCGAAACGGGCTGCGGGGAAAGCGGGAGCTGAAGCGCCGGCTGATTCCGCCGGCGGGCGAAAGGTGCTCGAACTTGTGCGGGATTGCCGGCTTCACACATAAAAACTGGGCGCCCGAACCTGAGCGCATCGAGCGCGCGACAGCCACGCTGGCTCACCGCGGACCGGATCAGCGCGGGGTGTTCCGTTCCAGCGTTCTTTCGATGGGCGCGGCGCGGCTAAAGATTATTGATCTTCAGGGCGGCGATCAGCCCATCGTTACCGATGACGGCGACACTGCGATCGTTTTCAACGGGGAAATTTACAACCACCTCGAGTTGCGGGGTGAACTCGAGAAGCTGGGGCACAGGTTTCACTCGCATTCGGATACGGAGACAGTCCTGCACGCTTTTGTCGAGTGGGACACGCAATGCTTTTCGCGCTTGCGCGGAATGTTTGCGATCGCGCTTTGGACCAAGTCGTCACGACGGCTCGTTCTAGCGCGAGACCGCATGGGCATTAAACCGCTTTATATTGCGCAGCGCGGGGAAGATCTTTTCTTCGGCTCGGAACTCAAGACCATTTTTATTCATCCGGAGTTCGAGCGGCGGCTGAGCCTAGCGGGCCTCGATTGCTACCTGTCTCTCAACTATGTTCCTTGCCCGTGGACTTTGGTGGAGGGCATCGAAAAGTTGCCGCCGGGGCAGTGGCTCGAATGGCTCGATGGAAAAACGCGCGTCGAGTCTTACTGGAGTTTGCCGGCAGGGCCGATTCGCGAGCGGTCGCTTGGCTCGGCGTGCGAGGAGCTGGATTCACTTTTGCAGGAATCGGTTCGCGAGCACATGCTTTCGGACGTACCACTTGGGCTGTGGCTGAGTGGAGGCATCGATTCTTCGACGATTCTGCACTACGCAGCAACTGCTTCGCCGAAGCCGATAAAGACACTCTCCGTTTCATTTCTCGGAAGAAGCTTCGACGAAACGGCGTACATCCGGAGCGCTGCGAAGCAGTACGGCACGGATCATCAGGAATTCGATCTGAACCCTGGGGCCGATCTGCGCGGGGCGATCGAGGAGTTTGCGTATTACTCCGACGAGCCGAGTTCGGACGCCGGCGCTTTGCCGGTGTGGTTCCTCTCGAAGATGAGCAAGACGCAGGTGACCGTCGCTCTGAGCGGGGAAGGAGCGGACGAACTGTTCGGCGGCTACTTGACGTATCGCGCGAATCAGCTAGCGCGGCCGATGCGGCGGTTGCCGAAGTGGTCGCTGCGTGCCGGGCTTGGGCTTGCGCGCCTGTGGCCGGTCTCGGACGATAAGATCAGCCGCGAATATATGGTGAAGCGCTTCCTGGCTGGAAGCCTCATGTCCCCGGAATACGCGCACGTTTATTGGAACGGAACTTTTTCCGACGCCGAGGTACGTTCTCTTTCGGCGGTTCCGCTGCCAGATTCTCTCGATCGCGTTCTCGGTGATTTGCGCGATTCACCGGCGGCTAAGGATGGAGTGTCTCCTTATCTTTGGTGGGACCAGAAATATTTTCTGCCCGACGACATTTTGAACAAAGTGGACCGCATGAGCATGGCGCACTCGCTGGAAGTCCGGCCGCCGTTTCTGGATCATCGCATCGTGGAGTTTGCCGCCACATTGCCGGCTTCGCTGAAAATCCAAGGCTCGCGTCAGAAAATCGTCCTCAAGCAACTGATGAAGAGCAAGCTTCCTGAGACAATTCTTCGGCGCAAGAAGGTGGGCTTTGACATTCCGGCGCACGAATGGCTTCGCGGGCCGCTGCGTTCGCTGCTCCAGGAAACAATGAAAGATGGGCTTGCGGAGCACGAATCAATTTTTCAGCCAGGCGTGGTCCAGGAGCTGGTGCGCCTGCACCTGGAGCGTCGCTTAAACGTCGGTTATCACTTATGGGGTCTGCTGCTGCTTTTCCTATGGATGAAAAAATGGCGAATTCAGGCGGCGCCTTCTCAGGCGCCAGCTTCTTGGATACAGGAAAAAACAGGTATCTCTACCTAGCCGTCCTGCTGTTTGCGGGAGCAATCTATCTTGGCTGCGCCGTCTCGCCGCCGTCCCTGATGGACGACTCGGATGCGGTGCTGGCGCAAGCTGCCCGGACGATGATGGTGACTGGCGATTGGGTGACGCCGCGGCTGGATGGCATCGCCTACCTCGAAAAGCCACCGTTGTATTACTGGCCGATGATGATTTCCTACAAGATCTTCGGCGTGCACGATTGGGCGGCGCGCATTCCGTTTGCATTATGTGCGATGGCGCTCGCGTGGATGACGGCAGCGATGGGCGTGTGGGCGTTTGGCAAGCGCGCGGGATTTTACGCCGGCTTGTGCATGGCGACGTGCATTGGATTGTTTCTCTTTACGCGCATTTTGATCCCGGACGTGATGCTGGTTTTCACCGTCACTCTGGCCATGTGGGCGCTGCTTCGCACTCTCGACGAGGAAGAGAAGCATCCGGGCCTTTGGGCCGGTGTTTTCGCCGCGAGCCTGGGCACCGGACTCTTGATCAAGAGTCTCATCGGCGTGCTTTTTCCGCTCGCTGCGGGTGTCATCTATCTCTTGCTGACGCGCCAATTTTTTTCCGCGAGAACATGGAAGCGGCTTCGTCCATTCAGCGGCGCGCTGATCGTTCTTCTGATCGCGGCGCCCTGGCACATTCTCGCCGCGCTCCGCAACCCGCCCCTTTTGTATTTCGGCCTTCATAGCGGCCCGGGGCAATATCACGGTTTTCTCTGGTTTTTTTTCATCAACGAACAGCTTCTTCGCTTCCTGAATCTCCGTTATCCGCGTGATTACGACACGGTTCCGCGACTCTATTTCTGGCTGTTCCATCTATTGTGGCTTTTTCCGTGGAGCGTGTACTTTCCCGCGGTCGCCAAGCTTTCCTTCAAGCCGCTCGACCGCGCGGGCAAAATGCGTCTCCTGGCCCTTTGCTGGACGGGTTTTCTCCTGATCTTTTTCACATTCTCGACGACGCAGGAGTATTACTCGATGCCCTGTTATCCGGCACTGGCGTTGTTGCTGGGTTCCGCGATGGCTGCGGAGGGAAAATGGATCCGCCGCGGCACGTATGTTCTTTGCGGAATTGCGGCAGCCGCCGCCATCGTTACGCTCACGTTGTTTTTCCTCGTGCGCAATGTGCCTGCTCCGGGAGATATCTCGACCGCGCTCAGCCAGCATCCCAAGGCCTACACACTTTCTCTCGGACACATGGAAGACCTCACAATTCAATCATTTGCTTACCTGCGTGTTCCTCTTTTGTTCGCGGGTGCGGCGTTTCTCGTAGGGGCTTTCGGAGCATTCCGGGCCGCGGGAATGCGCGCTTTTCTCTCTGCAGCGCTGATGATGGTGCTCTTCTTCCACGCCGCTCGTCTGGCCATGGTTGTTTTCGATCCTTACCTATCTTCACGTCCGCTGGCGGAGGCCTTGCTTCGTGCGCCCGAAGGAAAACTGATTTCCGGCCGGCCGTACTACGCTTTTTCTTCGATCTTTTTTTATACGGATCGGACAGCGCTGATTTTGAATGGGCGTTTCAACAACCTGGAGTACGGCTCTTATGCTCCTGGTGCGCCGAGCGTATTTATTGACGACGCCCGGTTTAGGGAGCTTTGGCTGCAGCCTGAACGCTACTACGTGGTCGCGTTCGATTCGGCCTTGCCGAGTCTGGAGAAACTTGTCGGGCGCGATCGGCTGAATGTATTAGCCACCAGCGGCGGAAAGAGCATCCTGGCCAATCAACCGCTTGGAGCTCCCGCCTCAGCGCAACAGGCGGAGAAAATGCCTCGGCCAAAAACGGTCTCAAAAGCTTCCCGTGCAGAGGTTGCATTTTGACCATCTTCGCGCTTCGCAACTTGCTTTGGCGCCGTTCCGCTTGCAGAAATAAGCAGTTTGCAGGGCTAACTGATGCGGCGACTCGCGATGACATTTTCGAACGAGGAGCGGACGTATTCCGGCTCTAATCACGTATACTGTATTTAGAAACAGACGACGGAGAATGTGGTCGGGCGCTCCCAGGTAGCCTACTTATCCAGCTCAGGCTGGCGCAAGAACGACGCGCCGCGCCACGCGACTATTGACCCAGGGGGATTTCACTAAGGAGGAGCGATGAAGATTGCTGTGCTTGGAGGGGATGGCTATTGTGGATGGGCAACCGCTTTGTATTTGTCGAAGCAAGGGCATTCCGTCGCCATCGTTGACAATTTTGTCCGCCGGCTGTGGGATCACGAGCTTAATGCGCAAACCCTGACGCCCATTCGTCCGCTCTCCGACCGCCTGCGCGTTTGGCAAGCGGTGAGCGGCAAGACGATCGAATCTTTCTACGGGGATGTTTGCGACTACGAGTTTCTAGCTTCGACGCTGCGCGCGTTTGAGCCTGACGCGGTTGTCCACTTCGCCGAACAGCGCTCCGCTCCTTACTCGATGATCGACCGGAGCCACGCGGTCTTCACGCAGGTCAACAATGTGGTGGGCACGCTGAATCTGCTCTTTGCACTGCGCGAGCACCGTCCGGACTGCCACCTGGTCAAGCTCGGAACCATGGGCGAGTACGGCACGCCGAACATCGATATTGAAGAGGGTTACATCACCATCGAGCACAACGGGCGGAAAGACATTCTGCCGTTTCCGAAGCAGCCCGGATCGTTCTATCACCTCTCGAAAGTGCACGACAGCCACAACATCATGTTTAGTTGCAAAATCTGGGGCCTGCGTGCCACGGACCTCAACCAGGGCGTGGTCTACGGGACGATGACCGATGAAACCGCCATGGACGAGGCGCTGATCAATCGTTTCGATTATGACGATGTTTTTGGCACGGTGCTGAACCGCTTCTGCATTCAAGCAGCGATTGGACAGCCGCTGACAGTGTATGGCAAGGGCGGACAGACGAGAGGCTTTTTGGATATTCGCGACACGGTGCGCTGCATTGAGATTGCGTGCGAAAATCCAGCCGCGCGCGGAGAATGCCGCGTGTATAACCAGTTCACGGAACAGTTCTCGGTGCGCGATCTTGCGAAGATGACTGTGACCGCAGGCAAGAAGCTCGGCTTAACCGTCGAAGTCGACCACTTGCAGGATCCGCGCGTCGAAGCCGAGGAGCATTATTACAACGCAAAGCACTCCAAGCTGATTGATCTGGGCTTGAAGCCTCATCTGCTTTCCGATTCCTTACTGGACTCGCTGATGAACATTGCGGTCAAATACCGAGACCGGGCGGATGCGTCGTTGATGCTGCCGCAAGTCAACTGGCGCGAACCGCGCAACGACCGGCGCTTGCAGATGAGCAAGACCGCGCGGAATTCATTGGGCGCGTCCCGAGTTCAAAATGGCAACGAGATGGTGGAGAACGCGAAGAAGCATTCGCATCGTTAGAGTTTTCAACTCGAACATTTCCACTGTGAAATGACGGGAGCTCTCAGCGGAGGGCTTCGGCGTCCTTCGCCACGCGCAGCGCAAATTCCAAATCAAGAGGGAAGTCTGCTCCTTCGAGCGAGGCTTCCACTTTTGCCATGAAGCGCTGAATGATGGGCTCCTTGTTTGCTAGAAGATTGATGAAAGTCACGCGGGTGTCGTTTTTTTCGAGCCAGACAGAACGTTCATCCGGCTGCTCATAACCGCAGCGAATTTCTTGCACCGCGGAATGTGGAGCCGCATACGCACGGATAGCAAGCAGATGCGAACCCAGATTTTCCATTGCGGAAATTCCCATATGATTGGGCCTGCTTAGAAAAAAGCGACCTCCGAAGCGCAGCCCGGCTCCCCGATGAAAATCTCTGCGCCATTTTTCCACTTCTTCCAGAAGGCAATACTCGAAATGGACGGCGATGAGTCGATGTAACGATTTGGCACGCGCTATGAGCGACTCGGTTATACGTTGCGCGGCTTGCCAGGGTTTTTCCACGACAACGTGCAAACCCGCGTCCAATGCGGCTTCGATCATCAACGGAACATGAGGTCCGGGAAGCACGCAGAGCCACGCGATGCGCGCGTTGCTGGCGCGCATTGCTTCTGCGAGGCGCGAACGATAGGCGTCGTCGGTTTCGCTGGAAGCGCGGCGTGCCTCGGGAATGTTGGCAACGCGGCGATTCTCGGAGGCAATGATGCTTTGCATCCGGGCAGACCATCTTCCGCGGCCGAGGATCACGTAGGCGGCGTCAGTCATGGTGCCTTCCCGCAACCATTTCGCAAACGAGGCGAGCGGCCTTCACTGCGCTGACAACTTTGCCGGAGAAAATGTGAATTTCGCCCGGCGCGCCTTCGCGAACATGGAGGATTCTGCGGTCGTGCTCCGGATTGTCTTCCACAACGCGAATGGTAAACCGCGAGCCGATGTAGACGGCGTCTTTTGCGGCGGGAACGGTGAGGCAACAGTCCGCGCGCATGGCTTCAAAATGTGTGAAGGGCACCGGCTCAAAATCGGGCTTGTTCAATATGCCGGTGTAAGGCTCTGGAATGGGCTCGTTGGCGTTTGTAGTTGTCCAGTGATTCGTATTTCTTGCGGAGCCAAAGAGCGAGCGTGAAGAGCTGCCGTAGGGATCGAACGCAGTGAACGGTCCATCCACGACGACGAGCGCGACGCCATGCAACTCAGCGGGAAGTTCTATCAGCATTTTTTCCGCGACTTGGTATTTGGCGGCTTTAAAGAAGCCGCGGCTTCCGCCCAAACCGTACGTTGCCCAAACCACGAAGTCGTAATCGGGCCGCATCTTCGGAGTGAACTCACACTGCTGCAGGCGAATGTCTTGCGCTTTCAAGCGAGCTTCGACGAGACCTCTCAGTACATCCGGATCATAAATGTTTTCTTCGACTTGGTAGCACTGTTCGATAAAGTTGAAATTCATCCAGGCCGGCTGACATGGTTTGAGCGGAAGCCCGTGCTTGCTCATTACGTTGTCGTAGAAATCGGGCGAGGTGAGCGAGTGTTCTTTGGGGATCGCGTAGTAATGTCGGCTATTGCGGACGATGGCGCCCGCGAAGGCTTGCGTAAATTCCGCGCGAGCCTCCGCAATTTCGCTGATCGTCTCGGCGCTGCGGGGATAGTGGTAGCCGGCATGAACGCGGTATTGGTTGATCGCGGAAGCCGCGCGCAGAACGCCGAGCGGGTCGAAGAGATGTACCTGGTGGCCCTGTTCAGCCAGGCGGATAGCAGCAGTCGCGCCGTAGATGCCCGCTCCGGCTACCGCGATTTTCGCTCCCATAGTTCTTTTCCGTCTTTTCTTTTGCGCCGAGGAACTATTTCATCGGACGAATGGAACGCGACTCCGGAGTTCGCTTTCCCTCAATTACTTACTTCTGCGGAGCGGGCGGAGCAACTGGAACAAGCATTCCCCCGCGGATACGATAATCAATGTCTCGCCAGCGAATGCTCTTGCGCCCGAAGCTGAGAAGCCAAATCAACAAAGCCCACGCGTCCCACACCGGCACGAGCGCCATTTTTTTCCAGATCCCCGGCTGCTTCAGGCCCCAAACGCCGATCAGCCAAGTCATAGCGGTGCGCACCCAGAGATACCCACCGAGATAGAGTAGCGCCACGCGCGCGGTGGGATGAACCGCCACTGCTGCCACCGACCACGCCAGTCCTTGCGTAAAGATGAGCCCCATGTGCCCCCATGGCCGCATGTGGCGCATCACCGTCATCCAGCGCAAGCGTTTGAAGAAAAATTCGCGCAACGACCGAAAATCGGCAACGGTCTCGACCGCGTAGGGAAGCAGCTCCACTTCAAATCCCTGCTCAGCGACCAGGCGCCCGACGAGCAAATCGTCCGCCGGGCGGTTTTCAATTGCGGAGTAACCTCCGAATCCAGCGAGATGTTTTCGCGTCGTCACAATCGTCTGACCAAACGCGAACTTCACACCGTCCAACTGTCGGGCGACGAGAATGCCGGGGTAAAAATCGCAAATCATTCCGATGGATTGGAGCTTTTGGATAAACGTGTGCTCGTGCGTGGAAACATAGAGGCAGGTGACCGCGCCCACTTTCGGATCGCGCAGAGGCGCGACAACGGAACGCAGGTAGTCTGGCCGTACGCGAACGTCGCTGTCGTTGATGACCAGCACTTCGTTCTGCGCTTCGTCAACCAGGCGGGCCAGCTTCACCACTTTGTCGTTCGGCGCGGTGTGGCCCGAGACGTGAACCACGCGAATGCGTCGCTGAGGGAAATCGCGCTTCAGTCTTTGGATGACTTCCAGGACGGCATCGTCGCCGTCGCCGATCCCGAAAAGCAGCTCATACTCGGGATAATCCTGATTGCAGTAGCTCGCGAAGTTTTCGTACGCCTCGGCGTCCAGTCCGCGAATCGGTTTTAAATTACTCACCGGAGGCGTGTAGTCCAAAGGGCGACTTGATTTGTTTGCGTGCCGGAAAAATTGCCAGGAACTATAAAGCGCGAGGAAATAATAGATAAAAGGAATGGCTGCGACACCCAGAAAGATATACACGAGGTTACTCGCCAGCATTGCGCCCCTCGCCTCCGAAGGACACGTTCTTATTTTGGGAAGATATTCTTGTTGAAGAGCCAGGACCGACACATTGACCGGCGTGTGCGATTTCGAAGGGCGAGGCTGGGAGCGGAGAGCCAGACAAGTGAGTCAGGGCGGCAATCATTCTTTTGTCAGTAGCCGTTCCTTTCAGGATATTTCGGAGTTTACTGCGAGCCCCAAAAGAATAGCAAATAGCCGCGAATTTCACTCTCTCAAAAGCGCTTATGCAGCGTAATTGCTGGCTTGATTCGAATCGCTGCTCCGTGATGTGGCGCGGACGTAAAAAAACTTATGCGTGGCGAGACCATCGTTGGGATGCCTGCGGAATTCATGTAAAATCATATAGAAGGATTGCTGACTTAAGTGTCGCTCGCACCATGAAGAACACCTCCCAACCCTCGCGAACGATTGGCCCGAGGAGCCGTGGCCTACTTCTTTCGTTCACATGGAATCGGTTGTCCATTCTCCAATCAGGCGCGCACGCTGCATGACCTCTCCTTCCGGGCTGCACTTCAAAACCTATTGCATGCTTCTGATTATGGTCCTCTTTGCGCCTCTGGGAAACGTGTTGCTCGGCAAAGGCATGAAAAATGTCGCCTCGGCGGTCACCTGGGCGCCTTCGGAACTACCTCATATCATTTCGCTTGTATTCAAGTCCGGGTACATCTGGCTTGGCGTCGCTTCTTTGCTCACGTTTTTCGTTGCGTATATGCTCATTCTTTCCTGGGCGGATTTCAGTTACGTGCAGCCGGCGTCTTCGATCGCACTTCTGGTCGTCGCTCTTTTGGGTTACTTCTACCTGGGTGAGAGGATTTCGCCGCTGCACTGGACAGGCATCGTCGTTATCTGTCTCGGCGTTTTCGTGGTAGGAAATACGCCTCCGCGTACCACCGAGGCGCGCTGAACATGCGCGAAGCTCTGCTTCTCTTTCTCGTTGTCGTAAGCGGAACCGGTGGAGAAATTTGCGTCACGCACGCCATGAAGCACGTGGGAGAAGTAACGGATTTTCGTCCACTGGCGGTTGTCCGCGTCATATTGCGCGCCATGAAGGTACCGTGGATGTGGATTGGCATTTCCATGATGGCGCTGGCTTTTTTCTCGCTGTTGGCGGTGCTATCCATCGAAAACGTCAGCTTCGTGGTGCCCGTGACTGCTCTGAACTATGCGGCCGGAGCGCTCGGCGGGAAATTCTTTCTCGGGGAGCGCGTGACTCCGCGTCGCTGGGCGGGAGTGCTCGTCGTTTGCATTGGCGTTACGCTCGTTTGGCTCGGCAAACGCTGACCTGCCCAGGGTCGTCGATTCCGCAAAGTGTTGCCAGGTATCGGACCATCCCCATCTGCGCAAAACATCCTTCCGCTTGCGCCAAGCATCAGTATAATCAAGCCACCGTGCAGTAACCGTGCGTCCAGGTCCTATGGCGTAGTTTTCGAACAAAAGCGCACCTCTCACGGTTTCGATAATTCCTGCGATTCGTGACGGAGTCCCGGGATTTGACCAATAGAGTTTAAGCAGATTGCTCGACGAGGCAGTCCGTGTCTTCCATTGTTCGTTTCTGCTATTCTCATTTTGGCCTTGGCTCCCTTGGCCTACTATCTATTGTCTTTTTACTGCGTGCTCGATTATTTCCGGGGGGTTCGCAGACTCCCACCTGTCAATCCTTCCTTCACGCCTCTGGTGAGCATCGTCAAACCTGTACGCAACGTGGACCGGGAGGCCTACGATAATTTCGCCAGCTTTTGCTGTTTGGATTATCCGGAATATGAAATAGTCTTCGCCGTTACCGACCGGGATGATCCCGTAATCCCAGTCATCCAGAAACTTCAACAGTCTTTCCCCAAGTGCTCCATCCGGCTCGTTACCGCCGTAGCAAACCTAGGTGCGAACAACAAAGTCAATAACCTCTGCCAGTTGATTCAGGAAGCCAAGCATGAGCTGATCGTCATGAGCGATAGTGACGTGCGCGTTGAATCTGACTATCTCCGCAATGTGGTCGCGCCTTTCTCGGATCCGCGAGTGGGAGTGGTTACTGCGTTTTACCGCGGCATATCGGAAAGGGGTCTCGTTTCCGCATTGGATGACCTGGGAATGTACACGGACTCGGCGCCGGGAGCTTTGGTTGCACGCAAGTTGGAAGGCAACATGCGGTTTGCCTTTGGCTGGACGATGGCGACCACTAAGAAGGTTCTTTCAGAAATCGGCGGGTTCGAGTCGATGGTAAATCATCACTCCGACGATTTTGAGTTGGGTAACCGCATCTCGGAGTTGGGCTACCGGGTCGAGTTAATGCGAACGCCTGTAAGCATGGTTCTTCCGGACGAAAGCTTCGGTGAATTCCTGAAACACGAACTGCGATGGTCCATCGGCCTTCGGAACGTGCGTCCAGTTGGATATGTCTGGATGTTACTCACGCATGGGCTGCCGTGGACTCTTCTTGCCAGCGCAGTGGCAACGGCTGCCGGATGGAGCAGCATCGCCATTGCTTACGCCGCGGCCTATTTGGTTCTGCGTCTTGGAGTAGTCTGGACGACGGCTGTATGGGGCCTCGGCGATTCTCCGAAAGGACGAAAATTGTTGCTGGTTCCATTGCACGACGCGATCAGTTTCGTGGTTTGGGTCGGAGGGTTCTTCTCCAACAAGATCGTGTGGCGCGGCTCTGTCTATCGCGTCAGGAAGGGCTTGCTAATCCCCGAAGTGAGCAGCGGAGGGGCGCACTAGAAAGCCGTGGGCCGGCCAGGCTTCGAGCTCGTTCTGTTTCCGTATTCAACAGCAAGCTGATTGTGGTGTCGAGGGACATTCAGAACCGCTCCCTCACCGTTCGTTTTCTGCGCCAATTCACGGATGGGAAATGCCGCAGGCTATTGCTTTGTGGCAAGCTAGTGAAGCAGCGTTCAACCGATCTATCCGGGAACTCCCAGCGAGAGGAAGAGGAACTTCGGCGTGACGATTTTTCATTCAGGATGGCGCGATGCGGTGCTCCTTCTGGCGGCAGCGCCACTCGCCTACTACATCGCGGCCACTTTTGCGGCCTGGCGTTTTTTCCGCCGCGAGCGCAAGCGCAAGCTGCGAAACTACACTCCTCCTGTGAGCCTGCTCAAACCCGTACGCGGCACGGATTTTGCTTCTTACGAAAATTATGCGAGCTTCTGCCGACAGGACTACCCTGAGTACGAAATTCTTTTTGCCGTGAACGAGGGCGCGGACCTAGCTGTTCCGCTCATTCATCGCCTGATCGCCGAATTTCCCGCGCGTCAGATACGATTGCTCATTGGCGCGGAAAAGCTCGGCGCCAATCGCAAGGTCAATAAGCTCGCGCGTCTCTCCCGCGAAGCACAATACGAAATCCTGGTGCTTACGGATGGCGATGTGCGGGTAGGCCCCAACTACTTGCGCGAAGTAGTTGCTCCATTTGTGGACGAAGGCACTGGCGCGGTCACCTCTTTCTATCGCGGCATTGCCGAGAAAAATCTTGGCGCGGAGCTCGAAGCTATTGGCGCATCCAGCGATTTTTTCGCGGGCGTGCTGATGGCCGAGTGGACCGAAGGCATGAATTTTGCTCTCGGCGCTTCCATAGTGACCACCAAGCGCTGGCTATCCAAAATGGGCGGCTTTGAGTCCATTGCGGGCATGCTCGCGGACGACTACGAACTCGGGCTGCGCATCGCCGAAGCCGGCGGACGCGTCCTCCTTTCGCGAGAGACTGTTTGGACCATGTATCCCGCGCAAACCGCCAAAAGTTTCTGGAACCACCAGCTTCGATGGGCGCGGACTGTCCGCCTCTGCCGACCGCTTTCTTATTTGGGGCTGATCTTCACGCTTGGGCTTCCGTGGGCTCTGTTGGCGGTGATGGTAGCGCCAACGAAGTGGATCGCCGCCGCGTACTTGCTTGCCTATGTGGTGTTGCGGCACGTCATGGCTTGGACAGTCGGAGTCTGGGGAGTCGGCGACGACGTTCTCCGCCGCAAACTCTGGCTCGTGCCGCTGCGCGACGCCCTCTATTCGGCAGTCTGGGTCGCAAGCTTTGTCTCCAACCGCATCACTTGGGGCGGCGAACAATACATTATGCAGAAAGGCCAGATGGTGCCCGCAAAGGTGTCGCGCGCGGGGGATTCCGCACCAGCGACCTCCGCGCGCGGTTGACGCCCCAGCGAATCCCGATTAAATTAGATGAGATGAATCGTGGCTGTCCCGATCATCGGGAACCTGCTGCGGTTCGTTTTTTTCCTCCCAACGGCTGGGAGATCGTCCAATTGGTAGGACTCCAGACTCTGGATCTGGCTATCCTGGTTCGAGTCCAGGTCTCCCAGCCAAATTTTTTGCGCCAATGACGCCATTTCCCCTCGCATGAGGCTGCCATGATCGTGATCGTTATGGGCACGACGGGCTCTGGCAAGACCACCATCGGCAGCTTGCTTGCGAAGCGCCTGGGATGGGAGTTCGCGGACGCCGACGATTTTCATCCGCCTGCGAACGTCGAGAAAATGAGCCACGGCATTCCTCTGACCGATGAAGATCGCATGCCGTGGTTGAAAGCACTCCACGACAAAATCGTCCAATGGGATGGGGAAGCCCGCAATGCCGTTCTAACTTGCTCGGCGCTGAAGCAAAGTTATCGGGATGAGCTGCGCGCTGGTGCGAAAGTAAGATTTGTATATTTGAAGGGGAGCTACGATTTGTTTTCGCAAAGAGTGCTCGCGCGAAAGGGGCATTTCGCCAAGCAGGATTTGCTCGCCAGCCAGTTCGCGACTCTCGAAGAGCCGAAGAACGCCATCATCGCAGACGCTGCCCACGCTCCAGACGAGATTGTCGCGGAAGTATGCAAGCAACTCGGCCTAGCGTAACGCAGAGAAGCGCTGCACATGCCACGCCAGGCTCAGTCCAGCGTAAACGCCACGTACATCAGTTTCTGATCGCGCTGAATCTGCAATGCCACCGCGGCGCCCGGCGGCAAAGCCTTCAGTGCATTTCGTAAACGGTCCAGCGTGGTCATAGGCTCGCCGTTCAGCGTGCGAATCACGTCGCCGGTCGCCAGCGGCACTTCTGCCGTGGCTCCCGCCGCACGCGCGGCCACAATGATGCCGAAGGGATCGCGCAGGTCCGGCGCCATCGCCGCAACATTCTTGTCAATTTCAATGGCCAAAATCCCCAGTGTTGGGACGAGATTTTTCTCCGGGTCGGCCAACGCTGCGATCTGGTCCATATCCTTGGGCGGCTCCATCAACGGCACATCGAAGCTCAGCCGGAGGTTCTGCCGCAGCACGTCGAGATGCACTTTGTCTCCGCTCTCGCGGGACATCAGATGAAAAGACACGTACGGGACGCTGCCCGCTGCTTTGCCGTCGATTGCCAGTAGCACGTCTCCAATACGCAAACCCGCGGCTTCCGAAGGCCCTCCCGGCAAAACGTCGGAGATCACGACGCCGAACTTGCGCGGCAGCTTCAACCCGTCGGCCAGCGTCGGCGTAATCGTCTGAACGCTGATTCCAATTTCCGGCCGGTGCAGGTGTCCGAATTTGCGCAACTGCAGGTAAGCGATGTTTACAACGCCGCAGGGAATGGCGAAGCCCAGCCCCTCATTTCCGCCGGACTGCGAAAATATGAATGTATTCACGCCGACGACATCGCCGTTCACATCCACTAACGGGCCGCCGGAATTGCCAGGGTTGATGGGCGCATCGGTTTGGATATAAACCATCGAAGCGTCAGGATCGGTCTGCCGCGCGACAGTGGAAATGATTCCGTGCGTTACCGAATTCCGCAAACCCTCCGGGCTTCCGAAAGCAAACACCGATTCGCCTTGCCGAAGATTTCGATAGTTCGCAAGCTTCAGCGCGCGGAGACCAGGAACATCCACTTTGAGCAGCGCGAGATCGATTTCGGTAGTAACGCCAATGACGCGCGCCGGGACGAGATTCGTTTTCGAAGAGAGCATCGAATCCAGAGAATCGTCCGAATTGATGCTAGACAGCACCACTTGCACCCGCTGCGCCCCTTTCAGTACATGCGCGTTCGTAATGATGTACCCGCTCGGATCAATGATGAATCCCGAACCGATCGCCCTCTGCCGGCCAATGACCACGCCCGTGTTCCCGTGCTCGCCTTCCTCGAGGGTGCCGTAGCCGGCCACCAGAATCTGCACCACGCTCGGAGACACGGTCCGGATCAATTCCCCGACCGATTCATCCATCCGGCGCAATTCGTTCGCCGGACGGTCCTGTGCCTGCGCATGGTTCACCGAAATGGCAATGCCGAGCAACACGGCCGCAGCTGCAAATAGAATCCTCGGTGGCCGTCGACTCGTCGCCATGTGAACAAACGTTTCGGACTCGGACATGTGCTGAATCTCCTAGAAGCTCACTCAATAAACGTACGCTCTTGCCTAGCTTTAGGGTACATCGGAATCAATTGATTCAATCCATCTGAGGTTTCAGGGGCGGAGAGAGGCCTTCCGCGCGAAAAATATTCCGAGCGCCAGCATGGTGCCGAAATGTTTTCGCAATTTCTTTGCGACCTGGCATTTGGCTTGCGCATCCCACCTTTTGGGTATCTGTCTCGACCCTTGGGGCGTGTCCGAAGGGGCACGCCTGCCACACCGACTGCCGCTGAACTTCGCGAATGATGCGACCATAATTTGACCGCGCCTCTAGAGGGGCCCGATAACATGGCAAGAGTCCAATCCAAGGAAGACCAACGGCTCGAACAAGATCGCGCACGCAAGAAATACTGGAAGCGATGGGGACCGTATCTCTCTGAGCGCCAGTGGGGCACGGTGCGCGAAGATTACAGTGCGGGAGGCACGGCTTGGGAATTTTTCCCCCACGAACATGCGCGTTCGCGCGCCTATCGCTGGGGCGAGGACGGCATCGGCGGCATCTCCGACCGCCACCAGATGATCTGCTTCGGACTCGCGTTATGGAACGGCCGCGACCCCATTCTCAAGGAAAGACTCTTTGGCCTTACCGGCAACGAAGGCAATCATGGCGAGGACGTCAAGGAGTATTACTTCTATCAGGACTCGACGCCCACGCACAGCTACATGCGCATGCTTTACAAGTATCCGCACGCTGAGTTTCCCTACGCGCGCCTCGTGGAGGAAAATCGCAGCCGCGGCCGCGAAGAGCCTGAATTCGAGCTTCTCGACACCGGTGTCTTTGCCGAAAACCGCTATTTCGATGTCTTCATCGAATATGCCAAGGCCGACGTCGAGGATATTCTCATCAAAATCACTGCCTTCAATCGCGGTCCCGAAGCAGCCATGCTCCATCTTCTCCCTTCCTTGTGGTTCCGCAACACTTGGTCCTGGGGCAAGGATTTGCGCAGGCCCAGCGTGCAACGAGCTACCAGCGTCCCCGACAGTGTTTGCGCCGAACTTCAACATTGGCAGTATGGAAAGCGATGGCTTTTATGCGCAGGCCAACCCGAACTGCTGTTCACGGAAAACGAAACCAATTATGCGCGGCTGTTCAACAGCAAAAATCGCTCACCCTACGTGAAAGATGCTTTCCACGAGTATGTGATTCGCAGCAACAAGTCCGCGGTGAATCCTCAGCAGACAGGGACGAAAATGGCCGCGTACTATCAGATGCAACTCGGCCCTGGCCAGGTTGAAACACTCAAACTGCGACTGACCGACATGGAGCCTCTTGCCACAATGGACCGAGGTCTGGGTATCGTCGGCACTATCACCTCGCCCGGTCATGCCGAGCGCGCCGAGGGCGTTCCGCCTACAAATGATTTTGGCGCCGGCTTCGACAGCTTGTATTCCCTCCGCCAGAAAGAGGCAGATGAATTCTACGCCTCGCGCGTCTCCACGGAATTATCCGATGACGCAAAAAACGTCATGCGCCAGGCGTTCGGCGGAATGCTCTGGTCGAAACAGTTTTATCACTACGACGTTCGCACCTGGCTCGAGGGCGATCCCGCCGGGCCCACTCCGCCCCCCGAACGTTTGAAGGGACGTAACAAGGAATGGACGCATCTTTATAACGACGACGTCATCTCCATGCCGGACAAATGGGAGTATCCGTGGTATGCGGCGTGGGACCTGGGTTTCCACTGTATCTCTCTTGCTCTCGTGGATCCGGACTTCGCGAAAGAGCAGCTCATCCTTCTACTCCGCGAGTGGTACATGCATCCGAATGGACAACTGCCCGCCTACGAGTGGGCTTTTGGTGACGTCAATCCTCCCGTCCACGCCTGGGCCGCCTGGCGTGTTTACAAAATCGAGCGGCGCGTCCGCGGCGTGGCCGACCGCGGCTTCCTCGAAAAAGTTTTTCATAAACTGCTTCTCAACTTCACGTGGTGGGTTAATCGAAAAGACCCCGACGGCATGAACATCTTCCAGGGCGGATTTCTCGGCCTCGACAACATTGGAGTATTCGACCGCTCCGCGCCGCTACCCACCGGCGGCCATCTCGAACAATCCGACGGCACGAGTTGGATGGGCATGTACTGCCTTAATATGCTCGCCATCGCTCTCGAACTCGCCAAGGAAGATCCCGCCTATGAGGATGTCGCGAGCAAATTCTTCGAACACTTTGTCAACATCGCACACGCGATGAACGACATGGGCACCGAAGGCATCTCCCTCTGGGACAACGAAGACGGCTTCTATTACGACGTCCTCCATCTCCCGAACGGCGACGACCACTTCCTGAAGATTCGCTCCATGGTCGGCCTGATTCCGCTCTTCGCCGTTGAAACTCTCGAGCCGGAGATCGTTGACCGCTTGCCCGGCTTCAAGCGCCGAATGCAGTGGTTTATTGACAATCACGCCGACGTCCCCGAACACATCGAAATGACGCAGCGTTCCGCGCGCGGTGTTCGCCGCCTACTTTCGCTGGCCAATCGGAAGCAACTGAAACGCATTCTCAACCGCATGCTCGATGAAACCGAATTCTTGTCTCCTTACGGCGTGCGTTCGCTTTCCCGCTATCACAAGGATCATCCCTACGAAGTTCAGGTGAATGATCACATTAGCCGCGTTGATTATGAGCCCGCCGAATCCACGAGCGGCCTTTTTGGCGGCAATTCCAACTGGCGCGGCCCCGTGTGGTTTCCTCTGAACTATCTTCTCGTCGAATCACTGCAGAAGTTTCACCACTACTACGGAGAGGACTTCAAGGTTGAATCTCCGGCGCGCAGCGGCAACGAATCGGATCTCTGGGAGGTGGCCGCCGAGATTTCACGCCGCCTCGTGCATCTTTTCGTTCGCGGTAAGGATGGCCGCCGTCCTGTTACTGGCGGCGTTGAACTTTTCCAGACCGATCCTCACTGGAAGGATCTGATTCTCTTCCATGAATATTTTCATGGCGATAACGGCGCCGGAATCGGCGCGAGCCATCAGACCGGATGGACCGGCCTCGTCGCCAAATTGATCGAGCAGAGCGGAGAATAAAGTGTCCGGTGTTGTTTTTCGGCCCGCTGCCATGGGAGACGAGCAAGCTCTGCTCCGCATGATGCGCAATCTGGCCGAGCAGGAACCGGGGGCCTATTTTTTCGATGAACAGGCCGTCCGCGAAGTGTTGCGCAAGTTCCTTGCAAGTCCAGATCTCGGCCAGGCGTGGATTTTCTTTGATGGGAAACTCCCGTCGGCTACATCGTTCTCACCTTTGGCTATAGTTTCGAATATCATGGGTGCGATTCCTTTATTGATGAGCTTTACATCGAGCCAGAATATCGCCGGAAGGGAATTGGCCGCCGCGCCATGCAATTTGTCGAAGTGCGCGCCCGCGAGCTGGGAGTGAACGCCATCCATCTCGAGGTGGATCAAGGCAATGAGCCAGCCGCGGAGCTTTATCGCCGCGCGGGTTACGACGATCACTCTCGTTTCCTGATGACAAAGTGGCTCAAGCCCGGTAAGCATTGAGCGGCAACCCTGGCAAAGGCATCCCCGAAAAAAAGGAGAGCCGTGGCGCCTCAACAACCTGAGCTTCCGATTGAAGCTCCCTCGCAAGTTCAATTTCGGCGCGAAATTTGCGGCAATCTTCCCGCGGCCGAAGCGCGCGAGTGGCTCGTCACCAACGGCATCGGCGGCTTCGCTTCGGGAACCATCGCCGGCGGCATGACGCGCCGCTATCACGGCTTGCTCATCGCCGCGCTCCAGCCGCCGCTCGGTCGCACGCACCTCGTCGCGGCGCTCGATGAAATCGTTCACTACGCAGGCGCCGCTTATGCGCTCGCAACGCATCGCTGGGCGAGCGGCGCCGTTGATCCCCAGGGCTTTCTCTATCTCGAAAGTTTTCGTCTCGAAGGCACAATTCCCGTTTGGACTTACGCGCTCGCCGATGCTTTGCTCGAGAAACGCATGTGGATGGTCCAGGGCGAAAACACTACGTTCATTCACTACACTCTCGTGCGCGCAAGCGGCCCAGTCGAAATGGACCTGAAAGCCCTCGTCAATTACCGCGATTTTCATTCTCTAACCCACGCCGGCGATTGGCACATGAAAATCGCTCTGGTCGAATTTGGCGTGATGATGCTTCCGTTCGACGGTGCCACACCTTTTTATCTGAAAAGTGCCCAAGCCTCCTGCGAGCCGCATCATGAGTGGTATCGCGATTGTTATCTGCCGATGGAAACAGAACGCGGCCTCGACGACCACGAAGATCATCTCTTCGCCGCGCTCTTTCGCGCCAAATTGAAGCCGGCGAGAGTATCACGTTCGTCGCGACCACCGAGGCAACTACCTCGCTCGATGGCGAAGCCTCACGCGCCGAACGCGCCAATCACGAAGCTGACATTGCTCCAAGTCCTGGCAGGCGCAAAACGAAAAATCCGCCGCGAACGCTCCCTCATGGCTGTGCCAACTCGTTCTCGCCGCCGATCAATTCATCGTCAAGCGCAGCCTCCCCGAGGAGCCGGACGGCCGCAGCATCATCGCCGGCTATCACTGGTTCGGCGATTGGGGCCGCGACACCGATGATTGCGCTGCCCGGACTTACGCTCGCCACTGGCCGCTCCGATGTTGCGCGGCAGATTCTTCTCGCCTTTCGCGCGCTACGTTGACGGCGGCATGCTCCCCAACAATTTCCCCGATGCCGGCGGCAAACCCGAATACAACACGCGTGGACGCCGCGCTCTGGTATTTCGAAGCCGTCCGCCAATATTTTGCAGCCACACAGGACACGGCAACGCTTGCGAAATCTATTTCCGGTTCTGGCCGCCATGATTGACGCACACGTCGCCGGCACGCGCTACAACATTCATGTCGATCGCGACGGATGGTCTTCTCTACGCAGGCGGCCCCGGCGTTCAACTCACCTGGATGGACGCCAAAGTCGGCGACTGGGTCGTCACGCCGCGCACCGGCAAGCCAGTCGAGATTAACGCACTATGGATCAACGCGCTCGAAACAATGGCGCGAGTTTGCGCGCCTCTTAAACAAACCAGCCGACAACTACGAACGTCTCTCGGCGCAAGCGAAAAACAGTTTCCAAAAATTCTGGAATGCGGAACGAAACTGCTGCTTCGATGTGATCGATGTTCCCGGTTTAGCCAAGGTCGGCGGAAAGGACGCCTGCGCTTCGTCCAAATCAAATCCTCGCCGTCTCTCTGCCCGTCAGTCCGCTGCGCAACGACCAGCAAAAATCCGTTGTCGACATCTGCGCGCAGCGCCTGCTCACTTCGTACGGCCTGCGCAGCCTCGCGTCCGGCGAGGACCGGCTACCAGGGCCACTACGGCGGAGATCAACGCGCTCGCGACGCCGCCTATCATCAAGGCACAGTTTGGGGCTGGCTGCTCGGCCCGTTCGCGCTGGCGCATTTCCGCGTTTACGGCGATCGCTCGGCGGCTCTCCGTTATCTCGAGCCACTCGGGAGCAGCATCGGCGCCTACGGCCTCGGCACTCTGGCCGAAATCTTTCGACGGCGACCCGCCCCACTCTCCCCGCGGCTGCATCGCCCAAGCCTGGACAGTAGGAGAACTTCTCCGCGCGTGGAGCGAAATCGCCAAAGGCGCCTGAATCATTATTTGTCGTGTTTGTCCACTGCTTCGTACAGCTCGATCAAAACTCTCCCGCCGCCCGGCACTGGCACCAGAAAAAAATTCACCCTTGTCTTATCCGCTCCCGCTCGCGTCTCCGGATAAACCGCAACAACTCCAAATTTTTCTTTCAAGATCTCTGTCGCCCGGTTCACGTTCAAACACCGAAACTCCACCTGCTGCACGCCCTCTCCAAATTTCCCCAAGTATCGCGCAATCGCCCCATCGCCCCCCGGCGCTCTCGACGTCAAAATATCCAAAGAAGCTCCCTCGGAAAAGTGCAACTCAAACTCTTCCGCATCCTGATCCGACGGAACATCCGCCAAACGCGACACGCCATTCGCCGCTCGAATCTTCGCGAACGTCTCCCGCTGCACCGCCAGCCCCACTGTCACCTCAGGCGTCGGCCCTCGTAGCAATCCTGATAGTTCCACGTCGCTCCACCAAGCCTCAGCCGCGCGTTCCGCGGGCGTCCGCCCCGCTGCGTAAATCTCCACAGCCGCCCCATTGCGCGCAGAGGGATCTCCCGCGCAAAGCCCCGCTATCGCGTTTGCCAACTGACTGGACATAGTGCCTCGAGAATTGTAGCTTGAGCATCGGCCCAGATTCAGCCGCCGTTCTGAGTCTGTGCGAAAGTTGCAACGAAATCGCATCTTCGAATCATCTGAGGGATATGCCGAAACCTGTCCTCTTCACCGTGGATGACGATCCGGAGGTTCTTCGTGCCATCGAGCGCGACCTTCGCAGCCACTATTCCGACCGTTATCGCGTCATGCGCGCCAGCTCTGGCAGCGCCGCCCTTTCCACCTTGCGCGAACTCAAAGCCCGCAACAATCCCGTCGCTCTGCTCCTCGCCGACCAGCGCATGCCCCAAATGAACGGCGTCGGCTTCCTCTCCGAAGCCATGGAAATCCATCCCCAGGCCAAGCGCGCTCTGCTCACCGCATACGCCGATACCACCGCCGCCATCGATGCCATCAACGAAGCTCGTATTCACTACTACCTGATGAAGCCCTGGGACCCGCCGGAAGAAAAACTCTTCCCCGCCATTGACGACCTGCTCTCCGACTGGAACTCCACCTTTCGCCCGCTTTACGAAGGCATTCGCGTTCTCGGCACTCGGTGGTCTAACCGTTCCTACGAACTTCGCGATTTTTTAGCGCGCAACCAGGTGCCCTATCAATGGATTGACGTCGAGCTCGCTCAAACCGATCCGGAAGTTCGCACTCTTATCACCTCCCTCGGTCCCGAGGCAGAAACGCTTCCTCTCGGTTGTATTCCCTGATGGCACCCGGCTCGCCGAACCGCCTCTTCCCGCCGTCGCAGACAAAGTCGGCCTCCGAACGCACGCCCAAACAAATTTCTACGACCTCGCCATCGTCGGCGGAGGTCCCGCCGGTCTCGCCGCCGCCGTCTACGGCGCTTCGGAAGGCCTCCGCACCGTCATGATCGAGCGCGAAGCCCCCGGCGGCCAGGCTGGCCTTAGCTCCCGCATCGAAAACTATCTCGGCTTTCCGGCCGGACTATCGGCGCCGACTTGGCCGCCGCGCCGTCGCGCAAGCCCGCCGCTTCGGCGTCGAAATTCTTTCGCCTCAAGATGTCGTCGGCCTCCGCGTGGACGGTCCCTATCGCTTCATCAAGCTCGCCGACGGCGCCGAAATTTCCTGCAACGCCTTGCTCCTCGCCATGGGTGTTCAGTGGCGCACTCTCGATGTGCCCGGCATTGACCGTCTGCAGGGCGCCGGCGTCTACTACGGCGGTGGCACTTCGGAAGCCATTGCCTGCCGCGGAGAAACCGTTTTCATCATCGGCGGCGCCAATTCTGCCGGCCAGGCCGCCATGCACTTTTCCAAGTTACGCCGAGAAAGTCGTCATGCTCGTTCGCGGCACTTCGCTCGCCAGCACCATGTCGCATTACCTCATCGAGCAAATCGAAAAAACCCCCAATATCGAAGTCTGGACTCAGACCAGCGTCGTCGAAGTCCAGGGCGAAACTCGCCTCACTGGCATCACCGTCCTGTGCGAGACCACCGGAAACCGCGAGCAGCTCCCTGCCTCCAGCCTCTTCATTTTCATCGGCGCGCAGCCCCGCACCGAATGGCTCGGCAATCTCATCGAGCGCGACGATCGCGGCTTCATCCTTTCCGGCCCGGATCTCCTCCGCGACGGCAAGCGTCCCGCATCCTGGACGCTCGATCGCGATCCCGGCTTGCTCGAAACCAATGTTCCGGGCATCTTTGTTGTCGGCGATGTCCGCCATGGCTCCGTCAAGCGCGTCGCCTCCGGCGTCGGCGAAGGCGCGGTCGTCGTCCAATTCATGCATCAATATCTGGCCAAGGTACAATGAGCCCCGCCACCAGGAGAGCAGGTCGCGCATGACCGAGATCCTGGCCATCGTCCACGCCGGAGCAACTCCTCGCGAAGCTGCGCAGGGTCCTGTCTTCGAGGACCAGCCTCGCGAAGAGCTTCGTTGGTTCATTTCTCAATGCCAGGAACATCGCGCCGGCTCCCGGCGAAATCATCATGCGGGAAGGCGCGTCCTGCCGATTTCATGATGATTATGCTCGAAGGCCAGATGCGCGCCAGGAGCAGAGCACGGCAGTCCCGACGGACCAGTATTCACGACCAGCACCGGCGACGTCACCGGCATGCTGCCTTTCTCGCGCCTCAAGGTGATTCACCGTCACCGGCCGCGCGGTTCTCCCTTGCCATTTCCTCGCTTTTCCTGTCAACCGAATTCCCGGCAATGTTTCAAAGGCTCGCCGGAACTTGTCCGCCGCCTTGTCGGGTTGCTCACCGACCGCGTTCGCAGTGTCACTCGCACGGAGCAGCAGCACGAGAAGTTAGCCGCGCTCGGCAAACTTTCCGCAGGCCTCGCCCACGAGCTCAACAATCCTTCCGCTGCTGCTCGCCGTTCCGCTTCGGCATTGCGCGATTGCTTGGCCCGTCTACGCGAAGCCGCTCGCACGTACGGATATCGGCCCCGAGGATTGCGGACTCTTGGCCGAGCGCGAAGAGGAAATTCGCTCCACGCTGAAACCCGCCCAGTTCAAGGATGAATTCGCCCGCGTCGAGCGCGAAGAAGCGATTCAAGCTTGGCTCGAATCGCACAACGTCGCCGATGCTTGGAAGCTCGCTCCATCGCTCGCGGAAGCCGACGTCACCGATGCTCATCTCGCAACGTTCGCCACTGCCGCGGGAGCCTCTCTCGGCCCCGAACTCACGCGCTTCGCCACTCTTCTGGAAATGGAACGCATCGCCGAGGAACTCGAGCACGCCTCCGCCCGTATCTCCGATCTCATCAAAGCCATCAAAGAGTATTCCTACATGGATCAAGGCCCCATGCAGGAAGTGGACATCGAGCGCGGCCTCGAGACCACTCTCACCATCATGAATCACAAGCTCAAGCGCGGTATCACCGTCGGTCCGCGATTACGCTCCGAATCTTCCTAAAGTCATGGCCAGTGGCAGCGAACTCAATCAAGTCTGGACCAATCTCATTGATAACGCCGCCGACGCCATGAACGGCAATGGCAAGCTCACCGTACACACTGCGCGCGAAAACGATTTCGTCCTCGTGGAAATTGCTGACAACGGTGCCGGCATTCCGCCCGATGCGCATCTCGCGCATCTTCGATCCCGTTCTTCACGACCAAAGGCGTCGGCGAAGGCACGGGCCTCGGTCTCGACGTCGTCAGCCGCATCATCAAAAACGTCGGCGGCCAAATCAGCGTGAAGTCCGTCCCCGGCGATACCCGCTTTCAAGTTCGCATTCCGATTCAAGCCGCGAGGTGAAATCCCCAGGAGGAGCATGTGGCCGACGTCTGCACCCATCTCGATCAAATCAAACATGTAAAACCAAAATCCAAAGGCTGCGAAGAGTGCCTCAAAATGGGCGATACCTGGGTCCACCTGCGTCTCTGCCTCACTTGCGGCCACGTTGGCTGCTGCGACTCCTCCAAAAACAAGCACGCCACCAAGCATTTCCACGCCACGAAACATCCCATCGTTCGCTCGCACGAGCCCGGCGAAACCTGGATGTGGTGCTACATTGACGAATTGATGTTCGAGGAAGATTAATGTTCGAATGTATCCTCGACTCGCGGTAACCCGCCATTTGTTCAACACGCTTAGGCACCCGATGGTTCCGGCGGGAGCAACGGCTCCAAAGGCGCTAGCGGTGCAATCGGCGGCGTCACCGGCGGAGCCGATGGAAACATCCTGTTCGCCAGCGGCCTCGTACCGCGACGCGAAAAATTCCAGCGCATACGATTGAAAGAAGACCAGACCCGGCGCGTACACAAATCCCATCACGTACAAAATTCCGGCAATCGCCAGCAGCGCGAACGCCAGCAATCAATAGAACCGCTGAAACATCCCACGTAAACCCGGCGCCCTTGCCAACGAAGTATCCCGCGATGCCCAGCACAACGAGCGGGATCAACGGCACCAAAATCACGATGATGTTGATAATCGTAAAAATAATTGCGCCCCCTACGGCGAGCACAATCTTCATCAAGTACGTAGCCCGCGTAAGCCAACTTCTCCTCGCCCAGCATCGCACCCAGCCGCCGCCATCCATCCATCGCCCCCACACTTTCCAGCGCCATCACAGGCACCAGAAAATCCCGCGCCAGCAAATCAATGGTCGCCAAGACCACTATCAGCACAATGACCACGAGCGCCAGCAACATTCCGCCGCCCAGCAGTGCGCCGAAGTGGTCCTCGGATTTTTCAAACCACCCCGCCCGAAATGCCAGCAGTAGCGGCACTCCCACCACGATCCCTATCAGCCCCAGCGCGCTGAATCCGAATGCGATGACCCACAATAAATACCGCCGACCTGCTTCCCTCCAGCGCCGCCAACCCTCGCGCAACCGGCATTGCCCGGTCAGCACCGAATCCAGAAGAATGAACCGGTAAACGCAATCGCTGTAAATCCACAAGAGCAGCAGCGCCAGCGCCAATCCCACGCACAATGCCAGCCACCCTATATAAGGTTGGGTTTGCTCCCAGCCCGATTCGCTGAAGAGACGCGCCACCGCACTCCATCGTTGGCCACCGCCTTGACCGCTATTGAAGTTCCAGAAGCTGCTGCCGCCGCCCCCTCCTCCAACTTCGCCCGTAACCAGCGACACCACTGCAAGCCGCGCCCACAATCCAAAACGGAACGGATGGAACAACATCTTCTTTGTCCGGGCAAACGCCGGCGAGATGGATTCAACTGCCGAGACTTGTTTCGGCACGTAATACCTGCTAGAGAGGCAACTCTATTTCTATTTTCAAGTCTTTAGCAACCAGTCTTTAGCCGTACTTGTTCCGTGAGAAAGTGCCGGCGCCTATCGCCCCGCCACAAATGTCGGTCAAAGAAAATGAAAATGTCGTTCACGAAAGAACACGCTCTCTCCGCGATTCGTCCCCTAAGAATGGTGTCCCGTCCTGGCCGCTCTCGACCCTCTCGAGAGATGCGACCCGCGTCTCATATGCCGTGCCATCGCCCGGACTCGCCTAAACTGCTCGAACGCGATCAACGACGTAGCAAGCCCCAGAGCCGTGAGTGTGGCTCCGAGTAGAACGTATTCGTCTGCGTGCGGTCCTGCATGCCGGATCGAATCGAGCAGCAGGTGCGCACCTAGCACACAGAATAAGACCGACAATGCGACCGAGACGTACCGACCTGCCTTCATGGAAACCACCCCGGTGCGGGCCCCAGACGATCGGCGCCCTCCCTGTCACCAGTGTGCTCCACTGTACAGCTTTTGCGGCTTCGTGTCATTAACTAGGCAATAAAAGGTAGGCACTTTCTATTATGACCGGCGTACTCTAGCGCTGGCGTACCCGCTGGCCCCGTCACTTTCCTCGCCTGCCATATCCAACTCGCCGCGCCATCCGCGTCGGTGCACTCGGCGCTTTGCGTCATAAATAGAATGCACTTCCAGTCGCCGGAAAGCTGAAATGCGGCCCAATGAAACGGATGAGAAAATGCCGCTGGCCGCTTCTCACTGCGCCAGAGCGTGAAATGAACCCCGCGCTCACGAAATCTTCTTCCCATTCAACAAAAACTCTTTATACTTCGCGCCATGAACAAACCAAGAGGCCTCTTCCGTTCTCGAAAACGCGGAATCATCGCCGTCTTGGCCGTGAGTTCTGCAGCGCTGTGCGCCGGACATTTTTACCTCTACGGGCAGGACAAGTCGGATTTTCCCGACGGCTACGACGCCGTCCAAGCCGCGCCCGAAACGCACAAGGTCATTTTCGAAAACGCATTAGTTCGCGTGCTCGAAGTCACGGTGCCGCCTCCGGGCACGACCATACCGATGCATCATCACCGCTGGCCGAGTTTCTTTCTGGATTGGGATACTGGCGGCGGTTCGCCACATATTCGTTATCATCGCCCGGATGGCACTGTTCGCGACAGCCCCATCAGGGAGGAGCCGGTTCATCCTGGCGCTTGGAGCGTGCAGTGGATGAAGCCGGAGCCCATGCACGCCATTGAGGTCGTCGAGAAGCCGAAGAGCGCCGCCAATATTCCCAACGGTCCTCCCAGCCTTCGCATTGAAATTAAGTGCCAACCGTAAGAGACGAGACGTCGTCAGGGACCGATAGAGCGAGTTCAAATGCCCGATGAACGCAGTAAGCGTGGTTCAATTTCGGTGGCCGACGCACCCAGCCACTTTTCTGGAGGACTAAAATGGAAAACGTAATCGCCAAATTGCTCGACGATTTTGATCACGGGAAAATGACGCGGCGCCAACTGATCAAGAGCATCGCAATCGTCGCAGCCGCGTCAGCCGGCGCGACACCAGCGTCAGCAGCAAGCTCCAAGGGTTTCAAAGCTGTCGCGGTCAACCACATCTCGTACCAGGTCAATGACTACGCGAAGACGCGCGACTTCTACGCGGATTTGCTGGGTATGAAGGTCGTCGGTGACACAGGCACCCAGTGCTATCTAATCCTCGGCGACACAAATACGTTTGTAATCCCCCGCAACGCTCCTCAAGGCAGCATGCCGCCGCGCATAGATCACATCGCCTACACCATCGAGAACTGGGACAAAAATGCCGTCAAGGCTGAATTGGATCGTCGCGGGCTCAATCCCCAACCCGACACAGACAACAGTTTTCACGTCAAGGATCCGAACGGCTTCGATCTCCAAATTAGTGGCAAAGACATGAAGCCCGTCTAGTCAGCGGTTTGTTTCTGCCGCGCTTTCAGACTCAACGGGGCGCGAATCAATACCACCAATTTCGCGCTTGAACGTTACTCAAGTATCTTCCCGATCAGCCACATATGACCGAACGGGTCCACCAGGGCGCCTTGGAGCATCCGCTTGATCGGGTTCGGTCCAATTGTCCCATGCGTGTGCTCCTCCACAGGACTATGCTCAACAGCTCCCGCGCCCAAAGCTTGCTTGTGCACTGCGATGGGGTCGTCCACGAAGAGTTCGATCCTCACCGTCGTAAAACCCACAGAGGCTGGGCCACGCGTCCCGTGAGGAGGCGACTCGTGCGCCAGGAAGAACTTCGCGCCGCCAATCTCAAGTCCAGCGACGACCTGCCCGCCGCCCCCCAGGTGCCACAGAAGCTCCGCGCCGAAGGCAGCCTTGTAGAAGGCGATCGCACCATTTCCGTCGTTGACGGCCAACATGGGAGAAATTTGAGTCATCATCGGTTCCAGCCCTGTGTAGAGAATACGAGCATGCTAGCGAAAAATCATTTTGAAAGGCAGCTTATGAATCGCGGAGAAACCGGACGGAAGAGTTCCAATCTCCGCTAACTGCGAAAAGGCGAGGCGCGAACGGTCCATTTCTCCAGCACCCAGTCGCAACGCGCCCAATTGTATTGCTTCAGGCGCTTTCTGCGCATTCTCAGCGACTCCGCGTCTTCTATTTCCTTGTTTCCTATTCGTTCTTGGGCCGCGCCTAACAGGCGCCCTAAGCTTCGCCCGATCTCGGCAAAGTCGCTTTTGCTACCTGTGAGTCTTATTGTTTTGTTTTTGGACCAACAACCAGGGAAGCGGCAAGCGCCACAAGCAACAGCCCCGCCACAACGGAGAGCGAAGTCTGCACGGAGATGTGCACCCACGGCTCAACAATCATCTTCGCGCCGATGAACGCCAGCACGAACGAAAGACCCGCCGTGAGGTACCGCAGCCGTCCCAGCACGCCGGCCAGCAGAAAGTACATGGCGCGCAACCCCAGAATCGCGAACACATTGGACGTGTACACGATGAACGGATCGCGCGTGATTCCAAAGATCGCGGGAATCGAATCCACCGCCAGCGTGATATCCGTGATTTCCACGATCAGCAGCACGACAAACAAAGGCGTGGCGAAAAGTTTTCCGTCACCGCGCACAAAGAATTTGGTTCCCTTGTACTCCTTCGTGACTCGCAGATGAGTGCTTGCGAAGCGCGAAATGCGATTCTCTTCGGGGTGCATCTCCTTTTTCTTCGCGAACAACATGTGCAATCCCGCGTACACGAGAAACGCGCCGAACACGTACAGCACCCAGCTGAACCGCTCAATCAGTCCGGCTCCCGCTGCGATCATCAAGCCGCGCATCACCAGTGCACCGAGAATGCCCCATTCCAAAACACGGTGCTGGACATTTTCATCTACTCTAAATGCCCGGAAAATCACCAGAAACAGAAAAAGATTGTCAACGCTGAGGGCTTTTTCGATGACATAACCAGTGAAGAATTCGAGGCCGCGCTGCTCACCGGAAAAGTGCATCACGCCGAGCCCGAACGCCGCGGTCAGCCCAACCCAGACGAGCGTCCAGGTGATCGCTTCCCGCGTTGTTATTTTATGCGGACGACGGTGGAAGACGCCAAGATCCAATGCAATGGAGGCGAGTACGAAAAGATTGAAGACCAGCCAGAGGAGAGGCGTGCCCATGGCCGCGGCGTCCAGCGCTCCCTATGGTACCGACGCGGCCAGAGTATCCGCGGCGTTCAGATTGGTGAGCTCCACGCGGAAAGTCTGTCCGGCTTGCAGTGTGATCGGCACATCCCAGCGCACGTGCGAGTCGCCGGCGTTTGCGTCGAGATTCAGCGAGCTGATCCAGTAATTGCCTGGCGCAAGTCCTCGGATGACGCCGTGGCCTTCGAGGTCGGTATCCACTTTGCCCGCGAGATATTTCGTTTGGGCAACTTCCGGCGCCATCTTCTCGACGCGTTTTTTGTGATTGCTCTGGAGCAACGCCCACTTTCGCTGCGGGTTCACGGCATCGAGTTCGAGCTCGACTCCGGAAACCGTTCCCGGATTCTGCTGGATGAACTTCTTGAGGGCAGTGTAGTAGTCCTGCTTGGCTTTGTCGTATTTTTCCGGGTGAGCCGTTTTGTCCGCTTCTCTGTATTTCGGTTTCGGAATGCCGTTGGTTACGCCGCCGCTGTTCGAGTGCTGGTAGGCGAGCAAAAATTCCGGCGTATGAATAATGTCGTCAGGCGAAAGCATTTTGTCCAGCTCGGGGATTGTGAGGTCAAGCGTGTCGTGCTCCTTCAGCCATGCCTTCAATTCCTTCGAAACCGTCAGCCCGTCAATGAATTCGTCGCGCGGAGGAATGACGTCTCCTTTTTCGACTTCCTTGGCGATGTCAGCATAGCTCTTGGTCAAAATGTAAAACGTAAATTGCCGCACGGGTTCCGGCCGCGCCGCCGTCGGCGTGATCCGCGCGGTGATCTCCAGCGTGCCCGCGGAATTTTGTGCGAGCGCCGCGTGCGCCAAGCACACCAGGCCGGCAAGAATGGCCAGCGAAATAGCGTTTATTCTTCTCATGCCGGAATCCTAACAGATTGTCGAGAGCCCAGACAGCCTAAGCGCCGCATGTGTTTCTTGAATCACTCACCAACTAGAGAAAGGTTAGAACAGGCGAAATACGGCTTCGATGGTGACCCAGGCGGGTACAGCTCGCTTCGAACCGTCGCGCGCGGGAGTGAATTTCCAGCCGCGCACGGTTTCTATGGCGCGCTCGTCGAGGCCGAAGCCGATGCCTTTGACGATTCGAATGTCTTGCGCACGGCCATCCGCGCCAACGAGGACTTGCAGCGTGACCGAACCTTGCACTTTGCCGTGGCGCGCGTCGTCGGTGTAGGTAGGATACGGGCAGTACGCGCATCCAGGAGGAATGAATCCAGGCCTGAACTGTCCGTTCGTAGTGCCGTCGCCCATCGGACCGTCTCCGCCGTCACCTACATCGGGGCCGCCGGTTAAACCCATGGTTTTGCCTTTGCCGGGGCCACCTGAGTTTGTATCTTTTGGCATCCAGGGCAATCCGATTTTTTCGTTGGGAGTGAGAACCGGTGCTGCATTGGGATCGAATATTGTTGGAGGCTCGGGGAGCACGTGATTTTGATTTTGAGGAATGGTGGGCTTGACGATCACCAGTAAGGAATGCGGGGGAGGATTTCCATTGGTCGTGGGAATCGGATTCTCGGCGCCGCCGCTGCCTTTGCCACCGTTGGGATTGGCGTTCGTGAGCGTACGGAAAAGGGGAGCGGGGAAAGTAAGGCGATCCACTGTCGGCGAATCTTTGAAGGGTTTGCGACTGAGAGTCCCTGGTCCATTCGTTAGCAGAAAGACGAGCGCAGCGAAGACGGCCGCGTGAGTGAGGAGCGAAGCGCCTTGGGCGCGTGCAGGGCGGAGAGATTTGTCGAATTTGAGGAGATGAATGGGCGCGCCGTTTACCGAAGAGGGTTTGAGATGGGATGGGATTAGAAGCTGGCCCAGATTTTCTCGAACCCGGTTCAACCAGGAATCTGCCGCGTGAGATTGTGAGGACGAATCGTTGCCGGAACAAGAGCGCAGAAATAAATCGCGCATGCGCAGGCCTCCGTCTCCGCCCCGCAATTCGGCCCGACAACATTTGGAGGCGGGCACCAGTCGGCTATTCAGAAGTATTGAGAGAGAGATTGGTTGCCTTGCAGGAAGAGAATGGAACAATCAGAAAAGAGAGAACTGGAAAAAGTCTTATGGTGCAGAAGAGATGAAATTAATACAGCCGGAACGTGACTTCGATCGGCACAATCACAGCCACAACCTTACCGCTGGGCCCCGTGGCTGGACGGAACTTCCAGGTGCGCACAGATTCGATGGCTTTTTCTTCGAGCCCCATGCCAGGGCCTTTGACTACTGAGATATTTGTTGCGCGACCGTCGGGAGTGACGGTCACCATCAACGTCACAGTGCCCTGATATTTCGCTTTGCGCGCATCATCCGAATACAGCGGGGGCGGGCAATAGATGCACTCGGGCACGCCAACGCCGTTGACGCCGGCGCGGAACGCACCGCCGCCAGTGCCGCCGCCTTCGCCCGGCCCCAGGCCGCCGCCGGTGCCGCTGCCGATACCGGTGCCATTGCCATGGCCGAGAGAATCGCTGATGCCGTTGGCCAGCGGGTCGCCAAAGTTTGCCGCATTAAGATTCGGCACCTTAAGATCAGGCGGACCAAGCAAAGAAGGATCCATCGCCAGCTTGGGATTCGGATTCTGAATCTTTACCTGTGGAGGCGTAAATTGCGTCCACTGGAACTTGGGGAGCTTGCCTTTGTTTACGGGAGTCAGCGTGTGGTCATTGGCGCCTCCGCCGCCGCCGGCTTTCTTTGCGCCCGCAGGCAACTTCGCCGTGTACGGGGATAGATCGATCGGGGTCATGTCCAAAGTCTTATTCTTTGCTTGTGTGGGAGACGAGAAATGCCAGAACAAAGGAATCAGAAGGACCAGCGCGAAAACGCTGCCATGAATGGCAAAAGAGATCACCTGGGTCCAGCCGAAATTTTCGTCCTTCGTCCAAATGTCCTTCACTTTCACAGGCTTGCTGGTGAAGTTCGCAGGCGGGAGCTTTGCCGGAAAGAAAGCCTCTTTGATGCGCGAGCCAAACCCACCGAAATTGGTTCCCCAGGAAACCGCCAGGCGGCTGTTGACAGGGCCTTTCGGTACCGGGCGCGAACTGAAGAAGTCTTTGAAATTGTCAAAAACTCCCGCGCCAAAGGCAGTCTTGGTGAAGGGCGCGTCGGCGCGCTCTCGCACTTTGACGGGACGCTCAGTAAGGAACTGTTTGAGGTTGGACCAGAAATTATCCGGAATGAGGAGAGCCGGTGCACCAAACTTGGGAACCGCCGCCGCAGGTACTGGAACCGCTTCATTGCCGAAAGCAGACACTCGGGGCTTTGTTAGTTCAGGCGGAACGAGATTGACGATTAGGTCCGGCACCAACTCCCCCCGATTTAGACGCAGATTGCCCGCGTAGGGTGTCCTGAATCGATAAGATTCGAACGAGCCGGGAAAGGTTGCGCGACCCCGGCCGCTGACACCGACTACCAATCATTGTAACATACGCAATTACACCGCTTTCCGATGTTTCTGGCTTGCTACCTGAACCAAGGTACGGGATTCGCATCTGCGCAAGCGAAGCTGCGGGCACACATCTAAATGGCTGAACCGCTGGAACTTAAGAAAACCCTGAACCTGCCAAAAACCGACTTTCCGATGAAGGCGGGGCTTCCACAAAACGAGCCGAAGCAGCTTGCAGCGTGGGAGGAAGCGCATCTTTACGAGCGGATTTTGCAGGCACGCGCTGGACAGCCGCTTTTTGTCCTGCATGATGGGCCGCCGTACCCGACGGGAACCATTCATCTTGGGACTGGGCTGAACAAAATCTTGAAGGACATGATCGTCAAGTCCAAGAGCATGGCGGGGCATTATGCGCCGTACGTGCCTGGATGGGATTGCCATGGATTGCCGATCGAGACGCAGGTGGAAAAGGAGCTTGGCGGAAAAGGGAAAGTTTCGCCGGCAGAATTTCGCAGGCTTTGCCGGGAGTTCGCTGTGCGGTACGTGGAGCAGCACAAGCGGGACTTTAAGCGCTTGGGAGTACTGGGCCGATGGGATGACCCGTATTTGACGATGAGCCATGAATACGAGTCCACGATCGCGGGCGCGTTTTTGGATTTCATGGAGAAGGGTTACGTGTACCGGGGGCGGAAGCCGGTTTATTGGTGCATTTACGATACGACAGCTTTGGCGGAGGCCGAGGTTGAGTATGAGGATCATACGAGCCCTTCGGTCTGGGTGAAATTTGGAGTGGTGGGCGCCGGGAAGACTAGTGCTGGTGGACTTGGTGATGTCAGCGCGGTGATTTGGACGACGACGCCGTGGACTTTGCCCCACAACAGGGCGTTGGCTTTTCATCCCGATTGCGAATATGTGGTCGTGGAAACGGAGAAGGGCGCGCTGCTGCTGGCAGCGGAAAGAGTTGCGGCTCTGCAGGCGGAGTGCGGGATTAAGGAAGTGAGGCTGCGTTCGAATTGGAAGGGGCGAGAATTTGAGGGCACGAAATTCCAGCATCCGTTTTTGCCGATGCAGGTGCCGGGAATTCTTGCGGACTATGTGACGCTGGACCAGGGCAGCGGGATCGTACACACTGCGCCGGGACATGGGTCGGACGATTTTGTCTCCGGGCAGAAATATGGGCTGGAGATTTATGCGCCGATTGACGATAAGGGCGTGTATCTCGAAGGATTGCCGGAATACAAAGGGAAAAATGTGTTTGCGGCGAATCCGATCATTGTGAAGTTGCTGGAGGATCGCGGGGCGCTGCTAGGGCAGCGTGCGTATACGCACAGCTATCCGCATTGCTGGCGTTGCCATAATCCGGTGATTTTCCGGGCAACGGAGCAGTGGTTCATCAAGATGGATCAAGCGGCGCACGGAAAAGAAAAAACTTTGCGCGCGGAAGCTTTGGAAGAAATTCACGGAGTGAAATGGATTCCGGCGTGGGGAGAAGAGCGGATATACGAAATGATCGAGAAGCGGCCGGACTGGTGCGTGTCGCGGCAGCGATTCTGGGGCGTGCCGATCATAGTTTTTTACTGCGAGGGATGCGGTGCGCGGCTTGAAGATTTTGCGGCGCTGCGGAACGTAGTGAAGTGGTTCGAACGGGAGGGAGCGGACGCGTGGTACAAACACGCGGCAGAAGAGTTGTTGCCGCCGGGGACGAAATGCTCGTGCGGAGCGAATGCGTGGCGGAAAGAAAATGACATTCTCGACGTGTGGTTTGATTCGGGGTCGTCGCATCTGGCGGTTTTGAAAGGCGATGAGTGGCCTGCGGATGTTTATCTGGAGGGGCCGGACCAATATCGCGGGTGGTTTCATAGTTCGCTGCTGATTGCCACCGGCCTGCGAGAGCATGCACCGTATCGCAGCGTTGTCACGCACGGGTGGACGCTTGATGAACACGGGCGTCCCATGTCCAAGTCGCTTGGAAACGTCGTTCTACCCAGTGATATTTGCGAGAAATGGGGCGCGGATCTACTGCGATTGTGGGTAGCTTCGCAGGAGTATCAGGCCGATGTGAAAATGAGCGAGCGCATGATGACGCAGCTCAGCGAAGCGTACCGGAAAATTCGAAACACGTTTCGGTTTGCGCTGGGGAATTTGTTCGATTTTGAAGCAGGGCGCGATGCTCTTGCGAATGAACAGCTCGAAGAGATTGACCAGTGGATGCTGGAGCGCACCGGTGAGTTGGTCAAGAAGTGCCGCGAGTGGTATGCGGCTTATGATTTTCACCGCGTGTACCATGCGATTCATGATTACTGCGTTGTGGATTTGAGCGCGTTTTATTTTGATGTGTTGAAGGACCGGCTGTACACGAAGGCGGCGAGGAACCGATCGAGGCGTTCTGCGCAAACGGCGGTGTGGAAGATTACCAGCGCGCTTGTGCGGCTGGCCGCGCCGATTTTAGTTTTTACGAGTGAGGAGATCTGGAAGCATTTGCCGAAAGTGGAAGGGGATGCGGATAGCGTGCATATTGCACGGTTTCCGGAGGTGTGGGATTTCCAGACGGGGCTAGCGGCGTCGGCGGCCGCGCGATTGGGAGCTGCTTGCGAAAATTCGCGGCGAAGCGTTGAAGGCGCTTGAAGCGGCGCGGACTGCGAAGCGAATTAATTCGAGCCTCGAGGCCAAAGTCAACTTCGAACTGTTTAGTTCGACCGCGGAATCGCAGCTTCTGGGTACGCTACAGAAATATGCGCAGTGGCTTCCGGCACTTCTGATTGTGTCACAGGTGGGAGTCCGGGCTGATTCAACCGGCGAGATTCGCACGCGCGGGCTTCATGGGGATTCTTTCCGGTCGGAGGTTTTTCCAGGATTGGCGTTGCGCGTGATCACGGCGGCGGGCACGAAATGCGAACGATGCTGGAACTACTCGACGCGTGTGGGGGAGAATACGCGCTACCCTAGCGTTTGCGAGCGATGCAGTGAGGCGCTTGCGGAAATCGAAGGAACGGAGCTGTCGCTTACATGAGATTGCCATCACGACTGCGGTGGCTGTGGCTCACGCTGGGAATTGTGATTTTGGACCGCGCAACGAAGGCGTGGTTTGAAACGCAAACGGATGAAAAGTGGCGGCACGAAGTGGTGCGGCACTTTATTTATCTGGTGCACAGCCGCAATCCGGGGATCGCGTTCAGTATGTTCGCGGACTCGCACTCGCCGTGGCTGCGGATTTTATTGACGGGAGGCGCGCTGGTGGTGATTTGCGCGCTCGCCTGGTTGCTGGTGGCGGGGCAAGGCGGAGCGATGGCGTGCGCGGGGCTTGCGCTGCTGCTTGGCGGCGCTACGGGAAACGTCACGGACAGGATTATTCACGGGGCGGTGACGGACTTTTTTGAAGTGTGGATTGGGAGTTACCGGTGGCCGGCGTTTAATGTGGCGGATTCGGCGATTACGATTGGCGCGATTCTTTTGATTCTCGATATCTTCTTCAGCTCCAAGGAAACCACTTCTTCGGTGGCAAGTTCAGCAGCAAACCGGCGTTAATCCGTGTGGCTATCTTGCGAGTGGCTGTCGCGCGGACGCTTTTGGTTCGCGACGCGGGCAAGCTGCTAGAATCCTTCCGTGGCCTTGCCTATCACGCACGAACTGTTGGTTGACGAGAGCGACGCTGGGCAGCGGCTGGACCGCTATTTGGCGGCGCATCTGCTTGAGTTGAGCCGAACGCGGATTCAAGAATTGATTGAGGCGGGGCTGGTGCTGGTTGGCGGAAAGCCGACGAAGGGTTCGCATCGTTTGCGAGAGGGCGAAAGGATTTCGGTGGAGGCGCAGGCGCGGCCGCCGATGCGCGCGGAAGCGGAGGCGATTCCGCTCGAGATTCTTTATGAAGACGACGACGTGATTGTGGTGAACAAACGTGCGGGAATGACGGTGCACGCGGGGGCGGGGAATTCGCGGGGGACGCTGGTGAACGCGCTGCTTGGATTGGGGCAGTCTCTTTCACGCGGAGGAGACGCGCTGCGGCCGGGGATTGTGCACCGGCTGGATAAGGAGACTTCGGGCGTTATTTTGGTGGCGAAAAATGATGTGGCGCACGCGAGAGTTTCCGAAGCGTTTCGGCAGCGCACCGTGAAGAAGACGTATGTTGCGCTTGTCGAGGGAGTGCTGAAAGAAAAGCAGGGGCGCATTGAGATGGCCATTGGAAGGGATTTACACCGGCGGACGCGAATGACAGCTTACCGGGAGAAACCGGGGAGCGCGCTGCGGGAGAGCTTGCAACGGAGTAACGCGAGGGAAGCGCGGACGGATTGGCGGACGCTGGCGGAAGTTGATGGAACGACGCTGGTGGAAGTGCAGCTGCATACGGGGCGGACGCATCAGATTCGTGTGCATTTTTCGGCGATCAAGCATCCAGTAGTGGGCGATACGCTTTATGGTGCGGCGGAGCAGATTCGAATTGACGGCGGTGCGGGGAGTCGTGCGGGGAGAGAGCGGGAGCAAGTTACGATGCCGCCGCTAGGACGGAATTTTTTGCATGCGGCGCTATTGGGGTTTGCGCAGCCGAGGACCGGAGCTTGGATCGAAGTGCGCGCGCCGTTGCCGGCGGAGTTGCAGGAGTTTATTGAGAAGCTTGCGAAGGCAGCAGGAGAGGATTCGAAGCGAATTGACGCTGCGCTGGCTCCCTACCTATAATCAGTGGACATGTCCAAAGGACTAATTTCCACTCTTGTTGCAGCAGTTTTGCTGGCGACGGCAGTCGGCGACCGCGCGCAGCAGGCACGGGCGCAAGCGCCTCCAACACAAGCCGCGCCGGCTGCGCAGAAGCCACAGCAAGGTGCGCCGGCGGTGACACAGCAGAGTCCGCAAAAGATCGTGCAAGTTGTAAACTTGGTGGACGTGCTGTTCACGGTGCTCAACCGGCGGAACAAGCTGGTGCCCGATCTGACCAAGCAAGATTTTCAGGTATTCGACGAGAAATCGCCGCAAGAGATTCGGTATTTCAGCAAGCAGACGGATTTGCCGCTGCGTATCGGAATGTTGGTGGACACTTCGAACAGCATCCGCGACCGGATCAAGTTCGAACAGGATGCCTCAATCAATTTTCTTTTTAGTGTGTTGCGTCGCGGCAGGGATGAAGCGTTCGTGATGACTTTCGACGATGAGCCGCAAGTGGTGCAGGCGTTCACGAGCGACGCGGGGCTGCTGCGCGACCAGATCATGCAGACGCGCGCGGGCGGTGGGACGGCGATATATGATGCGATTTATGATGCCTGCCAGAACCAGTTGAGCCATCCTCCGCGTCCTCCAGGGGATCAGCCGGACATCGTGCGTCGCGTGATGATTTTGATCAGCGACGGTGACGATAATCTTTCGACGCACACGCGGGCCGAGGCGATTGAAATGGCGCAGCGGACGAGCGTGGTGATTTATACGATCAGCACCAGCACCCAGTGGATCCAGCTTTCGCAGACCGATCCTGACAAACTGGCCAACCGGAAAAACCACCTGACGGAAGGCGACAAGATTCTACAAGACCTGGCGGAGGAAACGGGCGGCCGGGCGTTCTTTCCGTACCACGTGGATGATTTGGACCAGTCCTTCCAGGACATTGGTGACGAGCTGAGGAATCAGTATTCGATCGCGTACATGCCGACGAATTACGTGCTGGATGGGCGGTACCACAGGATTCGAATTGAAGTGCCGGAGCACAAGGGGTATCAAGTGCGGGCGCGGCGCGGGTATTTTGCGCGGGCGAATCGCGAGAATAATGGGCAGCCGAGTCCTTCTGGCCCGAGCCCGTCGACTCCCTGATTGTTGTTTTCCTGAAAAACTTAGCTGGCGTTTCTTTAGAGCGTTACGGGTGTGCCTGGTGCGGGCAACCAACGGCCCGCCTCAAAAGGCGAGCCCTACCGTGGTGTTAGCGGGTAGTGTCGCGGAGGAGGACGGCGTCGGATTCGACGTGGCCGCGTTGCATGGCGATTTTTGTGCCGTCTTTGGAGAAGAGAAATTTTTCAATTCTTTCCGAAGTGAAGTGAGTGAGCTGATGCGGCGCGGAGCCATCGAGCGGCTGCATCCAGAGGTTGCCGACGCCCTTTTCGCGAACGGCATAGGCCACGGACTTGCCGTCGGGAGCAAAGACAAGCGGCCAGGAAGCGCGGGGGTCAATGTCATGGTAGGTGACCTTTTTGTCGTCAATGGAATAGAGGTTGAGGACGAGCTTGTGATCGAGCTCGCGGACTTCGAGGCTGACGATGGACTTGCCGTCCGGGGAGATAGCGGCCGCACCTTGAGCGGTGGCCAGGATTGTTTCTGGTGAGCCGCCTTCGATGGAGACGCGCTTGAGCGATTGATTGTCGCCGTAGTCCACGTAGTAGACCCATTTGCCGTCTGGAGAGCAGAGGGGATTGGATTCGGCCGAGCCAAACGTAAGTTGTTTGAAGTCCGTTCCCGTGGGGCTCATCCTCCAGAGATTGAAAGAAACTTTGCCGGCGCGGCCGGCGGAACGAATCACGAAGTAATGACTTCCCTCGCCGCAGGAAATCACCTGATCGGAAACGTGAGCAGCATCCGAGTAAACGAGAGTTTCGCCACCTTCGGGCTTGACGATGCGAATGTCCGGAATTTGAGCGAAGACAATGCGGCCGTCGCTGGTCCAATCCCAATTCCAGACGGAACTGCTGGAGGACAATGTGATGGGGTGAACGTCATCGGGCTGGGCGACGGTCGCGACCTGGAGCTGATACTTGGATTGAGTTTGGTTGGCGACGATGGCATGTCCATCGGCGGCGATAGTCGGGAAAAGATAGGAGTTCGTGTCGGTGGTCAAGCGCCGGAACTCACCGCCAGGATAGCTGACGATACCGAGCTGGGGGTTCAGGACGCCACCCTCTCCGAATCCCGACACGAGCAGGCCAGAACCGTCGGGCATCCAGACAGGATTGAGAAAAACCGCATTGGTCGAAAGTGTCTTGGTCTGCTTTTTTCCCGTAGCAACGTCCACCGTGAGGATCGCGGCTGTGGTGCCTTGAGCCATCTGAAGGACGGTGATTGCGATGGTCTTGCCATCGGGGGACCATGCGGGGCTGTAATTGCCTTCGCTGCCGGCGAGAGGAACATCTTTGAAGAGAGTGCGATCGGGCGAACCATCGCTGTTAGCCACGATCAATTCGTAGGTGGGGGAATCGTGGTCTTCGCGAAGGAAAGCAAAGAGCTTGCCGTCAGGAGAGAAAGTGACGCGGCTGTCCACATCCTTGATGAGCAAGCGGGGAGTGCCGCCGAGGACGGGCGCGGAATAGAGTGAGGCGAAAGTGTGCTCGGCTTCGTCGCGGCGAACGCAGTAGATGTAGTTGGCGTCGGGCGAAAAAGTGAGACCGGCGTAACGAGTGGGTGCAGGTGCCAGAAGTTGGGTGTTGCTGCCTGTGGCGATGTGCCGGAGCCAAAGGGACTGCAGGCCGTTTTCATCGCGAACATGGAGGAGATATTTGCCGTCGGGGGAAATGGCGGAAAGGACGACGTGGCCATTGTTGGTGAGATTTTCGATCGAAAAGCTTTCGAAGGGGACGTGACGTGATCGGAGGAGGATCGAGTAGATACCGAAGGCTGCGGCGGCGACGATGACGACGAGGCCGAAGAGTGTAACGCCGGTGCCAAACTTGTGTTTTTTGGCGGCTTCAACGATGACGGAGCTGCCGGAGGGCGTCACTGTAGTTTTGGAGGGTGCGGCTTCTGAAATGGCAGAGACGCGTGGGGCGGACTTCTGTGAACTTGCGGGGCGGCTACCGGAATCGAGTTCGCGCTGGAGGCGCTTGAGGTCGGCGCGGAGTTCCGCCGCGACCTGGTAACGCATGTCGCGATCTTTTTCGAGGGCTTTGTTGAGAATGCGCTCGAGTTCGGGCGGAACGTCGGGATTGACAGTGACCGGCGTAGCCGGAGGATTGTGCAGGATATTGTCGAATACGACGGCGCTGGTCGAGCCAGGGAAGGCCTGCTTGCCGGTCAACATTTGATAGAGCACGGCACCGAGGGAAAAGAGATCGCTGCGGGCGTCAATATCTTCGCCGCGGGCCTGCTCAGGGGACATGTATTGGATTGTGCCGACGGCCATTCCGGGACTGGTGAGCAGAGTGTTTGCGGGAGAGTCAAGGGTATGGTCTCCGCCATCGTCGGAGACGCGTGGGAGGAGCTTGGCGAGGCCAAAATCGAGGATTTTGATGGCGCCACTTTCGGTGACAAAAATATTGGCGGGCTTGATGTCGCGATGGACGATATTCTTTTTGTGAGCGGCGTCGAGAGCATCGGTGAGTTGAATACCGATTTCGACGGTGCGAGCGACGGGCAATGGACCGGCGGCGAGCAGTTTGTCCAGTGACTCGCCGACGAGAAGCTCCATGGCGATGAATGTGCGACCGGAATGCTCTTCAATGGCGTGGATAGTGCAGATTGAGGAGTGGTTGAGAGCGGAGGCAGCGCGAGCCTCGCGGAGGAAGCGCTCAAGAGTCTGCGAGTCGCGCTGATTTTCTTCTGGAATGAATTTGAGGGCGACGCGGCGGCCGAGCTTGGTGTCTTCGGCTTCATAGACGACACCCATGCCGCCCGAGCCGAGCTTTTGGAGAATCTTATAGTGAGCGAAGGTCTCGTTAATCATGATGATTTGTGCAGGAGGGATGTTAGACGGTCAGGGAATTTCGGTCAATCCAGAGTAGACAATTCAATACGGAACTCGTGTCGAGAGTTCAGCTTTTGGGGGCGTAGTAGCCTTTGCGGGCGAGGACTTTGTAGTCGCGGTTGGCAAGGTCAATCTTGATTTTGCGGAATTTGCCGTCGCGGGCGGAGTTTGTCGGATAGTACCCGAGGGTGTACTGGCTGCGGAGTTCCTCGGAGATTTGGTCGAAGGCTTCCTGGAGATGTTTTTCGGAGTTAACGACGATCATGCGGCCGCCGGTTTCGTCGGTGATTTTTTTGGCGATGCTGCTGTTTGCGCCGTAGTGCGGGTCATAGACAAGAAGGATGTGGACAACTGTATCAGTGCGCTGGGCCGCTTCGATGGCTTCCTCAACGCGGACTTTGCTGCCGTTGTCTTCAGCGTCCGTGAGGGCAATGATGGCTTTGCGGCCAGCTTCGGTGGAAAGCTTTTCGTTGCAGGCGAGATAGAGGGCGTCGTAGAAATTGGTGCCTTTGGAGCCCGATTGCGGGATCGGTCCAGGCGTGACGGGGCCGCCTCCGCCACCCGTATTAATTTGGGCTTTGTGAATGGCGCGATTGAGCTGAGAGCGGTCGTCGGTGAAATCGGAGAGCAAGTCCACGTCCAGGTCGAAAGTCATGATCATGGCTTCGTCGCCTTTGCGCATGACACGATTCAAGAAATTGCTGGCACCGTCTTGAATGGCGCCGAGCATATATTCTTCGCTGCCGGAAGTGTCCATGAGCAACCCCAGAGTAATGGGCAGCGTCACTTCTTTAGAAAAGAAGGCGATCTTCTGGTCCTGGCCGTCTTCGGAGATTTTGAAGTCATTTTGCTTCAAGTCGGTGGCAATGCGCTTGCTCTTGTCGCGCACGGTCACAAAGAGGTTCACCAGGTTTACGGTGGTCTTGATGGTGGGGCCTTGTGCGACGGGCTCCTGCGGCAGGGCCGGCAGGGCGATGGCAGCCGCAAGTATGGGCGTCGCGCACAGTGCCGCCAGTTTCTTGAGAGAAGGCATGTATACTTTCCTTGACCAGAGATGCCCGGCTGAAAATTGCACGCTGGGGTTCTTCCGTCACGTTAAGATGCTAGCAAGAGGTGCGATGGATGCGTGGCCAGGCCAGCCGGCGACGCTCCGAGCACGGACTCCAAGAGGAAGTTTGGCCTTAGGAAAATGAAAAGTCTACGAAAAATCGCGGGTATGAGCGGTGTCCTCTTGTTGGCAGCGCCAGCGGTGTGGCTTGGGTTAGCGGCGAGCACGCCCCAGGAAGCAGCGCCGGCTGCTCAAGAACCAACACCGCCGGATCTGCCGCGGCTGAGCGAGGCGCGAGCAAAGATTACGGTGAATGCGAATCTTGTGGTGCTGCCGGTGACGGTAAAGGATGGAGCAGGGCGGCTTGTACCTGATCTGGGCAAGGACGAATTTCGAGTTTTTGAAGACAATGTGGAACAAAGAATCGACGTGTTTACGAACGAGGGCTTCCCGCTCTCAATGGTCATCTTGATTGACAACGATTTGAAAACAAAGGACGCCAAGGAAGTGCAGGACAGTCTTGACGTCATCGTGGGCGGGATGAGCGACCTGGATGAGGCTTTCGTTTGCCGCTTCGACCAGTTTTTTCACCCGGGGAAGGGATTTACGAGCAACCAGGATAAGCTCCTCACGGAGTTGAAGCGTACCAAGCTGGATAGCCACAGCGGGGTCATGTCTCCCGGTGGGCCGTTCAATGGGCCGAGCATCAATGGTCACTCTCCCGATGGGTCGCCTTCGGTGCCGGAATCCACGCACACGATTCTTGCCGCACCCACAAAAGCTCTCGACGATGCGGTGTTTGGAGCTGCGGAGCTTTTGAAGGACCGTCCGCGAAACCGGCGAAAGATTATTTTTATTGTGAGCGACGGGGTTGATGGCGGAAAGAAGTACAACACCAACACCTACGACAACACCATCAAGGAACTGCTGGGGCACAGCATATCGGTGTTTGGCGTGGGAGTGGGGAGCGCGTTCTTCGACCGAAAGTTCGAGAAGCTTTCTCAATATGCGCACGCTACGGGCGGCGATATTTATTACGCAGCCAAGCGCGAATCGCTGGAAGAGCTTTATTCGCGGATAACGGAAGAGGCTCGCAACGAATACACGCTGGCGTACGTGCCGCGGGACACGAACCGCGCGAAGGATTACCACGACGTGGAAGTGCGCGTAAAGCGCGAAGGTTTGACCATCCTCACTCGCAACCGCTACTACACCGGTGGCATCGTCCGATAAGAAATATTCGATTGCAGCGGCGCGCCCTAGCTCTTAACTGCTGAGCGCCTCTTCATGGGCGGGACAAATCGGCTTGTATGCGCAGCTGCGACAGACGAAGCCGGGATTTGGCGGGAATTGGCCGGCGCGGATGTCGGCGGCGGCTTCGAGAACGATTTTTTGGGCTTCGTCGAGTTGTTTGGCGTCGCGCGTGGTGACTTGGGTTTGGTTGTTCTGGAGATAGTGGAAGACCAGGCGGACGGGATTCCATTCGAAGATTTCTTTTGCGGCTAGGGCGTAGAGGCTTAGCTGCAAATCTTTTTTTGCGTCGGCGTCCTTTTTGGGCTTGCCTGTTTTGTAATCGACGATTTCGACGTCGTTGCGGCCGAGGGAATTTACCTGGTCCATCCGGCCGATGATGGTGACGTTGTTTTCCAGAGGAAGCTCGAAGGATTTTTCTTGCTCGAGGACTTGCGGCGGGGCTTCGAGCATGGCGGCGTGAAAGGTGCGCAATTGTTCGAGACCGTCTTGCTTGTAGCCCTTTTCCTGGTAGTCGTCTTCAAAGCCTGCCGAAGTCCATTCGGTTTCGAAAATTCGTGCGACTTCTTCGAACGGCAGCTTCACGCCTTTGCGGAGCTGGTCCACAAAGCGCTTGATGGTGGTGTGAATGACACTGCCGAAGCTGAGTACCGCCTTTGGACCTTCCTTGAGGGACCAGGAACGGCTGAAAAGATATTGTTGCGGGCAACTGCGGTAGCCGCTGACGGCGGAAGGGCTCAAGGTGAGCGGTTCGGGAGTGGGAGGGTGGAATTCGAGAGCCCAATCGGCGATGCGGGAGAAAATTTTTGCGGGCTCGGCGGAGGCGGGGAAGAGTTGCGGATCGGCGGCGCCAGGAGCTTCCTTTTTGGAGGTTGGAGGAGCTTCGGGCAATTTGGGGCTAAGTTGGTGGACGTCGCGACGCTTGATGGCGGGGTCAATGAGGAGGTCTTCGATGAAGACCGGGATCTTTCCCTTTTTTTCGGTGAGCGTCGTGAGAGTGAGGCGATTTTCGGCGCGCGTCAGGGCGACGTAAAAGAGGCGGCGCTCCTCTTGAATGTGAAACTGTTCGGCGGGTTCGCCTTCTTTCATTAGCGCGGCGGGGAATTCGAAGACGCGGGAGCGTTCTGTTGCAGGAAATTTTTTATTGTTGATGCGAAGCACGAAGACTTGGGGAAATTCGAGCCCTTTGGCGCCGTGGACGGTCATCAACTGGACGGCATCGCCGGGGAAGTCATCTTCGAGGCTGATCGTGCCGCCGGCTTGCGAATAGTAGCCGAGATACTCGACGAATTCGGCAAGGCCGCGCGTTTCGCTTTTGGGTTCCCACTCCTTGACGAATTCCGAGAGACGCGTGACGTATTTGCGGTCTTGCGAGCTGGCGCGTTGCGCGACTTCAAGCCATTCGAGGAGATCGCCAAGGATTTCGCGCGCGGTGCGGCGGCGAAGTGTTTTGCGCTGATCGGAAAGGAATTCGACGAGGCGGCCCAAAGCGGTGTGCGAGGAATCGAAGGCGAGCTGGCCTTGCGGGACTTGCAGCATGTCATAGATGGCTTTTTTTTCTTTGCGGGCGCGCTCGGCGAGGCGCACGAGGTCGGCGGGTTCAAGTGCCCACGCGGGAGCGGCAAGAACGCGAGCGCAGGCGATGTCGTCGAACGGCGTGGCGATCAGGCGCAAGTAGGCGAGGACGTCTTTGACCAGCGGATGATCGAGGATGGAAAGCTTGCTGATAACAAACGGGATTTTGTGGCGGGAAAGTTCTTCGACAAGTTCATCGCGATGGGCGTGCTGACGGTAGAGGACGGCGAAATCACGCCACTTGCGTCCGGCTGCGTGAAAGCGCTGGAGTTCGCTGACGATCCACCGGGCTTCGTCGTGTTCGGTTTCGAGCTCGACGATGCGGATTTTTTCGCTTTCTTCTTTGTTGGCGCTCAGAACCTTTTTGGGGAAGTCGGCGCTGGCCGTGTTCATGCCGATGACTTGCGTGGCCACGCGGAGGATGTTGGGCGTGGAACGGTAATTTTCCAAAAGCGAGACTCGGAATCGCGTGGAGTCCTGTCCTTCGCGCCAGCCGGCGAAGCGTTCGAGGAAAAGTTTGAAGCTGCCGAACGAAGCGCCACGGAAGCGGTAGATGGCTTGATCATTGTCACCGACGGCGACGATGTTTTTTGTATCGCCTGCCAGGAGTTCGAGCAGGCGAAGTTGCGCGATGTTGGTATCTTGAAATTCATCAACGAGAATGTAGCGATATTTTTCCTGAAGCGCGCGGCGGAGCTCGGCGTTGGTTTCGAGAAGCTCGACTGCTCCAGTGATGAGCGAGCCGAAAGAGACGCGCTTCTTTTCGCGGAGCAGATCTTCGCTGGCGCGGTAGGCGCGGGCGATTTCATGCTGGAGGGCGACCTCTTCGGCGCGCTCCTTGAAAGTGTCCTCGTCGAGCGCGGAACGTTCAGTTTCGAGTTGCGCGGCGAGACCGTCGGCGTAACGCTGGTAGTCGTCGGCGGAGACGAGTTCGTCCTGGCAGCGAGAGAAAAATTCCACAAAGTCGTTTAGGAATTGGCCGGGATCAGCGAGGCGGCGGTACTTATCGAGTTTGAGGCGCTCCAGATTGCGGCGTAGGAGAATCCAGTGATCCACCTTGTCGAGCATCAGGCGTTCGGGGGCGGCTTCTTTCAAAAGGCTCTCGCAGAAGGCGTGAAAGGTCGCGAGGGTGACATTTTTGCCGCGCTCGCCGGTGGCACGCACGACGCGCGCCTTCATCTCACCGGCGGCTTTGTTCGTGAAGGTGAGGCCGAGGATGTTTTCGCCGGAAAGGGAGTCGTCGGATTGGAGCAGGTGGCGGATGCGTTCGGTGATGACGCGCGTTTTGCCGGTTCCGGCGCCGGCGATGACGAGCAGAGGGCCTTCGCCGTGGGTGATGGCGCGGCGCTGCGCCTCGTTCAGTTGCAATCCACTTTCGGCAGGGGGATCGAGATCGAACAGTGTGGCCATAACCTAAGAAGGGTATCGGAATTTGCCCTGCGGAGGAAATGCACGCTTCAGATCATGTGATGGACTTTAGAACTTCCTCGCGCGGGACACCTTTGTGATTTGCGACCAGTCGTATAATCGCGTTCAGAGTTCCGATCCGTAATTCCTTGTGCGATGGAATCGGGATGCGCTGGTGTCCGGGCTCTTCAGTCTGGAGAATTATGTGGCTCCCGGCCTGACTAACTTCGCGGTATCCCCAGTGTCGGCAGAGAGCCTCGGCAAGTCGGCGCCCGCTGAGGTCTCGCGGCGTTTTCATCCGAGCGATAGGACTTCATCACGCACGAGGTGCAGACGGATAGACTGAGGCTTCGGGCCGTCAAAGAAATATCCAGCTACGGCATCCTTCACCATTGCCCGTAGCTCTTCCCATGTATCACCTTGCGTGACAATAGATTCGGTCAAACACTCGGCGACATAGCCACCATCGGCTTCTTGTCTGACGTCAAAAACCAACTCACTGATGTGTACTTTGTTCATGCCCGCAATCCTCAACCGCAGCGTAACATCACCCCACACCTTGGGCAATGAATTCTCAGGTCACTTTTCGACGAGCCACTGCTTCGAGATCTTATTTGCGGCGACTTTGGCGTTGATCTCCGCTGATTTGCCGCGCGGCACACTGAGGGATTCCCACTTTCCGGTTTTGGTGAAGGTCAGATGCTTGGCGAGAAACAAAATCTGGCCGACGTGGTGCGCGTAGTGGGCGACCTGGCGGTTGATGGCTTGCATGACGGAGTGTGGCTCCGTACGAATCGTCACTGTTCGCGTCAGGTCCGCCTCCGTTAGAGGTTCGAGCGCATCGAAAACATATTTCCAGCCGCGTTCCCACAGTTCGAGCAATTGGGCGCGGGTGGTGGGCGGTGTTTCGAATTCCGTGTCGCGGTGACGGTCTGGTTTCTCGCCATCCGTGGTCAGAAAATCGAGCCAGCGCGACCGCATGTTGCCGGACATATGTTTCACGATGATGGCGATGGAATTGGATTCTGGATCGAGGGAGATGAAGAGGGCTTCGTCCGGGCATTGCGCCATCGCACGATCGCCCAACTTTTTGTAATAGCGAAACAGGCCGACCGAATCTTGCAAGTAGGACGTACTGAGTTGGTGAGGCATGGGAATATTCTGTTCCGGCGGGAGAGATTGTCAACGGTATTTCACAAGGAATTGGTTGGAGCGAGGAGAGGGAATGCTTACAATTCGGATGATTGCGGCGGCAAAAGATAGCGCTTGACATTTCGCCTTTTGTTCGCCTAATATTTGGCGCTGAATTTCGATTTCGCACAGGAGGCCGACATGACTATTGGACAATCGATGCTGGCAGAATTTGACCAGGAAATGCAGAACACGCGCAAGGTGCTCGAGCGCGTGCCCGATGACAAGTGGGGTTGGAAGCCGCATGAGAAGTCCGGGACGCTGGGCTGGCTTGCCGGGCACGTCGGCACAGTGCCGGAATGGATCACGATGACCATTAACACCCAAGAACTGGACTATGCGCCCGTGGGCGGCCCGGCTTTCGAGCCGCCGAAGATCACGAATCGGAAGGAGCTTCTTGCGGCGTTTGACAAAGGCAGTGCGGAAGCGCGAGCGGCTCTCGCCAGCGTCAGCGATCAAGAGATCATGAAGGGCTGGAAGCTGCTTGCGGGTGGCAAGGAGATTTTTACGATGCCTCGGATCGCTTGTATTCGGGGCATGTGCATGAACCACATGATTCATCACCGCGCGCAGCTTGACGGTTTATTACCGGTTGCTTGGCGTGCCTGTGCCGGGGCTGTATGGGCCGAGCGCCGACGAGGGTATGCCAGATTCGACGGCGGCTGCCGCGAACTAAATTCAGCTGTAAGGAAAGGCGGACTGATCGTCCGCCTTTCTTGCTCCTCCCCTCTCGCATCCAGGACTGCTCCGGCCGCAACGCTGTATAATGGTGTGCGTTGCTCCTCAGGAGGTTCACCACGCACATGGATACTCCCGTCATTCTCTCTGCTGTTCGCACGCCCATCGGTAAATTCCAAGGCGGACTGGCCGGATTTTCGGCGGTTGACCTTGGCGGCAAAATCGTCGCTGAAGCGATCCGGCGCGCTGGGATCGATGCCACGGAGGTGGATGAGGCCATCCTCGGCAATGTGGTGCAGGCGGGACTAGGGCAGAATCCTGCGCGGCAGGCGGCGCTTAAAGGCGGCTGTGCGCCGCGCGTTGCGGCGATGACGATCAACAAAGTTTGCGGCTCGGGGTTGAAGGCGGTGGCGTTGGCCGCTCAGGCCGTGCAGCTTGGCGAATCGGAAATGGTTGTGGCGGGCGGGATGGAGTCCATGTCCAATTGCCCTTATCTGTTGCCGCAGGCGCGGACCGGATATCGCATCGGCGACGGCAAGCTCGTCGACTCCATGATCAACGATGGTTTGTGGGACGCGTACGAAAATTTCCACATGGGAATGACAGGCGAGTTGGTCGCGGAGAAATATGGGATCACGCGCGAAGAGCAGGACCGGTTTGCGGTCGAGAGCCACCAGAAAGCGATTCGGGCGCGGAAGTCTTGTTTTTTTGAGGGACAGATTCTGCCGATCGAAGTGCCGCAAAAGAAAGGTGAGCCGATTGTCATTAAGTATGATGAATCGCCGCGCGAAGACACTTCGTTGGAGGCGCTGGCGAAGTTGAAGCCGGCTTTCAAAAAGGATGGCACGGTGACCGCCGGGAACGCACCCGGCACGAACGATGGAGCGGCGGCGTTAGTCGTCACGAGCGAGAGGAACGCTGCACGCCTGAGCAAGCAGCCGGTCGCGCGGATTGTTGCGCAATCAGTCAGCGGCGTGGAACCGAAGTGGGTGATGATGGCGCCAGTGGACGCCGTCGAAAAACTGCTCACCAAAACCGGCTGGGACCGCGACAAAGACGTCGACCTTGTCGAGTTGAACGAAGCGTTTGCGGTTGCCGCGATCGCCGTGACGCGCCAGCTGCGGCTCAATCCCGAAAAAGTAAACGTGAACGGCGGCGCCGTGGCGCTGGGCCATCCAATCGGCGCGAGCGGCGCACGCATCCTGGTCACTCTTCTGCTACGAATTGCAGCGCCGCAACCTGAAGCGCGGCATCGCCGCGCTCTGCCTCGGCGGCGGCAACGCCGTCGCCCTCGCCGTCGAGCGGGGTTGATATCAAGACGACCCATAGAACTTGCGTGTCACGAAGAACCCGGAGCAGCCGGAGGAAATCTCGGCGTGTGGGTCTCGGTGATCTTGCTCACTTCACAATTCGTTCCATTCAGTCGATTTCGGATCAACAGGTGGAACTGCGCGGTGACTTTACACACCTCACCGGCGTCCGTCTTTCGGAACCGTCGGACGCGACGGTGGGTTTCCTGTACCGGTCTCGAAAAGACTCTGTCTATCTGCGGAGGAAGGAGTTCGATCCCAACGCGAAGACCGCAATACTTGTTGTTTGGCCTCCGGCCAAGAGACTTCGTATTGGGGAGAGCTACCCCTACATAGACTATTACTGGGATCCGAAACAAGTTTCATTTGGTCTTGAGCCTGCCGGTGCTTGGAGAAGAGTCCTGTTCAAAGCTGAGGATTCGGTCCGCTATCGTGACCCTGAAGTTCCCGGTTGGTGGAAGTCCCATGTGGCTACCGCTCCCGTTTCTGGGGGCGCGACGGATGTGCATATCATCAAGGACGGATGGGACCACGAACATTGCAATCTATGTAGGTCAACGATTGGCAGGGCAGGAGCTCAATATGGTTACTACTCCAAAGCCGACAATGATTGGCTGTGCGTCCCCTGCTATAAGAAGTTTGTCGCCGGTCACGATCTGCGCTTTCTTCAGTTCCGTAAATAAGGCATCAGCTTTCGCCAATGTTTTGCGTCGCTAGGCCAACATCCTTCGTCACTCCCAATTCTTGGGCGCAGTAGGGGCAGAATTTGTCGGTTTCGAGGACTTCGTGTTTGCAGTTGGGGCAGCTGGGGTGGAGGTTGCATTTGCAGTTGGGGCAGAAGTTGAAGCGGGCGCCGACGGATTTTCCGCATTGGGGGCAGTCGTAGGGCAGCGGCTCGCGCATCAGGAAATAGATGAGGAAGCCGATGAAAGTCCAGGCCGGGAGCAGGACGATGACGAGCAGCGTCCACAGAGCAGAGTTCATGCCGCGGCGCTTTGCGTCGCGATTGACGTAGCCGATCAGGAAAGTGAAGCTGCGCCATGGTCACGGAAACAAGAGTGATCACGCCGGCCAATGCCAGGTAAGACAGCCAGGGAGTGTCTCTCACTTCCGGAGCAAAGATGTCGCCGTTGTGGTAGAAATTCCAGTGGTTGACGGAAAACGCGATGGCCTGCGCAATTAGAAACAGCGCCACCACGGTCCAGACCAGCCCTTTCGGGACGATCCGGAATTCTTGCCAGAAGCGGAGCTTTTCCTTCTTTCTGCGAAGCCGGTTGAGGCGCATGCGCTCGTTGAAAGAACCGCTTACTTTCTGCTGATAGTCAGTCATTTCATTCCTCGCTCAATTTCTTGCATCCCACTCTAGCGGCCGGACCAATCGCGTTCGTTCGCTTGCCGGACGTTTTCGAGAACCACGATGGCCGCCGCAAACAAGGCGGGAATCGCCCACCAAAGACCAAAGCCAAATTCCAGGACGAGCAATGGAGCGCCGGTGCGCTGCTCCGATCCATTCGATCGCTTGCCAGACGTAGGGCGCGGTGGCGATGCCGAGAGCCCAGGACATCGCGCACATAATCCAGAGGAGACGGCGCTTGGGTTCGCGCTCGCGCAATTCCTGCGCGCGCAATTGCACGCGGAATTGCGTGCGCTGCGGCGAGTCCGCGAGGGAGGGGAATGGCGACGCCGCGCAAAGCGCGGAGCGCATCGTTCGTTTGCTGCGCGACTTGGGCGCAGGCGGGGCACTCGCGAAGATGTGCGGCGAGCCAGTCCCGCTCCGCTTGGGAAATTCCTTCGACGCGTTCTTGCGCTATGAGCTTTTCGGCGCGAGCGTGCAGGTTTTCGCTCATGCCGCACCCCTTTGCATCGCGCCGCGAAGAGCTTCGAGTCCTCGGTAGAGCCGCGACTTCACGGTGGAGAGCGGAGCGGCCAGCACGCCGGCGATTTCTTCGAGACCCAGCTCCTCTTGAAAACGGAGAACGAGAACTTCGCGATAAACGGTCGGAATGCGGTCGAGCGAGGCGTGGACGCCGTTTTTTTCTTCGGCGGTCAAGACCAGATGCAATGGCGAAGGTTCATTCTGCGCCGCAAATTCCATGGGCGCGCCTTCGTCCGGGTCGGTCAGCGCGTCGAGGCTTTGCATTTTTTTCTGGCGCTGCCAGTCGATCACCAGGTT
>CAVSIW010000057.1:0-4160 GCA_963727945.1 uncultured Acidobacteriota bacterium
CGCCGAGGCCAGGCGCGCTCTGCCGAATGTAAATGAGGTGGTTCTCGTCAGCATTGACGAGCGGGCGAAGGAGCACACCGCGCACCAGGCTGAAAATGGCGGCGTTGGCGCCAATGCCGAGCGCAAGAGTGAGAACGACGGTAATCGTAAGGCCCTTGGTTCGCGTGAGCGAGCGGAGCGCGACTTTCAGATCTTGCAGGAACAGCGCGGGTTTGAAATTCATGGACGCATCTCCTTAAGTCAATCTCGCGAACAAAAGACCCGTTTCATCAAGCGCTGGCTAGCGGCGGAAAGGAATTAGTGCGCGTACGCGGCCATCGCGGAAGAAAAGCCCGCCCCAAACGAAGACGCCCAAAAGGACCGTCATGATGTAGGACGGATCGCCGACGCGGACATTGGTGGCTGTCGCGCCGCCGAGATAGCCGGTCATCAAAATGGCGCCAAGAACAGCAGTGCTCGGAATCAGATACATAATGCAAGAGAGAAGCTCGAGTACTCCAAGGATGACAATCTGGCTTTCGGGATATCCGAAGCGCACAAACCCCTGAACGACAGGAGCGGGCTTGATTAGCTTCATTACGGCGCTGAGGAACATTAAGAGCACGGGTATGGCGCTGACGATGCGTCCGGCCCAGAACATTTTCTTCGAAGTAGGAACGGCTGACGCAACCGATTGTGTAGTTGCGGGACTCTGCGTCACGGAGCTCATGAAATTTCCTCCAGGCGGCGTCAGCCGTTCAAGTTGCGATCGAGATGCGCGACATACGCATCCCATTGGACCAAATGTCAGGCCGTTTGCACAGCCGCTTGCTCGCAGTTCAGTATCCACGGAATGCCGAATTGATCCACCAGCATGCCAAAGCGAACCGACCAGAAGGTCTTTTGGATGGGCATCTGCACTGTACCGTTTTCCGCCAGTGCGTTGAAGATCCGTTCGGTTTCGGCAGGCTCTTTAACGCTGAGCGACACGGAAAAGCCTTGGGGCTGTTGATAGCGGCCAGGCGGGGGGTCGGAACCTAGCAAGGACATACCGTCAATCTTTAAGCAGGCGTGCATGACTTTGCTTCCCCATTCCGCTGGCACCTGTTGTGCCATGGGGGATCCTCCAAACGTGAACATTGCTTCGATTTTGCCGCCGAGACACTTTTCGTAAAACTTGAAAGCTTCTTCACACTGACCGTTGAATAAAAGATAAGGATTCAGTTGCATGGCGCCCTCCTATGAATTGTTAAGACGTTCCCCGTCAATTTCTGTTTCCAGACGATTGCTGCAAATCTTTCTTGTCACGCTTCGAGTGAAAATCGCGGCGCAGAACAGTCAGTCTGCCAATCTAACTTGCATTTTGCAAGTGAAAATATGTTAGGCTGGAAAGATGCCGAGGAAGAAAGCGCGCGTGAAGCGGCGCTCGGGGTGTCCGCTCAATGCTTCGGTGGAAATGCTCGGAGACCGCTGGTCGCTCCTCGTCATTCGCGACATGATGATCCGCGGCTACCAGACATTTAATGAATTCCTGCGCTCGGATGAAAAAATCGCGAGCAACATCCTCGCGGACCGCCTCCGCCGGCTCGAAGCGTACGGCATCATCGCCACGAAACGCGATCCTGCCGACGGACGAAAACTGATTTACTCGCTGACGGCCAAAGGAATTGACCTTGCGCCTGTGCTGACGGAAATGGTGCTCTGGGCCGCGAAGCATGAGGAGACCGGCAACCAACCGCTCGTCCGCCAAATGCGAACCGGCAAGGAACAGCTCCTGGCTGCCGTGCGAAAAAGATGGGCGGAACAACATAGCGCGCTCAATTCTTGACTGGTCCGAACGAACACTCGCCCTAAGCCGATTTGCGAATATCGTCCACTTCATCCGCGAGACGATAGAGACTTTCGCTCCATCCCTGCTCCATGCCCGCAAGCGCGGCTGCTGTTTCCGGTGAGAATTTGAGCACGCGGACGTGCAACGTCATTTTGGTCCAACCATTTTGCGCGGCGAACGTGACGGTGTTGAGATTTTCGATCAGAGGAAGGCCGTTCGCGTCTTCGTGAGCAGTGGCTGTGAATACGAGCCGTTCGGGTTCGATGATTTCGTGGAAGACGCCTTTCATGGGATAGACGGTGCCGTCGGGTCCGCGCATGTCAATGCGGATGAGGCCGCCTGGGCGGACGTCCATTTCGCAGACAGGGTTGGTGAAGCCGCGCGGACCCCACCAGCGCGCCATGTGGTTTTTGTCGGTCCAGGCTTTGAAGACGAGGCTGCGCGGAGCACCAAAGATGCGGGTGAGGATGAGTTCCTGCCTGGCTTGGCCCGCGGCGGAACTATTCGTTGCCTCGCTCATCTTTTTTTCTCCTTGGCTTGCATCTCGCGCAAATAATCGTGCAGCCGGTCGAGCCTCTTCTCCCATGCAATACGATAGTTCTCAATCCAATCGGCAACGTTCTTAAGAGGGGCGGGCTGGATGCGGCAGGGGCGCCGCTGGGCTGCGCGGCCGCGGGTGATCAGCCCGGCGCGCTCTAACACTTTGAGGTGCTTGGAGATAGCAGGCATGCTCATCTCAAAAGGCTCGGCTAGCTCAGTGACGGTGGCATCACCGGACATCAAGTGAGCGAGAATGGCGCGACGAGTAGGATCGGCGAGAGCGGCGAAGATGGAATTGAGTTGGCCGGGGGACATTTGTATTTAACCGATCGGTTAAATACAACGGCCCGGAAATCCTGTCAACTGGTTTGGGTCGAAATTCCGAGATGCGGGCTAGACGGGCGAGATTAGAGCGCGTGAAGTACGCAGGTCAATGAAAAGAAAAGGGTTAATGAAAAGAAAAAGGCCAGCCGCTCTCTCAGGACGACTGGCCTTCTTCTTCTTTTACTGTCCACAGAGGCTCTGTTCATCCTGAAGGAGGCAGGCTGAGCAGTTCTGTGTGTGCTCTGGCAAAAACCCAGAAACTGGTTGGCGGCTTAACGAGCCGCGGCTGAACCCGGACGGCGCAACGGGCGGCGGGCTAGGTCTTCCACGGCGTTAACACCACGCCGAGCCATATCCACCACCGGATGCTGGCTGTCTGCCACGCGCTGGACACTGGCTTCCCAAACTTTCTGGAGCATGTACAAGCTCATGATCACGAAAGCGATGGCTGCAAAGCCCAGCGCGAAAAGCGCAAAAGCCGCCAAGAGTTCGCGCACAAAGTACAATTGCAGCGCGAGCACAACCCCCAAGAACCACCACATCCATTTCCGCTTGCTGTCTTTGTTCTTCATCTTTCCTCTGTAATCGAACCCCACTTGCTCGAACACTTGCGGGCTGGATCGAAATCCCCGATTGCTACTTACCTGCGCATTTAGATGCGCAAGACCTGTCATTTGGTCCAGTCCCTCTTACCTGTCCCATTTGACACCGGACCTGTCCTAAACGCGATGGTACAGAAGGCACATTTTAGGCCCTAAACGAGTTTACTGGTACTCCCATAACTCGCACTTTTTTGGCGCATGTCTTTTATAATGAGCGACTTGAGAAGCCAATGGCTTTCGCTCCTATTTTCGCCTGTTTTTCCCTGTACCAGGCAGTTGAAACCTGACCCTGGGTACAGGGGTTTTTGACCCATCAAATTGTGACGGAGAGGCTCTAATCGTATCAGGGCCGGGGCATCAAATTGCGTCCACTTAACCAGTCCGCATCGTACGTGGGCCGCGCAATGGGGTAGCTTTGGGGGGTGAAGAGAACCGCAGCGAGGAGTTGGCGGGGTTTTGGGAGTCTAGTCTAGCGAGACGGGAAGAAAATCCAAGGAAGGCAGATGTCTGGATCGGATAGGAAGAAATGGATTGGGATACGGAACGGAGGCAAGAGTCAAAACCCGCAGCCTCAGAACCGAAGGCTGCGGCACCCGGCAAAACCGCAAAAAATGGAGATGGCCCTTTCCGTAGTAGCGCTTGAGCCCTTTCGGCATCGAACGACTGCGAAACCCCCAAACGTAAAACCGACGTGTGGGGCACCCCCAGCACCAACATCCTAACCTTCCCTTCATCTATGAACATGGTATATTCGTCGCGATGATCGCGGCCCACGTGCAAAGCAGAACATGCCGATGCGTCCGGGCCACCCGTCCGATCAGCCCCTTCTAAACTGCTGGGGCGAGCAGTACACCTACGACCCGTGGGGGAATTTTACGGCTATC
>CAVSIW010000058.1:0-9509 GCA_963727945.1 uncultured Acidobacteriota bacterium
CATTTTTTACTTCGCGATTTTCGCTCTCCTCGTCTATCTCGTCGATCGCCGCCGCTCCCCAGGCAGCTAGCAACCTTGCTCGACCAGCGAATCCAGTGCGTCCAAGCCAGCGAGGGACCGGTGCCGATCACCGGCACCGGGCTATTCGTATCTCAACGCGACCATTGGATCGACGCGCATCGCGCGCCGCGCCGGTATCCAGCAACCTGCCAGCGCCACCAGCCCAAGCAGCACCGCCACGCCCGCCATCGTCTCGGGATCGTTGGCTCGCACGCCGTACAGCATGCTGGACATGAATCGCGTTACACCCACAGCCGTGCCAACTCCGGCCAGCGCGCCCACGGCCACCAGCAGGATTCCTCGCCCCACCACCAGCCGCAACACATCGCTGCGCTCTGCGCCTAACGCCATGCGGATGCCCACTTCCCTCGTTCGCCGCGTCACCTCATACGAAAGCAAACCGTACAGCCCGATGCACGCCAGCAACAGCGCCAGCACGCCGAAAAAGCTCGACAGTCGTCCCATCACCCGCTCCTGAAAGAGCGTCTCTTCGATCTGGTCTATTTGGGTGCGCACTTCGAACAGCGGCAAATTCTTATCCGCTCGCGTAACGACATCCCGGACCAACCCCACGAGCGCCGTTGGATTCCCCGCGGTACGCAGCTCGAAATGGGCGCTGTTCCCGACCAGCGGCAGATACATCGTCGGCTTTAGCTCGCCCCGCAAATCAGCGTATTTCGTGTTGCCGGCTATTCCCACAATCGTGTATCCCGGCTGCGGACCTGTTTCCGGCTCGTCCTCTTCTGCATTCCCCATGTGCTTGCCGATCGGATCTTCTTTCGCAAAAAACTTCCGCGCGAACGCTTCATTGATGATGACTGGCACGGGCGCCACTTCCGTATTCGTCCTTCTACCGGCGGCCGTGTTGCTTGCACCCGCCGAATCTGCCTCTTTGCGCCCGGCATTCGCCGCCGAGGCAGAAGCAAAGTCCGCCGCCGTAAATGTCCGGCCGGCGATCATCGGGACACCCATGGTCGAAAAAAAATTCAGCCCCACAGGCAGAACGGCTGTACTCACATTCGATTTCGGCGGCGCGCCGTCCAGATGCACGTGGTCGCCGGACCAGCTTCCGCTGAGCAGGGCATCCTCCGAATAGGTCGCCGACATCACCCCCGGCAGCGCCGCAAATCGCTCCTGCAAATCGCGGTAAAGTTGCGCGCTTTGCTCATCCTTGTATCCGGCGATCGTGGGATTAATCCCGAACAGCAGAATGTTCCGCGTGTCGAACCCGGGATTCAGTTCGTGAAGATTGTGCAACGTCCTTACCAGCAGACCTGCTCCGGTAAGCACCACGACCGATAGCCCGACCTGCGCCATCACCAGCGCGTCTCCCAGCCGCAACCGTCGCGTCGAGCGCGCAGGTTTACCTCCCACATACAGCTCATTTTCCCTGAGCCCGGCGGTCAACTCCGCTCGCGCTCCGCTGTGCGCCGGCGCCAACCCAAATAAAATTCCCGTGGCGAACGTCACCCCAAGCGTGAACGCCAGCACGCGCCAGTCCAATTCAACTATGTACGGAAACCCTTCGCTGAAGCCGCTCGCAATCAGCTTGGTGATGGCTTGCACGCCCCACACCGCTACTAGCGCGCCCAGAGCGCCTCCCAACAACGAGAGCAGCATGCTCTCCGTCAGCAGTTGCCCTATAATCCGCCGCCGGCCTGCTCCCAGCGCCAGCCGCACTGCCATCTCTTTCTGCCGCTTCGCCGCACGCGCGAGCAATAAACCCGCCACGTTGGCGCAAGCAATCAGCAGGACCAGGCCCACAGCTGCTGTAATCACAAAGAGCATCGGGGCGATCAAGTGCGTCTCGCCGTTCAGGCCCTGCGACGCCCGCTCCAGCCTGATTGCGGGCTCATCCGCTTCCTTCAAGAGCGGCTTCGCGCCCCGCACCATTTCATTTCGGAAGAGTCCGCTCGCCTCTTCCCGCGCCTGCGCTATCGAAACACCCGCTTTCAGCCTTCCGACTATCAGCACCCAGAATGCCGCAGGATCGATGTATCTATCTCCATTGCCCCACCATTCCGATTTCACGCGGTCCGACAACGCAAACGGCAGGAAAAAATCCTGCTGTTTCCCGGGCGTCAGGCCAGTGAATTTCGATTCCGCCACTCCAGCGATCAGCACCGGCGTGTTGTTCAGACGCACCGTCCGTCCCACCACTGCGCGGTCCGCTCCAAACGCCCGCTGCCAGTAGCCATAGCTCAAAACAATTGCAGGCTCTGCCGAGCGCGATTCATCCTCCTGCCCTAGCGGCCGCCCAAGCGTCATGTTCACACCCAGCGTCGAAAAAAAATCTCCCGAGACGTATTCCCCACGCGCGATGCTCGCCGGCCCGTTTCCGCTCAAGTCCATCGCCAGCGGCCCGGCAAATGCCGCCACGCCGGAGAAGCTCTGCGCTTGCGCGCGCACCGTTTCGTAGAACGGCCCTGAAAGCTCGCAATCCAGGGCGCAATCGCCATAGGCGCTGTGCCCGGTAAACTTCGGTTTAGCTCGCGCTGTCCACTCGAACACCACCAGTTGCTGCGAATCCGCAACCGGTAAGGCCCGCAACAACACCGCATCTATAAAACTGAAAATCGCTGTGTTCGCCCCGATTCCCAATGCCAGTGTCAGCACCGCGGCGGCCGTGAATCCGGGAGACCTTCTCAGCATCCGCGCGCCGTAGCGCAAATCCTGCAACAACTGCTCCAGCCACACGATGTTCCACACCTCCCGAACTTCTTCCTTCACCCGTGTCACGTTGCCAAACTTTCGCATCGCCGCAAACCGCGCTTCTTCGGGCGACATCCCGCGCTCGATGTTGTCCTGCGTCTCTTGTGATATGTGGTCGCGAATATCCTGGTCGAGTTCCTCCAGCATGCGCTTGCGCCGCCTCATGATTCGCCCTCCTGCTTCGTCGGCCGCAGAATCCGCGCGATCGCGTGTGCCAGCTTGTCCCACTTGCGTGTCTCAACCGCGAGTTGCCGCCGCCCCTTGGCCGTCAACCGGTAAAACTTAGCGCGCCGATTGTTCTCCGAGGTTCCTTCTTCCACCGAAATCCATCCACGCTTGATGAGCCGATGCAACGCCGGGTACAGCGATCCCTGCTCGACCTGCAGCACGTCCTCGGAATTGAATTCGATCGCCTTGGCGATCGCATGTCCGTGCGCCGGCCCCAGCAGCAGCGTGCGAAGGATCAGCAAGTCCAGAGTCCCTTGCAGCAGCTCAACGCGCTCGCGTTGTTCTTTAGTAGACATTCTAGGTGAAGCTACGCTCCTTCCAGTAGAATGTCAAGGTGAGCGCACCCCACTCCGGGGAATGGCAATGCTGGGAATTATCTCTTCGCTGTTTGTTTCGCTTGCTGCGACCGCGCCTCCACTTCGGCGCGGCAATGCCGCAGTACTTCGTCCGTATTGCGCGCGGATTTTCCGTCCAAATTGTCCGCATCCTCAGGCAGCAGATCGATGATGTGCCCAAACTCGTGCAGGAGAGTCACTATCCGCGCGGGCAGTTTGTCTCCGCTGTAGGATCCGACCGTCAGCAAGCGCGAGCCATCCATTTCTAGCGGCCCTCCTTCTCGCGCTAACTTTTGCACCTGCCCCTGAAGCCGGAAGAATGCGCCATGCGCATTGATCGTAATCGTCGAGTGCGCTCCCCCGTCCTGCGTGGCCCGCGCCACGTACGGCTGCCGCATGATGACAATGGATTCAACCTGCAGCGACTCGAAGATATCTTGTGGACCATGCTGATCGAGCAAGAAACTGAGCGACTGGAAAGTAGCGGCAGGGTTTGTGTCCTTTGTTTCGAACCATTCGGTGCAGGCATTTTGCGAATGCAAAATATCCAGAACTCCTTCGCGAGCCCGCGCTATTTTCAGACCCGCTTTTCCCAGGGCTGTCAGTTCCGCCGGAATCGTATCCGCGGATTCGCCGCAGGCAAAGGCAGCGGGAGCGCCGGAGCCGGCGGCAGCATTCTGGCGGCAAGGATTGTCAAGCGTCGTCCGGAGTGTGGCAGACCGAGCCACTTCCAGACACACCTCCTGCGGAGCGCCAGGCACGTTCGAATCATTGCTGATCCCGCCTGCAATTGCCGCCAATTCGCCCCCATTGTTAAGATGCCCTGCGGCAAGCAGGTTCATCGGTGGCGCTTCGCATTTCGCGAGCCACGCTCCTGAACTCGTTCGATTACTCGGCGTCTTGATGGCGGGAAAAGAAGCTGCGCTTTGTGGATAAGTGGCTGTACTGCCCATCAAACAGAGAATCAAAATTAGAAAAATAGCCCTCGAACTTCTCGTTGCGGCCGACATCGTTTCCTCCCCTGCCCGGCTTGCAGAGCCACCACAGACCGTTTGCAGGGGAGCTTCCTCGGGTGGCCACCAACCCGGTGGAGCTGAGCAAACGGTTCAATCGTTTACCGGGGCTAGCGGGAAGACGAGAACTTCCGGCTCAAGTCTCCTCAAATGTTTCTGGAATTTCTGCGAGTTAGAAATCAAAGAGGCGGAATTAATAGCATTTACATAATTTTTTCATATACGGCTCCCCTAGATCAGGGCTTGCAATCGGCCAAGTTTCCGGAGTGGTTCAGACTTCCTTGCTTTCCTTTGCATCGGACCCTTTGGCGGACCATGCTTTTTCGGAAACGTAATAGGGAGAGGACACGGTGAAGATGCGCTCGTTGCCGCGGACGAGCAGCGTCCATTCGAGCAAGCCGGCCGCGCTGGTTGTGCAGAAAATATTCGTACCAGCGGTCCTCGACCAATTCTGGAATGACCACAACGATGCGCCGGTCCGGATGCTTTTCCGAGAGATCCAGAATGTACTGAACCAGCGGAATGATCACGAATCGGTACGGCGATGGCAGCACAGTGAACGTGGGCGGCTCGGCACCGGCTTCGCGGAAGGGCCGCTCCACGTAGCGCTCCCAGTCTTCGCGAAGCAATTCGGAATGTTCCCCTGGCTCAACGTGAATCGCGATGATTTCCGGCGAGAGCCGCGAAGCAAACTCCAGCGCCTGCTTGCAGATGCGGCTCCAGTGATCCACCGGCACAACCACAATGGGCGGCCGTCCGTGGTTCGCGGGCACGACGGCCACGCTGCTTGTGGTGGCGACCCGGACAGCGTGATAGTGGCGGCGGACGGTGCGGAACAAAACGACCAGTAATGGAATGAAGAGCAGCGTGATCCAAGCGCCCTCGACAAATTTCGCGACGAGCACAACGATGACGGTAATCCCCGTCACGAAACCGCCCAGCCCGTTGACCATCGCGCTTTTGAACCAGTGCGGGCCCCGGTTTTTGCGCCAATGCACCACCATTCCGAATTGCGACAACGTGAACGCCAGAAACGCGCCGACGGCATAGAGCGGGATGAGTCTGTCCGTGATGCCCTCGAAAAGAATGAGCAAAATCGCCGACAGCACGGCCAAAACGACGATTCCGTAGGTGTAAACGAGCCGGCGGCCGCGATAACCGAACGCGTGAGGTAAATAGTTATTCTGAGCGATGGAGCGGCAGAGGCGCGGGAAGTCGGCGAACGCCGTGTTCGCGGAGAGCGAAAGCACGAGAAGAATCGAGGCCATCGTGAGGTAGTAAAAAATTCCTTTGCCAAAGACAGCAGCGATGAGCATGGAGAGGAGGCTCTGGTAGCCGGGCCGGCCAGGGTCGGTCGCGGCGATGCCATAAATCTTTACGAGATAAGAGATCCCGGCTAGCAGCATCGCCAGGAGAAAAATAATGATCGTAAGGGTGCGCTGTGCGTTCTTTACGCCGGGTTCGCGAAAAGCTTTCACGCCATTGCTGACGGCTTCGACGCCGGTGAGCGCGGTGCAGCCGCTCGAAAAAACCTTTAGCAGAAGCCAGAAGCTTACCGCTTCGGTCATGTGCGGCGGAGGAGGCAACGGCGCGAGCGGCCACCGGATGGCCACCGCTGAGCAGCGCACGCACCAAGCCGCCGGCAATTGTGATGAACAGAGTGCCGACGAAGAGGTACGTGGGCACCATAAATGCACCGCCAGCCTCGCGCACTCCCCGAAGATTGATGACCGTAATGATGATGAGAATGCCGACGCAAATCGCGACGGTGTGTGGCAGCAAGGAAGGGACCGCGGAGACTAGCGCGCCAACGCCCGCGGAAATGCCGACCGCTGCGGTAAGAATATAGTCCGTGAGCAAAGCCGCCGCCGCGAGCAGGCTCGGAAAAGCGCCAAGGTTGTAGCGCGCCACGGTATACGAACCGCCGCCGCTCGGATAAGCCGCGATCGTCTGGCGGTAGGAAAAGTAAACGATAATCAGCAGCGTGATGATGGCCGCGCTGATGGGCACGATGTACTGCACGCCCAGAAGTCCAAGCGGAATGAGCAAACTGAGCGCCGCTTCCGGTCCATACGCCGCGGAACTGAGCCCATCCAACCCAAAAATGGGAATTCCCTGCGCGGGGCCAATCTGTTCGGCGCGTTCCTCGGAAGTTTTGATGGGCTTGCCAACAAGTAGGTCGAGGATGTTCATGGGCGGCTTGGTCCGTTTTAGGAACTAATTCCAGAGTATCCATTTCCAACGAGAACAGAGGTAAAGTCAACCAGGGGTCCGAGAAAAAGGCCGGCGATTGTTGATTTTTCAAAGTACTGAATGGCGAGCGGCCGGTCACAAAATAAACAGATCTCTCGGTGGCGCTCCAAATGACCATAGGACGCCGGGCAATAGACTTCATTGCTGGCGTTTTTCGATCGGGGCGTTCCATGAAGGGCGACTAACCAGCGAGGCATGCGCCTCCTCGTGTCAATGGTTTGCCTCACGCCATTCGTCGAACAAACATATGTGTCGTGCGACGCGACTTGCGCAGGCCAGAAGGCAATCATGCGATCGGCCAAGACTAGTAGCAAACAGTTTAGAACTTGGCGCTAGCCCCGTGCGAAAATGGGCGAAGACCTAGGAAGAGAATGCTCATTCGAACGCTCATCGTTGCCGCGGCACCGACCGTAGCGCACAGCGTGAGGCGCTGGATATATCATCTAGGTGCGATTGGGATTCATCCCACTTGGACTGATCGACAGTTCCGTAGTTCCGCTGCCGGGCAGCATGGATGTGCTTACGATTGTCTTGGCGGCGCGGCACGAAGAGTTGTGGATTTATTACGCGGTGATGGCAACGGTGGGCTCTGTGCTGGGAGGGTACGTCACGTACAGGCTGGCACGCAAAGGAGGGGAGAAAGCGCTCGAGCGGAGATTTTCAGAAAGAGAATTGAAAAGAGTTTTCAAGATATTTGAGCGATGGGGATTTGCCGCTATCGCTATTCCAGCCTTGTTGCCGCCCCCCATTCCTATGGTGCCATTCTTGCTAGCTGCGGGGGCGATGCGGTATTCCGTGAACAAATTCCTGACGGCGCTGACGGCGGGCCGGCTCGCTCGGTACACGATTCTGGCGTTTCTAGCGGCGCGGTATGGGCGAAGTATGCTGCCGTTCCTGACGGCGCACGGATATTGGGTGCTGGGAATAACGGTGGGAATAACGGCGGTTGGTGTGGCGGCGTATGTTGTGTTTGGAAGGAAGAAGCAGAGGAAAGTGGCAAAGAGCTAGAAATTCTTGTGAAAAAACTCGAGAGACTGGAAAACGGTTCGGCTTGACAGCGGCAGGCACTGGGCCTACGCTCCGCAGTTTGCTATGGAACGCCGACTAGGAATTGACGGAGATGCGCATGGAAAAATATCAAGTGAGCAGGGTTCGTGCGATGAGAAATAGGTTTGGGCTGGCGGGCCCTATCGTGGTGGCGATGATTCTGGCGATGGCGGCGGGAGTGGCGCGGGCAGCGGAGAACTATGAGGTGATTGTGCAGCGGAACGTGCAGGCGAAGATGCGCGATGGGGTGACGCTGCGGGCGGACATTTACCGGCCGAAGACGGAGGGGAAATTTCCAGTGCTGCTTGTGCGCACGCCTTACGACAAGACGGGCGAGTCAAATTTCGGAATGAAAGGTGCGGCGCGAGGATATGTGGTGATCGCGCAGGACGTGCGCGGGCGATTCACGTCGGATGGCGAATGGTACACGTTCAAGAACGAATCGGCGGACGGCTACGATACGGTGGAGTGGGCGGCGGCGCTGCCGTATTCGAACGGAAAAGTGGGAATGTTCGGCGGATCGTACGTGGGCGCTACGCAGTATCTGGCGGCGATCGCGAAGCCACCACATCTGGCGGGGATTTGCCCGACGGTGACGGCGTCGAATTATCACGATGGATGGACGTACCAAGGCGGGGCGTTTGAACAGTGGTTCAACGAATCGTGGAGCACGGGCCTGGCGATGAACACGATGCGACGGCGTGTGGAAGAGAATGGCAACGCATTCGGTGGAACGAAGACCTTGCCGCTGACGGACTACGCCGTGCTCGACTCGCCTTCGGCGACGGGGATTGCGCCGTACTTTAAGGACTGGCTGGCGCATCCGAGTTTCGACGCGTATTGGAAGCAGTGGTCGATTGAAGATCATTACGCGCAGATTCAGGTGCCGGTGCTTAGCTTTGGGGCGTGGTACGACATTTTTCTCGGCGGGACGCTGCGGAATTATCAGCGATTGAAGACAGAAGCGGGTACGGATGCCGCGAAGCATGGGGAGAGGCTGGTTGTTTACGTCGGCGGGCATGCGGGCGGGTCGGACAACAGAAAAGTCGGCGCGGTGGATTTTGGAGAGAAGCTGCCCATCGATCAAGACGAGGTAACACTGCGATGGTATGACTCGCTGTTGAAGGGGCAGCCGAACGGCGTTGAACACGAGAAGCCGGTGAAGATTTTCGTAATGGGCAAGAACGAATGGCGCGACGAAGATGACTGGCCGTTGGCGCGCGCGAAGAGCACGCGGTATTTCTTGCGTTCGACTGGCAGCGGGGCAAACGGATTGTCGGGCAGCGGAACGTTGAGCACCGGGGCGCCGGGAGAAGAAAAGCCGGAACAGTACGTTTACGATCCGAGCGACGCAGCGCCCACGATTGGCGGGCCGCTTTGCTGCGGAGCGCTGCCGACGGGAATCGGCCCGGAAGATCAGCGGCCGGCGGAAGCACGCTCGGATGTGCTGGTGTTCACGACTCCGGCTTTCGAAAAGGATTTGGAAGTGACCGGTCCGGTGACCCTGGATTTGTACGTGAGCAGCTCGGCGGTAGACACGGACTTCACGGGGATGCTTGTGGATGTTTGGCCGAATGGATTTGCGCAAAATCTGACGAGCGGGATACTACGAATGCGTTACCGCAATTCGCAAGAGAAGCCAGAGCTTGCGAATCCCGGGGAGATGTATCACGTGACCGTGGATTTGTGGGCGACGAGCAACGTCTTTCTGGCGGGCCACAAATTGCGGCTCGAAGTTTCGAGCAGCAATTTTCCGCGGTTTGACCGGAATTTGAACACCGGTGAGATTCAGGCGCGGGGGACGCGGATGATCAAGGCGACGAACGTGATTTACCACGACAGGGCGCATCCGTCGGCGCTG
>CAVSIW010000059.1:0-4891 GCA_963727945.1 uncultured Acidobacteriota bacterium
GCGCGCCCTGAACCGGGTTTGGGCGGATTCATGTCGAACGCTGTCATCGTCTTCATGTTGCTTGTCGGACTGGTTCTCTTGATCGCGTGCGCCAATGTCGCCAATCTCATCCTCGCCCGCGCCAACGGCCGCCGCAAAGAATTCGCCACACGCGTCGCTCTCGGCGCTAGTCGTTGGCGGATGGCGCGCCAGCTTTTGACGGAGACTGTCCTGCTCTCCGCCTTCGGTGGCGTCCTCGGAATGGTTTTCGCGCGTTGGGCGGGCATGGCCCTCACAAGCATTCACATTCCCTCGGACATCCCCTTGCGCCTCTTCGATCTGCGCCTCGACTGGCGCATCTTCAGCTTCACATTTCTTGCCGCTCTATTGACCGGCATCGTTGCTGGCTTGGTCCCCTCGCTTCAGGCTTCTCGCACGGATTTGGCCGACACTCTGAAAGCTGGCGGGCGCTCCGGCGGCGGTTCCGCCGGCCATCATCGTTTCCGCAATGCGCTTGTTGTCTCGCAGGTTGCCGTCTCTTTGTTGCTTCTCGCTTGCGCTGGATTCTTCATCCGCAGCCTGCAAAACTCCGCTCACGTGGATATGGGCTTTCGCGTGGATCACACGCTCATGATGTCCATGGACGTCGGTCTTCAAGGCTATTCCGAAGAGCGCGGCCAGCAGTTTTTCAAGCAGCTCCGCGAACACGTGCACTCTCTCCCCGGTGTGCGTGACGCCGCCGTTAGTGCCCACATCCCCATGGGCTACGACAATTCGCTCGTCAACATTTTCCCCGAGGGCCAGGTGATCGATGAAAAATCCAAAACCGAAACTGCCTGGGACGATGAGGTTCAACCCAGCTATTTCCGTACCGCTGGAACTCCCGTCATTCAGGGCAGGGAATTTAGCGATGGCGATTCCGCAACTGCTCCTAAAGTCGCCATCGTCAACGACACCTTTGCGAATAAAATCTGGCCCGGTGAAAATCCCATCGGCAAATCCTTCCGCACGAAAAAAGAAGGGCCTCCCATCCAGGTCGTGGGTATTACACGCACTGGTAAATATCTATTTCTCTACGAAACGCCGCAGCTTTACGTCTACTTTCCCTTTGCACAGCGCTACAACTCCGGCGCAAACCTCCTCGTGTATACCCAGAATGATCCTCAACAACTCGTCCCGGCGGTGCGTGATCAGATCAGCCAGCTAGATGCCAGTCTCCCTGTCTTTGCCGTCACCACAATGGATGCTCACGTTCAATACGGCAAACCGCTGCTGCCCGCGCGCCTCGGCGCCATGCTCGTCGGCGCATTCGGACTTCTCGGTTTGGTGCTCGCTTCGGTCGGTGTCTACGGCGTCGTCTCGTACTCCGTCAGCCAGCGTACTCAAGAAATTGGCATTCGCACCGCTCTGGGTGCACAGCACTCTCATGTCTTGGGTATGATCCTGAAGCAGGGAATGAGCATGGCCTTAATCGGCACCGCTGTGGGAATCATCCTTTCCTTCTTGCTATTCCGCGCGCTCGGCTCCGTCCTCTACGGCGTCAAATCCACCGACCTGGTCACTCTCTCTGCCGTCTCCGCGATGCTTCTCGCCGTCGCCTTCGTCGCCAGCTACGTTCCCGCTCTCCGCGCCACTCGCGTCGATCCCGTCATCGCCCTCCGCGAACAATGAGCTAAACTCGCCGCCCAACTCTTGCTCAATCTCGTGATCACAACCCCGCGCACAATTTTAGGGCGCCTACTTCACGCTGACATCATCCTTCAGCTTCTCGTACGCCGCCGCGCTCAAAATCTTCTTGCTCACCAGCTCATGCTTGTCTTTGTACGGCCGCCCCGCCATGATCCGTTTCGCTTCGTGCTTTCCAACTCCTGGCAAACCGGTCAAGTCATCCTCGGTCGCTGAATTCAGGTCCACTTTTTTCTGAGTACCGTTTTCCCAGCCTTCTTTCGCGCCCTCGACTGCCGCTTTCACGGCCCGGCTCGCCTCTTCTACCGCGGGCTTGGCTTGTGCCGCCGCTTTCGCCGCTTCGTCATGAATCTTCTTCTCGCGCTCCGCAGAGTCGCCTCCGCAACCCGCCGCGCCGATTGCCGTTCCTACCACAGCCGATAACGCCAGCCCTGCTATCCCAAGCCATCGCAGCATGTTGGTCACCTCTCTCTTGTCCCTCGCTATCCTCTACGTTTTCTCGGCCCCCTGTATATCCACAATTCTCCTTACCTACTGTAGGGCCGATGTGGCGGCCGCGTAGCTCAAATGTTCAGCTATCTCCGTAAACCGGCACGCTCGCGCCCTGAATCAATTTCGCGTCGTCGCTGCACAAAAACAAAATCACTTGCGCAATCTCTGCCGGCTTAGGCCATTTCGCAAAGTCAACTTTCGGCATCGCCTTGCGGTTCGCGGGCGTATCAATGATGCTCGGCAAAATCGAGTTCGCGCGCACGCCCGTCCCCTTCAAGTCCGCTGCCAGGGAATCGATCATCGCGACCGCTGCCGCTTTCGACGCGGCATACGCAGACGCGCCCGCCGCGTGGTCCACAGCCGCCCTTGATGCAATGTTCACGATCGCTCCGCTTCCTTGCTTGACCATCACGCGCGCCGCGGCCCGCGCCAGGACAAATCCTGCCCGCAAATTCAGCGACAGTTGCTGTTCAAAAACTTTCGTGTCCATCTCCCACAATTTTATTCCGCCCGCATATCCGCCGACGGTGTTCACCAAACAGTCCAGCCGCCCGTGCCGCTCAACAATTCCATCAATCAGTTTTGCGACGGCAGTTTCATCCGTTACGTCCACGCCAAACCCTTCGAGCGACGATCCGTCCACGCTCACCAACTTCGCGCTAGCCGCCTTCTTCAACTCATCCAAGTCTCCCGGTCTCTGGAACGTCACAATTACCCGCGCGCCTTCTTCCACAAACGCCAAGCTCACGGCGCGTCCCAATCCTCCCGTCCCGCCGGCCACCAAGACCACTTGCCCCGCGCTTCTATCTCCCACTTGACTCTCCGATCTCATCCAACCCTCGCATCTTGTCACAGCCACCTTGCGCGCTCAACCAAACTCGCTCTCTGATCGGGGTGCCTCCTCGCTTCGGTTGCCAGGAGGGCCCCACCCCCACCTTTTCAGGTAAGTGCGGATTCTAAAGGATTTTAAGTCCTGTGTTTTGGAAGTGCGGATTCTAAACGAGTTATTGGCGCATTTTGCGGAAGTGCGGATTCTAAAAGAGTTAGTGGCTGGAGGGCGGAGGAAGCGAACGAAGATTTTTGGCTGAGAGGGTAACTCCCCGATATTTCCGTAAAAGTGGCAGACAAAAGACGTATGGGCGACGCAGTCTGGAAGAGTGGGAAGGAAAGGACTTGCAAGAGTGCATTTCTGCGAGGCAGTGGAACACTGACCGGATCGGGGCAGGGATGGGGCGCGGCGGTCAGGAGACGCGGGAACTGGGACGGACGTGAATGGAAAACGAAGGCGGGGGAAGACGTGGCGCGAGCGAAACATAGGAAATGGTAGCATCCGAGTACCGAAGGGTAAAGTATTTTGCAGGGAATGGTCGAAATTAGGAGTTGAACGGGCGTTTTTGGATGGCGAAAGGCGACAGCCGATCGTTCAAAATTCAAACTAAAACCTGATGAGAAGAGGGAGGCTAGCGGAAGGCAGTCCCGCCCTTGCAAGCCCCGCAAGAATGGGCCACCCGAATTCGCATCGACGAATTGGGGCGGCCACCCGGCCATCAGAGAACTGTCTCTTATTGGACAGTCCAGAGTTCCATTCAGATCACATCGACTCGTGACCATCGTCACCGACGATGACCGGATCAAGATTTCAGGATAAGTGTGAAGGAGTATGTCAATGAAAAGAATGCTCTTGTTAATGGTAGTGATGGCCTTGGTTGGGTTGCCTGCGTATGCGCAGAAGGACGAAAACAATCGCATTAGGAATGCCGGCAAGGTGATGGTTGAGATTCTCAATGTTCCCGACGATATTCCGGAGGATCTCCTGGACAAATCGGAATGCGTCATTGTTCTGCCTTCGGTAATTAAATTTGCTATCGGGTTTGGAGGCAGTTACGGCCGCGGGGTGATGACTTGCCGAAGCGGCGAGGGCTTCAACGGACTGTGGAGTGCGCCTTCGATGATGGCACTCGAAGGTGGAAGCTTCGGCCTGCAGTTGGGAGGCCAAGCGACCGACTTTGTCTTGTTGGTGATGAATCAGCGCGGCGCTAATTCCATTCTCACCAGCCAAGTGAAGCTCGGCGGCGACGTGGCTGCTGCAGCTGGACCGAAGGGTCGCAGCGCTGCAGCTTCCACGGATGTAACCATGCGGGCGGAAATTTTGTCGTATTCGCGTTCACGAGGTTTGTTCGCCGGGATCTCTCTAGAAGGTTCAACTCTCCGCCCCGATAACGAGGGCAATGAGAGGCTCTACGGAAAAGGAACCACGGCAAAGCATGTGGTGATCGATAGCGCGATTCGCCCGCCGGCTTCGGCGAAATTGCTCCTTTCCACTCTCAACAAGAGGTCCCCGAGGAACAAGTCCCACAGGTAGGGACCAATGGCGAAATATGTGCGGGCCGGGCCAGACGGGACTGCCCGCAAGAAGAGGGAGGTCAATAGATCATGCCTTTACTTCAAGTATTGATAGTGGTGGTCGTAGTGGGTGTGCTGCTTTGGCTGGTCAACACCTATATACCAATGCAGAAAACGATTAAGTCCATCTTGAACGGAGTCGTCGTCATCGCCGTGGTGTTATGGCTTCTGAACGTATTTGGACTTTTTCATTCGCTCTCTCGCATCCACGTCGGCAGCTGAATGGACCCAAGTCGACGAGCAAGCGGAAATCAAAGTTATGCGGTGGCCACCTCGGTTGTCGAAACAGAGGACAGCAGAGATCGAATTGGTTCTGAAAGGAGAAGAGCAC
>CAVSIW010000060.1:0-46047 GCA_963727945.1 uncultured Acidobacteriota bacterium
ATCTTCTGCGGCGCGATGTTCGCGAGCGGATGAAGAGTTACGCGATACGCCGCGACCGTGCTGACGTGCTCGGCATTGCGGCGATTACGTTTGTCACCCTCGGGCGTTATTTAAACATTCGCAATTTTTCGATCCCGAGCGTGGGGCTTCGCGAAGGATTGATTCACGAAATTGCGCGCGAAGCGTTTTCTCGGACGGAGCCGCATCGCTACGACGCGGCGGCGCGGCAATTGCTCGTAGGCACGCGTAGTTTCGCGCGGCGTTTGCAAAAAGACCAAACGCACGCCGAGCACGTTCGCGAACTGAGCATTCTGCTCTTTGACCAGCTTCAGCCGTTGCATCATCTTCCAGCGCAGGCTCGTGTGCTGCTGGAAGCCGGAGCGCTCATGCACGACACGGGGCATATGATTAGCCATCGTGGTCATCACAAACATGGCGAATACTTGGTGCTAAACGGCGATATCCCCGGACTGGAAGGCCGGGATCGCGCGGTTGTCGCGGCGCTGGCGCGTTATCACAATCGAAAATCGGAGCCGGCGGGCCATCACGGGGCCTACTCTTCGCTGAACAACAGCGACAAGCGCATTGCGCGGCGCCTCGCGGCGATTCTCCGCATTGCAGAAGCGCTGGATCATTCGCATCGCCAGCGAGTGATGCAGGTCCGCGCATCGTTTCAACGCGCAGCCGTCGGATTGCAAATAACCGCTCGAGGCGATGCGGCGGAAGACTTGCTCGATGCGAATCGGTCCGCCGAACTCTTTGAAAAAGAATTTCACGTCCGGCTCTATTTTCGACAAGCTCCTTCGCAGCAGAAGTGACGCTGAGCCTTACTTCATCGCCTCAGCTTTGTTTTTGAAGAGTGTGGAAAGGGAAAAGCCCTCATGGAAATATACGTCGTGCGCCACGGCATCGCCATCGAGCGGGAAGATCCCAAGTGCCCGCCCGACCCGGAACGATACCTGACGGAACAAGGCATCGAGAAAACCAAGCGTGTCGCCGCGGCGGTTGCGTCGCTCTGTGCGGTGCCGGACTTGTTGCTATCGAGCCCCTACGTGCGTGCGATGCAGACGGCGGAAATTTTCGCGGAAGCGCTCGGACTTTTCGAAACAAAAGATCCGGCGCACCGGATTTGCTCCTGCCGGGCGCCGAGCCTTCGCTCCTCTTTCGCGAACTGGCGAAGGACAAGCAAACTATCACGCTTTTTATTTTCGGCCACGCGCCGCAGTTGGACGACATCATCGCCGCAGCGCTGGGTTCGAAGCACCACGTTACGTCACTAAAAAAAGCAGGCGTAGCGTTGCTTGAATTGAAGCGGCTTTCACCGCCAAGCGGACAATTGCTCTGGCTTGCCCCGCCAAAGCTTCTTCGCCGCGCAGGGAAGTAGGCGCCCGAAATATCGTCTTTTTGATTGGCAAAATTAGGCTGAGGCAGCGGCTACGAGTGGTGGCTCAGATTTCCCTTCGATCGGAACTGCGGGCTTTTCAAGTTTAACCACAGCCTTCAGGATCAGGGGTTTCTCCAAAACGGAATCGAGGAGATGTTTTGCGGCGGCAAGTCGAGCCGCCGCTTCGGCCGTGTCGGCCAGTCCAGGCACGCGCAGGACGATGGCGTCGGCCGATTTTTCGGAGCGAAGACCGACGGCGCTTTCGATGCCGATTTTTCGCAGCGCACGCGCCAGTCGCAGCACGCCCGCCAGCGCTCGCACGGCTGTCTGTTGTTCTTCGGAGAGCTTCGCAAAGCCGTTCTTCTGCTTGGGCTCGGCTCCGCGATGAAAACGCACGGCCCACGCCATCAAATCCCATTCTTCAGCCGTCCAGTTGGGCGGAATCGTCAAGCCGAGCAGATATTTGCGAACAGCTTTTTGCGATGGGCTGCGATCGCCGGCGGTCCCTACACCGTGCAGACTTGCCGCCGTTTGCATTACGCGGCGCAGGGCCGCGTCGCGAAAAACGGGGGCGGCGTGCACGCGCCGCAATAGGTCAAACATTCGAATCGCTACGCGTGAAATTTGAGCCGTCCGCCGCGAATGCTCATCGGCGGCGCGAGCTGTGGCGCGAAGCCGGGCCGCTGCCGCTGCTTCCAATCTTCGGCCGTGCGGCAGATTGTGCCTCCACTCGTGCCACAGGCTGGTCTTACCAAGCGTGAGCTGGCGGTAAGTTTCGATCCGTTCGTGACGCTCGTGAGATATCTTCTCTTGCCACGCTTTCGCGGACTCGGACGAGTCGGATGCTTTCGTTTCTTCCACCTTTTCAGAAAGCACATCCAAGTCGTGCACATCGCCGAGAAGGTCCTGAATCCGCTTCAGATTTTCGCTCCACGCTGCATAGTGATCCGGCAGCAATCCTTCCAGCGTGTAGCGGAATCGCTTTAAGCCGATGCGCAGCGCGTGCCAGGGTTTTGGTTTTTCCGTCCGCAACGCGCGGTTGTGCAGTTCTTTTGCTTCTTCGAAGCGCTCCAGCGCCAGACACTCCGCTGCGAGGCCTCCCACGGGTACGAGCCGCACGCGCTGGCGCAAACGCCGCTCGAGCCGCGTCCATTCTTTCTCGCCAAACTTCGCCGCCACGCGCAGAGCGGATTCGGAAAGCCGTTTTTCGTCTGTTTGAAGTGCGGCGAGCAGTTGCATCCGCAGCGGATCGTTCTCCGCGCCGAGCTTCTTGATCCACTCCTCCATCACCTGGGCATCGCGTAGCTCGCCGAGCCCGCGAAACAGTTTGCGGCCGACTTTGCGCATTTCCGGCCAGGCGGGATCAGTGTCCACCTCTTCCATCACCGCGCCCACGGCACGGCAACGTCGAATCGCCACCCGTAAATCGTGGACTGTGTCGGCTTCAGGCGAAGAGCGCAAACTGCCAAGCTCTTCCAGAACGCGATTCATCCAGAAGGATAGACCGCGATGCTCGGGCCGCGGCCCAGGGTGGAGAGACACAGCGAAAGGGGACCGCGTGGCGGTCAATGAAAGGGGTGACCGCGAAGCGGTCAGCGCCGTAGCCATGGGAAACCTCGACCTCGGAGACCGTTCGTCTGCTGCGGGAGGGAGTGCAGGCCCTGGCGAACGGGGGCTATAGAGTAGCTCTTGGCCGCAGCCGAGTCCAGTCGAGGGCCCGCAGCCAAAGGTCGGGCAGCATGCGCGCCAGGACGATGCCCATGAGCAGGGTCATGGCCGCCGCGATTAGAAAAACTCGCGAGGGATCGGGGTGACCGAGGCGCAGCATGGCGTACTGTGCGAGGGGTTGCAGAGCTACGCCCACAAAGGACAGCAGGTTTGCTACGGCGATGGCGCGGCCTTTCTCTTCGGGCCGTGGCCGCTGCTGTATAAGCGCGTTCACCGGGACGACAAAGAACCCACCCGCCATACCGAGGAAGGCCAATTGAGCGAGGACGGCCGAATAGCCGATGCCAGGCCGGGAAAGCAGCGCCGCCATCAAAAGGATCCCCCCTAAACCGGGCAGCACCATGCCGGGCTCGATTTTTTTACCTGACGCAAGGCCAGCGAGAAAGCTGCCAATTCCAATGCCGAGGCTGAGAGCGGCGAGGAGGTAGCTGCTGTGCGCGTCGTCCACGTGAAGAATGTCCGTGGCATACAAAACGATGTTGAGCAAGAGCAGGGAACCGAGAAACCAAAAGAAAGTGTTGGCGACGACCGCGGTCCATAGAGTGGAGTCGGCTCTCATGCGGCGCATCTCGCGAAAAAATTCGCCGGGGACGTTCCAATCGAAGCGGCGAGTTGGATCGGCTGGGGGAACTTTGCTGATGCCGAAGCTGGTGGAGAGACCAAGCACGGTGAGAGCCAGGAAGATAACGCCGGACCAGATCTGGTGGCCGTGAAATGTTTGCGCCAGAAAGCCTCCAGCAAGTGCGGCGCTGATGGCGGCGAGGAGAGTGCCAAGCTCGATGATGCCGTTGCCCCAGCTCAATTTGGCGAGGGGCAAAAGTTCGGGGAGCAAGCCGTACTTGGTCGGGCCGAAGACTGCGCCTTGCGTGCAGGCCAGAAACAGAGCGACGCCGGCGAAGTCGAGGCGATTGTTTGCGAGCGCATACGTCGCAAGGCCCATGACGCCGAGTTCGAACACTTTCGTCCAGAGCGTGACGCTGCGCTTGCTGTATTTGTCGGCGAAATATCCGCCGGGAATGGAGAAGAGCAGAAAGGGGACAGCGAAGAGAAGCGGGACGACAAGAACGAACCAGAGATCGCGGCGCTCTCTTCGAGAGTGCGGCGTCGAGAACGAGAAAGCTGACGAGCCACTTGAGAGCGTTATCGCTGAACGCGCCCTGGAACTGCACGGCGATCAGCGCCCAGAAGCCGCCGAGGCTGTGAGATTCGGCCTCGAAGCTGGGCGATGGGTTCACTCGACGGTCGCAGGGACATGGAAGGGCGGAGTTTATCGGCTCGCCGCGCGGGGAACAAGCGGAGATGCGCGCATTAGCGCGCTCTTTTATTATGCGTTAGTTGCGCACTCGCTTAGAATGATGGACGGGAGATTAGAAAAAAGAATGAAGCTGAAATTGCCGCTTGGTTTGTTCGGCGCCTATTTATTTGATTGCGACGGCACGATTGCCGATTCGATGCCGCTTCACTACGTTGCGTGGAAGAAAGTGCTCGGCGAATGGAATTGCGAACTTGACGAGGAGCTTTTTTATTCGTGGGGAGGCATGCCCATTAGGGAGATCATATCCACGCTCAACAAAAGACATGGACTGAGCATGCCGGTGGAGACGGTGGCCCATCGAAAAGAAGGCCTTTACTACGAGTTGCTTCCGCAGCTCAAGGCGGTTCCAGAAGTTTTGGAGCACATCGAGGAGCAGCACGGGCGAATTCCGTTCGCTGTCGTGTCGGGCAGCACTCGGGATTCGGTGACGGCGTCTCTGGAGACGCTGAAGTTGCTCGATAGATTTGACACGATGGTCTGCGCCGGGGAATACAAAAAGAGCAAGCCGGACCCCGAAGCCTTTCTGCTTGCGGCAACCAAACTCAGTGTTGCACCCCAAGTCTGCCTGGTGTTCGAAGACACCGACATGGGCATTCAAGCTGCGACAGCCGCAGGAATGGCCTCGGTCAAAGTTCCTCCTCCGTGGCAGCGGCGTGCTTCCGACTAAATCGTCGCCTCTCGGGGCGATGCTGTTTCGACCGCTGCAACTCTGAGGGGTGGTTGCCTGTTTCCTCCGGCTTCACGCGACATCTTGAGTGCGGGGCCACGCCATGTTATTTTGAATCATTGGCCCGGAGTGGCGGAACTGGCAGACGCGCCGGACTCAAAATCCGGTGGCCGCAAGGCCGTGTGGGTTCGACCCCCTCCTCCGGGACCATTTTTCTCGCCGACAAATACTTTGCGGGCTTGCTTCTCTTTCCTGTTTGCTGCTCCTCCTCGATTAAAAGAATACTCGGTTGAATTGAATCGGTTTAATATGGCCTGCACGATGCCAAATGGCATCCCTGAAATTTGAATCGCATCAGAATTTCTGCGAGGAGCTCTATGTCCCGTTCTGACTGGTTGTGCCGTTGCGCGATGATGCTTGTGATTTCGCTCGTGGCGTCGGCGGGAGACGCGGCGCAGGTTGCGGCCGAGCCCGGCACGCGGGTTGACCTCCAGAAAAATTGGCAGATTCAGTCGTCCTGTGTGGCAAAGGCGACGGGCGAGCAGATCTCGACGGCTGGCTTCGATGCTTCGGCTTGGCACATGAGCGACCTTCCGGCCACTGTGGTCGGAGCTCTGGTGACGGACAAGACGTACCCCGATCCGTTCTTCGGGACCAATTTGAAAACTTTGCCGGGGATGAATTATTCCAACAAATCGTTCTTCGCGATTCAGGATATGCCGGCGGGCAGCCCGTTTATTTGCTCGTGGTGGTTCCGCGCGGAATTTGCTGCGCCGTCCGAACTCGCGCAGAAGAGTGCGTGGCTGCATTTTCTCGGCATCAATTACCGGGCGAATGTTTGGGTCAATGGCCAGAAAATCGGCGATGCGAAGGATGTTGCGGGAACGTACCGCGCGTTTGAATTCAACGTCAGCAAGAACATTCAGGCCGGAAAAACCAACGCGGTGGCGCTCGAGATTTTCGCGCCGCAGAAAGACGATTTGGGAATCACGTGGGTGGACTGGAATCCGACACCTGCCGACAAGGACATGGGCATTTGGAAAGAAGTTTTCTTGACGACGAGCGGAGATGTTTCGGTTCGGCATCCATTCGTCGCGTCGAAACTTGATAGCGAGTACAAGACGGCGGCGCTCACCGTGAGCGCGGATTTGCGAAATACCGCGGATCATCCGGTGAAGGGCATATTGCGCGGCGATATCGAGGGCATTTCGCTCGAGAAACCCGTTGAACTCGCAGCCGGTGAATTGAAGAAAGTGCGGTTCACTCCGGAAGAGTTTTCGCAACTGAAATTGGAGCATCCGCGCATCTGGTGGCCTTACCAGATGGGTGAGCCAAATCTCTACACCGCCAAGCTGAGTTTTGATTCGGACGGGCAAGTTTCCGACGCAACGAGCGTCACGTTTGGCATCCGCGAAGTGACTTCCGAGCTGACCGACAAAGGCTATCGCTTGTTCAAAATCAATGGCCGCAAGCTGCTGATTCGTGGCGCGGCGTGGGCGCCGGACATGTTCTTGCGCTGGTCGTCGGAACGGCTCGATGCAGACTTGGCGTACGTACATGACATGGGATTGAACACCATCCGGCTCGAAGGACGACTGGATCACGATGAATTTTTCGAGAAGACAGACAAACTCGGCATTCTGGTGATGCCCGGATGGACGTGCTGCGACGCTTGGGAACGCTGGAAGGTCTGGAAAGGCGACCAGCGCAAAGTTGCGGCCGCATCGTTGACGGATCAAATCGGGCGGCTGCGAAATCATCCGAGCGTTTTTGTGTGGCTCAACGGCAGCGACGGCCCACCGCCCGCCGACGTCGAGAGAATGTATCTGGGCATCGAGAAAGATCTGGGATGGCCGAATCCGATTATTTCGTCAGCCTCGGAAGAAAAAACAACCGTCACGGGAAAATCCGGCGTGAAGATGACCGGGCCGTACGAATATGTGCCGCCGGTTTATTGGCTGGCGGACACGAAAGCGGGCGGAGCGTACGGTTACAACACGGAGACAAGCCCCGGGCCGGCGATTCCGCCGCGCGAATCGCTGGAGCGATTTATTCCCAAGGAACATCTCTGGCCAATCGATGAAGTGTGGAATTACCACTCGGGCGGCGAACGCTTCACGACGGTGAAGGTGTTCACCGACGGACTGAACCGGCGCTACGGCCAAGCCACTTCGCTGGACGACTACGAACGTAAAGCGCAAGCCATGACGTACGACGGTGAGCGCGCCATGTTCGAGGCCTACGGACGCAACAAGTACACATCCACTGGCGTGATTCAGTGGATGCTCAACAATGGATGGCCATCGCTGATCTGGCATCTCTACGACTTCTATCTCGTGCCCGCGGGCGGCTACTTCGGCACAAAAAAGGCCATGGAGCCTGTTCACGTCCAGTATTCCTATGACGACAATTCCGTTGCCGTTGTGAACAGCATGTACGTGGCGCTGAATGGCAGGAAGGTGAGCGCGAAAATTTACAATATTGACGGCACAGAAAAGGCTTCCAAAGACGCAACGGTAGACTTGCCCGCTGATAGCAGCACCAAGGCATTCGACCTTCCGAAGGTGGAGGGCCTCTCGAAGACTTATTTCCTGCGGTTGCAATTGCACGCTCCGGGAGGAGAACTAGTCAGCGACAATTTCTATTGGCTATCCACCAAGGCGGACACTCTTAACTGGGCGAAGAGACAAGACACGGTATACACGCCGCAGGCGGAGTTCGGTGATCTTACGGGCCTCAATTCTTTGCCGCCGGTGAGATTGCGCACACAATTCGCTTTGGGGAACGGCTTCGCTAGGGTGACAGTGTCGAATCCGAGCAACGCGATCGCATTCATGGTTCATCTGCGGGTCACGCGAGGCAACGGTGGTGAAGACCTCACGCCAATCTTCTGGGAAGACAACTACTTTTCTCTGCTGCCGGGGGAAAGCCGAACCGTATCTGCGAAGTTCGAGCGGTCTTCCCAGGATGCTCCAAAGCCCGCTCTCGTGATTGACGGATGGAACGTGGCGCCGACTCCATTGGGCGCGATGCAAGACTAGCCTGGTGAGCGCCAGTAGGTGTACTACCCCCATCCCCGGTGTTTTCGTAAGAGTGGCAGGGAAAGGACTTACGGGTGACGGTCTCCGTAAGAGTGGCAGACAAAGGACTTAGGCTGTAACTTGGGCTGTAAAACCAGGGTCCAGAAAGCAAAAACGCCAGCAGGATGCTGGCGCTACGGAGAAAAAATCGCAGCATTTCTCAAGTTAGTACTATACGATAGAGGTAACATTCTTGTCACGTGAAATCTGGAGAACTCTTACGTTCACGGCCAATCGATGAAACGACTTCGATTTCCGACACTTTTGACATGGTGTGTATTTCCGCTGGGCGTATTTGGCATAGCTCGTTGCGCGGAAGCGCAGGATTCCAAGGTTGCGGCGGCGATTCCGGCGATCCAAGAATCGATTCGGAAAAGCGGGGCGGACGTGGGGGTGGCGTTTCGCACGCTGGATGGGAAGGTCGAATGGTATTTCCGCGCGGATGAGGCGTTTCACGCGGCCAGCACGATGAAGATTCCCGTGTTGATCGAGCTGTTCCATCAGGTGCACGAAGGAAAGTTGAAGCTCGACGATCCGCTTCCCATAAAAAACGAATTTCATAGTTTGGCGGATGGCTCGATTTACACGCTAGATGCTGTGGATGATTCGGAGGCCGATTTGTACAAGGCCGCAGGGCAGACGCGTACGCTGCGGCAGCTTTGCGAGTTGATGATTACTGTCAGCAGCAATTTCGCGACGAATCTGCTGATCGAAAAGCTGGGCGTGGATAACATTCGCGCGACGGTTCATTCGCTGCATGCCGATGGGATGATTGTTTTGCGCGGCGTTGAGGACAACAAGGCGTTTGCGAAGGGTTTGAATAACACGACGACGGCGCGCGGGCTGCTGCAATTACTGGACGCGATTGCGAGCGGAGATGCCGTTGACCAGGAATCCTCAAGGCAGATGATTGAAATCCTGGAGCGCCAAAAGTTCAACGAAGGTATTCCTGCCGGGCTTCCACCCGGTACGCGCGTGGCGCATAAGACGGGAGAAATCACTAAGATCCATCACGACGCCGCGATTGTGTTTGCGCCGAGGCCATTTGTGCTGGTGATTCTCGTGGGCGGAATTGCAGATACGAAGGTCAGCGCGGCGCTGATGGCCGATATCAGCCGCCAACTCTACCAAGCCACACAATAGAAACGCCAAGTTGCGCAACCCCGCGCGAGAGCGACTCATCCAATGCAATAGAGTAGGATGTTGCAACTAGCCCGAAGAGGGAACCGGCGCGAGCGATGAATCAGGCGACAGCGCCGATAGAGAGGCAAGACGATGAACGGTCGAGGACGGACGATTGCCGCAGTTGTTCTTGGATTGTTTCTAGCCAGCGCCGCGTTTGCGGATACGTTGGAGCTTAAAGATGGGCGCGTGCTGCAGGGCCGCTACCTGGGCGGGACGCAGGCCGTGCTGCGATTCGAAATTAACGGTGAAGTGCGGACATTCAATGTGACGGAAGCCGTCGCGATCACGTTCACTGGCACCTCCGGCAAAGCGAGCGCCCCAGCTCCGGCGCCTTCGCCTGCCCTGGCTCCACCTCCAGCTTCCGTTCCGGCCGCCCCGCCATCTAGATCGCCGGACGCTTCCGCTGCTCCGGCTCCGGATGCTCAACCTCCCGTGACCTCTCAGGACGTTGTGTCTCCAACTGGAAAGCCGACAGCCTTGGCTTCACAGACACCTCCGCCGCAGGACCCTGCTGCTCAATATGGCGAGATCACCATTCCGGCTGGGCAGTCGCTTCTGGTGCGCATGATTGATGGCGTGGATTCTTCGAAGAACCATGTTGGCGATGTCTTCCACGCCAGCCTCGAGACCGACCTCTATCGTCAACAACACGCTCGTGGCGCGCGAAGGGAACCGATGTCTACGGACGGCTGGCCGAAGCGCAAGGAAGCCGGGCACCTATCGCGGAAGCTGCGGAGCTCCAACTCGAGCTCATTCGCATCGTCATTGATGGCCGCGACTATCCGCTGGTCAGCAGCGATTACAGCTTGAAGGGGCAAGGGCCGCGGTTCGGACACCGCCAAGAAAGTCGGCGGCGGGGCGATTGTTGGAGCGATCATCGGCGCCATCGCCGGCGGCGGCAAAGGCGCGGCGATTGGCGCGGGAGTGGGGTCCGCGGCAGGCGCGGGCGTGCAGGTGTTAACCCGCGGAGAAGCAGGTGAAAGTGCCGAGCGAGACGCTGCTGGAATTTCGTCTGCAGCAGCCGGCCATGGTTACGCCGACGCAGCGCTGAGATTGCGCACAATTCTCGAAAGGGGCGAATTGTTGACAAGGCCGCTTGCCAGCTCGGACACGGTCGGCGGGCGTTGTCATATTGGAAGCATGACCCGGAAATTCCGTCTTGCTTCTCCTGCTGTTAGTGACTAAGATACTCCCTCGAACTGGAGAGACCATCGTGCCAAAAGAAAAACCACGCGTAAACATCGGAGAAGTCATCAAGTCGTATCGCAGCCAGAGGGGCCTGTCGCAGGGAGATATCGAGCGGCGCACCGGGATTATTGCGTTGCTACCTCTCGCGCGTTGAGAACGGCCACACCGTGCCGTCGCTCGAAACCCTAGCCAAAGATTGCGGAAGCCATGGACATCTCGCTGGCGGATTTTTTCCCGGGTACGGAGACGCCGCGCGACCGCGAAACACAAAAAATGCTGGGCGAACTTTCGCAGGACGAGATTCGCTTCCTTGCGGAGATCAAGCGATTCAGCACCACGCTTTCCGACGGCGACAAGCGGCTGGTGCTGGCCATGATCCGCAAAATGGCGACGCTGATTCCGCCGGTCGCGACGAAGAAGCTGGTCATCCGCCGTCCCACCGCATAATTCAGCCGCGTGGGCTCCGGCGAGTTGAGAACTCGCGATGGAGAGTCGCTCGCCAGCAATCCACCGCTTTTTTCATGACTCTAATTCTTTGTCTTTAGTTGTTTTGTCCGCGGATCAAGCGGATCGCGTCTGGAAGCGCCGTCGCCCCGCGCGCCCAATGGCTGATGCGCGTGCCGCTTCGGCATCTTCCGTCTCCGTTGAGCCCTCGCCGGGCGCAAGAAACAGATTGCTTTCGACCTCATGCTGTTTTGTGTAAAGGTCGTAGTAGCGGCCGCCAGCGGCATAGAGCGACGAATGATTGCCGCGCTCGATAATTCGGCCGGCCTCAACCACCAGAATTTGCTCCGCGCGGCGAATCGTGGAGAGGCGATGGGCGATCACAAACGTCGTCCGCCCGCGCATCAAGTAGCGAAGACCTTCTTGGATCAGAGCCTCGGATTCGGAATCGAGGCTCGAGGTGGCTTCGTCGAGAATCAGGATGCGCGGATCGGCGAGTATGGCGCGGGCGATGGAGACGCGCTGCTTTTGTCCGCCGGAGAGCTTGACGCCGCGCTCGCCAACCAAGGTGTCGTACTTTTTCTCAAAAGATTCGGCGAATTCATCCACGCGAGCGATGTGGCATGCGGCGAGGATTTCTTTTTCCGTGGCCGCGGGGCGCGCGAAGGACACGTTTTCGCGAATCGTTCCGTCAAAAAGAAAAGTTTCTTGCAGGACGACGCCGAGCTGGGTGCGGTAAGAGTTCAGCTTCACCGTGGCGAGATCGACTCCGTCAACCAGAACCCGGCCGTTCGAAGGGACGTAGAACGCAGAGATCAAGCCGATGATCGTTGATTTGCCCGCGCCGGACGGACCGACTAGAGCGGTGACGGTGCCCGGCTGCGATTCGAAACTCACTTCGTGAAGAACTTCTTTGCCGGATTCGTAGGCGAAGCTCACGTTTTCCATGACGACCTGGCCGGTAATACGGTCCATCGACGTGGTGCGGCGCGGATCTTCGTCTTCTTTTTTCTCGTTGAGAATTTCGCGCGTGCGTTCGAGCCCGGTGATGGCTTCGGTGATTTGCGTGCCGATCGCGACGATCTGGAACACGGGCGCGATCAGGAAGCCAAGGAAAAGATTGAAAGCGAACCAGTCGCCGAGGGTCATGCTGCCGCTGAGAATTTTGTGGCCGCCAAGCTCGAGCATGAGAGCGCTGACGACTCCGAGGAGTGTGGCTCCGGAAAGGCTCATGAGCGAAGTGGCCGTGAGCGTTTTCAAAACGTTGTCGAGCAAGCGCTGCACGCCGGCGGCGAAGATGGCCTCTTCGCGCTCTTCGGCGTGATAGCCCTTCACGACGCGGACGCCGCCGAGCGATTCGGTGAGGCGGCCGGTGACTTCGGCTGTGATTTTTGGACGTGCACGGAAAATCGGGACGAATCGTGGAGAAAGCCTTGCTGATGCCAAACCCAAATACAAGCAGGATAGAGAAAGCCACCGCGGTTAGTAGAGCGCTGGCGTGAATCAAGTAGATGAGAGCAAAGACCGCGGTCATCAGTCCGCCGACAAATTCGACGAGGCCGGTGCCGACGAGATTGCGGACGCCTTCGACGTCGCTCATGATGCGCGAAACGAGCACGCCGGTTTTGTTTGCGTCGTAAAAGGAGACGGGGAGGCGGCCAATGTGCGCCTGCACCTGGCGGCGCAGCTCGGTGATCATTTTTTGGGCGGATTTGGAGAGGAGTTGCGTGAGCGTGAATGAAGTCAGGCCCTGGATGATGGTAGCGAGCAGAACGCCCAGGACGATCGGCGTCAACAGATACACCTGATGTTTGATCGCCACGTTATCCACGAAATATTTTGTGGAAGCAGGGAGGACCAGGCCGCAAACGCGGTTGATGGCCATCAGCCCGAAGCCCAAAATGAGCAGACCGCGGCGCGGTTTGATCAGCCCCCAGACGTCGGGCAGCGCCTTCCAGGCGTTCTTTCTTTTTTCCGACTTGGTGGGCGTGGCAGTATTCGTATCGGATGCCATGATCGGAGGTCGGGCGGACTGTCTTTGTTGGATGCGCACGGGAGCAGGTAGAGTACATTTCATTCGGGGTTTGAACAAGGACGGCACATGGTTGAGCTAGGCAAAGAAGCTTCTTGGGGGACTTTGATCGTAACGGGCGCGGGGCGTGGGATTGGCGCGGCCGTAGCGAAGCTGGCAGGTGCGAACGGTTGTCGCGTGGCTGTGAACTTCGCGCGCGACGCGCGGTCGGCCGCGGAAGTTGTGCGGGACATCGAGGCCTTGGGTGGACGCGCCATGGCTATTCAAGGGGATGTTTCGCGCGAGGAGGAGATTCTGCGGCTTTTTGAGACTTCCGAACGCGAATTGGGGCCGCTCACTGGCTTGGTGAACAACGCGGGTGTTACGGGCGGATTTGCGCGGGTCGAGACGGTTACGAGCGCGACGATCACGCAAGTTTTCGCCGTGAATGTGATCGGCGCGATGTTGTGTGCTCGCGAAGCGGTGAGGCGTATGTCTACGCGGAATGGCGGACGCGGCGGAGCCATCGTGAATATTTCTTCGCGCGCGGCGCAAATTGGCGGAGCAGGAGAATGGGTGCACTATGCCGCTTCAAAAGGCGCGCTCGACACGTTTACGCTTGGCCTCGCTCGCGAAGTCGCCGCAGAAGGCATCCGCGTCAATGCTGTTGCTCCGGGACACGTTCTTACTGGATTACACGCTGCGAGCGGCGATCCGGACCGAATGACGCGTCTGGCCCCGACCATTCCCATGGGACGCGCGGGAACTCCGGAAGAAATCGCGGAAGCGGTTTTGTGGTTGCTGTCGCCAGCGGCGTCTTACACAACGGGCGCGATTCTCGCAGTGAGCGGTGGACGATAGCGGAAGGCAGTGTCGGTAAACGTTGGTTGCGGCGACTCTTAGTCAGCGCCGGCGCCGCCGCGCGGAACCTGGGCTGTGGCGGGACGCTCCAGATTTAAGACGCTGGAGATGAATTCGCTCACGGTGATGCCGAGGTGGCCCCAGAGGCGGCGTTTGAGGCTGGTGTAATCTTGTGTGCCGCTGAAAAGGTCGCTCATCAATTGGCGGAACACCGCGCTGCGGTTGATGAACTGGACCATGCGCGTCGTGACAGCGGTGCCGAGAAACGAGCCGCGGTAGAACCGGCGGACGATGCGAGCGGCAAATTCCAGTTCAGAAGAGAACGCGGCCTTGACCCACGCAGTGTATTTTTCCGGGCAGCCCTCCGCGAGCGATCGGCCCAGCAATTCGCCGGAGCGCATCGCGTAAAAAAGTCCTTCGCCCGTGAGCGGATCCACCCAAGCGGCGGCGTCGCCGACCAGCGCCCAATTCTTTCCCAAGACGGTGCGCTCGGAAAGCGTGCTCTCCCTCGGCGAAGGCAGCACGTGACTGTAAAACGTTGCGCCCTCGGTCGAAATTCCGTGCTTCTCCACGAAAGCGCTGAGATGCATTTTGAGCTCTGCGCTGGTGTGTGCGGCCATGCTTCCGCAAATCCCGACGGAAAGATGGTCGCAGCGCGGAAAGGACCAGATGTAACCTTCGAAGTGCGGGAGAAATTTGACCGTGATGGCGTCGGCGGTCTGGGGAACGAAGTAGCCTTGCGTCATTTCCAGTTCGTCACGCTGCAGCGGGCGCGTTTCCGGCACGAGCTGATTGCGCGCGCCCGCCGCCAGCACCAGGAAATCCGCCGTGCGCCATTCGCCATCCACGAAGTAGCGCGGCTTGGTCGTGCTCGTGTCCACGCTCAGCACGCGCGCCTGCTGCACGTGGCAGCCTGCAGCTCTTGGCGCGGTCCAGCAGCATGCCGTTCAGCACGCGGCGCGAATAAATCACGATCGGGTGCGTCATTTCGAGGTTGGCGCGATGATCGTCGCTGCTGATCAGCTCGACGGAGCGCACCAGCTTCTTGGGATACGGATTGTCGAGCAGAAAAGGGAAGCACTCGATGGCCTTATGCGTCAGACCGCCGCCGCACGGTTTTTCCCACGCCGAGGTGCTCATCAAAAATGTGGACTTTGTGTCCCGCGCGCGCGAGTTGTTCACCGCACATCGCGCCGGAAGGTCCGCCGCCGACGATTGCTATCTCTGACATGATCCCATCTCGCTGATGGCCTCGAAGTCCGTCCCTGAACGCGCAACCCTACAGGCGGCGGCCGGGTTTGGCAAACAATTTTTCCAGGTAACGGGCCCCATCAAGTGGTGGGGAAGACCACCAGGCAAAACCCGGCGAGGAGTATAGCACCGAAAAGGGCGGTCGCCGCGGGCGAGCCCGTAACTTCCCGAACAACGTTCATGCCCCATGTTTGCAGCAGGCAGAATGCACCAAAGTAGGGCGCGAGGAGGACGAGCAAGATTACTCCGCTATGCAGGACGAAGATGCCGGCGACGATTGCGGCCCATGCGATCAGGCGAAGGGAGAGGGCGGTGAACAATCGGCGCGTGCCCTTGGCGAGGGATACAGGACCGAGGAGCAACTCTTCTGCGGCGTGATAGGGAAGTACGGCGATGAAGAGAGGGGCGAAGCGTGCCCAGCGCGCCGCTATTAGCCAGGCTTCGCTGAACGTTAAATCAATCCACGCGGTGACCAGGAGGTGGAGGAGAAAAGCGGCGAAGGCGGCGGCGAGAAGGGTGAAGTACAGCGGCCTGAGAGGTTGGGCGCCGCTAGCGCGCGGCCCGAATAAATTCCGAAGAGAATTCCAGTGCAAAACGAGCAGGAGCACTCCAAGAATTAGGAGGAAGCTTGCGAGGTAGCCGCCTTCGAAGAGATGGAGAACATGGAGTGGATTCCAGTAGGAGAGAATTCCAACAGTACCGAGCGCAACGATTCCACACTCGAGGAAGGCGCGGCTTATTGCGACAGGCGCTCCGATTTCGGTGGCTGGCGCCGCCTGCTTCTTGCTTTGCAACGTTTCGCGGAGAAATGGTCCGGCTAGCAAAAGTATGCCGGCGAATCCTGCGAGGAATCCGAGGATTCCTCGATGCGAAGGCAAAGTTGGTTGCGATTCCAAGTGCAGAACGCGAGCTGCCCAATTTTGAGCGCTGGCCATGGCTGCGTTGTCGAACAAGATGCTGACGTGGCTCGAGCGAGGAACGACAACGTATTGGCTCGTCCCGTCGCCCGGAGTTGGCAACAAACTTTTCACCGCGCTGCGAATTCTTTCCGGCTCCCAGGCGGCGCTCATTAGTAGCGAGTGAGCGGGGAGTGTGCCGAACTCGTGGAAGGGCATCATCTCCGGTGAGATTCCAGGTATCGGACGCATCGGAGCCGGAGAAATCGCAATCACACCGGCCACGGGCACGCGCGAAGCGACGCGCAACGCGATGGCTCCGCCCAGCGAGTGTCCGGCGAGGATTGTGCGTTCCGGGTTGAGAAGGCCACGGGCGATTAGCTCGCGAACTAAGTTTTCGCTGCACTGTTCGGAACGCTCATACGAGAAGGGACCGGCAGTGCGGCCATGCCCCGGCAAGTCCGGCACAAAGACGCGCAGGCCTTGCGCGGCAAACCCCGCCGTGATGTAGGACATGATTCGCTTGTTCGCGGAAAGCCCGTGAAGCAGAACCACGTAGCCCTGCGGCGTGCCGCCGGCTGGCTGTCCCGTCGGCTCGACGATGTCCGTCACCAGGCGGCATCCATAGGCTTCGATGCGGAACGTATGCGATTGATAGGGAGTTGCGAGAGCCAGCCACAGGCCCAGCCCGCATAGTCCTGCACCGGCGAGAGCACGAAGCATCTTATTCGCTTTCATGAGAGCCGCCAGGAGCGCAGGCGTTGAGCCTGCGGTGCGTGATAAACTAGCTCTTCATCTAACCCCAGGGCTATTTTTGTGTGGGCCTTCATGGAGTTCCTTTGAACCTGGATATTCTGACTCTTGAGGAAGCGATTCTGCGGTTTGGCCGCGAGAAACGCAACGGCCGCCGCATCGTCTTCACCAATGGCTGTTTCGATTTGCTGCATCCCGGGCACATCGGCAGCCTGGAGCAGGCTCGCGCCCTTGGCGACGTGCTGATCGTCGGCCTTAATAGTGACGCCAGCGTGCGGCAATTGAAAGGCGCGGGCCGTCCTGTACTGCCGGAACGCGAGCGCGCCGAAATTCTCGCCGCTCTCGAATGCGTCGATGCTGTTGTGATCTTTGATGAGCTCACGCCTCGTGAAGTCATCGCGCGTCTGCTGCCTGACGTGCTGGTAAAAGGCGGCGACTGGCCCGGCGATCAAATTGTCGGACGCGAAGAAGTGGAAGCCGCCGGCGGCCGTGTCGTTTCCATCCCGGTTGTTCCAGGATATTCCACTACCGCGATTCTGCAAAAGATCCGCGAAGGCGCGTCCGCCTCTCGCGTGGAAGCCTGACCTTCCCGCATGATTCTTCCTGCCGTTCGCGAGCGATTGGATGCTGTGCTTCGCCACCATGCAGTGGAAGGAGCGGTCGGCGCTCTCCGCGATGGTGCGCAGCACATTTCGCTTTCTGGTCTGCACGATGTTGCCAAGGCTCTCCTCGCCGCGTATCTGACGCACGAACTGCGCCGGCCTGCCTTTTTCATCACCGACTCGAACCGTCGCGCGGAAGCTCTTGCGGAGACGGTCCGCTTTTTTTCGAGCGTTTTCCCTGGCGTAAACGGAGGAGTGGCTACTCTTCCGGCGTTCGACACTCTGCCGTGGGAATCGCAGAGTCCGCACCCGGACATTCTCGAGCGCCGCGCCGCAACTCTCTTTCGCCTGACCGATGGACAAGTCTCGTTGGTGATCGCTCCCGTGCAGGCGGCCCTTTGGCGCTATCAGGATGCGACTCTCTATTTGTCGCTTGCGCGCACGTTAACAAAAGACGCGGAAGTTCCGTTGGAAGAACTAATCGCACACCTTGCGGGCGTGGGCTACACGCGCACGGAAATGGTCGAGCTGCCGGGGCAATTCGCGATGCGCGGCGGCATCGTGGACGTGTTTTCCGCGGAAGCGCCCCGGCCGGTGAGGATCGAGCTGTTGGGTGACACCGTGGAATCGGTGCGCGAATTTGACCCGCGAACGCAACGCTCGATCGCGCCTGTCCAGCGCACAACACTTTTGCCGCTCACCGAATGGAACGTGGCCGCGCTCGTCGGAGCATCGCAGGCGTATCCGCAAAATACGGCGTCCGCGTGGGAAGCAGCCTCTTTCTTCGGGCCTTCCGAGCAAAGCGGCCAGAGTTCGCTCTTTGAACTGGCGGAAAGCTCGCTCAAGCCTGTCGTCTTTTTGGATGAACCGCAGAATCTTGCGCGAAGCCGCGGAAGAGCATCTGGCGCATGCCACGGAAATCTACGAGCGCCACGGCAGCGCGACCGCACCCTCTGCGTCGCATTTCTTTCTGAATGAAGAAGAGTTTGCAGCCGCACTAGCGAAAACTTCACAGGCCCATCTCGAGCAACTCGCCGTCAACATTGGAACGACTCCACAATTCGAACTCTCTTCCAGACCCAGCCCGCGCTTTCATGGTGATGTCGTGGCCTGCATGGGCGACGTGAAGTCGCAGCTCGGTTCGGGCGGGAAGGTTTTCCTCACTGCCGCCAGCACGGGCGAACTTGAGCGCCTCGCGGACATCTCCCGCGAATACGAAGTGCCCTACGTGCTCGGTGAATCGGAAAACGCCGCAGCCGGTTTCACGGCGGAGGGCGCGCTGGAAACTGCCGGTCTGCTCCTGATTCGCGCGCCGTTTGCCGAAGGCGTCACTTTTCCAGAAGCGAAGCTCACGATTTTCGGCCACGCCGATCTTTTCGACGTCACTCCGACAGTCGAGCGCCCCAGCCACAAGATTCGCACTTCCGGATTCTTCACTGACTTTGCCGAACTGAAGCCCGGCGACTTCATCGTTCACGTGGATCATGGCATCGGCCAGTTCGAAGGGCTTCGCCAAATCGAATCGGACGGCCATCGCGGCGAGTTCATGCTGCTCCGTTACGCTGACGATGCGCGTCTCTATGTTCCTCTTGAGCGCATGGATCTGGTGCAAAGCTATCGCGTCGTCGAAGGCTCTCATCCCACGCTCGACAAACTCGGCGGCACGGGCTGGAACACGCGCAAAACGCGCGTGCGCAAATCCCTCGAAGACATGGCGGACCAGCTTCTCGCGCTCTACGCCGCGCGAAAAACAGCGCAAGGATTCGCATTTTCCACCGACGGCAATTTCCAGCGCGAATTTGAAGACGCGTTCGAGTTCGAAGAAACCGTTGACCAAATGACAGCTATCGCCGACATCAAGCGCGATATGGAGCGCCCCGACGCCGATGGATCGGCTCCTGTGCGGCGACGTCGGCTACGGCAAAACCGAAGTCGCCATGCGCGCGGCCTTCAAAGCCGTCTCCGACAGCAAACAGGTCGCCGTTCTTGCTCCCACCACCATTCTCGCTTTCCAGCATTTCGAAACCTTCAAACAACGCTTCGCCGCATTTCCCGTGCGCATCGAAATGCTCAGCCGCTTCCGCAGCGCCGCCGAACAAAAGAAAATTCTCGCCGACCTCGAAGCCGGCAAGGTCGACGTTGTCATCGGCACCCACCGCCTCCTTTCGAAGGACGTAAAGTTCCAGGATCTCGGCCTGCTCATCGTGGACGAGGAGCAACGCTTCGGCGTCGCCCACAAAGAACGCCTCAAGGAAATGCGCCAGAACGTGGACGCGCTCGCTCTCTCCGCCACTCCCATTCCGCGCACCCTGCACATGTCGCTAGTCGGCCTGCGCGACATGTCCGTGATCGAAACTCCGCCACGCGACCGCCTCGCGATTCAAACCGTCGTCGCTCCCTTCCAGGAAGATCTGGTCCGCCATGCCATCGAAAACGAGCTAGCCCGCGACGGCCAGGTCTACTTCATCCACAATCGCGTCGAATCCATCTACTCGCTTGCAACCCTCGTGCAGAAGCTCGTGCCAAAAGCCCGCGTCGTCGTGGGCCACGGTCAGACTGGGCGAAAAAGAACTCGAAACCGTGATGCTGAAGTTCATCCGCGACGAAGCCGACGTGCTGGTCGCAACCACGATCGTGGAAAACGGCCTCGACATTCCGCGCGCGAACACGATTCTCATCAATCGCGCCGACCGCCTCGGCCTCGCCGAGCTTTATCAACTGCGCGGACGCGTCGGGCGATCGCATCAGCGCGCCTACGCTTATCTGCTCGTTCCTCCGGACGCATCTCTTTCCGACATCGCTCGCAAGCGCCTGTCGGCGATGAAAGAATTCAGCGAGCTCGGCGCGGGCTTCCGCATCGCTGCGCTCGACCTGGAACTTCGCGGCGCCGGCAACATGCTCGGCCGCCAGCAGCACGGCCACATCGAAGCCATCGGTTTTGACATGTATTGCCAGATGCTGGAGCGCGCCGTCTCCAAGCTAAAGGGCGAGGAAGCCGCCCCCGAGCTGCGCACCACGTTGAGCCTCGGCCTCGACGTGCGCATCCCCGAAAACTACATTCCCAGCGAAAATCTCCGCCTGCGCACCTACAAGCGCATCTCCTCGATCGGCAGCGAAGAAGAGAAGCAGGACGTGCACCGCGAACTGGCCGACCGCTTCGGCGCTCCGCCTTCAACGGTGGATAACCTTTTGGAGTACGCCGTCCTCAAATCCATGTGTGAGCGCCTGCGCATCTCGGCGGTCGAGCGCCAGGGCAACCGCATCGCGATTCGCTTTCACGCGGAGACGACGCTCGACCCGGCCACGTTGGTGAAAGTGGTGCGCTCGCGCAAGGGCATTAAGCTGGACCCCAGCGGCGTGCTCTGGCTGGAAACTACCCGCGGGGAGTCGGTGCCCGGGAGCTCTCAGAAACGTATTGCTCGGCCTTCAAGGGCAGGGCTAAACTCTAGAGGTGAGGAAATACATGCGAAATCTTGCACTTATCGGGGCGCTGCTGTGCCGCCCTGCCGCTTGCGGCCCAGCAGCCAACACCGCCGCCGCCGACGCAGAATCCGCCGAAACCGGCTCTTGAGAAACCGGACGAGGCTCCGGCTGACGTTCCCACTGCCGCTACCCCCAAGAAGCCCGTGCCTGTCAAGAAGCCGGTCGTCTCCGCCACGGAAGGCAAGGTGGTCGAAGAGATCATCGCGCGCGTCAACAACGAGATCATCACTCGCTCCGAGCTCGATACACTCGAAAGTCACTGCCGAAGAGGATGCCAAGTCCGACTGCCAGAACCGCTGCACCCCTGAGCAGTTGAAGACGCTCATCGAAGACCGTCAGAAAAATGCACTCCGCGATCTGATTGACCAATCCCTGCTCGTTCAGCGCGCCAAGGACATGAGCATCAGCGTCGAGCCGGACGTTATCAAGCAGCTCGACCAAATCCGCATTGAGAACAAACTCGCCAGACATGGAGTCTCTCGAAAAAGCGGTCTCCGGCCAGGGAATGAACTGGGAAGATTTCAAGAACAACATTCGCAACGGCCTGCTCACCAAGAAGGTGATCAGCAGCGAAGTCGGCTCACACATCACCATTCCCAAGGAAGAAATCCAAAAGTATTACGACGAACACAAGCAAGAGTTCGTTCGCCCGGAGCAAGTGGCGCTGAGGTCTATCGAGGTCAACACCGCCGGGAAAGATCCGACGGAAATCGCGGACTTGAAGAAGAAAGCTGAAACGGCTTTGAAGCGCATCCAGGACGGCGAGGACTTCGCCGAAATCGCCAAGCGCTATTCCGACGGCGCCACCGCCAAACAAGGCGGCTACCTGGGAATTTACAAACGCGGCGAACTCTCGAAGGAACTCGAAGACATGGTCTTCAAGATGAAGAGGAACGACCTCACCGACGTCATGGAAACGAAGCAGGGCTTCCTCATCATGCAAGTCCTCGAACACTACGACGAGGGCGAGCAACCTCTGGCGAAGGTTAACAACGACATCACGGATAAGCTCTATGGCGAACGCATGGAGCCCGCCCTGCGCGATTATCTCAAGACCCTTCGCGAGGAAAGCTACGTCGTGATCAAGCCCGGTTACCAGGACATCGCCGGCGGCAGCAACTCCGAGATTCAGGAAGTCAGCGCCACGCCGGAAGTCACCAAGTCGAAGAAAGGCCGCAAGAAATTCCTGCTGTTCGGCAAGCGTCGCCTCGGACTCGGGCGCCTGATGAAGACATCGCTACGTCTCGCGATCTCAGCACGCGAACAAACCATCACGTCGTTTTTTCTCGTTCACGAAAAAGAGATTCGCAACACCCGCGCGGGCAAGTCCTATCTCCGTCTCGAGCTCGGCGACCGCAGCGGCACCATCGAAGCCGTCATGTGGGATCAATTTGAGGCCGTCGGCAAAAGACATCAGCCGCGACGATTTCGTCAAGGTCCAGCGCCCGCGTCGAAATTTACCGCAACAAGCCACAGCTTACTCTTGCAGCAGCTTCGCCTCGCCAAGCCCGAAGAGGTCGATCTAGCCGATTTTCTGCCACACACCAAGGAAGACGTCGGCAAGCTCTGGGCGCAACTCCTCGAATACGCAAATTCCATCGAGAATCCCTGGCTCAAAAAATTAGTCAACGGAATCATCACCGATCCCGCAGTCGCCCCGCGCTACAAGCGCGCCCCTGCCGCGAAAGTCATGCACCACGCCTATCTCGGCGGCCTTCTCGAACACGTCATCGGCCTCTGCGGCTTGGCCAAGCAGGTTGCGGCGCATTATCCGGAGCTGAACCTGGACTTTTGCTGACCGTCGCCATCCTCCACGACGTCGGCAAGCTCGACGAACTCTGCTACGACCGCGCCATCGGCTACACCACCGAAGGCCAGCTCCTCGGCCACATCGTCATGGAACTGGAAACCGTCTCCAACGCCATGGATGCCATCGAGGGTTTTCCCGCAAATCTGAAAACCGTCGTCCAGCATCTCCTGATCAGCCATCACGGCCAGTACGAATTCGGTTCGCCCAAACTTCCCATGATTCGCGAAGCCCTGGTCTTCCACTACCTCGACGACCTCGACTCCAAACTCGCCGCCGTCCGCGCCGCCCTCGCCGCTCGATTCCGGCGAAGACGAATGGTCCACCTACAGCGCCGCCCTCGGCCGCAAATTCCTCAAGCTCGACGAATTCCTCAAAGCAGTCACTTCTTCGAAAGTCCCGCCTGAACCTCGGCCTTGAGCTTCGCAGTTTCCTCCTTGGCCGTCTTTCGTTGGGTCTCGTTTGGGAGTGCGTTCGCTTCTTCTTCTGCCTTTAGCAGAACTTCGAGCGCCGCTTGCGGTTTTCCTGAATCGAACAGGGCTTGGGCATTCCAACGGTGCGCGGTCCATCTCGTCCACAGAGAATACTCCCGCCTATTGAGTTCTTTGTTGATCCACGTAAATCTCGACAAGCCCTCCTTAGTGTAGCCGCCGCCGACATCCTCGATGGCCCCGGCGACCTTGCCCATCATGCGCATCTCTTCCTCCGGCGTCGCAGGCTTGAGTTGAGCTCTAAGCACAAAACTGGAGGCGAGCACGAGCAACACGGTAGCTGTGAAGAGCTTTCTCACGGATTCATCCTCTGTAGCCTTGTATCCGGCCATCGGGAGATGGTGAACAACTATTGGAACCCTCCACCTGGGTTCTCGCAAGTGTTGATTCCAAGGCGGGTGGCGCAGAAGATCACCGCCGGTCTGCGGTGCCCAGGATTCGATCAATCTGTGAGAAGGGAAGCCAACGAAGTTTGCTTTAGACTTCGTTTTTCCGGAAACGCTCAATGAGGTGATCGCATGCACGGACGGTGACGGCCATCATCGTGAGTGTCGGGTTCTGACACGCAGACGACACAAAGCTCGCACCGTCCATCACGAACAGGTTTTTCACGTCGTGCGCCTGGTTGAACGCATCGAGCACAGACTTCTTCGGATCGTTCCCCATGCGCGCTGTCCCCAGTTCGTGTATGGCCATTCCCGGCATCTCGACGTTTGCTTGCACGCGGATATCTTTTGCGCCGGCCGCTTCCAACATTTCCGCCGCTGTGGCGCCGGCATCCTGCATGAGCGCGGCTTCGTTGTCGCCGTGCGTCATGCTAATGCGCAACGCAGGAATGCCCCACGCATCTTTCAAGTCGCGATCAATCTCGATGTAGTTGTCCCACCGGGCCAGCGATTCACCGAAAGCTCCAAGCGAAATCCCGTACTCGCCTTCTTTCACAGCCTTCTTGAGCTGCGTTCCGTAGCCTTCGGCGTTGAAGTTGAATCCAGCCTCGGCTCCGCCCTGGTAACCATAGCCGCGGATGAACTGCGAATGTTTCTTGCTCGAAGGAGTGTTCCGGAAACGAGGGACGTAAATCCCGTTGGGCCGCGCGGGTTCGTTCGCATTGGGAAGAGGATTGAAATTTGGCAGACGGCCCGAGGCACCTGCGCCAACGACGTGATCCATCAAATAGTGGCCCAGCGCGCCGCTGGAATTGGCCAGTCCATTGGGATATTCCCGCGTGGACGAGTTCAGCAAGATGCGCGTGGATTCCAACGCCTGCGCGCAAAGGATCACCGCTTTTCCGCGGACTTCCTTCACTTGCCGCGTCAAGCGATCCACGTACGTCACTCCACGCGTTTTGTTTGGCTCGGTGTCCATGTCTACGTGGCTCACCACTGCGTTGGTCAAGAGCGTGCAGTTGCCGGAAGCAATCGCGTCCTTGACGGTCGTAAACGGGCTGCTGAAATAAGAAAACGTGCTGCACCCGCGTTCGCAAGGCCCGCAATAGTGGCACTGGAGGCGTCCATTGTGATTCTGCGTCAGAATTGCCGTGCGCCCGATCGTCACCGTGTGCCCGAACTTGGCTTTCACGCGTTCTCTCAGCTGAACTTCTCCGCAGCTCATTTTCATTGGCGGAAGAAATTGCCCATCGGGCAACATTTCATTCCCCTCCGCCGCCCCGCTGATGCCTACGTACCGCTCCACGATGTCGTAATACGGAGCAAGATCGGCATAGCTAATCGGCCAGTCGTCGCCATACCCGTCGCGGCTCGCGGCCTTAAAATCGTTATCACTCATGCGGTAACTCTGACGGCCCCACACCAGCGATCGCCCTCCTAAGATGCGCAGCCGTTGCCATGTAAATGGCTTGCCCGCCGGCGTGCTGTATGGATTCTCGAGGTCGTTCACAAACCACTCGTAGTTGTATTCCATGCACGCGTAGCACTGCTTCTGCACCGGCCGCGTCCGCACCACTTCCGGCGAGTGATCGCGGTATTTGAGCTTGTAAGCCGGCATGTGCTCGGTAAACTCTTTCGGACTGACCGCGCGCCCTGCTTCGAGCAACGCCACTTTCAGCCCCGCCTCGGCAAGCTGTTTCGCCGCCCAGCCGCCGGTAGCTCCCGATCCCACAACCACGACGTCGTACGTTTGCTGCAAAGAATCTTGCCCCATGTTTGTCCCGCTCACTTGTGGTCCCCTTCTGGATGTTCACAGCCTTGATACGGGCCGTGCGCAAACGCGCCGTCCCACCCCAGTTCTTTCTCGCCAATCTGTGAGCTGTAGTAGGCCGTCATGATGCGCCCCTTCAGCGCTTCAAAATGACCGTGCCCCGGATCGGCCACGGCACCCGTATCACCATCCCATCCACCCCCGACGCGGGGATACGCCAGCGCGTGCAACAAAAGATCTTGGTCGTCTCGCGACAGATAGCGAAACGCCGCTTTGAAACGCCGCATGCTTTCGCCATCCAGATATCCGAGCGAGTTCAAAAAAGCTCGTTGTGTCTCGCGCGTCTCGGCCGCCAGCACGAGATCAATATAGCGATTCACCAGCGCTTCCTTGGCGCCGGGAGTATCCGTCGCGGGGATGATCAAATCGCTGAGCACGATCAGCGTTTCATTTTGGTGCTCATCCAAAAAAAGTGGCTTCCATCCGGGCGCTGCAAGGTCTTTCGAGGCGTCAACACCGCTTTGCGCCGGCGTCAACTCCGATGGCTGCTGCGCTACATTCTGCGCTGTAGCAAGCTTAGGGCGCAGCGCGGCAGCGGCACCGGCAAGAACACCGCCACGAATCAATTCGCGTCGTTTCATGGGAACTCCTTGCGCGCAACACCCGCCATTTTCGGCAAGCTGCTCGTGCGCGTCTCGATCTGCCCAGGTAGCGGGGATTCACTGTTGGACGAACCGACTCCGCCGGTCTTGGGCACCGGAAAGTCTACACCAAAGGGAGGCGAAAGTTAGACGGCTAGCCGGGAATATGGATCGATCGAAGGTCAGTTGTGGTGAGCACGCCGAAGACTATGTCGAGCGAATCCGAAGGCAGGTGGCACGTCCTTAATCAGGATGAGCCGGGGTGCCGCTCGATAGGAACAAAGGCCGGCGGGTGGCACGCATTTTACGAGAACCAGCCGAAGGTGCCGCTCCCTTGGCTTTTGGTTTTACAACGCTGGCAGCCACACTAACTGCAGCCACACTAATGGTCCTGCGGAGCCTTTGGCCTATAAGGGTAACCCGAAACCTTTGGCGCGTGAGCGCTGCGGTAGTCTTCCAGTTCTGTCTCGCTGATGCGGTAATGTGCTTGCGGAGGATGGTTTCCGAAAACAGCCAGCTCACGATGGAGCCTGAGCGAGCAGATCTCGGGAGCGTCTTGAAAGCGCACACCCTTGGAACTGAACGCCTCGTTTCGAATCGTTAGCGTAAATTCGCTCGTCTCGTTTAAGGCTCGCCGCACGACAAAGCTGTACTCACGCACCAGCGCTTTCGCTTCGAAACCGACGTATTGGACGTTTATGTTCTCAGTCATCAGATTTCCTTCGTTCCCGCCGGCGAAATCTACTACTCGATTGAAGACACTCGTATCGTTGTAACCGGTCGGCGGGATGCATGTCTTGCGGCACAGGAACCGTCGCCCTGGGGGAGCGCGGCGGAGGGTGTGTGACTTGACTCTTGAATTATACACTTTTACGTCGTTGACTGCTCAACAATCGGGCCTCGATTCAGACCACCGAATCATTTCGGGACCAAGCCGCGCCCAAAGGACGCAGGCATCGCAGCGTGTTCCGCTGGCAGATTTTCGTCGACTTTGAACTTCAAGCTCTTGTTTCCAGAGGCAGGTCCACGGTTCCCTCGCGCGCCAACTCGGCCGCGTAGGCCAGGGCTGCGTCAACATCCGCCTCCGCCAGCCCCGGGTAGCTCCGCAGAATCTCATCGCGAGTCACACCAGCAGCGACGTCATCAATCACGACGGAAACCATCACGCGCGTCCCCCGCACGCACGCTCGGCCGTGACAGACGGTCGGATTCAGGTTAATTCGCTCACGCCAGTTCTGCAGGCCCCTATCCTAACCCCTTTTCTTCATTTGCGGCCGTGCTTGTCTTTATCCGCGCTGCACGAATTCTAGGAAACTCGATCGGCGAAATTTAGCACAGCGTTCAGGCGGCCGGTTCGCTCGTGCGCCCAGCTTGACAATGGTACCGTATGTGTTACCATTAGTTATGGTCGAAGTGCGCGAATACCTTGACCGGGCGCGGACACAGTCCGTTTCGCCGCCTGGTCTGACCGTCTGAACAGAGAAGCGGCGGCCAAGGTGGCGGCCGCTCTGGCACGCATTCAACAAGGTAATTTTTCCAACGCCAAAGGCGTTGGCGCCGGTGTTTACGAGTACCGGATTGACTTTGGTCCCGGCTACCGCATTTACTTCGGCAAAGATGGCGAAGCGGCTTGTGATCCTTGTTGGCGGCGGGACGAAGAAACGTCAGCAGGAACGACATTAGCCTGGCACTCGACCGATGGAAAGACTACAAACAACGAAAAGAAGCTGCAGAAGAAAGAGGAATGACACATGGCTTTGACACGAGATTTCAAGGAAACCATCCGGGCGCGCGTAAAACGCGATCCTGGCTTCCGCAAGGCGCTTCTCCGCGAGGGAATCGAAAACTTTCTTTCCGGTGACGTGGAAACCGGCAAGATCATTCTTCGCGATTTCATCAACGCCACAGTTGGATTTACCAAATTGAGCGACGTTACCCATCGCTCCGCGAAAAGTCTGATGCGGATGCTCGGTCCCCGTGGCAACCCTCAGGCTCGCAATTTGTTTGAGATCGTTGCCTATTTGCAGCACGCGGAAGGCGTACGCTTCGAGGTCCGCTCCACGCGCGCCGCCTCACGCAGAAAGCACGGGCCATCTATCCAGCGAAGAAGACGGGCAGCTGCCACGGGCCGCTGAATATTTTGGCGCGGAGTTAGATTCAAAAGGAGCCTTGAAGCGATCGAAAGGAAGTCAAAATACGCCACTCAAAAACTAAATACCAAGGCTGCGGCACCTGGCAATTTCCCGCGCGACATCAAACTATGAGCGCGGTGCTCTTCTGCCCTCTCTTGCCTAGGAAACCGTATGCTCCACGATAAATCGGGCTCGGTCAAATAGCTCGTCAAACGTGATGATCTCAACGCCGTGAATGGACTGACGGAACAGTTCAAACGTCGCCAGTTGTTCGGGGTCATCTCCGACCTCATCCAGACACCCCACGACGATGATTCCTTTCGGTTTCACGGTATGAACATTCTTCTTTTCTAGTTTCGCCTTATTCTTCGGATGCTTGGAACCGTAGTGGCTCCACTCTTCAATGCTCGCATGGACCTGGGTCAGGGCATCGGTCAAATCGCGGCCCAAACTCCACGCCCCGCTCCTTATCGGTCCCGTTCCGGCCAGCAAGCGAGTGTCAGGCGTCTTGATTTCAACCAGAACAGTGAAGCGAATGTTCCCGCCGGTCGATAGCAAGAAATCAGGAATCTTTCCGCCGCTCCCGTCCAGCGCCACTCCTCCAACATTAGCCTGAGACTGCTCCAAGCGCAAAATGACGTAGTTTAGTCCGTACCCGAAAATCCATTTGTTGTCCCTAAAGAAATTTTGCCACCAGAGTTCGCTGTGATCTGCGTCCAGCCCCTCGCTAAATGCGTTGAGCCGCTCCTTCCGTTTTAGTAGCTCGTTGACCTCTGCGTGGGAAAGGGACACTCCATCTGACAGCTGTTTTATGATGCTCTTGATACTATCAATGTCCCTCTCACGGATTGCCGCAACAATTTCGCTTTCTGCTTTGGAGACTTGTGAAAAGCTACCCGCAGGAATCTCCTCCATGTCTTTCAGCGAGCTCAGGTACGAAATAAGTTGCCAAAACTGTGCGTAACAATCTTTCAAGCTGACGGATGCCTTCAGGTGGACCGTTTCCTCATTCTTTTCCGCCCGAACCCTTTTCAACCGCCCAGTCTGGTCCTTTACGGTGAAATGTAAACGAGGGGTGAACTTGTCGTCTTTTTTGATGAGAGAGACTTCGCAGCCATAGAGGACCTTAGGATGCGTGCAATCCAGTACGAAGCGTTTGACCAGGCGGTTGTCACGCCGGTTAAAGAAAAAATAAAATGAATCGTGAGCAGTCGGGTTGATGATCAGGTCCCTGAACTCATCCTGTCCAACAATGAAGTCTGTTTCAAACGGCACGACCCACCTCTCACATTGTGGGCAATTCTGCCCCGATCTCGCTCGCCCGTTTAGAAAATGCTCCCCACCACGCATCCCCCACTTTGCCTTGCGCCCTCAATTCGAGGACTACGCGGTGAGGATGACGCAGAAGGATATAGCCATACTTCCGGCTCCCATTTGGCTGAACACCGAGGAAGCCCATTTCGCGTAACATCTCAATCCGCTCGCGCCACGAACGGACGTTCCGGCCAGGCGTGGTAAAGCCACTCGAATAGGCGAAGCCCTCTTCGTCGGTAACATCGACAAACGAATCGTCCATCTGCCTGCACCAAAGATCAAAATAAACGCGGGAGATATCCCGGCCCTTGTCTTTCAATTCGTCGATCAGAGTCATCACCAACGGCAGAGTGCGAGGTATCGTTGAGTATCCATCTTCGGTAGTGCGATGCCAGAGTGTGTCAGCTTCGCCGGGCCATAGTTGATCACGCAACCCCTGGCGCCGGAGCGCGGCTTTATTGGGAATCTTGGCCTGCGGCAATTTCGCGAACGTCACCATTTCAACTCTTCCTATCTTCGCTTAATTCAGCCCGGGGAGGGTGCGACCCCCGCTGGGCTGAAATTGTGCTCTGAGCGACCCATACAAGGGGTGTTTCCTCAGGACTACAAAAATGTTATCTCCCAACATAATGAATGTAAAGGACGTTAAACCGACGAGCGAGGACATCGAGGAGATGCAATGAATCGCCCTGCTCCGGTAGCTAGTGCGAATTCCCACTCTTGATTCGAATTCCGAGGCGTTTTTTGGCTAAGGATTGATTGAAGAGATAGGACTTAACCTGGATTGTCGTGCTCCCAGTGCTCAGGTGCTCCTTTTGCTCATGTGCTCGTGGTCACGACAAAACTAAAGTGGGGCGGGCGGGTGGACCACACTCAAGACAGGGTAGCGCTTTTGATTTTCTCTTTTTTCTGGATGGCCCACCCTTTCAGGCTCGCTTTTCGAAAGGGTAAGGTCTTTCGCGCGCTACTCATTGCTTTGCGTCATTGCTAATACTTGTCTCGTTGAACTTCGCAGGATCGAACAAAGCCGGGTTGAACTTCGCGTTGGCCTTCATATCAAAATAATCTTCATTGAAGGTATTCTTGCCGTCTGTATAAAACTCAACGCGCGCGGATATCCAGCCTGTAGAGAGCTTCCGATAGTCCCTAAAGCGGGTGTCGTGAATTTTCGTCGCATCGTGCTCATCCGGTTCGATCAATCTCACGAACAACAGGCGCTTCTTCTCAATCCAGAACTGTTTCGATTTCAAATCGCCTTTTGCGGCGCCAACTACGTAGACGTCCTGCCCATCCCATTTTTCTTCATGAATTTGCGTTAGATCGACGCCCTGGCCCTTCGCTTGATCGATGGTCGTCTTCGGGTCTTGGCGGTACACATCAAACCCCAACACCAGCAACATGTGAACGTACGGGCGAGGCCCCGTGGTTTTGCCCTTTTGAAACGTCGTCAACGTCCCGGCAACAAAGACGAAGCCGTTCCCCTCGCGGGACGGGCCCCTGTTGATGCGCAGTTTTCCTGGCAGCTCCAGGGCTTCATCCCAGATCTCCGTCTTGCTGGTGCCATCGGGATTTAGTGTTATGGCGTTCTCCTTGAAGACCACCGACTCGTACCAGGAGTCCTTGTAACGGTCGTGCATCGCCGTCAACAAGGCCGCGCCATCGCGCATTTCCTGGGAGTTCGCCGGTACCGCGGCGGACAAAGAAGCCCCCAAACAAAAAAGACCGACCATCAATCTCATATCCACCTCGGAACTGTTTCTCGGACAGCCAAGACGCCTAACGCTGAATCTTACGTTATCTCACCTGCTTCATAATCAGTTTCTTGCCGGGTTGAGCGCCGGGTGCCGTGCCCTTTGGGTTTTGGTTTTACCAAGGGTGTGGGTTTTGACCCTTCCACGCATTTTTACAGTCTCACCAAACCGTCCTAAAGCCTTCAATTCCTCTTAGTCTATCGTCATCGCCCATCCCAAGCGTGCTTTTGGCATTCACTTTCGGTAAGCTTGGACCATGCCGCACGTCACGATTGACCTCCCCGATGAACTCGTCGAGGCCCTGTCCTCGACAGGGCAAGACCTCCCTCGCGCTGCTCTACAGGCGTTGCTAACCGAGGCCTATCGCGAAGAAAAGATTTCCCACTCGCAGCTTGGCCGCCTCCTCGGATTCGCAACTCCCATAGAGGTCGATGCCTTCCTCAAGGATCGAGGCGTCGAACTTGAGTACACAGGCGAAGACCTTGAGCGCGATCGGGAAACGCTGAAGCGACTCGGCGTGTAGATGCGGGCGGTCATTTCCGACACCGGACCGCTCAACTATCTGATCCTGATTGATGCCGCGGAGATTCTTCCTCGACTCTTTGCATCTGTCCTCATTCCAACCGCAGTCAAGGAAGAGCTCTCACATCGGAAAGCGCCTGCGTTCGTGCGTGCCTGGGTCGCACACCCTCCGTCGTGGCTGACGATGGCGAGGCTGAACTCGACTGTTGTTCCTGGAATCTCCCATTTGCATCCAGGCGAACGTGAAGTTATCACGCTCGCATTGGAACAATCAGAATCGCTCCTCCTGATGGATGACCGAAGCGGGACTATTGAGGCTCGGCATCGTGGCTTGGAGGTAATCGGCACCCTTGCCGCCTTGGATCGGGCAGCAGCTAACGGATGGATTGATTTGCCGGAAACGTTCAGCCGCCTTCGGGCTACATCGTTTCGATCTCCGCTCCGCCTGATGGCACGTATGCTGGAACAAGATGCCCTTCGCAAGCGGTGAGTTTTTGGCTTTGCACGGTCGCCTGGCGAGTGGGGCGGACATTCCCGCTGATTCCATAGTGCCCCGCCGCTCCGCCACTCACCCTTTTGTCAGTTTCTTGCGCTTCCTCGCGCAATCGAGAAGATAAAGATCGATCAACTTCTGGTAAGGAAGTCCCATCTCCTCCGTCAGCCCTCTGAAATAATCCACAACTTCCGGACTCAAGTGGACTCCCACAGGCGGGTGGACCAACCTTAACGTGTTGAAAGGTTTTCGGGTGCCGCATCCCTTTGGGATTTGGTTCATCAAAGGGTGCGTGTTTTGAATTTTCCACACATTTCCACAGCCGTATCAAACCGATTAACCCACGCCCAACTCCTTCTCCTCTCTCAACTTCCGTCACCCCAATTCGAATCCGCCCTCCCCGTTCGAATGACCTATTTAGTAAACAGAAAAAGTATTGACAAATGGTAACCATCCCTGTTACCATTCTCTATGTTTCGCCCACGCCGCACGCGCACGAGTCCCCCCCGCGCCCTATCGCCCCGTTCGTGTGCGATGCCTAAACGGAGGTTAACGAGCACGAATTATGTTTCCTTCCAAGTCATTTAGAATCAACACTTGCAAAAGTGTATGAAAACGAGTGACTTTAAGTCCGTTTAGAATCAACACTTATGAAAAACACGGGGGGAGGGGGTGATATGGTTAACCAGAAGTCCGACGATCGAAGCTCCCGACCTTGTCGGAAGGGATCTCTCTTGCCACGGGGCGACGCGAGTCTGATCGAGGGGGCATCGCGACGGATCAACCTCGTTTCAGAATCCGTGTTCGAGGTGTATAAACATTAAGAGGGATTGGAGGCCACCGATATGCGTCAACTTGTCCAACAAAACGCGGAACCTCATCCAACCGTGGTTGTTCCTTTTGGCGTTAAAGGAGGTGGCCTCCTGACAGGCCACCCAATCGGACTGGTTATCGTGATCGGTCTGCTCCTCATGGGTTTAGTTGGACTTCCTGAGGCGAGATTGTTTTTCATCGGTTCTGTCTGCCTCGGTGGGATCTTGGGATTTGTACTCTGGCTCCGCCATCGCTAGAGCGGTAGATGGATTTCTGGTCCATTATGTGGAGCACTACAGAAAAAATGAACCGCAGACTATTCTGTGTAATTTGGGACGGTCGTGAGTCCAGACTGATGTCCGCGAACGAATAACTTATGCTTCCAGATTCTTTTCAAATTCGCGACCTGACCATCCGCCCCGCCGCGGTTCTCGCTCCCATGGCTGGCGTGACGGACACGCTCTTCCGCCGCGTCATTCGCGGACTCGGCAGCTGTGGCTTGCTGATGACGGAGTTCACCAGCTCCGAGGGCATCACCCGTAGCGCAGCCAAAACGCTCCGCTATCTCTATTTTCAGGAAGACGAGCATCCCATCACCGCGCAACTCTTCGGCGCGAATCCTGCCGTGATGGCCGATGCTGCCCGCATGGTCGAAGACCTCGGCTATGACGCCGTGGACATTAATCTCGGCTGTCCGGCCAAGAAAGTTGTCAAGTGTGGCGGCTCGGGTTTGCTCCGTGATCTTCCGCTGCTTGGAGAAATTTTCCAATCCGTCCGCGCCGCCGTCAAAATTCCGTTGACCATCAAGCTCCGCGCGGGATGGGACGAAAACTCCATCGTCGCCGTCGAAGTCGCCAAAATGGCGGAAAGCATTGGCGTTGAAGGTGTCGCCGTCCACCCGCGCACGCGCCTGCAAGGCTACGCCGGCGCCGCTGACTGGAGCATCATCGCCGCCGTCAAGCAGGCGGTAAAGATTCCTGTTATTGGTAATGGCGACATCAACACGCCCGAAGATGCCGAGCGCATGGTCCGCGAAACCGGCTGCGACGCCGTCATGATCGGCCGCGCGGCTGCTACCAATCCCTGGATTTTCCGGCAGATGCAGCAATACGCCGTGAGTGGCCGTTACGACACGCCCACCGAGGCCGAGCGCCATCAGTTACTTTCTGGCTACTATAAGCAAATTAGTGCTGCCAACCTGCCCGATGGTATTGGCAAAATGAAGCAGTTCGCCTGCTGGTTTACTCATGGCGTGGGGAACGGCAGCGAGCTTCGTAGAATCGTACATGCGGCGCGAACGCCCAGCGAGGTTGTCGAGAAGGTCGAATCCTTCTTCGAGGGCCGAGCAACCGCCGCGCAAAATAGTGACCGCTCTGCGGCTGCCCAAGATGTTGGCCGCATTGCGAACGCCAGAAAAGAGGACCCAGCCCATGGTCCACTTGACGCAGACCGCCTCGAAGCAACGCTCGGAGCGTAGAATCGCCGTCCGCCTTCCTCTCAGAGTGCGGGGACGCGACAGCCGCGGCGTTGTCTTCGAAGAAGAAACTTCCAGTGAAAATTTATGCCGCAGCGGCGCCGCCTTTGTGACTCGTTTCGACGTCGCCATCGGCGCCGACCTCGAAATCAGGATTCCTTTTTCGCACTACGCCTCGCGCCGTAGTGAAGCGGACTTCTCCACTTCCGGCCGCGTCGTCCACGTTGTGGATTCGTCCACGCAAGGCGAACGCCTCGTCGGCGTCCAATTTACCGGCCCCCGCTTCCAGCGCGTCTTCCGTCCAGAAAACGCCGCTTAAAAGTTTTTGAATCGCGCTGCGCGCTGATTGGCCGATGAATGTGGAGCAGCGCGTCACGCCGTTTTCGCTTACGGCGCTCCGCACACAAAATTCGCGGCGTCGTTCGTATCTCCGCTGCCCTTATATTTCGCGACTTGCGGATACGCACACAGCGGCCTCGTCACTTTCGCGTCTCCATCGGATCCGCTCCCCGCTTCCTTCGTTGCGATCACCGTGGAAGGCGCCGCTCCTTTTTCCACCCACTGTTCGAGCGCCAAATACATATTGTGCTGCGGATCGTTGGGCGTGCTGAATCCTGCCTGGCCGAAAACATCCGGCCCCGGACCGCCGCCGCAGTGCTGCATGCCCGGCACCATGAACAGCCGCAAAAAAGAATCGGCCTCCTGCTTGCCCATTTTGCTCTCCACGTTCTCGTAGTAGCTGATCGAATTCAGCGCCGAAATCGCGGCGTCGTTCCAGCCGTGATAAATAATCAGTTTTCCGCCGCGCGACGCAAACGGCTTCATGTTTGTATCCGTAGCGTTCAGCACGCTTGCAAATTTTTTGTCGGCCGCCACGACCGCCTCATCCAGATTAGCCTTCTTGTAATCCCAGTCGGCTTTGTCATAAACCATGTCGGAGAAAAATCCGCCGCCGAAGGCAAACAGCAGGCTCTTTCCTGCCGATTGTCCCGTGATCCACAGAGCCCAGCCTCCGCCGCCATCTTCGCCTCCCGGCAAGAATCCCGGAAAGAGTTGCTTGCCCTTTGAATCGTGCGCACCTTCATACAATTTCTTCAGCGCGGTGACTTGTGGCTGCGTTAAGCACTCATTCGAATCGGCCGCCTTGCAAAGTAGCGTCGCTGGATCGAAGTGGCATTGCCTCGGGTCGTTCAACACGCCGTCTGTCACGCCGTCCTTCGCATCGCAAGCCGCGTTTACGGCCTTCGCAATCGTCGGAATTTTGCTCGTCGGAATGTAGCTCGCCGGATCTGAAGTCGTTGTCTGCGCATCATACAGAGCGCTCGCTAGCAGATGCGTCCAGTAGTTCGCCGGAGCACCGGCGAGGATTCCGTCGTAATCCTCCGGATAGCGCTGCGCCTCCATCAACGCCTGACGACCGCCATTCGAACAGTTCGCAAAATACGAACGCTTCGGACCATCACCGTAAAATGCCTTCACCGTCGCTTTGCCAATCACGGTCATTTCGTGAATCGCGCGATAGGCGAAATCAATGATTTTTTCGGGATGTCCGAGCGCCCAAGTCGCGTCGGTACCTCCTGCAGCGTGGCCGGTGTCCGTGGCAGCAGAAGCGTAGCCATGCAATACCGCGAGTCCCAGCGCGCGGTAGTCAATCTCTCCGGCGAAGCCGCCGTTGCCCTGACCGCGAAACTTGCCGTTCCATCCGCTTGTGGGCAACCACACTTCGATTTTGATGTCGGAGTCCGCGCTCGGATTGTCTACTGCGAGCACTCTGCAAAACTCAGGCAGCCTTTTGTAGAAGGAGGGATCGCCTGCGAGCCACGGCGCCAAGCTTGCGGGCGGTGCAAACGCTCCCGCCGCAACGGTCTGCGCCGACGTGATTTTTGTGTTCGGCAAAGCCAACTGCGCAAGATGCTCACAAGACTGTCCGGCTGCCTGCGAGCAGGGGACCAAAGCACCACTCACCGCCAAGAACGCAACTACGACAAATGTTTTCACCGGAAGCTCCTCTCCATTCCACGAAAACGATCAACGACAATGGCTCACTTCAAACCCGACCTGCCGCGCTGCCGACAAAGACGCCAGCACATCCTAGCCGAAACGCATCCGGGAGCCAATCCATCACCCAGGCGGCCGATTAAGTACCGATTTAGATGAATTTTCTTTCATCGAATCTAAAGTGTAGACGAAGAGGGCAAACCTAGGCAGCCTGATAACGTCAAAGGAAATGTCAGCGATCGAATTGTGCGTCAAATCCGTGCCGAGTACGGAACTTATTGGCGATTCAATCGTCTTCTTTGTGAGAGTTCTAGATCAATTCCTGGGAGGCCCGCATGTTCTCATTCTGGCAAGATTTCCACTTCGCAGGACGAAATCTGAGAAAGAGTCCAGGCTTTGCCATCGTGGCGATGGTCACTCTTGCGCTGGGCATTGGGGCCTCGACCGCCATTTTCAGCGTCATCGAAAACGTGCTGATGGAGCCTTTCCCGTATCCCGATGCGAAGCACTTTGTTTCCATGCAAATTCACGACACGGAACAAAATCAGCCGGGCGGGAGGGGCGGCTATAGTGGGCCCGAGTTCCTGGACTATATCACCCAGAATCATGTCTTTGACCGCGTCATCGCGAATGATCAAATGGATGTTCTCTACACGTATGGCGAGGGCACGGATCGCTTCAGCGGTTCCATGGTCACTCCTGGCACCTTCGAATTTCTGGGCATGCCGGCGCTCGTCGGGCGCGTCATGCAGCCTGCAGACTATGAGCCCGGGGCTGCGCCGGTCTTTGTCTTGCGCTACAAGACTTGGGTCAACCGGTTCAATGCGGATCCGGCCATCCTGAACAAGTCTTTCGTTTTGAACGGTACTTCTCGCACGCTTATAGGCATCATGCCACCGCGGTTTGGTTGGGGCGACGCAGACGTTTGGATACCGGAAAAGCCCAGCCGCGCCGATACCACTCCGCTGCTTGGGTACAATCGTTATTGGTTTTTCATGGGCCATCTTAAGCCCGGAGTTTCTGAACGTGCGGCCCAGGCCGACCTCGCCGTGATTGCGCAACATCTCTCGACGGTTTATCCCAAGGACTACCCAAAACACTTTACGGTGGAGGTGCAATCGCTGGCGGATCTAGTCGTGGGGCGCTTCCGCACGACTCTGTTTATCGTGCTAGCGGCGGTGGGACTGTTGCTGCTGATCGGCTGCGGCAACGTAGCGAATCTCCTTTTGGCGCGCGCGACTACTCGCGAAAAAGAGTTCGCGATACGCGCGGCGCTGGGGGCCGGCCGTTGGAGGCTGGTGCGGCAGTTGCTTGTGGAGAGCCTGATTCTTGCGATTGGCGGCGCTGGGCTTGGGGCATTGTTCGCCTGGGGCGGTTTGAAGTCGCTCATCGCCCTGATTCCGCAGGAAATTATTCCCGCTGAAGCCACTATCCGTCTGAATGTTACCGTTTTGCTCTTTACGCTCGCAGTTTCTATGGCGACTGCGTTGGTTTTCGGTTTGGTACCTGCGCTGCAAACGGCGCGGCGCGACCTTAACGATCCGCTGCGCGATAGCGGTAAGGGAGTCAGCGGCGGATTTCGCCACGGCCGCTTGCGCGACGCCGTGGTTGTTCTAGAAGTCGCGCTCTCGCTCACGCTTCTGGTCGGGGCGGGGCTGTTGATGCGCAGCTTTGTGGCTTTGCGTGAAGTTCATCTCGGTTTGCAACCCGATCACGTTTTGGTGGCCCGGCTTCCGCTTCCCAAAGACCGGTACAAAACCGCCGATCAAGTCACGGGCTTTTTCCGTCCGCTGCTGCGAGCGGCTGAAAGCCATGCCCGGAATCGTCGAAGCCACGGAAACGAGCGCTTTGCCCCCTTATGGTGGGATTGGAACGGACATCGAAATCCCGGGGAAGACGCACGCTGAAAAATGGACTGCGCCGTTTCAACTTTGCAGCGAAGGATATTTTTCGGTATTGAGAATTCAATTTCTTCAGGGACGGCCGTTTACCGAGGGGGAAGTGACTGGCGCAAAAAAACTCGCGGTCATCAATCAGACCTTCGTGCAGAAATATCTGGGAACGGATAATCCGATCGGGCAGCGCGTGCGACTGATACGGCTCGAATCCGCGACCGACCCGGTGCACGATGCGTCGTTCGAAATCATAGGAGTTGTGGCGGACGTGAAGAACCAGGGCTTGCAAGACCCGGTTACCCCGGAGGTTTGGGTGCCGTATACGGTGACCGGAGCTTTCGAGCGCGGCATCCTCGTTCGCACCGCCGGCGAACCTCTCGCCATGCTAAACGCTGTTCGCCAGGAAATCTGGGCCACGGATCGCAGCGTCGCGGTCACGCTCACCGGAACGCTCGAGGGCTACATCAGCCAGTTCTCCTACGCCGGGCCGCGTTTTGGATTTTTCTTGTTGGGAATATTCGCGTCGATCGGTTTGGTGCTTGTGACAATTGGGGTCTATAGCGTGCTCGCCTACACCGCTGCGCGCAGAACTCACGAAATCGGCATCCGCATGGCGCTTGGAGCAGAGCGCGGCGACGTCCTGAAGCTCGTCATAAACATGGGTTTGCGTCTGGTGATTTTGGGAGTCGCCATAGGCCTGGCGGCAAGCTTGGGAATGGCGCGCGTCATCGCCACGCAACTCTGGGGCGTCTCGCCATACGATCCAGCAACGCTCATCACCGTTCCGCTGCTGCTTCTTATCACCGGCTTGGTCGGCGTGCTGGGTTCCAGCCCGCCGCGCTGCATGCGTGGACCCGTTAGTAGCGCTTCGCTACGAATAAAAATTGTAGCTGCCTTCGGCAGACACCGTGATTACGGCACGATGACCGGCTTGTTCTTCGGCATTGCGTCGAGCGTTGCTTTATCGAGATTCAAGTGCGCGGCAACCAATTCCGGCGGTGTGTGCGAGAGCCACTCGGACAGGGCCAGATCCTGGTAGAAGCTGGACTTAAACATTTCCAGGAATTTCAAATCGGTGGCGCCGGTGTTCTCGATGTAGTGGGGCAGGGTCTTTTGGATGTAGCCGACGTCGCCCGTTTCGAAGTCCATGGTCCTGGCGCGCGCGCCGGTGGCAAAGACGGTCATGCGCGCTTTCCCGCTGATGTAGAACTGCCACTCATCTGCATTCGGATGCCAGTGAAGTTCGCGCATTCCCCCGGGCTTCACGGTCACGATTGCGGCAGCGATGGTCGTGGAGATCTTGAAACTGCTCGAATCAATCACGCGGACTTCGCCGTTCTTGAGCTTGGCCGGAGCGGGATGCTGAGTGGTGCGAAACGCAAAGTCAATCGGTGACGGGCCAAGCGCGCCAGCGGCGATGCGTTGATCTTCGGCAAGGGGTCCGGGAACCTCCGCCTGAAAAATAAATTTCTCGCGGTTCGGCATTTTCGCCAAAGCAGATTGGGCGACTCCAAAGTTTTTTGCCACGACATCGGGTGGAGTGTGCGCCATCCAGTCGGTCAGCAACACTGTTTCGTACTCGGAAAAATTTCCGTCGTCGAACACCAGCAAAAATTCGGTCCCGTCGGGAGGCAGCCCCTGAATCGAATGCGGAATTCCGGGAGGGAAGTACCACAGGTCGCCTTCCTTCACGTCGGTCACGAAACTCTTTCCGTCCGCGTCAATGCAAGTAATCCGCGCGCTCCCGTAAAGCATGAACGCCCATTCCGCGGCAGTGTGCCAATGCAATTCGCGCACGCCGCCGGCGGTCAATCTCATGTCCACGCCCGCGAGCGACTTTGAGACCGCAAGCTCGCGGATCGTCACTTCGCGCGACCATCCGCCGTCGTGCTGCCGCTTATGCGCGAATGAAAACGGGTACTTGAACGTTTGCACGCCGCCTGCATCGGTCGGCACCGGATGACCGCCGGATGGATTCGCCGCATCCAGCGCCGCGTTCGTGGGCCCCGGATCGCTCGCGCTGCGGTCGCTCTTTGGATTTTGTGCGGAGGCTTGCTCCTGCCCAACAACTCGATCAGGTCCCAGTACGCTAGCCGCCGCCAGCGCCGCTGAACTCACTCCCAAAAATCCGCGCCGCGTCAATCGCTCTTTCTCTATTTCACCAGCCATTTTTACCGTCCTCGTGGATTTGACCGGTTTTCTTTCTTTCCCAGTCCACCGATACCGTACACTGAACTCCACCACGCCGCAACGCTCTCGCTTTTCGTGACACTCGAACGATAATCCATTTTGCGTCGTGGAGATGGTATCTTCTCGACTGAACGCACTTTGAACGGCAGCAGGAGACCACAATTTTGCCAGTGCAACTGCTCGAAAAGCCGCGGATATTAGGACGCTTCCTTCTGCTGAGCAGTCTCGGAGTTCTTGGCGCAATTTTGTTTCTGCCGAGCATCACCGCCTCTGCTTCTCCGCGTCCTTCCGCAGTTCAGTTGTCAGTGTTCGTCGCCGCCGTTTCTGCGATTTGTATCCTTTCATCGTGGTGTGGCTTGCGGTTGGCCGATACGGTGCAGCTGCCCATGCCGTATTTGCGCCGACTCGATTTGATTCGCGAGCCTTCGAACAGAAATGGATTCCTGCCGGCCGCGGTCTTTGGTTGTCTCTTCGCGGCGGGTGCGATCTATATCCTCCACTCTTTCCATCAAGCGAATCTCGCGGGTTCGCTGTGGTCCAGGATCGCCAGCGTTTTCTTCGCCGCCGGCAGTCTCGAAATCGTCGTTCATCTGCTCATCATGAGCCTCGCCGTTCGCTTGGCCCGCGGAAGAGTCTGGGCCGGCATCGTGGTTGCCGCGATCTTTTTTGTGGGCTTTCACGTCGCTGGATTGAGCGGCCAGAGCGCATCTCTCATCGCGGCCAGCGTGGCGCTTAATGGTGTTTTCGGTCTCGCACTTGGTTTCTTCTACGCCCGTTACGGCTTCGAATACGTTTTCTTCTCGCACGCCATCGCCCACATCCTCGCGGTCACGCTCGCTTGATACATGGCATTTCATCATCTTCGATGAAACGAATCGGGGATTTGCAGCACTACCGTGTGTAGTAGTTCCCAGCCCTGAGTACCTTCGAATGTCTGGCACTCCATTTCCAGGCATCCACCGAAGGTCGCCCACAACTTAATTGAAGGAGGCCACGGATATGCTTAAGCGCTTTCGGCTCTTGGCCGGAGTTTCACTGCTCTTTGGGTTTCTGCTCTTCATCGGCCTGCCCAAGTCGATTGTTCGTTCCGATACCGATCCAGCCATCTTTTCACTGGGACCTTCGGGAGACTACCTTGAAGCCGGCGACAAATTGGTCGTCGCCACTCGCCTGAATAACACGAGCGAGAAGGACGCGTTTCGCGTAGAGATTGACTCCATCCGGCTGGAATCCGCCGAGCTTCTCTCACCCAAAGCATTTCCGTTGGCCGTTGGCGAAATAGAACCCGAAAAGAATGTAACTGTTCAGGCTGACTTCAACAGCAGCCATTTGGAGCAAGGAAAACCTTATCGCTTGGTTGTGCACGGCACCTATCGCCCGAAACGCAAAGAGCCAGATCATGATGACGGCAAACAAGGGAACGATGAGCGCCGCGAGTTCACAGTGAGCGACGACATCACTCTGCCCCGCGTCTCTCCAGGTTCCGCGCAAGTGAAATCATCGAAAATAGAACCGCAGACGGTTACGGGCGGGCACTATCCCCACCGCGAGCCGAACTTTGAGGAGAAGGAAAACGGCTCGCGCTGGACTGTCCCTACTGGCCCGTTTGTGGCCGGCAAGCCCACGCCCACGGGCACCGCAACGCAAAAGGCGCCCAGGACTCCCGGCGATCCACCTGGTGTCACGTTCAACGCTAATGACGGCCTCGGTATCAACGGAAGCACGATCGCGGAACCGAGCGGGGCGGTCGGCGGCGGCGTGGTCTTCGTCACAGCCAATTTCTATGCCGCGTATTCGAAGGACGGCGGAGCGACATTCACGAAGTTAGATCCGACGACAATTTTTCCCAACGACAACGTGGGCCTGTGCTGCGACCAGATTGTCCAGTACGTGCCGAGCATCGATCGGTTCATCTGGCTGCTCCAGGGTACTGACGCATCTGCCGTTCAACAGCCGAATGGCCAGCGCATTGCCTCCGCGAGCCCAGCGCAAATTATCAGCAGCAGCGGAACATCCTGGACGTATTGGGATCTCACGCCGGGCGTATTCGGCGAGCCCATTGGCACGGGGTTCGATTACCCCGATCTGTCCGTGGGAACCAACTACTTGTATATGAGCTGGGACGTCGGCTGGCCGGGATGCCCGAAGGGCTGCAGCAACGGGCACTTGGTCGCGCGCAGTCCGTTGAGCCAGATCAAGGCGGGCGGCACTATCGGACTGGACTACACGACTCCTTCGGATAGCTCCAGCGCCTGGGGAGCTCACCTCACACAGGATACGGGCAATGAAATCTTCTGGGTCGGCCAGCAAAACAACAGCTCGCAAAGCCTGCGGTTTGTTAAAACATTTGTAAATCATGAAACACTTGACAAACCGGGAAGAAGAAATCATGAACATCTTTTGGGAAAAGGGTTCTTTGTATGTGAAATAAATTATCGATGAAATGGCGGAACCTAAACCGCATTACAATACGATTTCTACTATCGTTCGCGGGGCTTGAAGAAAGAGGTTTTGTCGGACACGAACAATTCGGAAACACATACCTGTATTCTGCAAAAATTACCAGGGAAGACTTTAGTAAAAATACCATTAAAAGCATGGTTGGAGTATTTGAAAAAATCCTATGTCTCTGTGGTATCCATGTTTGTAGAGGAAAAAGAAAATTTCAATAGAAGAGATAAAAGAATTGATCCGTCAGGTTGAATCCAACAGACAAATTTTCCAATAACTTCGGTCCGATTAACTGCGTCAAGTTTTCTTTTATTATCCATCTGGATGAGCACTCCATTGCTTCGCAAAATGACTATATTTTCATGGACAGTCATCAAGCACAGGATGGACATCCGCAGTATCGAAAGATCACCGGCGAATGGTCAACCCCTAATGCCTATCGAACTTATGAACTGAATGCAGCCGAATTGCAGAGCGACGTAGACTGGTATAATCACCATTTCGAATCGTTGAACCTGATTCCCAAGTTTACCAAAGGTCAGCAATACCATCCTTATCATCCCAAACGTTTTATCCATGATCATATCGACAAGGTGATACGCAGCAAGTGGGAAAATCCTGGCCGGTTATGTACCATCAAAGTCAGTGTTGACTGTATTGATGACACCGATTTCATTTCCCATTTGATTCATGCCAGTCATCAGGGCGTTTTGGTTCAGTGTATTGTGGACTGGCGCAAAATGACCCTCACCAACAGTCAGAATTATGCCCGATTAAAGCGCGCCAGAGTTGAACTGATAGGCGTATTTTGCACGCCCCAGCATCATCTCATTGAAGTTGAACCGGATATGCATACCAAATTTGTTATTTTTAACGATGAGGACTGCATACTGGGTTCATTTAATATCACCTTCGATCGCTGGTGGGCTAATTGGGAATCCGGAATGACCTTTCATTCCAAAGGCGTATGCCGTCTGCTTGATAACATATTCCAGAGTCAACGCGGCGGTGTGAATCAACGATATGGCATTGATCCCTTAAGCCATTTCAATCTGCTCTATACTTTCGGCAGACAGGTCATGCTCAACGGGAAGCTCTATCGTCCCCATCATGCCATTCTGGCCGAAATTCATCATGCCAGACGTTCGATCAAGCTTTGTTTGTTTTTGATGGGCGACCTGTTGGGAGATCATCATGATAGCGTGGTCGATGCCTTGATACACGCCCAGGACAGAGGGGTTTATGTCCATATTCTTTTTAACGGACATTTAGCCAGACAGGGGCGGATTGGTGTAGAGCGGTCTATGCATGATGAACTCAATCGCCCGTTGTTGCCGGCAGTGCAACGACTAAAAAATGCCGGTATTCCAGTAGGTTTGGTGTATGGGCAAGACGATCACCCCGTCCCTTATTCACCCATTCATTCCAAATATTGTGTTATCGATGATTCGATTGTCATAGAAGGCAGTTTTAACTGGTACAACACGTCTGTTTTTTCTCATGATTTACTTGTAGTGGTTAATAATCACCAGGTAGCGCAACCCTACCTCTATGAGTTTGACGAAATACAGCGATCATTCAGAGTCTATTATTAATTGAGGAAGGCGTTTTATAATAGGAATGCGTCTGGTTTTCTGACCAACTTTCGTGCCTTTCATGGGCGGTGCGTAACATCAATTACACAGTTTGCTGAATAATCATTGTTGGTTGATCTGTCTTGTCTATGTAAATAATCCTGTAATAATTACCGTGTTATAAAGGGCAATGTTTATTAGGGGGCATCAATGTCAGACGACAATAAAAGCGTTATGGATACAATTAAATACAATTTTGATCCAACTTATGGTTATTCGCTTAACCAATTGTTAGCTGTAAAAACGCCGAAAGAACCGAAAGATTTTGATTGCTTTTGGCAAAAGCGTTATCAAAAGGCATTAACCGTTGACCCCGCAGCCACAGACAAAAATTATCAATGAAGATAGGCAGGGCTGGCGTGTATTTGATATACGTTATACCTCTACCGATAATTTTCCTATTCGAGGCTGGTTATTGTTGCCGGCTTCTGGGGTGATTAAACGTGGCTTTATTGTCGGGCACGGCTATGGCGGACGTGATGAACCTGATTTTCATTTGCCCTTTAAAGATGCAGCCTTGTTGTTTCCCTGTTTTCGTGGTTTAGCTCTCAGTGCCCAACCATCCATTTCTTCCGAACCTATATTGGCATGTACTGCACGATATTAACCAGAGGGATCGTTATATTCTGGGTGGCTGTGTTGAAGATGTGTGGTTGGCAGTCAGTGCCATGCTGTCCCTGTTTCCACAAACAGCAGGACATTTAGGCTATCTGGGTATTAGTTTTGGTGGTGGTATTGGCGCTTTGGCGCTGGCGTGGGAGTCGCGTATTAGCAAAGGACATCTTAATGCCCCCACGTTTGGTCATCAACCATTACGCTTGAGACTTGCAACCAATGGCAGCGCACATAGTGTTCAGCAGTATTATCGAACTCATAAAAAACAGACGCTTAAAGTTTTGCGTTATTACGATGCGGCCCTGGCGGCGAAGCGAATTACCATGCCCATTCATTGTGCGTGCGCAAAATTCGATCCCTGTGTCGCTCCACCCGGACAGTTTGCAATATACAACGCATTGCCTGGGGAAAAACAGTTGTTCATCTTGGATGCAGGGCATCACAACTACCCCAATCAGGCGCAGCAAGAGTTCGAACTAATTAATGAACTCGATGCTTTTTTTGCACCTCTTAGCGAATAATTAAACTGATATGCACAGGAGACTTAAATGAATCGCGAATATCACAAGTGGTGGAGCGATCGATTACAGCGCGATATGGAGTTACTGGTGTTTGGTCATGCCGGTGCAAAAGTATTGGTTTTTCCTTCACGCTTTGGACGCTTTTATGAGTACGAAAAATTAGGCATAGTAGAGTCTTTAAAGCACAAGATAGAACAAGGCTGGCTACAACTTTATTGTATCGACAGTATTGATGCTGAAAGTTTTTACTGTGGATGGGCGCATCCCTCCGGACGTATTCAGCGCCATATAGACTATGAA
>CAVSIW010000061.1:0-101441 GCA_963727945.1 uncultured Acidobacteriota bacterium
ATGTTTATGTCGTGTCTTCTTCGTCGCATTTCTCCTGTATGCTTTGTTTTTCCGTCCTCATCTTCTCCTCTGCAGTACGGCCTCGATTGCCGGGCGAGAGCCCTGGCGGAGCCCCCTGATCCCCTACGAGCAGGATGAGTGACACTCCTCATCGTCAACACGGTGGTAGGCTTCATCGGCCTGGCCTCTCCGCACCCGACGGCCTGGGCGTTTATCTTGCGCACGCCCCCCGCGTCGGCCCGAGCGACGCGGAGCGCAACTGCCTCTCGAACATTCAGCTCGGGCATGAACTGCCGCACCGCGGCGACCTTGTCCACCTCATGGGGGAAGCTCGCCGCCGTGGGCTCCACGGGCATCGGTCTCAAAGATGATCGAGGCTCCGCAGGGGCTCTGCCGTCGCCGGGGGCCTGACCGCGCCCGGCAGCGCAGAGGATGGCTCAAGGATCTCCGACGACCCCACGACGTTCCTGGAGGAACCGCTCGGCCCCGTGGGGACGGTGACGAGAACGGGGCGGCGCCGCGTTGTCGCTCCATCGGGCGCCGCCTGGCAAGATTGAGTGCATGTCGTGATTCGATGCCGGTTACGCGGAGAAACGCGATCCTGGGATGTTTCCGGGAATGGGAAGGAGTTGCCATGGCGACGTTGGCGGCTGCGCCGCAGTTGTGGATTTTATTCCTGGCGATGTTCTTTATTCAGTTCACGTCCAATATCCTGCAAGGTCCGTGGCAGGCGTTAATCCCTGACCTGGTGCCTGAAAGCCAGCGCGGGACGGCCTCCAGCCTGAAAGCTGTGATGGATATCATCGCGCTGGTTGCCGGCGGGGCAGTAGGCGGTTTCTTTTGGGCCGGGTGGATACCTGGGGTCAAATCGGCGGTTTATGCCAGCGGCGCTCGCGCCGGTGGTCGTATTTGCCATCTTTGTGACGATCACTGCGATTTGGGCGCGTGAAATACCGGGCGCAGCCAGCCAGGCAGTCAGTTCGCCGTTCGGTGGGCGAGGCGCTCAAGAATGCCTTTTATGTCAACTTCCGCGAACGGCCGGTGTTTGGCTGGTGGTTTGCCAACCGGATTTTGTTCTGGGGCGCATTTATCGCCATCAATACCTTCTTGATCAATTATCTTGATCGATGTGATTGGAATGAGCCAGGGCGAGGCGCAGAGCTTCTACGGCACGCTCAAAGTCATTCTGGGCGGCGCGCTGATCGTTTTGGCTCTGGCAGCCGGTTGGCTGGCAGACCGGATTGGGCGCAAACCGGTGATGATAGCGGCCGGCATCATTGCTTTTATCGGTGCGCTCTGCTCTTGCTGTTTGTGCGCGACCGAAATTTGATCACCCTGGCGGGGGCAGTTGTTGGTATGGGTGTTGGCACCTTCCTGTCGGCTTCCTGGGCGCTGGCGACGGATATTGTCCCACGCGAGGAGGCCGCCCGCTACCTGGGTATTGCGAATATTGCCACCTGCATTGGCTCAGGCGTGGCGCGTTTGCTGGGAGGGGTGCTGATTGATCCCATCAACCGGGCTTTGGGTTCCAGTACATCCGGCTATTTGTTTCTGTTCGGCCTGGCAACAACTTTCTTCTTTGTCAGCGTGCTGGTTTTGAATTCCATTACCAAAAGCTCAGAAAATGCCTGCCTCCTAATTATGAATTTTTAAGTTTACCCAATAAGCGTCCGGGGTAACCACCGGACGCTTTTATTATCACCGCAGCCGCTTTATGCTAAACGTCTAAACCATTTGAAATGATCTGTGATTTTGCTCCTGTTACCGGTTGAATGGTTGGCATATATCGCTGTTGCAATTTGCATACGATCAATCCAGTGGTTTCCCGGCACAGACCCATAAAAATTTACTGCTCTAAAAAGGATGAGCGAACCTCTCGTTTGGTTTTTTTTGTATAATGAATAGGATGAAATGCATATAAAACAAGATAATTTGGCTTTTATCCTGCAATTTAATCTTTTTTTCCTAGCTTAAAAACAAATTGATTCTGTATAATCATCTATAATGAAGTTATCTCCAATCCTGCTGACGATCAGCTTGATTATCCCGCTGGTCTTGTGTGGCTGCGCGGCGGATCAGGCGGTCAACCAACCCACAACATCGCCAATTCCTTCGTTAATACCGCCGTCAGCAACACATATCGTTCAAATTACCGGGACTAAATCACAAACGCAGATCATTCCGGCAATGATCGAAGGCAGTTCCGGCAGCTTATGGATCCGCCTGTTTGCGAGCGATGGACTGGTGGTGGCTGATCCGAATTTCATTCTGACTGGTCAAGCGCCAGCGAATACAGTGATTAGCGTCACCGATGGGAATACTTGTGGTCGATAAAAGTGAGCAATTTCAAGTCACTTTTCTTTTGGACGAGGGTCCAAATTTGATTGAAGTACTGGCTAGTGATTACATTTTTTGGCAGGTCTGGTTAGATTTTGTAGTGGTCCTCGACACAGGTCAATAAAAATCTGGAAATGATAGCAGGATTTGGCTTCAATGCCAGTTGTGCAGGGAAATCCTCTCTCGAGGCTCCTTCTCAATAGCAATGTCAGGCAAGTTACCGCAATCGTTAGTTCGACTGTAGCCGCGGTGCGGCAATCTCCCGATCAGTCGGGCTACCGGACATTAAGTCCCAGTTTCCGATTAACGCGTTTATCAAAACTTTGGTGGCTAACTGGCTCTTTTTTCGCGATTTTTTCCGAGTAGCTGACCATATGTCCAGAACCTTCCTTGCCGCTATCCCGCCCGACACAAGTAAAAGCAAACCTGGCCACTAAGCTCGGAAGTTCGACTCAAGCGTTCGGGGGATCTTCTTCGTGTTGAGGATTGTTGGACTGGTGCTGGTCCCGGCACTCGAAGCATACGAATGCCTGGCACCAACCGCATGTTTCGGCGTGCTCATCGCAGAAGTATCGGGAGCACTCGGAGCATTGCCTACGTGCTTCATGTGAACAGCCTGCAGTTGCGCACTTCATTGTTGCAATACTACTCGGACAGCACAGAAGCGGTCTATCGAAATGTGTAGTCCGCCGCGGAGCCGGACATCTGAAAACGATTTGATTTCATAACAATGTCGGCTCCCACGACCCTAGTATGACCTCCCCCATATTACAAGTTGCCGAAGTGTACTAACTCCTGGTAAGTCGGATTACCGAACTAATCTCCGATTAGCGCGTTCTATGTCCGAGTGCGCAGACAGTCGGCTCCAAACTTCCTCGAATCCCATTTCTGGATAGCTTCCAAGTTGACGACGGTATGCCCAGAATACGCTGCGCGCGAAGGGCTATGCTACGCGTTGCGCGTTATTACGGATCGCCATTTCGCGACTCTGTCGAAAAACCTGCACGTTGTCGACAAGGAATAATCCCATTAGTCACAAATCCGATCACCTAGTGATGGAGAACACGCTGAGATGTGACCTTCGCCATAGTGTTTCCCCAGAAAAGAGTTCGAAGATGAACGTGCTTCCGTATCGGGACGATTTGGCTGGTATTCGATGTGGGGAGCGGGAGAACACAAGATTCGCAAGGATTCTGCATGAAAGAGGAGTATTTCTCTCGCCCATTTCCCTTCACGGTTGCAGCCGCAGTCCCGTCGAGCCGTCCATTCCTTCAGAAATGCCCCGTGCTCGTCTGGAAGGAGAAATGTCACTCATGCGTAGAGTTCTGGCCATTTTACTCACCCTCTGTCTCGCCAACCTTTCGCTGTTGGAAGCCGCTTCAACCCCTTCCACCGCAAAATCCACCTCCCAAGCCGAAGACTACTCCTACGAGCCGTTTTCGCCCGAACAACTCGATAATCTTACTCGCGCCCATTGCGCTCTATCCCGACCCGCTTCTTTCTCAAGTCCTCGTCGCCGCCACTTTCGTGGATGACGTCGATCGAAGCCGCTCGCTGGGTTCGTGCAAACGGAACCAACGGCATTGACGATCAGCCATGGGACATGAGCGTCAAGGCCGTCGCACACTATCCCGCGGTGATCTCAATGATGGCCGACAAGATCGACTGGACCACTTCGGTCGGACAGGCCTACGTCAACCAGTCCACTGACGTGATGACCTCCGTCCAACGTCTGCGCCACATGGCCTAGAATGTCGGCAATCTGGTCACCACACCGCAGCAACAGGTACTCGTTGATGATGACTACATTAGCATCGTTCCATACGAGTCCGTGTACATTTACGTGCCGGTTTACGATCCCTATATTTGCTTATTATCGCCGGCCTTATTGGGGATTGGCCATCACCTTCGGCATTGGCTTTCTCATCGGCGCTTGGCTCAATCGGGACTGCGATTGGCATCATCACCGGATCTACTATCATGGCTGGCGTGGAGGTGGATGGATCAACCGCTCCCGGCCGCGCGTTCACATCACCAACGTTTACGTGAACAATCGCTATGACAACGTCGTCGTCAACCGCAAGGTCTTCAATCGCAATGTGAACGTCAACAACATCAATCGCTACAACTACGTGCACCGGAACGTGAGTTACAACAATATTCAGGCCAACAATGAGCGCGTCAATCGTATGAACCATGTGCGCCCGGTCGATCGGCCTGCCCGGCCTCCCGTGGACAATCGAACCCTCAACCGCAACATTGACACGACCAATCCGCGTCTCGATCAATACCGGGGACACGAGGGCGCTCCTCGCCCAGCCCGTCCTTCGCAACCGGCGCAGCCGCCGCTAGACCGCAGCCTCAACCGGCACGGCCGACCCCTACGCGACCGGCTCCTACGGCTCCAGCGCGGCCTGCTCCTACGCCGCCAACCGCTCGTCCAGCTCCTGCCCCTCGACCTGCACCACACGTCTATAACAAGGCTGAAGGCAATTTCGATCCGCGCGCAACCAGTCAACGCGGCCAGTCGAGTCGACAGCAGGTGAGCCAACCCCGTTCCGCTCCGCGCCCTGCGCCGAAGCCTGCCGTGAAGAGTAAACCCGCACCCGCGCCGCGCAGTGGCGAAAAGAGGAAAGCCATGAAAAAGGCTATGGGAACACTTATAGAAAACGTGGAAGGGAACAGAAAAATGTGTACTCCCACGCTGAATTCAACCTTCTTCCAATTCTTGCCGCCTTCTTGTTTGTCTCTATAAATCTTTTGTTTGTTACTCCTCCTGCTCAGGCGCAAACACCGCCGCAGTCAACCTATTCTTCTCCAGAAGACGCCATGCAGGATCTCGTCACCGCCGTCAAGGCCAAGGACCGTGCCGCGCTCGCCACCATCTTCGGGCCGGACCACGAGCAGCTCGTGTCGGGCGATGAGGTCGAAGACACCAACGAACTCAACGACTTCGCCGAAGCCGTCACCGAATCCGCGCAGCTTCAGAAAGTCAGCGATTCGAAATACACCGTCGTCGTCGGCAATAACAACTTCCCAGTCCCCATCCCTATCGTTCAAAAGGACGGCAAATGGTTCTTTGACACCAAAACTGGCCTCGACGAAATTCTCAATCGCCGCATCGGCGAAGACGAACTCTATGCCATCAACACGTGCCGCGCTTACGCCATCGCTCAGTGGGAGTACTTCAGCGAAGGCGATTGGGACCACGACGGCGTCGCCGAATACGCACAGAAATTCATCAGCTCTCCGGGACAACACGATGGGCTGTATTGGGAAACGGCCGAAGGCGAAACGCCCAGCCCTCTTGGGAAACTCGTCGCTGAGGCGCGTGCGGAAGGTTACGGCCCGAAGCCGCGCGGTTCCTCCGCACCCGCTAATGCTGCAGAGCCCGTCTCAGAGTCGGTCTCCGGAGCAGAAGCGCCAGCCCACCCGCGACATCCTCACCACGGCTACTACTTCAAAATCCTGAAAGCCCAGGGGCCCCATGCACCCGGCGGCAAATACCGCTATGTCATCAATGGAAATATGATTGCTGGCTACGCTCTTATCGCTTATCCAGATAAGTGGGGCAATTCCGGGATGATGACATTCATCATCAACCAGCAGGGCCGCGTCTATCAGAAAAATCTTGGTCCAGACACCGCAAAGATCGCCGCGTCTGTCACCGAATATGACCCTGACCCAAGCTGGGAACTCGTCGAAGTCCAACCCTAGCGGTGATGGCCATTGAAATTGCATCCCTTAACTCCAAGCCTTTCAAAAAGAAGGGCGTAGCGCGGCCTTCTTGATCCGTCATGAGCAATCCGCCCTCGCATCGGTGTCTAAGTCCTTCCATGGAAGGCAAGTGGAATTACTCCCGAGCCCCCGTCATTTTATTCCGAGTCGCGGTTCAGGTGTGATGCTTAGAACCGGAACGCCAAGGAGGCCACGGCAAGCCTTGGCGCTCTGGCAGCCGAGGGTGTATGTGCAGACGGACGACCGGAAGCGGGTGCGTTGATCATTGCTACGGCTTAAGGTAAGGACAAACCGGTAAGCGCCTTATTCCTCGCGGAGGGCGTTTAGGGGATCGAGCTGAGCCGACCTGTGGGCCGGCACGTAACAGGCGAGCATCGTTACTGCTGCCAGAAGCAGTGGTGCGCCGATGAGCAGGCGCGGATCGTTAGTACCGACCCTAAGCGCCGAGACAAAAATGTTGGTCAGCGCTGAAAGTATTTTTGCCAACGCCATCGCGCCCAAAAATCCGAGAACCGTTCCGACGCTTACCAGAGCCGTGCCTTCGCGCAGCACCAGCCGCAGCACTTGCGCTCTGCTTGCGCCCAGTGCCGTACGGATGGCGATCTCCTTGCGCCTTTGCGCAACCGAATAGGCCGTGATCCCGGCGAGTCCGATAGCGGCCAATACCAAACCGAACACTCCAATTCCGCCGTATGTTTCGACAGAGAACCGCGTGGAGGACCGGCTGCGATCCAGGTAATTGGTTGAGCGTTTGCACATTGAAGATGTTCAGATTGGGATCGATCGAAGCGATCTCGTTCCGAATGCCACTCAGCGCATCTGGTCCCGCATCTGACCGCACAAGAATAGTGATGCCACCAGCTGGCGGCCGCGCAAAATCGCGTGGCGTCAGCGGCAGATAAACTACGGATTGGCTGATCCCGATTCCATTCTTCAAGTCGTGGACCACGCCGACTACTTCATAGGACTGCTTGTCGTCCCTAAGGCGCTTGCCGATGGCATTCTCATTTGCGAAAAGTTTATGTTCAGCAGTCTCATTGAGAACTACGGGCAGCGCTCTTGGCAGCACTTCAGGCAAAGAAGAAGTCTTCGATCCATCTGCCTGGTTCAGTTGATCGCGCTCCTCGAACTCCCGGCCGGCCAGCATGGGCTCGCTGAGCGTTGCAAAATAGCCCGCGCCCACAGTTTCCTCGATCACGGATTGCCGCACCCGTGAGGATTCCGCTGAGCCTTCCGCTGTCAGTTGCGTGGCTCTCATCTTCGTCTTCGATCGAAAAGGGCGGCCTGCGCAGCCAGGGCGATGCTGCGCGCGGGGCCGGCGGACTTGAGGCGTTCGGGGAGTTTCTCGAACAGAGCTTGCGCTTTTCGGGCGCGTAGCCGTCACGCACAGGATCGATGGACAAGAGATACATGGTGTTTTGATCGAATTTGGTTTGAATGCTGCTGTCCTTGCTAATTCCCATTACCAGGAACCCCGTAATCAGCAGCAGCATGAGCGATCGCCGCAACTTGGGCCACCATCAGCAAGTTGCGCAGACCAAAGCGCCGATACCCCGGTAACCGCAGGATCGAGCCCTCTTTGAGTGCCGGAGTCAGATCAGCTTTCGTCGCTTGCAGGGCTGGCGCCAGGCTGAATCCGATGCCGCACACGATGGCGACGCCGAACGCGAAAACGGCGGCGCGCCAATCCAAACTGAAATCGGATTCAATCGGCACCCCCATCGGCGGGCTAAATCGGGAGTTCAATATCGAGAGACCATACGCGAGTGCGAATCCGGCGATGCCGCCCAGCAGTGAGAGCAAAATGCCTTCGCTCATCATCTGCCGGATAAGCCGAAAACGGCTGGCGCCGACCGCCAGCCGAATGCGCCAACTCCTTTCGGCGATTGGCGCCGCGCGCGATGAGCATGTTCGCCAGATTCGTGCACGCAAGGATGATAATCAGGCCCATCAGCACGCCAAAGAATCCTAGCAACACAGGTCTCAATTCCCGGGGAAGCGGCACCCTGGTACCTGCCTGAAGCAACGTGACGCGTCTGCCTTTGTCCGTGCGGGCTGGCAACGAAGGATCCTGGTCGTCGAGACGACGTGTGATTGCGTCGAGACCCGCTTCCGCGGAGTCGATCGTGACACCGGGCGCCAGGCACATCACGGCTAGGAACTCTTTCGCATTGCGTTGATGCAGAACGTCGTTGGCGAGCTCCGGAGCGAGCGCGGCCGGCACCGTGATCGGGACGAACAACTCGGCCGGATTTATGGAAAAAGCGCCATTGAAATTCTTTGGTGTGATTCCCACGATGGTTGCGATTTGCCCATTGAGGCGGAGAATTTGCCCCACGGCGTCGGGAGAGGAGTTGAGGCGATGGCGCCAGAAACGGTCGCTAATTACGACAACGGGCGCATCGCCGGGTTTGTCGAGTGCGGTGCTGAGCACCCTTCCACGCTGGGGTTGCACGCCGAGCACGGAGAAATAATCGGCTGATACAAGTTGTCCGAACACGCGCTCGGCTTTGCGCATTTCGTATCACCTTGGAAGGCGACATTGAACGGGACGCCGATCTGAAATGCAGCGACCCCGGTGAACAGATTCTTTTGCTCCCGAAACTGGTCGACGTAGTAATACGACACGGGTTTCTCTGGCATTACCAACGCTTTGGCATTTGCCGCTCCCGGCAGATCACGTAACAGCAACTCCCATTTTGAGCTGTACACGTTTGTCGTCAGCCCAATACTGATTCCCATCGAAATGATGCCGACCAACGCGAAGCCGGGCGACTTGATCAGCGCTCGCAACGCATGCCGCATATCGCCGCGCATTTCGCTCAAGTACCTCGAGCGGTACGCGAATCGCGATATCCGCGATTAGCCGGATCAGCCCGGCGGCTCCATGCCTTTTGGCAATGTCTTTTACGACGTCTTCCCCGAGTTGCATGACCTCTGTGCCATAAGCCAATTTGAATTCGTGAGGAAACGCTTGCGCCAGCCGCCGGTAAATCCGCCATGCGAAATTCATTCCGTCACCATTCCTTGTTTCACTCGAATAGTACGAACCAATTCCTGTAGGCGCTCACATTCCGCGTCGAGCACACGTCTGCCCAGGGCCGTCAGCCGGTAATAGCGGCGTCGCGCGTCGTCCAGTTCCGGCGAGGGCCGTTCGTCGGATTCCTCGATCAGGTCCGCCTCGATTAGGCGCTTGATCGATCCATACAGGGTTGCTGGCCACAGCCGCACCTTTCCGGTAGTGCGATTCAGGACTTCCTGCATGATTCCATAGCCGTGCTGCTCTCCGCCTGCAAGCGAGAGCATGATGTGAAACCACTGGGTCTTGAGGGGAATAAACTTTTGAGGATCAATCTCAGTCATATCAATATATATATCAAAGAATATCTATATATGTCAATAGTGCCGCCTGGCGGCTTGCTCAGCTCTTGGGCCGTTCGGGCAGGCATATTGGTTGCATGTAACCGGGAGTCCCACTGAATGGACTGCGCGGTTGCGATAGCCGAATTCCACCGCCTCAAGTTTTAGTAATTTCACGAGGAGAGAGCGGGGCGATTGGGGTGGCCACATGCGGCCGAGACTTTAATCTGAAGATTGAGAAGCAATTCTCCGATCGCTCGCTCTTGCAAGGGAAGCGGCGTAGATTTTGTTGGAAAGGGGTGAGATGTAGCCGCGATCTTATACCGAAGACAAGCTTCGCGTATGCCATTCATTTCGGTCGCCAGCTTCTTCCATTGACTCATGTTCAGGGAAGATTCGAGATGGCCAACCGCATTCGAGGCCGGGCGTAGCGACTGAACAATCTGCCTCTTTTCAGACAGCAAGATTTTCCCTCGAAAGTCGCGTCCTTCCAATGTGTCACGACAGCTCTTCAGGCTTGAACACGCGCGAGACGCGCAATCAAACGTCTCTTCTCACTTAATTGGGCAACTTGGGCAACTCCCTTCGCGAGTGCTTGCCGTGTCCCGTCAAAAGCGCGAATTCTGAGCGTTTAGGTCGCATCGCAAGCGTTCGTGGTGTGGGGAATTTGGGTTTCTGTTGGAGCGCTGTGCGCTGCGACGAGAGCCTGTCCAAGGCTCAGGCCACCGTCGCCCGAAGGAACTTCGGAATGAGTGAAGACTTCAAAGCCGTTGGATTCCAGCTTTCGAATCAAATGTTCGAACACAAGCAAGTTGTTGAATGTACCGCCGCTTAAGCAAATCTGGTTGATCGAGGATTCTTGTCGCAGCAAGCAGGCGAGGAGCACCAGAGTTTCGACTAGTCCGTTGTGGAATCGGCGGCTGATTGTTGCCGTGCATATTTTCCGGCGGAGATCCTCGACGATGGCGCCGAATAATGGAGACGGGTCGATCTGCCAGCACCCGTCCTGGCGATGAATGGTGAAGGGATAGCCATCGGTCTCGCTCGACGACCGTCCCGACATTTCCAGTTCAATGGCGGCCTGCGCTTCGTAGTTCACTACTTGCCGAATTCCAATGAGGGCGGCGACAGCATCGAACAAACGCCCGCAACTCGAGGTCATGGGAGAATTGAGCCGCTGGGCCATCATGCGCAGAATCAACTCCGCCTTCTCGCGTTCCAGTTCTTGGACGAAGGGGATATCCAGGCCAAGGAAATGTTCGCCAAAAGTTTGCGCCAAATAGCTCACCGCCATACGCCAGGGTTCACGAATTGCCGCGGCGCCTCCAGGAAGCGCCGCGTACGCGAAATGCGCGGCGCGCTCGAAGCTTGCGTACTCCGCGAACAGCGCTTCGCCGCCCCAGATTTGCCCGTCACTGCCATAACCTGTGCCGTCCAGGGACAGTCCAATAACCCGTCCATCGATCCGGTTCTCCGCCATGCACGCGGCGATGTGCGCGTGGTGATGCTGCACACCCACGAGACGCACCCCTTTCTGTGCCAGGGCCCATTTCGTCGAAAAATAATCTGGATGAAGGTCATACGCAATGACTTCCGGTTCGATTTCGAGAATCCTCGAAAGATATCTGACGGCATCGCGGAAGAAATCGAAACTCTCGATGTTCTCGAGATCGCCGATATGCTGGCTCAGGAATGCGAGGTTGCCGCGCGTCAGGCAGATCGTATTTTTCAGCTCTCCCCCGACCGCAAGAATCTGCGGAAGTTCCTTGTCCAATCGCACAGGCGCCGGTACGTAGCCCCGCGACCTCCGTATCTGTCGTAGCTTCCCGGCCGAAGGACGAACCACTGAATCGTCACAACGAAGGAGAATTTCTCGGTCGTGCACAAGAAAGAAGTCTGCGATGCCGCCTAACCGCTCCACCGCCTCGCGGTTGTCAATCGCAATCGGCTCTTCACTCAGATTTCCACTGGTCATGACCAACGCTGTGAACTTGCCTGCTGCAAAGAGCAAGTGGTGCAGCGGGGTATAGGGCAGGAAGAGTCCGAGGTCACGCTGGTTCGGTGCCACGGTCTCAGCGATTGCAGTGCCTTTGGTTTTTGGCAGCAGCACGATGGGCCGCTGCCGGCTGTTCAGAAGTCTCCGTGCTTCGGCATCGATCCCGCAAAATCGACCGGCGGCTTCTAGATCGCGCACCATCACCGCAAACGGCTTTTCAACGCGCCGCTTGCGGTAGCGCAGCCGTTCAACTGCGGTTGAGTTCATAGCATCTACCGCGAAGTGGAATCCTCCGAGTCCCTTGACGGCGAGTATCTCGCCCGATCGGAGGCGCTCGACAGCCGCCTCGATGGGATCAAGCGCTTTCATCGGGCGGCCTTGGACGTTCCAGAATTCAAGTTGAGGGCCGCATTCCCAGCAGGCATTCGGCTGTGCATGGAACCGGCGGTTTTGCGGATCCTCATATTCCGCTCGGCATTTGTGGCACATCGGGAATGCTGACATCGAAGTCCGCGGCCGGTCGTAGGGAACATCGCGCACGATCGTGAAGCGCGGTCCACAGTTCGTGCAATTGATAAAAGGATAGAGATGCCGGCGGTCCTGAGGGTCGAATAACTCGCGAAGACAGTCCTCGCAGACTGCCACGTCCGGGGAGATCAACGCACTAACATGCTCGCCGGTATGGCTGGACAGAATTTCAAAGCGCCGATCCGGCTTGCACGCCATCTCGCGAACCAACACGTGAGTAATCTGTGCAAGTGCCGGAGCCTCCTCGGGAAGGCGCGAGACGAAATCCTCGACCAGGTCCGGCGGGCCCTGAATTTCGATGGTGACTCCTGCCGGCGTGTTGCTGATGTTTCCGCCGAGGTTTCGATCCGTCGCGAGCCGATAGACGTACGGCCGGAATCCGACTCCTTGTACGATCCCGGAGACTCGGATTTCCTTGCGGACATGCATGACGCTTCAAGATGCGGCCGCAGCCGCGCGCGAACTTTCCCGCTTGCGATCCAGCCACGCGAGCCATTCCGTCATTCCCTGACGCGTCTGACAGGATACTCGAACAATGTCCATGTTACGGTGGACACGCCGCGAATTCTCTTCGGCGGCAGCGATATCGAATGGCACATAGGGCAGCAGGTCGATCTTGTTCAGGATCAGCAGTTCCGACTTAAAAAAGATCGAGGGGTATTTGAGTGGCTTGTCCTCTCCTTCCGTGACACTGAGAACGACCAGTTTTGCGGCCTCACCCAAATCGTAGCTCGACGGGCAGACGAGGTTCCCGACGTTTTCGATTAACAATAGGTCGATGTCTTCCAAACGCCAGTCCAGAAGCGCTCTTTCGATCATCCGTGCATCCAGATGGCATGTCCCGCCCGTCGTAATTTGCTTCACGGGAAACCCAAACCGAGCCAGCCGTTTTGCGTCGTTTTCCGTCTGAATATCTCCAGTGAGAACTGCCACCCGTTCGTGGCGGTCGAAGCTTTCGAGGGTGCGTTCAAGCAGGCTAGTTTTCCCAGACCCGGGCGAACTAATCAGGTTCAGGCAGAGAATACCGTTTTCGGCAAAGCGCGCCCGTAAGACGGCGGCAATGCGGTCATTTTCGCTCAAAACTTTACGTTCCAGCTGCACGCGCTCCATTTTCGACCTCCAGAAAGGCGAGCTCGAGTTCGTCGCCTCCCAAGAATTGAGGCTCCGTCACGCCGCACTCCGGGCATACCGAATCTTCCCTCGCTGCGGCGTAGGAGTACCCGCAGGCCCGGCATTGATAGCGGCGTGGGCAGTATTCAATCTCAAGTGCAAGCGGCTCTAAGTCCGTCCCGCGCACAAGGGCTTCAAAACAAAAGCTCATGGCATCTGGGTCAACTCCCGCGAGTTCGCCGATTCGAACCCCTACTTTGTAGATGTGGCCATCCGGGAAACGACGTGTTTCCACGCGAATCGCATCGAGCACCGAATTGGCAATTCCCATCTCGTGCATCGGGCTGCCCTCAGCAGATTCTCGGCAATTGATCGCCGGAGAGCAGATCGACGATCCGTGATGTTCCCAACCGGGTTCGCAGCGTGACCATCCCTCGGTGAGAATCCGTGACCGTCCCGATGATCCGTGCGTTGTGGCCCAGCGGATGCTCGTGCATTGCATCGAGAATCATTTCCGCCGCGCTGGGCTCAACAATCGCGAGCAGCTTGCCCTCGTTTGCCACGTACAGCGGATCGAGTCCCAACATCTCGCATGCGCCTTGGACCTCCTCCCGGATTGGGATCGCGTCCTCTTCGAGCTCAATCCCCACCCGCGACCGGGCCGCAATCTCGTTCAAAGAGCTCGACAGGCCGCCGCGCGTTGGGTCGCGGAGACAACGAATTTCAGAACTCACGCGAAGCATGTCGGCAACAAGGGTGTGCAGCGCCGCCGTGTCGCTCGCGATGGCGCTCTCGAATTCGAGCCCCTCCCGCTGGGACAGTATCGTGATCCCATGGTCTCCAATGGTCCCGCTCAGAAGTACGCGGTCTCCTGGCCTTGCCTGATCGGCGGAAAGCCGCACCCCGGATGAGACGAGTCCGATTCCCGAGGTATTCACAAACAATCCATCGCCGCTTCCTTTTTCCACCACTTTCGTGTCACCAGTGACGACAACAACGCCTGCAAGAGCGGCAGCGACGCGAATGGATTCCATAACACGGCGGAGGGTGTCGAACGGAAGCCCTTCCTCGAGGATGAGTGCGAGGCTCAGAAAAAGAGGCTCCGCCCCGCCCATCGCAAGATCATTCACGGTTCCATTCACCGCCAGTGTTCCGATGTCGCCGCCGGGAAAAAACAGCGGCTTCACAACGAAGGAGTCTGTCGTAAATGCAATTCGGGATCCGCCGATATCCACGATGGCTTGGTCATCCAACCGTGCGAGCACAGGATTTTGCAGCGCCGGAAGGAGGATATTTCGCAGGAGATCCCCGCTCATCCGGCCCCCGCTTCCATGACCCAGCAGGATCGACTCCCTGGCTGCAATAGGGACCGGACAGTTCAAAGCCACACCGAGTTTCGTTTCTTGCGGCATCAATGGTTCTCCCTTGCTGCTATCGCATGCCGGCGATATTGGTAATACGCGGCGCACGCGCCTTCGGAAGAGACCATCGGAGCGCCCAGCGGATTTTCCGGCGTGCAGCGCGTCCCAAATGCGGAACAATCCGTTGGTTTCTTCAGCCCCTGAAGCACCTCCGCACTAATGCACTCCGCGGGCTCGTCCGCAGTTACTCCTTCTGTCCCAAAGATGCGATCCGCATCGAATTCTGCATAATCCTCTCGGAGACTGAGACCACTCTCCGGAATTCCGCCGATCCCGCGCCATTTCCTGTCACACACCTCGAATACTTCCGCCAATATTTTCTGAGCAAACGGGTTGCCTTCGTAAGTCACAGACCGGACGTATTGGTTCTCGACCATCGCCCGCCCTTCTTCAAGCTGCGTCACGAGCATTAGAATCGCTTCCAATAGGTCAAGCGGCTCGAATCCGCCTACAACGATTGGCACGCGGAACTCCCGGATGAGGTCCTCATACTCTCGATAACCCATGACCGTGCAAACGTGCCCGGGACCAATGAAGCCTTGCACCCGATTGCGCGGGGAAGTCAAGAGCGCTCGAATCGCGGGCGGCACGAGTACGTGAGAGGCGAGGATCGAGAAGTTTTTCAGTCCCTCGCGCTTGGCTTGCCAGACTGCCATGGCGTTCGCCGGAGCCGTCGTTTCAAAACCAACAGCGAAGAAGACCACTTTGCGGCCGGGATTTGCGCGGGCGAACTTGAGCGCTTCGGTGGGAGAATAAACCACGCGCACGTCTCCGCCCCGGGCCTTCACATGGAAGAGATCAGTATGTGATCCCGGTACACGAAGCATGTCGCCATAAGAAATCAACGTCACGTCAGGACGCGAAGCAATCTCAGTGGCTTTGTCGATGGTCTCGAGAGAGGTCACACACACGGGGCACCCCGGCCCATGGACCAGCTCAATCCCAGCGGGTAGCATTTCGTCGATGCCGTAACGCATCAGCGTGTGGGTTTGCCCGCCGCAAATCTCCATTAACACCCACGGCCGCGTGACGCGGCGGACCAGCTCGGCCACAATTCCACGGGCAATCTTCTCATCCCGGTATTCATCCAGGTACTTCATACATTTGTTGAAGCCCAGATAGACATCGGCTTGCCAGTACGCTTACGAATCTTCCAAATCCGACGCCAGTTCGCCCTTGAGCAATCCCATGGATTCGAGCACTTCGTAGCTTCGCTCCGCCTCTTCACGGTCCACACGGCTGATGGCGAATCCTACATGCACAATCACGTAGTCTCCGACCGACGCTTCGGGAACAAAGTCCAGACAGGTCTCTCGGATGATCCCGCCGAACTGGACGCGTCCCACGCGAATTCCGTTCGTGCACTTCGCTGCTAATGATTTTCCCAGGAATAGCGAGGCACACGTTACAAACCTCCTTCTTCGCGAGGCTCGGAAAGTCTGTCGGTCCGGGGATTGCCCGGCGCGGCAGATGGCCGTGGCTGGATCTGCAAACTGGCATCCCGCGATTCCTTCCAGAGTTTCAGCTGTGCCAAGGCTGCATCGACCAACGGAACGAGCGCAGCCTCAACTTCGGGAGACAAAGTCGTGCCCCAGTCTGTGTTGGCCGGCTGCACGCCTAGCACAACAATATCCTGAGGACCAGTCGACACTAGAAAAAGAGCCGCGACCAGATCGGCAACGCCCAATTGATGAGCGCTCCATCCCGCCGTCGTGCCGAGCAAATCCCTTCCCGTCATCCGAGCAAGCGTTCCGGGCACGTTGCCCGAGTTCATGGCATCAAGGAGCAGCACGCGAGATGCATCCGAAGCGTAGGGAACCAGTTCGAGCCCGATCGTGCCACCGTCCAGAATCGCGACGCCGGCGGGCACCCGAGGATCACCCTGTAACAATCTTGCGGCATGCACGCCGACACCCTCGTCTGAGAGGATCGTGTTGCCGACCCCAATGACTACCGTGTCCGAAGACAGCAAATCTTCCATGTCACGCTCATGATTGGGAATTTTGTCCACCAACCGCACTCGTCCGGATAGCTTCCAGCTGAGGCCCGGAATCCTGGCCGCCCTCTTCTGCTATTGCTTCCCGGAGTTCGTGTTCGGGAACGAATTTGTATCCGCTGAATATGCTCTCCATCACACCGTTCTCCTCCTCGACCGAAACCAGGATGGCGGTATAAAGATGGTGAATGAAGAACATCCAGAATCCGAACATCACGAGGAAGTGAATTTCACGCAGCCATTGGATGTCCATGACACGGGGGATCCAGCCAACGAAGAAGCTGAGCGTCTTGCTTCCAAGGATCCGAGAATAGAGCGCGAGTCCCGTGAGGATTTCGACGATCGCCATACCGAAGACGGCAGCATACGCGGCTCCCGCCATCGCGTTATGACCGATATGAGGAGTTGGAGACCAAGTCATAAATCCGTAATACCGGCCGGTCTCGACGAAGTCCTTCAGCCGTTTTTTGGTCGTTGGGATGAGCTGATCCCAACGTGACCACTGATTGCCGATAAACATCCAGACAACTCGGATCAGAATCGCCCCAAGAAACGCGAATGCGGAAAGCAAGTGAACGAATCGCATCGTACCCATGACGTAGGCAGTTCTTCCATGCGGAATGACGAACGGGGAATGCATGTAATAGCCTGTAATGGAGAGAGAAACGATTGTCGTGAAAATGATCCAGTGCGCAAATCGCACGGGCCATTCCCAGACGTACACCCTTACTTGTTCATGCGCCGGCCTCTTCCAATCTGCTTCATGCCCGTGATGCCTTCGTGTCTTTTTCATACACAGCCCTCTGCTAGGTCAGGCTTCTGCGCGGGCGTAGGTGTGCCCCCGAGCATCTACCACATGAACGGCGCAAGCCAAGCATGGGTCGAAGGAGTGGATGGTGCGCAGAAGTTCGAGCGGGCGATCCGGATCCGCCACCGGCGTCTTGAGAAGCGCGGCTTCGTACGCTCCTCGCTGGCCGCGGGCGTCTCGCGGCCCTGCGTTCCATGTGGACGGTACGACCGCCTGGTAGTTCTTGATGGCCTGGTCTTCGATCTCTACCCAGTGCCCCAACGATCCCCGCGGGGCCTCGAAGAAGCCGAAACCTCGTGCGGTTTTGGGCCACGAGTTCGGGTCCCACTTTTCACCGTTGTGAATGCGCAGGTTGCCATGGGCCAAATTATTCCCAAGCTCCTCGACCCAGCCGGCGAGGCGGTTCGCGAGAAGTTGTGTTTCCAGCGCACGCGCAGCAATGCGTCCAAGAGTCGAAAACAACGCAGTGGCTGGAGCCTTGAGTTTTGCCAACGTGGCATCGATCAGCGCCTTGACATCCTGTTGACCCGACGCGTAGGCAACCAGCAGGCGTGCGAGCGGCCCGACCTCCATTGGTTGGTCTTGATACCGCGGGGCCTTCAGCCAGGAGTACTTCTGATCCACTTCGAGGAATTCATAGGGAGGTTTCGGTCCCGAATACTTCGGATTGGTCTCTCCATCAAATGGGTGTTTAGCATTCTGGTCTCCTCCGGAGTACTCGTACCAGGAATGGGTCACATATTCTGTGACGTTCGCCGGATCGACCGGGTGAACCTTTGACAAATCGCGATTCAGGATGATGCCCCGGGGAAGAAAGAAGTTCGCGGGATCCTTGATGGATCCCAGCGGATAGGCCCCGTAAGACATGAAATTCCCAAGCCCTTCACCGCGTTCGAACCAGTCGCGGTAGAATCCCGCCACGGCTAGAACATCTGGGATGTACACCTGGTTCACAAACGACTGGGCTGACTTCGCCACTTCCAATAGGAAATCGATTCGTTCCGGGTTGATTGTTGCGCCCGGCTCGTTCGGGTCCATGGCGGTTGCCATGCCGCCGACCAGAAATGTCTGCAAGTGTGGATTCTTGCCGCCGAGAACCGCGTGAATCCGGATAAAATTCTTCTGAAACTGCAGCGCCTCCAAGTAGTGTGCCACGGCCATCAGGTTTGCTTCGGGAGGAAGATGGTAGGCGGGATGTCCCCAATAACCCGCGCCAAACAGGCTCAGCTGTTTGCTCGCAACCAAGGCGCTGACGCGATCCTGAACACTCTTGAAATACTTCTCGCCCGACAAAGGCCAATCGGAGATTGATTGCGCGAGTTGCGATGTCTTTGCTGGGTCCGCCTTCAAGGCGGACACCACGTCCACCCAATCGAGCGCGTGGAGATGGTAGAAGTGAATGACGTGATCTTGCACTGTCTGGGTTGCAGCGATGATATTCCGAACTAGACGGGCATTGTCCGGTACTTCGATGCCCAGCGCATCCTCGACGGCGTTGACAGAGGCGAGCGCGTGAACCATCGTGCAGACGCCACATATGCGCTGCGCCCAGATCCATGCTTCGCGTGGGTCACGACCGCGCAAGATCAGCTCAATTCCGCGGAACATCGTGCCGGAACTCCATGCGTCCGAGATCATCCCGCCTTCGACTTGCGCCTCGATACGGAGATGTCCCTCAATTCGTGTGACAGGGTCGACCACAATCCGCGCCATTGATTCCTCCTAAGCTCCGCGAGAATCCGGCGGTTCGCTTGCTTCTTCGGCTGCCTTCTTCACCCGCATTTTGTCGCGAACCATATTGCCAGCCACTTGGGCAACCATCGCTGCGGCAACCGCTCCCGTGGCCACCCATCCAATTTCGTCCGCTGTGACATCCACTCCGAACCCGGGCACCGATGGCAGCCGTTTGTAGAAGGGTGACTTCGTATCCCAAAAGCGGTGCGAAGCGCAGGCAATGCACCCGTGGCCGGCTTTCACAGGCCAACTCGTCCCATCATTCCAACGGACGGTCGGACAGTTGTAGGTTGCTTCGGGACCTTTGCAGCCCATCTTATACAGGCAGTACCCCTTCCGGTGGCCTTCATCCCCCCACTCCTCAACAAAACGCCCTGCATCGTAGTGAGCTCTTCGTTCACATTGGTCGTGAATGATGTTGCCGTAAGCGAACAAAGGTCTGCTGTATTGATCGAGCGCAGGCAGATCATGGAACGTTAGGTAATGCACGAGAACCGCCGCAGTGTTCGCGGGATTATGAGGGCAGCCTCCCAAGTTGATGAGGTTCTTTAATCCCGGAACCGCTTCCTGTAATCCAAGCGCTCCAGTCGGGTTCGGGTTCGCCCGAACCAATCCTCCGTCCCAGGCGCAGGCACCCACTGCAATGTTTGCCGCGGCATTACCGCAGACGTGTTTTGCGATCTCCAGTGCGGTCTTGCCGCCGATCGTGCAGTAAACACCTCCATCCGCGGTCGGGATTGCGCCTTCAACCACCGCGATGTATTCGCCTTTGTGTTCTCGGACTACCCGTTCGAGCGCTTCTTCCGCCTGCTTGCCCGCGCCTGCCATGATCAGCTCGTGATATTCCCAGGAAAGAAGGTCGAGCACGAACTCCGCAACTGTAGGATTGCTCGTGCGGAGCATGGATTCGGAGTTCCCGGCACAGTCCTGAAATTCGAGCCAAACTAGGACGGGACGGGTCGTCTGACTGAGAGCTTTTTCCACGGCTGATAGATATCGCGGGGGGAGGGCCAGCGTGGCGACCATCAAGTTGCAAAACTTCACAAACTCGCGGCGCGACACACCGCGAATGCTCAAAGCTTTAGGCAGTGTACCGCGCAGTGCTGTCATAATCGCACCTCTTGAGGGATTAGGGATCCGTGTTAGGCCCCGCCATCATTGCGTTCTCTTTCACCTATAGCGGCGTATCGCGAGCATGTTTCCTCGAAACGTTTACTCTTAAAGCGTTTTGTCGTCTGTGACGGCAGTCACGTCTCTGGATATTGGGGAGCACCACGGCGCCATTGTCCCTAATTGTAGCTTTCACTCAGGTGAGAGGTGGGACATTGAAAAATCGTACCAGCAAACCAATCGACCATGGTCTTGACAAGACCCGCGCGAAACTGAACATGGCAGTTGAGAATCCAGGATCCGCCGCGTTCTCTACACCTATAGCAGAGCGGCGAGACGAAAAGCTCATCCAGAGAATCAGCGAACGCGGTGACACAATGTCATATGAGAAGGGGATTGTTTTTTTTACGCAGGGAGAAAAGTCGAGCGGCATACTCCTGATGTTGCAGGGAACTGCCAAACTGTCCATCGCATCCTCCAGCGGAAAGGCTATCATTCTTGGATTTGAGGGCCCTGGAACCATCCTCGGACTTGCTGCAACCATTCTAGGGAAAACTCACTATGCGACTGCGGAAGCTCTAGGGCCTGCCACTGTAGTCTTCTTGCGGCGCGATGCCTTTCTCAAACTCGTGGAGGAAAACACAAAGACGGCCCTCGAGGCTGCGGCACTACTCAGCGAACGGTGTTTCAAGCTCCTTGATGAACTAAGAATCATCGGCCTCTCGGAATCCGCACAGCAAAGGCTTGCGGCATTCCTCTTGGAACTGCGCCCAGATGGGAAAGACAATGGAGTAGGCATCCGGCTGCCAGGAGTGCGACAGGAAGACCTCGCGCAGATGGTCGGACTTTCTCGCGAAACCGCAAGCCGCCTTCTTTCTCGCTTCAAAAAAAGACAAATATTGAATTGGAAGCATTCAACCCTCGAAATTCGGAATTGGGTTGCCCTTCAGAAGCTGGCGGCGACGAAAACGGGACGCGAGGCATGAAGATGGTGCGGCATCCTTACGAGAACCCGTACTTTGGGCTCGTGCGTTTCAAAGAAATGTGATCGCAGTCACAGTCAGAGAGTGTCATCTGTTATAGAAGGTTGTGGCCTTTAGCATTTTAGCGGAGGTGCGAAATGAACTGCTGGCGGGTCCGAACGCATTGCAGCCTATTTGCTGTCGCCGTGCCTTTTTTCTTCTTTGCCGTGCCGGCCTGGGCACAGGACGATGCCGCGAGTCTCTATAAGGCGAAATGCGCAGTGTGCCATGCCGCGGACGAGAGCGGGAATATGCCGACAGGCAAGTAGCTTGGGGGCCGCGATTTTGCTTCACCCGAGGTGCAGAGCGAAACGGATGTCCAACTTATCGAAATCACTGCGAAGGGCAAGAACAAAATGCCTGCCTATGCAAACAGCCTGAAGGATGTAGAGGTCAAAGAGCTAATCGTATACATTCGCGACCTAGCCAAGAAGAAATAATCCCTAGGCGGTCTGTCTGCCGCTGTCCCGCTCCTGATTTCTGCGACTGTGTGGCCAGGAGGAGTAGTGATGGTACCAATCGGAATCCTCATCCCATTGATTGCACTGACGATTGTGCTGGCTGCAGTGTTTCTCGTGCGCCCCTCAATCACGATGGAAACCACGGGCAAGATTCTCGCTTTTGCAGCCCTGTGCGTTCTTCCGGTGCTCTGCATCGCCACGGGCATGTCCACTCACATGCAGCGTTCCGAACAAACCAAATTCTGCATTTCGTGCCACAGCATGGAACTCTACGGGAAAAGCTTGTACGTGGACGACCAGAAGTACGTCCCTGCCCAGCATTTTCAGAATCACCGCATTCCGGCGGACATGGCCTGTTATGCCTGCCATACCGACTACACCATCTATGGCCCTATGAAGGACAAGCTCAAGGGCATGACGCGCATCTATTTGCAGTATGTGAGTACGCCACCCAAGACAATCCATATGAGCGGCGGGTACAGTAACTTGCAGTGCCTGCACTGCCATGCGGGTGCCCGCAACTTTGAGGAAAACCCCGTCCATCTCGCGATGATGGATTCGCTCAAAACGAATCAGCTGTCGTGTATTTCGAGTGGTTGCCACGACACGATTCACAATGCGTCCGAAGTAAACCACCTGAAAATGTGGGGGCCCGCCCAATGAAACTCCGCGCGATCGGAATCCGAAGGTTTCTGCAAGTTTCGAGCAGCCTGATTATTCTCGGCCTGCTCGTGGAAATTGTGAGCCTCATGTGGTTTCATCCACTCGCGTTTGTGCTCTTTGCTTTCGTGGGCGCAGCCTTAATGGGACTGGGAATTTTGGTTTATCTAGCTTCGCTGGTTTTCGCTGTTTCCCCACCCGTCGAGAACCATGAATGAAATGCGAGACTCAGCAACTGAGATCGGATATCCTCGGTGTCACCGCCGTGAGTCAAGTCGATCGGGAACCACCGTCAGATATCTTCCATGATCCCCGCCTTCGCGCGTTAGGATGGCGCGATCTGGTCCGTGTCTCACCCTTCGAGGTTCTGCTGGAGCCTCTGCTGCCAGCCGCGTGGCTCGCGGCCTCGCTTCTGACGGCTGCGCACGGTCTCCAGGTAATTGCTCTTGGCTTCTCTTTCATGTTTTTCCTCACGGGCCTTCGGCTCATCCACAATGCCTTTCACTCCTCGTTGGGACTGTCTCGCCGAACAACGGACATTGTGTTGTGGGTCATGAGTCTCGTGATGCTGGGATCGATGCACGCCGTGCAATTCAATCACCTGCGACACCACAGGCTTACGTTTGGCGAAGACGACGCGGAAGGTAGGCACGCGGAGATGCCTGCTTGGCGCACCCTGCTGTTCGGTCCCGCCTTCCCGATCCTCCTGCATATCACGGCACTTCAGTATGGCAATCGGAAGCTGCGTGCAACCGTCGTCACCGAGTTGCTCTTGAATGCGGCGTGGATCGCCCTAGTTTTCGGGAGCTGGGGTAACAGCACGCTCCGGTATCACGTGAGCACGATGGCAATAGGGCAATGCCTTACCGCATTTTTCGCGGTGTGGACAGTACACCACCACTGCGACCGCACTCACTATATTGCAAGAACGCTGCGCAGTAAGATCAAAAACGGGATCACTTTCAATATGTTTTTGCACATCGAGCACCACCTCTTTCCACGTGTGCCGACATGCCACCTGCAGGAGCTCTCGCGCCGCATCGACCGCGTTGCTCCTGAGCTAAAGAGTAAATTGGTTTTTTGAGTCAATGGCGCGGCCACGCCGGACAGTGTTCGAACGGAGGTTACGCAATGCACCTTCAATTGTCGCCTTGGCTCTTGGTTTTCGGGAGGATTTTGTTTGTCTCGTACTTTGTGGCGATGGGCACCAGCCACCTCCTTAAGTTCAGAGAACATTCAGCACACCTTGCCCGCAAGGGCGTACCGCTTCCACGAGCAGCAACGACCCTCACTGTTGTCATGATGGTCGGTGGCGGTGTCTTGCTTCTGTTCGATTGGCACCCAAAACTTGGGGCGGCCTCGTTGTTCGGCATAATCTTTCCAGCACCTTTCTACCTACATCGCTTTTGGAACGAAACTGACTGGTATATGCGGCTCAGTGAGTTCGCACATTTGATGAAGGATCTGTCTTTGGCTGGTGCCGCCCTTATTTTACTTGTCATCCGTTAGCGAGCGAGTGGACGTCAAAGGTCAGGTCGGGTACTTAGTCCAACGTTGCTCAAAGCTGCAGTGGCTCTTCATGCTCGCACCTTCGATAACCTAGCGTCATGGCCCATTCAGACGATTTTGCGCTGTCGCTGGACAAGTCCAGCAACGAGTGACGCAGGGACTCTTCACTGGCCACGGTGTTGGCAAAAGTTGGAGGCAAAGGCGGCGGCACGCGCGATTTCGCCTGCGGCCGCCTCGACGACCCAACACAAGCTGAAAACGCTCTCGCTCTCGCAAAAAGTTTGCTGAACCCAGCGAGTTAGCAAGGTATTTCAGCTCCAGGAGTTGCGCACTTTTTGGGTAGTTGAGACGTTACGAAATACTTTGGTGGACGAGAGGGGATTCGAACCCCCGGCCTCCTCGTTGCGAACGAGGCGCTCTCCCAGCTGAGCTACTCGCCCACGAGCAGCAACAAAATCTTAGCAGACGCTCCGAAGCTTGCCAACTGAAGGCGCTCACACGATTTACAGCGAGGCAAACCCAATCGAAGACTCGCAGGCGCACTAGTCGCAATTCGATGCGCCTCGCAAATCCTCAACCACGAATAATCTGAAGTCTATGGCTGATCGAGGTTCCCGCCAGCCCGTTGCGCCACGATCTTGCGAACGTTCTGGTAAAGTGCGCGGGCCTGCGGAATCGCTTCCACGGCCTTCTGCACCTGGGGATCCGCTTCTAGCTGTACCTTAAGTCCTTCTTGCACGCCGAAGTTCGAGGCCAACACTTCTTGTTTGATCTTCCGTTTTACCCAGTCCAGGTTTTCGGACATGTCCGGCTCAGTGTACCGGACGTTATGCTTCGTCAGATATTCGCGGAAAGTCTTCATCACGCTGTCGTCCACTTCAAATTCCTTAGTGATGGTTGGTTTGTTACCCATGAAGGAACGCGTGAATCCTCCCACGCCTCCTTCGAGAGGATAAAAAACGTCGGCCCGGAACAAATTCTCCTGGAAATGAGTGAATTTTGGCGTCGGCACGACGATATCCGGCGTGATGCCCCCGCCACCAGTCACTTGCCGTCCGCTGTCCGTGAGCTTCACTTCCGTCGGATGCTCGGGAACTTTGCGTTCGTAGTGATACGAGTACAGCGAAATGGATTTGTAATCGCGTTGGATCAGGCGACCGCTCGGTGTGTAGTACCGCGCTGTCGTCAGCGCCAGCCCCGTATTTTCGCTCAGCGGCTGAACCGTCTGCACCAAACCCTTGCCAAAGGTGATTTCCCCAACAACCAGTCCGCGATCGTGATCTTGTACCGCGCCCGAAACGATCTCCGTGGCCGAGGCCGAATTTCCGTTCACCAGGATCACCAACGGAGTCGTCATTCCTTGATTGCCACGCAGCGCAAAATAGCGCCGCTCAGGGGATGTCCGCCCGTGGTGCGAAACAATCAGCTGATTCTTGTCGAGGAACATGTCTCCGACGGCCACCGCTTCGTTCAGCAAGCCGCCAGGATTCCCGCGCATATCGAGAATCAAGCCATCCAGGCTCGAAGCATTCAGCTGCTTCAGAGCGTCGCCGATTTCGCGGTCGGTCGTCTCGTTGAATCCGGAAAGGCGGATGTAGCCAATTCCCGGTTTCAGCATGAACGCGATGTCCACGGAGTGCCGCGGAATCTCATCGCGCGTCACGGTGAAAACCAGCTGCTCGTTGTAGCCCTCTCTCGAAACGGTGATCTTTACGACTGTCCCCTTGGGGCCCTTCAGCAAATCCGCAACGTCGCTCGTCGTAAGGCCTTCCGTGGATTTGTCATCCACCTTCATGATGACGTCGCCAGGCCGAATGCCCGCATTGAACGCCGGCGCGCCCACATAGGGCTGCATCACGACGGTCCGGTTTTCGCGCGGCGCAACGACCATGCCCACGCCGTAATACTTTCCGCGCTGATCTTCGCGGAGAAGTGCAAATTGCCGGGCGTCAAAGAAATTTGAGTGGGGATCGAGCACGCGCAGCATCCCGGGGATGGCGCCTTGGTACACGGCCTTGTCTACGTCAACCGGCTCGGCGTAGTTTGCCTGGACCACGTCCAGAACATTGGTGAACTGCCTTATCGCGGTGTGCTCGTCCTCGGCCGAAGAGGTAGTGGCGCGGACGTTGGGGCCGTAAATTGCCCCAAGAACCGCAGATATGAGGATGACAGCAACGACTAATACCAACCCACGGCGTTCGGATTTCATCCTGACCTCACGAGTCCGCTGCAACTAAAATTATAGCATACCCCAAAGTGTGGTTTGACACCGTGGGACGCCCTTTCTATGATGCCAACAGGCCATCTTGCGGCCACCTAATCACTATGCTCAGCATGACCCACATGATCGTTCTGTTTATCGTGGTCCTGGTGATTTTCGGGCCACATAAGCTGCCCGAACTTGCCCGGGGCCTGGGTAAATTGATGGCCGAGTTCCGCAAGGCCTCTACTGACTTCAAAAGCGCCTTCGAACAGGAAATGCGCGACATCGAGCGACAGGGTCTCCAAGCGGAACGCAAGAAAGCGGCCGAAGCTGCCGCCGCCTCAGCCGTCGTGGCGGAACAGCCAGCCACCCTGGCCACTCCGGCCGGTACAGAAATTGCCACAACAAGTTTAGACGGGGACACTCGCGCTACGGAAGCGCTGACAATCACCCCGGTTGCCGAATCGGTGCCACGCTCCGAAAGTGACCCGTCTCAGCTCGCCGCCGAAACGACCGCCGACACGGCCGAGGTAGCGTCCACGCAAGCCGTTCCCGAGCCTTCCCAAGCCCTCTCTCATGACCAACAGCAGCCAGTCTGATTCCGCGATCGTGGCAGTCCAAGAAGAGCCCGGCGCTCAGATGACGTTTTTCGAGCACCTCGTCGAGCTGCGCAAGCGCATCATCAATTCGCTGGTCTCCATCGTGATCGGTGCCGCCATCGGCTGGTTCGTCGCTCCTCATTTCGTGAACTTCATGGTACGGCCTATGACCAAAGCCTTGAACGAAGGCGGGCCTCAACCCGCAGCTGATCTACTCTCATCCCGCGGGCTACTTGAACCTGCTCATCACCGTGAGCATTTACATTGGGATTGTCATCGCCTCCCCGTGGGTTCTCTACCAGATTTGGCTATTCGTTGCTCCCGCGCTCTATAAGCAGGAGCGCAGCGCCATCACGGGCTTTTTGTTCTCAACCGTTTTCCTGTTTTTGGCAGGAATCGCGTTTGGCTATTTCATTTCATTGCCATACGTCTTGCGCTTCTTGATCAGTTTTCAAGGGCCGGTCGTCCCTCTCATCAACATTGACGAGTACTTCGATCTAATTCTTCTCGTCCTCCTCGGACTTGGCCTTGTGTTCGAATTGCCTGTCCTCATTTTTTTCCTGTCGCTCTTCGGCATCGTCACTCCCCAGTTTCTGATTAAGAATTTCCGCTACGCTCTCTTGGTGATCACCATTCTTGCGGCTGTACTCACGCCTTCTCCCGACGCCCTCAGCATGGTGCTCTTCATGTGTGTGCTGGTCGCTCTGTACTTTTTGGGGGTGGGCGTGTCGTGGATGGTCGTGCGCAATAAGAAACGGCGTCAGGCCGCAGCCGCGGAGGCTCACTAGATGAAGCAAGTTTCCAGGAATGTTCTGTGCGCCGCACTTTGCGCCGTCGCATCCTTCTTCGGCATCGCTGGATGCAAAGCGAAAGCGGACAGCTCTCAACCCGCCGCAAAAGACGCGCCGTTCATGAGCGCCGTCACAGCCGTGACGCCCCCGGCGCCGCAAAATGCAGCCGATGAAGCTCCTCCGCCCGACAAAACCGGCGGCTTCGACGGCAAGCGCGCTTTCGCCCACGTCGCCAAACAAGTTTCCTTTGGACCTCGTCCTGCCGGTTCGCCCGCTATCGCGCAAACGCAGGACTACCTCCTCGCCGAATTGAAAAGCTACGGCTGCACCGCCGATATCGATTCCTTCAGCTCGGACACTCCCGCGGGCCGCCTGCCCATGAAAAATATTCTCGTTAAGATTCCCGGTGACAAGCCGGGCGTGATTCTTCTCGGCACGCACTACGACACAAAACGCCTCGAAAATTTCGTCGGCGCCGACGACGGCGGCTCTTCCACCGCCGTCATGCTCGAACTGGCCCGCCTCCTTTGCTCGCAGCACAGTCGCTACGCTGTCTGGATTGCCTTTTTCGATGGCGAAGAAGCCGTGCGCCCCGAGTGGCAGGATCCCGACAATTGCTACGGCAGCCGCGAAATGGCTGCGCGCTTCGCCAATAGCGGCGACCTCACAAGAATAAAAGCGTTCTTGCTTGCGGATATCGTCGGCACGCGCACGCCCCACTTCAAGCGCGAAACTTATTCCACCAAAGCGCTCGTCGATTTAGTCTGGGGTGTTGCCAAAAAACTCGGCTACGGAAACGTTTTCGTCGACGATTCGTCCACCGTTGAAGACGATCACCAATCCTTCCTGAAGCGCCACGTCCCCTCGGTGGACGTCATCGATCTGGACAATGGTCCGAGCGGCGACGTCTACTACTGGCACACCCCGCAAGACTCGCTCGACAAGATCAGTCCCAAAACCCTGGCCATCGTCGGCCACGTTTTTCTGGAAAGCGTCAAACAACTTCAAGCGAAATGAATCAACGCTGGTCCGCTTGTAGCCACGCGTCACCGCTAAACTCTGTGCTACATTCGATTAGCTCCAAAGAACATTTTGGCGAATGGAAAAAAATCGCATTCTCGTGAATTCTTCTGCCGGCCGCTACGCGATCGTATGCGGAGCAGGAGTTATTCGCGACGCCGCCGAAGAAATCCGCCGGCTGGGAAAATTTTCGCGAATTCATATAGTGTCCTCGCTGAAAGTCTGGCGGGCGGTAGGGAAGAGCGTTCTCAGCGGCCTTCGCCTGAAAGCCGGGTACGCAACACACCTGATGAACGATGCGGAATCCGCTAAAAATCTCAGCACTGTCGAGAAACTCTCGCGTTCTCTTGTTCGCGCGGGAATCGATCGTCAATCGCTCCTCATCGCCGTGGGCGGCGGCGTGGTCGGCGACGTAGCGGGCTTTGCCGCCTCGACCTGCCAGCGCGGCGTCGCACTCGTGCAAATCCCCACCACGCTCATCTCTCAAGTGGACAGCGCCGTCGGCGGAAAAACGGGCGTAAATCTTCCAGAAGGGAAGAACCTCGTAGGCACTTTCTATCCTGCCCGCCTCGTTCTGGTGGACTCCGCCATGTTGAAGCCGCTCCCGGAGCGCCAATACCGCGGCGGTCTCGCCGAAGTTATCAAGTACGGCGTTATCGCCGACCCAAAACTTTTTGCCTTTCTCGAAAAAAACTTCGACGCCGTCCTCCGCCGCGACCCGGCCGCTCTCGCATACATCATTCCTCGTTCGCTCGAAATAAAAGCGCATGTCGTCAGCCGGGACGAGCGCGAATCCGGTCTCCGCGAAATTCTAAACTTCGGCCATACCTTCGGCCACGCCCTCGAAACCATCACGAACTATCGCACCTATCAGCACGGCGAAGCCGTCGCCTGGGGCATGATGGCCGCTGCACTCCTCGGACACGAGATCGGAATCACGCGCGCCGACGAGGTCTCACGCATCGTATCTCTCATCCGCCGCATGAGCCCACTCCCACCGTGGCCGAATGTTCCGCCGCAACAAATTGATTGCCGCAATGCATTCGGACAAGAAAACCCGCGCCGGCAAACTGCGTTTTGTCCTTGCCCCCCGAAATCGGCCAAGCGCCGAATCCCACGGCGACGTCCCTCTCGAAACTCTCGATCGCGTCCTCCATTTCGCCCCTCACTTCATCAATCCCCCGAGAAAACGCCGTGGCTAACGCCGCCGCACCCGCGCCTGTAAGAGGCACCCAACCCGAAGGCGCCCACACCGAAGCCGACGCCTCACGCAAAGTCCGCGAAATGTTCACGCAGATCGCGCCCAGCTACGACGCCCTCAACCACATCCTCTCGCTCCAACTCGACCGCCTCTGGCGCGCCCGCACCGCCAAACGCCTTCGCCCCATCCTCCAACGCCAAGACGCCGTAGTCCTCGACCTCTGCTGCGGCACCGGCGATCTCGCTCTCGCGCTCCGCAAATCCGGCAAAGCCCGCATCGTCGGCGCCGACTTTGCCCACACCATGCTAGTCCGCGCCCGCGCCAAAAGTATCCTGGGCCACAGCCACTCCGGCCTGCCCGCGCCTCCGCCATTGCCCCTCGCCGAAGCCGACGCGCTCCGTCTCCCCTTTGCCGACGCCTCCTTCGACCTGGTCACCACCGCCTTCGGCTTCCGCAATCTCGCCAACTACGAAGCCGGCCTTCGCGAAATCCACCGTATCCTCAAACCCGGCGGCACCATCGCCATCCTGGAGTTCACCGAACCCCCCGCCGGCCCCCTAGGCAATCTCTACCGCTGGTATTTCCGAACCGTCCTGCCCCGCATAGGCGGCTGGCTCTCCGGCGATCCCACTGCCTACACCTACCTGCCCAAATCTGTCTCCCGCTTCTTCCGCCCGCCCGAACTAGCCACTCTAATGTCCGCCGTCGGCTACACCGCCGTAACCCACAAATCCTGGACCATAGGCACCGTAGCCCTCCACACCGCTGTCCGCCCGCGTCAGTAGCGCGCCATCCTCTTACGGAAGCAATCTCCTTAAAAAAGCGCAATACGCGAGTCCTACGTAGTCGTCTTTCTTCCGAGTTCTGTAGTAGCGCTCTTATCCAAGGCCGTGATTCTTGCTTCCTTACGGCCAGACCAGGCGTCTGCGCCGACGGATCGATCGGCCTACAGCTTCGAAGTGCCGGCCTCAAAACACCTGCTTCTGCTAAAGTATAGGTTCCTAGTGTTCATGCGCAACGGATGAGTCCTGTCCAGCGGGCACCCATGCCAGACCTACAACTGCACAACAAGCCCATCGAAACGATCTTCCAGTTGCTTGGAGAAAAAGAAAACGACATCACCTATAGCGTGGGGTGGGCGCTCTACCGTAGCCCGGCATTTCTAAGAGAGTTTCTCAAAGCGACGGCTGGCGATCATGAAAAGGGAGTCGCAGCCGTTCTCCGTCTGCAAGACTATAGAAAGAAGAGCGGAATTACAGATATCGAAATCGAAGTCCCCGGCCAATATCATCTGATTGTGGAAGCCAAATGCGGCTGGAGTTTGCCAAAAATACATCAGTTGGAAAAATACGTCCCTCGCCTTAAGAAGCGTAAATCTAAGGTGTGCAAAATCATCGCATTGAGCGAATGCAATGCTGATTACGCTTCTACTCGCCTGAGCGTCTCGAAGATCAAAGGAATTGCCATCCAAACGATCTCCTGGAGAGAGGTCGCAGGTATGGTGGAGCGCGCCATTAAGCGTGGGAAATTCAAAGAAAGGCACCTTCTTAAGGATTTGCTCACTTACTTGGGGAAGGTAACAACAATGCAAGATATCGATTCAAATTGGGTGTACGTGGTTTCCGTGAGTGGAGGAACACAACACGGTTGGAGAATTTCGTGGATTGATATGGTAGAGAGACGCAAAAGGTACTTTCACCCCATAGGCATCAAAGGATTTCCAAAGGAGCCACCAAACTATATTGCTTTTCGCTATCACGGTCGGCTTCAGTCCATTCATCACATCAAGAACTACAAGGTCATCACGGATTTGCACGATGGATTCAAAGAGGTGCCCCGTGAGAAGTGTAAGCCGCACTTCTTGTACGAGCTAGGCCCTGCCATCCGTGTAGCCCATAAAGTACCCACTGGCAAGATATTCCCAGCTGGCCGTGTGTGGTGTATGTTCGACACGCTCTTTTCATCGAAGACGATCGCACAGGCTCGGGATATTTCGAAGAAGCGGGAAAAACTAGCAAAGAGGCATGAGTGATGGAGCCGATTGATGGATGTCTTAGGGGGACGGGGACAGACAGGACGCTCCCGCTGTTTCTAAGCGATAGGCCTCAGTACCTGAGACTGTGCGCTCACCATGCGCCGGTTTTGCGTGTGCCGGTTTGGGTCGGCATTATGCTCGGTGTCTGGTCAGCCCTAGAGCTTTGGCAAGTGCCCCAAAACCCGCTTGACAAAAAGTGATTTCCAGCGTATTATATTGGTTGAGTAATCCTGTGGGATTCCTTGGTAACGCCGACATCATGTCGGCGTTTTTGCTTTTGGCTCCACCAATCGACCTAAGCCCTTTATTCGCAACACTTACGCGTTCTGCACAATTTTAGTGCAAATTGGGGCAATCAAGCCCCTTAGGATGAACACTTCCGTAAATCCATAAAAACAATCGACTTTAAGGCTTTTAGAATGAACACTTACGAGAAAACCCGGGGAGGGGGGCCAGTTATGGTTAACTACACGTCTGGTTCTTCTCCTTCACTCTTCCAGCCCCGCGCTTCGCAATTTCGCCAGCAAAGTCTTCGGCGACACTCCCAACTTCTCCGACGCCCGCGTCTTGTTCCACTTGCACTCGCGCAAAGTACTCTCCAGCAACACGCGCTCGACGTGGCTCACCGCCCGACCAGTCACTTCCTCCAGAGTTCCTTCCCAGCTAAATTGCTCCGGAAGCATTCCCGCCGGCAATTGGTCCGTATCCGGTTTCGTAGCGGGAAGCTGCAATCCGTCAGCCGTGATGCTCAGCCCATCCGTAAGGATCACTGCTCGTTCCATCGTGTTTTGCAGTTCGCGCACGTTTCCCGGCCAGCGATACTCCAGCAACCGCTCCCTCGCCTCTGCCGAAAGTTCCAGCCCCGGCTTCTTAAATTCCCGGCTGAATTTCTCCAAAAAATGCCCCGCCAGCAGCAGCACGTCATTCCCGCGTTCGCGCAAGGGAGGAATCGTCATCGGCACAGCTGAAATGCGGAAATACAAATCCTCACGAAATAGCTTTTCCTCCGCCAACTTCTGCAGATTTCGATTCGTCGCCACCACGATGCGCACATCCACTTCGACGATCTGCGTCCCGCCGACGCGATCGAATCGCTTTTCCTCTAGAACTCGCAGAAGTTTCGCCTGAATCGCCAGCGGCAACTCTCCAATTTCATCAAGAAAGAGCGTCCCGCGATGCGCCAAATCGAGCTTGCCCACTTTGCGCGCGCCCGCTCCCGTAAACGCGCCGCGCTCGTGCCCGAAAAGTTCGTTCTCCACCAGTCCTTCGGGAATCGCCGCGCAATTCAGCGCCACAAACGGCTGCTCGCGGCGCTGCGAAAGGTGATGCACCGCTCGCGCAAACAATTCTTTTCCCGTCCCGCTTTCACCCAAGAGCAACACGGTCGAATCCGTCGCCGCCACTCGCTGAATCTGCTGGCTGATTTCCCGGATCGCCGCATGTTCGCCCACAATGCGCGGAAATCCATACCGCGCCGTGTACTCCTCGCGCAGCAGCAGATTCTCCCGCTGCATTTCCTGCTGTCGCGTCGCTCGCTGCACCAGCAATTTCAGGTGGTCCAGGTCCACCGGCTTCTGAAGAAAGTCGAACGCCCCTTCCTTCATCGCCGACACCGCTTCTTCGACCGACCCAAACGCCGTCAGCAGCAGCACCGGTATCGTCGCGTCCGCCTGCTTCGATTCGCGCAACACGTCGAGCCCGGACGCCCCCGGCATCTTCAAATCCGTAATCACCATCAGGTAGCGTCGCGCGCGCACCTTCTGAATCGCAGTCGTGCCGTCAGGAGCTTCGTCCACGGCATAGCCCGCGCGCTCCAATGCCTTCCGCAGCATCGCGCGCAGCTCGTTCTTATCTTCAACAAGGAGGAGAGGTTCCATCTCTCTTGTTTCTACCACGAATCAAGGGGCGACCCGGCGGGAACGCGCGGCGGATGTGTAGAGAAGGGAAGTAACCAGCTGGAACGCAGACACGAAACACGAAACTCGAAATACGAAGTTCGATCTCGTACTTCGAGTTTCGAGTTTCGATTTTCATTTTGGAATTTACTGCCTGGCCCAGCCGGGGTCGCCCCCGGACTTCCGCAGCTCATCTTCCATATCTGAAAGTTGCTGCTTCAGGTTAGCAATCTCCTGCTGCTTTTGGTCAATCTTGGCTTTCTTATCGTTGATGTCCTTGCGCGAGTTTTGTTCCATCAGCGCTTTGGTCGGGTCGTTGTAATATTGCGTCTGCGCCTTGTCGGATTCGCGCTGCAAGATGTCCAGCTCTTTTTCCGCCACGCAATCTTGCCGCGCTGATCCGCAAACCGCTTACGCCATGTGGTTGCTGGATCGTCCTTGCCCGCCGCTCCGCGCGCGGCCGTACCCTGTCCGCTATCCGTCGCGCCAGGTGTTCCGCCTCCGCCCTGTTCTGTCGCAGCTCCGCCCTCGCTCGAGGCCGCCGCGAGGCTTGATGTCGTCGTCCGTTAAACTTTTTTCGGCTTGGGCGCAGCCTTCTTTTGCTCACGCGCTTTACGCGCCGCTTCTGCAACCGGATCGCCCGACTGTTGCTGCTGCCGGAGTCGTTCTGCTGTTGCTGCTGCGCCAACGCCGGAAGAACCGGCAAACAGAGCCCTAGCAAGAGCAGCGAAGCCTGCAATCATATCCTTGACACGCATACAATGCCACCTTTCTCGGGGCGAGCTGGATTCCCCAGCCTTCTACTTAGATGCCGTCCTTCTTCAATTCTACTGCTTCCGCGACGCTCCGGCACGCGGGTAGCGTAACTATAAAGGCCGCCCCACCTTCCGTCCGATTCCGCGCCTCTCACGCGCCCGCCATGTTGCACAATGATTTTCTGCACCACCGCCAACCCCAGCCCGGTGCCCTTCGCCTTTGTCGTGAAAAACGGCCGGAAAAGCTTCGGAAGCGTCCCGACGGCAATCCCTGGGCCGTTGTCGAAGACTGTGACGCGCTGCGTATATGTTTCCTCGTGCCGCACCACTTCTCCCCGCAGAAGTACCCGCCCGCCGTTGGCCGCACCAACGCACGCCTCCGCCGCATTCCGCGCAAGATTTAAGAATGCTTGCCGCAGCAGTCCCTCATCTCCCGCTACGCTTCCCAGCGGCCCCTCAAACCGAATCCGCACCTGCGGCATCGCCTCGGCTACTTCGGATACTGACTCGCTCCACAACTCCCTCCAGCGCCACGGGTTCGCTCGTGATCTCCAACGGCCGCGCATACTTCAGAAATTCCGTCACCACGTGCGTGATATTCCGCGTTTGCTCCAGAATCCTCTCAGCCGAGTCCGCCACTTCGCCAGCCACCGCTTCCGCGCTGATCATCTGCGCGTACCCCGAAATCGTCGCCAGCGCGTTCTTGAACTCGTGCGCGATCCCCGCGGACAACTCTCCCAGCGCCGCCAGGTTTTCCTTCAATTGAATCTGTTGCTGCAAGCGCCGCCAGTTCCGTCAAGTCCGTCAGCAGGCAGATCGCGCCGTTAATCTTCTCCGTCCCGCGCCGGATCGGCGAAATGGTCACGCCCAGTAACCGCGATTCGCCCCCGGCGCCTCGTGCTGCACCTGTTCTCCCGCCGAAAATGCTTCCCTTCGCAAGGCATTCCCCAATCAACCTCGTCAGGTCGGACGTTTCGCCCAGCACTTCGCTGTACCGCCGGAATCCCAGCCCTCGAATTCCCAGCACTTGCTCCGCCGCCGGATTCGCGCTCGAAATAATTCCCGTCGCATTCACCACCACAATCCCGCCGGCATGTTCCGCGTCACTTCTTCGCTCAGCCGCTCCGTATGTTCCGCGCGTTCTTTTTCAATCTTGTGCAGCCGCTCGAGCTCTTTCTCCTGCTCGCGAAGCTGCTGGATCACGCCTTGCATGGACGCCGTCATAAACGCCGAAGGATTCTCCGTTCTCGGAGACGCCATCACCAAATCTCCGCTCTGTGCGACTCTTGTGTGCTCTGAAAAAACGTCCGCAGCAGAAAAAATATGATTCCCACCACAGCCAGAATGGCAACCGCCGCGCCATGCGCGATCTCCCAGACGTGCTGTGTGCTCTCGGCTTGGAATGCTGCAAACGTCATAGCCTGAATCGGTCTCGCATCGGAATGAATCTCAGCGCAATCCGGCGCAAGATCAATCGAGAAGGACGAGAACACAAACAACACGATCAGCGCCGCAATCCCCAGAAAAGTTCCCAGCGGCAGGTGATATTGGCTCGCAATCACCCACGTATTTGGCTCACCGTCCCGAGCCCCCGCCGGTTGCGCCCGCTCCGCCAGCCGCCTCCCCGCCCCGCGCGCATACATCGCGGCAATCACCGCCACAGCCCAACATGCTTCCCAGCAGTGTCCCCAGCAAGATCGTGAGGAACGATTCCTCGAGATTCCGAGAAATGCCCCCACCATCGCCATCATTTTCACGTCGCCCATGCCCCATGCCTTCACGGCCGCGCACCACCTTGTAAAGCGCCGCCGCGCCCCACAGCAGCAAGCTGCCAAACGCCGCGCCCAAAAGCGCCTCGATAACGCCCAAAAATCGCTCCGGCGGCAGCCAGTGGAAAAGGCGCAAACTCAGCAGGAACGCCGTCCCGTCGTTCGGCGGCACAAACGCCGAGAAAAGCACCCCAGCCGCAAATCCCGGCCAAGTAATCACATCGGGAAGCAGCCGCACCCGCAGATCGGTCACCGTCAAAATGATGATCAAGCAAATGAAAAACAGCCACTTCACCGTGGCCTGAGTAATCCCAAATTCCAAAAAGCAGCCAACGAACAAAAGCCCCGTCAAGAACTCCACCAGCGGGTACATCGGCGAAATCGGCAGCCCGCAATTCCTGCATTTTCCCCGCAGCCAAATCCATGCAAACACGGGCACGTTGTCGTATGGCTTGATCGGCTTTTCACAGCGCGGACATCTCGATCCCGGCGAAACAATAGACACCCCTTCCGGAATGCGCGTAATACACACATTCAAGAAGCTCCCAATCACAATTCCAAATAGAAAAAAGAAGGCGATGACCACAGTTTGGTCGGCCGCTTTTCGGCCGCACTTAGTACTGTCCCATACCTACTTCACCGCCTCAACAAACCCCGCGCCCTTCCGTGCCCCATCCCTAACGCTTTTTCTCTGTCTGTTTTCTATTCTCTGTGACCTCTGTGCTCTCCGTGCCCTCTGCGTAATAGTTTTTCCCGATTTTCTCTTTCTTCTTTCACCTGTAAACTGTCAACTGTTCCCATGCATTGGTTCGAACGCAGAATTCGCCGCTACGAGCACCGCCGCTGGACCACCGACGACAACCGTCGCGTCCAGCCCTTCCACTGGGGCTTGGAGCACATCGGCGGCGATCCCGCCGACCTCAACCCCGGCGATTTCGTCCGCCAATACGCCAAACACGTCATCGAACACAGCACAGAATGGTTCGCCACCACCCCGGCCAACGATTACCACCTCGACGCTGAAAACGTGCTCACCTTCACCAGTTCCATCGAATCGCCCTGGCCGGAAAACAACACTGTCCACGCCCAATATTTTCCAGCTAGGACGTCTTCAAAGCGGCACGCGAAAAAACACTCCTGCCGTACTCGTTCTCCCCAACTGGAACGCCAAATGGCACGGCCAGCGCGGCCTGTGTGAATGGCTCCAGCGCCTCGGCATCTCCGCCCTCAAACTGAGCATGCCCTACCACGACCGCCGCATGGCCAAAGGTCACGAACGCGCCGACCAGATCTGCGGCCCCAATATCGGCCTCACTATCCAGGCCAACCGCCAGGCCGTACATGACGCCCGCCGCTGCCTCCGCTGGCTCGAACAGCAGGGTCACACACGTCTCGGCATCCTCGGCACCAGCCTCGGCTCTTCCGTCGGCTACATCACCCTCATGCACGACCCCGCCATCAAAGCCGGCGGTTTCTTCCACTTCTCCACGTATTACGCCGACGTCGTCAGCCAAGGCATGACCACGAACCACGTCTGGGAAGGTCTTCGCAACCATATCAGCGTTGGATGAACTCCGCGACTACTGGGCGCCCATCAGCCCCATGCCCTACGTCGAGCGCGGAATGGGCGCCGACTGCAAATCCTTCCTCGTTTACGGCAAATACGACCCCACCATGCTCCCCGAGCTAAGTCGCCAAATGCTCGACGCGCTCCGCCGCCACGGCGCCCACCCCCGCAGCCTCCAACTCCACTGCGGCCACTATTCCCTCGAACTAGCCCCCTTCAGCTACATCGCCGGCTACCGCATGCTGACCTTTCTCCGCACCGCCCTCGCCCAGTAGCACTCGGCTAGCCCTGAGTTGACTCTGTGGTCTTCCTTCACTCCCTATTACAGCAAAGCGGCTCGCCCTAACCTGCAAGGCGAGCCGCTTTGGTTGAGTGCAAGTGGAGCCTAGGACAGAGGGCTCACCTTCGCCTCAAGCTCTTCAAGTTCCGCTTTCGCTTCACCATACCTGACGTGATCGTCCAGCAGGTCCGCTAACTGCGCGGCAAGCGCCGATTTGTCGGTCAACACCTCGTGATAGTCGGGGTGCTGGAGTTGCCGTGGGTTTTCATTCAGGTACTGAATCGCCCGTGTTGTCTGGTCCGCCAGTTCTTCGAGCACCGGGCGCATCTCTTCGATAGCCCTCTGCTGCCACGGAGAGGCTTCCGCTTTTCGGGCTTCGAGCTTGTCTAGAGTTTTTCCAAGCTCGTTCACATGGCCCTTAGTGATTTCCAGTTGGCGGCCATGCGTTCCGCGGCTAAGCCTCCCGTTTTTGTACGATTCGAGCTTATCCGTTTCGACTCGTAGCCGCGCCGCCTCGCTCCGCGCCTCCTTCAACAGCTTCATCACCTGCACGGAATCTTGCTGCGCGGGTTCCTCTCCGCGTGCCTCCGGGCTGGCCAGGCTCAGCCCTCCCGTAAGCGCGACTGCCATCGTCCAAAGAATCGTTCTTTTAACGGCCGGAATGATCATGGCTATTTCCCTCCTCAAACTTGAGTGATCGCCTCACTCGATAATCTTGAGACTGCTGAGGCGTCGGCTCATCTTGTCGGTCACCATCGTTCCTGCGCCAGTAGAAATTACAATCCTAACCATTCGAGAAAACCTAAACGTCCCCAACCGCTTCCAAACGGGTATGGAATGGGTCAACTATCACCACCTTCTCTATTTCTGGTGCGTCGTCCGGCTCGGCGGTATCACTCGCGCGTGCGAAGAACTTCGCTTGGCCCCATCCACTGTCAGCGCCCAACTGCGCATCCTGGAAGAGCAACTGGGTGAAAAACTTCTCGCCCGTTCGGGACGTACTTTGATTCCCACTGAAGTCGGCACCATCGTCTATGGCTACGCCGAAGAAATCTTCGGGCTAGGCCGCGAGATGATGAACTCCATCAAAAAGCGTCCCACCGGGAAGCCGCTGCGCCTTACCGTCGGAATTGACGACGTTCTGCCGAAAGAAATCGCTCAACGATTGATCGAGCCTGCCTTCGGACTTTCCCAGCCTGTTCGTATCCTTTGCCGCGAAGCTTCACTCCAACGCCTCGTCGCCGACCTTGCCGCCCATGAGCTGGATGTCGTGCTTTCCGACTCTCCTGCCGCTCCTGTTCTCAACTTGCGCACGTATGATCATCCGCTCGGCGAAACCGGCATCATCTGGATGGGCACACCCCGCCTTGTGCGAATGTACAGGCGGGGATTCCCAAAATCGCTCGACGGTGCGCCAATTCTGTTACCAACCGATGACACCGCTATTCGCAGGCAATTGGATCATTGGTTTTCTCATCTGGGCGTCCGGCCCGTCATGGTGGGGGAGTTTAAGGACTACGCACTGTTGCGCGTATTTGGCCAGCGGGGAACCGGCCTCTTTCCTGCGCATTCTGTGCTCGAGAGGCAATTCCGCAAGCAGTATGGTCTCCAGCGCTTGGGAGCCGCCAAAAATGTGCGCGGCTGCTTTTATGCCATTACCGTCGAGCGCGGGCTCAACCACCCGGCCGTACAAGCTATTTGTTCTTCCGCCGGAAAGCATCTCCAGCGCCAGAGCGTGCCGCTCGTCGGATGCGCTGTGCAGGAGTTGGCTCGCTGACATCTCTCCGCCGCTTGGTGTCCATCCACTCCGGCTTCTTGTGATAGTAATGGGGCCTTAAACCTTCAACTGGTTCGCTCGGGTGATTTGGCCCAGGATCCACCGCAACTCTCCGCTGCGGAACGGGATAACGCACGCAGTCGTATGCTCCGAGGCGCACTGCCTGAAGGTAGCTGTCCCAATCCGCGATGCGCGAAAATACAATCACGGGAATCTTTCTGGCGGCGGTAGCCAGGATGCGCAACGCGTCACGAAAGTTTCCGTCTGGCAAGACTTCCTCGCACAAGAGCACTGCCGCCCTTTCATCCAAGGCGCCCGTTCGCAATTCACCGAGCGAACTGAGGCGCACTGGTTCGAGTCCGCATTCAGTCACCAGCGATGGCAGGCCCTCGCCCGCTTGTTCGTCACCCGTCAAGATCAGGGCGCTTCTTTCATAGCCGCCGGCGGTGCGTTCGCCCCATGCAGGCCAGCGCTCTTCCAGTACCGATGCGTTTCCCGCAGATAAAATTTGGCCGCTCATGCCGTTCTTCTCCTCTGCCGGTTCCAAAACTGTAGGAAGTTTCCTGAGTACTTCTCAACTATCTGCGTGCTCGGAAATTCCCTCCCACGAAATAGTCGCGGCCGATTGTTTCGGACGTTCTCCCAATCTCATGTTTACTGAGCTCCTCAAATCGTTAATCGGCGCCATGATTCCGGCGACCAGATTTGTGCCATTCGACTTCCTTCACGCTGGCCCTCGCGAGGGAAGGAGCCCCGCGACGATTGGGCAGTCTTTGCCCTGATCGTCTCGCCGACCGCCATGGCCGCTGAGCGTGGCTTGTACGCGTCCCGGCCTTCGCATTGTGCTGCGCAGGCCTGCTTGCAACGTTCGCTCCGCGCACTTTCGAATCCCCTCCGTACTTGCACTTTCCCGGACTCGAATATCGGCGCTCATAGCTCCTCCGCCTCGCTTGTGTTCCTGTCACTTCGGCTCCAGTTAGTCGCGTCGCCGCGTCCTCCACAATGAGAAAATTCGCTACTCATTCTTCGGTTAAACCGAAACATCCTCACAAAGGCTTTCGTTCAACATCCGCCGCGCGCCATCCATGAGTCACGACGGATGTCTCCTCCTGTATCATCACCTTATGCAGACCCTCCTCGCCGAAGCCTTCGGCCCACTCGTCGTCGCCTTCATGATCTTCGTCGCCGTCATGGGCGCCCGCCGCCTACTGCATCAAGCCCGCAATCGCCAATCTCCCGAACAACTTCAAGCCGCGCGCGATTCTTTCCGCAACCGCCTCGTCCATCCCAACCCGTCAGAAGTCGAGCAGGGAATCGGCGCGTTCCTGCCTCAACGTCTCATCGCTCTCTACGATGACCACTCCGCCGTCCTCACCGAACAACTCGAAATCCGCCGCCCGGATGTAGACCCAAAAGACGGCTCCGAATGGATCGAAGCCTTCCTGCCTCTCGATCTTGAAAGCCAAAAGTACACTACCGACCTTCGCGGCCAACGGCTGGGGCGCCGGCTTCTGCTTCGCCACTGACGGCTGCGGCAATTTCTACTGGTCCCCCGTGAGCGAAACGCGCCAACCGGACGCTGCTGTTTTCTTCGCCTGCCACGATCCCCACGGCAATGAACAAGTCGCCCCGTCCCTCGACGAATTCCTCTCCTGGCCCCGCGTCATTCACGCGTCCGAACCCGAGGTGGCCAAATGAGAGCTATCGTCTACACACCTGGACTTTTTTAATCGAAAGTACCATTTGCCTCCGCAAGCCTTTCTCTTAGCCTCAAATGGGGATCCAAGGGTTATTTGGGGGTAAAACCATGCGAAAACGGCTCATCTCCTTGGCGGCGGCGCTATGTTGGCTTCCGTCCAGCTCCGCTCTGGCTCAGGATCCAGCCCAGAACGCCACTCAATCCGCTCCCAAGTCCGCCACGCAGGCCATTGCACCCCAGCAGCAAGCCACAGCCGATTCCGGCGACCAGCCTCTCTCCCTCGCAGAGATGGCGCGGCTGGTCCGCTCCAAGAAACAAGCTGATGCCAAGCCTGCGGTAAAGACCTCCAAACTCCTCGACGACGACAACATGCCCCGCGGCCGCTACGCCGCAGACTCCGCGCCTGCCAGCCCCGCAGATCCGGGCGCTCAAGCTTCTGGATCCCCAGCTTCGGGCCCGTTCCCTGAGTTTCGAGGCAAAGTCGTTCTACTGGACTTTTGGGCTTCCTGGTGCGGCCCCTGCCGCAGCGCCTTGCCCAACCTCAAGCGTCTTCAAGCTGTTTATGGCGGCGGAGATTTCGTGGTTCTCAGCATAAGCGAGGACGATGACGAGTCCGCTTGGCGTGCCTTCGTCGCTAGCCACAATATGACCTGGCCTCAGCGCCTGGATAGCGACAGCAGCCTTCAGCACCAGTTCGGAGTCAGCGCTCTCCCGACCTATGTCCTCCTTGGCCGCGATGGCTCGGTCGTCCAGAAATTCGTTGGCGAAGAGCTTGCCGAGTCCATCGTCGAGCGCATTGGCCCCGACCTGAAGAAAACCCTCGCCGCCAAGCCCTGAGTATTGCGCTAGGTTCCGTCGGGCTAGAACCTTGCAGGAAAAGCACTTATGGATGGAACGTTCGCACGCTGCCGATTCCGGATTATACTTTCACATCCGCCCACGTCAGTTTTTTATTGACTGGTACATCCCACAACTGGTATTGTTCTTGCTAGGCAATCTTGTGAGTGTGAATGGAAAGCGGCGGCCCTGCTGCCGCTTTTCTTTTATTTGCGTTGATCCAATATCGTATCTTCTTATTTGAGAGCTACTTAGGCGCTCTTTCGCTCTCTTGCAAAAACGCGAACTATTAAGTCATTTGTTTTGATGCTCTTGCGCACTCCTCAAAAGAGATGTTTGAGTAACTATTCCATTTTCAATACGTTTCGCGCTCTTTGGAAAAACACCGGGGGTGGAGGTAGCTCGAATCAGAAAGTCTAAATTGTTAGTTGAGATTTTCTTGTAACTCTCAGAAACGTCATCAGCTTAGATCGGACGAGCCGCAATTTAGCGCAATGCCAGCTTCCACAGCTCAAAGCTCAACGCAGCACTTTGGCCACTTTGCCCTCGGCCACCAATGTCGAAACCGTCTCGATATCTGCACCCAGGGGCCGGTCTAGGGTCACTTTGGTGGATTTCGTTCGTACCGCCTCGTACGCCTTTGTGGCGAGCGTACCCGTCTTCAGCGGAGCCAGCAAATCGATTCCCTGGCAAGCGCAAAGCAGTTCAATCGCGATGGTATGCCGCAAATTCTCGATCATCCGCGCGAGCCGCCGCGCTCCGCTCATGCCCATGGAGACGTAGTCTTCCTGGTTGCCCGACGTGGAGATCGAATCCACGGAATGCGGGGTCGCCAGCGTCTTGTTCTCGCTGGTCAAAGCTGCCGCCGTAACCTGCGCAATCATGAAGCCGGAATTCAGCCCTGGCTCCGGAGTCAGAAACGCCGGCAGCATGCTCGTCAGCGGATTGGTCATCTGCTCGATGCGCCGCTCGGAAATGCCGCCGAGCGTGGCCAGCGCTACCGCGACCTGGTCCGCTGCCATCGCCAGCGGCTGCCCGTGAAAATTTCCGCCGCTGATGATGTCGCCGCTTCCGTCCTCTTTTACAAAAACGAGCGGATTGTCCGTCGCGCTGTTCAATTCCACAGCGGCCATCTCGCGCGCTTGCGCCAGCGAATCGCGCACCGCTCCATGAACCTGCGGCGTGCAGCGCACGCTGTACGCGTCCTGCACGCGCGGATCTTTCTCCGCCGAGCGATGCGACTCGCGGATTTCACTGCCTTCGTTCAGGTGCGCCAGGTTTCGCGCCGTCGTCGCCGCGCCGGGATACGCTCGCGCATGCATGATCCGCGCGTCAAACGCTCCGGGACTCCCGCGCAACGCGTCGAGCGAAAGAGCAGCAGCGACATCGGCCGTATCAATAAGAATGTCCGCTTCGCGCAGCGCAAGGGTGAGCAGCGCCAGCATTCCCTGCGTGCCGTTCAAGAGCGAAAGACCTTCTTTCGCTTCGAGCGCCACAGGCTTGATTCCCGCGCGCCGCATCGCTTCGCCGCCTTCGAGGATTTCGCTTTTGTAAGCGGCGCGCCCTTCGCCGATGACCACGTGCGCCAGATGCGCCAGCGGCGCGAGATCGCCCGAAGCGCCGACCGATCCTTGCGAGGGAATCACCGGATGCACTCTTGCGTTCAGCATCGCGCATAGCGTTTCGACAACCAGCGGCCGCACTCCGCTCAATCCTTTGGCGAGAGCGTTCGCGCGCAGCAGCATCATCGCTCGCGTTTCCGCCTCGCTGAGCGGCGCGCCCACGCCGCAGCAATGCGAGCGCACAAGATTCACTTGCAGGTCGCGCACTTGCTCCGCCGAAATCCGCACCGACGCGAGCTTTCCAAATCCCGTGTTGATTCCGTAGGCGGTCGCTCCCGAAGCGACAAGCTGGTCAACAACGGCGCGCGAAGCTCTTCATTCGCTCGACCGCAGCTGGAGCAAGGCCGACGGCGTCGCCGTGCAGCGCCACGCGATAGAGTTGCTCAAACGTCAGGTCGTTGCCGTTCAATCGATGCTCAGGGCAATGCTCATGCGTCGCTCCGATCGGGCTGCGGCGCCACGATGGCTTTGAATACCCTTTGATATTTTGCCGGCAGCAATTTCGGCCGGCCGTTGCTTCCGCAAATGATGTGTGTCGTCTCCCCCGTCGCGAGCAGTTTGGCGTCCGCGTCGCGAAACACTTCGTAAGAAAACTTCACGTGCGATTGCGCGATTCCGCGATGCGCGTGCGGATTCGCAGCACTTCGTCGTATCTGGCGGATTGCTGGTACCGGCAATGCGCGTCCGCCACCACGATGTGGCAATCGTCTTCCTTTTCCATGCGCTTGTACTCGATGCCCAGCGCGCGTATCAGCTCCACGCGGCCCACCTCGAACCACACCAGATAGTTTGCGTGGTAAACCACGCCCATCTGATCGGTCTCGGCGTAGCGCACCCGTACTGTCGCGTCGTGATATTCGATCATTCTCATGTCCTGTGAATCGAGGCGCACGCCGGCGCGAATTATTCCACGTCCGTGCTCCAAACGGGTTTCCGTTTCTCCAGGAACGAAGCGAGCCCCTCTTTGAAGTCTGCGGTGCACCGGATGCGCGCGTTCTCCAGAATCGCGCGCTCCAGATCCTCGTCCACGCTTGCGGCAGCCGCAGAAGTCAGCAGCCGCTTCGCACGCGTCAGACTCACGGGGCTTGCCGCGATCAGCACCTCGGCTAACTCATGTGCTCGTTGCATTAATCGTTCGTGCGGCACAATTTCCGTGATGAGTCCCAGCGCCTTTGCTTCGGTGGCGTCCACGAGCCGGCCCGTGAGCAGCAGATCGCGGGCGTGCTTGTCACCGATTTGCCGGGTCAGAAAAACGGAAACGATAGCCGGCAAGAATCCGATCTTCACTTCTGTGTAGCCGAATTTCGCTTCCGGCACCGCCAACGTGAAGTCGCACAGGGTCGCAATGCCGCAGCCGCCTGCCAGCGCCGCGCCATTCACCGCGGCGATTAGCGGTTTGGAAAAGCTCCAGATGCGCCGGAACATTTTCGCCATGCGCCGGGAGTTTCCATGTTTTCCGCGGAAGATTGGTTCGCGATGTCTGCCAACATTTCCAGGTCCATCCCAGCGCAAAACGATTTGCCTGCACCGGTGATGATCGCCACCCTCGCGCGACTGGTCTCGATGGCATCCAGAGCAGACTGAATCTCGGACACCATGCGCTCGGAAATAGCGTTGCGTTTCTCAGGCCGGTTAAACGTTAACGTCGCCAGTTGGCCGGTAAAATCGAGTGTCAGTGTTTCAAACATGGTTGCGAGTCTCCTGACTTCTGAAAGTGTCGGAGAAATCTCTCGGGCTCACTCTCGTTCACGGCTGCCACCGCGCCTTGCTCGTCGCGGGCATGGGGAAAGCTCACTGGGAGTATGCCGCTCCTGCAGCCGGCGCTCAACCTCTGGAGTGATTCTAGTTCACCAGTGGCGCGTGTGCATACTTCGCGCGAATCTCATTGCTCATGTCGAGCAGAGTTCCGAGCCGCGAAGAATCAATACCTGGGTCGGCGCCAGCTTTTTTCAGCGCCGCCAGAACATCTTCCGTGGCGATGTTGCCGACGAGATTGTCTCCGGCGAAGGGGCAGCCGCCAAGGCCGGTGAGCGCGCTGTCGAATCGACGGCAGCCGGCTTCGTAGGCGGCGAGAATTTTTGCTTCGGCATTTTCTGGCCGGCTGTGCAGATGCACGCCCAGCTCGATTCCTGCGACGTGATCTTTCACCTCGCGATAGAGATCTCCGACGAGTTCCGGTGAGGCGGTTCCGACTGTATCTGCGAGCGAAACTGTGCGCACGCGAATTCCTTTCAGCCAGTCCAGCGCCTCGGCGACGATTTCCGGCCCCCACGGCTCGTCGTACGGATTGCCGAAGGCCATGGAAATGTAAACAACGAGATCCTTCTTTGCGGCCAGGGTTTCTTTCCGCAGTTTCTCGACGAGCAGGCGTGATTCGTTCCGCGTCATGTTGGCATTCGCGCGCCGAAAATACGCCGAAATCGAATAGGGATAGCCAATCGTAGTGACGCCCGGCGTCGCCAGCGCACGCTCCAGTCCTTTTTCGTTCACGACGATTCCAATGATTTCCGGCAGCGCGATGTCATCGGGAAGGGAAGCGAGCAGCTTCGTCATGACTTCTTCGCTGTCCGCCATCTGCTTCACATGTTTCGGGGAGACAAAACTCACGGCGTCAATATGTTTGAATCCCGCGAGGACGAGTTGCTTCAAATATTCCGCCTTGTACTCGGTCGGAATAAGATCCGGCAGTCCTTGCCACGCATCGCGCGGACATTCGATTAATTTGACGGTTCAGTCATTTGCTCCTGCGGGCGTGGAAATAGTCAAACAGAAGGGAAAACAGGAATCCAATAAAACAAAGTATGCCGGTGAAGAACAGGATGTTCGGCACAATTCCCGCGACTGGGCCCACCACTGATCTAGCTGCTGCCGCGATTGCCCGTCGCTGGTCCAGAGTCGCGATGCGAAAGCTCAACACTGTGATCGGCGTGATGGTCGAACAAATGAGAAGCGCCCAAGATCTATTGGAGATTGTCAGGTTTGCAGGACTCCGGTTTTGAATTCGCGGATTTCGGGATTAAGCGAGGCGGCTTCGAGGGCGCAGATCAGCGCGTCGCGGGTGTGGGCGGGATCGATGATGGCGTCGACCCAGAGGCGGGCGGCGGCGTAGCGCGGGTCGGTTTGATGTTCGTAGGTGGCTTTCACGCTTTCGAGCATTTCTTTGCGGGCTTTTTCGTCGACTTTTTTGCCTTCGCGTTCGAGTTGTTTGAGTTTGATTTCGACGAGCGTGTTGGCAGCGGCGTCGCCGCTCATGACCGCGAAGTTTGCCGTGGGCCAGGCGAACATGAAGCGCGGATCGTAGGCTTTGCCGCACATCGCGTAGTTGCCGGCGCCGAAGCTGCCGCCGCAAATCACGGTGATTTTCGGGACGACGCTGTTGGCCACGGCGTTCACCATTTTCGCGCCGGCGCGGATGATGCCGCTCCACTCGGCGTCTTTGCCGACCATGAAGCCGTTCACGTCGTGCAAGAAAATGAGCGGGATGCGGTTCTGGTTGCAATCGAGAATGAAGCGCGCGGCTTTTTCGGCGGACTCGGTGTAAATCACGCCGCCAAATTCGATGCGTTTCTGGTCCGAGCCGCGCGCCAGCGTTTGCACGTGCTTTTTCTGATTCGCGACGATGCCGACGGCCCAGCCGCCAATGCGCGCGTAGCCGCAGAGGACCGTCTCGCCGTATTCGGCGCGATATTCTTCAAATTCGCTGGCGTCCACGATGCGCGCGATGATTTCGCGCATGTCGTATTGTTTGGCGGGATCGCTGGAGAAAATTCCGTAAATTTCCTCGCCCGGATAGAGCGGCTCGCGCGCTGCGACGTGGCTGAATGGCGAAGGATTCGCCGCGCCCATCTTGTCCACCAGCGCGCGAATGCTGCGCGATGCAAGCATCATCGTCCGGCTCGCGAAAATCCACGGTGCCGCTGATCTGCGAGTGCATTTTCGCGCCGCCCAAATCTTCGGCGGAAGTGACTTGTCCAATGGCCGCCTGCACGAGCGCCGGTCCGGCCAGAAATAATCCGGAGCCTTCGGTCATCAGAATGTGGTCGCACATCAGCGGCAGATACGCTCCGCCGGCCACGCACATGCCCATGATGGCGGCGAGCTGGGGAATGCCCATCGCGCTCATCACTGCGTTGTTGCGGAAAACGCGGCCGAAATCGTCGGTATCGGGGAAGACGTCTTCCTGCAGCGGCAAAAAAACGCCGGCGGAATCCACCAGATAAATCGTCGGAATATGATTTTCGATGGCGATATTCTGCGCGCGAATCACTTTCTTCGCCGTCATCGGGAAGAACGCGCCGGCCTTCACGGTCGCGTCATTGGCGATGAGCATGAACGTCCGCCCGCAAACTTTCGCAAGTCCGGTGATGGTTCCCGCCGAAGGCGCTCCGCCCCACTCTGCGTACATTTCGTAAGCCGCAAAAATTCCCAGCTCGAAAAGCTGCGAGCCTGGGATCGATCAGCTTGGCGATGCGCTCCCGCGCAGTGAGGCGGCCTTTCTTGTGCTGCGATTCGATGGCTTTCGCGCCGCCGCCCTGGCGAATCTGTTCTTCTTCATTCTTGATTTTCGTAAGGAGATCAATGATGCGGCGGTGATTTTTTTCGAAGTCGGGCGACTTCGCCTTGACGCTGGTTTTCAGGACGGACGCAGCCACTCGCAGACCTCGCGCAGGGATTCAGACAGGCGCGCTGAAGATCCGTCGCGCGCCGAGGCAAACAGTATACGGTCCGCCGCCAAATTCCGCGAGTAGGCAGCATGATGCGCGTGCGTTGACGATTGCACGGCGAGTGTCTACAATTCATGATAGCGGTGCTGCAAAGGCACTGAATCTTTTGTCGGAGGCGCCTGTGAATACCTCAGTCAAAGTGCTGCGGGCGGGTGTGTCTCCGGCGAGCATTCGATTTAGCTGAACGCATTAGTCGAACGATCTCGCCGCAACGACCTTCCCGCTCACTCACTTCTCCCAAAACTGAATCACTGCGTTTGCGAACGGCGGCTTGAAGCTCCGAGCGATCTGCCGTCCGCGCGAACGCAAAGCCGTGTTGAGCTGCAGAAGGTTTTCCGCGGCTCACGCGCATTGCTGCTTGCGGGCAGCGGGAGGATCTTCAAGTGCTGATCCAGGATTTAGGCTGGGATGCGTATTTTGAAGCGCAGTGGAGTGAAAATAGGAGTGAAGGCTGCGTGCCAGCGCGCGTTGTGTCGCAGCAACGCGGAATGTGGCGCGTGGCTGGAGACTTTGAAGAGTGTTGGGCGGAAGCATCCGGAAAGCTGCGGAAAGAATCCGAGGATGGAGGAGACTGGCCCGCAGTTGGGGACTGGATAGCGGCGGAGATTCGCGCAGGCCGAACGAACGCACTTATTCAGAATGTTCTGCCTCGACGCAGCCGATTTGTGCGCAAAATTGCCGGCAAACAGATTGCCGAGCAAGTGATCGTGGCGAATATTGACGTTGCCTTGATTGTTGCGGCGCTAGACGGCGATTTCAACGTTGAGGCGCATCGAACGATATATGACGCAATGCTGGGAATCGGGCGCGCGTCCGGCGATTGTTCTGAACAAAGCGGACGCCTGCGCGGAACCCCGGGAACTCGCCTTGGAGTTAGAGGGAATTACCAGTAACACGCCAATTTTCCTCGTCAGTGCAAGAACTGGAGAAGGTTTGGAAGCCTTAGAAGCGTACTTCCGCAAAGGGCAAACGATTGTACTTCTTGGCTCTTCCGGAGTAGGGAAGTCCACGCTAGTGAATCGCTTGTTACAAGAGGAGCGACAGACCACGCAGGCGGTGCGCGAAAGCGACAGCCGGGGGCGGCACACCACAACGTCGCGGGAACTTTTCCTGCTGCCGTGCGGTGCGATGATCATTGATACGCCGGGTCTGCGCGAACTTCAGTTGTGGAACGCGGCAGACGGACTATCGCAAACCTTCGCGGACGTCGATACACTTGCTTCGCGATGCCGGTTCACCGATTGCCGGCATCAGAGCGAACCCGGCTGCGCGGTGCAAGCCGCTCTTGCCTCCGGTGATCTTGACGTCGAGCGATTGGAAAGCTGGCGCAAGCTCGGACGCGAGCAGCAGTTTCTCTTGGGAAAAATGGATCCCGAAATCCGCCAGTACGAAAAGAAACGTATTAAAGTCTTGATGCGTCAAATTAGGAACGGATACCATCATCGAGACAAAGGCAAAAACTAGAAATAGGGCATGCGAGAGTTACTCCTAAACTTGGAACTGGCTCGCCGTGTTGAACTTGCCGAAGCGCAAGCCGCCGTCGAATGCGCGGAGGCTCTCGGACGGTTTCGACCGGCAAGCGGTGCGGCGGTGCGGCGCGTTGCCGGTGGATTTGCGGTGTATTGCGGAAAGGATTCGCCGATCACGCAGGCCGTGGGAATGGGCCTCGATGGCCCCGTGAGCGCGGAAGAGTTTGACCGTCTCGAAGAGTTCTACCGCAGCCGCGGAGATGCCGTGCGAGTCGAGACGTGTCCTCTTGCCGATCCTGCTTTTATCGAACAGTTCGGGCAGCGCGGATATCGCGTGACGGAATTTTCCAACGTGATGGCGCGGCAGGTGAGTCCCGACGAGACTTGTCCCGAACCCCCCGAAGGGGTCACCATCGAAAAAATCGGCAAGGACCAGATTGATGTGTGGACATTGACGGTTTCCCAAGGATTTGCGGAAAAATTTCCCGTGTCACAGGAACTCCTTGAAGTCATGAAACTGTTCGCATTCGGGCCGAAGACGGAATGCTATCTAGCGCGTGTGGACGGAAAAATCGCGGGCGGAGGAACGCTCGCGCTGCATGACGGCGTTGCGGGATTATTTGGCGCAAGCACATTGCCGGTGGCGCGCCGGCGCGGCGTGCAGACCTCGCTATTGCAGAGGCGCCTTGCACGCGCGTCGCAAGCCGGAAGCGATTTGGCTGTCAGCATCGCGCAGCCGGGAAGTATTTCGCAGCGAAACATTGTCCAGCAGGGCTTTCAGGTTCTGTACACACGCGTCAAATTCGAAAAGACAATGGCGTGAGACACCGTTTTCGCGTGCAGCCTCAGCGCGCCAGGCGCTTGTGGATGAACTCGACGATGTCTTGCGTGGAAGTGCCGGGCAGAAAAATTTCCGCAATGCCCGATTGTTTCATCGCGGGAATGTCTGCTTCGGGAATGATGCCGCCGACGAGCACGGTAACGTCGTTCATGCCTTTTTCGCGCAACAAGTTCATGAGCTGCGGGCAGATAGTGTTGTGAGCGCCGGAAAGAATGGAGAGGCCGATGACGTCGACGTCTTCCTGGACGGCGGCGGTGGCAATCATTTCTGGCGTCTGGCGCAGACCGGTATAGATTACTTCCATGCCGGCGTCACGCAAGGCGCGGGCAATAATCTTGGCACCGCGGTCGTGGCCATCCAACCCCGGCTTGGCAATCAGCACTCGTATTTTTTTTTCAGGCATATTTGTGGGCGAGCCTAGCGTAGTTCCTACGGATAAATTATGTGATGGCGACTTCTTCGTAGGTGCCGAAGACTTCGCGCATGGCGTCGCAGATTTCGCCGACGGTGGCGTAGGCTTTCACGGCGTCGAATAGGAAGGGCATAAGGTTGTCTTTGCCTTCGGCCGCTTTGCGGAGCGCGTTGAGGCGGCGATCAACTTCGGCTTTGGAGCGGTCCGCGCGCAACTTTGCGAGACGTTCCGCTTGGCGGCGCGCGACGCTTTCATCTATCTGGAGAGTTTCCAGCGGCTTTTCGGCTGCGACGTAATCATTGACGCCGACAATGATCTTTTCCTTCTTGTCGACGGCCACCTGGTAACGGTAGGAAGCCTCCGCGATTTCGCGCTGCGGATAACTGCGCTCGATGGCCGCGACCATTCCACCCATCGCGTCGATTTTTTCGATGTAGTCCCACGCGCCGCGCTCGACTTCGTTCGTCAGCGTTTCGACAAAATACGAACCGCCAAGCGGATCCACGGTGTTTGTGACCCCGGTTTCGTGCGCGATAATCTGCTGTGTGCGCAGTGCGATGGTGGCGGCGAACTCTGTTGGGAGCGCCCAAGCTTCGTCCAGAGAATTTGTGTGCAGCGATTGCGTGCCGCCGAGAACCGCCGCCATCGCCTGGATCGCGGTGCGCACCACGTTGTTGTACGGCTGCTGCGCTGTGAGCGAGCAGCCTGCCGTCTGAGTATGGAAGCGTAGCGCCCATGTGCGCGGGTTTTTCGCGTTGTAGCGCTCGACCATCGCTTTGTGCCAGATGCGCCGCGCCGCGCGGTACTTGGCGATTTCTTCGAAAAAATCGTTGTGCGCGTTGAAAAAGAAGGAAAGCTGCGGGACGAATTGTTCAACGTCCAGCCCGCGGCGCATTCCATATTCGACATATTCCATGCCGTCGCGCAGAGTGAACGCCAACTCTTGAATCGCGGTCGAGCCGGCTTCGCGGATGTGGTAACCGCTGATCGAAATGGGATTGAACTTCGGCGTGTTCTTGACGGCAAATTCAAATGTGTCGATCACCAGCCTCATCGACGGTTCGGGCGGATAGATGTATTCCTTCTGCGCGATGTATTCCTTGAGGATGTCGTTTTGCAGCGTGCCCGAGATTTTCTTCCAGTCCGCGCCTTGCTTTTCCGCCACGGCAAGGTACATCGCCCAGATAACCGCCGCCGGCGAATTGATGGTCATGGAAGTGGTGACGTTGGCGAGCGGAATCTTGTCGAAGAGCACTTCCATGTCGGCGAGGGAACTGATTGCGACGCCGCATTTGCCGACTTCGCCCTCGGAGAGCGGATGGTCGGAGTCATAACCCATCAAAGTGGGCAGATCGAACGCGGTGGAGAGGCCGGTCTGACCTTGCGCGAGAAGGTAGCGAAAGCGCTGATTGGTGTCTTCTGCGGTGCCGAAGCCCGCAAACTGCCGCATCGTCCAGAGCCGCCCGCGATGCATAGTGGAGTGAATTCCGCGCGTGTAGGGAGGCTCGCCCGGGAAACCCAGGTCGCGATTCGGATCCCATCCGGGAAGATCGGCGGGTGTGTAGAGACGCCGTATGGGATATCCAGAAATGGTGGTGAATTCGGAATGGCGTTCAGGACTCTTCTCCAGCGTGGGACGGAGAATGTTGTTCTCCCATGCGGTTTCTTGCGCGGATGGTTCGCGCGGGACGGCCGGAGCGTCAGGTGTCGTGATGGTCGTGGTCATTCCCTTGACCTTGTCGCTCATGTTCAGGCGCTCCCAACTCGCGGTCGTTCGGACACCGAGTCCAAAAGAACGCAGAATTCTATGCTATGCGAAAGCGAAAAGCGGGGCAAGGGGACGAGGCGGGGACGTGAGCACAGAGAAAGAAGAGCGAGGCCGGAAAGAAGCCAAATCCAATCCAGCCTCGTTCGAGAAATTATCGGTGGCCACCATCCGGGAGCGACTTGAAGAGTTGATCCACGCCGACCACTTTTCCGTGGAGTGTGCCGGGGATGAGCGTCTCGCGTTCGACTTCACCGGACTTGCCGTCTGCGATGGTGACGTGATTTACCTCAAGAGTGCGGCCCACGGCGCGTTCGTAATTGGCTTTGGCTTCTTCGAGGTTGGCCAGGGCGCGAAGTTCGGTGCCCTGGGCAGTAATCAGGTCGCGTTGCGTCAAGATCACGTTGTAAACGGTGGAAGCGCCCAACTGATATTTCTTCTGTTCGGCGTCAAACGTCTGCTGTTGCAATTCGCGCGCCTTGCTCGCTGCGGCGACTTGTGCGCGGTCCTGGGTCAGCGCGATGTAGGTGTTGCGCACATCCAGAAGCGCAGCGTTTCGGAGTTGCTGGGCCTGCGTTTCCAGTTGGCGCTGCGTAAGGAGTGCGCGGACGTGTTCGGCCTGAGCCGAGCGGTTGCGAAGCGGGAGCGTCAAGGTAAGCTGAGCGGCATATTCAGGGAAGCGATTGTGAAAGATCTGGCTTTGCGCCGTGCCGAAGCCCTGCTTAACAGTGCCAGTGCTGGGCGCGATGGTTGCCGACTGGAAGATCGGAGTCGGCAGGCCGCCAACATCCACAGAGATAGGATTGCCGTTGGCGTCCACGATTGGGATGCCCGTGCTGATCGTCGTGGGGGCGCCGGGGATGGGGCTGTTTCCTGCCAGTCCGGCGGACAAGTAAAACGCGTTTGCGGTGAGCGAAGGTAGAAGTGCGTTCTTGGTTGCTCGAACGTCAATTTCCGCGTTCTTCAGGTTGTAGATCTCTTCCTGAAGTTCGGGCCGCTTGGCGAATGCCTCTTTAATGGCTTCTTCGAAGGAGGTCGCTTCGATGGTGGCCGGCTGCGTCGGCCGGTCCGTCGGAATGATCTCGACGTTGATGATGTTCGCGGCAAGAGGGTCTTTGGAGATGAAGTTTTTCAGAGTTTGCTCGTCCTGGAGTTGGGTGGTCTGCGCGAAGATGAGGTTCTGAGTGTCGGTGGCGACTTCCGATTCTGACCGAGTAACGTCGAGCGGCGCGAGGCTGCCAATCTCGAGCTGTTTTTTGTTGTCCTCGTATAGCTTTTGGGCAACGGAGACAGCCTGCTGATTGACCTTGACGTTTTCCCGAGCGTAAGCGAGTTCCCAATACGCAGTGATGGTATTCGTGATGGTGGTGATGGCCTGCTGGGTGAATGCCCAATCGGCAATTTGGCGATTGTTGTTCGCGATCCGGATGTTGCGAGTCCACATTTGCTTGCCGAAGCCATTCAAGAGAGGCTGCGAAATGGAAACTGAAAGCGTTGAACTCACGTCAGGATTGAAAAAGTTTGCGATGTTGGCGCTACTGCGCGTGTTGTTCCAATTCACCGTGAAGTTAGTCCCGGTATGAAATGTCTGCGAATACTGGTTATTAAACTGGGTTGAGTGCGAAACGATGGAGCCAACTCCCGACGTACCCGCGCCGGAGATGAACGGGTTGTTGATCGGTGTGGTGATATCGGCAACCGAAGTGGAGCTCTGAATCAGCGGATCGAAGTTCTGAATGAAGAAAGCAAACGGATTTATGGAGGCAGAGGATGCCACAATCAGCGCCCCGGGCGTGCCAAACCCCGTGTTGCCCGCTTCGGCGTTGAGTAGGCCCGCGTCCGAAATCCATGGGTAGTAGCGCTGGACGGCAATATCCAGGCTGTTTTCGAGCGCCAGCTCGACCGCGTCCTGGAGGCTGATCTCCAGCTTGCCATCGTGAATCAGCTGATCAATGCGAGGTGAGTTGGTAAGCACGGGCGCATCTACATGCTGCGATTCGTAGGGCTTGAAGATGTTCGGGAAGGTCCGTTGAGCCCGATTGTAACGGTGGCCGGCAACGCCCAGAGAAGACACTGGGGCGATGTTGGCACTATTGGGTGCCGGCGCGGGATTCGACGGCGGATTTTGCGCGGTGTTCTGCGCAAACGCGGGGGACAGCGGTCCTCCCACCAAAAGGCTCGCCAGGACGACAGCAAGTAGAGATCGGGCCCATTGCGAAGCTGTCCTCCGTGTGTCGACGCTCAGAATGGATCGCTTCCAGCTCCCCCTCAGTGTCTTCATAATCATCTTTACCCCTCGAGATTCTGTCCCAGCGGGACTTTTTATTTTGACCTAACTCTTTAAAACGCTCGAACCATGGATTTTGTTTCACTTGCGGGCTGGATTTGAGGCCCCGAGGACGAATAAACTCTGTGCCTTGAACCAGAAACACGGCCGCGTTGGATACATCGAGGATAATGGACGCCGAATGCCAAGACAAGGATTTGAGGTGATTCCGAGGAGAATCTTAGGATTTAGGGGGGACCGCCGGAGAGACCTGGGAACGGCAAATCGAAGGATTTCGAACCCAAGACGAGAAAGGGCCGCGTCCGTAATGCTACGAAAATGCTACGAACACAGCCCCGTGTTTAACCTACCGCTGGCTGTTTTCTTTGAAGCTGGTCTCTTTAAACAGGTCTTCCGTGCCTACCACCTTACCGTGAAGCGTCCCGGGAATCAGCGACTCGCGTTCCACCGCGCCGGTTTTGGCGTCCGCGATCGTGACGTGGTTCACGTCCAGCGTGCGCCCCAAGGCGCGTTCATAGTTGGCTTTGGCTTCTTCAAGATTAGCCAGAGCGCGGAGTTCCGTACCCTGAGCGGCAATAAGGTCCCGCTGGGTCAGAATCACGTTGTAGACGGTCGAGGCGCCGAGCCGGTATTTCTTTTGCTCGGCGTCAAACGTCTGCTGTTGAAGCTCGCGCGCTTCGCTGGCGGCATCCACTTGTGCGCGGTCTTGTGTGAGTGCGATGTAGGTATTGCGGACGTCGAGCAGCGCGGCATTTTTCAATACCTGCAACGTGGTCTCCTGCTGCCGCTGCGTGAGGATTGCCCGGGCACTGTCGGCCTGAGCGGAACGGTTGCGCAAAGGAAGGCTCAGAGTCAACTGCGCGGAATAGTCGGGGAAGCGATTGTGAAAGATCTGGCTTTGCGCGGTGGTGAATCCTTGCTGGTTGGTGCCGGTGACCGACGAGGTGCCCAACGGTTCAAAGATCGGAGTGGCAACTCCATTGACATCCACGGTGATTGGATTGCCATTGGCATCCACGATGGGCACGCCGCTGCTCGAGAGCACAGCGGCGCCCTTGATGGGAGAATTGCCGGCCAAACCAACGGAACTGTATTGCCCGCTGAGGGTCAGACTCGGCAGTAGCGCGTTACGCGTGGCCTGCCTATCGATGTCGGCGTTCTTCAAATTGTATAACTGTTCCTGAAGTTCCGGCCGCTTCGCGAAAGCTTCCTTGATGGACTCCTCGAACGCCGGGTTTTCAATTGCAGCCGGTTGCGTTGGCTGGTCACTGGTGATGATCTCGACGTTCACCACATTGGGGGCCAGAGGATCCTTAGTGATGGCGTTCTTCAGGATTTGTTCATCTTGCAGTTGCACTGTCCGCGCCACGATCAGATTCTGACGGTCGCTGGCCAGTTCGGATTGAGCCCGCGTCACGTCCAAGGGCGCCATGGTGCCGGCCCCGAGTTGTTTCTTATTGTCGTTGAAAAGTTTTTCGGAAACGGTCACCGCCTGTTCGTTCACTTTCACGTTTGCGCGCGCATACACAAGTTCCCAGTAAGCCGTGATGGTGTTGGTAATGGTCGTGATGGCTTGCTGCGCGAAAGCCCAATCGGCGATTTTGCGATTGTTTTTTGCGATCCGAATATTGCGGGTGTTTACTGCGATTCCGAAGCCGTTCAATAGCGCTTGGGAGAACCCTATCGAGAAAGTTGACTGAACGGCCGGGTTGAAAAAGTTGACCGTGGATGTCGAACTGCTGCGCGTGTTGTTCCAATTGACGCCCAGGTTCGTCCCCGTTTCGAAGCCTCGAGAAACCTGGGTATTAAACTCCGTAGAATGAGTTACCAGACTCGTGAGGCTGGCTGTACCTGTGCCTGAGATGAAGGGATTGTTGACCGGCGTCGAGCGATCGTCTATCAGAACCGTGCTCGTGACCGTCGGATCGTACGACAAGCTAGGAAGGCTTGCTGTCGAAGAGCCAAACGACCCGCCAGGCGTCGCATAGCCAAAGCCGCCGGCCTTGGCCTTCAAAATGGAGGCATCCGCTATCCACGGATAGTAGCGTTGAACGGCGATGTCCAGGCTATTTTCGAGCGCAAGCTCAACCGCGTCTTGCAGGCTTAGCTCCAGCTTGCCCTCGTGGATCAGTTGATCGAGCCGCGGCGAATTGGTGGTCGCCGGCTGATCAATTTTGATCTGTTGGTACGGCTTGAGGAGACTTGGGAATGCGCGAGGTCCATTCGTAAAGTCATATTTCGCCAGGCCCAGGGAGCTCACCGGAGCGATGGACGAGACCTGCGCCCCAGCGGATGCTGAAGGGGACGAGGTCGACGGCGGGTTCTGCGCGGGACTCTGTGCCGCGCTTTGGGCGAAAGCGGGCGAGAGCGGACCTGCGACAAGCATCGCCGCCATAAACATGGCGAGAAGAGATCTAGCGGAGAGCGAACCCGGCCGTTTCTCGCTTGCAAGAAAAACGCGAAGCATCTTTTTGTTCTGCGAAAGGTACGATTTGGCGGTCCCCCAGAGAATCGTCATGATGATTTTTCCCCTCAAGATTCTGTCCCAGTGGGACGTGTTTATTTCAACCTGACAATTTGGAACACAGTGTGGAACGTGCCCTGAATCGGTGTTGTTACACTTAGTTGGCCGGTTTCTTGCCACGCGGTAGGAAAACTCCGGGAGCGTGGCCGCGAGGTAGCGCTATTCCGGGATATCCATCACAGTTTGACCTAGAACGCGGCCAGAGAGTCCTGGCGCAGCCCGGAAACTTGACTTGCAGTCTAGCAGGGGCCCCATTCCTTGACAACGCAGCACACGGCGGCTAGGCTGCTCAAGATTCGATGTTTAGAGGCAGTTTGCATTTGGCCGAAAACGATGCTCTCAAGAGAAGAACTGCTGCGCATGTTTGAATCCGCCGGAGCCATCCGGCACGGCCATTTTGAGCTTTCCAGCGGCCTGCACAGCGGAATGTACGTGCAGTGCGCGCTCGTTCTCCAGTACCCCAAGTTCGCCGAGAAGCTCGGTCAAGCCCTTGCCGCGCTATTTTCCGACGCTGTTATTGGAGCTGTTGTTTCGCCGGCGCTGGGCGGCGTGGTTATCGGCCAAGAAGTGGCGCGCGCCCTGCCGGAGCCCAAAGGAACCATGGGTAGGGGAGTGCCGGCGATTTTCGTTGAACGCGACGCAAGCGGCACGATGACCCTTCGGCGTGGATTTTCTCTGCAACCTGATCAGCATGTTCTGGTGATTGAGGATGTTTGGACTACGGGCGGGTCAACGCTGGAAGCTATTCAGGTTGTTGAGGAAGCCGGCGGTCGTGTGGTTGCAGCAGGAGCTTTGATTGATCGCAGCGGCGGCAAGATTGAATTCCCGGTAGAGACGCAGGCGTTACTCGATCTCCCTATCGCCAGCTTCGAGCCCGAAGATTGTCCACTCTGCCGCGAAGGCGGCGCCGCCGTGAAGCCCGGCAGCCGGTTCGCGCGTTCCGCTCCGTGAAGCGTCCAAAACACTTGCCAAACTGGACGCCTCTTCTGAAAATTGATCTCTGAAGACAGAACACCTTCCTTTCATGCGCCATTTCAAGATCACGATCGCTTACGACGGCACCGACTTTCACGGCTGGCAGATTCAATCGTCGGATAAGCCCACCATTCAAGGCGAGATCTCCACCGTGCTGCGCCGGCTCACGCAGGAGAATGTGATTTTGAGTGGCGCGGGACGCACCGACGCTGGCGTTCACGCGCTTGGGCAGGTGGCCAGCTTTCGAACTCAATCGGGTTTGTCGGCCGGGGAGTTTCAGCGCGCCTTGAACGCGCTGTTGCCTTCGGCGATTCGCATCGTCGGTTCCGAGGAGGTTGGGCCGGATTTTCACGCGCGCTGGTCGGCGCTTGGAAAAATTTATCGCTATCGTTTGTACCGCGGCAAAGTCGTGCCGCCGGCGGTGTGGCGTTACGTTTTGCACTATCCGTTTCCGCTGGATGAAGACGCCATGCGAATTGCGGCCTCTCGTTTTGTCGGGCCGCACGATTTTGCTTCGTTTGCGGCGTCCACCGGCTCCGAGGACGATGACAGAGAGCGCTCCACGGTGCGCGAAATATATGCGAGTGAACTGGTGCGCAGCGAGGACGGTGAAGAACTTGTCTACACCGTGCGCGGCCGTTCGTTCCTTCGCTACATGGTGCGCAAGATGGTGGGCACTCTGCTGGATGTTGGCCGGGGGAAGCTTGTGCCCGACGATATCCTGCGCCTCTATCAATCGCGGGATCGCTCGAAGTCCGGGCCCACGGTGCCGCCGCAGGGGCTGTGCATGGTGCAAGTGATGCACGATGAGGCTTGGCGAGTTGGCTAGCTGTGGACGAATGGGCCCTTCCGAAATGTGCGTTGAAAAACATGATATTAGCTAATATACTTAGCTAACCATGTATACCGTCCACAAGGCCAAGACCTATCTTTCGAAACTCATCCGCGATGCGATGAGGGGAGAGGAAGTCATTATCGCGTGCCGCAAGGAACCCATGGTCAGATTAGTACCGGTGCGCAAGCGCCCGAAGAAGCGCGTACCCGGAAGTCTGAAAGGGAAAATTTGGTATTCACCAGACGCGTTTGATCCGCTCACCAAGGAAGAATTGGCAGAGTGGGGCATTGAATGACGAAGATTCTACTGGATACGCACGCCTTGATTTGGTGGCTTGAAGGGGGCGCCAAGTTGTCCGCGGAAGCCCGCCGCGCCATCGCGGATCCGGAGGCGACAGTCCTTGTATCGTCAGCTTCCGCTTGGGAAATCGCGATCAAACACAAATCTGGTAAATTTCGAGTGCCTGAGCTGGTTAAGGACTTTCAAGGAAGAATGCTAAGCGAAGGTTTCATTGAGCTTCCCATCTCGATTGAGCATGCCGTCAAGGCAGGAACTCTTTCGGGAACGCATAAGGGTCTGTTCGATCGAGTGCTGATCGCGCAATCCCAATTGGAGGATGCGGCGATAGTCACGCGCGATGGTTGGTTTGGCAAATATGCGGTCCAACGCATCTGGTGAGGTATCTGACTGCCTTCGCTTGACTTATGCACTCACTGCTTGATCGAGAAGTCTTTCCACTGAAAGTCAGTTAGAATTTGCCTATGGCGGCCACGGCCATCCCCGTCGATACGATTCCGTCGATTGATCCTGCCACGGGCAAAATCCTTGCGCAGTTTGAGAAGACGCCGCCGGCGGCGCTGCCTGAAATTTTGTCACGGGCGCGCGCAGCACAATTTGCCTGGTGCGCAGTGCCCATCGAGAAACGGTGCGCACAACTGCGTGTACTGCGCGATTGCATGATGGCTTCGCGCGATGAGCTGGCTGATGCCGTTGTCGCCGAGTCCGGCAAGCCGCGCGTTGAAGCGCTTTTCGCAGACCTTTTTGTCGCGCTCGACACCGCGCAATATTTCTCGAAAAATGGCGTGCGACTTTTGCGGTCCGAGCGCGTGCCGCACCATAGCAGCGCTGCGAAAGCCAAGTCCGGCCGCGTGATCTACGATCCCGTCGGCGTCCTCGGCATCATCAGCTCCTGGAACTATCCGCTAGCCATCCCACTGAGTCAGATCATCCCAGCAGTGGCCGCAGGCAACGCCGTCGTTTGCAAGACAAGTGATTTCACTCCACATTGTGGTGCACTGATCGAAAAACTGTTCGCGGATGCGGGCTTTCCTAAGAATCTTGTCACCGTTATTCAAGGGGGAGGGGAAGTCGGCCAAGCGCTCATCGATGCCGCTCCGGACAAAATCATGTTCACTGGCAGCGTGGCCACGGGCCGCCGCGTCGCCGAGGCATGCGCCAAAAAACTGATCCCGAGCGTCCTTGAGCTGGGCGGCAAAGACGCGATGATCGTTCTCGCGGACGCGAACCCGGATGTGGCGTCGAGCGCCGCCGTTTGGGGCAGCTACACGAATTGCGGCCAGGTATGCCTTTCCGTCGAGCGCCTTTTCGTCGAACAGTCCATCGAGGAAGAGTTTCTTGCGCTTTGCGTCGAGAAAACGACGAAGCTGCGTCTTGGTCCCGGATGCGATCCTGCGATCGACGTCGGACCGCTGATTCGTCCTCAGCATGTGGAGCGCATGAGCGATTTGGTCAACGATGCTGTGGCGCGCGGCGCTCGCGTGTTCTGCGGGGGCAATCCGCGCCCGGATATTGGGGCAAACTTTTTTGGACCTACGGTCATTGCCGGCGTAAATTCCTCGATGAGGCTTTTTCAGGAAGAAACCTTCGGCCCCATACTCGCCATTCAAGTCGTGAAAGATGCCGAAGAAGCCATCGCTCGCGCGAACGATTCCGCTTTCGCGCTGTCGGCAAGCGTCTGGACGAGCGATGCAAATCGCGGCCAAGCGATTGCCGCGCGTCTGCGCGCAGGCGCGGTGATGGTAAACGACGCGATCAGTTATTTCGGCATCGCCGAAGCTCCGCACGGCGGCTGCGGCGTCAGCGGATGGGGCCGCACGCACGGCAAAGCGGGCCTGCTCGAAATGGTGCAAGCTAAATACATTGACGTGGACCGCTTGCCCGGGCGCGAAAAACCGTGGTGGTATCGTTATGGCGCTGATCTCGAGCGCGCGGGCGATGCGTTTCTTCGCTTTGAATTTGGCGGAGGGCTCGCCGCAAAATTGCGGAACATGCGCGGCGCGCTGAAGACAATGTTCCGCGATCACGGATTTTAGTTCTAAGGTGACCTAAGTCACGAAGCGAGTCGGCTGCGAAAGAAAAAAGGAAGGCGAGCCTGATGCAGCAAAACGAATGGATCTATGACTGGAACGTGGCCGCAGCGCCGCTCATCGCGCCGGGCACGCGCGTCTTGCTAAACGACGAAACGCTTCGCGACGGCCTGCAGAATCCGTCCGTCCACGATCCTAGCATCGAAGAAAAAATCGATATCCTGCACCTGATGGAATCTTTGAAGATTGACTCGCTGAACATAGGCTTGCCCGGAGCCGGCCCGCGTGCCGTCGAACATACCGAAGCACTGGCCCGCGAAATCGTCACCAAGCGCATGAAGATCAAGCCAAACTGCGCCGCGCGAACCATCGAAGCTGACATTCGACCCATTGCTGACATTTCCCAGCGCGTGGGAATACCAATTGAAGCCGCAACTTTCCTGGGCTCAAGCCCCATCCGCCGCCTCGTCGAAGACTGGACTGTGGATCATCTCGAGCGCACCACCGAAAAAGCGGTGAAGTTCGCGGTCGAACACGGACTTCTGTCCATGTACGTCACGGAAGACACGATTCGCACGGACCCGGACACCGTGAAGCGTCTTTACACGACTGCGATTCGCAGCGGCGCGCGCGCCATCGTGCTTTGCGATACGGTCGGCCATGCCATTCCCAACGGCGCGTACAACCTGGTGAAATTCGTCATCGAGGAAGTCGTGAAGCCCAGCGGCGAAAAAATTCGCGTGGACTGGCACGGTCACAACGATCGCGGCCTGGCCATTGCCAATTCTCTCGCGGCGATTGCCGCGGGCGCGGATCAGGTGCACGCCGCGGCCAACTCGCTCGGTGAACGCGTCGGCAACACCCCGATGGAGCTAATGCTGGTGAACTTGCGCCTGATGGGCATCATTCATCAGGACCTGTCGCGGCTTCGTGAATATTGCGAAAAAGTTGCCACGGCCACGCACACAGTCATTCCGCCGAACTATCCCGTTATCGGCCGCGACGCTTTCCGCACGGCCACCGGCGTTCACGCCGCCGCAATCATCAAAGCCTTTCACAAGGGAAACCAGTCGCTCGCCGATTCCGTCTATAGCGGAGTGCCTTCGCATCTTTTCGGACTCGATCAAGTGATCGAAATCGGCCCCATGAGCGGCAAGTCCAACGTACTTTTCTGGCTCGAGCGCCACAAAATTCCCGCCGCCGACGCGCTCGTCAATCGCATCTTCGACGCCGCCAAGCAATCCGCACGAGTCTTGACCGACGCGGAAATCTCCGCACTCTGCGCCGAGGCCACCCGACCTTGAACAGCGCAACAGCGCGTAGCCGGGCAGTGAAACGCGTCCTTGTTTGGGTTATTCTTTTCGCTATGCCGGTTCGCTCTTCGCTCGCCAGACACACCACTCGCTCCGCTTCCGCCGGCCAGCTTGGCGAAAACGCGCAAGTGCGCTCGGCTCTGGCATGGTTCGCCCCGAATCTAAATTGGATCAATGATCAGCAAGCGCGGCTGACGGAAATTCCCGCGCCAGCGTTTCAGGAAGCTGCCCGCGCGACGGCGTTCAAAGCGCTGCTCGCAGCGGCCGGTCTCAGCGTGCAGGTCGATGCCACCGGCAACGTCATCGGCGAACTGCGCGGCACAAACGAAAGAGAAATCGTCGTGCTTTCCGCGCACCTGGATACCGTCTTCCCGGCCGGAACGGACGTCAAAGTACGACGGCAAGGCAGCCGCATCCTTGCGCCTGGAATTTCCGACAACGGCACAGGTCTCGCCGCGCTTGCCGCCATCGCACGAACCATTCAGGAAGCGCACATCAAGCCGCAGCGCACCATTCTTTTTGTCGCGGACGTCGGAGAAGAAGGCGAAGGCAATCTTCGCGGCATGCGCGCTCTCGTGGACGCGTATCGCAGCCGGCTCAGAGCCGTCATTGTTCTCGACGGCGCGGGCACCGATCATGTCACCACAAAAGCGCTTGCCTCGCGCCGGCTCGAAGTGCTCATCAACGGGCCCGGCGGACACAGTTGGTCGGATTTCGGTATGCCCAATCCGATCAACGCGCTGGTTCGCGGCTCCGTCCGCTTCATCAACACAAAAGTTCCCACAACGCCGCGCACCACCTTCAACCTCGGACAAATCGAAGGCGGCACTTCCGTCAATTCCATTCCGTACGAAGCTCGCCTCAAGGTGGATGTCCGCTCCGAAAGCGAAGACGAACTCGCACGCCTGGAATCCGCTCTCCGCGAATGCATGGCCGCGGGTGTTCGCGACGAAATGGAATCGGCACGCGATCGCTCGAAAGGAAAGCTCGAGTGGAAGGTGGAACTACTCGGCAGCCGCCCCGGTGGCGAATTGGCGGCAGAGTCGCCGCTTCTCGCTGCGTTGCGCGCGGCGGATGCTATCGTGGAAAACGAATCCCGGATCGAGCGTTCCTCTACCGATGCAAATATTCCTCTCTCCCTCGGCATTGACGCTATTTCGATTGGCGCCGGAGGCAACGGCGGGGGCGCTCACTCGCTCCAGGAATGGTATGAGCCCGCGGGCCGCGAAATGGGATTGAAGCGCGCTCTGCTCACGCTGCTGGGAATCGCAGAAGTGGCGCCGGAGAAAACTCGATGAAGATTCGCGGTAGAAATTTGCTGTCCCTGTGCGGGATTGTTCTCTTGAGTTTTTGCGCCGGTGTATTTGTCCTCCGCGCAAAAGCACAAACGGCGCGATCCTCCCAGTCCGACACGCACGCCGTCGTTTATCTCCACGGCCGGATTTATACGAATGACCCGGCTCACCCGTGGGCCGAAGCCATGACTGTTCGCGATGGCAAGATTCGCTGCGTCGGAAAATTGGACTACATCCTTTTCGAGTGTGGCGGAAACGATGCAACGGCCGAAACTATTCAGCTTAAGGGCAAGTTCGTCATGCCCGGCTTCAACGACGCCCACGTGCACCTCGGCGGCGCGGGAGCGGACATGCTTTCCGTACGGCTGAACGGCGTCGCAAGCATCGAGGAGTTGCAAAAGCGCGTGGCCGATGCCGTCGCTCAGCACAAAGAAGGTGAATGGATTACCGGCAGCGGATGGGACCACACGCTCTGGCCCGACAGAAAATTTCCCAACAAAGAGCAACTCGACGCCGTCGCGCCGAAGAATCCCGTTTTTCTGATGCATGTTTCCGGGCATGTGGCTGTGGCCAATTCGCTCGCGCTTCAACATGGCGAAATCAAAGACGACACCCCGAATCCGCCGGGCGGCATGATCGAGCGCGACGCTGACGGCGAAGCCACCGGAATGCTCGAAGAAGATTCCGCGATGACGCTGGTTTCCACTAGGATTCCCGATCTGAAATCCGACCAGCGCCGCCGCGGCATCCAGATGGTGCTTGCTGATGCCGCCAAGAATGGCGTGACCTCCGTGCAGGATTTTTCCGAATGGGCGGACTTTCTCACTTATGTGCAATTGAAAGAAGAAGGGAAGCTCACTCTGCGAATCACGGAGTGGCTGCCTTTTCTGCAGCCGCTGGACGATCTGCAAAATATGCGCGCGCAGGGCGGCACGACCGATCCATGGCTAAAGACCGGCGCGCTCAAGGGCTTTGTTGACGGTGCGCTCGGTTCCCGGACCGCGGCTCTTCTGGCGCCTTACTCGGATGACACGTCCAACAGCGGCATCTTGACGAATGATCCGGACAAGCTGCGCGCCATGGCTATCGAGCGCGACAAAGCCGGTTTCCAGATTGCTTTTCACGCCATCGGCGACCGCGCCAACCGCGTGGCGCTCGATGTTTTCGAAGCCGTCGCCAAAGCCAACGGACCGCGCGACCGCCGCGACCGCATCGAGCACGCGCAGGTTTTGTCGCTCGATGATTTGCCGCGTTTCGCGCAGCTTAAAGTGATTGCTTCTATGCAGCCTTCTCATCAAACCACCGATATGCGCTGGGCCGGATCGCGCATCGGTCCCGACCGCGCCAAGGGCGCGTATGCCTGGGCTTCGCTGCTGAAAAGCGGAGCGCGTCTTGCCTTCGGCACTGATTACGACGTGGAACCGATCAATCCGATGCGTGGGCTTTACGCGTGCGTGACGCGCGAGTTCCCCGAGGGCGGTCCCACAGGCGGATGGCAGTCTCAAGAAAAAATTTCGCTGGAAGACTGTATCCGCGCCTACACATCCGGCTCTGCTTACGCGCAATTCGAGGAAGGGAAGAAGGGCGAGTTGAAAGCCGGGGAATACGCCGACTTCATCATTCTTTCCGACGATCTGACCAAGATACCGCCGCAGCAGTACACCAAAGTCACTGTCCTGCAAACTGTCGTCGGCGGACGTACCGTATATCAAAAGAACTAACCGGCGTTCCTTACTTACTCGATGTCGATCGAAAGAATTTCGGCATGCATTCTATTGGTGCTCGCTGATCTGTATGTGACGGTGGCTTTGTGCCACTCAACATTGGCACATGGTCTCACGCAAGGAGTGGCACGCGAAAATTTTGACGAGCGCTCTGGGCGGGGGAGAGCCGGGGGAGTTTTTCCGCTCCAGGGCTCACCGAACAGATGAGCTGGCCTCTTGGTAAAACTCTCGCTCTCGTAACAATCGCTTTTCCAGTTTGCAGGATACGCCCACGTCTTGCGAAACTAATTCAGAGCCGCTTAGGGTTCGCGAACTTTTAAGACCTGATTGGCCGTTATGTCATGAAGTTCTTGTACCTGCCCGCTGGGCCACTGGATCTGGATCAGCGTTGACAACCGTTTGTTCGCCCAGGCCAAAGCGCACCAGCGGCTCGCTGGATGATGCGTAGCCCACGCTCGTGGTGCAGTGGTTGTAAAGCTTCCGACCGTTAGGAAGGGTGACGGCGACTTTGGCCCCGATACCATCGCGATTGCTGCGCGTGCCGGTAAGCTTCAGCGCCAACCAGTGCCCGCTATTCGAGGTGACATTGTGGAACAGCCGCGCTGGACCATTCACATTGGCTACAACCGCGTCAACCCGGCCATCGTTGTCGAAATCGGCAAAGGCCACGCCCCGATACTGGCCTGCAATCTGAAAATCGGTTCCCGCTGTTTTGGAAACATCCGCGAAGCGTCCATCGCCCAGGTTGCGAAACAGGGAATTCGGCAGCGCCGATGCGCCCGAGGTATTGATCGAGCGCAGGGAAATGCGAGTTCGCCGTAAACACGTCTTTGAAGCCGTCGTTGTCGAAATCATACAAACCAACACCCCAGCCGGTCAGCGTGCGGGTAGCGATCGCCATGCCCGAGCGCGCCGTGTCGTCTTCGAACGCGGGCGACTTGCCGGTGTTCCGAAACAGTGGGAATGTATCGTTGAACATCGCGGTGAGGATCAGGTCAGGACGGCCGTCGTTGTCGAAATCGCGAAAATCCGCGCCCATGCCGGCGACGGGTCGGCCGTTTTCGTCCAGCGCCACGCCTGCGAGCATTCCGACCTCTTCGAATTTTCCATGGCCCAGATTGTGGAATAGAAAGTTCGGCACGCTATCGTTGGCCACGAAGATGTCCATCAGTCCATCGCCGTCATAATCGGCGACGGCCAGCCCCATGCCCTTGCCCAGTTGTGCGCCAAGCCCGGAAGATCCGGTGATGTCCGTAAACGTTCCGTCGTGGTTGTTGCGGAAGAGCTGGTTCGGAGTGTCGCGATACGCGCTGGGGTGACAGTAAAGCGGCTTTTCGGGAGTGCCACACCGGGGCTCGAGCCGCGGGTCCCATTGCACGTAATTGCTGACGACCAGATCAAGCCAGCCGTCGTTATCCACGTCAACCCAGGCGGCCGAAACCGACCACAGCTTGCCGAAACGCGGATCGACTCCGCCGAGGTGCGCTTTCTCAGTGACATCCTCAAAAGTGCCGTCGCCACGATTGTGATACAGGATGTTTCGGTTTACTCCGGCGACAAAAATATCCGGATAGCCATCATTGTCATAATCGCCGACGGCCACGCCCATGGAATAGCCTTCGCCCGCGACGCCGGCTTTTTCCGTGACGTCCGTAAACGTGCCGTCGCAGTTGTTGCGAAACAGGCGGTTGGAATATTCGGGACCGGTCTTCTTCAATGCCGGCATGGTGGCGCCGTTGGTGAAGTAGATGTCCATGCAGCCGTCGTTGTTATAATCAAGGACGGCCACGCCGCCGAGCATCAGCTCAGGCTGGTGAAATTCGCCGGTTGCGCCGTTGCGCAGTTGGAATTTCAGCCCGGCTTTTCCAGCCGTATCCTCGAAGCGAATCTGCGCTCGCACTCCACCGGCGGCGGCAGCGAGCGCCAGGATCAGCGTGATTCCGTGCGCTGTTGATAGTCGCGAAGCCATTTTGCCTGTTCCGCCGCCTCCTTGGTACGACCTTGCATCTGGTAAATCCTGAGCAGAAGGTTGTGAGCCGGTGGAAGCTCTGGCAGCAGGCGAATGGATTCTTCCGCCGCGCGCGCCGCTTCGTCGGTACGGTGAAGCTGTAGCAGCACCCTGGCGCGCCAGAGGTGGGCCATGGGAGTCGCCGGAGCAGCCGCGATCACCGCGTCAATCTGCTTCAGCGCTTCCTCCGCTCGCCCGGTTTCGTAGAGCAGCTCGACAAACGCAAGCTGCAGATCAACGTCGTTCCGGGCGTCCAACTTTCCCGATAGCGCTTGTATCGCGGCTTCGGCTTCCTCCGTGCGTCCCAGCTTCTCGAGGCAAATCGCGCGATAGACTCTGCGCCTTTGTCGCCCATGCTGCCTGAGGCGCGAGCTGCAGCGCCTGCTCGAAATCCTTCATCGCGGCGCCATAATATTCTTTTTGATAGAGGTCCTGGCCGTCGAGAAATTTTGCCTGTGCATCCGTACTGTTCTGGTCCGCATTGCTGGCTGATGGCGTCTCTGTTTGACCACGATCCTTCACTTCGATCTCGGCGAGCAATCGCTGCGCCGTGTCGTATTGCGGGTCGTCGCGCGGAATGGCGTTCAAAATCTGCCGCGCCGGCTGGTAGTCGCCTTTTTCGGCCAGAGACCGCCCGAGAAAGTATTGCGCGGGAATCGTGGGGTCGAGCTTCAAACTGGCGCGAAAGGCAGCCACGGCGCCGTCCATGTCACCCGAGAGGAAGTTGAATTTCCCGGCCGCGAGCTGCTGTTGAGCATCGTCGGAGTTGAGTTCTGCCCGCGCACGGTAGAGTTCCTTCGCACGCTCGAAACGCTGGCCATCTTCGCCAGGAAACGGCCGCACTCCCATTGCCACCAGCGCAATCGCGGCGCTCATCTGCACGGTGCGCACTGGATCTCTGAGCACCGGCACCAGCTCAACCGCCACTGCTTCTCGCTGCGCCCCGCGAGGCTTTATTGCGGCCGTCGCGGTCGCGCGCACCAGCGGTTCGGCATCGGAAAAGGAATGGAGCACCGCGTCATACGCCGAAGGATCATTTGGGAAATTGCCCAGGTAACCCGCCGCATTGGCGCGGATCCAAGGCCCTCCCGACGGATCGGATAAGATCTGGAGCAGCTCCGGAATCGCCGCCGGATTGCCCTTTTTCGCTTCGGTGAAGGCATCGGCTCGGCGTATGAACTTCTGGCGCGTTTTGTCGCCATACCACGCGGTCATCTGCCGCACCGTCCACTCGGCGTCTTTGTCTCGATGGCAGAGATTGCAGGCATTCGGAACGTCATGCCGGATCGTGTTTTCTGGAACCGGTATGCTCATCGCGTGATCGCGGATTCGCGCCTTCAGGCTGATGACCGTGGCCGGCATGTGGCACTCAACGCAGGAACTGCCGGCGCTCTTCGGCCCATGATGGGTGTGCGCAGAGACGTCAGCCGCAATCGCCCTGTGGCACCGCGCACAGGGCGCATTGTTGTCCGCCGAACCTGTGGATTCCGATCAATATTCATGTTATGCGGCGGGAGTGGCAGGTGACGCACGTAGCCCCTCCCTTCAGAAAACACTCGCTCTGCCATAATCCCGAATGCCTCGTTCGAAAGCCATCGCGTTCGCCCGTCGGGCCAATAGGCAGGGTCCTCGGACGCCGGCAGGCGGTACTCCATCACCGGCAGAAAGAAATCGTAATAGTTCCCGCCGGCTCTAAAGCCGTCCGCGTAGATGTCTCGAAAGGAGTGGCACTGCGCGCAGACCATGGTGCTGCGCGTGGCGTCCAGCCGCGCAGGATTGACGATGGCCTCTTTGACCTTGGCGCGTGTGTCCGCGTCCATCACTTTCGCGTTGCTCGCTCTGGTAACGTGCTCGCTTCCCGGGCCATGGCAGCTCTCGCAATTGACTCCAAAGTCTTGCCACGTTGTATGATAACGAAAGTTGTCCAAGTCGAAATTCTTCTGCCCTCGGCTTACGTGGCATGAGTAGCAGGACTTGTTCCACACCTGGACGGGCCCTTCCGAACCCTCTTCCGGGTTGCGGATGTCAAGATCGTGCACCCATATTTTGCGGATTTCGTCCCAGGTGGCGGGGATGATAATGATGCGGCCATCGGGCAGCGTGGTGAGGTAGTGCTGAAATCGCCTGTCGCCGAGTGTGTACTCTACGTGGTGTTCCCAGGGTTTGCCGGTCAGACTAGACTCCGTAATGTAGTAGTTGCCCTGGCCGTGCCGTAGAACGTAAGTTGAGCCGCGCAACACCACTTTGGACTGCGCAAAATCCCCCTTGACGCTGTGCTCCGTCGCGGGTTGCATCATCTTGTTGTGGCGCGATTCCGCCCACTCGTGATGGATTTCCGCGTGGCACTTTGCGCATGCTGCTGCGCCCACGTATCCCTGCTCGGACTGCCCTTCCAGCGGCAGAACGACAGCAAGCAGGAAAAGAACTCCCAGACTCCGCCCTGGAAAATTTCGGCTCAAAACCGCCCTCAGTTTGAATCTATCACAAATCGTTTCTCGAAAAATTTCAGGCGAGGGCGGACTGAGTACTACAACTCATCCGTGGAGACAGAACTTTGCGCTCCGTGAATTTCATCGAGTGAATCTAAAATTTATATCGCTCGTCGGTCAAATTCTTATTGACAAATATAGGTGGCGGGACTATATAACGCGGCCATAAGCTTGTGCAGGGGTTGCTGTAGCAATATTTGTTTGTCCAGAAAAGACATAGATGTAATCACCCTCTTGATAGGGGTGATTCGTCTAGTTTTCTTTGGCGCATGAATAAATTGCGCGTTTGCCTATGAAACCCTGTAGCGGAATATGAAGCGGCATATATCAAGGAACCATGGATTTAGGTCCGCTTTAGATAATTCCTAGAATTTGCGCGGTTTATCTTTTCTTGAGGTTGTGGTAGTTGATTTGCACTAGGTTCTCCAATATGGCTTTTCGGGGTGTGGTTCAACTTCGAGTTTTTTCTGTCAGCGTCATTTGTCTGATTTCATTATGAAGTTCTGGGCTGCCTTGGCCCATCCAGGAGGTAGTTGAATGTCAAGTAAGCGAGTGGCTCTGCTCCTAGCTGCGTTGCTCTGTATGTTTGCTGTGACTCCGTCCTCATTGTTCGCTCAGGCCGTCAGCAGCGGCACGGTGGCCGGAACAGTTACGGACCCGTCCGGCGGTGCCGTTGTGGGTGCTTCGGTCACCCTGACGGACACTGCGACGAACATTGTGCGAACTGGCGCAACGAATGAAGCGGGAAGATATTTCTTCGCAAACGTCGTCCCAGGGGCGTACAACGTCTCTGTCAGCAAGACGGGATTTCGTGTTTCCAAGCTCGTCAACCAGCAGGTGACCGTCGGCGCGGCGTTGACCCTCAACATCGTTATGGAACTCGGCTCGGTTGCGGAGACCGTGGAAGTCACAGTCACCACGGGCGCCGAGCTGCAGACCTTGAACGCTACGGTTGGCAACACCGTGGGGGGCGCCCTCCTCGAGAACCTGCCTTCCATCGGCCGGGACACCTCCACTTTCGTTACCTTGCAGCCGGGCGTCTCGCCCGATGGCAGCGTGGCCGGAGCGGTCGTAGACCAGAGCAGCTTCATGCTTGATGGCGGCCAGAACACAAATGATATGGACGGCAGCATGCAGGTCTACACCCCGAGCTTCGCCGGCGATCCGACGGGCGGCATCGTAGCCAATTCGATCGGTGGTGCGCCCACGGGCGTCATGCCGACGCCTCTCGACAGCGTCGAGGAGTTTAAAGTCAATACTGCCAACCAGACGGCTGACTTTAACAGCTCAGCTGGCGCACAGGTGCAGGTCATCACCAAGCGCGGCACCAACACCTGGCATGGCACCGTTTACGAGTATTATCTGGACAACAATTTCAACGCCAACACTTGGGACAACAACGCAAGCGGAACTGCCTTGCCCAGCTTTCACTACAATCGCTTCGGTGCTGCCGGCGGCGGTCCGATCATTCCAAAGAACGTTCTTGGCGGGAAGACTTATTTCTTTGCCAACTTCGAGGGTTTCCGCTGGAACAAGTCGGTGACGGGTACTTGGGTTGTCCCTTCCGCGAACATGCGCGCCGGGATCCTTGCCTTCAACGGCATCAATTACAACATGAAGACGGGCGCCAACTGCGGCGCCGCTGGAAACGTCGCCTGTGACCCGCGGGGGCTGGGAATCAGCCCGGTCGTCGCGACCATGTGGAACACATTCATGCCGCTTCCTAATGCGCCCGCCGGCAGCAACCCCTGCCTGAGTTTCGCAGGTTCGAAGTACTGCGATGGCGTCAACGAACAGGCGTTCAGAGCCAATTACTCGACTCCCTATACCTCCAATTTCGGAGTCGCCCGTATTGACCATGACTTTGGCTCGAAATGGCATTTCAACAGCAGCTACCGCTACTACAAGCTGCTCAATACGACGACTAGCCAAACCGACATAGGCGGTTTTTTCCCAGGTGATGCGTTGGGCACTCCCGCTTCTGTTGCCAACCGTCCCCAGCAGCCTTGGTATTATGTCGCCGGTCTCACCACCAACATTACCCCCAACACCACCAACGACTTCCACTTTAGCTACCTGCGTAACTACTGGGCATGGAACGCTGCTGGAGGTCCTCCGCAAATCAGCGGCCTCGGTGGCGCCTTGGAACCGTTCGGCGAGACCACATCGGCCCTCACGCCATATAACGTGAATACTCAGAACGTCCGCACGCGTTTCTGGGATGGTCAGGACAAGTTCTTCCGCGACGACCTCACCATGCTAAAGGGCAACCACCTATTCACCTTCGGCGGCGCCTATCAACGTAACTGGGACTACCACCAGCGCTCCGATAACGGCGGTGGTATCAACTACACACCCACCTACCAGCTTGGTGATTCCGTTGGCGGAGGCCTCATTGACTTCTCCAGCACCAATCCTGCTAACGTGAGTGCTGCGACATGGGGCCGCGACGCTTCCGCGGTTCTGGGCATCGTCACGGACTCGCAAATTGCCTACACGCGCGCTGGCGCCAATCTCGCACTCAATCCGCCGCTCACACACGCCGAGGACAAGAGCACCATTCCCTACTATAACGTGTACTGGAGCGACTCCTGGCACATGAAGCCCTCCTTTACCTTGACTTACGGCCTGGGCTGGACGCTCGAAATGCCCCCGACCGAAGCTCTGGGCCGGCAGATTGAATTGGTGGACCAGGCCGGTCAGCAGCTCAACTTCAATGCCTACATCAATGCCCGCAAGGCCGCTGCTCTGAATGGCCAGGTCTACAATCCCGAGGTTGGCTTTGCACTCGTGGGCAACACCGGAGGCGGCCAGAAATATCCATATCTGCCCTACTACGGTTCCTTCAGCCCGCGCGTCGCCGCTGCCTGGAACCCCAACATCACCGATGGCTGGATGGGTAAGCTTTTCGGCGGCAATAAATCCGTTGTCCGAGGCGGCTATAGTCGCGTCTACGGGCGTCTGAACGGCGTGGATCTCGTCCTCGTGCCTCTGCTGGGTACCGGACTTATCCAACCTGTCCAGTGTCGTCAAGCATTCTCGTCGGGAGCCTGCGGCCCAACCAACCCCACCGTCGCGAACGCATTTCGCATCGGTGTTGATGGCAACACCGCTCCGCTGCCCGCTGCTTCACCAACGCTTCCCCAGCCGACCTTCCCGGGCGTGAACGACGTCTCGGCGGCCGCAGGCGAAGCTCTTGACCCGAATTTCCGTCCTAACGTCGTGGATTCTTTTGATCTCACCATCCAGAGACAGTTGGGCAATAAATTCCTCCTCGAAGTGGGCTACATTGGCCGGAAAATTACCCACGAATATCAGCCCGTCAATATCAACGCCGTGCCGTACATGATGACCTTGGGCGGCCAGACGTTTGCGAGTGCATACGCGGCCATCGAGCAAGCCATGGGCTGCGCCACATCCTACAACGTTTGCAACAGTGCTACCGTTGCCGGTACCACCGTTGCCGCGCAGCCGTTCTTTGAGACCGCGCTTGCCGGAACCGGCTATTGCACCGGCTTTGCAAACTGCACCGCTGCTGTCGTTTCCAAGCAGTTCGGCAACTTGCAAAACCAAGCGGTTTGGAGCTTGTGGTCGGCTCTGGATCAGGGCGGAATTGGGGGCGGACCCGGCGGCACGACGAAGCCCGGGTTTAACTTCCAGCGCAGCATGCTGAATAGTCCTCTCTACACTTCGCCCTTTGGTGCCAATGGACAGCTCTCCAGCGGCGTGGGAGACAATGTCAGCAACGGCTACGGTAACTACAATGCTGGCTTCGTTTCCCTCAAGATCACCAATTGGCATGGAATCACCCTGCAGCAGAACTTTACGTACAGCAAGGCTCTGGGCACAGGCGCTTTCGTCCAGGCCACCAGCGAGTACACGCCGAACGATCCCTTCAACCTCGGCAATATGTATGGGGTGCAGAACTTCGACCGGAAGTTCGTCTACAACGCCTACGCCATTTTGGATGATCCTTGGTACAAGGGTCAGCAGGGCTTCATCGGCCGCGTTGCCGGTGGTTGGTCTTTGTCGCCAGTCTTGGCCATCGGGAGCGGCGCGCCGGTGTATTGCGGCACGAATACTGACGCTCAATCCTTCGGTGCCGGCAGATGGCGCTAACTTCTTCGACAACGAGCAGTGCATCTTCACCGGAGCACACCCGGGAGGTTCCGGGCTTTACGCCAATGCTGGTCCGGCCGCATTTAACATCTTTGCCAACCCAACAGCCCTCTTCGCCACGGTTCGCAATCCGATCCTCGGTCTGGACACCGGAACTGGCGGCGTCGGCGCGGTGCGCGGCTTGATGTATTGGAATGTGGACATGCGCTTGGTGAAAAACGTCAAGATCACCGAACGCATCGCCACCCAATTCGAGTACGTCGTAACTAACGTTTTCAATCACCCTGTGTTTTATAATCCAAGCCTCGATCCCACAGCCGGGGCGAGCAGCTTTGGTGTCATCAGTTCGCAGGGCAACTTCCCCCGGGCTATGCAGTTCGGTCTGCGGGTGACGTTCTAATCTCTTCCGGCGAGTTTACTTTCGCTCGCCGCAAAAACGGGGAAGGCCGCCAGGCCTTCCCCGTTTTTTATTTTGCGGACGAATTATCCGGTCTAGTCGAGGAATCATGAAGGAATGACCAAACGTTTCCGCGCCGATCTGTCCCTGGCCGTTTGCAGCTTGCTATGGGGCGCGACATTTGTCGTCGTCAAAAACTCCCTCGACTATTCTTCCGTCTTCGTCTTTCTTGCCGTTCGATTCACACTAGCCGCGCTCCTGATGGCCGCGTTCCGCCCGCACGTCTTTCGCACCCTGAAGAGGGAAGAGCTCCTCGCCGGCGCCGCCTTGGGCTTCTTCATGTTCGCAGGCTACGCTTTTCAGTCCGCCGGACTGCAGTACACCACCCCTGCCAAGTCCGGATTCGTCACCGGCTCCAGCGTCGTCATGGTTCCGCTGCTTCTCGGCATTTTCTGGGGACGCCGCCTCACTCTCTGGGTCTATTGCGGCGTGTTCGCCGCTGTTTTCGGCCTCTATTTCCTCACTGTCCCCGCCGAGGGTATCTCCCATCTGAATCGCGGCGATCTCCTCACATTCCTCGCTGCGGGGCTCTACGCCATGCACATCATTCTGGTTGGGGATTATACTCGGCGGCACTCAGTTGCCGCGCTCAGCGTGCTCCAGGTTGCCGCCTGCGCCGCTCTGGCGTGGCTCGCGACCGGCCTGTCTTCTGCGGCAGGCTGGCAGCAGGCGCGTTTCGGTTGGCAGGCAAAATCGCTTCTGGGGATTGCCATCTGCGCGGTACTGGCGACTGCGGTGGCCTTCTCGCTCCAGCTCTGGGCGCAGCAGTACACGACATCCAGCCACGCGGCGATTCTATTTACGCTCGAACCGGTTTTTGCTTCACTCACTTCCTACATCTTGTTGCGCGAGAGGTTAGGTAACCGCGCGCTGCTAGGAGCGGCGTTTGTGTTGGCGGGCATTTTGATCGCGGAGTTGCTCGGTCCGCCCGCCGCGCCGGAATCTCCCGAACCCATGGGAGAAATTGCTTGAGGGCCTCGGCGGAATCGGGTTGCTGCCGCGGGGCACGATATATCGTGCCCGTATAAAGAAAATTCGCTGTCAGCGGCCGTTGGCGTAGTTCTTTACGTCTACCGCCTCGTACATCGTGGCCGTTGCGGCGTGGGCTTTTTCGTAGGCGGTGATGTCCGCTTCGTGCTGGAGAGATGTGCCGATATCGTCGAGCCCCTGCAGCAGAACTTCCTTGCGCGATGGCGCCAAATCAAACCGGAACATCAAGCCATGCCTGTCGGCGATGGTCTGATTCGGCAGATTCACCGTCAGCATGTAGCCTTCTTCTTTTTCCGTGCGCTGGAAGAGTTCCTCGACCTGCTCCTCGCTCAGCGACACCGGCAGAATTCCGTTCTTAAAACAGTTGTTATAGAAAATATCCGCGTAGCTCGGCGCGATGATCACACGGAAACCATAGTCTTTCACGCCCCAGGGCGCATGTTCCCGGCTCGATCCGCAGCCGAAGTTATGCCGCGCCAACAGAATCGATGCGCCTTCGTAGCGCGGAAAATTCAGCACGAATTCGGGATTCGGTTTCTCGCCCGGCAAATAGCGCCAGTCATAGAACAAGATCCGGCCAAATCCTTGCCGCGTCAACGCCTTCAGGAATTGCTTTGGCACCATCTGGTCGGTATCCACATTGACCCGGTCCAGCGGCACGACCATGCCTGTGTGCGTGTTAAACGGTTCCATTCGATTCGCGCTCCTCAGAATCTCAAAACGCTTTTTGCGAAATCCAGTTCATTCAACAGAAGAGACGTCTAGGGACCGCACATCCACAAAGTGTCCTGCAATCGCCGCCGCAGCGGCCATCACTGGGCTGACCAAGTGCGTCCGGCTATCCTTGCCCTGGCGGCCCTCGAAATTGCGGTTGGACGTGCTCGCAGAGCGTTCGTGCGGCGGGAGGACATCGGCGTTCATGCCGATGCACATGCTGCAGCCCGCGTCGCGCCACTCGAAGCCTGCTTCGCGGAAAATTTTGTCGAGGCCTTCTTTTTCGGCTTGCGCCTTAATTCCGCGCGAGCCGGGCACAATCAGCGCCTGCTTGATGCTGTGCGCAACATGCTTACCCGCTACAAGATGCGCCGCCGCCCGCAGATCGTCCAGCCGCGAATTTGTGCAGGACCCGATGAACACTCTGTCCACCGGAATGTCCACGATTGGCGTGCCGGCTTTCAGGCCCATGTATTTCAGCGCGCTCTCGGTGGCCTTCTGATCGTTCGGATCATGGAAAGAGCCCGGTTCCGGCACGCGTCCCGTCACGCTCGTCACCATGCCCGGATTCGTGCCCCACGTCACTTGCGGCGCGATGTCTTTCGCTTGGAGCTCGACGGTCATGTCAAACTTCGCGCCTTCGTCGCTCGTCAGCTTCTTCCAGCCCGCAACCGCTTCCTCAAACGCTTTGCCGCGCGGCACAAACGGTCGCCCTTCCATATAGGAGAACGTCGTTTCATCCGGCGCAATCATGCCGGCGCGCGCGCCGCCTTCAATCGTCATGTTGCAGACGGTCATGCGGCCGTCCATGCTCAAATCGCGGATGGCTTCGCCGCCATATTCGGCAACGTGGCCTGTACCGCCGCTGATGCCAATCTTCCCGATGATCGCAAGAATGATGTCTTTCGCTGTTACCCCGCGCGGACGCTTGCCGTGCACTAAAATATGCAGCGTCTTGCTGCGCGATTGCACCAGGCACTGCGTCGCCAGCACGTGCTCCACTTCGCTCGTCCCGATTCCAAACGCCAGCGTGCCAAAAGCTCCGTGCGTCGAAGTGTGGCTGTCGCCGCACACAATCGTCTGACCTGGCTGCGTCACGCCCAGCTCCGGCCCGATGATGTGCACGATGCCTTGATTGCGGCTGTTCATGTCGAAGAGCCGCACGCCGGTTTCGCGGCAATTCTTCTCCAGCGCTTCAAACTGCAGCCGGGCGTCTGTATCAATGATAGGTAGCGTGCGGTCTTTCTCGGTGGTCGGGACGGAATGGTCCATCACGGCAAACGTCAAATCGGGGCGCCGTACTTTGCGCCCCTCCGCCTTCAGGCCCGCGAATGCCTGCGGCGACGTGCCCTCATGGATGAGGTGCCGGTCAATGTAAATGAGCGCGGGCTTACCCGCCTCTTCGTATACGACGTGGGAATCCCAGATTTTTTCGTAGAGTGTTTTTGGTGGCATGTGGTTGCACTCTGGATTTTAACACTCCAGAAATAGATGTCCAATGGACCGCGTTCCGCGGCCGCGAGCCCAGCCCCGTTCTGCGAGCCAACTACCGGCGAATACTTACTGCCGCGGCGTTGGCTTCGTAGCCCTCGTCCTTTACGGTTTCTTCGGCTTTCGCGCGAAGCGTTTTCTCGTCCGCATCTTTCGGCGCTTTGCAATGACGCCGGATCACTTCTTCGCCGCTTTGAATGCGAACCAGCCAGTCCGACTTCCCGCCATCCCAGGAAACTTCCACTCGATCGGCACGCATAGTCCCTCCACAGCAATTCGCCCGACTTCGCCGGACATTGTAGTCCAAGCGCGCGGACAAGAGAACCCCGTGACTTGCGAGTCGTGGCTCGTGGAACAGGGAAAAGGACAGCCAGTACTGGCTGTTCCAGTCGCGGTAAGCACCCGCCCCGGGGACTCCCGGCGCGGCTTGCCAACAACGAGCCGCACAAGACGCACGCATCGGTTATGTAATCTCTACAGCGGCTTGGGGTGTTCAGCCAGAGCCTCGCGATAGAACCTGAGATTACTTTTGTCCACGAGCCACCGTACCAGTGTCCACGGACGTGGGCATCGGCGGCGCGAGGGCGGTGCGCCAGTCCTTGAATTGGTGCACCGCGTTGTGGTGCAGGTCGTCGAGGAACTTTAGCCCGTAGTAACTCATGACGTAGGGCTTTTGCGTGATCGTGGCGGTAATGACGCCGCGGTCGATCCAATCAAGCGTCTCCGGATCGTTGTCGAAGGCCACGATGGGCAGCTTGCCATCCAAGTTGAAGCGGTGCACCGCTCCGGCGGCGCCGGAACCCCCTGTCGCCTCCAAGCAAATAATTCCGTCTATTTTTTCTTTCTTTTGTATGAGTTCGGAGACCTGGTCAAACGCGCTTCGCGCGTCGCCCTTGTCATCCAGGATCTTTGTCAGCTTGAGAGCAGGAAAATTCTTCAGCGCGTCCGCCACGCCGGCCACTCGATCGTCGATGTTACGCTGTCCCGAAATCGTGATCACCGCAATGTTCCCTTTGCTTGCGAGGAGCGCGGCAATCCGCCGGAGGCTCTCTACGCCGGCCTTGAAGTTGTCCGTTCCGATGTACAGAATGCGCTTCGAATTCGGCACATCCGAATCCACGCAAATCACCGGGATGCCCTGGTCCACGGCCTTGTCAATCTCTGCCTGGAAAATCTCGTGGCGCGCCGCGGAGAGGCAGATTCCGGCGGGATTCTGTTCCACGACTTGGCGGAATATTCCGACCTCTGCGTCTGGGTCGTAGGTCGCCGGACCGACGAGTTCAGCCTTTACGCCGAGCACTCTGGCCGCGTCCAGAAACCCTGCCTGGGCCTCCTGCCAGTACGGCAAGTTAATATTCGTGGCCACGAACACGTAGCGTTCGTTTTCCTCGTGGTAGGGTTTCGCACACGACGCAATCACCACCGCCCCAACGAAAACAAAAATAGATACCAGCGTGATCCCATGTCTCCTCATTGGAATTCTCCTTTCGCACCCTGGCTGGCCTGCGGGCGTGTTTGCTCGCATTATCGGAAAATTTGGCCCTGGGACTTGCCTGGTTTGGAAAAGTTCGAACGAACGGGAGGGCACCTCCACTTCCACAGCTTCTTCGCTTTCGCTTACGTCTGGTCGGGATCTTCGATTTCAGGTTTATGTCTACGCAAGACCATAGGGCCGCCGCTCTTTCCTGTCAATCTCAGATTGCTGGGGTCGAGCTCGCGAAATGGATGGAAAAGTCAAAACACGCACGCCTGAAAAACCTGCTACCAAGAGTTACAGCGCCGGGTGGGCCAAGCAGTCAATGACTGGTGCCGATTAGTGGCCGCCGCCGCCGCTAAGTTCGCGGACGATGTCGCCGACGAACTTTTTTGCGTCGCCGAAGAGCATCATGGTGTTGTCGAGGTAGTAGAGGGGGTTGTCGATACCGGCGAAGCCGGCGGCCATGCTGCGCTTGATGACCATGACCGTGCGAGCTTTGTCCACGTCAATGATGGGCATGCCGAAGATGGGGCTGCTTTGATCGGTGCGGGCGGCGGGATTGGTGACGTCGTTGGCGCCGATGACCAGGGCGACATCCGTTTGCGGGAGGTCGCCGTTGATGACATCCATCTCCATCAGCTTGTCGTAGGGAATGTCTGCTTCGGCAAGTAGGACGTTCATGTGGCCGGGCATGCGTCCAGCGACGGGGTGAATGCCGAAGCGGACGTCGATGCCTTTTTTGGTGAGGATATCGTAGAGTTCGCGGACTTTGTGCTGGGCTTGAGCAACGGCCATGCCATATCCAGGAACGATGACTACGGTGTTGGCAGCGCCAAGAATAGCCGCGGCATCTTCCGGAGTGGCGCTCTTGACGGCGCGCTCTTCTTTGGCGCCTGCGGCGGAGGCTTGCACCTGACCAAAGGCGCCGAAGAGCACGTTGGTGAAGGAGCGGTTCATGGCTTTGCACATGATCACGGAGAGGATGAAGCCTGAGGCTCCGTCGAGTGCGCCGGCAACGATCAGGACTTTGTTGTTGAGCACGAAGCCGAGAAGCGATGCGGAGAAGCCCGCGTAGGAGTTCAAGAGAGAGATGACGGTGGGCATGTCCGCGCCGCCGATGGGGGTCACGAGCATGATCCCGAAGATCAGGGCCACGCCGATCATGATGGGAAAGAGGAACGTCATCTCGGGATGAATGACGAGAGCCACAACGAGCCCAAGAGCGGCGGCGAGAACCGTCAAGCTGACGTAGTTCTGTCCTTTATAGGTGATCGGGCGCTGCGGGAGGATTTCCTGCAGCTTGCCGGCGGCAATCAAGCTGCCGGTGAAGGTGAGCGAGCCGATGATCACTTCGAGGCCGATTTCGGCCATCTGAAATTTGGGCACATGGGGAGCGGAGACGTAGTATTCCGCGATGCCAATGAGAGCGGCGGAAAGAGCGCCAAACGCGTGGCTCAGAGCGGTTCGCTGAGGAACCGCGGTCATCTTCACCATGCCGAGGGGCACGCCGACAGCGGCGCCAATGATGAGCGTGATGATGATCCACTTGTATTCGCTGACTTGCGGGTCGTAGAGGGTGGCGATGACGGCGACGGCCGAAGCGATTTCGCCGACGATTACACCGCGCTTGGCCGAGACCGGGGAGCCGAGCCACTTGATGGCCAGAATGAAGCCGATGGCTGCGGCGATGTATGTGAAATCAATGAGCTGCTGCGTGTCGGCGGGGGTCATGACTTTTTCGCCGCCTTGCCGGTCTTGAACATGCTCAGCATACGGTCGGTGATGACGAAGCCGCCGACCATGTTGCTAAACGAGGCCGCGACAGCGATCAGGCCGAGGATGGTGGCGAGACGCGTCTCGTGGCGGCCGGCGATGATGATGGCCGCGACGACGACGATGGCGTCGAGCGCGTTCGTCAAGGACATGAGCGGAGTGTGCAGGAGCGGAGATACTCGTTTAATGAGCTCCAGGCCTAAAAATGCCGATAGGACGAACACAAAGAGACTCGAAATAAAATCCGCGGGCATCCATGCCTCCTTAAGATTTCGCAGCCAGCGCCGGCAGTTTGTAAATTTCGCGAAGCCTGGCGCTTACAATCTCTCCACCCTGGGTCAGAAGCGTTTCGCGGACGATTTCATCCTGCGGATTAATTTGCAGCTTGCCTTCTTTCACCATGTAGAGAAGAAACGTGGCGACGTTTTTGGCGTACATTTGGCTGGCGTGATAGGGAACCGTGCTGGCCAGATTGATGGAGCCGATGATGGTTACGCCATGCTCGACGATTTTTTCTTCGGCGCGCGTCAATTCGCAGTTGCCGCCGCGCTCGGCGGCTAGATCCACAATCACCGAGCCCGGAGCCATTCCCGCAACCATTTCCTTGGTTACGAGAATCGGGGATTTTTTACCGGGGATTACCGCGGCCGTGACGACGACATCGCTTTCCGCGACCACTTTTCCCAGGAGTTCGCGCTGCTTCTTGTAAAAATCCTCGCCCTGCGCCGTGGCGTAACCGCGCGCATCCTGTGCGTCTTTCGCTTCAATGGCCAGCTCGACAAAGCGTCCACCGAGGCTCTGGACCTGCTCTTTTACGGCTGGGCGGAGGTCGTAGGCGGAGACAACCGCGCCGAGCCTGCGTGCTGTGGCGATGGCTTGCAGGCCGGCGACGCCGCATCCGATGATGAAAACGCGGGCGGGCGTGATGGTTCCGGCTGCGGTGGTGAGCATCGGGAAAATTTTTGGGAGCGTGTCTGCGGCGATCAGGACCGCTTTGTACCCGCTGATGGTGGCCATTGAAGAGAGCGCGTCCATGCTTTGCGCGCGGGTGGTGCGCGGCATCAATTCGATCGAAAAAGCGGTGACGCCTTTCGAGGCGATCTCTTGAATGGTTTCAAGAGAACCCAGGGGACGCAAGAACCCGATTAGCGTTTGATTCGGGCGATAAAGCGGGACGTCGGCTTTGCCGGTCCGGTCATTCGAACCGTAGCAGAGGACTTGAACGACGATATCGGCGGCGGCAAAAACGTCGGCGCGCGTGGGAAGAATCTTCGCGCCCTTGGCCGCGTAGTCGGCATCCAAGTACCCGGCTTCTTTTCCCGCTCCCGCTTCGACGACAACTTCCAGCCCGGCTTTCGTGAGGCTCGGAATTACGGCGGGCACCATTGCCACACGCCGCTCTCCAGGAAAGCTTTCTCGTGGCACTCCGACAATCATGAACCTTCCTCCGAACTTCTTCCGATCCTTCCGAACTCGACCACGATGCTCGTTTCGTCCCGGCCGCGCGGCATTCTACACCCAATTCGAACGTAAGAGCTGCAAACAAATTGCCGTTCGATTCGGCGCCGCTTTACTCGGCTCCGGCCTCTTTGCCCGGGATGAAGTAAACTTCTTCGAACATCGAACCCTTTTGCCAGCCGGCGCGCGTGAGAATGCCCTGGCCGTTCTCGCACATGCTGGGATGGCCGCAGAGATATCCGGTGGTAGCTTCCGGACGCAAGCCCCACTCGCTGACATACATGCGAACGAGATCATCGACGCGGCCGGTTTGGCCCTTCCACGTGGCGTCTTCCCACGGACGGCTGATAGTGGCGACGTATTTGAACCACGGGACTTCCGCCGCGAAGCGCTCGAGTTCTTCGCGATAACCAAACTCCCACGAGCGGCTTCCACCCTGTATACAGAAGAGTTTGTGCTCGCCGGGCATGGGGCTGTTGCCGGCTTTCCAATCCTTATAAAGAGTTCGAACGTAGCTGACGAACGGAGCGATTCCGGTGACGGTGGCGAGGAGAAGGTGATTGGTGCGGCCACTTTTCAAATCGAGAGTAAAGCGGCCCTTGGAGATTTTGCGGCAGAGCAGGGTATCGCCGACTTTAAGTTTGTAGAGAAGCGGCGTGAGGGCGCCTTGCGGGACGAGCTCGATGAAAAACTCGAGACCTTCTTCGTACGGGGAAGAGACAATGGAGTAGGCCCGCTCGATGCGCTTGTCTTCGTGATCCACGCCCAGGGTGGCGTACTGCCCGGCTTTAAATGCAAATGGGCCGCCGGGATCAACGCGGGTCAACCACAAGTCCTCCGATAAGTCTTTACGCTCGATAACGCGGGCCGTGAAGTGCTTGTCCGTTGGCAAAGCCATGCTCGTAATCCTCTATCGCCAAATTTCTCAATTGGTCTTTTCACAGAACGACCGGGTGGAGCAGTTGCCTGCGCCGCCCGGTGCCATGGAATCTATACGGTACCCTCGGGAAGGAATGAGATCACTCGAACGAAACCATCCTCGTGTTTGGGCTTTCGCAAATGATTGGCCTCAACCTGCGCTACTTTAATTGATGAGGTTCTCGGCGGCCGTTCAGGACATGGCCGCTGCCCAAGATACCCCAACGGGCGGCATTGTACACCCGGATGGCCTTCTTGCGAGGAAAGGAATCGTTGGAGAAGGGCCGCGTCTTTTCAGTTGCCGTCAACGCGGGGAATCATGCTGGGTTTGAGAGTATTGAGGGAAGGCCGAACGTACCGTCAACTACTTCCTCGAAATTTCGCTGTTCACAGAGGACGAGACGCCGAAGCCGTTGGCCTCCCGAAACGACAAAACTGAAGCTGGCGAGTCGCTTAGGGGATCCTATGAGCGCGTGAATCGGTGCACCGCTCATACCACACCCAGCTGGGACCAGGTCGAAAGCGATGCAAGGAGAGGAACGCTGCGGGAAGCCGGATCAGCGCTCCAGCTTGGGCAGCTGTGGGCCGAGATTTCTTGTAACATTTTGGGGCGTCCGATACGTCTAAACTGTGACGCAAAGGGTATGGCGCGTCTGCCGCATTACCCTCCCAAGCGAAGCCGGTCGGGGTTTGCATTTCGCGTTAGATTGCAGGAGTCATCCATGGAATTGCGGGAAAAGTGGCGCCCGAGGCGCTTAAGAATCACAACTGTTTTTGTGTGTATGGGGCTTGCTGCGGCTTGCGGGGTTAACGCGACGGCGCAGCAAGCGCCGCAGGCAGCGCAGAGTGCTGTGGCGCGGCCGGTTGGCACGATCAAGACAATCACGGGAAAAGCGATTGTGTTGACCACAGATGCCGGGGCCGAGGTTTCGATCCAGGTGCAAGATGACGCCAAATTGGTTCGCATCGCGCCAGGGCAAAAGGATTTGAAGGACGCGGCACCGATTCAACTTTCAGAACTGCAGCCAGGCGACCGCATTTTGGTTCGCGGAAAGTTGGCGGATGATGGCAAGACGGTGCTCGCCGCGTCAGTGATCGCGATGAAATCTACGGACATTGCCGCGAAACAGGCGCACGAGCGCGAGGAATGGCAGAGGCACGGCGTTGGCGGACTGGTGACGAAAATCGACGCGCCAAACGAAACAATCTCCGTTTCGACCAACTCAACCGGAGCGGCTAAAGAAGTCACCGTCCAGATCTCGAAACAGACCGTTGTGCGCAGGTACGCTCCCGATTCCGTGAAATTTGACGAGGCAAAACCCGCGCCGATCGAGCAGATCAAAGTAGGCGACCAATTGCGCGCGCGAGGCACGCGCAGCCCGGATGGCGCCGCGCTCACCGCGGACGAAGTCGTCTCGGGAACTTTTCGCAATATCGCGGGAACGATTAATGAGATCGATTCAGGTGCTGGAACGATCACTGTCATGGATTTGGTCACCAAGAAGCCGGTGACCGTGAAAATTGGCGCTGATGCGCAGCTTCGCAAACTGCCTCCGATGATTGCGCAGGGCATTGCGATGCGGCTAAAGGGCACGCCGCCGGATGCATCGGCAGCAGCCGGAGGGAACGCGGCGGGCGCGAGTCCAACACCGAAGCCTGCGGAAGCGTCTGCGGGCGGTCAAGCCAGTGGTGGTCAAGGCGGTCAAGCGGGCGGTCCGGGAGGCGCAGCAAGGGCCGGCGGAGGCGGAGCACGAGGCGGCGACCTGCAACAGATGCTCAGCCGAATACCTGCGTCCACGCTTGCGGATTTGCAGAAGGGCGATGCAGTGATGATCGTGACGACAGAAGGGACACGGGAGAATGGCGTGACGGCGATCACGCTGCTTGCCGGAGTGGAACCCATCCTTCAGGCTTCGCCGAAGGGCGGAGCGTCCAGCATCCTCACACCGTGGACCATGAGCGGCGCTCCGTCTGGAGATGCGGCACCTTGAAGTGCGCCAGCTACAAAAAATGATCTTAAGTCAGGAGAAGGAATGAGCTTTCGGTCTACGTATCGTTGGATTGTCCTTGTGGCGGTGCTTTTGATGGCAGCCACGGCGGGATTTGCATCCCAAGCGCAGACGGCTGCGGGAACGTTGCGCGGGCAGGTGACGGATCCGTCTGGCGCAGCGATCGCGAATGCGACGGTGCTTGTTTCAACCGCAAGCGCGTCCAACACGGCGACGACGAACCGGGACGGCATATTCGAAGTGACAGGATTGGCTCCTGGCAAGTACGACGTAAAAGTGATTGCCACGGGGTTTACGACGTTCGACAAAGCGGACGTCGAGATAACCGCTGGGCAGGCCCAGAAATTAAATGTTTCTCTGACCATCGAGGTGCAAGAGGAGAAGGTCGAGGTCACGGACACGACGACAAAGGTGGACGTGAACCCGGGAAACAACGCAGGCGCGATTGTGATGCAGGGGAAGGATCTTGAATCGCTTTCCGATGATCCGGATGAATTAGAATCCGAGTTGCAAGCGCTGGCTGGGCCTTCGGCAGGTCCCAATGGCGGGCAGATTTATATTGATGGCTTTACGGCTGGGCAGCTGCCGCCGAAGGCCTCCATTCGAGAGATTCGCATCAATCAAAATCCATTTTCGTCGGAATACGACAAACTGGGCTATGGGCGAATTGAGATTCTGACGAAGCCCGGCACCGACCAGTTTCATGGACAGTTTTATGTGGAGGGAACCACGGCGGCGTTCAATGCGCGGAACCCCTTTGAACACTTGCCTGCGGGCACGCAGCCGCCTGGATACTATACAACGCAGTACAGTGCGAACGTGGGCGGGCCGCTGAGCAAGAAGGCCTCATTTTTCTTCAATATCGAGCGGAGGGACATCAATGATCTGTCCGTCGTAAGCGCACAGATCGTCAATCCGACTACATTTCAGATCGAACCCTTCAGCGACGCAGTGCCCAATCCGAGGACGAGGACTAATTTGAGCCCGCGGCTCGACTACCAGCTGACGCAAAGCAACACGCTGAGCGTGCGCTACCAATATTGGCGAAATAACGAAGTCAATGATCTGCCCAGCAACGGTGGCTTTAACCTGGCGTCACTCGCGACCAATTTGCTCGACACGGAAAACACGCTGCAGGCTACGGACACACAGGCAATCGGTGCGGCGACTATCAATGAGACGCGGTTTCAGTACATTCACGAGACGGCGAACGGGAATGCCCTGAACGCCACGCCGGCGATCAATGTCGCAGGAGCCTTTAACGCGGGCGGGAGCACGAGCGGAATAAATAGCGACACGCAGAACCGCTACGAGGTGCAGAACACCACCTACTATACGCATGGCAAACATGCTTGGAAAATTGGCGGACGCTTGCGCGATACGACGGATGCGAGCGCCTCGAATGCCGCCTTCAACGGGTCCTATTCGTTTGGCTCCCGAGTCGATCCGACCGTTAGTGGTTGCAACGTACCGACTCCCCCTAGCACGTGCCCAACAATAACGGGCCTCGCGGCTTACCAAATCACTTTGCAAGCGCTGGCGTCTGGCAATACTCCACAAAATATGGCTACGGCCATCGCAAACGGCGGGGGGGCGAGCTACTACTCGTTGAACTACAATCCGGCCGGAACGGCGGCCGCCAGCGTCAATTGGCTGGACGGGGCACTCTTTGTGCAGGATGACTACCGGCTTCGGCCAAACGTGTCACTGAGCTTTGGACTTCGCTACGAAACACAGAACAATCTCGGGGACCATGCGGATCTTGCGCCGCGAGTGGGCCTCGCGTGGGGCATCGACGGCAACGGAAAAAACAAGTCAGCAAAAACCATACTGCGGCTGGGATACGGCATTTTCTACGACCGATTCACCGAAAATCTGGTTCTGCGGCAGGAGCTCCAGAACGGCGTGATCCAGCAGCAATACTTGATACAGAACCCAGCTTTCTTTGAACCGAACGGCGCTGTGTTGCCAAGCAATCCGTTGTTTCCACCGACAACGGCGTCCTCACAGACGATTTACCAGCCCAATCCAAATTTGCGGACTCCGTATATCATGCAGGCGGGAGTGACGTTGGAGCGCCAGCTTTCAAAGTTTGCGAACCTGTCCGTTACTTACTTAAATTCTCGCGGCGACCATCAGTTTTATACGAATTTCATCAACGCGAACCCAGTTGCGCCGGGGCAGGCTGTAGCTCCGGTGCCCAGCCAGATTCTCTATCAATACCAGTCGGAAGGCGTCTTCAAGCAGAACCAGCTGATTGTGAATGGCAGCGTTCGCATTCCGACGCAGCACGGATTCGTTCAGGATTTATCGCTCTTCGGCTATTACACACTGAATTACGCGAACAGTGATACTGCCGGCGCAGGGAGCGTTCCCTCGGACCCATTCAACGTGTCGGAGGATTACGGTCGTGCAGCATTTGATACTCGCCAGCGGCTCTTTTTCGGCGGGACATTTGGAGGACCACACGGCTTCCGGTTGAGTCCCTTTTTAATCGCGAGCTCCGGAATTCCCTTTGATATCATCACGGGACAGGATGTTTATGGAAATGCCGCGTTTAATACGCGCCCTGCGTCTACCGCCTGCCCGAGCGCCGCAACGACGAATGTGGTGCAGACCGCATACGGTTGCTTCTTGTTGGCTCCTGTGCCAGGACAGTCATTTACCCCGATAGCAATAAACGACGCTAGCGGGCCGGGGCGTTTTTCATTGAACCTGAGGCTGAGCAAGACGTTCGGTTTTGGACAGAAGAAAGAAGCGATCGGCGGGGGCGGGCCGATGGGCGGAGGCACGTTTGGACGCGGTCCAGGTGGTGGCGGTGAGGGACATGGTGGCGGTCCGGGAAGAGGCGGCATGTTTGGCGGCGCGTCCAATTCGCGATACAACCTCATGTTTAGCGTGAATGTGCGAAATATATTCAACAACGTGAACTTGGGGACCCCGATTGGGAATTTGAGTTCGCCGCTTTTTGGACAGGCGAATTCCCTTGCTGGACGGCCGTTTTCTTCTCCGACGTCGAACCGCGAGATCGAGTTGCAAGCACGATTCAGTTTCTAGCGCGAGCGATCCTTAGACTGCGGAAGTCAACTCGTGCCATGCGTGCGCGGAAAAAACGATGAAGAGGCGAAAAAAGAAAATTCTGGATGTGGGCGTAGAGGCGAGACGCGCGGCACGCAAGTCCGGAATTGCGCCTGGGGCCACGCGTGTGATTGCGGATAAGCGCGCACGTCCGGCCAAGCACAAGAAAAAATGGCTGGAAAAAGAAGCGGAGTAGAACGCGAAAGCAGCAGTCCGTTTTCTTCTGAGTAGGTCCGGACCGGACCTAGTTTTTCGAACCTCATCCAGGTTTGTGGGCAGGAACGGATTCGTCTGGGCGGAAAAGCGCGGCCGGGGCGATCTGTTTGCGCTCGGCGAGAGCGGCGGCGATTGCCTCCAAGTCTGTCTTGTCGAAACCCATGCAACTGATTTTCACGGTGCCGTCTGTCTCAACTAGAAAGATCGTGGGAACATTGGTGAGGCCGTAGGCATTCGAAACGGGGTAGCCTTTTTGCTTTTCGTCGAGCAACATCGTGAAAGTAATACCGAATTCCTTGGCAAAGTTTTTCGTGGCGCGGGCGTCATCTTGCGAGATGCCGACGAACGTCACACCTTCGCCGCCGTACCGTTTGTAGATGCGTTCGAGGAAAGGGAACGTGAATTGGCAGACGGGGCAGGAGATTTTGAAGAAAGCCGCAACCACAGGGCCGCGCACGAGCAGTTGGCTGAGAGCAAATTTCTTTCCATCGAGTGCATTTAACGAAAATTCAGGCGCAGTATTTCCCGCAACGATATTTGTCATTGTTCCTTCCGTGCCGATCCAGCGTGAAAGACGCCTCAAGATTCCCATAAATCAAGTTTAGCGCAGCAGTGAACGAGAGGCATCCTTGTGCTGCGACGCTGCGCGCGAATGCAACGATCTCACGCATGCAACACTGCGGTGAGCATGATCAGTGGATTTGCTTCGTTTTGCGCCGCATGTAATCCATCAGCAAGTACTGGCCGAGGGTGTAAGGCGTGGTGAAGTAGGCTTTGCCGCGGCACATTTCCGTGATTTTTTGGACGAAGTGGACGAGGCTGTAATCGCTGGCAAGCATGAAGGTGTTGATCATGATCCCGGCGCGCTTGCACTTGTTGACCTCTTCGAGAGTCTGACCGACCACGAAAGGATCCAAGCCGAAGGCATTTTTGTAAATGCGGCCATCTTCGAGCGTGAGGGCGGAGGGCTTTCCGTCCGTGATCATGATGATTTGGCGCATGTCTTTCTTTTGACGGAGCAAGATGCGCTGTGCGAGGCGAAGGCCTTCGCGCGTGTTGGTGTAATACGGGCCGACCTGGACGCGGGCGAGTTCGCCGAGGGGTACTTCTTCCGCGCTGTCATGAAAGAGGACGAGGCTCAGCGTATCACCGGGATACTGCGTGCGAATGAGATGAGAGAGCGCCATGGCGACGCGCTTCGCGGGAGTGAAGCGGTCCTCGCCGTAGAGAATCATGCTGTGGCTGCAATCGAGAAGAACGACCGTGGCGCAAGAACTGTGATATTCGCACTGATGAACCATCAGGTCGGAGTACGTCATGTCGATCGGAACTTTTGCGCCTTGACGTCGGACGGCGTTGAAAAGAGTTTCGCTTACGTCGAGATTCATCGTGTCGCCAAATTCGTAGGGGCGAGAGACGCCTCCGGACTCGATGCCAGTGGAAAGATCGCGCGTGTCATGGCGGCCAAAACTGCTGCGGCCGAGCGAGCCGAGAAGATCCTGTAGAGTTTTGAAGCCGAGAAAATCTATGGTCTTGTCCGTGATTTCAAAGCGTGCCTCTGGCGGTTTTTCGTGAGGCTGACCGACCTGTCCGCGCGCGGAAGTTTGCGGGGGCGGCGTGACCTGAGGCGGTTGTTGAGGGTTGATGAAGCCTTCCTGCGCGAGGCGTTCCATCAGTTTGTCGAGGAAATCCTTGACGGCTTGGTTGTTTTGCGCGTCGGGATTTTGCAGCATTTCGCGGAGCTCTTCGCTCATCGCGTCCGGAGGGAGCAAATCGCCATCCTGCAGCGCGCGCAGGATGGCTTCACGGAGAGCTTCCATCGAGCGGTCGGGATCCATTTGGGAGACGCCGTAGAATTGCGATTCGAAGCCGCTCTGCAGAAAAAAATCGCCCATGCGTTTGACGAGCTCTTCGAGGTCAATGGCATCGGCCGGTTCGCCGACGTATTTTCCGTAGCGGATGAATTTCATGGGCGGTCCTTAATCGCTCTCATCGTAAAAAAGCTCCCTCGTCGCGATGCTCCTCGGGACGACGACCCTTTGTCGGGTCGTCAGTTAAATTGGCGGCGCGGCGGACGGTTGGGATTTTCGCGCTGCTCCGGCTGCTGCTTGGGCTTGTCCGCGTAGAAGCCGCGTTCTTCGCTGCGGCCGATTCGGCGGTGTGCCCACAATCCTTCGAGAATCATTTCCGCGGCGGATGCTGCGCTTGCGGCATCCTTGCGGTCTTGAACGCCGAGGCGGCCGATGTGCTCCATCAAACCTTGAATTTTCGAGAGTTGCTGGTAGCGATCGGAAGTGCTGGCGAGCTCGGGGAGTTTTAGTTCGCCGCCGATTTCAAACCACTGAATCACGCTCTGAAAATTCACCTCAGCGAAATGTTTGCTGAAGACGCGGCCGACAGCGGTGCGAATCAGTTCGCGGGCGACGGTGTCGGCTCCTTTCAGTTCGCCTTCGTATTCGAGTTCGAGCTTGCCGGTGATGGCAGGAAGCGCGGAGTAGACATCGGCGATGCGCGCGACGACGGATTTTTCGCCGGTGCGAGCGGCGCGCTGCTCGGCGCTGCTGACGAGGCTTTCGAGAGTTGTTATCGGCAGCCGCTGGCTGACGCCGGAACGGCGATCCACGCGCTTGTCCTCGCGGGCCTGAAAGGCAATCTCTTCCACCACGTTGCGGAGATACGCGGGAACTTCCACTTTGCGTCCGATGTCGCGGGAGACCCAGGCTTCCTGCGCGGTGATGGCCATGCCTTCTTCGAGAGTGGATGGGTAGTGCGTGCGAATTTCCGCGCCAATGCGGTCTTTCAGCGGAGTGATGATTTTTCCGCGCGCGGTGTAATCTTCCGGATTTGCAGTGAAGACGAGAAGGACGTCGAGAGGAAGGCGCAGAGGGTAGCCCTTAATCTGGATGTCGCCTTCCTGCATGATGTTGAACAAGCCAACCTGAATTTTTCCCGCGAGGTCGGGAAGCTCGTTGATCGCGAAGATGCCGCGATTCGCGCGCGGGAGAAGGCCGTAATGGATGGTGAGTTCGTCAGAAAGATCGCGGCCGCCACGGGCGGCGCGGATGGGATCAACATCGCCGATGATGTCGGCCATGGTCACGTCGGGCGTTGCGAGCTTTTCTACATAACGGTGATCGCGCGGCATCCACGCGATGGGCGTGTTGTCGCCTTCGGTGGCGATTTTCTCGCGGCAAGCGCGGCAGATCGGGCGCAGAGGGTCGTCGTTGATTTCGCAGCCGGCCACCACGGGAATCTCCTGGTCGAGGAACTGAGCCAATCCGCGAAGGATGCGGCTCTTGGCCTGGCCGCGAAGGCCCAAAAGTATGAAATTGTGGCGCGAGAGAAGCGCGTTGATGATTTGCGGGATGACGGTGTCCTCGTACCCGTGGACGCCGGGGAAAAGCGGTTCGTTCTTCTCGATCATGCGCAGAAGGTTCTGACGCATTTCGGCTTTTACGGAGCGCGAGACGGTGCGCGCGTCAAAGTCCGGGATGCGTTTGAGCTCGCCGAGAGTGCGAGCTCTCGGATGCGCTGAAGACTGCATGGATATGCTCGCGGTCATGAGGCCTCGTTCCGCGCCCCGTTCGAATGGGACGCACAGAATCCTAATTCAATCCATGTCCATTGCCGCCGGCGCGCTGGCGCATAACGCCTGTCTTCTGTAGATGCGGCGCCCAGGCGCGAAGATACCCGACGAGTCTTTCCTGCCGGTCTGATTCGGAGCGCAGCTCGAGGATTTGCTGCTTCCAGAGCAAATCCATCGGCAGCGTGCCTGCGATGATGAAAGAGATTTGGGCCGACTGCTCGGCATCGGTGTTCTTGGGATAGTCCTCGAAGATGAGGGTGTGGCAGGTTTCGTAAAGTTCGACAAGTTCGCGCCGTAGAGATGGATTCGGCGGCGTGTCGCGGTCTTCGAGGTAATCCACGTGTCCTTCGGCGAGCGGGTTCTCGTCGAAGAATTCAAGTACGCGGAACGGTTCGCGGCCGACAGTCAGAATGTCCATGGTCTGGTCGTCGTGGCGCTTCACGACCTCGATGACCTCCGCGGTGCAACCCACGCGGGCAACGCCTTTGGGGAGCGCCAAGAGAACGCCGAACTCTGACTTCTCTTTGAGGCAGCGGTCGACCATTTCGAGATAACGCGGCTCGAAGATGTGCAGGGGAAGGTCCGCGCCGGGGAGCAGGACGACGTTCAGTGGAAAGAGCGGTATGCGATCAGGCCGCATTGTTCCAGTGCAAATCATACCAGAGGGCGGGGAAGCTTGCTGCGGGGGAGCGGCGACAGGAAAGCTTACAGGCGGAAACCCATAGATTGTCTACCGAGAGTCGCTTTCGGCATGATGAGCGACTTTCTTGCGTGGCGTGCGTCTAAGCGTGGGAGAAAATCTCTTGCAGTAGATCATCTATGGGAGTATAAAACCAGCGACATGGCGAAACGAGGCGCACCTCCCTTACAAGCGGACTTGCTCCAGGGCACACTGGACCTTTTGATATTGCAGACGCTCGTGCTTGGCGCCGCACACGGGCACACCATCGCGCACGTCATCGAGCACCGCTCGGACGCGGTGCTGCAGGTCGAACATGGCTCTCTCTATCCGGCGCTGCATCGCCTGGAGGATCGCGGATGGATCGCGTCGTTCTGGGGCACTTCCGAAAATAATCGCAAGGCGCGTTACTACCGGCTGACGGCCACGGGGCGGCGGCAGTTGGCGCAGCAAACTAGCCGGTGGGAACAACTGGTGGGCGCGGTTAACCGGGTTCTGCGCCCCGCCAAGGACTAACACGATGGGATGGATGCGCTACTTCCGCCGTGCGCGCTGGGATGAGGAACGCGAGCGAGAGCTGCACGCGTACCTCGAGATTGAGACCGAAGAAAATATAGCGAGAGGCATGACGCCGGAAGAAGCGCGCTATGCCGCGCGGCGAAAGCTGGGCAACCCGACGCAGATCCGAGAGGAGATTTACCGCATGAACAGCCTCACTTTTATCGAGTCGCTTTGGCAGGATGTGCGTTGCGGTTTGCGGATGCTTCGTAAGAACGCGGGCTTTGCCGTGGTCGCAATCTTGACGCTCGCGCTTGGCATTGGCGCAAACACCGCGATCTTTTCTGTGATTCACGCCGTGTTGCTGAACCCGCTTCCTTATGACAGTCCCGAGCGGATCGTCCTGGTGCTCGAGAGTAATCCCACCAGGGGATTCGGCCAGTTTGCCGTGTCGCCTCCGAACTACGTGGACTGGAAAAAAGACTCGACAGTGTTCGAGCAGATGGCATCCGTGTCTCGCGGAGATTTCAACTACACGGGAGGAGCGGAGCCTGAGCGGCTGGGTGGCGCACGCGTGGCGGCATCTTTTTTCTCCGTGCTCGGTGCGAAGCCGGCGATTGGGCGCACGTTCTTGCCGGAAGACGACGTCGTGGGGAAAGCGAGCGTCGTCGTCCTGAGCTATGGGTTGTGGACGCGGCATTTTGGAAGCGATCCGCAAGTTGTCGGAAAATCTCTGACGCTCGACGGGCAGTCGTATCGCGTCATCGGCGTGATGCAGAACGGCTTCCAGTTTCCGCGCGGCGCGGATTTGTGGCTGCCATCGGAGTTTGATGAGCGGGCACTGAGCCCAGGGGCGCGAGGCGCGCATTACTTGAGAGTGATGGCGCGGCTAAAGTCAGGCGTGGGGATCGAGAGAGCGAACGCGGAAATGGCCGCACTCTCGAAGCGGCTGGAGCAGCAGTATCCGAGGACGAACACCGGGTGGACATCAAGAGTGATGTCTCTGAACGAAGCCACCGTGGGAAACGTGAGGCCGACGCTTCTGGTTTTGTTTGGCGCCGTCGGATTTTTGCTGTTGATTGCGTGTGCGAACGTTGCGAATCTTCTTCTCGCGCGGGCTACGGCACGGCAAAGGGAAATTGCGATTCGTTTTTCTCTGGGCGCGAGCCGGATGCGGATTGCGCGGCAGTTGTTGACGGAAAGCATTCTGCTCAGCGGGATCGCGAGCGGCATCGGATTGCTGCTGGCGGAGTGGGCCATTCGCGCGCTGCGAACGTTGCCGCCTTCCAACTTGCCAAGGGCGGCAAGCATTGGATTGGATTTGCCGGTGCTGGGCTTTGTCGCGGGAGTAGCGGTTCTGACGGGCCTGTTATTTGGTTTTGCACCCGCGCTGCAGATCACGCGAGGCGCGCCAGCGGAGACGTTGAAGGAGGGCGGAAGGACGGCCAGCGCGGGACGCCAAGGCGTGCGGAGCGCGCTCGTCGTGCTGGAGACAACGCTGGCGCTTGTCCTGCTGGTTGGCTCGGGCCTGCTGTTGAAGAGTTTTCTGCGGCTGCAAACAGTTGATCCGGGATTTCAATACAAAAGTATTGTGACGGCGGATATTTCGCTTCCGAGGTCGAAGTACTCGACGGATGTGCAGGAGATTCAGTTTTTCGATCAGCTGCTCGAACGAATTCAGTCTATGCACGGCGTCAAAGAAGTTGCCGCTGCCAGCGGCAATCCCATGGAGGGATCGAACCTTTCGTTTTCCTTTGCGACAAAGGATCTGCAAGCTCTTTCTCCTGCGGACCAGCCTTCCGCGGGGTATTACGTGGTCAGCGCGAATTACTTTCATACGCTGGGAATTCCATTGTTGGTTGGACGCTATTTCACAAAAGAAGATTCCATTGGCAGCCCGCGCGTAGCCATCATCAGCCAGGCAGTGGCGCGGCGGTTTTTCCACGACAAGAATCCGATCGGGCAGACCATCAACATCGGGGTTGGCCCCCCGAGCGGTGGGCCGGTATGGCGTGAAATCATCGGAGTGGTCGGCGATGTGAAAGATGACGGACTCGGCGAAGCCGCCACGATGACCGTGTACGAGCCCTACACGCAGATAGCGTGGAGCGAGATGAGTTTGTTCCTGCGGGCGGATGGGGACCTGTCGCAAATAGCAGGCACGATCCGGCGCCAAGTGATTTTGGTGGACAAGGATCAGCCGGTCGCGGATATCTCCACCGGAGATCAGCTGATAGCGGAGGCCGTCGCGCAGCCGCAGCTTCGGACGCTGCTGCTGGGTTTGTTTGCGGGACTGGCATTGGTGCTGGCCAGCTTGGGGATTTACGGAGTGATGTCCAACACGGTGGCGCAGAGAACGCATGAGATTGGAGTGCGCATGGCGCTGGGAGCCGGACAGAACAGCGTGCTGCGGCTTGTGCTGAGCAATGGAATGAGGCTCACGTTGCTGGGCATCGCGCTTGGAACGGCGGGAGCGTTTGGTTTGACGCGGCTAATGAAGGGTTTTCTTTTTCATGTGACGCCGACTGATCCTGCGACATTCGTCGAAGTGGCGGTGTTCCTGTTTTTGGTGGCGCTGCTAGCGAGTTATATTCCGGCGCGGCGGGCGACGCGGGTGGATCCGGTGGTGGCGTTGAGGTATGAGTGATCGAATTGCGGAGTCGAAGTACGGAACTCGAAATGCGAAGGTCTCGCGCGATGGGTGCCGGAGCTATGCTCTAAGAGCGTGCGGATCCCGGTTCGTGCCGCGGCTGACTGGTTAGTGGCCGAGGAATTTTTCGATGGTTTGGAGCTCGGCTTCGGCCATGTCCAGATATTTCTTGGCGCTCTTCGAGTCTTGCCTTTGCATCGCTGATTGCGCTTTGGCGAGGTCCGTCTTCATGCGCTGCTGGGCGGATACAATGTCACTGCGAAGACCGTAACCGGCGGCGGCTTGCTGGCGCTGCAAGTTATCCAAAGATTGCGCGACAGCGGAAGAGCGGCTATCCACATCGTCATATTTGCGCTCGACCTCTTCGGCTTGAGCGGCATCCTCGGCTTGAGCTTGTGCCTGGGCTTGGGAAGACTGGACGGTGTCGGTGCTGGTGACCGCCTGAGAATTTTTCTTCGGCTTACTTGAAGACGGCTTTTTGGGAGGATGCCCGGATGCGCTGCTCGACGTGGAGGCAGCGGAAGTCGAAGCCGATGGGTCACTCGGCGGAGCAGAAGCAGTGCTCGAATTGTCCGGAGTCGGCTGTGCGGATTGCGGCGTCTGGGCTGCGGATGAGGCAGGGGAAGTGGGAGTTGTGCCTGCCACCGCCGTTGCGGAAGGATCAGCCGGTGGGATCGTGGCGGAGGGGGCGGCGGAGGGGGCGCTGAGGGTGGTGGGAGTCGCCGGATTGGCGACAGAAGCATCGGCTTGCTGGGTCTGTGGCGTTTGCGACTGAGCAGCCTTGTCGGCGAGCGTCTTTGCGCGGCGCGGGAGGTAGAGGCCTGCGGCGAAGAGAACAGCGACGACAATGAAAGCGCCAAGAGCGATATAGAGGCCGCGGTGACCGCCGCTGCGGACAACGGGCGGCGGCGCTTGTTGAGCGACGGGGGAAGCGGCAGCGGCGACAGGCTGCGTTTGTTGAAAGACAGGAGAGTCCAGGACAGTGGTCGGAGATTGGGAAGCGGGAGTTTCCTGGAAGAGAGCGGTTGCGCCGCCGGCGTTGGCTCCGCTTGAGGGGGCGTAGGCGCGTGGATCCACGGCCGGCTGAGTCCCCGCGCCGTGTGCATGGACGTTCTTCAACGCGCCGCGGAAGGCGTCGGCGGATTGAAAGCGCTGGCCGGGATCCTTGGCGAGAGCCATGAGAATAATTTGATTGAGCGGCTGAGGAATGCCGGGCCGAAGAACGATCGGGGGCTTGGGTTCTTCCTGGAGATGAGCGGCCATCATGGCGTAGTTGCTGTCAGCCTGGAAGGGAAGTTGGCCGGTGACCATTTCGTAGAGGGAGACGCCGAGGGAATAGAGATCGGAACGATTGTCGGCGGGCTCGCCCTTCACTTGTTCGGGCGGCATGTAGTTGAGGGAGCCGAGAGTGGTGCCGGTCATGGTGAGGCTGCGGTCGGTGGACGAGCGAGCGATGCCGAAGTCCATGAGCTTAACGACGCCGTCGGGGGTAAGCATCATGTTGGCGGGCTTAATGTCGCGATGGATGATGTTCTGCTTGTGGGCGTAGCTGAGAGCGTCGAGAACCTGGTCAATGTATTTGATGGCCTGGGAGGGAGGAATGGCGCCTTGCTGGAGGCGTGAGGAGAGAGTGACGCCGTCAACGTACTCCATGATCATGACGAGTTGATTGTCGAGAGTCAGCGCGGTGCGCAGGGCGGCAATGTTTGGATGGTGGAGGCTGGCAAGAACTTTGATTTCGCGTAGAAAACGATCGGCGAGATCCTTTTGACCAGCGAGGTCAGGGAGAAGAATTTTCATGGCCTCGACGCGGTCCGAGATGGTGTTACGTACCTTGTACACCTTGCCCATGCCACCGGCGCCGAGAACGCCGAGGATTTCATAATCACCGAGCTTTTGTCCGACCGTATAGTCCTGGCTCATGGAAAGGCTCCCTTCAAATAAAGAAATAGGCGAGGAAGTTTGAGTGACTGCCCCGCCTATGCAAGATCAAGCGCCGAAAATAGTAGAACAGAGCATGCATGTGCCGCAATTGCGGCGGAATAACGGGCTAAGGAGCGCTGGCAGCAACGTCGCCGACTTTCGGCGGAGTTCCGCCGGAATAGGTGGCGGTTGCCGAGTCCGCGTCAACGTCGGTGATAACGGCGTTGCCGAGTTTGTTGGTGACAGTCTTGAGCACCTTGCCGGTCGTTGGATCTTTGACGGTGCGGATGGCGCGGCTGATGTCGATGGTGTCGCCGACACGGACGCCGGACTTGTTGCCAACGTTGATGATGATTGTGTTTCCGCTAACGTCAGCAACCAGGCCGGAATAGTTGGCTTTAATGATGGGCAAGGTGCCAGCGGCGTTGTCGAGTTGGGTGGCGCAATCGGTGACCGCCTTGTTGACGGCTTCGCCGAGAATGGTCTGCGCAAAGTTGCTGCTGCTCATGTCGAAGGCGCCGCCGCCTCCGCTGTAGCCCGTGCCGCCGCCTCCTCCGAGGAACATGCCGGACCGGGAGGATTCGCCGTTGCCAGTAACCGAGGCGAGGATTTCGCCCGTGGTGGTGTTCACCAGGCGAGCCGTGATGGCGACCTCGGCCTTGGATTCTTTTTTGCCCATGCCGGCAATCGCGCCGGTCCATCCGCTGTGGCCGCCGGCGACCCCGCCGACTTTCTTGTCGTCACGGCCAAACTTGGTGATCGAGCCGAGGATGATGGTGTCCACGCCGAGAATCCGGCCGATCTTGGAGGCGCTGGAGGGATCGGCGCGGTCGCTATTATTGAAGTTTTGTTCGGCGATAATTTTATCGAGCGCGGCTCGCTCGATGACACGATATTTGCCATCTTGAACGAGCTTTTGCACCATGAGGTCGGTGATACCCTTGCCAACGTCCTGGTCGGTGCCAAAGATGGAAGCAACGACAGTTTTGACCGTGCCGTAGTCAAAGTTCATCACGGCGACGAGTCTTTTCGGCCCCGCCGGTTGAGCTGGGGCAGTGGAACCCGGCGCCGCAGCCGCGGGCGCTGCCTGCTGCGCCGCACAGGGTGCAATGGCCAAGATTGAAATGCAGCATAAACGTAAGAGTCGTGACATAAGAAAGTGCTCCTCACACCCAAGGAATTTGTGAGCCAAACTTGCGTTTCGTTTCATTTGTGAGCGTGACCTCTTCGGAGTCGGAGACTGGCACTCGCGCGGGGCCCGTAGACCCGCTTAGGAGCGTATCGTACACCGTAGGGAAGAGGGAGGCAACGGCGGTGTGTCGGAACTTAAACGAGGGGAAGAGCGAAAGAGAATGTGAGGGTGCAGGCGCGAAGCACGGCGCGGCAAAGACGGGGAAGAGGCAAAACTGGTAGGATGCGACGAGAAGTCGAGGGTCTTGATTTTCAGTTGAGTCAAAAACAGGGGAGCGAAGAAAATGTCAGAACCGAGTAAAGAAGAATTGCTGGCGCGAATTGCGGAATTGGAAAAGCAGGCGGGGACGAGGAAAGAAGGGCAGTTTGGAATTTCGAGTGGGAGAAAAAGGCGGAGTGAGCGTCTATGGACTCGGACGCTTTCCGGTCACGCTTTACTACGAGCAGTGGGTGCGGCTGCTGGATGTTGGGACGGAGTTGCGCGCGTTTCTCGAAGAGAACAAGAGCAAGCTGAAGCTGAAGACGGCGGAGTAGGCGAGAGAAAGGAGAAGCAGGAGAAGAAAAGAAAGAGGACATTATGTATATATCCCGCTATTGAAAGTCAAATTAAACGCCATTGATGCGCGAAGAGAACGCGGAGCCGTCTGATTGCGCTTGTAATAGATCATGGTATATACTTACGGCTGACGCAGGAATCGGCATAAAAGCCGGGAGGCTGCTGACATGGCGAGGACGGCGAAGTTGTTTCGGAATGGCAGGAGTCAGGCGGTGCGGCTGCCGGCGGAGTTTCGGTTCGAGGGCCAAGAAGTATTCATTCGGAGGGACAAAAAGACGGGGGACGTCATTTTGTCGAAGCGGCCAGAGTCCTGGGAGGAATTTTTTCGGTTTAGGGATGAGGCCAGCAAGGCTGATCCTCGCGCGTTTGCGGAATTTATGGCCAAGCGAAAAGATAAAGCGCCGGAGAAGCGTGAGTTGTTCGGATGAGTGCGCGGTATTTGCTGGACACCAACGCCGCCAGCTATGCGATCAATAAAAAAAGCACTGCGGTGGATCGTCATCTGGCCAGAGTGGCGATGGCGGAACTGGGGATTTCGGCGGTGACCGAAGGGGAATTGCGCTTTGGGGCGGCGCGCAGCGGTTCGGCGGGGCTTCATGCGACGGTCGAACAGTTTCTTTTGGGTGTAAGCATTTTTGCGTGGGATTCGGAGGCGGCGAAGGAGTATGGGCGGCTGCGGTCGGCGCTGGAGCGCGAGGGGCGGGTGATGGGGAGTCTGGACATGATGATTGCGGCGCACGCGATGGCGCTGGGCTTGATTTTGGTTACGGGGGATCGGGCGTTTGGGCGGATCAGGCGTTTGAGGATGGAGGATTGGACGAAATAGCAGA
>CAVSIW010000062.1:0-51341 GCA_963727945.1 uncultured Acidobacteriota bacterium
TCGTAATAGGGGTGCGTACCCGATGATTCAGAGTTTGCTTTCTCCTCAGCAACCATGAGCTGCTTCAACACTTGGCGGGCAGGCTTGTTGTCGGCTCCAAAGCTGATTTGCGCAGTCCCCCAGGGGACTCCGGCCACTAGCGCTTGGCAGCAACCGACATGCAACCCTGTCTGCTTGCTGAGTTCGTCCGCCATCAGTTTGGCGTGTTCAGCAATGCTTCGCGTCCCCAAGGGAATCGTCACGTTTCGGTCTAGTAGCGGCAGTACATATTCAAGGTCACCGTTTGAATTTCGCGTGCTTGTGGGTACCAGTGCATAGTCGCCAGCGCTCGCATCGAGCCGATACCCATAGGGCATTTCCTTGTTTGCTGCATCTGCCACCTGGCGCAGCAGTTGCCCGACATCGTCTGGATGCTTGTTGCCGGAGGTCGAAAATCGCACCTCAACGGTGTGGCGCTTCATGACCTTATAGTGAATGTTGTTGTGCTGCTCACTAAATTCTGGGTCGGCAACAGCAACATCTTCGGTATCGCTGGGGAAGGCCCACTTTGGAGCTTCGACGCTCACACTAATTCCATAGCGGTCTGCGAGCGTGCGACCAATGTTGAATACCGGGTCCCACGATGTGGCTCGAATCGTTACCTCATCCCCATTTTCTGAGACAGAAGCGCACTCGTTAGGGTTCTGTTCAGCCCCGATGAGAGAGGTTGCCAACAGACCGGCCAAGAAAAAAGCGAAGGGACGCACATCGAAAAGTATAGTACAGGTCTGTCAGCCGTGATGAGGCGCACTCTCTTGATTGTGGGAACTCGGACCTTAGGCTCCCCAAGCCCTGGTAAACGCTGCCAGCTCAACCGGTCGATGCAACACCCTCTAATGAGCTGAGGCGCGAATACTTTCCCTAGAAAACCGTTCTGTCGGCCTGTACTCAATCAGAACCCAGCCAGGGGAGTGTTTCCTTTGATTCAACCCTCGCGACCGATTTTAGCTTTTAAGACGTCTGTAAGTGGAGTTCGAGCTTAGTGTCGCGTTGACCCATTGAGACCGCCCGCGGTTTTGGCAAATTGGAATCCCTGTTTGGAGCCCACTGTCGATCAACGGTCATTCTTCTTCGGGGGAGTCGGGCTCGGGAAGCTCGGGGAGGCATTCGGGAGGAGAGTTGAAATCGGTGATGGAGGGAGGAGTGGAGAGCGGGGCGGCTTAGTCCAGCTTTTTGATCCAGTGCTGAATCTATTGTTTTTATCTTCAATGCACAGCCAGGATTGGCTGTGCCACAAGGCTTTTTCAGCAGCCTGCTAGAGGCCAAAGATGGGGGCGGGCATGAAACAGAGGACGAAGACGACCAGGGTTAAGAGGGCGGCGAAACGGCGTGGGGGGTCGAGGACGACGGGGTCGTAGATCGGGGCGATACGGAGGAAGCGCAGGCCGAAGAGAAGAGTGGCCCAAACATACCAGCCGTACCAGAAGAAATAGCCAAGGGGAAGAAGGGCGAGCGGGAGAAGAAGGGTGGAAAAGCGATGAAGGCGGGCATTGACGGAGCGGAGGATGTGGCCGCCGTCGAGTTGTCCGGCGGGGAGGAGGTTCAGCGTTGTGGCGAACAGACCGACCCAGGCGGCGCGGCCAACTGGGGGAAGCAGGAGGAAGTGGGGATTGACGCCGGGATGAAAAAGGGTGTCGAGAAGGCGGAGAAGCAACGGAGTGCCGAAGATGACGGTGTTTTGGTTGGGATCGGGATTTGCGATGGCGGGAACGATACTCGAATGGAGCACGCCGTACAGAAGGGCGGGAACGGCGAAGACAAAACCGACTAGCGGGCCGGAAGCGCCGACGTCAAAGAGAGCGCGGGTGGTGCGAATGGGAGAACGCATGAGGATGAAAGCACCAAAGGTTCCGATGAGCGAAGGAAACGGAATGAAGAAAGGGTAGCTGGAGTGAATGTGATGATGGCGGCAGGCGAAGAAGTGGCCCAGTTCATGGGCGAGAAGAATGGTTAGCAGGGTGACAGCGAAGGGAAGGCCTGCGAGAAGCGCGGCGGGATTTTTGTAGAAGAGAGTGAAGGCGCGGAGGAATTCGTCGAGAGAAGCGGATTGGTTGTTGGCGTAGGCGAAGGCGAATTGCGTGCCGGCGGCCAGGCAGGTGCAGAGCGTGAGGAGAAAGAGCGCTATGGCGAGGATTAGTGATTTGACGGAGGGGCGCGGAAGAACGGGGACGTAAAATTGTGCGCGCGGGGGAAGAGCGCTCCAATCAATGGGGGCTGGAAACGTGTCCAGTGTGGGATCTGAGGGTGGTGTGGTCACAGAGAGTTCGAAAGCCTATCGGGATTCACAAATATAAGTACAGCATAATTGGAGGAGTTTGCGCCAGCGGGTCAAATAGCGCTAGGGATTTAGTTTGAAAAACCAGCCATTTACCAGAACGGCCCTCTGGGAAATCAAGGCACTTGTCCCGCAACCATGTTTATCGGCCACGTCGATTACTTTGGGCTGCTCGGTCACACAGAAATAGCCAACCGGTTCTATTGTAGCCGGTTGCCGTGTCTCAGCATGTTCTCGTCCACCCTAATCGCGGCAAATAATGGAGATCCTAGAACGAAAGCCGGGCGCTCAGTTGGATTTCGCGGCCTGGAGTCATGGCCATGGTGATGGTGCCGAACTGCGGTGTGTTGACAAACCGGTTCGGCGTGCCGAGGTTGACTCTGTTCAAAGCGTTGAAAGCTTCGCCTCGGAACTGAAAATTCAGGCGTTCCGTCAGGCGAAATGCGCGTTCCAGTGCGATGTCCATGGTCTGCATTCCCGGACCGTACACGGAGTTTCGTCCGAGGTCGCCAAAGGTGAAGGCTGGAGGAGCGGCGAACGCAGCGGGATTAAACCACTGGTCCGCAGTGTGAGTTCCAGGACCAAAGACAGGCTGTCCCGTAACGTTGGCACGAATAGGATTTTCGCCCAGGACGGTTCCTGAATTTGCCGTATCGCCAAAGACAGAAATCGTGAAGGGCATGCCCGACTGAATCTGATAAATGGTGGAGAAGGTCCAGTTCTGTGTGACCAAGCGCATCCACTCCGCGGGCTTGTAGGAAGGAATGGCGTACACGGCGCTTAACGCGAAACGGTGGCGCACGTCGCACCCGAGTCCTTTTTCCGCAGCGAGGTCATTATTATTTTGCGGAATGGACGATTCGTCCATAGCAGAGCGAAAATCCGGGGCGTTGGTCAGGCTCTTCGAAAACGTGTAGTTTGCCAGCAGACTCAACCCGTGCGAATAGCGGCGCCGGATGTTGAAGTAGCCTGCGTCGTACCAGCTTTGCGCGCTGTTTTCCAGAAGATTGATGGTGCTGACGGGGAACGTCGTGCCCTGAATGACGGCATCGGTGCTGCCTGAGGGCAGAGTGGTGTCCGGCACAAAGGTAAGAGTTTTGAAGGGACGGCGTGGGCCGAGAGGGCCGGGTCCTGGAAGCGTGTTGTTAATTAAATGCGCGCGCTGCAAATGGAAACCGCGAGAGCCGAGATAGCCGAGTTCGATGGAAGTGTTTGTATCGAGACTCTTTTGCACGGAAGCATTCCATTGCTGAACATATTGCGCCGGCGAGTGAGGATCGAATGCAGTAAAGCTGACGGTGGTGGCTGGCAGTGTGCCAGTGCCCAGCACCGGAGTGCCAAAATTCATTCCGCTCGTAAACAGCGCTGCTGGAGGAGTGAAATTGTCCGCTTGCTGCGTCTCCGGGAAAACGTATGGGACGTTGTGGCGCTGGTTGCACCAGGTGTTTAGATCCACCGGCGTGAAGAAGATGCCGTAGGAGGCATGAAATACCAAACCGCGATTTGGCAAGTTCTTTGCGATCCCGAGGCGCGGCGCAAAGTTGTGCTGGTTTGCGTACATCAGTCCTTTCGGGTAACCGTTCTGCCCGCCGACGAAAACGGAAGGCACGCCGTTCTGGAAAATCAGGTTGGTGTTCGTGTTGTCCTTGTCATAGAGCGGGTTGGCGTACTCGTAGCGAACACCGAGGTTGAGAGTGGTTGTTGGAGTCACCTTCCAACTGTCTTCCACGAAGGCATCGCCGCCCCAATTTCGCAAATTCATCTGCGGGATTCCCGCTTGGCGCTGCTTTACGGCAGGCAGGCTGAGCAAAAGACTGGCAAATCCCGAGCCGCTGCCATCGTTAAATCCAAATTCGGTGGTGTAGCCGTTTGTGTATTGGTAGTAACCGCGATTCTGGAAAAAGCCCCACATCGGCCAGGTGTACCAGTGGAAATCGCCGCCGAATTTTATGGCATGGCGACCTTTTTCCCATGCGTAGGTGTCGCGGATTTCGTACATGGTGTCCCAGGCATGCATGGGAGTAGCGGCGAAGGTGTCTCCGATACCCGTGTAGCCTTGCGCGGCGAACCAGGGAGCTCCCCAGGCGTTGGGACCGCCGAAGCCAATACCCTGAATGCCAAGCTGACCGACGATGTCGTTTACCGCATCGTTTTGAGAAGTGCGATCCATCGACAAGCGGGAAACGGCAATCGAGACCGTGTTTAGTTTGTTTGGAGCGAAAATGTGGTTCCAGGAAATCGCCGCTTGCTGCGAGCGGTTGTCAAAGTTGGCGCCAAATCCGGGAAGATTTTCGGTGGTGGAAGTCATTCCGCTGCTCGGCGAAAAGCCATTTTCCTGGCCGAGCGAGTAGCGGCCGAAGAGCGTGTCACCGTTGGAAAAATTGTGATCGATGCGAACTGTTCCTTGATCCTGGAAGTGGGTTTCATTGCGGATGTCCAGGTAATTGTTGGAGTCCGCGGCGCCGCTCATCATCATGTTGGGCATGGGGACGTACTGCATCAAGAACGCTTGGAGCAATGGATTGATACGGCCAGTGGGGATTACGTTTCCGGGGAATTGGCTTCGGGTATAGGGAAAATTACTGGGGCCAGTTGGTCTCGTGGGATCGTAATTTGGATTTGCAAGCGCGGTTGCCGGGTCATAAATTTTTACGTTGCTCTTACTGAAATCGCCCTGAATTTCCTGGGGCGTGGGTACTGTCAGAATCTGCGCATCAGCTTGAGAAAGGCGCAAGCCTTCGTAGTTGACGAAGAAGAAAGTATTTTTTTTGATCAGCGGCCCACCGAAGGACGCGCCGAAATTGTTTTGCACCAGGTGATTGTTGCCCATGGACTCAAATGTGCTGGCGTCCATCGCGCCATTGCGGAGAAATTCGTACGCTGTTCCATGAAATTGGCTGGAGCCTGAATGCGTGACGATATTGATCTGCCCGCCGCCCGCGCCGCCCATATCCGCGGTATAGCTGCTTGTTTCCACCTGGAATTCTTTCACCGCGTCCGGCGAAGGACTCAAATTTTGCGTGTTGAACGTCGGATCTGTATTGGTGGCGCCGTCCAGCAGGAAAAAGTTCGCGTTCGGGCGTGCGCCGCCGATCACGACGGCGGAGCGTTGCCCAGGTCTCCAGTAGAGCGGATTTGTGGAGCCGGTCTGCGCGCCAAAGCCTACGTGGGCACCGGGAACGGTAAGTACGAGGTCAATCAGCATGCGGCCGTTGAGGGGGAGTTGGCGGATGGATGTGGGCTCGACGACCTCTCCGACGCTGGCGTCCGTCGTGTGAAGCACTTCACTCCTAGCGGTGACTTTCACTTCCTCGGCGACGCTGCCAAGGTTGAGCGTGATATCTACGGCCAATTTCTGGCCGACTTCCAATCGCAATGTCTGCTTTGTGATAGCGAAACCTGATGCCTCGACTTTCAATTCGTAATCATCGGGCAAGAGTGCCGGCGCTTCGAAGAGTCCTTGTTGGTTGGTGATGACGCGGCGGATCGCGCCGGTACTCGCGGCCGTCAACTGGACTGCAGCCCCAGCGACAGGGAGACGTTGCAAATCAGTGACGGAACCCGTCAGAACGGCATAGTTGCTCTGGCCGTATACGGGGAGTGCGAATACCAAAAGCAATAGAAGCAGGCAGGACTGCTTTGTCATTTTTTCTTTCTCCGGAAAATGTGCACACGCAACGCAGCAGGGACGCCAGTGCAGCAAACAGCGAATCATTCGAGCGACACCAAGCAGAGCCATCCCCAATGGCTCGGGACTTTAGCGGCGAGGAAAAAAGATAGCAATAATTGGAAAGTACTAGAAGCCGCCCATCACCTCGAAGGGTTAAAACTCCAGGCAAGAATTATTCACGATGAATTGAGCGGCAAATCAGGTCCGGCCCCCGGCGTAGCTCTCAACTTGCCAAGTGAGGTGTACACGGAGCTTTTGGCCTATCCTCGTCTCGCCAGCTACGCGGAAGTAACCCGGCGCGCCAATTTCCCTGGCGGTCGATTGGAAAACAGTCGAAAACTTCCCGTTTTGCCAACAAGCAGCGCTTGGATGGGCGGGCTAAGTCCCGATAAGTCGCGTGACCGGACGAGTGGTCCATCTACCCCAGGCTCACAAACGGGGTCTAGAAAGTGACGGCTCGTAAGCTGGGCAGCAAACAGACGTCCCGCTAGTGGTTTTGGGTGGAACGCGGAGGTGGACTAAGGTTTCTTTGCGGCTTCGATGCCTTGGAGTTCTTTGCCGGGTTTGAAGCGGACGGCTTTGCCGGGGGGGATGCTGACTTCTTCGCCGGTGCGGGGGTTGCGGCCGATGCCGGTTTTGCGGGGCTTGACGCTGAAGACGCCGAAGCGGCGGAGCTCGATGCGCTGGCCGCGGCCGAGAGCTTGCTTGAGGGATTCGAAGATCGTTTCGACAGCTTGCTCGGCTTTGGTGCGGCTGATGAGAGTCTTAGCCACAACCGCATTCACGATGTCCAGCTTAATCACACGCGCCTCCCGGTTCCGAGGCAAATGCTAGAGGGTGCGCCGCAGGTTGTCAAGACGAGATGGGTAAACTACACTGTCCTTCCTTTTGGCGTACTTCTTTTGACGCTGCAAATTATATTTGATGATTGAGGAGGCATGGATGTCCGTTAAGCCAGACCGCTGGATCCGCCAAATGGCGCTGGAACATAAGATGATTGAGCCGTTCACGGACCGGCAGGTGCGCGAAGGCGTGATCAGCTATGGAGTTTCGTCGTATGGCTACGACATCCGCGTGGCGGACGAATTTCAGATTTTCACGAATGTGAATTCGACGATAGTGGATCCGAAGCATTTCGATCCGAGGTCACTGGTGCCATTCAAAGGCGACGCGTGCCTGATTCCGCCGAATTCTTTTGCGCTGGCGAGGTCGGTGGAATATTTCCGGATACCGCGGAATGTTTTGACGATTTGTTTGGGGAAGTCGACGTACGCGAGGTGCGGGATTATCGTGAACGTGACGCCGTTTGAGCCGGAGTGGGAAGGGTTTGTGACGCTGGAGATTAGCAACACCACGCCGCTGCCAGCGAAGATTTATGCGAACGAAGGGCTGTGCCAGGTGATTTTCTTTGAGTCGGATGAAGATTGCGAAGTGAGCTACAAGGATAAGAAGGGGAAGTACCAGGCGCAGAGCGGGATTGTCCTGCCGCGGTTGTAAATTTAGATCTGAGTGGAAATTTGAGTGAGTTTGGCGTTGGCAACGGGATATTTGCGCTCGCGCCAGGCATCGAGACCGCCTTGCAGCGGGCGAATGCGTTTGATGCCTTGTTTTCTGAGGAGGAGCGCCACACGGGCGCTCGTAGCTTCGTTTGGTCAAGTGCAATAGAGAATGATCTCGCGATCGCGCGGCAGACGGTCGTTCTTTTCTTCCAACTCCTGAGCGTCCATGCGGAATGCGCCGGGGATGGTTTCCGGATCGGCTTCAAAATCCATGGAATGACGAAGATCCATGATGACGACTTCCTCGCCAGAGTCGAGCTTTTGCTTCAGTTCTTCGACGGTGATCCGTGCAATGCGAAGTTCGCGCATGAAGCGGCGGCGGCCAATAAATTTGTAACCGAGATAAGTTGCGAGGGCGCTGAGAAGAATGACGAAGAGCCAGCCGCCGAGGGAGACGGCGTGTTCCGCGATGCGTTCGATCTGACCGCTAAAGGCGTAACCGAGACCGAGAAAAGTGGCAGACCAGAGAAGTGAGCCCGCGGCGTCAAAAAGAAGAAAACGGCGCAGGCGCATGTGAAAAATACCGGCGAGCGGCGGGGCGACTGTGCTGAGGCCGGGAAGAAATTTTGCAAATATGAGCGAGCGAGCGCCTTGTTTAGAGAAAACGCCCTCGGTGCGGCGGACGCAGGAATCTGGCTCGATGGAAATCTTGCAGAGGAAATGCAAAATGCCGATGCCCCTGCGGCGGCCGAGCGCATACCAGAGCGAATCGGCGGAGACCGCGGCCAGCGTGACGATCAAGAGCGAAGCAAAAAGATTTAGTTGATGGGAACCCGCCAGCGCGCCCGCGGCGAGGAGCAGCGGAAGCGAAGGGATGGGCACTCCGGCCTGTTCGGCGAAAACCCAGGCGAGCAAAACGACATAGCCATGATGGAGCAGGAATTCGAGCGTGCGATGCATTTGGCTGGGGTGGGTCCTCAGTAACCGATATAACCGACTATCGAGAGACGATAGGAGAAGTATGCCCCCAGCGGCCCGACATGACAAATTCAGTTAAAGGCTTGCGTGTTCGCGGAGCAATTTCGCGATCGCGGAGCTTTTCGGAAAGAGAGTTCGTATCTCCGGGATAACCAATGGCGATGGCTGCGATCGGTTCGCAATCCGCGGGAATTTCGAAGACTTGTTTGGCTTTGGCGTGATCGAATCCGGCCATTTGGTGAACGACGAGGCCGCGTGCGGTGGCTTCGAGGCTTAGCAGATATGGATGCGGCACCAGTGTCGTAAAAAGCGTTACGATTGGGATTGCCGTTGGGGAAATTGAGGCGCGAGACGGCGAGAACGAGAACCGCGGCCTCTTTAGCCCAACTGGCGTTGAATTCGACCAATACGCTGACCGTTTTTGCAAAGTCTTCCGGATTGTCTTTTGTGGCCACGAGGTAAGCCCAAGGCTGCTCGTTGTTGCTGGAGGGAGCCCAGCGCGCGGCTTCGAACATGCTTGCGAGAATCTCGCGGTCAACGGGCTTGTCAGAGAAGGCGCGCGGACTCCAGCGACTGCGAATGAGATCGTGAATGGGAAAATCCGTCGGAGCCGGCTTGTGCATGGCTAGTATCCTTTAATTTGATGCAGAGGCATTGGATGAAACAGAGCGCGTGGAGTGTGCGCGCTTGCGACCATTATTCAGAATTTATTTTCATGGGCCGGTGCCGGCCGGAGCGAAGAGATTCTTTTCTTCGCTCCAGAAGGCCACGGAGTATTCAGCCGGCGAAGCCAGCGCTGCTACAGTCTTTTTTGTTCTAAGCTGAATCGGGGAAGGCCCGATTTACTTTTTCGCAGGAATCATTTCGGCGTCGATGGTGATGGATATTTCATCGCCGATCATGCCTGGGCCGTACGTGATGCCAAAGTCCTGGCGAGTGATTTTGGAACTGGCGTTAACGCCGACGCGCTGATTGCCCCAGGGATCCTTGACGGGAGCGGTGGGACCATCGACATCGAGGACGACTTCTTTCGTGGTGCCGCGGATGGTGAGGTCGCCGGTGACTTTGAGTTTGCCCGGTGAGACTTGCTCAACTTTTTTGGACTTGAAGGTGATGGTAGGGAAGTGCTCGGCGTCGAAGAAATGATCGCTCTTGAGATCCTTGTCGCGGTCCGGGACGCGCGTGTCAACGGAATTGACGTCGATGGTGACTTCGACGGAGGATTTGGTGATGTCCTTGTCGTCGAGCTGGACGGAGCCTTTTACGCTGGTAAATGCGCCGCGAACCGTCGAGATCATTAGATGCTTGACGGCGAATTGTGCTGACGAATGCGCGGGGTCGATTTGCCAGGTGGAAGTTGCCGCGGCTGCGGGCAGGGAAAGCGCCGCTGCCAGTCCGGCGGTGACTGCGATGCGAGAGAAAACGTGGCCCATTGGTATTGCCTCCTTAACTGATACTGCGTTTGAGCAGATTTGAAATTTGGTGCGTTTACTCCGGTCCGCGAGCGCGGACTTCCTCCAACAGCTCGGCGAGAGTCTTCAGGCGCGCAGCGGACATGTGGCGGAACTGGCGGGTATGAAGCTCGCGAACAGGCTGATCGAGACTTTTCAAAAGAACGAGGCCCGCAGGGGTGATGCGGGTTTTGACGACGCGGCGATCGTGGGTCTGGCGCGCGCGGGTGATGACGCCGCGCTTTTCCATGCGGTCGAGAAGGCGCGTCATGTCCGGGTCGTGAGAAATCATGCGCTCGCCGATGCCGCTGCAGGCGAGGCCATCGGGCTCGGCGCCGCGAAGAATGCGGAGAACGTTGTATTGCGTGCCAGTAAGCCCGTGCGCTTTGAGGAGTTGCTCGGCTTCGAGGCCGAGGGAGTCGGCAGTCTTCTGGAGGGAGATGAAGATGCGGTTTTCCACGGGAAGCGCGGGATGGGAAGGAGGGCGGCGACTCATGGGGCTACGATAGTCGTTATGACAACTAATGTCAAGAGGAAATGATTGGCGGGCGAGGGGGGCTAAGGTTTGCGAACCGGGCGGAGGTGAACTTCGCTGAGGAAGCTTTGCGGGCCCTGCGTAACGATCATTTCGACGGCGTGGGCCACGTCTTCGGGTGAGAGCACTTTCGCGGGATCCTTCGAGCCGCGAGTGGAAAATTCGGTGGCCACGCTGCCAGGGCAGATGACGCTGACGCGGATGCCGTGCTCGCGGAGGTCTTCGGCCATGCACGCGGAGAGGCCCTGGAGGCCCCACTTCGAGGCGCAGTAGATGCCGCCGCCGGCGAAAGGCATTGCGACCAGCGAGAGAGCTGATGTTGATGATGTCGCCCGCGCCGCGGCGAATCATGGAGGGAGCCACCGCACGAGAGACGAGGAAGACACTCTTGAGATTCGTGTCGAGAACGCGGTCCCATTCGGCTTCGGATTTTTCATGGGCCGGGCCGAACAGACCAATGCCGGCGTTGTTGACGAGGATGGAGATGGGTCCGAGCGCGGCCTCGGTCTTGTCTACGAGGACGGTAACGTCGGCAGACCGCGAGACATCGGCAATTTGCGAATAGACGTGCGAACCTATTTTTTTCAACTCTGCCTCGACCGCCGCGAGCGCCTGAGCATCACGTCCGCAGATGGCCACGCTCGCGCCGAGATTGGCGAGGCGGAGCGCGATGGCGCGTCCGATGCCGCGGCTGCCGCCGGTGACGAGAGCGACGGTTCCGGAGAGCGGCGCCGCGACGCCGGATAATGTATTTACGCGTATTTTTTGAGGCATTTGAATTCTTCCTCTCGCGAGCCACCCATTTTGTGCGAAACTCATCTTAGCATCCAGGAGTCTAAGCAGTTCCCGCAGGGCTGGGGATCCTCGAAGGTGCGTTGGGAAGACGGAGCGAAGCTAGAAGGCTAATGGAACACTTCCACAGGCGCTTTGAAGTTTCCTCTCTTGAATGCTTGCGGACAGACCGGGGCTTTTCCTATAATTCTCAAGTTTTGGAAGGCACGCAATTATTGGCAGGAGCAGTGCAGGTAAAATCGGCAACGAAAAATCCAGATTTGAAGTTTGGGCGAGGAGAGTGGGAATGAGTGGAACACGCAAAGTGGCAGGCCTCGCGTTTGTCGCGGCGCTTTGTCTGATTCTGGGGAACGGGCCGAGCGCGCTGGCGCAGCCACAAGCGGCGGCGGGCGGAGGGCAGGAAGCCGGCGCGGGGAAGCAGCCTTATACGATGGCGGAGTACAACGCGTATCAAGCTGCGAAAGCGGAGACAAACCCCACGCAACAGATCAAGCTGTTGGATGATTTTGTCTCGAAGTATCCGAACTCTAATTTGCTCAACTACATCTATCAGCTGTACATGCAGGCAAACGGCCAGCTGAAGGACTATCAAAAGGTTATCGCGAACGCGGACAAGCTCGCGGGGCTGGGCGACAAGGTTGATACCGCGACACGGTTCAATGCGTACTACACGCACGCCATCGCTTACAGCACGCTGCTGAGCGACCCGGCGAAGGGCCCGGCAGCAGCTAAGGACCAGGCGCTCGCCAAGTCTGCCCAGGATGCGGTCACTACCGCCTTGAAGACGCTGGACGAGGTGAAGAAGCCAGACGGTGTGGCGGACGATGCCTGGGCCACACAGACGAAGACATTCCGGATGACCTTGAACAGCATTGGTGCTCAAGCAGCGTCGGTGCAGAAGGACTATTCCTCCGCAATCGGTTTTTATAAGGCCTACTTGGGATTCAATCCTGAAGAAGCGATTACTAACTACAATCTCGGCAGGGCTTATCTCGCGTTGACCCCGCCGCAAACTATGGATGGTTTCTGGTACGTCGCGCGCGGCGCAGCTTCGAAGAACGCGACGCAGGCGCAGGCCAAGCAACTGAAGGACTATCTGCGCAAGCTTATTCTGAACTACCAGCAAGCGGCGTGCGACAACCTGACCGATGCAGAGCTGGGTGAACTCCTGCAGCTAGCGGGTAGTTCTACAGACCGTCCGGCAAGCTACAGCCTGCCGAGCAACGCGGACCTCGATGGCGTTCGGAAAGACATGACCATCGCTTCCGTTGTGACGGACCTGAAGGCGGGCGGAGACAAGTCTAAAGTCACCTGGCTGGCGGCGTGCGGTCTGGAGTTTCCCGGCGTGCCCGGCAAAGTGATTGAGAACGTTCCCGGGGACGTCATCGAGCTCAAGATCGCCTTCGTGACCAGCGATGCGGAGTTCGATGCCGCGACGACGCCGAATATGGACGTCAAAGTGGCTGGCCAGCCGGAGGTGGCGCGCGTAGAGAAGGACAGCGCGATTCACTTTACGGGGACGCTCGTTTCCTACGATCCGGACCCGGCGTTCATGCTGCACTGGGAAAAGGGCAAAGTGAATGACGAGGACATCCCGAAGGAAAAAGCCGCGCCCAAGAAAGCGCCCGTGCGCAAGAAACCATCGGGTCGCCCGAGTAACTAGGCAAGGTGCAAATCATGAACGGCTCTCCGGCGTGGCTGGGGAGCCGTTTTTCTTTGCAGGACAGATATTTTTTTGGAGGAATTGAAGAAGTTCTGCCGGGCGCGTGGAACGGGCTAGCGCGAACGGTGATTATTTGAAGCGAGCTTGTATTCGCCGATCTTGCGGCTCAGAGTGTTGCGGTGAATGCCGAGGACTTGCGCCGCGCGCGATTGATTGCCGTTGGTGCGGTCCAGGACGCGCTTGATAAAACGCTTCTCGAATTCTTCGACAGCCTCGTCGAACAGAATGCCCCGGTCCACCATTTGTATGACGAGCCCCTCGAGTTGATCTTTCACGATCGCACGCTCCGCAGAATTTGTTCTAGTTTGTTCTGGGCCGGTTTGCAGTTATTGGTCGAGTTCGTGCCCGGCCAGGATGCGATACGCCTCCCGGTATTTGGCACGCGTGGCGGCGACGACATCGGGCGGAAGTTCCGGGCCGGGCGGGGTTTTGGGCCACCGGATTCGCTCGAGATAGTCGCGCACAAACTGTTTGTCGAAAGAGGGTTGAGGGCCGCCGGGCTTGTACTCAGCGGCAGGCCAGAAGCGGGAGGAATCTGGAGTAAGCGCTTCGTCAATCCACATGAGGGAGTTGACGGCATCGCGGGAGCCCAGTGTGCTGTTGAGAAGGCCGAACTCGAACTTGGTATCGGCAAGGAGAATGCCGCGGGGCGCGGCGTAGGCGGCGGCTCGGCGGTATATTTCGATGCTGATGGCGCGGACCCGTTCGGCGAGATCCATGCCGATCAGGGATGCGGCTTGTTCGAAAGAAATGTTTTCATCATGCCCGGTAGCTGCCTTTGTGGCGGGCGTGAAAATGGGTTCGGGCAACTGGTCGGATTCCCGCAGACCGGCGGGAAGCGCGATGCCGCAGATTTTTCCCGTGGCTTTGTAGTCCTTCCAGCCAGAGCCGGAAACGTAGCCGCGCACGACGCATTCGATGGGCAGAGGCTGTGTTTTGCGAACGACCATGGATCGACCCGCGAGATCGTCGCGATAGGCGTCGAAAGGGGCGGGAAAGTCCGTGGCGCTGAGAACATGGTTGGGGATGATGTCCTTCAGGAGGTCGAACCAGAAAAGAGAAATCTGCGTCAGGACGCGGCCTTTGTCGGGAATGGGCGTCGGAAGAATGACGTCGAACGCAGAGAGGCGGTCGGTGGCAACGATGAGCAGCCTGTCGCCGAGGTCATAGATATCGCGGACCTTCCCACGTGCCGCGGGAGTAAGGCCGGCAAAATGCGTTTCTTGAATTATGCGAGTCACAGGACTTGCAGCCACAGAAAAGTTTCTCCAAAAGGTGGGGAGCATTCTAGCGCAGCGGCTCGCCGAGGGAAAGGCGCGGGTAGAGGAAATTCTCTGGAAAAACTTTTGAGGGGCCGGGAATACTTTCTTAAGTCTGCTCACGAGGAACAGCCGAGCGGCTCCGTTTTGAAAAATTGTTCCCAATGCGCGCCGTCTTTGGTTCTGCGAAAGATCAGGTAGCGATGAGATTGTGTTTCGACGGAAATGAGCTTTCCGACGACTTCATCCTGGCCGTCTGCAAGCAAGTCGGCGTGGTCCACGAAGCGAAGCAGTTCTTCATCTGTTTCGTTTTCGGCAAGATGAATCCAGAGAAACTCGGGCTGAAGTTTTTCGCCAGGCTGGCTGGCTATGAAGAACAAACCGTGCACGAGACCTTCGTTGTCCTCGGTGTCGAGCGAGAATGATCCGATCAAGCTCGGCTGAGGGGAAGGCGCGAGATAGGTGCGAGCGACGTATTCTGCCCGAACTTTGGGCAGAAGAGCTTCTGGGATTCCGTGCTGACTGAAGATTTCACGAGCCAGGGCGAGCGCAGAACCGCGCTGCTCGGCTGTAGCGGGTTCACGGGACGCCACTCGGAAATCGCCGGGCTCGCCGTTGGTTGCAAGAGTACGCACCTGGCCACGAATCTTCACGGTTCCGCTGTAGGACAGGCTCGCGGTGGCGGCGCTGCGATTCTGCTCGCCCACCTGGCCCTCTCCGATGGAAGCTCCTCCGAAGAGCAGCGCATATTTTTCCCCGGAGTGCAAGAATTTCCCCGCGAAGTCATCGGGAGGTTGCTGGTCGGACAAGCAACTCGTCTGAATGGGCGTCAGCTCGTTTTCATCAACCGTGGCGATTGGCTCGATACTAAGCTGCCGCGAGGATGTTCTTCGACAGCCAACCAAACGCGATCCTGAGTGGGATCATCGTTCCTTGACTGAGTTTGTGTTGGTTGAAAATTGGCGGCGAAAGAAAGAATTACAAAAGCGGCGCAGACCCGCAGAACTGCAGGATGCATGGACTGGTCTCGATTTCTCCGCCGCGGAGTGAAATTCTAGCGCAAACGCTTGCGCGTTGCATCTGGTGGTGCTTTGGCTGGTGTTTAGGCGGCCGAAGCGGCCCGGCGTTTTGGCGCGGGGACTTCGTCGCCTTCCCAGCGGACGCTGACGAGCTTGGAGACGCCGGGTTCCTGCATGGTGACGCCGTAAAGCACGGAGCCAGTCTCCATCGTCTTACGATTGTGGGTGACGATGATGAATTGCGTTTGACCGCTCATATCGCCGACGAGACGAGTGAATCGCCCGACGTTCGCTTCGTCCAGCGGCGCATCCACCTCGTCCAAAATGCAGAAGGGGCTCGGCTGGTAGCGGAAGATGGCGATGAGCAGCGCGAGCGCGGTCATGGCTTTTTCTCCGCCGGAGAGCAAAAGAACGTTTTGCATGCGCTTGCCGGGAGGAGATGCGACCACATCAATGCCTGCGTCGCCGGAGCTGTCGGGTTCGGTCAAGCGCATCTCCGCCATACCGCCGCCGAAGATCGTGTGGAAAGCTTGGGAGAAATTTGCGTTGATGGCGTTGAAAGCTTGTTCGAATTTTTCGCGGGATACCAGGTCGAGTTCGGCGATGGCTTGCTGCGTGTCGGCGATGGATTGGAGCAGGTCGTCGCGCTCGCGCGTCAGGAATGTGAAGCGCTGCTCGCACTCATTGAACTCTTCGAGCGCCATCATGTTGACGGGGCCCATGGCTTCGATGCGCTGCTTCATCTCGCGGTAATTCGTTTCCGCGGCGGCGAGTTCTTCGCCGGTCATGAACGCGGTTTCCGTGGCGATCAGATCTTCGGGCTGCGCGTTGACCTCCGTCATGCAGGTTTCGCGCAGGTGCTGGCGATCTGAGTCGTTGCGCGCGTGATCCACTTCCGCGTGGCTGCGCTGCTCGCGCAGATCCTGAAGCGACTGGCGGCCCATGCGCAGTTGATCTTCCATTTGCGTGACGCGCGTCCGGCCGGTGTCCCACTCCTGCTCCAACTGGCGCTGGCGGACTTCGAGGCGGAGTTTTTCGCCGCGGAGGCCCTCGAGCTGTTGCGAGAGCTCATCACTGTGCTTGGCGAGCGCGGTGGTCTCATCCGAAATCGAGGATTGTTGCAGACGAAGAGCGGCTTCGCGGCGCTCGAGTTCCGCGCGCTCCTCTTGCAAACGCGCGGCAATCGCTTCGGCCGCGGACAGCCGCTCACTCAGTGCGGCAAGTTCGGCGCGGCCAGTAGCGAGTTCGTTCTGCTCGGTCTGAACAGATCCGCGAAGCTGTGCCAATTGCTCGACGAGCCGTGTGCTCTCGGTTTCCGCTTCGGCGCGGCTAACAGATGCGGCAGCGTGTTGATTCTTCGCACGCTCGGCACGCATTCTTGCTTCTTCGCAGTCCTTCCGCAGGCGCAGAAGTTCGTTTTGGCAAACCGTCAGTTCAAGGCCGAGCCGCGCCAGTTCGCTTTGCATGTGCTCGTGGCGGTGTGTTGCGGAGAAGACGTTGCGTTCGGCCTCGCGCTGCTGCAACGCGATTTGTTCGAGCGAATGCTCTGCTTCGCGCAGGTCTGCGTTCACGTGTGCCAGCGCGGCCTGCGCCTCGGTCATCTCGTTTTCGAGCTGCAAGACTTCGGCGTCGAGAGCGCGTAACTCACGCTTCATGCCGAGCGGCCCCGCTTCATCCGCGCGACCGCCCGTGACCATCCGGCCTTGATAGCAAGTGCCGTCCGGCGCGACGAAAGCGAACTGAGGATTGTCGCGGGCGAGCCTTTCGGCGGACGCTGCAGTGTCCGTCAAATAGGCTGAGCGCAGACGAGGAAGAAATTGCTTGGCGGCTGCGCCCAGGGGATCGCGGAAGCCGACAAGTTTGTCCAGGCGTGAGATCACGCCGTCTTCGATGTGGAAGTTGATGATGGGTTCGTACTCGGCAAGGCGCAGGTTTCGGAGTGAATCGACAAAAAAAGTGGCGCGGCCCCCGACTTCATCGCGGAGAAGGGAAACGCCCGCGCGAGCGTGGTCATAGGTTTCGACCACCACGTATTCGAGTTCGTCGCGCAGGTACTGCTCGATGGCGGCTTCGTGCTGCTCTTCGACTTCGGCGTAATCCGCGAGCACGCCGACAGCGTGGAAGTTTTGGCCGGTTCCTCGTTCGTTGGCGGCGAACAGTTTTTGCACGGCGTCGGCTGTGTAGGAGCGGTCGTTCAGAATCTGCGTAAGCGTTTCGTGGCGTGCGCGAACACCGGAGAGGGAATCGCGGAGCGCATCAGCCTGCTGCGTAGTGGCCTCGCGTTGTACGCGCAGGGCCGCGATGCGCGCCTGCAGGGCAGCGGCGTTTTGAGTAAGCGCGTTGAGCTGCCCGCTTGCGGCTTCCCAGTCGTAGGCGGCCTGGTCGGCATCGTCGCGAATGCGGATGGAAGTCTCGAGCAACTCGTGCTCGCTCGCTTCACGTTTGCGAAGCGCATCCAGGTGGTGGACGAGCGCCTCTTCCGCCTGCTTTTGTTCGCCGTGCAGACGAAGAAGGCTTTCGCCAGCTTCCGATGCGGAGCGGCGCAGTGCTTCGATTCGCTCTTCGGATTCCTTGATTTGAGTGGCGCGCGATTCGGCTCGCGTCGCGAGTTCTTCGACGCATGTGGAGAGAACGCCGGACTCTTCGCGCAGCGAGGCTACGGCAAGCTGCTGCGTGCTGCTGCGTGATTCCCACTCTGCTGCGTGGAGTGCAGCCTCCGCCATTTCGGCGGAGACTTGCGTGTGCCGCGTGCCGAGTTCCTCTGCGCGCTGGTGGTTGAACGCGATACGGTTTTCGGTGCGATCGACTTCCAGGGCGGTCGCGTTCAGCACGTTTTGATTTTGACGTAGCTCTGCGTCCAATTCGTAGATCCGCTGGTTGAGGCGGTCCTGCTCGCCTTCCTGCTGCTGAATGGTCTGCGCATGCTGCGTTTCCGCCGCGGTGAGTTCGGCGAGTTGCTTCGCAATGCGTTCCGCTTCCGCGTCCAGCTCGCGAGCTTTTCCAGCGAGCATCTGGCGGACAATCCCGCGCATCTGGTCGCGAATTTCGGCGTAGCGACGGGCTTTGGACGCCTGGCGCTTCAATGAGCCGAGCTGCTTTTCCACTTCGACGACGATATCGTTTACGCGCGCAAGATTGAGTTTCGAGGATTCGAGCTTGGCTTCCGCGAGGCGCTTCTTGGTTTTGAATTTGGTCACGCCTGCGGCTTCTTCAATGATGGCGCGGCGCTCCATCGGTTTCGTGGAAAGGATCAAGCCGATACGGCCCTGCTCGATGATGGCGTAGGAATCGGGACCGAGCCCCACGCCCATGAACATTTCCTGGATGTCGCGGAGGCGGCCGATGCGGCCATTGATGAGGTATTCGCTCTGTCCGGAACGATACAGCCGGCGCGTGACGACAACTTCGCCGGGCTTGAGTGCGAGGACCGGCTTGTCTGCGTTCTTCTTTCTGCGTTGGCCTTTCAGAAATTCAGGAGCCGTGGCAGCCGTTTCCTCGGGTTGGGACGCAGGGTCCAACGATCCAGTTGCTTCTTGCTGCGATGCGGGGGCCGACGCGGGGTCAAGCGAGAGAATCTGTATGTTCGGGTCATCTGTAGCGGTTATGTCGCCTTGTGTGAGTGTGGCCGCCATAAATGAGCCTTCAGCGACGCTTTCGCTTTCCGCCAGCGCGCTTTCGAGGACGAACCGAGCGGCTTCTGCCAGCTCCGGGTCTTCCATGGTGATAGTTACTTCCGCCATGCCCAGGGGAGGCCGCTTAGTTGTTCCATTGAAGATGCAATCGGCCATGCGTTCGGCGCGGAGGGACTTGTGGCTCTGCTCGCCCAAAACCCACGAGATGGCATCTACCACGTTGGATTTGCCGCAACCGTTCGGTCCGACAATGCACGTTGTGCCGGAACCGCTGAAAGTGACAACGGTACGGTCGCAAAACGACTTAAAGCCAACGATTTCCACTTTTCGCAGCTTAAGCAAGATGTCCTCTTTTTGTCGTCAATCCCACTTCCATACCCTCAAAAGCTTCCAATGTGACCACGAACAGCCAGTGCACGATATGGGCCGCGCGCAAAACACGCGTAGAGAGACGACGCATTGTTCCTCGAGGGGAGGTTCTTTCGAGCGACAAGTCGACCGGCTTGCGGTCGCTTAGACAAACGTGTGGCAGGTTCTCAGTCAGAGGCCCAGCCGCCTGGCGCGTGGATGGCGGTACGGGAAAAAAGACTATCACGAGCTTTGTTGAGTGTAAAGGCCTACGCAATAGATTGTGTCCGCTGCGCGTAGGCCACAAGGCTTGTGCCTTGCCGTGCAACGGCTAAGAATTCGAGATACTTTGCTGGCACGGGCTATTCAAGATGTAACCACAGGAGTGTTTCCCGCGCCGCGAGGCGAACAATCGCCGTATGATGCGAACAAGCAGAAAGAGAACGGCAGGGCGCAACTTGGGGGCGCCCCCATGTGAAAAAGCTGCGATTCCTCGTTTCGCTCATTACCAAAAGCAACGACTTTCAGCTCGAGCAAGCGGCTTCCGCGGAGACGGCAGCGCGGGACCTCGGCGTTGATCTCGAGATTGTGTACGCCGAAGGCGACACGATCACGCAGAGCACGCAAATTCTCAAGACTATTCAGGCGCGTCCAGAGTTGCGCCCGGACGGCGTCATCGTTGAACCGGCTGGCGGAACTGGTTTGCCGCAAGTAGCCAAGGCAGCCATCGAGGCCGGGATTGCGTGGGGACTCGTCAACCGCGAGGCGGAGTACATCTTCGAGTTGCGGCGACATGCGAAGACGCCAATTTTTCTCGTGACCAGCGATCACAAGGAGATCGGCAGGATTCAAGCGAGGCAGCTAAGTGCGATGATTCCAGAAGGTGGCGCGGTTTTGTACATTCTCGGCCCAACGGAAAGCGCCACGGTGAAGGACCGCAAGGCGGGCTTCGAGGCGGTCTGCCCAAAGAATCTGCGCGTCACTCTGCTGCGCGGCAAATGGACGGAAGAGAGCGGCTATCGAAGTATGGCTACTTGGCTGAAACTGGGGGTTTCAAGCAAAGTAAGCATTGTCGCGATCGCTGCGCAGAACGATGCCATGGCTATCGGCGCGAGAAAGGCATTCGAGGAAATCGGCAACCGCCAGGAGCGCGAGAAATGGCTGAACCTTCCGTTTACAGGCGCTGACGGCTTGCCCAAGACTGGCCAAGCCTGGGTGCGCACGGGCTTGTTGGCTGCTACGGTGATTGCTCCGCCCATGGTCGGACAGGCTGTGCGGCTCATGTTCAACGCGCTGCGCTTGGGCTCAAGCGTTCCAGAGCGAACAGTCACTTTGCTCGAATCCTATCCGCCGATCGAGAAGCTCGCGAAACGTCCCAATCCGCAGACTGTGGGCAGCTCGCAGTAAATGGTTTGTGTGAGCCACAACTCTGTTGATGCAGTAATCCCGATTCGCCCAACTTAGGCTACTTCACATGCGCGTCATACCAGGCGAGCATACGATTGAGGCGATCAAGCAGGTGCTTCTCTTCCCGCAAACCGTGCGGCTCTCTCGGATACATCACCAGTTCCGTCTCCACGCCATAGTGTTTTAGACCGCGATAAAGCTCCTGACTTTGGCCCGGCGGATCGGTCGTGTCGGCTTCACCTTGAAGAATGAGCGTGGGCCGCTTGGCATTCTTGAGTTGCGTGAACGGGGAGCTATTCAGGAATTTCACGAGGCTCTCTGATTCGTACGGCACGCCGTAAAACCATTCGTCGTAGGAAGGATGCTCCTCGCTGCCATACTCGGAAATCAAGTTAGAAAGACCCGCGCCGGCGACGGCGGCTTTGAAATCGTTCGTTTGAGTGACGGCCCACTCAGCCATATAGCCGCCGTACGACCATCCGCCTATCCCGAGTTTTGTCGGATCGGCGATTCCTCGGTCAATCAAATCCTTCACGCCCCACATGACGTCTTTGAAGTCCGTGCCGCCCCAATCGCCGCGGTTCAGTTCGACGAAATTTTGTCCGTAGCCAATCGAGCCGCGAATGTTGGGATAGAAAACCGCATAGCCGTGCGTCGCAAGGAGCTGGCCCCAGGATTCAATCGAGTCTTGCCAGTTACCAGTCGGCCCGCCGTGAATCAGCGCGATGAGCGGCAACTTGGCTTTTGGATCGGCTCCCGCGGGTTTTAGGAGAGCTGCTTCGATCTCGAGGCCATCGAACGACTTGTACTTGTAAAACTCGGGCGTGCTAAGTGTGAATTGCTTCCAGGAATCGTTGAAGTGAGAAATCTGTTGCGGCGAATTTTTTTGATCCCACATCCAAAGTTCCGGCGGGGCCGTGGCGGACTGTCCCACGAAGACGATATCGCCAGAGTCAGAAACGGAAAAGTTGGTTATATTGCCGGATGGAGGATTTTCTGGATTTTTGCTCATACCTTCTCGGGAAAAGCCAACGAGTTTGTGCCGGAAGCCATCCGCATAAAGAGCGAGCATGGAGCCGTCTTTCTCCCAGCGATGTTCCGCGATGGCCCGATCGAGACTTGCGCCGGTCAGATTGCGAGTGGCGTGCGTGCTCAGATCCAAGAGCATGAGGTCGTGCGGTTCGGGACCGTCCACGCGGCAGCCGACATAGCTGACAGTCAGCCCGCTAGGAGCGACGCGCAAATCGCCGAACGGGCCGTGCGGCGCGAAAAGCTGCCTGCGCGAGCCGTCCGAGACCGCGACAGAATAAATGCGGTGCGTTTCCTGGTCGGATTCCGGATGATCTGTGGCGCTAACGATCAAGTGATCGCCCGCCGGCATCCAGGCAAGGTCGCTGACTTCCCATTTGTAGACGGAAAGCGCTTTGGCCTCGCCTGTAGCCACTGTGAGCAGCCACAGATGCGGTTGCTTGTCGTCTTTGTCCACGACGTGCGCGTCGTCTTTATCTTTTTCTTTTTTCTCCTCGGCGTCGGTTTTGGCATCGGGAGCGAGAAAGGCGATCTGCTTGCCGTCGGGAGACCACACAAAACTATGAACGCTGCGTTTTCCCTTGGTTAGAGCGGCGGCTTCGCCACCGTCCGTACGCATGACGTAAATCTGCTGCTGATCCGCGCGATTCGAGAGAAAAGCCAACTGCTTTCCGTCCGGGGACCAGCGCGGAGAGGATTCATCCTTCGCCGAAAAAGTGAATTGCCGGACGACGCCGGACTTTTTGTCGTACAGCCAAATATGCCGCGCGCGCCGTTCGCCCTTGGGCGGCTCTGCGACAACGAAGGCGACGCGCGTGCCGTCCGGAGAGAATTGCAGATCGGAAATTGCGCGCAAATTGAGAGACGCTTCCGGCGTGAGCAGCTTGGCCGCGTCCGCGGCCGGCATTTCTTGCGCAACCGTTATTCCGGCAAACGACAGGATGCCGATAAGGCCACTGCTTAGTAGGAAGCGGTTCATCGCTGCACCTCTCGAGTCAGAACTTAGGACTCTAACCAGTGAAAAGCCCACCGTCAATTTCGTTTGTATACTCTGACGAATCCCTTTGCATCATTGACCCTGCCGAATGCTCGGTGTTAAGAATGCGCCACCGAAGAGCGGGATGATGTTCATCACAGTGGCCTGGGGCGCAAATAGTTTGTGCGTTCGTTCCCCCTCTATGTTCTAGGTGGCTGTAGCGAAACAATCGATCGTGAAAAGCCTGCGTTCAATTGATCGCACGCTTTTCACCCGTCCTTAAGTTGAGAGCCTGCGGCTAAGTCCCCGCGCGGCCGCTTCAATGCGGACCCCACAGGTCGCACTTTCATGATCCAGTACACCTCCGAGCCGTTCTTCATTGCGGCTGTCCAGATGCCTCGGATACAATTTGACGTTTATCCTTGGCGCAAAACGCCGTCTGAGCTGCAATGCACGAAATACGATTTCACAACACGCTGGGCGGAAAGATTGAAGCTTTCACCCCGCAAAAGAGCGATGGAGTCCGCATGTACACGTGCGGACCGACAGTCTACGACTACGCGCACATCGGCAATTACCGCACCTTCGTATTTCAGGACATTCTCCGGCGGTTCCTGAAACTTCGCGGCTACAAAATGAATCACGTCATGAACCTGACGGACGTGGACGACCGCATCATCGCCAACGCGGCCGCCGCCGGCGTGAGCATTCGCGACTATACGGAAAAATTCGCACAAGCATTCTTCGACGATTGCAAAACGCTGAGCATCGAGGCGCCCGGAGCACTGGATCCGCGCCACCGACCACATTGATGACATGGTTAAGCTCATCCAGCGTCTGCAAGAGAAGACTTACACGTACCCGAGCGAAGGCTCGATCTACTACCGCATTGCAAAATTCCCGCATTATGGCCGCCTTTCTAACATTGACGTAGCTGGAATTCAGGCTGGCGCGCGCGTGGATGTTGACCGCTACGAAAAAGAAAGCGCGCGTGATTTCGCGTTGTGGAAAGCGCCAAAGCCGGGCGAGCATTTCTGGGAGACGCCCATCGGCAAAGGTCGTCCCGGCTGGCACATTGAATGCTCCGCGATGGCGATGAAATATCTCGGCGAGACGCTGGACATTCACACCGGCGGTATCGACCTCGCGTTTCCACACCACGAAAACGAAATTGCGCAGAGCGAGGGCGCGACAGGGAAGCCCTTCGTGCGCTACTGGATGCACGCGGAGCATCTTCTCGTCGAAGGGGAGAAGATGTCCAAATCGCTCGGCAATTTCTATACGCTGCGCGATCTGTTCGCGAAGGGGTATAAACCATCGGCACTGCGCTTCGCGCTGGCCAGCGTGCCGTACCGCAAGCAGCTGAATTTCACGTTTGACGGCTTGCAGCAGGCGGCGAGTTCCGTCGAGCGCCTGCGTAATTTCGCAGCGCGCTTGGCTCAAGGAAAATTTCCTGCGGGAAACCAGAAAGGCATGGCCGCCCGCGTCGCCGAAGCCGCGGAAGAATTCGACGCAGGCCTTTCCGATGACTTGAACACCGCTCGCGCGCTCGCCGCCGCATTCGATCTTCTGCGCGAAACGAATATCGCCATGGATAAAGGTGACTTCCGCCAGGGAGATGTCGCCGCCGTCCAGGAATTTCTCGCGACGTTCGACCGCATCTTTGCGGTGATGGATGACAACGACGCCGAGAAGCTGCGCGCGCTGGGTTTTGGCCCAGCCGACAGCGGCCCGAGCGATGCGGAGGTCGAAAAACTTATCGCCGACCGCCAAGCGGCACGCCAGCGGCGCGATTTCGCGGCCTCCGACCGCATCCGCAAAGAACTCGCGGATCGTGGTATACTTATTGAAGATTCGAAGGACGGCAGCGTCCGTTGGAAACGCAAATGAAACAGTCCAATCTCAAAAAATTTCCCGGAAATTTCTCCCCGGCCGAGTTGCGTCCCAACCTCTTTGGCGTAGACTAAGCATCCTCTCTTCTGGCAGGGCGCACATTGGTATTGGTGTACGCACTCAAACCTGCTTTGCGGTAGCCCATCCACATTAACCGCTGACCATTTTTCCCAGGAGGAAGAGATGATTACCACGATGGAAACGAAACTTCCGCGACTCGTTACTGCACTGCCCGGCCCCAATGCCAAGCGCGTTATGGAAAGCGATACCAAGTTCATGTCGCCGTCATATACGCGCGAGTACCCGCTGGTCGCAAGGCGCGGCCACGGCGCGATTGTCGAGGACGTTGACGGCAACGCATTTTTGGATTTTGCCGCCGGCATTGCCGTCTGTTCGACGGGGCACTGCCATCCCAAAGTAGTCGCCGCCATTCAGCAACAGGCCGCCGAGCTCATCCACATGTCCGGCACGGATTTTTACTACGAAAGCATGCCGCGTCTCGCCGAGCGCCTGGTGAATACCTTGTCCGGTACCGCGCCGAAAAAAGTTTTTTTCACTAATTCCGGGGCGGAAGCCGTCGAAGGCGCCATCAAGCTGGCGCGTTACGCCACCAAGCGCGACAAGATGATCGCGTTCTACGGCTGCTTTCACGGCCGCACCATGGGCGCGCTTTCGCTGACCGCCTCGAAATCCACGCAGCGCAAAGGTTTTGGCGCTTTACTCTCTGGCGTCGAACACATTCCTTTTCCGTACGCTTACCGCTGCGCTCACGGCCACACCGCGGAAACCTGCGGCGCGGAAATTATCGAGTTGCTTGAGCAGCAAATTTTCAAGCGCCTCTTTGATCCCGAGGAAGTCGCGGGCATCATTATCGAGCCGATTCAGGGCGAGGGCGGCTACGTTGTGGCGCCGAACTTCTTCCTGCAGGAACTGCAGCGCATTTGCCGCAAACACGGCATCATGCTCATCGCGGACGAAGTGCAGTCCGGCATGGGCCGCACCGGAAAATGGTGGGCGCACCAATACTCCGGGATCGAGCCGGACATTATTTGCAGCGCCAAAGGTATCGCCAGCGGCATGCCGCTCGGAGCGTTCTTCGCTCCCGCCAGTGTAATGAATTGGAAGCCCGGGTCGCACGGAACGACGTTTGGCGGGAATCCCGTTTGTCTCGCGGCAGCTCTGGCTACTTCAGAGCTGATCGAGACTCACTATCTTGAGAACTCACGCCGCATGGGCGATTACCTCTTCGGCCGTCTGGCCGATTGGACGAAGAAGTTTAGAATCGTCGGCGATGTTCGTGGACGCGGCTTGATGGTCGGCATTGAGATTGTCAGGGATCAGCGTACGAAAGAAAAAGCCGCGGACCTGCGCAATGCAATCGTTGAGCTCGCGTTTCACAAGGGGCTATGCATCCTTGGCGCTGGCGAAAATACGCTTCGTTTGTCGCCACCGCTTCTCATTGATGAAGAGCAAGCGGACTTCGCAGTTCGCACTCTCGAAGAATGCATCCTCGAAATCGAGAAAAAAGCCTAACAATCTCCTGCGATGGTCGCAGAGAACAAGTAAACCAAATCGCATAAAATCCCGTGGCTCCCGCAAAACATTCGTGGCAGTCGCGGGATTTTTGTTTATACTTCGCGCCATACCGCTTGTTTTCGCGGAAAGCCGATGCCTATCGTTTCGAGATTGATTTTCCAAGCAGTCCACTGGGCCGCGCGAAAAGGCTTGCGCGAGAGCGAATCTCCTTCTCCTGAGGCAAAAAAGCACGCGGCGCGCCAAACTGGCATTCGCGGCGAAACTTACGCCTATTGGTATCTCCGCCGTCACGGCTACATCTTCGTCGCGCGCAATTTCACGCCCCGGGCCTCAAAGGGCGAACTCGATATGGTCGGCTACGACGGCGAGACGCTCGCCTTCGTCGAGGTGCGCACGCGCACAGTGCGGGAAGAAATGTCTGCCTTGCCGGAGCTAAGCGTTACGCCCGGCAAACAGCATCTCCTAGCTCGCACTGCGCAACATTTCCTTGCGGAACGCCGAGTCCCCGAGTGCCCGCTCCGGTTCGATGTCCTCGCGATTGACAATTCTCCAGGCAAACCACCCGTCGTACGTCTGCACAAGGACGCCTTTAGCCCTCAAATGTAAAATTCCACAGGAAAATCCTGCTGGACGCCTTCTCAGCGTGGCCAGACGCGGTACAATCGAAACGCAGGGGCGCTTTCTCTACGCCTAACCTTTGACCCCTTTCGAGGAGGTTCGCTTTGCCGGAGTTGCGAAAAGACCCGATTACTGGCCGCTGGGTGATCATTTCCACCGAACGTGGAAAGCGTCCAAACGATTTTCTGCGCGAGACCGTCCCTGCTCCACCAAACGCCAAGAATTGTCCGTTCTGTCCCGGCAACGAAGCAAAGACGCCGCCCGAGATTCTCGTTTACGGCCGGAGCAACGGCGGCGCGAATACCTCGGGCTGGACCGTTCGGGTCGTGCCTAACAAATTTCCCGCGCTCGGTATCGAAGGCGATCTAGACCGCGAAGGCGAGGGCCTCTTTGACAAAATGAATGGCGTCGGCGCCCACGAAGTCATCGTCGAGACGCCCGACCACACGGCAACCTTAGCCTCTTTGCCGGAGCGTGCCGTCGAAGATGTCCTCTGGGCCTACCGCGACCGCATGCTCGATCTCAAGAACGACAAAAGATTTCGCTACGTCTTGATTTTCAAAAATCATGGAGAAGCCGCCGGCGCCTCCGTAGACCATACCCACTCGCAATTAATTGCTTTGCCGATCGTTCCGCGCCGCGTGCGCGAAGAGGTGGATAGCTGCTGGCACTACTATGACGAAAAGGAGCGCTGCATCTTCTGCGACCTCATTCGTCAGGAGCGCGACACCGGCGAGCGCGTCATCGGCGAAAACGATCACTTCATCACACTGGCTCCGTACGCGCCGCGCTTTCCCTTTGAGATGTGGCTGCTTCCAAAGGCCCATGGCTCATCGTATGAAAACAACCAAAGCACCATGTACGCAAGCCTGGCGCGCATGTTGAAGGACACACTGATGCGCCTCGACGCCGTCCTCGACCGCCCGGCCTACAACTTCATGATCCATACCTCGCCTATCGGCGAAGAAATCAACGACCATTACCATTGGCACATCGAGATTATTCCGAAGCTGACCAAAGTCGCCGGCTTTGAGTGGGGAACTGGCTTTTACATCAATCCGACGCCGCCCGAAGAATCCGCGCGCTTCCTGCGCGAAGCTAAAATCGCTTCGCCGCTTGGAACCACAAAAAAATAGTCGCGACTCCGAGCGAATCAAGCGCGCCGTCGCCGGGCGCCGCTGAAAGTTTTGCTATACTAAACCGTTTGGCGCGGTACCCAAGTGGCCCAAGGGAGAGGTCTGCAAAACCTCCATTCGTGGGTTCGAATCCCACCCGCGCCTCCAAATATTCACGACCATCTCCCCGGTCTTGTTGTGCGCAAATCTGCATAATTTTGTCCGAATCGAGCAGAACATTTTTGCCTCAGCACCTGAACCCTCATTTTGCCGGTTCGACGACCTGCACGTGATGGTGCTCCAACAAATCACCCGTCGCGTGATCCACTTGTGTCACTGCCAGTTGAAAATTCACCTGGGATTGAATCAGATTCAGCTCCGCTTGCGCGAGCTGCGTCTGCGCGTCCAGGACGAAAAACACAGGTTCCGCGCCCAATTCGTACTTGCGTTCGTCCGCATGAAGGGTTTCCTTCGCAAGATCTACCGCTACTTTGGCCGCTTCCATCCCGAGCTTCGCCGCTTCAAGCGAGTGCACAGCAGTCGTAACTTCCAGTGAGATGTTTTGATTCGTGTTTCTTTGTTGATATTGGTCGCGTCGCCGGCTCACCAGCGTATCGGATAGATTTGCTTCGGCGCCGTGGTTTTTTATCGGCAGCGCCAGCGAAAGGGTTGCGCCGTAGGTCGGATACGTAAAACGGAAAGACTGGCCCAAACTTGTTCCTATGCCGGTATTCCCAAGGACGGGATCATTGCCGTTCAGCCCATTCCCGGAGTAGAAGCCAGAGAGTTCGAGGTCTGGCTTCAGGTTGTTGTGAGCAAGGCGAATGCTCAGTTCATCGATGTCGAGTTGCTGATGCACCGCCTCCAGTTCCGGGCGATTCGCAATCGCTCGCGTGAGCGCCGTGGGAATATCTATGTTGAGCAGTTCGCCCACGGGCTCTGGGCGATCGGTCAAATCTAGATCAAGCACGCGAGTCGCTGGGTCCAGGTCCGCGGCGATGCCTTGGCGGAACTGATCCTCGGCCTGCTTGACGGCGTATTCCGCTTGAATCACGCCCACACGCCGCGACGCAACTTGCGATTCGGAACGATAGATATCCAGCGGAGGCAACGCTCCCAGGCTCAGCGCTTTTTTGTCGTGGTCGTAACTCTTTTGTGCCTCATCCAGCGACTTTTGCTGCACCGAGAGATTTTCTTTGGCCAGTACGACATTCCAGTAATTGCCCACAATCTGGAGAATGATGTTGCTCACTTCTCCAAGAAATGCAGCATGAGCCTGTTTCAGATTGCGCTGTGCAATCAAAATCGGCGCGCGGTTCGGAAAAAGTCCGAAGTTTCGCAAAAGCGGCTGCGTAATGGTGAATTGTAGCGTCGTCGCGGTGGAAGGATTCAGAAAGTTGAAGGAGCTATTGGTGGAACTCTTGTCCGCTATGAACGAGCCCTGGAAATTCGTGCCGGTCTGAAATGTTTGCGAGTAGCCGAACCGCGTCTCCTGCGTCAAAGAATTGAGGATGGATGCCCCCTGCAGTTGAGTCGACGTCGGCGACGTGGCCCGCTGATCGAGAAAGCTCGAGGTCAGCAGCGGATCGAACGGGGCGTACACACGGTGAAGATTGTTCTCCGCGTTTTCAATCTGAAAGCGATCCAGATGAATGTCGGTGTTGTTCGAGAGAGCCAGGCGAATGCTGTCGTCCAGGGAAAGCACGAGCTTTCCGTTGACGACGTGGTCCTTCAAATCCTGGGGCGCGAGCAGCGGCGCTGCGGGTTTTTGCCTGCCGCTGATTCCCAGCACCGTCTCGAGACGCGAAGCGTTCTGCGCCCTCGTCGAAACACCGCACAACGCTAGGAATGCCACGGAAACAACGAAAAAGCGCACCACTTTCATCGATCACCCCCGACAGGATCATCTGATCGTAAACCGCTGCTATTCGTACCGAATTGCCTCGACAGGATCGAGCCGCGCTGCCTTCACCGCCGGATAAATCCCGAAAATCAAACCCACGGAAATGGAAACCAGGAACGCCAGTAAGATCGATTCAATCGTGACCACGGTGGACCACCCCGCCAGCCAGGCAATCAGTTGCGACATGGCGAACCCAAGTACCACACCCAACAGCCCGCCCGCGAAAGAGATCAGCGTTGCCTCGATCACGAATTGACGAATGATGTCCCATCGCCGTGCGCCGATCGCCCGGCGCACACCGATTTCGCGCGTCCGTTCCAGAATCGCCGCCAGCATGATGTTCATGATTCCGATTCCGCCCACCAAAAGTGAAATGGACGCGATCGCCACCATCACGGTGTTGAAGAGTTGCTCCGTGCGCTTCTGTTGTGCCAGCAGCTCGGCGGGCACGATGACGCTGAAGTCTCCCGCGTCGTGATGCGAAGAATTCAGAATGCCGCGCACCACCTCCGCATCCGTGATGCTCGTATCCACCGACGCCAGATGCAAATATATCCCGTCAACTTCATCTTTCAACCAGCTCTGCGAATCTTCCAAGCGGTACAGCACGGAATTCAGCGGCGCGTACACCAGGTTGTTCATATCTTCTGTACGTACGCCGGCCACATCCGATTCAGGGGCGAGCTGCGGCGCGACGATCCCGATCACGTGGCACCACATCTCATTGAGCTTTATGTATTCACCGACCGCCTGATTCGCGCCAAACAAACTGTCCTTCGCCGCCGCGCCCAGCACACACACCGGCGCGGAAGCCGCATTGTCGGAAGCATCGAAGAATCGTCCTTCCGTCACGCGCAAATGGCCGATCTCCAAATAGCTCGGCTCCACGCCGTAAACCACGGGGGTGTCCTGCTGCGGCTTCGGGAGCATCTTCGTCGGTGTGAAGCGTTTGCGAGGAGTCGCATCCTGGATGTTCGGCATGTTCTGCCGGATGATCTGGTAGTCGCTAAGCGTAAGGCCCGGGGAATTTTTGCGGACTTTCTGAAGCTCCTGCCCGTTGCGCGCTTCTTTGGCTTCCACGATAAGGTTACGCACGCCTAGCTGCTCGATGAAAGCCATCACCTTCTGTTGCGCACCGGCGCCGATCGAGAGCATCGCCACCACCGCCGCCACGCCGAAAATCATTCCAAGCATGGTCAGCAGGGAGCGCAGCTTATGGCTGGCCAGGTTCTCAAAACCAAACACAAGATCAGGCAGCCATTGGTCCAGGGATCTCGGCTGAGCCATCGAACCAGGTTTCATCGCAGCCCTATTCGTTTCAATTGGAACTCGATCCCAGGCTGGGAGTTGCACTCCCGCTTTCTTTCGGCTTCCCGGAGCGCTTCTTTTCGGGATTCACCAGCGCGACAACCGTTCCGACCGGAATTCCTTCCAGGATGGCTCGTCCTTCGCTCAGCGCACGCACTTTCACTTCCTGCATTTCGAACCCCCGGCCGCGCTCGCAATACACGATCTTCTTGCCGGCGTGCTCAAAGATTGCTTCCGCAGGCAGGGACACGGCGCGCGTCAAGTGATCGCCCAGGATGCTCAGTCTCGCCTCGAAACCGGGACGCAGCCGCGGATCAGCGCGGTCCAGTTGCACGGCCACGTCGAATTTGTGCTTCGAGTCGTTGTCCCAGAATTCCCCGGCCGTGGCTCCCCCAACCGTTCGCACAGTTCCTGCGAAGGACTCGCCGGGAAGCGCATCTATCTTTATGTCCACGGTCTGTCCCGTTTTGAGATTCGTTCGGTCCGTCTCGCCCACCTGTGCGGAAATCTCCAAGCGCGAGCTGTCAATCACTTCCGCAATGGAGCTGCCAGGATTCACTTGATCTCCCACGTGATAGTCTGGCAGCGTCATTCCGTCCATGAAAAATCCGCCCGTGGAATCGCGATTGCCATGGATAACCATCAATCCTTCGATGGGAGACGTTATCCGCATGTTCTTTATGTTTAGCTCGGCACGATCCATCGCCAGGCGTGCCTTATGATGTTTTTCCTCGCTGATCGCCAATGCCGCTTCATTGGACGCGCTGTGCGAGCGGATATCCTGCTCGAGCTGTGTCAGAGCGCGCTTGGCTTCGTCCAGCGCGAGAACGTTTTTCTTCCCGTCAATCTGCCCCAATATTTCGTTCTTGCTGACCTCAAGTTCCGCTCTGCGAACCGCATATTTTGCTTTCAAAAGCGCCGTCTGGTCTTCCGCCGTCTGGACCGCTGCGTCTGCCTTGGCTTTCACGATCTCCTGGTCGGCTTGTTCGAGGTCGCTGCGGTTTTGCGCCAGGTTATATTCTTGTTGGCTTGGGTCGAATTCTAGCACCACGTCACCTGCATGCACTTGCGCTCCCGCCGAGGCCAACTGGATGATCTGCAGCGTCCCTCCGGCGATTGGCGGGGCCGAAACAACTCTCGATTGTGCGGTGTGCAACGCGCCCTTCGTGAACACCTTCAGTTGCAGATCAACTTCCTTGACCGTGGCCGTCGGAATTTCCGCGTCGCCGGCGAGCACCGTAGTCTGCCGGCAGCCCAGCCCGCTCCCAGCCAGCACCAATGCAAATAGCCCAGTTAAAAATTTCGCCGCTCGCGTTCTTCCGTTCTTCAACATGGATTTCCTACTTTGCAAGCGTTGGATCCTTCAGAGCTAGCTGCTCGCCTTGTTGCAATCCTTTGGCAATCAAGGCTTCATCGCCGCTCTGCCGTGCCACTTCCACAACAGTCTCTTCGAATTTCGATCCGCGCCGAACATACGCAACCGTTCGCCCAGCCTTCCGAAAAATAGCGTTTGTCGGAATGACAATCCCGTCCGGCACACGCGCTACGGCAATCCGAATCGTCGCTCCCATTCCTGGCGTAAGCCGCGCATCGCTTCCCGCCATGCCCAGTTCCACGGCAAAATTTCGCGGCACGGGCCATCCTGCGCCGAAATCCATGCTCGCCGTTGGGCTAATCGTGTTCACACGGCCGTCAAAGCTCCGGTCCGGAAGCGCATCGAGCCGCACTGTGGCGGACTGCCCCAATTTCAACTGGCCTCTCTCCGCCTCTTCCACGCGCGCTGAGATCATCAGCGCGGAGGAATCCGGAAGCTCCGCGATTGCCGCTCCGGGCCAAGCCCGGTCGCCCGGCTTGAACGTAGTCGGGCTGCCTTGTGGCTGCCAATGATTCTGCAGCGCCACTATTCCATCCAGCGGAGCTCGCAGCGTTAGCGATTCCAGACTGCGCTCGTCCTGCGCCACTTGAAACGCTGCCTGATCACGCTTTTGTTGTTTGCTGGCGAGATCGGACGCCGCCGCCGAGCGGTCCGCTTTCAGCTTCGCTTCCATTTCCTTTTGTTTCTGCTCCGCATCCGCAAGCTTGAGTTTGGCCTGTTCGCCTTCAATCACCGAAAGGATTTCCTGCTTGCTCGCATCCATGCGCGCTTTCTCGGTGTCGTACTTCGCCGTCATCGCGTCCGTGAGATCCTGTTCTTCCTTTAGTCGTGACGCAGCGCGCGACTGCTGAATTTCTGCTTCCGCGGATTTCACTGCCGACTGGTCTTCCGCCAGCTTCTGCTTCACAGCCGTCGCATCGAATTCCACCAGAAAATCGCCCTTTTTCACTTTCGTCGCGTTATCTACGATCCTCAATATCTGCAGGTCACCCGCCCCGTAAGGCGCCGAAATCACCGCCGAGCGAATCGCTTTCAGCTCGCCCTTAATTTCCAGGTAATCCACGAATTCTTTCCGCTTCACATCCGTCGTCGGATAATTCACCGCCGAATTCGCCAGCCGGAACGCTCCGAACACCAGTCCGCCAATCACCAGAACTGCCGCCCCAGCGAGCGCCTTCTTTCTCGATTTCCATTTCCCGTTTCCGCCGCTCATGGCCGCTCCGTCGCTTCAGAATCTTCGTTCGCGTCACGCCGGATCACGTCTCCCTCAGCCAGGCCCGATTCCACCACCGCATTTAAATCATTCCGCCGCCCTATTTTTATCGTACGCTTCTCAAAACCACTCGAATTCTTCAGCCACACAAACGCGTGCCCCGCTTCAGTCCCGACACTTTGGTACGGCACCACCAGAACATTACTTTCCGTTCCGAGATCGAGGTCCATTGCCGCCGAAAGGTCCGGCAAAAGCCTCGGATCGTTTCCTTGCACCAGAAACCGCGCCGTGAACGACCGTACCATCTCCGTAAATTGTCCGGTATGGCCCAGCGGTGACAGTTCATTAAGCACCGCCGGCAGGGTCATCCCCGGATATGCATCCAGATGCATCTGGGCCTGCTGGCCCGCACGAATTTTCAGCAGATCCACTTGATTCAGCTCGACGCGCACTTCCATCCGCGACGGATCAACCACCTGGAGGAACGGCACCCCAGGCCGCACCTGCTCACCTTGCTGTACCGTTCCCATCCGCCCGCCCAACCAGATCGTGTTGTAAACCACCACTCCTTCCATGGGCGAATGCACCGTCATCTTCGCTGCGTTCGCCAACGCGTAGCGCATCGCTTCCTTCGCGCGATCTCGCTGAATCTCCTGAATCTTAATCGCCGCCACCGCCGCCGCGCGTTTCAACTGATACGTTTCCTTTAGCTGCTTCAGCGTGGTCTGGGCTTCATCCACCGCTTCCTGATTCTTTTCCGCGTCAATGCGCGAAACAACTTCATTCCGCTGCATCTCCAGTTGCGCGCGCTTCAATTCGTCTTCGGCTTGCTTCATCGCCGTATCATCTTTTGCCCGCGCGATGTCTTCGTCCGTCTGCTTCTGCGCCACCTGGCTTACGAGGTTGTCGTAGGTGCTCTTTTTATCCAGGTAGTCTTTCGTCTGCGCCTGTGGATCGAATTCCACAAGAAGGTCGTCCTTCTTCACGTGCGTCCCCGCCGTGGCCAGTTTGGTAATCACCATCGAGCCTACCTGCGCACCCTCCAGCCTCGGCGCAAGCACCACAAACGACCGCGAAGCCTGCGTTGTCCCATTCAGCCGCAGCGTTTGCGAAAGACTTTTCCGCTCCACCTTGACGGTTGTCTCCGCACGGTCTGCCGATGATCGTCCCGGCCGGAAATGCACAAAAAGAAAGGGGATAGCTACGAGGAGTAATACTATAGAGATACGAAGAAGTAGCGTCTTGGGCTTGCCGCCGGGTTGAGGAGTTTGGCCCATAGCCTCTTATGACTCTGAAAACGCTTGGAATGTTATCCCGTCAAACTAACCACTTGGAACTCGACTCTGCCAAATTGGTTGTTTACGGGAATCAGCTGGCCTGTTACCAACTCGCAACAAACAAGTCTACCCCGCGCTAACGAGAACTGCACTCCGAATTCGCCTTGTGCCGGGGAGAACTAATCGCTGTTCGCTTCGGGCGCGTACACCCCGCGGCGAACCCTATAGAGACAAATCTGCCCGCACAAGTCCTCATACATTCTTTGACGATTTTGAGGAGGAAAAGTTAGAGCCGCCAGGAGTCGGTTCGCTTTACCGCGCCAAGCCTCCGGGCTCTGGGTGAAACTCAATCAAAATCTCATGTCGCTCGCGTCCCGGCCCATCCAGCGTTCGGCACCGTGGCTGCATTCTTCAGGGACCTGGCGAGCTCAATTTCGACTTTTCCCTGATCAAGAACTTTCCACTCCGCAGGCTCAGGGAACACGCCAACCTGGAATTTCGTTCTGAGTTCTTCAATATCTTCAACCATCCGCTATTCAAGGAACCGGACACCAGTTTTACCGATCCAACGTTTGGACATATTGCGAATACCTACGGCAATCCTCGAATCATTCAGCTAGCGTCGAGCAGTTCCCGTTTCCGAGATGCCGGAAAACTGGTACCTTGCCTCCTGCACGTTGAAGAACGCAAACTGCCTCACACGCAATATTTCCAAACGTGAGAGCAACACCAGGAGCGGGGCGATGAAGCAAACGGCGGCAGTGATCGGTGTGGGATTTGTAGGCAGAGCGCACGTGGATGCTCTGCGTCGGCTGGGAATTCCGATACGCGGAATTCTTGGCAGCACAAAAGAGCGCGGCGCGGAATCCAGCCAGGCTCTCGGCCTCGATCGCTCCTACGCGTCGCTCGACGAACTGGCGGAAGATTCGGGCGTTACCGCCGTTCACATCTGCACACCCAATTACGTGCACTTCGAGCAGGCCAGCCGCCTGTTACGCGCCGGCAAACACGTGCTGTGCGAAAAGCCTCTCGCGATGGATTCGCGCGAATCCGAAATGCTTGTGAAGCTCGCGCGCGAAACGAAACGCGTTGGCGGCGTTGCTTACAATTTGCGTTACTATCCGCTTTGCCAGGAAGCGCGCGCATTGATCGCGCAGGGAGCGATCGGCCAGCCGCGGATCGCGCAAGGGAGCTTTTTGCAGGACTGGCTCTTGCATCCGACGGATTGGAACTGGCGGCTCGAGCAAAAATTGGGCGGCGATTTGCGTGCGGTGTCCGACATCGGAACGCACTCTCTTGATTTGTTGATGTGGCTGACCGGGAAAAAAGTCATGGAAGTTTGCGCGGATCTTGGGACGCTGATTCCCGTGCGCAAAAAACCGCGCGGGCGCGTCGAGACGTTCAAAAAAGCCGAAGCGGCAGCTTATGACGAAATGCCGATTACCACGGACGACTACGCGTCGGTGCTCCTGCATTTTGAGGGCGACATGCGTGGCGTGATGAGCGTTTCGCAGGTCAGCGCGGGCCACAAAGCGCGTCTAGCGTTTGAAATAAATGGCTCCGAAGGCTCCCTCGCATGGAATGCGGAATCGCCCAATGAAATGTGGATCGGACAGGCGCGATACGGCGAACGGCTCGATGCTCAAAGATCCGGCGCTGATGACTCCCGCCGCGCGCGGTTACGCCGTTTATCCCGGTGGCCACACCGAAGGCTATCCCGATACGTTCATGCAGCTCTTCAAGGATTTTTACGAATACATCGAGAAAAATGATTTGAGCGCGCCGAGGACATTTCCGACCTTTGAAACTGGCCACGACGAATTGATTCTGTGCGACGCGATTGCGAAGAGCGCGCAGGAGAAATCGTGGCAACAGGTGCAGTGGGACTGAAGCCCAGTAAAAATGCGGGCGCCTTACTTCTGCGGCGGATAGCGATAACTCAAACTCGGAGGCAGCCGGTCCGAGCGCTGCCGCGTATTGTATTCGAGTTGATAGCCGAGATGCTGCGCGTCGTCCGGATACTCTTTGCCTGCTGGATAAGGATAGGGCAGCAGTGTGTGGCGCGGGAGCGGCTCGACGCTGAATGCGTGCGCGGCGTAGAAATCGAGATCTTTTTCGAAGCCGTTGGCATAGAAGAAATAATCGCGCACCCATCCGGCGGGAAGCGCGGGCAATTGGCGCGGATCGAAGTCGAGCTTGACGCCTTCGCCGGAGCCGAACACGACGAAACGATCGTCTGCGGCGCTGAGAAGGTCAAGCACGTCGCCGTAGCGTGTGTAGTTTCCTGCGGCGCGCGCGTAGGGACCGGTCATGCTGCGATTTGTGAACGAGTAGGTTGTGTCGCTGGCAGGAGTCAGACGAATTTCGCGTGGATAGCCCAGAAATTCGAGCGAGGCTTTGGCGAGCGGGACTTCGGCGGTGCGAATTTCCTCCACGTCCGGAGTTTGATCGATTCGAATGGAATCCCAATAAATTTTTAGATTGCTGACGATGCGAATGCGGCGCGTGCCAGGTGGCAATTTGCCGGTGAGATCCGCGACCATGGTGCGTTCGAGACCTGCGGGGAAGCCCATGTCCTCGACGACGCGGACCCATTTATTTTGGGCGTCGAGCGCTTCGACGTACGGAGCGATGACTTTGACGCCTGCTTGATCGGCGGCGTACATCGAGGTTGCCGTGAAATAGTCGGTGTAGCCGTCAATGATGAGACGCAGCGGCTTCGCGGCGTCCCACTTGCCGAGGTCAAGCTCGAGCCAGTGGAGTTTTGCGAAACCGATGAAAGGCAAGCCTTCGAACGAGGTGAGGTATTTGCGATCGCGTTGCGAAATCAAGGACAGAACATCGTTTCCGTGGTCATCCCACGCGCCGAGCGGCGGATGAGCTTCGTTGCTGGCTATGACGCGAAATTCGGGGAAGGGCGGATTGGAAACAAAGCGTTCGTTGGGGAAGACTTCGTAAACAGCAGGATGATCGATCGCGAGAAGACGAAGCTGATCGAGATAGACGGTTTCTTCCATCGGCTCCATGAAGCGGAAACTGAGCAAGCCGTGAAGCGGACGAACACTGTTTGCACCAACTTTTAGATATTCATCGGGATCGGGAACATCGCGCTCGGCGATATTGTGCTCGCCAGGGCTAACCCAGTGGCCGACGACGCCGGAACCGATCATGTCCGCGATGAATTCATATTCTTTGCCGTTCCAGGAAAATAAAACGGGACAAGAGCTGCCGCGGCGGTCAAGTTCGGCGATGGATTGCGCTTTTTTGGCGGCGAGATTTATTTCGTCCTGAGGAACGCCGGAGGGCCAGAGGAGGCGGACGACTTCGGCGTTATGTTCGTCAGCGAGTCCGGCAAGAATCGTGGGTGCATTTTGCCCGAGGTAGCCGCTCGCGCCTTGGACTTCCCACTTTTGATAGAGCGCGCCTGCGTACATTTCTACTTTTGTGCCGATGGCGCTCTTATTGTCGGAGAGAGGTTTGAAATCAATGCTCATCCAGTTGTGCTGATTGCCGCCTTCGTTGCGCAAGACAATGGGCGGGCCGGAGAGTTGGGTGACGACGAGATCGGCGTCGCCGTTGCCGGCGAAATCGGCGACGGCTAGCGAACGGGGCTGCGAAAGTTTGACCGAGTCCAGGTGGACATCTTTGGTGACGTCGGCCCAGCCTCTCGCGCCAAGATTGCGGAGGAGGCGGAGTTCGCCGCCTGTGCTGGATTCTCCCGCAGCGACGAGATCGAGCCAGCCGTCGTTGTCGTAATCGAGCGCGGAGATTCCCCAGCCTTGCTGCCAGCCGAAATCGGGGAGCGGTACTCGCTCGAGATGCTTGCCGTCGACGTTGCGCCAGAGGCTAATGCCTGGAGCGCCGGCGTGGGTGAAGGCTAAATCCGTCCAGCCGTCTTTGTTGAAATCGAAGGCGACGACGCCGACGGCGGGGGGGAGATTTTCTTTTTTGAAGTCGATGGCGGGGAGCGGGGTGAATTTTCCTTCGCGGGGATTTAGATAGATGGATGCGCCGTCGGCGCCACCGGCAAAAACGAAATCAATAGCGCGGTCGTTGTTGAAATCGGTGGTGACGAGCCCTGCGCCGGTGGCATCGAAGCCGAGACCGGTCTCGGCGGAGACGTCGGTGAAGGTGCTGTTGCCGTTGTTGCGCCAAAGAAAATTGTGGGCTTTTGTTTCGGGCGCAGCCGCCGCTGCGGGTTGCATGGTGATGTAGAGATCGAGGTCGCCGTCGTGATCGTAGTCAACAAAGGTGACGCCGACGCAGCTTTTCTCCCTGCGGATTCCGACTTTGTCAGTGACGTCTTCGAATTTTCCGGTGCCGCTGTTATGGAAAAGATGGACACCGTCGGCGAAGCAGATCGCTAGATCGGTGTGGCCATCGTTGTCGAAATCGCCGGCGGCGCAGCCGAGGCCGCTGCCGGAGAGTTCGAGGCCGGATTCTTTGGTGACGTCGGCGAATTTTCCGTTGCCGAGATTGTGGAGGAGGCGGCTGGTGCCATCGGCTGAACCGCTGACGAGAAAGAGATCGGGTTTGCCGTCGCCGTCGTAATCGAAGAAGCAGGCGCCGGTGCTTGGGCCGATTGGCGCGGAATTGTTGCCAGCGGCTTGGACGATTGCGGAGATTGATTGTTGCGTGAAGCGCACGGAGATAGATGGTGGCGCGTTTTGCGCGGAGCTGCGGGGTAGCTCAGCGAGAGAAAAGCGGCCTTGATCGCCGTAGCCTGCGCCGAATGGAGCGCCGAGATGGTCCGCGGTCATTTTCTGGAATTTGGCGAGATGTTCGCGCGCGGAGGCGGCATCGCCGCTTCGCTGAAAGGCGCGGGCGAGGCCAAACTCGGCGGAGGCATGAAACGGAAAGAGGGCGATAGCTTTTTGGAAGGCGGCGATGGCCTGGTCGTAGCGCTGAAGCTGGGAATTCAGGTAGCCGACGAAATACCAAGGGTCGGCTTCGTTGGCGATTTGCGTGACGTGAGTGAAAGCGTCGACGCCTTTTTCCGCGTCGCCGAGATCTTTGTAAGTGAGGCCGAGGTTGTACCAGGCGTAGGGATCCTGGGGCAGTTTTTCGGCGGCGGCGGCAAGAGCGGTGCGCGCGGGCTCGAGCTTTTGCTGCGCGAGGAGAGAGATGCCGAGGTTGAGGCGTGCGACTTCGAACTTGGGATCGGCGGCAAGCGATTGTTCGAAGAATTTTTGTGCGTCGGCGGGGCGCTGCTGATTCATGTAAGCGACGCCGAGGGTGTTGAGGCGATAGGCTTCGGTAGGGTCGGTGTGGGGCGCGGGTTTTTGGGCGGCGGACGAAGATTGGGATTCAGCCGCGCGAGAATGAAGAAAGGCGGCGGCGACGGATAAAAGCGAAAGGCAAACAACGAGTGCGAGTACAGTGCGCCGAAGGGGAGCGTGCATGAAGTTAGTTGTCCTGTCCGCGCGAAGTGCGGCAAATGGCTGCTGGCCGCGCCGCGGAACACTTGAGATTCTGTGTGTTCCTAGAGACATCGTCAACCGCGATCGGCCTAGGGAGCGGAGACCAAAGGCAGCTCGATAAAGCTGGACGTCGGCAGGAGAGTGGTAGATGCGCTGCGTGGCTTTGCGATAGTCGGCGGGCTTGGCCCAGAAAATGTTGGGGACAAAGGTTTGCGGGTTGCGGTCGTAGAGCGGGAACCAGCTCGACTGGATTTGGACCATGATGCGGTGGCCGGGGAGGAAGACGTGGTTGGCGTTGGGGAGATTGAAGCGATAGAGGAGAGGCTTGTCAGAGGCGATGGGCTTGGGAGTTTCCAGGCTTTCGCGATAGCGGCCGCGGAAGATGTCGGCGGAGACCATTAATTGATAGCCGCCCATGTTGGGCTGGCCAGCGACTTCGTCGGGGTAGACGTCGATTAGCTTGACGACCCAGTCGGAATCGGTGCCGCTGGTCGAGGCGATGAGGTTGGCGATGGGCTGGCCGCTGATTTTAACGGGCGAAGTGAGGACGTCGGAGGTGAAGACGAGAACGTCGGGGCGGCCGGAGGATTCGCGTTGGTCGTCGACGAGCCACTGAGACCAAGTCAGTTCGGCAGAGTAGCCGACGGGTTGACTGGGACGTGCGCGGAAGGGAACTGGCTTCGCGGGATCGGAGATGTATTCGTCAAAAGGCGCATCAGCGGCGATTGGCGCGTTCATGCTTAGTTTTAGTCCCGCAGAAAGATAGAGCGGTGTGGCGTGGGGCGCGCAGCCGCTCGAACAGCCGGCGGGCCAAGCGGGAAGGCGACGCCAAACGTTTGTGCCGGTTTCGAATGCGGTGACGGGAGCGATATCAGCTTTGCCCGCGCCGTCCTTCAGGTATTGATCGAGGAACGGACGAAGGATGTGCTGCCGGAAGTAGGTGCCGGTGTCGCTGCCGAATTTCAGAGCGCCGAGGGAATAGGCGTCTTCAATTTCCTGGCCGTGATGCCACGGGCCGAGAACGAGAAAGACTTTATCGTTGTTGGTGTCTTTGGGCTTGAGGGCTTTGTAGACGGCGAGTGGCTCCGTAAATGTCCTCCTGATCCCACAAGCTGTGAACGAGCATGACGGGAACTTTGAGCGGTTGCGCGGCGAGGATTTTGTCCATGGCTTGTTCCTGCCAGAACGCATCGTAGCTGGGATGCTCGAGAATCTTGCGCCAGAAACCCATTTGTTCCAGGCCGTGACGCCGGCCGAGTTCGCCTGCTGAACCCGCCTGCATGTAAACGTCGTAATCGTCGAAGTGATCGGTCCACCATTTGGCGCTGTTGTCGCGTGTGCCGTCCTGCTCGTAGATGTACGGCATGTTTTGCTCGCGGAAGGCGCCGTTGTGAAACCAGTCGTCGCCCATCCAGCCGTCAACCATGGGATTCATCGGGACGGAAACTTTGAGCGCCGGATGCGGATTGACGAGCGCCATCAGCGGCGTGAAGCCGTCGTACGAGATGCCGAGAATGCCGACTTTGCCGTTGGACTCGGTGAGATTTTTCACGAGCCAATCAATCGTGTCGTACGTGTCGGTGGCGTGATCCACGTTCGTGGGATTGAGCGGCCCGTGCAGCGGGCGGTTCATCACGTAGTCGCCTTCGGAGCCGTACTTCCCGCGGATGTCCTGGATGACGCGGATGTAGCCGCCTTCGACGATGACGTCGGTGGCGTTGTCGTAGCCTTCAAGGATGGGGCCGAGGTGCGAGCTGTTGGCGTGCGAAGTGAGGTCGCTGGCGTTATAGGGCGTGCGCGTAAGAAGGATGGGCGCGGAGTGCGCGCCTTTGGGAATGAGGATGACGGTGTGAAGTTTCACGCCGTCGCGCATGGGGATCATTACTTCGCGCCGGGTGTAGTCGAAGGTGTCAGTGACGGGTTTAAGCTGCGTCGGCGTTTCGCTTGGGAGAGTTGCGGCGGGCGATGGAGTTTGGGCGCGTGACGATGCGATAGAGAAGAACGCGCCGAAAATCGACGCGAAAACGGCGAGTGTGCGAACACGATGAGTAGAAGATGTCATAAGAGCGTCTCCGTTGTGCGCACGATAGGGCTTGCCCCTAGCGCTCGATTTGGTGCAGCGACACTGCGAAGATGAATTCGTCTCCACGTGTTCGCGGAATTCCCACAAGTTTTAACGATTGAGCAAGGAGATTATACGTTGGTGTGTGTTTGCACGCCAGCTTGCGCCTGATCTCAATCAGAAAAGTCAAAACCCCCCACGCATCAAAAACCGAAGTGTGCGGCACCATCCAGCCATGGGGCCAAGGGCCTGGCACCCCCTTAAGGTGGTCGGTTCAAGTTTCGCTATTGCGGTAAGACATGAAAGCAGATGAATGCAGATCCCATGATTCCCTCTTTTCTGAAACCCTTTCGCCGGGTGTGACCGTGGTCACAGGCCAATGTGATTGATGTCCTTGAGGATTCTGCTGCTCCCGTAAATATGCGAAAAGTGCCCGGCCTCTACCCACCAGCGGTTGGGCATTCCTCAAGGAGGCGCTTATGTCAAATCTCAGATCACGCCAAGTTAGAGGGTTCGCTTCGCTACTCACGCTCGTCCTCATCCCCGCCACCTACCTTCTGTCGGCATCCGGCAAGGTGCAGGTGAACGCCGAGGCATTAAAGATGTTCGCGCCCCTTCCCGCGGTGATGAGCTCGCCCGATAATCCTGTGACTGACGCGAAAGTAACGCTGGGGAGAATCCTGTACTACGATCCTCGCCTGTCGGCCAATCAGAAGATTTCCTGCAATACCTGCCATCCGCTCGACGCCTATGGCGCGGAATCCACGCGCGTGTCGACCGGCCATAAGAACCAGAAGGGGAACCGCAACGCGCCTACCGTTTACAACGCTGCGGGGCACTTTGTGCAGTTCTGGGATGGCCGGGCTCCCACCGTCGAGGAGCAGGCGAAAGGCCCGATCACCAACCCAGTTGAGATGGCGATGCCCTCCAATGCCGCGGCCGTGCAAGTGATTAAGTCCATGCCGGACTACGTTGCGCTCTTCCAGACAGCCTTTCCCAAAGACAAGGATCCGATTACTTACAACAACATGGCGTTGGCGATTGGAGCGTTCGAGCGCGGACTGGTGACTCCGTCGCGTTGGGATGCCTTCATCGAGGGCGACCAGTCTGCCCTGACGGACGCCGAAAAATCGGGCTTCAACACATTTGCCGCAACCGGGTGCCAATGGTGCCACTACGGTTCGTATGTCGGTGGAGCGGTTTACCAGAAGCTCGGGGTTGTGAAACCGTGGCCCAACCAAACCGATCAGGGACGCTACCAGTTGACCAAAGACGAGATCGACAAGATGGTCTTTAAGGTCCCCTCGCTGCGGAACATCAAAAAGACGGGACCATACTTCCATGATGGCTCGGTTCCGACGCTGGACCTGGCGATCCGCAACATGGCGGTTCACCAGCGTGGAGAAACACTTACCAAAGCCCAGGTGAAGTCGATTGAAACCTGGATGGATTCGCTGACGGGACAAGTCCCGATGAACTACATCAAGCCCCCTGAGCTGCCGAAGAGCACACCGCAAACTCCACCGCCGAGCGGCGAGTAACAAACCTGTGAGCGGTAGCCGTTCGGGAACGCGAGAGCCGTGATATAAAACTCCAATGGTTGCGGAAAAAAAGTGGCGGGTGGGATAGCCTTAGCGCGATAAGACGATTTTGACTTTGTCTTTTTCCCGGATGGCGGTTGGGCCAGACTTCTGAATTGGGTGGCGGGCGGGTGGGCAAGGCTTTTGAATTAGATGGCGGGTGACCTAGATGAAGGTAGGTCACCTACCCTTGATAGCCCGTGACTGGCGTCACTGCATACCTTGGCTGATTTTGGTCGCATGTTTTCGACCGCTGCGCTTCTGTGGTCAAAGGCATGACAGGCCGGAGGACAAACCTAGGTTGGCGGCACCGTCTCGGACGCGAAAGGGATTTCATATGCGGCAGCTGGCATAGGCGAACATGAACGCCCTGTCAAGGCGATTCATTCGCCTGAGTCTCGCGGTGGCCTGTCTCCTAGCCTGTGGCTCGAGTTCGGCGCAAGCCCCTGTTGCGTGGCCATACGCATTCTTGCGGAAATATGGCCATTTTTCTCCGACTGAATTTCACGATATGGAGCAAGGCCGGGTTGTGGTCAAAGTCCTGCCAACACGGGTGAAGCAGGAGGTGGTGGCTTTTGGGGCTGTGCGGATCGACGTTCCGCAGGAGTTCTTCGTTGCACAGTTCCGGGATATCGAGAAGTTCAAGAAGGGCAGATTCGTGCCGGAGGTCAAGAAATTCAGCGACCCGCCGAGCCCGGAAGATTTGAAAGGGCTAAGTCTCGAGCTGGGCGAGATCGAATCCCTGAAGAGGTGCCGAAGCCACAGTTGCCCCGTGAAGTTGCCCGCCGAGGCGATGGAGAGGTTTCACCGCGAAATCGACTGGAAGGCTCCTGACCACCGGGAGCAGGCTGTCGAGCTCCTGCAACAGATTCTATTGAGCCGGGTGCAAGCGTACCTAGTCGGTGGCAGCGCCACCCTGGGACGCTACGACGATAAGAAAGATTCGCTCGATCTGGCCGCACAGTTTCGGGGACTGCTCGATCAGTCGCCCTACCTAGCCGAGTACGTTCCGGAATTCGACCTCTACCTGCGCGAATACCCCGAGGCTAGCCTCCCGGGCGCTGAACATTTCGTTTATTGGTCGAAAGAGAAGTACAGCCAGGAAGCCAAAGCCGTTATTGCCATCACCAGTACCAGTATCTATCGGCAAGAAGACACGCTTGGCAAACCATTTCTCATTACTTCCCAACAGATCTACGCGAGTCACTACTTCGAGGGGTCTCTGGGAATGGCCTTGATCGTGGATGCCAGCGAGGACCAGACAACGCCTCGCATCTATTTGGTGAACCTGAACCGCTCGCGAACGGATTTGCTGCGGGGATTCTTCGCTTTCCTTATACGCGGAACCATTGCAGGCAGGCTTCAGTCTGAAATGAAGAATGTAATGGGGTCGTTAAAGAAAAAGATGGAAGCATCTTACCTCGAAGAAAATTCGCATGTGGAACCTAGGGCAGAGCCACGTTGAGTTATTCGCAGGCCTGAAGTATTTTGCGGGTGCCCCGGGTGCCGGTTTTGCACCTGGGGCTTTTGACTTTTCCACAAATTTCCACAGCCATATCAAACCAATTAATCCCCGCCCAACTCCTTCAAACCTCTCAACTTCCGCCAGTCTCATTCGAATCCGCGCCTCCCGTTCGAATGACCTACTCAGTACACTCACAAACTAGTTGACAATTTGCCAATACCCTGCTATCATTTCCCATGTTTCGCTCACATTATCTCCGCTCGTGCGTCGCCCTACCCTCTGGATATGCTTATCCCTCCCTGACGTCCTTCGGAAACCTTCAAACCTTTCAACACTCCAACCTTTCAACGTGCACCCATGCTAACCCCTTTATAATCCGCACTTCCGAAGAACGCGCCCATAACTCCCGTAGAATCCGCACTTCCAAAACAATGGACTTAAAACCCTTTAGAATCCGCACTTACGAAAAAAGGGGAGGGGGGAGGGGGGTACATTATTCAACCCAAGGCCTTGTCTTTCCTATGCGGGATTCCTCTAACCGCTCCACGAGGGATTTCCATCCTGCTTGACCCCAGGAGGCCGGACACATACCCTCGAACGCCTTACCATGAGCGAAATAATTTTTGGAACGATCGCCGAAATCGCCGAGGGAATTCGCGAGAAAAGATTTTCGCCGGCGGAGGTTGTGGAGGCGCAGCTCGAACGAGTCGCGGAGCTCCAGCCGAAGCTCAACGCATTCGTGCATCTTGATGCCGAGGGCGCGCGCAGGCAAGCGCGGGCGGCCGAGGCTACTGTGATGCGCCGAGTCGCACTCGGGCCGCTCCATGGAGTGCCGCTGACGATCAAGAGTTGCATTGATGCGGCGGGATGGCCGACACCGGCTGGGTCTTTGCTGCGGAAGGATTATGTTGCGCAGCAGGATGCGCCACTGGTGGCGCGGCTACGTGCGGCCGGCGCGATTATTTTGGGAAACACAAATACGCCGGAATATTTGATGGCGTATGAGACGGACAATTCTTTGAGTGGAAAGACGAGCAATCCGTGGAATTTGGCCCACTCGGCGGGAGGCTCAAGCGGAGGAGAGGCTGCGGCGATTGCTTCCGGCTGCTCGGCGGGGGGAGTGGGGAGCGACGGCGGCGGATCGGTGCGCGTGCCCGCGCATTTCTGCGGAATTTGCGGATTGAAGCCGACGCCGGGGCGGATTCCCGTGACGGGGCATTTTCCGGGTGGAGGAGGGGCTTTCGGTTGGATCGGCGTTGTTGGGCCGATGGCGAGAACAGTTGCAGACGTTCGCGCGTTGTTTGAAGTGATGGCGGGGCCGGACGCGGGCGATGCGCTATCCGCGCCGGTGCCGGTGCGGGCGGTGAAACAAGAAGATGTCAGGAGACTGCGCATTGGAATTTTGGAGAGCGACGCGCTGGGTAAAGCGACGCCGGAGACAGCAGCAGCGGTGGAGCGAGCGGCGAGATTGCTGAGCGAGCAAGGATTCTCCGTTGAGACGAAGCGAATCGAGCGGGCTCGATCGGGCGATTGAGTTGTGGTGGTATTTCTTTGGACCCGTGATCGCGAACTTGATTCGAGCAGGGCGCGGCAGGACAAGAAGCCTCGATGAGTCCGATGCTGCGTGAGTATGTCGCGCTGGCGACCGCCGAGACGACGTTGACGTACGAAGGACTTCTGGCCGCTTGCGGGGAGCGCGATAGTTTGCGAGCGGAGATTTTGCGGCAGATGGAAGAGGTGACGATTTTGTTGTCGCCGGTGTCGGCTGGGCCGGCGTTCCGGCACGGAGAAGGGAACTGGCGGAGCGGCGAGAGAGAAAATTATCGGGACACGATGAGGTATGCGCAGTGGCTGAATTTGGCGGGATTTCCTGGAGTTGCGGTGCCGCTGGGAATGTCGCGCGAGGGATTGCCGATTGGCGTGCAAGTGATTGGGCGGCCGTACGAAGAAGAGTTGATTTTGGCGGTTGCGGAGGCGATCGAGCGAGGGCGCGGTCCGTGGCAGGCGCCAAACATTTAGGAGACGGAGGGCCCGCGGGGCAAGCCCCGCCCCGACAGCGGCGGTGCTTGAGTTTAGGGTTGCGGGGGTTGCTTCAGTTCGGGATTGGGGACGGGGTTATCGCCGTACTTTTCGCGTTGTTTGTTCAGGCCGGCATCGAGCAGTTTTTTTGACGCGGCAAGCTCGGCCTGCGCTTCTTCGCGTCGGCCCAGCCTCAGAAGAACTTGTCCGCGAACGAAATGGACGTTCTGGTTGTCCGGGACAAGTTTTTCCGCAGCATCGAGGGCGATGAGGGCTTCGCGATTTTTGCCCTGGCGTTGATAGAGACGGCCCAAGGCAAGAAGCGACGCGGGCTGGCGGGGATTGTAGTGCAGTGCCTGTCGGAAGGAGTGCTCGGCGTCGTCGTCCTTCTGCAACTGGAGATAGAGCAGGCCGAGTTGTTCGTAGTTGTCCGGGAGATCGGGTTCGACGGCAATGTCTTTGCGGAATTCAGCTTCGGCGCGATCGTTGTCTTCCTTCCTCATGTATGCCACTGCGAGACTGAAGTGTACGAACGGCAAGTTGGGATTCGCCGCCGCGGCCAGCTCTAGCTCGGAGATGGCTTTGTCCATTTCTTCGCGATTGAGATAAGCCTTGCCGAGAATGAGGTGAAACTCAGGAGTCTGTCCGCCAACTTCGACGAGGCGGCTCAGCGCTTTTTCGTCGAGGTCGTTTTTGCCGGCGTTGTGAGCCGCGATGCTGAGGACGTAAAGATAGGTCAGGTCGTTGGAGAGTTGCGGCCAGAGGGGTTCGAGGACGCCGACGGCGTCGGTGTAGTGCTCGGTGAAAACGTGGCACATACCAAGGAGATAGCGAGGCTGTTGGGAGTCAGGCTGGTCGCGGACAACGGACGCCAAGGGAGCAACGGCGCCCACGTAGTCGCCTCGTCGGTATTTGACGAGGCCTATATTTAGGCGAATGCCGGACATTTTTGGTTCGAGCTTTTCGGCTTTTTGGAGAAGGGTGAGGGCATGGTCCCACTCCTTGCGGCGCATGGCGATGACGCCGAGATTGGCGTACGCGGCACCGGACTGAGGATCGACGGAGAGCACGCGGCGAAAGGCCGCTTCCGCGCCAAGCAGATCGCCGCTTTGCAGGGCAGCTTGGCCTTGAGCAAACCATGCTTGAGGATCAGGGTGGGAAGAGGATGCGGTAGAGGAAGCTTGTTGGGAAAAAGGAAGGGGAGCGCCAATTAAAGCCGAAGGCGCGAGCCAAAGGCCAATAGCAACAAATAGACCGATGAATCGAGACCGGACGGGGTGGGCACAGTGGCGAGGAGACATCGCTCCGTAGTGTCCAGCAGAGGGCGAAGGAATTCAAGCGACGAAGACGCAGCGTGAACGTCAACGGAGAGAGGTGGACCGGGCGCCCTATCTAGTTTGGACCGCTAGCCCGATTTTCGACTTGACACAAGCGCGGTGATGCTTTATTAATCCGATTTAATAAGTGAGATTGGGTGCGTTTCCAATCGTCGAGTGGTGGGGGCTGTCTCCTATGAGTTGCCTTCTGCGTGCGGCAGAATCAGGGGTGCCCGCTGTAGCAGGCGTAATTCTGCCCACACCAGACCGGTTTTCCATCTCAAAATTTCCGGAGGTAGCAAAGTGAAGGGACACGGTCACAGTTTTCATCCTGCTAGCATTCTGAGAAACATGCCGAGAGCAGCTCGGCTGTTGGTCTGCGCGATGCTTGCGATGCTTTGCACCGCGTATGTCGCCAAGGCCCAAGACACGGGCTACATCAGCGGAACCGTAACGGATAAGACGGGTGCGGCCGTCTCCGGTGCGGAAGTGGTCATTTCCAACATAAACGGAAGCTCGACGCACCCAACGACGACAAACGCGGATGGCGCTTACGTCGTCGCCGGTTTGGCGGGCGGTTCGTACAACATCGTGGTGACGGCAAAGGGCTTCTCCCGATATTCTGCGAAGAACGTCGTTCTGGACGTGGCGCAGAAGATTCGTGTGGACATCGTGCTAACGGTCGGCGCGGTCACGGAAGAAGTCGTGGTGACAGGCGAGAGCGTTGCGCAAGTAGAGACACAATCTTCGGAGCTCTCCTCGACGATCACGGGAAAACAGATTAACCAGCTCGAATTGAACGGAAGGAATTTCACGCAACTCGTCAACCTGGCTCCCGGCGTGGTGAATCAGACCGGGCAGGATGAAGGAACGGTTGGCGTCTACGGAAACGTAGCGTACAGCATGAACGGCGGCCGCACGGAGTACAACAACTGGGAGCTCGACGGCGGCGACAACATGGACAACGGCAGCAATGCGACGCTGAACGTTTACCCAAACGTTGAGGCTATCGCGGAGTTCAAAGTGCTGACTTCGAATTACGGCGCGCAATATGGACGAAACGGTTCCGGTACGGTTGAGGTGGAGACAAAGTCCGGCGGAAGCGCGTTCCATGGAAGCGCGTTCGAATATTTGCGCAATGAGTTCTTCAACGCGAAGTCCTGGGAAGAAGGCGCCGATCCGACGGCGAAGGCGGCGCCTTACAAGAAACACGACTTCGGGTACACGATTGGCGGGCCGGTGTATATCCCCAATCATTACAACAGCGACAAAAAGAAGACCTTTTTCTTTTGGTCGCAGGAATGGCGGCGAGAGAAGAACCCGTCCACGATCCTGCAAAACGTTCCTTCGAACGCCGAGCGGACAGGAAACTTCTCGGATTTGTGCCCGGGAGTCGATTGCCCCAATGTCGCGAATCCAGCCGCAGTTCCAATCACGGCAGTGGGTCAGGCGCTTGAGGCACTTATTCCCACCGCAAATTCGACAAACAACGGTTTCCCAGCTGTCCTTCAGACCGTCTCGCTGCCGACGACATGGCGGGAAGAATTGATCCGCGTAGACCACAACATCACCGACAACTACCGCTTAACCTTCCGTTATATTCATGACTCCTGGCAAACGGTGACGCCGAATCCGCTGTGGGGCGTGGGATCAAGTTTCCAGGACATCAATACCAACTTTGTAGGACCCGGATCGAGCTTTGTGGCGCGTTTGAACGCGAATATCTCGCCGACGCTTCTAAACGAATTCGTGGCGAGTTATACGGCGGACCACATTTTCCTGACGGCGGTCAACAATCCTCCGCTGCCTTCGGGATTCGCGATGACATCGCTCTTCAATAATGGATTTGGCAACAAACTCCCCTCCGTCGTGCTTGGGAATAACGTGGCGTATGGAGGCGGATTCACGGGCGACAGCGGATATTTCCCCTGGAACAACGCCAATCCCGTGTACACGTACCGCGACAATGTGACGAAGATCGTCGGAACACACACATTGCAGTTCGGTTTCTACTCCGCATTTGCCCAGAAGAACGAGCAGAACTCTCCTTACATTCAAGGCATCCTGACGTTTGATTCGAGCAATAGCGCGATCAGCACCGGGAACGCGTTTGCGGACCTTCTTCTTGGAAACATTGCCCAATACCAACAGGTGAATCTGCAGGAGAAGTATTACAACCGTTACAGAATTATGGAGCCGTATTTTCAGGATGACTGGCGCGTTACCAAGAAACTCACGCTCAATCTTGGAGTGCGCCTCAGCCTGTTCGGAACCTATCGAGAGAAGTTCCGCAACGCATTCAACTTTAATCCTGACGCTTTTGTGGCCGGAGGTTCGCCGGGCATAGACGATGGAAGCGTAAAACAGGCAGGTGCGTTCCTTGCGGGCACTGGCAACCCGTTCAATGGGATCGTGCAGTGCGGAGGCCAGGGGGGTACAGGAGCGATACCTGGTCCGGTGCTCTCCTCTTTTCCAGGCGCAACCGTTGGGTCTTCCAAGTATCCAGGCTGTCTGCAGGGCCACCTATTCAATCCTGCGCCACGCATCGGGTTCGCGTGGGATCCGAAGGGCGACGGAAAGATGGCAATTCGCGGCGGCTACGGCATCTT
>CAVSIW010000063.1:0-62549 GCA_963727945.1 uncultured Acidobacteriota bacterium
ACTCGCAATGGCACCAGCTTCGGCGCGTCCACTCCGGCGGAGCCAAGTTGGCCGAACTCGTACTCTCCGCCTTCCCGCACATGCAGAAGGTGCGCTTTGTCAGTTCGGGCACGGAGGCCACCATGTCGGCCATCCGCCTGGCGCGCGCTTACACCAGGCGCAAGTACATCGTGAAGTTCGAGGGCTGCTATCACGGCCATGCTGATTCCCTGCTCGTCAAGGCCGGTTCCGGTGTGGCCACACTGGGAATTCCCGGCTCGGCGGGCGTTCTCGACGAGTTAGCCCAGTTCACGCTGGCTTTGCCGTTTAACAGCTTGCAGGCGGTCGAGGAAGCCTTTGCCAAGTTCCAGGGCGAAATTGCCTGCGTCATCGTCGAACCTGTGGTCGGCAACATGGGCTGCGTGCCGCCCGCGCCGGGATACCTGCAGGGTTTACGCGACCTCACCCGCCGCGATGGCACGGTGCTGATCTTCGATGAGGTCATGACGGGTTTCCGTGTCAGCTATGGCGGCGCGCAGGAGCTCTATGGCATTCGCCCGGACCTGACCACTCTGGGCAAGATGATCGGCGGTGGGCTTCCCGTAGGCGCCTACGGCGGTCCCACCGCGATTATGGACATGGTCGCGCCGCTCGGTCCGGTTTACCAGGCCGGCACGCTCTCCGGGAATCCGCTGGCCATGGCTGCTGGCTACGCCACGCTGCGCCATTTGCGCGAGCACAAGGAAATCTATCGCCAAGCTCGACAAGTTCTCGGCTGAAGTCGTGGCGGGAGTGTCCGCCGCCGCCGATCGGCGTGAACATGTGCGACGACCGCGTCGGCTCCATGTACCTGGTCCCTTCGCCGGGCCCGGTTCACCGACTGGACCTCTATTTCACCGCCACGTGCGATACGGAAGCCTTCGGACGCTTCTTCCGGCGCCATGCTCGAAAATGGCATTTACCTCCCCACCTTCGCAGTTCGAATCGGCGTTAGGAGCGGCCCACACCGAGCGCGACCTCCAGCAGACGATCGCTGCGGCCAAGCAAGCTTTGCGATGGCGAAGAACATTCCCCGTGCGGTCGTCTAACGCTACATGGCAGTTCTTAGGACCGAAACACTTCGCCATCCCGTAGGCGCTTTTCGACCGACACAGAATTGTTATGCTCTTCGCAAGCCATTTGGATGATTAGTACCGTGTCCATTTTGCCATTGTCGCTCAGATCTCGAACTAGCTCATGTCGCTGCGAGGTTGAGATTGCCTCTTTGAAAGAAGAAAACAAGACAGACGCGAGTTTTCCATCACAGCTGGTTGCTTTGACAAATACGGGCCTGAGACCTTGTGCTTGCGGGTGGTCTTTGGTTTGAGTCTGTTGTTGTTGATCCTGCGGAACGCTTGGTAAGGAGTTTAATGAAGCCGTCTGCATGGCGGGATGCGCCTCTTCCCAATTGCGAATGCGTCCCTGCACATCTGCAAGCTGAGCTGCTGTGAGCAGCGCTTCGGCTTTGTCGCGATGGTCCTTCACGAATCCCTGTTCGAGGGATGTCGCAGCAAGCGCTATCCAGAAATAGGCTTGTGCGTTGTCCTTTTGTACGCCTATACCATCGTGATAAGCCAGACCGAGATTATATTGAGCCTTCGCAAGGCCTTGTTCGGCAGCCTTCTGCCACCAACGAGCGGCCTCGGCGGTATCCTTTTCGACACCGTTTCCTAAGTTGTAAGCCTGTCCGAGATTGTATTGAGCCGCTGCGTAGCCATGGTCGCCTGCCTTGCGATACCAACGCAAAGCTTCGGCGGTGTCCTTTGCGACGCCTCCGCCATAGTAGTATGCGTTCCCGAGCCAGAACTCACCGGCAGCATTGCCCTGATCGGCGGACTTGCGCAGCCACTTGACTCCCTCTGCCTCGTCCTTCGGGACTCCCGTGCCCTGGAGATAGAACATTCCTAAGCTGAACTGGGAAGCTGCGCTGCCATTTTCTGCAGCCTTGGTGTGCCATCGCAGACTTTCGGCAGTATCTTTCGGAACACCCGTTCCTAAGCCATACGCCGTTCCGAGATTGCCTTGAGCCGTTACATCGCCTTGCTCGGCTGCTTTCTTCCACCAGCGCACAGCTGCGGCGTCGTCTTGCGGAACGCCCTGTCCACCCAAGTGATAAAGCGCTGCAAGATCCGACTGGGCCTGTACATCGCCCTGATCGGCGGCTTTGGTGTACCATCCCACGGCTGCGGCGCCGTCTTTCGGAACGCCTTGTCCCGAGTAATAGAGGAATGCTAGGTGCCGCTGGCCTTCTGCATCGCCCTGATCGGCAGCTTCGGAGTACCGGCGGACGGCTGCGGCGTAGTTTTTTGGAACCCCTGCTCCAAGTGAATAAGCAGTTCCAAGGTTGACTTCCGCCGCCGTGTCACCATGCTCGGCGGCCTTCTCCCACCACCGCACGGCTTGTGCCTCATCCTTCTCGATTCCGTCACCTAGGTGATACGCCTTGGCAAGGGCCAATTGTGCTTGTACATCACCGTCCTCAGCCTTGCTCTTGAGTTCGGTAAAGCTTTGCGCGTACCCGAAGGGCAGTATCGCGAACAAACAGAAAACGGCACACAACAAGATATGCCACCGAGCAGTGCGTGTAGGGGTCCCTGTTTTCATGCACAGCAGCTTACTCTTGAATTTGCAACACTTCCAGAATCGACTACCGTTAACAGGCGATTTGCACTAACTGAAAGGGCACGCATACCCTATCCGGCTACCGAAGGCTGCCGGCTGACGGATCTCATCTCTCTTCCACCGTCACGAACTCATACCCCTGATCCTTGTACCGCCGAATCAAATTGTCAGTTGCAATCACGGTCTGCGCCCGGTCGGCGCCCATCGCCCGATGTCCGCCATCGTGCAGCAGGATCACGTCGCCGCCGCGCATCTGGCGCGCAACTTTCTTCTCGATCTCCGCGGCCGGAGGCGCGTTCCAGTCGTAGCCGGTGACATTCCACATGATGGTTTCGAGCCCGAGTTCGCGCGCGATCCTCAAGGTCGCCGGGCGCCGCCCGCCAAACGGCGGACGGAAAAGGTTGGAATGTTCGCCGATGGCATCTTCCAGGGCCTGGCGGCAATCAAGAAGCTGCGTGCGCGTCTCGGCGGCCGACTCGAAGATCAGCAGCGGGTGCGTGAAAGTGTGATTGCCGACCGCGTGTCCCGCCCGCGCCACCTCGCGCGCGATCTCCGGCCGCTGCCGCACGTAGCGCCCGATCATGAAGAAGGTCGCCCGCACATCGTGCTTGGCCAGCACTTCCAACAGTTTCAGGGTATGCGGATCGTTGGGCCCGTCGTCGTACGTCAGCGCAATCTGCTTACTTCCGCGTCCGAGCCCGATAAACGTCCGCCCATACCACTGCCCGGTCGGCGCCATGGACTGGTAGCCCGCGGTCGAAGCCGCCGCCGCGGCCGCCAGTCCAATCAGAGCGGGGAGCATGAGGAAATTCTATATGGTCGTTGGTCGCTAGTCGTTGGTCGTTAGCAAAACCAGCTCGTTGCGGGCGGCGAGAATATTCGCCAACAAACGCGACCCGCGAACGACCAACGACGAACGACCAACGACTTCTTCTTCCTGTTAACCTTTCCCGCAATTGCGTCGGAAGGCGAAGCAAGCTATCCTGCTTCCCAGTTCTCCACGACGACCCATGGCCAAGCTTTTCGAGCTGCCCCGTTACATTGCGGTGGAAGGTCCCATACGAGTCGGCAAGAGCACCCTGGCGCGAGTTCTCGGAGAGCGGCTGGCCGCCCAGCGCGTCATCGAGCCCGAAGACAATCCCTTTCTCCAGGCTTTCTATGAAGGCGAGCGCGGCGCGGCCTTCCAGGCGCAGCTGGCGTTCCTGATCCGGCGCTTCGAGCAGTTGCGCGCGCTCGACCTCGGCCCGCGCTCCAACAAGACCATCGTCGCCGACTACATTTTCGAAAAAGACAAGCTCTTCGCCTGCCTCAACCTCAGCGACCAGGAGCTCGATACCTACAACCGCTACTTCAACTACTTCCGCGAGCAGCTGCCCACGCCCGACCTCGTCATCTACCTGCAGGCCACGCCCGAGGTGCTGAAGAAGCGGCTCAAAAAGAAGAACGCCCCCGGCGAGAAGGCCATCAGCGAGGACTACCTGATGGAAGTGGTCAAGGCCTACGAGCACTTCTTCTTCCACTACACGCAGTCGGACCTGCTGATCGTGAACACCTCCGAAATCGACTTCGTGGACCGCAACGAGGACCTGCAGGAGCTGCTGAAAAAAGTCTCCGCCCCGATCAAGGGCACGCAATACTTCCTGCCGCTGGGCAGCGAGGAAGCGGCCAGTATGTAGGATTGTCGTCGGTCGGTGGGCATGGGACGAAAGGACTGCAGACTCTGCTGCCCCGTTTCCGTCAGTTGTGAGGTTCCTTTTGAGATTATTACGTCCGGTTACACATACTGCGAGGATCGCTGCATGAGTGCGAGAACGCTGCCTTGGCGACACAGAGTCGACGCAGCAATCAGTTGGGGAGCGGCTTTTCGGGGGGCGTGATCGACGGCACTTTCGGTTCGTTCCGCCTTTCCTCCATATTCACCGAAAACAGCATGTAGTGATCGAAGCTGTGCCTGCGGTAGTAGCGGTGCTTGCGAAAGTCGAGGTAGATTTCCGCGCTCTTCGGGAGCCACAACTCCAAATTCTTCCCCTGGAACGGGACTGGGCCGTACTCCACGACCTGCTGCTCGCTGCGCAACTGGATCTGCGGTAACGGACTTATTAGTTCTGACTCGATCCGCACGATCTGAAATTTGTCCGCCGTGATCCAAGCGCGGCCTTTCAGCCGCAACGAATAGATTTCGCCGCCCACCCTGTAGTCTTGGATGCGGGCGGGCCGGTCTTCGCGCTGCTTGAAGTGAACCAGCCATGCCGCTTGCCCATGCCAGCTCCCCAGCCCTTCGCACCTCATCTCGAAGTTTTCCCGCATGCTCGGGTGAAATACATGAGCCAACGTGGCAAACCCGCTGGTCGCAATCTCGTCGGGAAAGTCAGCACGCGTCAGATGCTCAGCCCGGTATTCGTCCACCGCAAGAAACCCGGGCTTCTCCTCCGAGACAGAAACCACATAGTTAAAGTCTCGGGTTTCCCTCGTGGCTGGATTCCCCATTTCATCCACCTGCTGGTGCAGCAGGTGTTCGATGGCCGCAATCCGCGAGACATCACTTACCAATTCTTTTACGCGCTCGCCTGACATCTCCATTACCCTCTCATATGGACAGGCTGACTCCAGCCGCGACCGGCGGCTTGAGTTCATCGATTCCCGGGGGCCGCCACGGCTTGACCGAGATCGCGAGTTCAGGAGAGGCAAGCAGAGGGTCGATGCCGGGCAAGGGCGCCGCTTTTTCCCCAGCGGTTTCAGCCGCACGGACACGGGTGGTGCTGAGTTTTTCGAGCGAGGCGATCAGGTCGCGCACTTGGGGAACGGTTGGGTTTTTGGGTGAGTCCTGCACGAAAGCTTTGAGTGCCTTGATGCCTTCTTCCTTCTTCCCCAGATTCACCAGGGCTTGCCCCAGAGCCAGATTCGCGGTGTTGGCATCGCCTTTCCCCTTTGCGATGGCCAACTCCGCCTGTTGTCGCGCCCCCTCATACTTCTTTTGGTTCTAGGTAAGCACTCGGCAAGTAAGTTGTGCGCCACCCAATATTCGGAATCGGCGTCCACCGCTCTTTCCAGCGCTGCCGTTGCCGCCGGATAGTCTTCCTGCATGAGCTCCACGCGGCCGAGTAACGTCAACGCCTGCGTGTGGCGGGGATTGAGATTGGCCGCGGTACCCAGATAGCTCCGCGCCTGACCTAGATCTTTTTGCTGATAGGACAGGTAGCCCAACAGATAGTTCAGATCCGGATTCGACGGTGCCAGCTTGTAGGCCGCATCCAGTTTCTTCTTCGCGTCCTTGAAATTCCCGGACTTGAGAGCGGAAACGCCATGCTTGGTTTCTTTGCGTGCCTTGCCGGGCATCGCAGCATCGGCTATGTTAAGGTCCGCTGCGGCTGGATCGCGCCGCAGAATGACTTCGATCGGAATGGTGTTGTACGCGCCAGCGATCTGGAGTTCCTTTTGCTCGCTCAAATAGCCGACAGCGCTTACCTCGATTTCGTACTTGCCGAAAGGCAGCTCCATTGCGACTTCCGACCGATCGTCAGTGGTCTGCCAGTTGACGGCGAGAGAGCTCTGGTTCGTGGCCTTCACGACCGACTGCCGGTCAAGGCGAGTCTTGCCGTTCCCCGCGTACACGGAAAGCACCACTGTTGTGTCGCCGCTACGCTTTTCGAAGCCCCGGGTCGTGTCCGTGGTCGCGCCAGGGCTGTTGAACACGTCGCCACGCTGCGCCGACGCCACCGCCGCTAGAAGATGGAAGAGAAACAGAACTCCAAGGGAACCAAGAACTGCTACCCGCGCTGTGCTTCGACGGGTCATAAGAGTGGCGCTACCGAGTGTCTCACCCCGACCTGCGCTGGTCAATCCTAAGGTTGGCGGTAGCACGTTCGTCGCACCGGGTCTGGCTGCTGCGGCGCTGCCCACGACAAGACTGGTCCATACACGCACTCTCAAGAAGACGACCGACAGCAAGCCGCAAGTTGTCATTTGCTTGCTTCCAGTTAGCAGCAACGTTTGGTCTCTCAGCGCGGGCACGTCTGATGTTAATGAATCTGCTGTGGAGCACCCTGGAATAGTCCAGCGAGCGACCCCCATCGACGAACGCCCCCTTTTGCGGCTACAATACCCCCAGCGTCATCCAAAGACGCATACAGGCTCTATCCGGCGAGCCGGAGGGGCACTGGAGGACATCGTGAGTCTCACGCCCATCGGCGAACCTCGCCGCAAGATTACCACTGCGACCATCCGGGAAAAGAAGCTTCACCGCGATCCCATCACCTGCCTGACCGCTTACGACTACGCCACCGCGCGCCTGGTTGACGAAGCGGGCATTGACATCGTGCTGGTCGGCGACTCGCTGGCCATGACCATGCTCGGCTACGAGAACACGCTCTCGGTCACGGTGGACGAGATGCTGCACCACGTCCGCGCCGTGCGCCGCGGCACCAAAGACGCGCTGCTCATCGCCGACATGCCCTACGGCTCGTATCACGAGACCGCCGAAGAGGCTATCCACAACGCCGCCCGCTTCGTGAAGGAAGCCGGCGCCGAGGCCGTCAAGATGGAAGGCGGCGAGAAGCGGGCGGACGTGATCCGCCGCGTGATTGATGCCGAGATTCCCGTCGCCGGGCACATCGGCCTGACCCCGCAGTCGGTCAACGTGATGGGCGGCTACAAAGTTCAGGGCAAGACGCTGAACGCCATCGAGCAGCTCATGCGTGACGCGGTCGCGCTCGACCGCGTCGGCGTGGCTTGCATCTATCTCGAAGGCATCCCGCGCGAAGTTGGGGCGATGATCACGGCCGAGGTCGAAACGCCGACCATCGGCATTGGCGCCGGTCCGGAGTGCGATGGCCAGGTGCTGGTCTTCCACGATCTGGTCAATCTGACGTTCGGCCAGCCGGCGAAGTTCGTCCGCCGCTACGGCGACGCCGCCGCGCTGATCACGCAGTCGGTGCTGGCCTTCAAGGCCGACGTGGCCTCGCACCAGTTCCCCAACGACGCCGAGTCGTACCATTTGCCGAAAGACACACAGGCCGGGCTCGAAACGGTGTTGCTACGGAAGCGGTCGATCAGGCGATAATCAGGGCTAGAGAAACTCGCTTGCGCCTCTTCGCCCTATTCCTAATTCTCGGCGCCTCGCTCGCGTGCTCGCGGCCCGGCGACATCGCCGCGCGCCGCCACTGGACCCCGCCGCCCGGCTGCAAGCCATCCCCGCGGCCGCACCGGAGAAGTACAGGAAGTCGGCGAAGAAAGACTGGCAAAATCCGTACCTGATCATTCGCGCCGGGAGCATCGGCCTGGTTGATCTCGCGAATAATGAAATCCACCTACTTAAGCCGGACGATGTTGAGGCAGCCCTGGCGAATCTGCCCGCCTCGGCTTGGCCGTATGGCAGAGTGGTCGCCGTCGAGCAGAATGCAGGCGCGTCAGAACAGGAGAAATCGGACATCCGCAAGAACCGCGCTCTGCTGGCTGGAACTCTCGAGAGCCTGAAGGTGGAGATTTACTGGATGCCATCGCCCTAGGCCGAAAGCCGAAAGCCGAAAGCCGAGAGCCGAAAGCCGAAAGCCGAGAGCCGAAAGCCGAAAGCCGAAAGCCGAAAGCCCAGAACCCAATGAAGATCTTCCCAACCATTCACGAGGCGCGCGCTGCCAGCCGCAATGTTCGCGAGCATGGCAAACGCCTCGGTCTGGTCCCCACCATGGGCGCGCTGCATGAAGGCCACCTATCGCTCGTTCGTGCGGCGAAGGCGCAGTGTGACTCGGTTGCAGTTTCGCTTTTCGTAAACCCCACCCAGTTTGGGCCGACGGAGGACCTGGCCAAATACCCGCGACGGTTCGAACACGATTGCGACCTTCTGAAGAAAGAGGGTGCGGACCTCGTCTTCGCGCCTTCCGTCGAAGAGATGTATTCCAAGGGCGAAGTCACCTGGGTGACGGTCGAAGGCCTGAGCGACAAGCTCGACGGACGCTCGCGCCCCGGCCACTTTCGCGGCGTGACCACTGTCGTCGCCAAGCTGTTCCACGTCATCGCGCCCGACGCCGCGTTCTTCGGACAGAAAGATGCCGCCCAGGTGGCAGTGATCCGCCGCCTGGTGCGCGACCTGAATTTCCCGGTTGAGATTGTCGTCTGCCCGATCGTCCGCGAGCCCGATGGCCTGGCCATGAGCTCGCGCAACGCGTATCTCAATCCCGAAGAGCGGCAACGAGCGCTCGTGCTGCAGCGCTCCTTGCACCGTGTCGAGAAAGAGTTTCGCGCCGGGGAGAGAAACGCGGCCAAGCTCGCCGCTGGCGCAAAACAGATCATCGCGGACGAGCCTCAAGTTCGCCTGGACTACTTCGAGATCGTCGATCCGGATACGCTCGATCCGCTCGACGAGATCTCGCGGCCTGCGCTGGTCGCCGTGGCCGCCTACGTCGGCTCCACGCGCCTGATCGACAATACGGTTCTGAATCCCGGAAAATCCTGATTTTGTTCGACGATTCGCGCTTGACGACGGAAAATCACCGCCTCGCTAGTTCCTCCTTGGCAGGGTATTTATGAGGTGGCTTGGCGCTGTTGACATCGTTGTAGCGTCGGCATCTTGCCGGCTGTCGCGAGGGCATCTTGCCCTCGCCGGTGTGGGCGGGGACACCCCCACGACGGCCGCCGAGCCTGCCCTGAGGCCTTGGCCGAAGGAGCGGCGCTACAACCTCCGCCCGGAGACAAACGAATTTCCGGCGATGAAGTAACGCAAACGCCGCCCGGCGGACTTCACGATCCCGATGCGGGGCGTCACCATCACGCGCCGCTCGCGGTAGCCGTCATCGCCAATCTTCAGGTCCGAGCGCGCGCTCACCAGGTTCTTGCCGTTGTCGCGTTTGCGCGTGATGCCGAAGGCCTGCGTCAGCCGTCCCGGACCCGAGGTAATCTTCCGAAGATCGCGTGCGGAACCGAGCCGCACATCGCGCGCCCGGGCCATGGCCTCGATGCCCGCCACCGGCTCCAACGCCCGCAGCAGCACGCATCCCGGGACTCCATCGGGAAGGCAGGAAACATTCAGGCAGTAATGGTTGCCGTAGATGAAATACACGTAGGCGTGTCCCGGCGGGCCAAACAGCACGGCATTACGGGCCGTCCTGCCCGCTGCCGCATGCGCGGCAGCATCTCCTTTGCCGAGGTAGGCCTCGGTTTCGACAATCCGCCCGGCCAGAATTCCGCGTGGCGTTTTGCGGATCAGCATCTTCCCCAGCAGCGCCCGCGCGACCTTGCGGGGATCGGCGTCGAAGAACTCCGGCTTCAGCAGAGACACTCGGCCAAGCGATTTCATCGGCATTAGGGGCGTTGATCTGTGTCGTAATCTGATGTGCGGTATGCCGCAAATTCACGCCATAACCCAACATTGTCATCCTGAGCGAAGCGAAGGACCTGCTCTTGATTGGCGCCGCGAAAAGCAGGTCCTTCGCTTCGCTCAGGATGACAATGTGAATTTAGGTAGGGACCTTGCGGACACTTCACCTGAACTTTCTCACGCCGCACCCTTCAAGTACGCCAGCACCTCTTCGGCGTGCCCTTCCGCTTTCACTTTGTTGAAGATGTGCTTGATCCTGCCGTCCGGACCAATGACGAACGTAGTCCGCGCGATCCCCATCACCTTCTTGCCGTACATGTTCTTCTCTTTGATCACGCCGAAGGCCTCGCAGACTTTCCGGCTGTCGTCGGCCAGCAACGTGTAGGGAAGGTCGTACTTGTCCTGAAATTTCTTCTGCTTGTCCGGCGAGTCGCCGGAGATGCCGAGCACGACTGCCCCGGTTTTCTGAATCTGCTTGTATGCGTTGCGGAACCCGCACGCTTCTTTGGTTCAACCAGGGGTGTCGGCCTTCGGATAGAAAAACAGCACTACCGTTTTGCCGCGGAAATCCTTCAAGGCAACTTCTTGCCCGTTCTCATCCGTCGTAGTAAAGGCAGGGGCTATATCATTGACTTCCATGGGAGCTTCTCCTCGCCGTTCATCGTTATATCGCAGTGCCGGGGTCGCCGTCACCCTGCTCGCCGCGGTTTTGATCGTGGTCGAACTGGGGTGGGCGCAGTTTGGGCGCAAGCCCACGGTGTCGAAAGGCCCGCGGGCGCTCGGACTCATCCAACTGATGGCCAACGGCAAGGCGCGCCTCACGCCCGTCGCCGTCATGGTGGACGGCAAGTTCTTCGACGCCGGCTCCTACAAGGCCACCCCCGTTCCCGATGGCGCTCGATTTCGGCGTCGTTTACGAAGGCTTCCGCACCGGGGTCTCGCAGGGCATCCTCACGATCACCCAGCCCGGACAACTCGGTCACATCTGGATCGCCGAAGGCACATGGCTACCCGCCGGGGCCAAAGCGACCTCGACCCGCAAGAAGGCGGAAATACCGAACATCGAAGAGAAGGACGCGCCGCCCCGGCTTCATCGCGGCGACAAACCGTCCTCCGGCGCCGGCGATCAGCAAAAGCCCGCGCCTCCGCCGGGCGCGTCTCCAGCCAGTGCTCCCTCCTCCGCCGGATACGGCCAAAGCCCCGCCCCCCGCGCCAGAGACGATCGAAGATCCCAATCGGCCCGTCTTGCGGCGCGGCAAGCCGGCCACCAAGGCGCCCCAAGAGCCATTCACGACATTTGACGCCGCACCCGCTCCGGCCAAGTCCGGCAAAAGCGGTGGCGCGATCCAGTTCATACCCGCCATTTCCGATGCCGGGGGTCCCGATCCCCGGTCTTACACCTACGATGTGAAACCGGATGAGGAGACTACGTATCGCAACCGGATGCTGGACCTGGCCGCCGCGGAGCTTCGCTCGCAGCAGAGCCGGGAGAAGACCGCGCCCGGGCCGCCGCCTGCTTCCGGGTCCGCCACCGCCCGGCGTAAGACTGCGAGTGCCATCCCTGCGCCCAAGGCGTCTTTCGAGGATGTCCGGCTACGCATCTTCGATCTCTCGAGTTCCAACGAGCCGGTACTGGTGCTCTCCGCCAGGACACGCCCGGCTGCCGCCGCCGGAACCGGGGTTGCCCGGCCAGAGCAAGAAATCACGCTGATCGCCCGGACCAACCTCGAAGGCGAATTGCACAAGCTGTTTTTCTCCACCACCGATGCGCAGCATCTCTACGTCGCTCCGCGGATGGAACTGATCGACGCCGTGGACGCCGATGGCGACGGCCGTGGCGAACTGCTCTTCCGCCGTACCTCCGACGGTGGCAGCGCCTATGCGATCTACCGCGTCACCGCCGACCAGCTCTGGCCGCTGTTTGAGGGAACGCCGTGAAGGCCGGCTCTAGGCTTTAGGCTCTGGGCTCTAGGCTCTAGGTTTGGGGTTCTCGCTGCTAGCTCGTCGGCGTACCTCTTGGAACTGACCGAGACCGAGAGCCTAAAGCCCAGAGCCCAGCGCCTGATTTACAATTCAACCTCTTAGGAGTGAAAAACCATGCGCACCACACTCGCGCCTACGTACGTGGTCGCGCGAATCCATTCTCCATCTTCGAGCATTTTCGCTGTCTCCCAGCCAAAACTGGAGAACGTCGTATAACCACCGAAAAATCCAACCGCAATCGCTACACGCCAGTCCGGCGATATGACCATGCGGTTCAAAGTGAACTGGCCGATCAGCCCCAGAAGAAAACAACCGGACAGATTAATGAGCAGGGTGCCATAGGGAAACGCGCCGCCCGTACGAATTTGCACAGCACCCTGGAGTCCGTAACGAGCCAGCGTTCCAAGTGCTCCGAAGATGGCGATCAATGTTATACGCAAAGTAGCTCCAATCCAGCTCCCACCGCGGCGTCCAACAAAAAACTCCTGGAGCCGCCGGCTGCCAGGAGTCATCAGAGCTAGCGAGATGTACCGGCTCGGTTTTGGCGAACTCCATCGCCCTCGATATTCGGTTCACTAAAAAGTTTACAGCCGCCTGCTCTTCGAGGCAATACGAGGGATTGCTGTTCGTGCCTTCACGCCGCGAAAACAAAGAAGTTTGCCTGCATTGAACCAGGCTGAGCCTTCTGGCTGGATGTTTACTGCCGGTTCGCGGGAGCCACGCTTCTTTCCCTGAAAAACCACCGCGCGCACTTTTTCCAGCGCGTGGATGTCGCTCAGCGGATCACCCTCCACAGCCACCAGATCGCCTTCTTTCCCGCTTTCGATGGTTCCAAGCTGATCGAGGCCAAGCAAGCTCGCGCTCGTTTTGGTTCCAGAAATAAGCGCCTGCTGCGGCGTCATGCCGTATTTTACTTCCGAAATCATCTCGTCCCGCACCGTTCCCGTTCCTGGCGCGTAGGAATGGTCCGAACCCGCTGCAATCGTCACGCCCGTGTGCAACGCCAGTTGAAAGCTGGGAAAATGCGTCTTTGCGAGCGCGTTGACCTTTGTGATTACGTATTCGGGGAAATGCATCTTCGCGCCATTCGCCACGCTTTCCTCCACAACGAAAACAGTCGGAACAAATACAACGCCGTGGCTCCTCATGAGGTCCACCGCTGCTTGATCCATTTCCGATCCGTGTTCAATCGAATCCACGCCGGCGTCGAGCGACGCTCGAATGCTGCGAATATTCTCCGCATGCGATCCGACTTTGACGTGCGCCATGTGCGCCTGCTGCACTACCACCTTCAACTCTTCGGGCGAAAGTTGCTCTGACGTCGGCGAATCCAGCGGCGAGAGCACGCCACCCGACGCCATCACCTTGATCACACGCGCTCCATACTTGAGCTGCAAGTGAACGGCTTTCTCTGCGTCCGCGGTCGAGTTCACAAATCCGTGCAACGGCGTATAGAAATCGTCCATCGGCAGGTACGGCGGTTGGGCGTTAAAATCGCCGTGTCCACCCGGGATGGAGATTGGATGGCCGGCGGGAACCAGATGCGGCCCGGCAATCGTGCCGTCCTCAATCGCATCCTTGAGGGCGACATCAATGAAACCTTGCGTCGCCATCACCCTCGCACCCACAGTGCCGGAAGAGAGCGCGTAGCTCATCGCCTTGCTCCCGCGCAGCGCCGCGAGCGGCTCCGAAACGGGCTGCCCGAATGCTCCATTCCAGATGTGGATGTGCGCGTCCACAAAGCCTGGCAGAACGGTGTAACTCGAGAGATCGATTTGCTCCGCTCCGGCCGGCATCGCTATATCCTTGCCGACGGCCGTCACTTTTCCGTCCGTGATCACAACGACTGCGGGCGCCATCGGCAGCTTTTCCGCGTCATAAATAAGTTTCCCGCAGCGGACGTAAACCACTTTCGGCGGCGCCGCAAACGCCCCAAGCGAGCCAAACAGGCACACAATCGCAGCAAGCAAGAACTTTCGCATCAAACTCTCCCTTTGGGCGTTGCAAGTGGTCGTCTTCGCCGCCGCCAATGATTTCACCGCGTCAGACTAAATCGCGAACGTACCGAAGTCAATTGAAGTCGTATGCTGTGCGGCCGGTCAGAGGACACCCGTTGCCCGGCTCCCTATCGAGAGGCCCGCAGTCGGTCAATAATGGAAACGATAGCGCATCTGCACGTAAATCTCGCGCGGATTGTTGTAGTGCGTCCCGCCAAACGTGAAGCTATTGTCCAGCAGCACCCGCCGATTGGCCACGTTCAGCCCCGTCACGGTTACCGATAAGCGCTCGCCAAAATCCTTCCCCACCGTCAAGTCGAACGTCGTATGGGGTTGCAGGTGCGTGCTCTGGCCCGGCGGCGCATTCCCGTTCGTAAATCCCGAAGCGTAGTACACATCGCTCGACGCGTACGCTTTCCAAGGCAATCGCACATTTCCGCCGATGTGCAGCGTGTTCCGCTGGTCATGGTCCAGCAATCCATAGCCATCCCCAAACGAAAAGTCCGTCAACCCGCCGTTGATATCGCCAAACCCCAGCGCCAGTTGGTTGGAGTACGTCAGATACACCTGGCCGCGGCCATGAATTCGCGGCGAACGCAGCGTCAGCTCCCACGCATTGATGCGCGCGCCCTGAATCGTCACCGGGAAAAACACGTTGGAGTTGTTCAGGTTGTTGTGATCAAAGAAATTCTTCGCTCGCGTCAGGAACGTGTCCGCGTCCAGCGTCCACCCGCGAAAGGGAATCGTCACCCCATACTGATGCTCTTCGTCGCGCTCGCCATGCAACGGAATAAACCCGAGTTTTGGTCGTCGCCGCCTGCAGCAGCGGCCCGGAAATCGTCAGGATCGGCGGCGCCTGATAGAAATGCCCGTAGAATGCGCGGAATACCCAATTCAGTTTCGGGATTCGCAGCGATCCGCCAACCCGCGGGCTGCTGGCATTGTCTCCGACCTGCCCCGAAAAATGCGTTTGCCGCAATCCCGCATTCAACGTGAACCAGGATGTCAGTTTCATTTGATCTTCGGCGAAACCGCGGTCAGGCGCCTGTCGGGTCTCCGGAGTAGGATTCAGATTCGAGGCTGGTTTCCGGACAAGTGGCTGTCGGAGGCGCCGGACAGTTGAACGTCAGGCCGAACAGTTCATTGGACTGTTCCGCGAATCCCGAAAGTCCCGCACGCAAACTGTTGCGTTCTCGATCCACGAAATCACCGCCTGCCCGCCTTCATACTTCGAGGAACGATTCTCCGTCGCGGCGCTCGGCACATCCAGCGGGTTGCTCCCGTATTTCGCGCTGTTGTAGTGGTAGTAAGGCGAAACCGTCAGCACCAAACCCGGGTTGAAGCTGCGCACCCACGACGTAGCGAACGAATCGTTCTCACGGTTGAAGTCCGTAGAAAGGGCCCCCGTGTGTCGGGATCGTTCGGATCGAACGGCACCTGGTAGTAGTCGCGCCGCACTTGCGTCACGAACCGCAGTTGATCCTGTGGACGTCGCATTGTAAATGAACGACCCAAACCCGCCGTACCCATTCGCGCCATCGTGAATCACGGCCGACGTCGGTGTCTCCAAGCCCAAGTTCGTACGGTTTCCGTTGACGAGGCTCGCGTAATACGCAAAGCGGTTGGTGTGCCCGCCAAAATTCAGTTGGTCGTCGGTCTGGTAAAAACTTCCCGCGCTGAGGATCAGCTCCGCCTGGTTGTTCCGCTCAAACCCCGTTCGCGGCGCCACGTTGAACACGCCGTACGTCCGGTCGCCAAAATCGGCCGAGTAGCTCCCGCGCTGCATTTCCAGCGTATCAATGTCGCTTGGATCGATCTGTGGTCCCAGATTGCTAGCAATGTTCGTGTTTGGCATGGGCACGCCGTCAATCAGCCAGCTCACCTGGTGCCCGCCTCTGACGTGAAGTTGGTCGTGCCGGTGAATGCACGAGCCTGGCGTGTAGTTCGCGATCATCGCCAGGCTATTCGTCCGTGAGGCGCCGGGCGTCTGCTGAATCTCCTGCCGGTCCACAAGAGTGGTTGGCGTCACTGACTCGGTTTGTCCCGGCGCGGCTTCCGCCGAAACGGTCACGGACTGCGCCTGCGACACGATGTGCAATTCGAAATGGAGAATCGGCGCCGTTCCCGAAAGCACGGTCACCGTTTGTTCCTGCGTCGCGAACGATGTGTCTGAAACCGTGACGCTGTACGACCCCAACGGGACGGCATCGAAGTGAAATTCTCCGTTTGCGTCGGTTTGGGTCTTTTGCGTGTAATCCGAAGCCTGCGCTTTCAAAATGACTTCACTTCCCGCTACGGGCCGGTGCTGCGGATCGTGGACAGATCCCGCGCACGGTGCCAAAGACCGTCGCCAATGCCGCAGCTCCAACCAGCATAAATACTGCGAATGCGTGCCGAAAACTCTTCGCATGAAATTCCTTTTCTCCGGATGGAATGACTCTCGCGCGGCTTTCGAGCCGCGGCTCAGTGGAATGAGCGTGCGTGGAGAGCGAGCGGCCCTTTATAGGACCGGGGAAGGCAGTCGTGGAGGAGGGGAAAGTGGCTTGACGAAACGCGAAAGTTCGAGAGACTTCATAGATTGCACCGGCCGGATTATCTCAGCAGCACTCGGGACTAAGCTCACTTGAGGAAGCAGAAACGCGCCCGCTAGGAGCGCGGGTCGGACGGTGTCTTGGCAGCACGTCATTGGGCAGGACTTCATTCCGCTCATGTCGTGCCCGCAATTCATCGGAGACGAGTCTTGCGGGGAGCGTGTCTCTGTCTGTGATGACGATGTTCGGGGATGTTGCAATATCCCCCGCGCACATACAGTCCGCCCCATGAGCTAGCAAGGCAGCCCCGGCCAGCGGCGTGGAGTACAAAACGCCACCGCCAGCAAACAGCACCATCCCGCGAATATTCGATTACGTTTTTGTTTTTCCGTGTTCACAGGTAATTCGACACTATTACAATCATACTCCAGATAGACGCTGCGAGAGTCCCTACGCGAGCAACCCTACGCGAGCATCCCTACGCGAGCAACCACCGTTTTCGTACTCAACCCCATACCTGCCTTGCCGCATCGTGCGCGTTGTGTAGGAACGGAACTTGCCCCGCCCTCCGCTTCGCAGTTCATTGCGGCAATTACCACGAGCACCCGACGAACCCTCGTGCCCCTGCCATCTTGACTTGCCAGCGCCCGCGTCGCGGACTATTTTTATGGCCCCACGTATCTCCTCTTTGATTTCGGCGCCGACGAAGAGAAAGCGCAGCTCGCGCGCCACAAACTCGAAGGCTGGAAGCACGAGCCTTCCGTCTCGACAAAAAGCTCCAATATAAGCTCGAACGCGGCGAGGCCGAGGCAAACGTTCGCTCCGGAGCCCGCTCCCATACCCAAGGAAACGTCAAAATCCGAGAAGTCCAAAGGAAAGACCAAGCCGAAGAGCAAGGCCGGCGAAACGCAAGCCGCTAAGGAGGACGCACCGGCCGCGAATGGAAAAGTGAATTTGCTTGTGCGGCTTTATTTCTCCGGACACGAGAAGCTTACCGAACAACGCTGGCTCGATCGCATTCCTTCCGAGGAACCTTTCAAGGATGCTTCGCCGCGCGTTGTGCGCCAGGGTGAGGCGGAGTTCGACGAAATTGTGAATCAATTCGATTCTCTGGGTTAGCTTTTCCAAAATATTCTGGTGGGGCCGGACTTCGGGTATAATACAGGTCCGCAGAGGCAACACACCCACTTCACAACGAGGGCAGACCGAATGGGGTTACAAACGCGCGTCAAACTCTCCAAGCTTGACGCCCCAAAGTTGCACGGCCTCGACCACGACACGCTCATCCGCATTTACCGCACGATGTACCTTTCTCGCCGGCTGGATGACCGCGAATCCAGCTCAAGCGCCAAAACAAAATCTTCTTTCAGATCTCCGGCGCTGGCCACGAAGCCGTAACCTCTGCCGTAGGCCTTCTTCTTCGTCCCGGCATGGATTGGGTCTACTCCTACTACCGCGATCGCGCGCTCTGCCTGATGCTTGGCGTCAAGCCCGCCGAGATGCTTCTCCAAGCCGTCGGCGCCAAGGACGACCCCAGCTCCGGCGGCCGCCAAATGCCTTCGCACTGGGGCCACCCGAAGCTGAACATCGTCAACAAGTCCTCCTGCACTGGTACGCAATTTGTCCAGGCTGTCGGCGCAGCGGAAGCGACGCTCTATTACGAGGATCATCCGAAGGCTCTGGCGCAAGCCAAGAAAGCCCCTCTTGGCAACTACGTTCGCCACGAGCGGGACGAAATCGTTTTCGTCTCCTCTGGCGACGGCGCTACCAGCGAAGGTGAGTTCTGGGAATCCTTGAACGCCGCCTGCGCCAAAAAACTTCCCCTGCTTTACCTCGTCGAAGACAACGGTTACGCAATTTCCGTTCCCATCGAAGTGCAAACCGCTGGTGGCAGCATCTCGAAGCTGACCCGTAGCTTCCCGGCTTGCACGTTGCGGAATGCGACGGCACTGATCCCCTCGAAAGCTTCGCCGTTTGCAAAACCGCCGTCCAATATTGCCGCGAGCGCCGTGGCCCCGCTCTGATCCATGCTCACTGCACTCGCCCCTATTCCCACTCCCTCTCCGACGACGAAAAGCTCTACAAAACGCCCGAAGAACGCGAGGCCGAAGCGCATCGCGACCCCATCTCAAAGTTCTCGCTCTTTCTCGTCCGCGAAGGCGTCCTTGACCAAAAAGAGATCGAAGCCCTGGAATCCGAAGTGGACCAGGAAGTGCGCAACGCCGCCGACGAGGCCCTCTCTGCCGAAGAGCCCGGGATCGATTCGATTCGTGTAAACATCTATTCGCCGGAAATCGATCCCACCTCTTCTGCATTCGAAGCGCAGCCGCAGCTCCACGGCGCTCCCAAAACCATGGTAGAAATGGTCGCCGCCACCCTCTCCGACGAAATGGCTCGCGACGAGCGCATCACCGTCTTTGGAGAAGACGTGGCAGATGCCAGCCGTGAGATCAACTTGAAGCAAGTCAAAGGGAAGGGCGGCGTCTTCAAAGCCACTGCCGGATTGCAGCGCAAGTACGGCCACGATCGCGTCTTCAACACTCCTCTCGCCGAGGCCAGCATTGTCGGCCGCGCCATCGGCATGGCCACGCGCGGCCTCAAGCCCGTCGCTGAAATTCAATTTTTCGATTACATTTGGCCCGCGATGATGCAGATCCGCGATGAGCTCTGCGTCATGCGCTGGCGTTCGAACGGAGCTTTCAAGTGTCCCGCCGTGCTTCGCGTTGCGATTGGCGGCTATCTGACCGGCGGTGCCATCTATCACAGCCAAAGTGGTGAATCGATTTTTACCCATTGCCCGGGCCTTCGCGTCGTCATGCCCTCAACCGCTCTCGACGTCGCCGGTCTCCTTCGCACTGCCATCCGCTCCGACGATCCGGTCATGTTTCTCGAACACAAGCATCTGTATCGCCAGCCGTACAATCGTTCCGAGTATCCTGGCCCGGACTACACCGTTCCTTTCGGAAAAGCCCGCATGGTCACGGAAGGCACCGAGGTCAGCATCATCACCTATGGTGCTCTTGTCCATCGCGCCGAGGTAGCCGCCGCGCAATTGCTGCGCGAAGACATCTCCGTCGAAATCGTGGATTTGCGCTCTCTTTCGCCTTACGACTGGGAGGCCATCTCCAAAACGGTCAGGAAAACGCACCGCGTCATCGTCGCCTACGAAGATATGTTGAGTTGGGGCTACGGCGCGGAAATCGCAGCGCGCATTGCCGATGAGCTGTTCGACGAACTCGACGCCCCAGTCAAGCGCGTCGCCGCCATGGACACCTTTTGCGCTTACCAGCCGAAACTGGAAGATGTGATCCTACCTCAGACCAGCCACATCACCGCCGCGGTGAAGCACTTGCTTGAGTACTGAACCTCCAGCTCGCGAGCTGGCATCTAAGGAAACTTTTATATCCTTTTGGGCGTATCCTAATGTAGGGGACGCTCAATCTTAGCTAATTGGGGGTAGGCCAATGACATGCCCAAACTGCAGTAAAGACATCGCCATCGGTTCGAAGTTTTGCTACAACTGCGGCGCCAAACAACCTGAATCCGGCGCGCCGGGTCTCTCTCCCGAAACCGGCGCAAAGAAGAGGCTGATGCGCTCCAGCACCGACAGGAAAATTGCCGGTGTATGCGCCGGCCTCGCCGACTATTTCGATTTGGATCCGACCATTATTCGCCTGGTCTGGCTGTTGCTGGTGATTTGTGGAGGTACTGGCATTCTTGCCTACATCGTGCTTTGGATCGTACTGCCGATAGCTCCGGGCGGAGTGGTACCCACGTCGGCCACTCTAACGAGCACTTCGCACGGATAACTGGTTCGCAGCTTGCCCTGGCCGGATAGACGGCTACTTGTTTGGCTTAGGATTCCGTGGGCCGCGCGACTTGCCCCCACTTTCAAACAGCGGGTAATCTACCGAAACCAGCCCCGCTCCCATTGTCGCCAGCGAAAAGCATCCCGTCGCTACCACTAGCGGGTACGCGTATTCGCTTACGGCCAGATAGCTGTGCGGCGTCGAGACCTTCCACATTAGCAGGACCATCTCGATGGCCAGCAGCAGCGCCGCTCCTCGCGTGAATAGTCCGAGCAGCAGCAAGCCTCCGCCAAAAAGTTCGAGCACGCCTGAGATGTAAACGAAATAACCCGGTATGCCATGTTGTGCGAAGAGCGCCTGCGTTGCACTCGTTCGATGCGCCAACATCGGGTAACCGTGCGACATGAAAATGATGCCAAACGCCAAGCGAAGCAGCAGCAAGGCGAGCGGCTGCAGGGCATTGAGAGATTTCATCGAAATCCTTTGAATCGAAATTGGATAGATAATCAAACGCAGCGGCATTTTAGCAGAAAACAAACTCGGCATTCCCAAGCGACAGACGCACCTCAAGAAATCAGGTACAATCTTTAGAGAAGAATAAGTGGACGCCCAAAACCCAATGCCCAGAGATCGCGTGTTCGTAGAGATGAATGACGTGCCGGGCCTCGTGAGTGCCTTTCAAGCGGTCATACCTGCCTCCTTTTGTCCTGACTTCCCGGAACGCCGCATGAAGCGCAAACTCCTGATTGCGGTGCCCCTGCTTTTGCTCGTAGTTCTCGTGGCCTGGTATTTCCGGCCGAAGCATGAATCGCTTGGCGAGGTCTACGTCGGCGAACGCACGGCCACACTTTGGAGCAGCGTCGCCCTGGTTCGCGAACCCTTGGACACGCTGCACTACGGCGACCGCGTTGACGTTGTTGCTCGCCGCAATGACAGCATCAAGGTGCGAACCGCCGCCGGCCAAATCGGCTGGGTGGAAGGCCGCTACTTGATGGACCCAGCGCTCTGGCAGCGCAGCACAAAGCTACTCAAGATGGTCTTGCCGATGCCCGAGCAAGCGCGCGGCCGGACCAAAGTCGCCACGAATCTTCGCGTCGAGCCGGGGCGCACACAAGCCCGTCTCTATCAATTTGGCCGCGGCGTGCCTGTCGAAATCGTCGGTCGGGCAGTAGCAGACTGGGTCCAGGTTACCGACGAAAAGGAATCCTCGAACGAACCGCAAGACACGAAAAAAGAAGATTGGTTTCTGATTCGCGGACTGGCCACGCGGCCCCCTGGCGATTCCACCGCTCGCGCTGCGGAAACGACAACGACAGCGCCCGGCGATCAGACCCTTCCCATCGCCGGATGGGTCATCGCGCGTTTTATCGAACTCGATTTGCCTGATCCTGTGCGCGATGGGGCTGCTTCCGCCAACATTCGGCCGATCGCCTGGTTCGAGTTGAACCGCATTAGCGATCCCGCGGGTGACAAGACTCAATACCTTGTTGCGGCGGCCCGCGGCCCGGAAGGCCAGCCCTGCGATTTCACGACGCTTCGTGTCTATACCTGGAACTTGAAAAGGGAACGCTACGAAACGGCTTTCATCGAAAACGAATTGTGTGGTCAATTGCCCGTTCGCGTTGACAAAAGTCCCAAGGGCGATCCGGAATTTCGCTTCCGCGAGATGGACGGCAATAAAGCAGAGCGAGTCTATCGGTTGATGCAGACGGTCGTCCGCCGCATCCGCGAAGACGGAGACAGCGCGAAGAAGTCCGGCCGCTCTGGAACGAGCAAACCAACCACAAAATAATTAGTTGTAACGAGCACCCACAAACCGGTTGCGCCATGAGGACTGCGCAACCCTTCGAAAGGAAAACAGAAGAATGGCGCTGCATCTCAGCGAATCCGAAGTGCGAGCCGTGCTCACGATGTCCATGGCCATCGAAGCTGTCGAAGAAATCTCGCGAAAGCAGGCGACCGGAGAGGTCGTCGTCCACCCTCGCCGGCGTTTCGAACTTCCGGGCGGAGGCTTTTTTCACTACATGGCCGCTGCGGATTTCTCCGCCGGCTACATCGCCATGAAGCAGTACACGTATGTTCAGGGAAAGATCCGATTTATGGTGCCGCTCTACGAAATGCGGACGGGCGACCTGGTGGCGATGATTGAAGCGGCCTATATGGGCCAGCTGCGCACCGGCGCTGCTTCAGGTGTGGCGACCAAGTATTTGTCTCGGAAGAACAGCCGCGTCGCCGCCGTCATCGGCACGGGGGGCCAGGCGCGCACACAGTTGGAAGCCATCGCCGGGGTGCGAAAGCTGGAGTCGGCGCGGGTCTATGGCCGCGACGCCGCCAAGCGCGAAAAGTTTGCGAAAGAAATGACCGAACGGCTGGGCTTTCCTGTCGAAAGTGCAGGCTCCTCAAGCGAAGCCGTCCGCGGTGCGGACATTCTCTGCACCGCCACCACGGCCGCCAATCCCGTTGCCAGTGGCGCGGACCTTGCGCCCGGCGTGCACATGAACGCGATTGGCGCAAACCATGCCCACAAGCGCGAGCTCGACGATGAAGCCGTTGCCAGCGCCGATGTCATCGTCGTGGATTCCATCGAGCAATCGCGCCAGGAAGCCGGCGACCTCATCCTCGCGTTTCGAGGCGACGAGGTGTGCTGGACTGGCGTAAAAAAATTGTCGGACGTCGTCGCAAAGAAAACGCCCGGAAGGACGAGCGACGCGGAAGTTACGCTGTTCAAGTCTAACGGAATTGCATCCTGGGATTTGGCGGTCGCAATGAAAGTCTATGCGCTAGCGAAAGAAAAAGGTCTGGGAAGGGAATTGCCGTTCTGGGCTGACGGCGCGTCCAGCCAAATGAGCTGACTATTGCCGCGCTTCCTTGAGCTTCCGGCGTAACGCGTCGTGAAGCCGGGCACGCACATCACCCGGCAGTTCGATTGGTTCGCAATCACAGAAGATCTCGACAGTCTTCTTGGTTTGGTCAACGACCAGCCTGCATTCGGCGCAGTCTGCGAAGTGGCGCTCGAGTTCTTGCCTCAAGCCCACATCGAGCTTCGCCGTCAATGAAGTTTGAAAGTTCGCGAATGACTTCTTTGCAGTTCAATTTGCCCTACCCTGCTGGAAGTAACGATTCAGCTTTTGTCTGAGCTTCAGCCTTGCTCGCAGCAGCCGCGATTTCACCGCTGGAACGGAAAGTTTCAGCACGGAAGCAGTATCCTCCGTCGAGAGTTCTTCGATGTCGCGCAGCACAAAAACCATCCGGTATTCCGGCTCGATCTCTTCGATGGCCCTGGACAAAATTTCCCGCATCTCGGTTTGTGCAAAACGCTGTTCGGGGCCTGGTCCCCAGTCCTGCAATTCGCGCGGCATGAGATCTTCGTCGCCCGCGACAGGTTCGTCCAGCGAAAACTGATTCGGACGGCGCTTCCGCAGCCGCATCAGCGCCTCGTTCGCGGCTATGCGAACCAGCCAGGTATAAAACCGCGAATCGCCCTGAAAATCTTTCAAATGAGAATAGGATTTGAGGAAGGCGTCCTGCATCGAGTCTTCGGCATCCTCGCGGTTGCCGGTAATGTTCATAGTGAGCCGGAAAATCTTGCGCTCGTACCGGCTGACCAACTCCTCGAAGGCCGTCACGTCGCCGGATTTTGCAGCAGCGACTAGCAGATGCTCGTCTTCGCGGGCAACTTTCGAAGCTAGCCGGTGTGGATTGGGTGTGCTCAGAAAGATCAGCGGGCCCGCCATCAGCCCTGCTCCAAATGTCTCTGATCTTAAAGTTAGCACAAAGCACGATAGCACACCCGCCACTCTCTTATTTCGATGAGGCAGGGTGCAACAGGATTCAGGAATTTTCGAGGATTTGTGCGCACCATCTGTCGAGCTGGCAACATCGCTTGACAGCTAGTGCACGGCTGTCTAAAGTTTTGGTCGAGCGTTCGTCAAAGCACGATGGCCCACCAAGACCCGGTCTTTTCCATATCTGTAGTTCCACGGCATTCGGGAAGCCTTCTATCCTATTCCGTTTCATTGCGCCACGTTCAACCTCGGTCCTTGACCAGCGGTGTTTATTTCCGCCACCCAGGATCGCACTTGGACGATCCGGGAGAGACCTTGACCGTTGGGACCGCCCAACGCGAAACGATGGAACTCCGAACTCAAAATAGGCAACACTAGGAACATGCGAACTCTCCCCGACCATCTGCGAAAAGGCATGAAGCTGGTCATCGTCGGTTGCAATCCGAGCGAATCCTCCGTGCGCGTCGGCCATTACTACGCGGGACGCACCAACCAGTTCTGGCCCATCCTGTACGAAAGCGGTGTCGTGCCGGAGCCGTTTGACTATCACGACGACAAGCGCGTGATCGAGTTTGGGATTGGACTCACCGACTTGGTAAAGCGTCCAACAAAAGGCGTCGAAGAGTTGACGCGGGAGGATTTCGCTGAAGGCAGGATCGTGCTTTCGCAAAAGCTCGAAGAGTTCGCACCGCACGTGGTTGCCTTCAATGGAAAAATAGTCTACGAACAATTTTCGCAGCGCAAATGCAAATTTGGTCTTCAGAAAGAACCTCTCTACGGGGCGCGCGTCTATGTTTTGCCTTCGACTAGCGGCCAGAACGCGCAGGGGAAAAGCGAAAAAGTGCAGCATTTTCGGAAGCTCGCTCAGCTCGTTGCGCGGATCGAGAAAGAACGCGACACGAAGGGCACGACGACACGTCCGGAGAATTTTCATGAGTAACGCAGCGCAAACAGCGCCCAACGGGTCCGGTTATCATCGAGAGCAAGCATGACGGCATCGCGATTTTGGTGATGAATCGTCCCGACAAACTGAATGCCCTCAACGGCGAGCTCTCAACCGCACTAAACGAAGCACTCTCGCGGATTGCCGAAGACAATTCCATTCACGTCGTCGTGCTCACCGGCGCAGGCCGCGCCTTCTGCGCGGGCGGCGATCTTGGGGCAATCGGCCGGGGCCGCGAACGCAATGAGACAGCCGAGCTTGGTCCGATTCTGCGTTCGGGCATGCAAGCAGTTCTGAAAATGCGCCTCATGCCGCAGCCGGTGATCGCGGCGGTGAATGGAGCCGCGGCCGGCGCGGGAATGAATATCGCGCTCGCGGCGGACATCCGCATCGCCGCCGAGGTAGCTACGTTCGGAGAGAATTTTTCTCGAGTCGGGCTGTTTCCCGATTATGGAGGAACGTATTTTCTTCCGCAGTTGGTCGGGCCTTCGGTGGCCGCCGAGATGTTTTACACGGGCGAGATGATGGATGCGCAGACTGCGCTGCGGCTTGGGATCGTCAGCCGCGTCGTGCCGGCTGCGCAATTGGAAGCGGAAGTGAAGACATTGGCGCAGAAAATCTCGCAAGGCCCCCCGCTCGCCATTCGTGCTGTGAAGAAAATGCTATTCGGCAGCCAGAAGGAAGAACTGGTGAAAGCTCTCGATCATGAAGTGGAGCAGCAGATGAAATGCTTTCATTCGGAAGATTGCAGCGAGGGGATCCGCTCATTTTTCGAAAAACGGCCTCCGAAATTTCAGGGCAAGTAGAGTCTGGTCCGGCGGGTTTTCCGCAGTCTGGACTCTGGAAGTGTGTGAATAACAATGGATGACCTTCAAATAACAGCCAAGGAAGTGAGCGAGCGTATTGCGCGCGGTGAGAAATTGCTCCTTGTTGATGTGCGCGAGCGATTGGGAATATGACCTCTGCAGAATTCCAGGTGCAACATTGATTCCACTTGGCACGGTGCCAGCGAATGTGAACACGCTGCTGGACGCGGAGGAAGTGGTTTGTTATTGCCATCACGGGATGCGCAGCCTCGACGCCGCGGTGTGGTTGCGCCAACAGGGCGTCGAGCGCGCAAAGTCGATGGCGGGCGGCATCGAGCGCTGGTCCGTGGAAATTGATCCGAACGTGCCGCGGTATTGAGAAAGAAAACAATGGCGAAGATGAAATTGCGGTTCCTTGAGAAACCAACTTGAACGACTTGCCGCAAAGCGAGAAGTTTCTTGCTTGAACACGGTGCTGAGCTGGATTCCCGCGACTTCGACAAAGAACGCTTGAGCGAAGCGGAACTCGACAATTGATCGGTGGTCGCGATTACAAGCTTTTCTGAACCCACGAAATGAACTGTACCGGACGAAAAATATGAACGAGAAGCCGCCATCCAGAGCGGAGGCTATTAAGCTAATGTCCAGCACGCCGAATCTTATCCGGCGGCCGGTTGTGATTCGTGGCGATCAAGTCGTTCTCGGTTTTGACGAAGAGGCTTATAAGAAGTTGCTGAAATCTTGATTCGGCCGTTGAAGCTGCGATGAAGGCGCAAAGTGACTGGTGACTCGTGCAAAACCTGCCAGGCAAAGGGGTTTGTATCCGAACGAAATGGAAATAAAAACCATCGCTATCGTTGGTGCAGCGGACTTAGGCCGCAGAGTCGCGTATGCAACGGCACTGGCCGGATTTCGTACCATTCTTGAGGACATCTCGCCTTCGGCGCTCGAGCATGGGATTGCGTGGATTGCGTGGACGCTGGACGAGAACGTTTCGAGTGGAAAAGTCGGAGCCGCGGCTCGCGACGCTGCGCTTGCAAATCTCAGCACGGTAAGCTCCGCCGAAGACGCCTCGCGCGAGGCAGACTTGATTATTGAAACCGTCTCCGACGAATTGGAGATGAAGCTCGAGCTTTTTACGATTTTCGACAAATTTGCGAAACCCGGCGCCATTTTTGCGAGCACGACGACTTCACTTTCTATCTACGGAGTTGGCTGACGTTACGTTCTGTCCGGAGCGATGCATAGGGATGCGTTTTATCGCGGACGCGCAGCATGCGGAGCGGCTCGAACTTGTGAAAGGCCGCGAGACTTCGGAGGAAACCATCGCGGCTTGCCGCGAGGTTGGCTGCTGCATGGGCAGGGAAGTTTTCGTGATAAGCGAAGAGCAAACTCTGTCCGCCAGCAACGGAGCTTGAGATTTGATTATCGGGGATTTCTCGCAACACATGAGCAGTTTGTGCGATTAAGAACGAGAACATGAATAAGGCAATCGCAGAACAAATAGTGATCCAGCAGGGCGACCTGACGGACATGGATACGGACGCGATCGTCAACGCCGCGAACAATGATTTACAATTGGGCGCGGGCGTTGCGGGAGCGATCCGGCGAAAAGGCGGAGAAGAAATTCAGCGCGAATGCGACGCGATCGGGAGCATTCCCGTCGGCTACGCCGCCATCACCGGCGGCGGCAAGTTGAAGGCCCGGCACGTGATCCACGCGGCCAGCATGCAACTTCGGCGGGCGCACGACGGCGGCAACCTTCGCAATTCTGTCGCTCACTCTTTGCGTATCGCTGCGGAGGGTGGCCTGAAGACAATCGCCTTTCCCGCCGTGGGGACAGGCATTGCCGGGTTCCCCATTGAGGAGTGCGCGTCCATCATGCTGCAGGAGATAGCGCAGCATTTGAAGGGCGAAACTTCGCTGGAAAAGATTTACTTTGTGCTCTTCGACGACCGGGCCTGCGATGTGTTCACGCACGCCTGGAAAAAGCTGAAATCGGAGCCCTCCGCCGCAACCGGGGCAGTCTAGAGCCTTTTCTTTTGATTTTTGCTTTCTCCACGCACGGCAACGCGTTTGCGCAAGTGGGCGCTTTCGCTCAGGGCCGTTTGGCTGTATTTGTGTTTTCGAATGTAGTCACCGAATAGGTTCGCGCCGAATCCTGCGTTCCAGGGAATCTTGGTGACCAAGTGTATACGGCGGCAGACACCAAACCTATAGAGGGATAGATGTGGGCTTAAGCGACGGGCTGCATCCTTGCAGAAATTTTAGTTTGTTCCCTGGCCATTTCTCCAAAAAACCACGGCGAGTGCATCTTCATATGCGACCCGATACCGCGGGTCGTGGTACAGAAGAGCTGCCAGTTGAGTTCGCCGGTCCAACAACACCAGCCGGGTGGCTTGCAGAGATGGATCGCTCCGCCACTCCGGCGAACCCTGCTCTACTCGGTAGAAGCGGCTCAAAACCTCGTCTCCGTACAAATCCGTCCTGCCATCGATGGCGACGGGATACCCCGGCAGGCTCCAGATGATGAATCCACCCCAGTTCAGATTGTTGTAAATCGGGCCAGGCAGTGTCGTTGTGCGGATGAAATTGCAGGCTCGCACTGGAAAGTAGCCTGCCAGAGCGCGTTGAAGCGAATCGTTGTTGACCTTCGAATCCCACGCCACCAGCAGAAAGACCAGCGCCGTCGCCAACGCCGTCGCAGCCGCGAACGCCCAGGCGCGACCCCGCGAAATGACTACTTCCTCAGCCGTCGCTAGCTTTCGATCCGAAATAATCGCCAGAGCGGGAATGCAGACGAACCAGGAATCCCGCTGCGTGCGAAAAGCGACTAGCGTGCAGGCCACCAGCAGCGCCAGTTTGAATGGATCCCGAGATCGCTGCCAGCCCAAAATAAAAAACGCCGCTGCCACTATCAGAAGCACAATGAAGTGTTCGGTGGCGCGGAAGTTCATCGCCTGCAACTCCACAATCATGCCGTACATTGCGGGACTTCGGACCAAGTTCAGGATCACAGCGTAAAGATGCCAGGTGTACGGCCCCATCAACGTGGCCATTACGGAAAGCCCAGCCACAGCCACCAGGCTTGAAACCGGCAACTCCTGTTCTGGCTCAAGCGAAGCGCTCCAACTTTTGGGCAGATTCGACCGCAGGATGCAAACCGTCACGAGCAAGCCAAGAACGAAAAGACCGTAGATAAACTGGACGTGCAGGTTCGCCCATGCCAGAAATAAGAAAGGTATCAGGAAAAGCAGGCCGACGTTTCCTCGCCTTCGAGCCTCGACAATCAGCCCAACTTCCATCGTAAACATCAGGATGGAAGTCAGCGCGGGCCGCAATCCCATGCAATGATGCATGGCCCACATTCCCGCCACCGTCAGAGCCCACGCTTTCCAAAAACTGCCGCTCGCTCGTCGCAGAATGACAAAAAGAAAGAAAGTGATCGCCACTTCCAACCCGGAACGCAATCCCACCAGTCCGACCAACCCGAACCAGTGATAAAAGCGCGACACAATCACTTCAAAACCCCAGCTATATGCCGCCCACGGATGGCTCACAAACTGCGAGAACACTCCATGGAGCGGCACCGCGCGCTGGGCAACGATCGCGTCTCCGTCGCGCAGATGCCACCACAAATCGAGATCGAAGATTGCGGAAGCCATCGGCGCCAGTTGCGTCGACCAGGTCAGCAGAATCAGCAGTGCCAGACCTCGAATGACCGGACGTTTCGAAAATTGGAGGAGATCGCCCATGCTGCTCTTTGAAGATGCAACCACTGGCAGCGCCGCGTGCGGACGCTCAGCTTAATGGTGAAAAATTCGAGCGTATCCTACCACGGAAGGTGCGAAACGACGCTCCCGATTTCGTACAACCTGGAGCCTTTCCACGTGCTTGTAACAGGGTTGTTGGTCATCCCGAAGTTCCACAGTTTCACCACACCGGCTCGTTACCAACGGGGCTGGCCGCTACCTCGAGCCACATTCTTAAAGACAGCACACCGGGCGGAACGAATTCGGTTGGAGCGACGGTCGAAACCTCTCAGACTCGTCGATCGCCTACTGAGGATGTTGGTAAGGCGACAGATGAGCCGGATAAATGAGGGGACGCAAGGAGAGAAGGAATCCATGCGCAAGCCGACAGCGAGACAGCGATGAATAGAGATCTCATGGCGAACTCGCATTCCACAATTCTTTGCCCCGGGTTTCGCAAATGCCGTGCTCAAAGTGAGTCATGTAATCACCGTTGGAAATAGACTATCGCCAACCTTTTTGAGTCCACAGCTTTAATCGGAAACTAACACACTGCCGGAATTTGGCTTAGCCTCTTCGTTCGGTTGTCAGGGCTAAGAATCCGCACGGAAGCGCTCTTTTTCTTTTGCTTTCTACTGACAGCCATTTACTGGCTGGGCTTTTTTAGGACGGGGCGGTCGCCAGCCGGAGGTGGGGCGGGTGTTGCCGAGGCCGGCGTTGCGCCGGCGGGGGGGACAGCGGCGGAGATGCCGCCTTCGGAGTAGGCTTTTTTGAGCCAGCGCTCGGCTTCGAGCTGGGCGCCGCCGGTATCGTCGTTGGTTTGCTTGGCTTTGCTGTATTCGTTGACGGCGCGCTCGCGCTGGCCCAAAAGATCGAAAATCTTGCCGAGGTAGATGTGGCCCCAGACTTCGGTCCATTTTTCGGAGGGCTCAGGAACGGCTTGCAGGGATTCGCGGAAAGCGTTCGCGCCGGCCTGATAGTTCTTTCTGGTAGAAGAAGGCTTCGCCCATGCGGAAATTGGCGAGCGGGCGGCCTGGCTGGATGGAGAGCGCGCGCTGATACTGTCCGATGGCGTCGTAGTAGCGGCCTTGTTCGGCAAGCTCTTCTCCACGCGCGATGGCGGCACGTGCGCGAAGCGAAACGCTGCCCTTCAGAATGACGTTGTTGGGATCCACCTTGATGCCGCCGGGCTTGGGCCGGCCAAAGGTTTCCACGGTGAACGGCGATTCGAGGCCGAGGACATCGACGGTTTTCGTTTCCGGGTTGCCTTCCGTATCGATGCGCAGTTCGACCGGCATGCTGAACGTGTCAATCGGCTGTTTGATCTTGCCGACGATGCGGAATCCTTTCGGCGTACGGTAGACAACGAACTCGGTCGTAAAATCAGGGACGCCGGTGGAATTCAGCCACTGAGCGAAAAAGCCGCGAAGATTTGGCGGAGCTTCTCCTGGTTTGGCCGCGGCTTGAGCGTGCTGGTCAGCCAGATTCACGAAGTCATCTATGCGCGCGGTCTTGCCCGCGTACTGCGCCGCGAAATCATGCAGCAACGACTTGAAGGCGACGTCTCCCATCATGGCGCGGAGCATGTGGAAAACCATCGCACCTTTGTTCAGCACAACAGAACGGTAGTCGCTCGAATACGGCGCGAGCCGTGCCGCCTGGGCAATGGGGGATGCGTCGTCATACATCAGTGCGCCGACGGCAAATTCATCCACGGCGCGGAGGCCAGCTTCCTTTCCAGCGCTTTGCTCGGCGTACATTTCTTCGCAATAGCGTGAAAGGCCGTCGGTCACCCAAACATCGCCGGGCGACGCTGGAAGGACGGAGTTTCCAAACCACTGCGCTGCAACGAGGCGCGCAATGGTGCGCTCGGCCGCTTTTGGCTCCCAGACGCGGCGGCTGAGGAGCAGCACGCCAGGGGCGGCGAAGTCGCGCACAGTGCCATCGGGCAATTGGATAACGGTGAACTCGGGATCCTGCAGGCCGCCAAACAGGTCGGAGAAAACAGTGACGGCGCGAGCGACATCATCGGCAAATCCCTGCGCATTGGCCGAATCGGAGCGCGGAGCGTAGACCGCTACGTCGATACCTTCCGCCTGCTTCGGATTCAGTTGGAGATTTCCGGCGACGAAGCTGCCGTGCGGGCCGGGCGTCTTGCACTCGAATACATAGAGTAGCCGCCCGCCCTCGGCGGCCCGGTTTTCCTACCATCGGCGTTGGGGCAGAGCTTTTTCCCGAACCGGCGACGGCGAAATTGTCGGGAACGTTGAGGCGAAACGTCGCGGTGTATCGGTTGGAAGGATAGTTCGTCAGGGGAAACCATCTTGCAGGGAGCAGCAAATAGGCGTCATTGTGGCCAATCACGGCAGCGCGCACGCCGGGGACGGGGCTGTTCTCTTCGTTGGCGAGGAGGCCGGAGTAGGTGAACGTCAGCACGACGTGGCCTCCAGCGGCGACGGGCGTCGGGAGGGTAATGAGGACGTAGAGCGGATTCATCGAGTCCCGGCCAAAGCCGAGCGATTTGCCGTCGGAACCCTTTACGTCACTGACGATCAGATTCGGATGCAGCTCGACGCGGACATTTGCGGAAACGTCGGTGGCGCGAAAATCGATTTTTGCGACGGCGCTGATGGCCTGGTGTGTGGAATCGAGCGTGGCGGAGATATCGTAGTTTTCCGCGAGAAAGCCGACCGGGCGGGGCGCCTGGGCGCGAAGCGACGAGGCGGCGCAGGCAAGCGTTACGACGAGCAGCGCTGCGAATTCAACAAAAACTCTTCGGCGGAGGGGCATCAAATACCTTTCAATAGCCTTTCAAACGGGGCACCTTTCACTGCGGTGCAGACCGACACTATTCTTCCTATATAGGATAGCAGACACCGGCCTAAGTGTTGCCAGCGGCCCCAGAGAGAAGTTGGACAATCGCGTCGGCAGCGCGGTCAACCGCTCCTGGGGGGCCCAGGCGCTGACGGACCTCAGCGAGGCCCGCGCGCAGATCCTCACGGGCGCGCGGGTCGTTTAGCAGGCGCAGGACTTCCTGGGCGAGTTTGGATGGGGTGAAGTCCTTTTGAATCAGCTCGGCAACGACGCGACGTTCGGCTATCAGATTGACCATACTGAAGTAAGCCGTTCGGACGAGAGGTTTTGCGAGCAGGGCGGTGAGCGGCGTAACACGATAGACGACGACCATGGGAGCGTTGAGAAGAGCGGCTTCGACCGTTGCCGTTCCGCTGGAGACGATGGCGGCATCGGCGGCGGCGAGGGCGTTGTAGGTTTGATTTTCGACGACACGGATGGTAAGCGCGGCTGGCCATCCGGATTGCAGCTCGTTGACGTTGCTGTGGGCGGCTGCGGCGATGACAAATTGGGCGGGGCGCTGCTCGTGGATGCGCCGGCAAGCTTCGCGGATCACGGGCATGTGCTGGGCTAGTTCGGCGTGCCTGCTGCCAGGCAAGATCGCGACAATCGGCCGACCGGGATCGAGATTCTGCTGACGGCAGAATTCTTCGCGGGTTTGCGTGGCTTGCACGGCGCCGACGAGCGGGTGCCCGATAAATTTTGTGGGTACGCCCGCGTTGCTGAAGAATGCTTCTTCGAATGGAAAAATGCAGAGTGCTTGCGCGAAGCGGCGGCGGACGATGCGCACTCGCCAGGGTCGCCACGCCCAGAATTGCGGGCAGATGTAATAAATACTGCGAACTCCGTGCGGGCGCAGTTTGCGCGCGAGGCGGAGATGAAAACCGGGGAAGTCGGTGAGGATCGCGAAGAGCGGTCTGCGACGTTCGGCTTCCGAAACCAGACGGCGCATGGCGCGAATGAGCGAAGGCAGGTGGCTCAGAATTTCCGTGATGCCGACGACGGAGACTTCGGAATAGTTGGTGATCACGTCAACGCCGGCCGCGCGCATTTGCGGGCCGCCCATGCCGAACAGGGCGACATCCATGCGCTTTTGCAGAGCCGTGGCGAGGCGGGCGGCGTACATATCCCCCGAAGCTTCGCCTGCGGAGATTAGGAGCGGAATTGGAGGCATGCGCGGTCGGTGTGGCGCTCAGTCTGTTGCGGGCTGAGGAGCGGGTAGCTGATCACGAGGCTCGTCTGCGTGATGGCCGGCGGACTCGCGCGTGTCTTCCGGCAGGCCGAGTTCCTGCTCCTTGTATTGGAGCTGATAGAGGCGGTAGTAGATGCCGCGCTGGGCGAGGAGTTCCTGGTGGGCGCCCTGTTCGCGGAGGCGGCCTTTGTGAAAAACGAGAATGCGCGAGGCGTATTGAATCGTGCTCAGGCGATGAGCGATAACCAGAGAAGTGCGCCCGGAAAGCAGACGGTCAAGCGCTTCGCGAATCTGCAGCTCGGTCTTGGTGTCAACGCTTGAAGTGGCTTCGTCCAGGATGAGGAAGCGAGGATTGTGCGCAAGCGCTCGCGCGAAGCAGATGAGCTGGCGCTGGCCCACGGAGAGCGTGGAACCGCGTTCGTTGACGCTTGTGTCCACGCCTTCGGTTAGCCCGCGCACAAAATCGCCGAGACCGATTTCGTCAATGGCGTTCTCGACGGTGGAACGGCTGATGCCTGGAGAACCGAGGCGGACGTTTGATTCAATCGTGCCGGAAAAGAGGAACGAATCCTGCAAGACGATGCCAAATTGTTGGCGCAGATTTTGGATGTTGATCGTTCTGATGTCTATGCCGTCGAGGAGAATCTGGCCGCGCTGCACGTCGTAAAAACGCAGCAGAAGGGAGATGAGCGTCGTTTTGCCGGCGCCGGTGTGTCCGACGATGGCGAGAGTCTGCCCCGGCTCGACGCGGAAGGACACGTCGCGGAGAACCCAATCTTCGTCGGCGGGTTCGGGAACATCGCGGTAGCTGAACCAAACATTGCGAAATTCGATTTCGCCGCGAGGAGATTCGAGGCGCACGGCCTCCGCCGCGGACTCGATGGTGATGGGTTCATCGAGCAGCTTGAAGATGCGTTCGGAAGCAGCCATCGCGGATTGCAGAATGTTGAATTTTTCGCTGAGGTCCTGAATGGGGCGGAAAAAGCGAGTGGCATACATGGTGAATGCGGTGAGAATGCCGAGGCTGAATCCGCTCGAGAGCACGCGGTTGCCGCCAGACCAGTAGATCAACGTGATTGTTGCGATGCTGAGAAACTCAACGGCGGGATAGAAGAGTGCGAATGCAAGAATCGCGTCGTACCAGGCCTTCATGTTGTCGCGATTGCGGCTTTCGAATTCAACGCGAGCTTTGCGCTCGCGATTAAACAACTGCACAGCGCTCATGCCTGAAATGTATTCCTGGAGGAAAGCGTTGATCCGCGCGATGGCCGTGCGGATGCGGCGGTTGGCGTCGCGCACGAATTTGCGGAAGAAATAGGTGACCACAAAAATAAACGGCAAGACGGCGAAGGCGTCGAACGCGAGACGGTGGTCCACCGTGAAAAGCAGCGCGGCCATCACGGCGAGGAGAAAGAAATCGTTGATCATCGTGACGACGCCGGCGGCGAAGAGATCGTTCAAGGCGTCCACGTCCGTGGTTACCCGCGTCACGAGGCGGCCGACCGGATTGCGGTCGAAGTAGCTCATGGGCATGCGCTGAATATGCGCGAAGATTTCGCGGCGCATGTCGTACATCGTTTGCTGGCCGACGCGCTGCATGATGCGAATCTGCGCGTATTGCGCGAGGAAATCGGAGATCAGCACCAGCAGGAAGACCAGGCTGATCCATTCGATGCCGCGCCATGCCTGGCTTTCGGGAATGAGATTTTTCAGCGTGGGCGTAAAGTAGCCGTCAATGGCCTTCCAGAAAAGCCAGGGAGGAGCGAGCTCGAGAGGAGTCACGACTGCGACGAGCGTCATCGCAAGCACGACTCGCCACTTGTACGGCCGGAGATACTGCATCAGGCGCCGCATGAGGCGCGCGTCGTAAGCTTTGCCGAGCTTCTCTTCCTCGTGAATATTGCTCATGCCCGTTCGAGTTCTTCTTCCAGCAACTGTTTTTGATAGAGGTCGGCGTAATAGCCGCCGCGCGCGAGAAGTTCCTCGTGTGTACCGCGCTCGGTGATGCGGCCATCGCGCAAAACGACGATTTGATCCGCGTCGCGGACGGTCGATGTGCGGTGTGCGATTAGAATTGTCGTGCGGCCGCGCATGATGCCGCGCAGGCGGCTGAGGATGCGCTCTTCGGTTTGCGTATCCACGCTGGAGAGCGAGTCGTCGAGGATCAGAATGCGCGGGTCTCGGACGATGGCGCGCGCGAGAGCGGTGCGCTGCTTCTGGCCGCCGGAAAGCGTGATGCCTCGTTCGCCGACCATCGTGTCGTACTTCGCGGGGAATTCCTGGACGTCGCTATCGAGGCTGGCGACATCGGCGGCTTCGCGGACGCGCTCAAGATCGAATTTAGGCAAACCGAAAGCGATATTTTCGCCTATGGTTTCGCTGAAGAGATAAGTGTCTTGCGGGACGTAACCGATGGAACGGCGCAACGTATCGAGCGGCCATTCCCGGATCGAGCGCCCATCAATGAGCACGGCGCCCTCGGGCGCTTCCCAAAGGCGCGCGACGAGCGCGGCTAGAGTCGTTTTCCCGCTGCCCGTGGGGCCGACGATTGCGAGCGTCGAACCGGCGGGAATACGAAGGTTGATGTCGCGGAGAACGCCATCAGCGGCGGGGCGGTTGCCATTTCCGCTGCCGTTCGCGCTTGCTCCAGCCATGGTCGTCGGGTAAGCGAAGGTGAGATTGCGAAACTCGATTTCGCCATCCACATTTTTTTCGGCAGGCACGGTGGCGGCGCGGTCGTCAATCTGCGGCTGCGCGCGCGAGAATGTAGTTCAACCGGCCCATGGACGCGGCGCCACGCTGAAAAATGTTGGTGACCCAGCCGAGCGCGATCATCGGCCACACAAGGATGCCGAGATAGCTGTAGAACGCGATTAATGCGCCCAAAGAAATCCGCCCGCGAAGAACCAGGTGCCCGCCCTGCCACAAAACGATCAGGAAGGTAATACCGATGAGCGCCTGGAGCGATGGCATAAACATGCTCCAGGTGCGAATCAACTTAACGTTACGCGAGACGTACTCTCGATTGGGCTCGTCGAAGCCGCGAATTTCGGCCTCTTCTTGTGCGTAGGCGCGGACCACGCGCACGCCGGCAAGATTTTCCTGAACTTTTGCAGAGAGCGTCGCGAGGGAGGCTTGAATTTTTTCGTATAGCTCGTGGATCACTTTGCCAAAATGCTGCACGACCACGGCAACGATCGGCACAGGGAGAAGAATCCAAAGCGTAAGCGAACCCGAGAGCTGAGACATGACGATGATCGCAAGCGCCATGCCAACGATGGTCTGCCCGCTGTACATGATCCCTGGACCTAGAACCATGCGCACGGCGTTGAGGTCGTTTGTCGCGCGCGACATCAGCTCGCCGGTGCGGTTGCGCACGTAAAATTCCGGCTCCATGAGCAGCAAGCGATTCAGCAAACCGCCACGGATGTCAAATTCGATGTCGCGAGAAACGCCGATGAGCACCCATCGCGTCAGGAAGGAAAGAACCGCGCGCGCGGAGACAAGAAGAATGAGCATTACGCAATAGATTCCCAACGCGCGCCGGCTGTGGGGAGAGTAATACGGAATCATGCGGCTCAACCAGGAGTCAGCCAGCAGCTGGCCTTGCGCGCTTCTCTCAAACGGGCGGCTGCTTCCTGCGAGAATATCCGTGATGACTCCGGTCGCCAGGGGAATCACGTTTTGGGTGATGCTCGCGACAACGAGGGCCAGCATTCCCAGTGCAGTCGCACCGCGATATCGCGCGAGATAGGGAACCAACCCAACAAGATTTTTCCATGAGGACGATTTCGGCGGCTTCTTGGCCGCCGAGCTTGCGCCAATCGTTGTGGCCGCTGCGCTCATCGGAGCCTCGACCTGGCCGTCTCGAGCGACGGCGTTTCCATCAAGAAATGTTCGTAGGTTCGGTCCAGCGATTGGTAGCGCTTTGTCGCCGGGTTCCAAGCGATTCCGATTGGCAGGACATGTTTATCGGTGGAACCATTAATCGGCGTGAGGTACAACTGGATTCCCTTGACGGGGTCTTGATCGTACTGCACCTTCCAACCGGCGACAGAATTAAGCGGAGTCAGCGCGAGGAACCCCTTGGAATTTTTCAGGTATTCATCGCAGCGGAAGAGCTCTGCCCATTTTCCATCCGTCTCTTCGGCGATGACGGCGCGCGTCACGATGGTTCCAGGCAAATCATTTTTCGGAGTTTTGGGAACTACATTCGCAGCAAGAAACTGCTGCTTGCCCGTTTTTGCCAGGTCACCGAAGACGAGGACTTGCGTCTCTTTTCCGAGAAGACTTTGCGCTGCTGCCTGCATATCTTCCGGGACGGCGGGCTCCGCGGGTTTGGCAGGCGTTTCGGCTGCGGGCTTTTGTGCGGGCTCTTCGCCGCAGCCAGTCAATAGCAGGGACGTGAGCACGAGAGAGCTTGTTACCAATCCCAAAGAATATCGCCGGCTGCCAAACACACGAAAGCGAGCGCGGCCTGCCTGGTCCTTCGCATGGAAAGACCCGGAAGAGCAGGACGTGTTAGCCGAACAGTCAGAGTGAGTTTCTAATTCGTCCATCAGAGACTTGCCGCCGTCAGTGAGATTCCCACTATACGCCCGGCTTGCCTTCCTTTTCCGGCGTGCTGAGTATTTTCCTTCCGTGTGGAACGTTTTGCGCCCGCGAGCCAGCGCAGCAATATAACGATTCTATCTGTTGCCAGGCTCTCGTGGAAGCGCTCGCCCGCTGGAAGTTCCTCGCAGGCGACAGCTAGCGCTGCGCGAGAATCGCATCCAGCCGCGCTTCGAAGTTTTGCTCGCCTTCGGACCACAGCTGGCTGCGCTCCACCGGCAGGGCACGCTCAACCGACTCCACCCAGCTGAATAACTGTTGGATGTTCTCGCGTGTCTTTGCGTGATATTCCTTCAGATTGCCCGGGGTGGACATCCATTGGCGGAACGTGTGTTCCAGCGGATGGTCGGACGATTCGAACGGATTCGAAGCGGCGCCAGGGGCCAGGAGCCCTCCGTGTCCCGTAAAAAAGTGCTCGAAGCCGAGATCGGCGGTGAAGTTTCCTTCGGATGAGGCGATGCCGCCGTCATATTCGGAGCCATGGCAGGTCAGCGTCAGCGGCTCCGGCTTGTGCATCCACTTGAGACTTTCGATGTCGAAGGTCCAGATATCCCATTTTGCCGTGACGATGTAGGCGCTGTCCGCGTTGATGTGCTGCGCGGCGAGTGCCGCGACTTCCGCCGCGCCGTATCCCAGGTCCTTCAGGTCCCATTCGGCTAGCGAAATTTCGGTGGCATCGATGGGTTGGACAATGAGTTCTTTGAAGGCGTTTTCCGAAGCGGAAAGCGGCGCGGTCGCAAGAAATCTCGCGAACTGCGCAATCAAGGTGGTTTCGGAGAAGTCGCGCGTCCATACGCGCAGATAAGCTCGATTAGCCATAGTCAGTCAAACAGCCTGATTATACTTGTGGGCGAGGCGAGAGGCGAATCGGGGTAGCTTTCGCCGGAAAGAAGCTAGCGATCGCCGCCGCCGGCGGTTTGCGAACGGGTCATCGGTGGCTCTGGCGCCGCCATGCTTGCGGCTATCTGTTGCAAGCGTTCGCGCAGCGTTTCGCCCACGCTGGCAAAAACCTGTGCGCAGGTCTCGCGCAGCTTTTCTTCCGCTTTGGCGGCGGCGCTTGCGACCGCTTCACGCGATTGGTGATCCAAACTTGCCACGGTAGCGAGCAACCACTGAGTCGAAACGTTTTCCAGCCGGCCACGATGCTGTTCGGCGGCCTGATTGCTCATCTGCGCATAGATATTGCGCATTTCAGTGGCGTGCGCATCCACAGTAGATTTCCAGGAGTCCAGCAACGGCGCGAGGCCGGCCTTCACTCTTGCGTTTGCGTCCGCAACGCCGCTTTCGACGGCGCCGCGCATTCCTGCCTGGAACTGCCGCAAGAATGTCTCCTGTTCGGCGGTGACCTTCTGACGTCAACTCCGCGTGGGCAGCATCAAGCCGCATTCGCGTTTCACCGAGTGACCGCTGCGTTTCCTGGTCAAAGCCATCGAGTTCCTGCCGCGCCTGGCGCTGAATTTCATCCGTGAACGCCGCTGTCGTCGTCTCCGCGGCTTCAGCAAAGAGAGCGCGCGCATGTTCGAACGCGTCGCGCACAACCTCTTCCATCTGCGTTTGCGTGTGGCCGATGAAGCTGCGGCTCGAGTGATCCAGTTCGCTGGCGAAGACGCTCGAGACTTCGCCGGCTTTCTCCCGGAACCGGCTCTCGGCCTGTTCCACCGTCGTTTCCGTGAGCGACTGGATCTGGGTCTGTGCTTTTTTCTCGTACCACTCCGCGGATTTCATCAGATCGTCCACCGTCTGATGTTTGAGGTCGGAAGCTCTGGATTCGATTTCGGCGAGGTTTCGCGCGGCGACCGTCTGTGCGGCTTCCTGCAGAATTTGATCCACGCCGCCCAAATTCTCGCGGAAACGCGCGAGTGATTCCGCGAAAGCTTCATCCGCCGAGTTGCGAATGCGGTCCTGCTGGAGAGTCAGCGCGGCATCGAGCAGGGAGCGCCCGCCCGCAAGCCGGTGAATGGCTTCTTCCGTTCTTGAAACGTGCGGCTGCACCATCGAGTCAATCTGCTGGTCAAATCGCGAGATCGCAAGTTGGCAATTTTCTTCAAACGTGCTGCGAATTCGCGCGTTGAGCTCTTCGAGAAGCGCCTCCGACCGGCGGTGCAATTCATTGCGATGCAAGGTGAGCACGTCGTCTATCTGTGTCTCGAAGCCGGCGAGAGCCCGTCCCGGTGCCGTTTCGATGCGGGCGGAAAAATGTTCCAACCGCTCATTTGATTCGGCGGCACGGCCTAGAGCGCCTTCTAGGCGCTGCGACTGTTCTTGCAGGGAATTGCGCAGGCTGGTTATCTGCTGCTCTGCTTCGGTTGCCGCGGCACTTATGGAGTCACGCGTGGCCGCGATCTGTTGTGACGATTCTGCTTGCACCTGTGTCAAGAGATTGCGGACGTCGCTCCTCGAACCCCTCAGCCGCGCTGGTCATGGATTCATAAAGGGCCGCGTTCTGTCGGCCCGCCTCTTCCTGCACCTGCGACGAAAGACTGCGAACATGTTCGTCCAGTCCAGCCGCGGCCTTCTCCTGAGCGGCGGTCAGTGTTTTCTCGATAGTCGAATGCCAACGCGCTTGCGCTGCTTCGACTTCGCCATTGAGCTGGCTCATCCAGGAGGAATGCGCCGCGGAAAGCGCCGACGCGACCTGCTGTTGAATTTCGTTTGCTGACGCGCTCATGGCTTCGCGATGCGCGTTCGCGGCCACTTCGCGCTGCCGCGCGACTTCTTCCACTTCGCGCATCGATTCCGCGGCGCGATCCGTGATTTGCGCTTCCGCTTTTTCTGCTTGTGCGCGAAGCCGGGCCGCGGATTCTTCTGCCTGCTGACAAAGTGCGCGAAGCGATTCTACGGCGCTTGCGAGATGTTGTGTCTGTTCTGTGCGCTCGGCGGTACCCCGGTCGGAAATCTGCTGCGTCAACTGTCGCGTTAGCTCTTCAAGCTGCGGCGCAATCCACTGGGGGAGTTCTCTTTGCAATGCTTCCGCGGCTGCGGTATGCGCTCCACGCGAGCGCGTCTCGGACTCTTCCTGAATTTTTTCAATGGCGCCGGACACTTGTTGCGCCAACTGTTCGCGCGCAATGGAAAACTTCTGTTCCCACTCCTCCATCGAGACACGGCGTTCGGCGGCCACGGCTTGCGCCGCTACCTCGCGTGCCGAAGCTTGGATTTGTTGTTTCGCGTCGGCCACAAGCCGCGCCATGTGCCGCGCAAGTTGCAGCGAGGCGTCTGTAGCGCTTGCCGGAGCAGGGAAGACGCGCAGATTGTCTTGCGCCGCGGCGACTGGTTCGGGTTCCGTCAGCGGCAGGTGGATTTCCGCGGCTTCCGAGGTTCTTTGCGGCGTATCGTGCGCGCCCTCGTAGGCGCTCGGGACGCGTCCGGCTTCCGAAGGCGCAAACCAATCCGGCGGGGGAAATGCGATGCCCCAGGTGTTTCCGGGAACTTCCAGCTCGAGCGCGACCTGGAAAAGTTGCCGCACAGTCCGCGGCCGCTGAATCCATGCCACACGCCCGCGTACCGTCCGCGGAGCCTGCCCGGCTTCCGGATGCGGCACTTCGAGCGTCACCCACATGTTCTTCAGAACGTAATGCTTCGATTGGTAGCGGCAGCCGTGGCAGTTGATGATGAGCGTCGACGTGCGCTCCGTGAACGGGCGCCCAAGCGCGTCCACACCCGTGACAGCGAGCGGGACGGCCTGCATAATCCGCGTGCTGCGGCGCTTCCGCAATTCCTCGTTCTGATGTGCAACCGTTTCAGACATCATTTCCGCTGTTTCGTCGGCAAGATTGCCGCTCTGCTCGTCCATGGACACCGTCGCCGCTCCTAGAGTTTGGGCCGAACTCCCAGATCGCTCACGACTGCTTGGTCGTTGTACCTTGCGTTGCACCTTGGGTTGTACTCTGCGAGGTACCCTCTGAGGCCGGCGTACGGTGTGTTCCAGTCAGGAACTCCCATGCTTCCTTTGCGACCCAGATTGGTCCCACCAACAAATAAATCGGTCCTTGAAAAAATGCCGGATGGTTTCCTTCAATCTTGTGTCCGAGAAGAAGAAGAATCCAGCCACCTACAAAGAAACTCGCTCCCCAAATCCACTTCATGAAAATCAAAAGTACGATCCCTAGAAAAATCATGGGGATGCCGACACCATGAAGCAGTTTGTTCCAACCGGAAGAATGCTCGTGATCGTACTGCGCCATGTAGTGCGCCAAGCTTGGCAAAGCGCACCTCCTTGCGGTGGGGGACCACTCCGCGGGACTGAAACTCTATACCCAAAATGGTCCGTTGGCTAGAGGCGGCCATACGTACTAGAACGTCCTCGAACACCTCTTAAAATAGGCTAATGAACGCAGTCTAGGAGTGGGCCCTGCGGCAAACTTGCGCTGTCTTACCAGACATAGCTGTGCACTTCCAATTCCAAACTCTATGCCAAGAACGACTCGCAACTACAAATCGCGCCGGCCTTCGAGCGCCTTGAGCATGGTGATTTCGTCGGCGTATTCCAAATCGGCACCAACCGGGATTCCCACGCCAATGCGCGTCACGCGCACGCCCAACGGCTTCAGCAATTTCGAAAGATAAACCGCCGTGGCTTCGCCTTCCGCCGTCGGATTCGTCGCAATGATGATTTCTTCGACCGTTCCACCCTTCAGTCGCTCAATGAGAGACTTAATCCTCAGTTGCTCCGGCCCGCGCCCAGAAAGCGGCGACAGCGACCCTCCCAGCACGTGATACATGCCGCTGAAGGTGCGCGTCTTTTCAATCGCCATGATGTTGTGCGCTTCTTCCACCACGCAAATCACTTTTTTGTCGCGGTTCGCGCCCGTGCAGAAGTGACACGGATCATTGTCGGTGATGTTGCTGCACACCGAGCACTCGCGGATTTTTTCCTTCGCGTCGCGGATGGCGTCCGCCAGACCCAGCGCGTCTTCCGGCGCAGAGCGCAGCAGAAAAAATGCCAGCCGTTGAGCGGTTTTCTGTCCGATTCCGGGAAGGTGTTTCAGCGCATCGATGAGGCGTTCGACGGGAGCAGCAAAATCAGGCATGCATGATGTGTAGCACAGCCGCGCGCCCCGGCGCAAACAGGGCGGAGAATTGCCCAGTCGCGGCCGTGCCTCAAACCTGTCAATGAGCGCCGCTCAACCAACCGCTCCCGCCGAGGGATGCTCTCCGCCTGCCCTGGTAAATATCTAAAAATAAGCCAGTTACGAGCCTCATGGTTACTACCTCTAGCCCGCCCTCCAACAAAATGCAAGATTCCGGCCCCCGCCCGTTCTACCATCAGAAGCAATCGAGCGGTATATCTGTGGAGCACCCATGCCCCTTCTCTACCTCTTGTTGTTCGCCTATGGGTTAGCGGTGCTCGTTGCTCCTTTCTTGGTCATTTCCCTTTACATCAGAAACGCTAACCTCCGCAAACAACTCAACGACCTCACCGAGGAAAACGCCAGGCAGTACACGAAATTGCAGCGCGCCGTCGGCGACCTCCAAAATAAGCTTGCCTCCGGAGCTGTCACAGCCGCACCTTCCGTCGAAAAGCTCGTAACCCCGGAAGCGCGTCAGTCAACTCCCGTCCCCATCCCGCGTTCCTATCCACAAGTGCATATTCCTGCACCAATCCATGTCCCTCTCCGCGTCGAGCCGCAACCCCCAGTGACGCCCCCAGTGGCACTGACGATTTCCGTCGCTGAACAAAAGCCCACGCCTCCGCCACCAAAAATTATCCCCACGCCCGCCGCCCCGCCCGCGCCGTCAATACCCGCGATGCCTCCGCCTCATCCAACAGCCATTCCGCCCGCAGCGCGCACTTCAACTCCTCCTCCCGTCTCGCCCCTCCGCACCCCCGCGCCAAAAACCACTCGCGAACAGCGCATGAAAACTGTTTCCTCCATCGAAGAGCTTCTCGGCGCCAACTGGTTCGCCAAGCTCGGCGTCATCATGACCGTTATCGGCGTCGCGCTCCTCGGTAAACTCGCCCTCCAAAATCTCGGGCCTGCCGGCAAAGCGTTCATCATTTACGCCGTCTCCGTCGTCTTTCTCGTCGGCGGCATACTTCTCGATAAGCGCGACCGCTACCAACTCCTCGGCCGCGTCGGAATCGGCGGCGGATGGGCGCTGCTTTTTTTCAGCACCTTCGGCATTCACTACGTTCCCGCCATGCACGTCCTCGATTCCGGCGTTCTTGACTCCGTGCTCATGCTCGCTGTCGCTACCGCCATGGGCGCGCACACGTTACGCTACAAATCGCAATTGGTCACAGGCCTCGCGTTCTTGCTTGGCTACTCCACCGTCGCTCTGAGCCAGGACACCGTTTACAGCCTCACCGCCGGCGTGATGCTCGCCATCGGCCTCGTCGGCATCATTCTCAAGATGGGTTGGTTCGAGCTCGAAGTTTTCGGCATTCTCGCCAGCTACCTCAATCATCTCTATTGGCTCTATCGCATTCTCGGCATTCAAGGAGCGCACGGCCGCCCCTTCCCGGAATTCCACGCCAGCCTCGCGCTCCTGTTTTTCTATTGGCTCATATTCCGCATCTCCTACGTCGCTCGCACCATCAAGACCGACTTCGAGGAAATTGTCTCGACCGTCTCCGCGATTCTCAATACGCTCCTCTTGCTGGGCTTGCTGAGATTTCAATCTGTGCACCCCGAGCTTGCCTATCTCGCCCTCTTCGCCATTGGCGCTTTTGAGCTGGCGTTTGCGATTCTTCCAAGCATCAAGCATCGTCGCCGCGCGTTTGTTGTGCTCAGCATCATCGGCTCTGCTCTCATGCTCGCCGCCGTGCCTTCGCACTATTCCGGCAACAACGTCGCCATCCTGTGGCTTGTAGGCGCCGAAGTTTTTCTCGCTGCGGGAATCATTTTCGAGGAAGTTGTCTTCCGCCGCCTCGGCCTCTTCACCGGCCTTCTCGTCGGCGTGGATCTCATCGGCTTCAACTTCCGCCCGCTCGTCGAACTGCGAGCTAAGTCCGAAGAACTCGCGCTTGCCAGCGGCGTTCTCTTCGCTCTCTGCGCCCTTGTCTTCTATTTGAACGCGGTGCACGTTCGTTCGCGTTGGGAAAAATCTTTCAGCTCATCTCTCGATCGCGCATTGCTCATTATTCATTCCTATCTCGGCGCTTTCGCCGCTGCCACCGCCGCCTGGGCGCTTTTGGCGAACGATTGGACCGCCGTCGCTTTCGCTGGGATCATGCTCGCTCTCGCCGCCTCCAACCGCCGTATCGAATCGCGCCATTTCCAGGTTCAGTACATTCTTCTCGGCATTCTCACCTTCTATCGCGCGCTCGTCTTCAACCTGCACATCGAGAGCCCCGCGCACACGCATATCACTACGCGCCTCATCACGCTTCCCATTCTCGGCGCGATTTTCTATCTCACCGCCAAAATCGCCGCCCTGCGCGACGATCAAGAACAGCGCGCCCTTCGTGCGCTCGTTTCCTTTGCTGGCGCCGCTATGTTTGGCTTCCTCATCTGGACCGAAGCGCCCGAAATCTGGATGGCCTCGCTCTTCCTCGCCGCCGGAATCATCCTCGCCTTTGCCGCTCGCCGTTGGAATCTTCTCCATCTCAGCATTCAGGAACATCTCTTCGCTATCGCCGCCATTCTCCGAACGTTGGACTACAACTGTCACGTTGCAGGCCATTACGGCCCTTTCAGCATTCGCCTGCTCACCGTTTCGCTCGTCGCCGCCGGTCTCTACGCCATCTCACGGAAGGCAACCACGCAAGACGCATCCCACCGGCTCTTAGCAGCGTACCTGCACACCACCGCCGCCACAATCCTCCTCGCTCTGTTGATGTGGTACGAAGTTTCCACCGGCAGCGGTTGGCTCGCTGCTCTCTGGGCTCTTTTCGCCTTCGCGCTTGCCGCCGTGGATCGGCGCTTCAAACTGGACGATCTGCGCTGGCAGGCTCACGCCCTGGCTGCCATCACGATGCTGCGTTGTGTCGGCGTCAACCTTCACGACGGAGAGCTTTGGCACGGCCTCAGCGTTCGCCTCCTTTCACTTTCCCTCGTTGCACTTGTTTTCTACGCGATGTCCGTCTTTATTCGCATGCCGGACGAATGGCGCGCCCGCGATTTCCATCACATCTATTCCTGGTCCGCCTCGCTGCTTGTCTCGCTTCTTTTCTGGTATGAACTCGATCCCCTCGGCAGAGCCGTTGGCTGGGCCGTCTTCGGTTTGGTGCTGTTCGAATACGGTTTCCAGCGCAAGATCTCGCAATATCGCTATCAGGCGTATGTCGCCTTCACCGCGGCATTTGTCCGCATCTTCTTTGCAAACCTCACCGCGGGCGCGGCGGGGGAACTATTTGGTTCTCGCATGTACACCGTGCTTCCTCTTATTCTGATTTTCTTCTTTGTGTATGCGCAGCTCTCAGAAAAAGAAGGCCCGGCTGGCCACGAAAAACGTTTCAAATCCGATGTTCTGGTCGCCTATCTGGGAACCGCTGCGCTCGTCGCCCTTTTCTACTTTCAATTCACTCCCGGTTGGATTGTGACCGCCTACGCCGGAATAGCCTTCGTTTTGTTTGCCGTTGCATGGGCTTTGGAACGCAGAATCTTTTTGCATCAGGGAATTCTCGTCACGCTCGCCGCTTTCGCACGCGGCATGGCGCACAATCTTTTCGGCTCCAGCTACTTCACAGAGCGCAATTGGAGCGGCCGCTACCTCGTCGTAAGCGCCGCGATCGCCATCTTGCTCTCGACGCTCTTTTTTGCATTCCACTTGCGCGAAGCCCATCGAGCCCTGCCTGCCGCCAGCCGTGGCAACCGATTCACCTCTGCCTTGGTCGCCCGTCCCGAGCAGTTACAGTTTTTCGTTCCTATCATCATGTTGACGGTAATGCTCGCCCTCAAAGCTACTGCCGGAATGATCACGGTGTTGTGGGGCATTGAGGGCGTTCTCATCATCCTCTTTGCGCTTGCCGTCAGGGAGCGTAGTTTCCGTCTTACCGGACTCGTTCTCCTTCTTCTCTGCGTCGCTAAAGTTCTTGCCATGGATGCTTGGCAGCTCAACCAGACCGATCGCTACATTACCTTCATCATCGTTGGCGTGGCGTTGATTGCTGTTTCGTCTCTTTACATTCGGTTCCGCGACAACATCCGGCAATACCTATGAAGCGCGCCGCCGTATTCGTCATTTTCTTCGCCATCCTGGGAGTCTCCCTCGCCGGTCTCTATTGGAGCCAGCGCCGTCCCAAATCCACTCCTGTTTCCGCGAACGCCGTCGTTGACATGGTTGCCGACGCGCAGCGCGACCTAACCCGCGTCCCCATGCACTTCACGCGCCTCCCCGACGAACAGGAAATCGCCATCGGCCGCCAGTTAGCCGCCAACTACTCGGGGCAAGTGACGAAGCTGACTCCGGAAGAGGAAGCCCTCCAAAAATATGTCCGCCGCGTCGGAGGCACCGTTGCCGCCCACGCTCACAGGCATCTCGACTATAACTTTCATCTGATTCCCGATCACAACATGATCAACGCATTTTCGCTGCCGGGCGGCCCCGTTTACATCGGAGAAGGAATGCTCGATCTGATGGAAACGGAAGACGAGTTGGCCAGCATCCTCGGCCATGAAGTCGAGCACATTGACCACTATCACTGCATCGAGCGCGTCCAGATTGAAGCCAAACTGAAAAATCTCAATCTCGAAATCGTTGGCCAGCTTCTGCAAATCCCTTTGGAGTTTTGGCAAGTGGGCTATCACAAGGATGAAGAGTTCGAAGCCGATCGCGAAGGCGTTCGTCTGGCAGTTGAGTCCGGCTACTCACCGTACGGAGCGGTCAGCATTTTTACCCGGCTAGCCAAGCTTTGCGATGAATACGTCATCCACGCGCAAAGCCCCGAAGAAGAACTGTCCGAACTCGCCATCCAAAGTCTGACCGGCTATTTTCGCTCGCATCCGCTTCCTTCCGAGCGTCTTGACCAAATCAACCGCCTCATCGCTGATGAGCATTGGGAAGATCGCAAGTCGCAGAAACCGTTCCATGTGGAATACGAAGTCCACAACGGTCAATTCGTAAAATAAGAGTTAGGATTGAGAGAGACGAGGAAGGGAAGCGGCAGAAGCAGTGAAATAGTTGGCCGTTAAAATAGGCCGGGAATTTTCATTCCCGACATTCCAGGAATGCTGCCCGCGAGATTCTTCATCTGAGTTGCGAGTTCTTCATCAACACGCCGCGAAGCTTCGTTGACCGCCGCGCGCACCAGATCCTGCAACATTTCCTGATCCTTGCTCGCAAAAACTTCCGGCTCGATGCGCAGGTCAACAATTTGCTTCTGGCCGTTCATTTTTACGGTGACCATGCCGCCGCCGGCCGAGGCTTCGACGGCTACAGCATTCACTTGCTGCTGCAAGTCTTCCTGAACCTGCCGCAACCTCGAGAGCATCTGCTGGATAGCGTTGACTTCCATCAGGATTCCTCTTGGCGCCACTTTACTTCGGAAATTTTTCCTCCGAAGCGTTGCAGCATCGAGCGCACCATCGGGTCTCGTTCGAACTGCTCGCGCAAATCTTGTGTGCCGGAAGTTCCGCGCGGCGCAGTCGCTGCAACTGCTTCTACTTTAGCACACACTCTTACCGGCCGGCCCAGCACTTTGCTCGAACAGGCACGGACCTTTTCCAGTGAGTCGCGTCCTTCCATCATTTCCGCGAACGCGCGCTTGTCCGGCGAAAAATAAATTCTCAGTTCAGCGCCATCCAGTTCCCAGCGGCTGCCTTGCTGCACGATCTCGCCGAGAAATTTCTGCTGCGCTTGGATCGCGGTCTTGATTTCCGCAACTTGTTCTTGCGTGATCCCATCGGCGCGCGTCTCAGGCTCATTCTCCATCGCTGGTTCAGGCTCGGCTGCAGCCGCAATGGTCGCTGGAGGCTCCGCTGCCGGAGCGATCTTTACTTCCGCGCGCGACGGTGCTACTGCAGCAGCTGCTGCTGCAAAACTCGGCCGCAGAGATTCTCGGTGGCGGAGTAAAGGATGTTTGCGGCGCGGGCGAAAAACTCCGCGCTTGCGGTGCTTGGGGTGCAACCGCGGTGGCAGTCGAGGCCGCGCCACTACGCATCGCTCCTGGACTGGATGTTCCTGCTGCAGCGCCGCTGCGAAGTTCCGCCAGCAACTCTTCCATCGGCGCGAGCCGTTGTGCGTTGATCAGCCGAAGCAAACCCATCTCCAAATGCACACGAGGATCTGGCTTGTGCCGCAAATCAGCATCCGTCTGCAAAAGAATCTGAAAGAATCGCGTAAGGTCCTCTTCGGTGAATTGCGCCGCCGCTTTAGCGAGCGAAGGCCGTTGATCCGCGGTGGCCGCGATCAGTTCCGAATCTGCGCCGCACACTCGCGCGATCAAGAGATTGCGCATGTGCCGGATCGCTTCACGGCAAAAATGCTGAAGGTTGCGGCCTTCCTTCTGGAAGGTGTGCACAAGCCCGAGAGCGCGGTCCGCCGATCCTTCCGCAATCGCAGCCACAAGCTCATTGAGCGAATCTTCCGGCACGACGCCGAGCAACTCGCGGACCTCTTTGTCGGGAATGTTGTCGCCGCAATATGCCCGCGCCTGTTCCAGCAAAGAAAGCGCGTCGCGCAGGCTGCCTTCCGCCATGCGCGCAATCACCGCGAGCGCGCCAGGCTCGATCTTCAAATCTTCTTTTTGTGCGATCTCTTCGAGCCGTCCCGTGATCTCCGCAAACGTCAGCGCTCGAAAATGAAAATGTTGCGATCGCGAACGAATCGTATCGGCCAAATCTTCCGGCTGGGTCGTCGCCATCACGAATATTACGCGGTCCGGCGGTTCTTCCAATGTCTTCAACAGAGCATTGGACGCTTCGCTTGTGAGCATGTGCGCTTCATCGAGAAGCACAACCTTGCTCCGCGAGGCTGCCGGCGCATAGCGCACCATCTCGCGCAACTCGCGAATTTGATCAATGCCGCGGTTTGAAGCCGCGTCAATCTCAATCACGTCCAGTGAAGTTCCCGCGGCAATCTCTTTGCAGGAATCGCACTCGCCGCAAGGCTCTGCCGTCGGGCCTTTCGCGCAATTCAGCGCCTTTGCAAGAATCCGCGCCGCCGTCGTTTTTCCTACGCCACGCGCGCCGGAAAAAATGTATGCATGCGCCACGCGATTGTTCTTGATCGCGTTTGCCAGCGTTGACGTGACGTGGGATTGTCCGACGAGATCGCTGAATGTTTGCGGGCGCCACTTCCGGGCTATGACCTGGTAGCTCATGTCTCGTTAGGCTACTTGGAACTCCCGTCCTGTTTTTTGAGCAAAAAAACGAAATACACAAGCGCAGCACAACGCAAACAAAACGTAACAACAAATGCTCAGGCTAAAATCATCGTTGCACTCTCAACGCTCTACTCGACGCGGTTCGCTGCCGTCCTTCAACTTTTAACTTTCAACGTTGAACTACTTCCAGTGCGAGGAACTTCGGGTGATCTGCGGCACCCGAGGCAATCCCGATACCGTTGCTCCCTTCCGGGCCTGGCGGGGTTCGCGGGACCTCGTTGCACAGAGCCCGAAGTTCCACGCTCCGGCAGCCGCGCTCATCGCGCCGCTGCTGGTTTGAGTTTAGCACACAGCAGATTAAGTCGCGCCACGCCGGAATTCTCTCCGCGGCGCGCGTTGGTTTTTCCAAACGAAATTCTCGGCGCGGTTGCGCCCTCGAAACAGGATTATGGTTTCGGAGCGGCGGCGGCCGGAGCGTCCGGCGGTTGCACTTCGGATGGGTTTACCCAGTTCACCTTGAACGGGCCCACGCCGTGCACTTGGACGATCGTTTCTCCTTTGCATTGCCCAAAATGACGCATCTCTTTGGGCATCGTCACAAAATTTCCGACATTCATCGTTTGCAGTTTGCTTTCGTCGAAGGCCTCGCCCATGCCCACGAGAAAAGTTCCTTTCAATACGGTCACGTTTTCATCCGTGGGATGCCAGTGCGCCGGCACCTTCGCTCCATCCACGCAACGGATGCGCAGAACAAACGGTGCTCCATCGGCATTGGGGTCACCTGAAACAGGCGCAAGGTCGCAGCCCTTGAAGATGCCAGTCCATTTCAGATCGCCGTAATGCACGATCTTGTGCGCCGAATCACTTTCCTTTTTCTCCTGGCTGTAACCTGCCGCCGCGAACGCCGCCAGCGCCGTCGCCACCATACAAACGCTCTTGAAAAGTCTTTTGTTCATGTTTGTTCCCTCCGAAGGAACTTTGCCCGAAAACATACGCTTGTTGCGAGTCGAGAGCAAGGCTACCGCAGTTTGTTTCTTCGTTTTGCGTGGTTAGTTTTACGTCCTCAGTGCTTGATCATCGGTTCTGCGTCGTTAGTTCTTCGGATAGTTCGGGTCAGCTTTCACTTCCAGAATTTGCTTGGTGTGGCGTTCGCTGTGCGCGGCGATGAGAAGAACAAATTCGTACCCGTCCAGCTTCGTTCCCATTGGACTGTCCACGGCATGGTCGCGCAATCCGGATGTCGATTTCAGAAAATCTTCGGTGGTCACGCGACTCTCGACAAAGTGCTTCAATGAGCCGTCGGGCGAGCCAAAGCGGTTCGTCGGCACAAGCGGTTCTGGCGCTTGCGCCTTTTGTGAACGATCCGGCACTATGGCGATCACAGCGTCATCGCTCTTTTTGAGATCGCGGCCGGGGACTGCCGGCGCTACCATCACTTTCTCGACAACCAAGCCGCGGATATAGTCTTCCGCCGCTGCGATGTGCTCCGTCACTTGTGCGATGGACCAGCGATCCGGTCCGGCTTTGAAATTCCACTGCGCATCCGAAAGCCCTTTCGTGGCTTCGAGGACGCCTTTCTTGGTGCTTTCGAGATACTGCAGAGCGCGTTCTTTTTCCGCTTGCGTCACTTCTTGTGCTCGAACGGCGGTCGCGCCCGCGCATGCGAGTACGGCGATGGCCGCTGCTGCCCTCAGTTGCTTAATCATGTTTTGCTCGCTTTCGTTTTGGCTTTGGTGAGAGAAACGGAAGACTTTGGGTGCCACAGTGTAAGCCCGCCCGGCCTGCTGGGTGAGGCGGATGTGCTCGAGGTGAGACCCTCCGTGTGACAAGCAATGTACCAGTGATTGGATTCGAGGCGCAACGCCAGGTATGCGTGAGCCGTGGCCGACGGCTTCGAAGCTGACAGACCACAGTTGACAGTCGACAGTTGAAAGTCGAATGAGAGAAAAACCGGACGCATAGAACTGAATTAATGGCTTGCTGTCGCCCCACGCAGTGAGTACGGGCGCGGAGTTGACGAAGTAACGGCAGGAGGCTCCCCACCCCCGGTTTTTTTGTAAGTGCGGATTCTAAAGGACTTTAAGTTCTGTGTTTTGGAAGTGCGGATTCTACGGGAGTTACGGGCGCGTTTTTGGTAAGTGCGAATTCTAAAGGGGATAGGGGAGAAGAAGCGTCGCCCGGGAAGGGCATGTTGGACAAGCCTTTTGGCTGGAGGGATGCCATCCCCGGTGTTTTGCAAAAGAGTGCGGAAGACATTGATTGCAAACGTTTTATCGAAGCACTCTTTTTTGAAGAGTGCGGAAGAATTTGAAAACAGGGAAGTTAACTTTTGGCGTTTTTTGCAAAAGAGTGAAAGAGTCGAGCAGGGAAGAAATCGAGGCGCAGAAACGGATCCATAAGGGCGGGCGGGTTGCGGAGGCAAGGGCGTACTTCCATTCTCCTCCGCGATTAAAAGCACAATAAATATAGCATATTCATACTAGTTGTCAAGTGTAATCTTGTAAGTGGTTTGTATGCTTGAAGATGGCACGCGCGGATTCCAACGAGATTTGGTGGAAATCGAGGTAAATGAGTTTAGTGGACTGAAATGGTTTGCTGAGGCCATGAAATTGTGTTTAATCGTCTCGGCGTGTTCAGGGTCGTCCACTCGCCGCGCTACACGAATTATCAGGAAACGTCCCGTCTGTCCCAGTTTTCCCAGTTTTCCAGTTTCCTATAATTAGCATCGCTCGGCTCCTTTCTTCCGAGCCCTGGTCGTTACCGCAACCAAGTCTACTCGGTCGAAGGAGCCGACAACGTCGTCCAATCAGCCGTGATTTTGAGCTGTGAGAGGGGAAAGCCTGGGCGCTCAATCGAATAAAGTCGACAAATTGCGGAGTGGGACCCGGGCCATCCGCCATGAAACGCCTCGACCCACAACGTCACTATCCTTGTGAGCAGCCAAGCGCGACTCGTGCTTCCCTGCCAGCGGGAAAGTTACTCGGGCGAAAGCTCGAAGCGAAGACTCCGCAGAAAATCAGGCAAGGAGAAAGCTATGCCTCCGGTAAAGAATCGCGTGAAGGGAAAACAACCAAAGGTCTACATTGGAGGAATTTTTGCCGACGGCGGGGGATTCGTTATCTCGATTGACGTCTGGGGACATCCACACATCAAGCGGATTCCGCCTTGGGAGCCTTTGATAGAGAACCTGGCTGTGGTTTCAAACCTGCTCCAGCAGGCAGGAAAAACCAAGAACCAGGAAACCCGCAAACAACTTAACGCGCTCGCCCTGCAGATTGCGGGAAAAGCTTTGCCGGGCATGAAGGGGCAAGTCCGCGGGTGACCAGCAACGAAAACTGACATCCCGAAGCGAATCCGACCACTTGGCTACCAAAGGGCGCCCCTACGGGAAAAAGCCAAAGTGAAAATCGGATCAGTCCGTTGGGGGTGGTCCACCGTGAACCGTGGCAAGGCGGGGAAGAAGGTTGCCTAAAGCGGAACGGAGGAAGGGATGGGAGCGCCGGGCGAAAATCGATTTGGTATGCTGAGTGCCGGCCCTCAATTTCCGACAAAGGAGATCCCAAGGTGAAAAAATGGCTAGCAATTGCTGCTGTGTTGTTTGTGCCAGCGTGCGGGTACGCGCAAGGAGCAAAGCCTTGCGAAGAGCTGAAATCTGAAATCGCAGCGAAGCTGGACGCGAAGGGTGTCAAGGGGTATTCGCTGGAAATCGTGGCGAAGGACGCGGACGCGGTGGACGGTAAAGTAGTTGGCACCTGCGAAGGCGGGACGAAGAAGATCGTGTACAAGAGAGGTGCAGTTGCGGCGGAAGCCCCCGCTAAGGACCGAGCAAGCCCTAAAGCAGTGGGGGTTGATCAGCACACGCCATTTAAGGCTGCTTCACTCGCCCATGAGTTCACATTTGCGGTGGCTTTACGTTGGGGGATTCGTAGCGCGTAGACGTATGGCTCTTGCCGATCGCGCCGCCTACGTCCATGTCCAACCCAGGCGAAGCGGCAATGCCTTGCTTTTTGAAATCCAGATGGTGAAGGCGATTTTGGCAACTTCCGATTCGCTGTGGACTTTGTAGACCGAGGCGGCCTCGCCGTTCACGGATTCATCCCGGAGGTACTGGCAGGTGTGCTGCACGGAGTGTCATTCTCTTCCTCTTGCTTCAACATGTCGGACGCCTTGATTTTGCTCCGAGTCCATTTCCCATGCACCATGACGTAGATGTTTCCGTCAGCTCCCCCGGTGGAGATCGCTTCACTGCTTTCCGGCACATTTTTGCGATAGGCGGCGGTGTTTGTGCTGTAGAGATGAGTGGGAGCGAGAATAACTTTTTTAGTGGCGTCGAGCATGGATTTGCAGCCGTCGTCGGCCCGGACCGCGCCCGCGCAAACCAATAGCGACGTTCCGGCGAGAGCGAGCAATGCAACGGTGAAAGTGTTAACGGCAGGCATGTCGTGATTCCTCCGAGTGCGGCGAGTTTGAAATACTAGAGAAATTTAGTCAATGGGATGTGATGGCAGATGGAGCGGCGGCCACGCGCCGATCGACCTGGAAGAGTGAGAGAAGAAGGCAAGTCAAGACCCAGGTTCAGACGACGAACCTGGGGCACCCTCCGCGTTGTAATGATTTGTGAATGGGCGGGGGCTTCCGCGTTCGATCGACTGGAAGGTGGCAGACTCGGAAGCAGGTCGTCTGGGTCGCCCGCCTGGTGTTGCGCTCAGGCCAGTTGGGGTTCTGCTAGCTCGACTCGATTGCGGCCTAGACGCTTGGCGGAGTAGAGAGCGGCATCGGCTTGGGCTACCAGGCGGCTGAAATCGGGAGCTTGGGTGCCGGAGAAGCCGGCGAGGCCGAAACTTGCCGTGACGGTGACAGGGTTGCCATCAAAATTGAATTTGGTGGCTTCGAGTTCGGAGCGGATGCGGTCGAGCACGGTTTTAGCGTTTTGCCCGGTGGCGTGGGTCAAGACAAGAAGAAATTCCTCGCCTCCGGTACGGCCACAAATGTCGCTGCGTCTGGAATTTCTCTTCAAAATTTCTGAAAATGTTTTCAGAACGTGGTCTCCGGCTTCGTGACCGTGATTGTCGTTGACACTTTTGAAATGATCCAAATCCGCCACAGCGACCCATAAGGGAAAGCCGTATCTGGACGCGCCGCTCAGCTGCCGCGTGGCCCATTCTTCAATGGCACGCCGGTTAGGCAGAGTGGTCAAAGCATCGGTGAGGGCAAGTTCTTTCAGAAGGAGATTTTTTGCTTCGATCTCCCGGTGCAGGGTGATGATTCTGAGACCCACCCCGACTCGGGCGATCAATTCTTCACGATGGAAGGGCTTTGTGAGGTAGTCGTCGGCTCCCGCTGCCAAACCTTCCACAACGCGCTCTTTCTCTGACTTCCCAGTCAAAATGATGATGTACGTGTAGGATTCCTGCGACCTGGACCTGATGTGCTGGCAGATTTCTATCCCGGTGAGATCGGGCATAACCCAATCCAGAATAACGAGTGAAGGGGTGAGCTTGGCGAATAGTTCCACCGTTTCGCGGCCGGTCTTTGCGAAGCTGAGGGAATAGCGTTCTTCCGACAGGGTTTGCTCGACGAGTTTGCGGAAGACGGCGGAATCGTCGGCGACCAAAACCTTAATCTGTTGCTCAACAGCTTGCATAGGGTCCTCGATGCGCCAGGAACAGGATTCGTGGATGTTAGTTGGCGCGGCCATCAAATGCCACCCTCTATAGTACTAATCTACGTAGCAATGGACATATATAGTAGTGGTTGTATTCCACTTCTGTTAGCCTATAAGAGGATCATTAAGATACTTGATTACTAAAGGGAACGAGTCGAGCAGCGGCGGCTCTTGAAGGACCGGAGCGAACGCAAGCAACGAGCTTCTTCCATCGACGTCCTGGGATAGATGAAAGCATCTTGATCGGATTCGCGTGAGAGGTGGCACCATGGCGAACAATAAACGCCGGACTCCAAGGTATCCTTTTGTCGCTTCCGCCGAGCTAATCGAAATAAAATCGCAAGCGCAGCTTTCGACCCGCGTCAGTAACCTGGGTTTGTACGGGTGTTACTTCGACACAATATGTCCCTTTCCTGAAGGGACGGCAATCTTACTTAAAATAGCTAAGGGACTAGTCTTTTTTGAGGCCGAAGGGCAAGTGGCCTATTCGCGGCCAAGTCTGGGCATGGGTGTGGAATTTAGGAATATTCATCCCTATTTTCTGAAGGTTTTGGAAGAATGGCTAACGCAAGCGAAAGCCGCTGCCGAAGCGAATCTTATGCAGCTTCCACGTTAGGTGCATGTCGGGATCGTCTGAGGTATGAGTGAGAGGAAGAAGTAGTGACGTAAGCATGTAAAGCGATTGCGAAAAGAAAGCGTTAGCGGCGGATGCGGCGCATCCAGTCGCCCCAGCTCAGACCGATGCGCGTCATAAGGATGCCGGCGGCGAGGGCCAGCAGCATGCGCAAAGCAAATTGAGTTGGGCTGTGTTCGGTTGGAAGCCAGGTGTAGCTGCCCCAATGCGTGGTGGGTGGAACGAAGTACGGGAAGTTGTTGGTGGCGAAAAACCAGTTGCGAGAGGCGGGGGACATCAGGAAATTGGAGAAGGGCCATTGAACGGCGAGGAAACTGGCGAGGGAAGCGGCGCCGAGAATGGCGGCTTGCTTCCAGCGATTTAGGGTGGTGATGCGGCGGCGGACGATGTCGAAAACGATGGCGGGAACGATCAGGAGCAGCGGAAAATCCGGCGGGACGAGGTGGGTGATTTTTTGATAGACGGGGCCGAGCTTGGGCTCGGCGGGCACGAGCTGCAGAATCCACATGAAGGACAAGTGCATTAGCGTGTAGAAGCCGGTGACGATGGTGGCGGCCCAGCGGTTTTCTGACACGCGCGAGACAGCGGCAAACCAGATAGGCGCGGCGAACATGACGACGAGGTAGAACTTTGCGCCGTGCATGAACATGCGGAAGGTGTCTTCCTGCATGATGCCGACGGTCATGCCGAGGAGAAAGAGGAAAGAGAAAAAGAGGATGCGTTCGAGACGGACGCGATACTCGCGCAGTGGCGCGATTTAGTTCGGCGAGGACCAGGACGAGCGTGCCGAAGCGGATGGCGGTCATTCCGAGGGCGAGCAGGATGTGCGGCGGGCTGAGGATTTTGACGTCGAGGCCGTAGGCGTTGTGCCACCAGTTGTCGAAGGGGGCGGAGGTGATCATGCCGACAGCGCCCCAGGCGCAGATGAAAGCGCCGAGTGGGCCGCGGAATCCCCAGACGGAAACGGAATTGGCGCGGAGGGGCGAGTCCTTGCGGAAGGTGGTCGAGAGAATGAGGTAGCCGCAGCCGAAGCCGGCGAGAATGCCGCAGAGTTGAATCAGGAGATGCGCGGGAGTCCAGAAAGTGTCGCGGCCGACGCTTTCGTGCCAGGAAATGTCCCAGACGCCGCCGACTACGCTGCAGGCAACGGCGATGACGTTGCACCAGATGTACCAGGGGATGGAGAGAGTTTTGGCGGAGACACGCTCGGCGGTGCGGGATTGGAGTGTTGCGGGGAGCGGGAGGGTGCCGGCCATTTCGGTGAACTCCGAAGAGATTGCTTGTAGCTGGATTTGCTTGCGGCAGACCAGCGTCAATTCGATTTACACCGTTTAGTTTACCTTGCGCGGGCTTTTGCGGGAACGACTAAGTGCGAATCAGTTGAAGCGGGTGACTCGCCAGAGAGCGACGCCGCAGGCGAAGAGAAAAGTTAGCATGGCGGCGATGGGAATCCACGATGGCATTTGGCGCAACAATCCGCCCTGTTTCTAAGTGAGCGTCACCCCCTTTTGAGGGTCGTCCACTCGCCCATTCGAGTGTCGTATGATGCGGTGCGCGGAGCTAGGGAGCAGCTCAAGATCGCAAGCAAAATACCGGAAAACGTCCCGTCTGTCCCCGGATTCCCCGGATTCCCGTGCTCCACCCGCCGGAAGAGAGAGTCAAGACACCCAGGTGCAAAACCGGCATCCACCCGCCGGGCGCCAGTGTCACCCTTTGATAAACCAAACTCCAAAGGGATGCGCCACCCAAGAGCATCTCACCGCGTTAAATGTGTTCCACCCGCCCGCCAATTATAACTGTTCGTATCCGTATAACATCCAGCGTCCGCTCTCCTTGTGAAATACAAATTGGAATCTAAGGGTTTTCCTCTCATACTGCATGTCGGCGTCGATGACAGCCTTCCAGTACATGGGTGTACCTTTGCCGTGCAACTCGTACGCAGTTCTCCTGTAGACTCAGATGCCCCAGTTGCCCTTCCAAGGATTGTTGAACGCTAACGAACCTATCGAAGGGCATTGCTTCATGAAAATCGCTGCCGCAATACTGATACGCTTCGTCGAAATGCTGGTTGATCAAAGCCGCCGAATATTGGTCGAAAGTCAGCAAAACGTTCCTCGTCTCACGATGTGCCGCCAAGAATTGGGGGGACAGGGCAATCATGACGACAATCCAGATGCCCCCTAATATATACAATCCGTATTTGTAGCCTTTTTTCATAGGCATCTCACCTTAGTTTGAATGAGGTCCGAAAGACGGCTGGAAGGCATTACTGACCATGGCCCCATAGCTCCGCAGTTTATCGCCCATCGCGCTTATCAATGCGCTTGCCGACTTTTGGGTGTTTGCAAACGCTCGTGCGGCTTGGCTAAAGTTTACTTTTGCACCCATGCCGAGGCCGACTTGTATGTGGGCACCGATCTTCGTATCGCTCTTCTTCTGAGACTCAACCGTAGAATGTACTCCTGAATTATCGACCTTGACACCCCCGCCGGTCGGACCAACAGCGCCCTTAGCCTCGGCAGAAAGACTCAACCCTTCGTTAGATGATAACGTGATTCCTGCCTTTACTTCACCTTCCGCAGGACCTAGCTTTCCTGAGGCCTGGCCACCTCCGAAGACTTCGACTTCCTTATTTCCTCCGCCTAAGCCAATCGTCCCTTCGACCTCTCCCCCGACTCCTGCACGGCCTTCAGCCACGCCTGCTTGGCCTTGAACGCCCGCACCCACGCCGTAGGAACCTGAGATTTCAATAACGTCGAGCCAGTCCTGAACTAAACCAAATGCACCAGTATGACCTTGGGATTCTGCTGCTTCGTCGGATTGATTGGCACCGCAGCCGGAAGCGGTGGTGCCGTTGGCACCGGCACCCTCCGCGGTGCAAGTGGGAGCGCTGCCAGTCTCGGGAGAAGTGCCGTAGCTGGCTTGCGTGGCGTGGCCGTCGAGGTCGGCGAAGGATTCGGGGTCGTCGGAGACCATGGCGTAGAGGTTGAGGGCTTGGGGGTTGGTGAGGTTGGCGTAAGGGACGGGAACGGGGACGCTAGACCAGTCGGCGGAGAGCCAGCGGCCGAAACGGCTGGTGTAATAGCGTGCGCCGAAGTCGTCGTTGCCGGTTTCGGAGTCGCGCTCTTTGCCTTCGAATTTGTAGGCGTTGGTCGACGGGCAGTTGTTGGTGTAGGGGTGCTCGCTGCCGTAGGGATCGAAGTCAGCATCGTAGCAGACGGCGCCGTTGTTTTGCGTGATGACGCGCGAGGAACCAAGAAAGTCTTCGGCGTAGTATTGGGGATTGCCGCCCGCCACCCCGTCAGCATTCTGTGCTCCACCCGCCAGAAAAGATGAAGAAAAAGACCCACCCTTTCAAAAACCAAAAACGAAAGGGTGGGGCACCCCGTCAAGAAAAGACAAAGTCAAAATCGTTTCGGCGGGCTAAGGCGCGGCCACCCGCCGTCCCGTCTGTCCCCAGGTTTATATTCTCCTACTGGGAAGGCGCAGAGTCCCGAGTTGTCCACCTCTTGTAGATATCATCGGCTGTCAGACTCTTCGTACCCGTCAGAGATTCCATGAGAAGCGAGAATGGAGTATCCCGATACTCCGGGTGTTTCGTGTAAAACTCCGTAATCACCGCTGTGTATGCACTGAAGTCCGGGCCTTTCGACAAATCGACTTTGACTTTTGAATAGTGCGCTACGCTGGTGCGACAGCGATCAGAGGGGAATGTACTTGGCACGTCATCGTGTCCAAAAATGTGTGGCTTATCTTTTTCAAATAGGTTGTCCGCCGCTAAGCATGCTTCGTTCATGCCGTGCCCATATCCTTGGATGTAGCCGTAAACGAAATTCTCTCGTTCCTGTTGACTCCAGGACAGCCATTGGACGCCCGGGTGTCGAAAAAGCTCCACCCGTTCCGAGCTTTCAGGCTTCGAACCAGATACGACAGTAAATAACAACAATAGTCCGATTAAGATTAACCCATTGCGTTTAATACTCATTGCTGAACCCCTTAATGGAATTGACACCGTCAAAGGTACGGCCAGGTTAGTCAACTTTAGAGAACACCGGCCCAGTAGACTTTACTTCAACGTGAACGGTCCAGGCTTTGATCAAAGCCCCCGTACTGTCTTTACCGATGACCATCTGTACTCTTTTGCCGCCCACGTACCACCGCTGGTCAGCACTCTTGGCAAACACGTTCAAAACATCATGACCGTGTCCATTCAGCGCATCACCTTGCCACTGCCACTTCTCGCCCCGCTGGGACTCCCAAAGCTTGACCTCCATCTTCGAATAGCTCGCCTGGGTCTTCGAATCGTTCTGAAGTCTGCTGTAGTCGTCCTGGAGCTGCTGCATGGTATTCGCTTGCGGAACAATCTTATAGTCCATTTCAAATTGCGCGCCCTCTGTGGTAGACGGCTTCGGCGGAACCGAGGTTGCGCTCAGCATGACGTCTGTTCTTTTGTCGGATGCGGTCTGTTGCGATCCTGATTGATTTTGCGCCGTATCAGAAATTTTCTGCTGTACGGTGGCCTGGTTCTGGGCATTTTGCTGAGCAGCTTCGGCTTGCTGCTGGTTTTGCGTCAGCCCGGCGGCAGCAGCGAGCGCGTCCGTCAGTTGGCCCGTGCCTGGGTTGATGCCGCCCGATTCAGCTGACAAACCTGCGCTGCCTTGCTGGATGTGGCCGTCGAGATCGGCGAAGGATTCGGGGTCGTCGGAGACCATGGCGTAGAGGTTGAGGGTTTGCGGGTTGGTGAGATTGGCGTAGGGGACGGGAACGGGGACGTTGGACCAATCGGCGGAGAGCCAGCGGCCGAAGCGGCTGGTGTAGTAGCGTGCGCCGAAGTCGTCGTTGCCGGTTTCGGTGTCGCGCTCTTTGCCTTCGAATTTGTAGGCGTTGCTCGACGGGCAGTTGTTGGTGTTGGGGTGCTCGCTGCCGTAGGGATCGAAGTCAGCATCGTAGCAGACGGCGCCGTTGTTTTGCGTCATGACGCGCGAGGAGCCGAGAAAGTCTTCGGCGTAGTATTGGGGATTGCCGCCAGCCACCCCGTCAGCATTCTGTGCTCCACCCGCCACCCCGCAAACAAATCAAATCCAACTGCACAGATTTCGCCACCTCCCTAATCTCTGCGCCACCCGCCTTTCCCGGCTTTCACTTGAAGACTTTAATTCGCTCATGGACATCGGAGACGGTTAGTTTACCGTCGGGATCGTAAGCCAGTAATTGCAGAACGTCCTGAATTTCAACCGCTCTTTCCTCTGGGTAACGAGTATAGAATTCTGTGACAACTCCTTCGTAAGACTCGAACGTGCGGCTTGATAGCTTCAGCTTGTTGGCGCAGCGAAACCTCATTTGCTCAGCAATGTCTTCCGTCAAACCTCTGACGCCAGGAAGCGATTCAGCAAGAATCTTCGCTTCGCCGCAACCGGCACCTTGGCCGTCCCAATAACCGCGAAGATTCCCCATGATGAAGGCCAAGCGCGAGGACCTGTCCCATTTCAGCCACATTTCGCCGCTATAGGGGAGTACAACCTCGGGCCTCTGTGCGCCCTTGCTTGCGCTCTGATTTAGTAGGCCATTTCGTGAGCAAGACACCGCGAACAGACTGGCGCTCAGCCAAATAATTAGTAGATAGAACGGCCGCGGGTTTGCTCTCGTCCCAGCGAGAAGTTTACATGGTTTCCAAGGATATCGGTGCATTGAATTCCTTTTGGGACGTCCGGATTTTCTTAATCGTCGAAATAGTTTACGTTTGGCTTTCGAGCTTACTAATATTTCGGTCAGAGTGCACAATTTTCTCCCAAAAAACTATGAGTAAACCGGTTGCGAAATAAAAGTAGAAA
>CAVSIW010000064.1:0-13822 GCA_963727945.1 uncultured Acidobacteriota bacterium
TGCACCAAATGATCGTTCACCATACCCGTTGCCTGCATGAACGCGTAACAAATCGTTGAACCCACAAACCGGAATCCTCTCGTCTGCAAATCCTTGCTCACTGCATCCGATTCCGCCGTCTTGGCAGGCACGCGTTTGTGCGTCTTCCAGGCATTCTGCTTCGGCGCACCCCCCACGAATTGCCAGATGTACTTGTCGAACGATCCGAACTCATCCTGTATCCTCAAAAACGCCTGCGCATTCGAAATCGTCGCAGCAATCTTCAACTTGTTCCGAATAATTCCCGCATCCTTCAACAGTTCGCGCACCTTCTTCTTGTCGTACCGCGCCACTTTCTCCGGATCGAATCCGTCAAACACTTCGCGATATCTCGGCCTCTTTTTCAAAACCGTGTCCCAACTCAACCCCGCCTGCGCCCCCTCCAAAATCACAAGCTCAAACAGCCCGCGCTCATCATGCAGCGGCACACCCCACTCCTCATCGTGATAAGGAATGTTCAGCTCATTCGTCGCCCAGTGGCATCGCTTCACTGTCATCTCTCCCGCCCCTCATCCCGCAATTCTAGCCCACAGGCAAATTCTGCGTGTGCTTTGGCTCGGCATTTTATTGCTTGCCTTCTAGTGGCACAGAATTCATTCTGTGCACCCCAATCGCAGCTCAATAGAATCCATTTCGCGAGCTGAAGAACAACTCCGTATTGCCATCGGCGAACTCTGACCCCAGCGAAGGCCTTACCAGCTTTTCGCATCGGTCCAATTTGTCCCTTGAACTAGTTTGCCCTCAGCGTTAGCATTTTGAACAGGAAGAACTCTAGTTAGCGGCAGCCTCGGCTGCCGTTTTTGTTTTTAGGCCCGTTACTTCGGCGCCGGGTGCAAACAAGCCTCAGCTTGAACAAATAAAACCCAGCCAAATCTGCACAATTTTGGTGCAATTCTAAGCACCTTTAGAATCAACACTTCCAAAAGTGTATCAAAACAAAAGACTTTAACTCCCTTTGGAATCAACACTTATAAAAAACATAGGGGGGAGGGTTGTTATTGTTAACCAAACTCAGATGGAGCGATCCCCATCTCGGATCGTCCAACGGAGCCGTCCTCGTCTGCCTGTTATTTTAGGATGGAGTGACTGACGATCGTATTCCCGCATGGCAGCGGAGGCCGTTTCGTCCGCTTTGCCATCCGTGTCATCGCCGTCGCTGTCTCTGCCGGAGCCAATTTCTGTTCCCAGACTCCCATGCCCGCACAAAAAGCAAAGGGCATGCCGCACTCATCAGTACGACATGCCCCGCCGATCTTCTTGCTGCCGTTTTCACTCGGCGAACTACGCCAGGTGCCGATCCAGCGCCTTCGTAATCTGATCCTTGGGCACCGCGCCCACAATCTGTTCCACCACCTGCCCGTTCTTGAACACGAGCAGCGTGGGGATTCCGCGAATGTTGTACCGCCCCGCGGAGTTCATTGCTTCATCCACATTCAACTTCATCACTTTCAATTTGCCCGCGTAATCCTGCGCAATTTCGGCAACCGTCGGCGCCAGCATGTGGCAGGGACGGCACCACTCCGCCCAGAAATCCACCATCACGGGCTGCGCGCTGCTGGCCGTCAAAACCTCTGCTTCAAAATTCCCATCCGTCACTGCTTGGATATTGTCAGCCATGTTGTTTGTCCTCAACAGCTTGCCGCTAGGCCGCTGTTTCTGTCTCCTTCCTCAGTTCAATTAGATGTTGTAACAGACATTTGGTTTCGTGACGCTTGCCCTGCGCCCCGAAGGGTCAGCGCCGCTTCGTACACTTTCGCGTACTCCGCGGCCGGTCCCTTCCAGGAAAAATCCTTTGCCATTCCGTTCAATTGGATGCGTCGCCAGATGCGCTCGTCGGTGGAATGATGCAAAGCTTGCCGGATCGCGTGCATCATGGCCGCCCCGGAATACTCCGTGAACTTGAAACCCGTCCCCGTGCCGTGCTCAAGATCGAACGGCTCGACAGTATCATCCAATCCGCCCGTCGCTCGCACAATCGGCACCGTACCATACTTCAAGCTGTAGATCTGATTCAACCCGCAAGGCTCGTAACGCGACGGCATCAGAAACATGTCCGCGCCCGCCTCGATCTTGTGCGCAATCTCGTTGTCGTAAGCGATCTTCACGCCGGCCCGTCCTGGAAAGGTATTTGCCAGCGCCTGAAACAATTCTTCGTATTTGCGCTCGCCAGTTCCCAGCACCACCAGCGAAACCTCCTCTTTCATCAACTCGTATGCCTCCTCCGCGATCAAATCGAATCCCTTTTGATCCGCGAAGCGCGAAACAATGCCAATCACCGGGCGAGCCGCGTGCTCCGGCGCAATCCCAAACAATTCCAGCAGCGCCTGCTTGCACACCTGTTTTCCGCTCATGTCCTTCGCGGAATATTTCATGGGAATCAGTTTGTCTTTGTCCGGACTCCACGCGGAATAATCCACGCCGTTCAGGATTCCTATCAGCCTGTCAGCGCGGCTTCGCACCACGCCGTCAAGTCCGTATCCATACTCGGGCGTCTGAATCTCTTGCGCGTAACGCTTGCTGACGGTCGTAAGATAATCCGAATAAACCAGCCCGCCCTTCAGGAAGTTCACGCTGCCGTAGAACTCCATGCCCGCTGGATTGTAGACGGCTCTCGGAATGCCGGCCCGATCGAGAACATCGACTTTGAATAGCCCGTGGTAACCCATGTTGTGAATCGTGAACACCACGGGAATGTCTTTCACCAGCGGATCGTCGCCGTACGATGTGCGTAGCAGAACCGGCACCAGCGCCGTTTGCCAATCGTGGCAATGAATCACGTCCGCCGGCCAAACATGCTTCACGATTTCGATGGCCGCGCGGCAAAACTCGCTGTACCGCTCCGCGTTATCCGGAAAGTCTCCAGCGCTGTTGCCGTACAAGCCGTCGCGGTCGAAATACGCCGGGTCATCCACAAAGAAGTAACGCACGCCGGAAATCTGCGTGCCATCCACGATTGCGGGAAATCGCAAGCGATTCGCCATCGGGATCGTGAGGCTCGGCATCACCACGGCGCTCGCTTTGGTCCCGCGATAGCGCGGCAACACCACAGCCACTTCGTGGCCCTGCGCCACCAACGCCTTCGGCAGCGCCTCGATCACGTCCGCAAGCCCGCCGGTCTTCGAGAACGGCAGCCCTTCCGATGCTACGAAAAGAATTCTCACGCGCTTCTCTTTGCTCGATTCCTTGGACGCCCTTCGCGTACTTCTCTTCTTCGGCGCATTCACATGAGTTATCGCGTAGTGCGCAATCATTTTACGCTACTGGACCCCATTCATGCCGTCAAGACGGAATCAGCCGCCGAAACGATACAGCGCTCTTCCTGCTACACTTTCCGCGCATGACTCGTCAACGTCTTGGCCAACATTTTCTCGCGGATGCCGGCTGGCGCGAACAAATCGCGCGCGCCATCGGCGTTTCGCCTCACTCGACTCCGCGGCCCGCCTCAGGAGCAGCAGAGCCTGCACAGGATCAATCGTATTGCTGGATTGAAATCGGCGCGGGCCACGGAGAGATGACCGAGCATCTTCTCTCCACTGGCGCGCCCGTATGCGCCGTCGAGCTCGATGCACAGCTCGCAGCGCGGCTGCGAAAGCTTGCGAAGAAATTTTCGAATCTTACGGTCGTCCAGGACGATGTTCTGGAAACCGATCTCGCCACAATCGCCGCCGGCAAGCGCATGCGTCTTTACGGCAATTTGCCTTACTACATCACGTCGCCGATTCTTCATCATTGTTTTATGTTCGCGGATCAAATCGACGAAATTCACATAGTCATCCAAGAAGAAGTCGCGCACCGTTTAACCGCGAAGCCGGAGACGAAGCAATACGGCTATCTCTCCGTCGTCACGCAGCTCTACACTCGCCCGGAATTCGTCCTTCGCATTCCAAGCAGCGCTTTCAGCCCGCCGCCCGAAGTTGGCTCTGCCCTGGTAACTCTTCGTCTTCCCGGCGAGCGCGCAAAGCTTAACCTGCGAGACGAGGCAGCTTTTCTGGATTTTGTGAAATTGTGTTTTTCGCAGAAGCGCAAAACGGTGGTCAACAATTTGCGGTCGCTGGCAAAGCCGGATGTCGTTCGAGAAGCACTCGCCGCACAGACCCTGCGACCAGACGCGCGCGCCGAACAACTTTCCGTCGCGCAGTTCGCCGCTCTTCATTCCGCGCTAGCTGCGGCGAGCTAAGCTCTGCCGGTGTCTTTCTTCTGCGCAGCGATTAACCGGTCCGGATAATCACTCATGATCCCGTCCACACCCGCGGCCATGAGCATACGGATATGCACGGGATGATTCACGGTCCAGCAGACGACCTGCAAATCTCGCTTACGCGCTTCCACAATCATTGACGGAGTCACCAGGTCGCCGCGCACCACAATCTGCCTCGCTCCGACATCCAGCGCCGATTTCAGAGGATCGGCGAGCTGCCCGTCGTACAAAACGCCGGTCATGAGCGTCGGCTCGATCTTGCGCAAGCCCGCCAGAATCGCGGGGTCAAACGAAATCACGACAACCCGCGCCACTTCCCCAGATTCTCGCAACGCGCCGATCAGCGCATGCTCCCCGCCCCAGGATCCGCTTGGTTTCAACTCCAAATAAAATACAATGTCGTTCTTTTTTGAAAATTCCAAAATTTCTTCAAGAGTCGGAACGCGTTCTCCGGCATATTCGCTGCCGAACCACGAACCCGCATCGAGGCGTCGCAATACTGCGAGGGTTTGATCGTGTACCTTGCCCTGACCATTGGTGGTGCGATCCACGGTGTCGTCGTGGATGGCCACAAACCGCGCATCGCGCGAGAGCTGCAAATCCGTCTCGATGAAGGTGGCTCCCAAAGCGACCGCCTTCTTGAACGCGGCCAGCGTGTTTTCCGGCGCGTGCCCCGAAGCCCCGCGATGCCCGATGATAAACACTTCGATCCTCTCCTTCTAAGAATCGCGATCCTGCCAAAACGCCCAACCGCCTGGAATTGCCGAATGATTGCCCTCTGATGAGAGGTTCGACCCGATTTTGTATGCTAACACCCGCGCGGATGCAAATAGGTATGCACCCTTTCCCGGTGCATCTTGAATCTAACCATCAGAAGTTGTCCTATCTCTTCTGAGGAGGAGACCATGAGAAAAGAACTCCGGGCCTTACTCGTAGCGGTGCTAATGGCGGCCCAGCTGGCAGTCCTGCCCAATGCTCCAGCGTCCCCCCTGTACCAATCCAAGAACCAGAACGAGCCCAAGTCGCAACAGGAGCTCGCCAAGGAAGTGCGTCACCAGCTCGTGATGCTGCCGTATTACTCCGTGTTCGACAACCTCGCCTACCGGGTAGAGGGGGACAAAGTCATCCTGGAGGGCCAGGTCGTTCGTCCTTCCATTAAGCCCGATGCTGAAGCTGCGGTGAAAAGCGTTTCGGGGGTGAGTTCGGTCGTGAACAATATTGAAATTCTTCCTCTGTCACCGATGGATGACCAGTTGCGCAGGGCGCTGTACCGAGCGATTTATGGGGAGCCGAGTCTATCGCGCTACGGATATGCCGCGGTGGCTTCCATTCATATCATCGTGAAGAACGGAAACGTCACGCTCGAAGGCGTGGTGGACAATGACGGCGACAAAAACATGGCCAATCTCCGAGCCAACGAAGCGCCCAACGTGTTTTCCGTGAAGAACAATCTAAAGGTCGAGGGCGGCAAGTAGTTTTCGAGCGAGAGTCGTGGCGGCCTATAGCCGTTCCGAAGACTTTTTTCATTAGCTGTTTGCTTGCTCGAAATGAGGAGAGTTGTTTCGGTTGAGGGTTGGATTCCTGGCCGTAGGATTCCTCCAGCCGCAAGTCCGAACCGGCCAGCGCTTGGCAATTTCTTGGCGATTCCTCGCAGGCAACTCAAAAGCAAGAATGAGCGGAGATAGCGCACCCCAGGTGTGCCACTTTTCTATCGTTTGTTACCACTATGCGATGACGAATTTTTGGCGCAAGACCGTCGAGCCCCTATCTATTTGAAACTATAGCGCTTACCGGCCTTCGAAAACTTGCCTTTGGCCTTCTAATTGCCTTTCTACATAAGTAACAGTCTCTCTCCGAATGGACTTCCTGGAGGTCGGTTATAAAACATGGCGACCGCAACCGCAAAACCGAAACCGCTGACCGCGCCGCTGCCCTTCTCGAATCGCATCGTGTCCGTTAACGCTGCACCACCGGAGTTCGACGTGGAAAAGGGGCTTCCCGAAGGCTTTCTACAATTTCTGGCTCCACTTCACGCGGCACTTACGCTGCGGCAGCGCGCACTGGTTACGCGGCGCGAGCGTGCTCTCGCCGATGCACATGCTGGGAAATTGCCGAACTACTTGCCGCCGTCGGTGGCCACGACGAATTCCTGGCGTATCGAGCTTCCCGCGTGGTGCGCGCGACCAGAGAAACCAAATGACAGGGCCTGCGGATGAGGCCGAGCTCGTCGTGAAGATGCTCAATTCCGGCGCACCGGGCGTGATGCTCGATCTTGAAGATTCAAATGCGAATTCTTGGGAACACACGATTTGCGGCATCGAGAATATTCTCGATGCACTTGCAGGCCGGCTGACTTACTACGACCGCAAGCGGGAGAAGACGGTTGGGATTTTGCCGAGCAGCACCGTGATTTTCACGCGGCCGCGCGGCCTGCATCTTCACCAAGCGGGAGTTCTCCCCGGCGAGCTGTTGCCGGCGTCTCTTTTCGACGTGGCGATGGTCGCGTATCAGGTGGATTTCAGCGCGCTGAAACATCCGCTGTGCTTCTACATTCCGAAGTCTGAATCTGCCGACGAGGCGCTGTGGTGGCGCGATCTTTTCCAGATGATTGCGCGCGCGAAGGGTCTTCCGGCGGGCGCGATCAAGTGCATGGCGCTGGTGGAGTCGCATCCACTTGCGTATCAGATGGAAGAGTTTGCGTGGAATCTTCGCGAGCACATTCTGGGGCTGAATCTCGGCCGCTGGGACTACATGGCCAGCCTGATCCATTTCAATCTGGAAAATTCAGAGTGGGTGCTGGCGGACCGCAACACGATTCCGCACAACGTGGCGTTTTTCCAAAACTTGCGCGAGTTGATGCCGGAGATTTGCCATAAGCACGGCATGCTCGCGATTGGCGGCATGACTGCGCTTTATCCGAGCCGTGAAGACGCCGAACTCAATGCGCGGGCTTTGAAAGTGCTCGCGGAAGACAAGAAGAACGAATCGACGTCCTTGATGGACGGCGCATGGACCGGTCATCCCGATCAGAACGCAATTGCCGTTGCGCAATTTCCCGAGCCCAATCAGCTCGGCGCGCGGCCCAAGAATCACGATACGCATCCCAATTTGCGGCCGCTTCCGACGCGTGTGGGCAAGCGGACGCTTGCGGGAACGCGAGCGGCCATACGAACGGTGATTCGCTATCGCAACGGCGTGCTGAATGGAAAAGGCGCAAGCCTGCTCGATGGCTACATGGAAGACCTGGCGACGGACCGCATCTATCGGCTGATGATCGCACAGCGCTTGAATCATTCGAGCAGCGTGGAGATTCTTGACGAAAACGGCGTGCCTGTACGGCACACGCCGGAATTGCTCAGCCACCTTTTTGACGAAGAACTCGAACAGCTGCTCGGCGAACCGGCGAATGCAAACGATGCGGAAGCCGCGGCTTCACTCCGCGAAGCGCGCAACTTGAGCGAGGAAATGATCCGGCAACAGGAATTCGATCCGGCCTAGAAGGGAACACGCACCACCTTTCCTTTGCGCGGGCGCAAAACAGAGGACTGAGAATTTTTGCGAGGAGATACAAATGTCATCGAATGGAACGAACGGGGCCAACGGAAAGACAAAGCGTTCGCACGCGGACTGGAACACCAATCCGCGGTGGGCGGGAATCACGCGCCCGTATTCGTACGATGATGTGCTGCGTCTGCGCGGAACGATCCAGATCGAGTACACGCTGGCGCGGCTAGGCGCGGAGCGTTTGTGGAATTTGATGCACAGCGATGCATACGTTCCGGCGCTCGGCGCGATCACCGGCAACCAAGCGATTGAAATGGTGCAAGCCGGATTGAAGGCGATTTACGGCTCGGGCTGGCAAGTAGCGGCGGACGGCAACACGGCGGGCGACGTGTATCCCGATCAGAGTTTGTATCCGTGCGATTCCGCGCCAAATCTAGTGAAGCGCATCAACCGCGCGCTGATGCGCGCAGACCAGATCGAATCCGCGGAACGGAAGCAGAGCGGAACGTATTGGTTCGCGCCAATCGTGGCGGATGCGGAAGCGGGATTCGGCGGTTCGCTGAATGCCTATGAGCTTATGAAGTCCATGATAGAAGCGGGGGCTGCGGGTGTTCACTTTGAAGACCAGCTATCTTCCGCGAAAAAATGCGGGCACTTGGGCGGGAAAGTGGTTGTGCCGACGCGAGAGTTCATCGAGAAGCTGACGGCGGCACGGCTGGCCGCTGACGTTTGCGGCGTGCCGACAATTTTGATTGCGCGTACGGACGCGAATTCGGCCGGTTTGCTGCTTTCCGATGCCGACCCGCGCGACCGCGAATTCATTTACGGCGAGCGCACGCCGGAAGGTTTCTACCAATTTCGAGGCGGCATTGACGCGGCGATTTCCCGCGGGCTTTCGTACGCGCCATACGCGGATGTGCTGTGGTGCGAGACGTCCACGCCGGATTTGGGCGAGGCGAAGAAATTCGCAGACGCGATTCACGCCAAGTTTCCGGGCAAGCTGCTGGCGTACAACTGTTCGCCGTCATTCAACTGGAAGAAAAAGCTGGACGACGTGACGATTGCCAATTTTCAGCAAGAGCTGGGGAAAATGGGCTACAAATTCCAGTTTGTGACGCTGGCCGGATTCCATTCGCTGAACATGTCCATGTTCCATCTGGCGCGCGGGTATGCGCAGGCGGGCATGACGGCGTACTCTAAGCTCCAGCAAGAAGAATTCGCCGCGCAGGAGCTAGGTTACCGCGCCGTAACGCATCAGCGGTTCGTAGGCACGGGTTATTTCGACGAAATTGCACAAGTGGTTTCCGGCGGGGCATCGTCCACGACCGCCCTGGCGGGCTCAACGGAAGCCGCGCAGTTCCACGTTGCTGAGAAGGGAAACGGAGCGCACGCGACCGTGGCATCCGATTCACAAGCTTAGACTTCGCTATTTGTTTTCAGTTCCACGAAAAAATGCGCAGGGGCCGAATTCGGCCCCTTTCGCATTTTCAGGCACGGCGCGTATTCCGAGATACCGGAATTGTTAGTTCGTGCCGCTGGTAGCTGGGGCAGGCGTAGTTTTCGCGGCCGACGCTTCGATGAGTTGCAGATCGAATTTGTCGCCGCTGAAAAAGATCTGCGTGACGGATGAGCTGCCGTCTTTTCCGGCGGTTGCCGAATAGCCGTCTTGTTTGTAAGAAGTGTTCACAGAAACGATTCTCGCGGAAACGCTGGCTACGGTTTCCTTGCCCTTGAGGATATTCACCATTACATCGGGACCGGTTCCGCTCCATTCGAATTTATAGTCGCCGACAGGCAATGTTTTGCCTTCAACCGTGACGTTTTTATAGAAATGGAGCGATCTCTTGCTGCCGTTCCCTGCGAAAGCGCTGGCGGTGAACAGCAACGAAGTGCCGGCCAACAGAGTGAAGAGCTTCGTGACTTTCATGGACAACTCCCTTTTATTTTCTCCAGGCACTGGGGCACGAGAAACTGCGCTCCGGCCTGCGGAGGAATTTGAATTGCTAGTTCGCTTCGTTAGATGGCAACTGGTTCCCCTGGGTTAGGCTTGCGGGGCTGCAAAGTTTGCTTTGAGTGCAGAAAATAATTTCATGGTCAAAAGCGGATAGCGCTCACTTCCGGTACTGCTGTAGATTTTTGCAGGAAGACAGGGGAAGCCATGGATGCGGAGGGGATTCAGATGAGAGTTCGACACCAATCGATTGAAAATACGAATGCATTTGAACAGAGAGTCGAGGGATTGGATTGGGCGGCAGCGGAAGAGTCGCTGTCCGCGCGGGGGTACGCGGTGACTGCGCCGATTCTCACGGCGGAGGAGTGCGCGGAACTGGTTGCGCTTTACAAAGATGAGAAGCGATTTCGCAGCCACATTATTATGGAGCGGTATCGCTTCGGTGTTGGCGATTACAAGTATTTCGACAACCCGTTGCCGGAAGCGGTCGAGAGTCTTCGGACTGCGGCATATCCACATTTGGCGAAGATTGCGAATCTCTGGGCTGAGATGCTTGGAGTATCCGGCGCGCGCTATCCAGAGGAGCACGCCACTTTTTTGAACATTTGCCACAAGGCCGGGCAGAAAAAGCCGACGCCGCTGATGCTTCACTATGAGGAGGGCGGCTACAACTGCCTGCATCAGGATTTATATGGCGAAGTGAGTTTTCCCCTGCAAATAGTTTTTCTATTGGGGCAAGCGGGGCAGGATTGGGAGGGGGGCGAATTTATTTTGGTGGAGCAGCAGCCGCGGGCGCAATCGAAAGCCGAAGTGGTGCGCGGGAACCAGGGGCAGGCGATTATCTTCACGACGCGATATAGGCCGGTGAAAGGTGCACGTGGCTTCTATCGCGTCAATGTGCGGCATGGCGTCAGCCGGGTGCATCGAGGAACGAGGCATACGTTGGGGATCATTTTTCACGACGCCAAGTAGGCGCACGGCATGCCGTGCGCCTACGGACAAACTTTCGGGCCTCCGCTTACTCTTGCAGCTGCGCGTGCTGTCCAAATCCATCTTGGGTGGCCGGGCTTCCAGGATTGGAAATTAGCTGCGTTCTGTCGGACAATTATAGTTGTACACAGAACATGAACCCTCCTGACGCCAGGGCACTCGCAAGGAAAGACGATGACGCAGCCGCACGCGAGAGGCTCATCGCGCTCCGGATAGCGCTGCTGCGTGTGCACAAGACGCTCCTGGATATGGAGCGCCGCGAATACGAGCGCGCGAACGGGAAGGTTACGGTGGGAGAGCTGTTCCGCCTAGTGATTGACCACCAGCAGTTCGCATGGCTGCACAACATTTCTGAATTTGTCGTCCGGCTGGATGAGACTCTTGCGGGCGAAAATCCTGTTGCGGCCGAAGACGTTCGCACGGCCTTCTCGCTCGCTCGCAAAATGTTTGCTCCGTCGGAATCGGGCGACGCGTTTCAAAAGAAATACTTCGACGCCATTCAGATGGACCCCGCCGTCGTGATTGATCATGCGGAGCTCGCACGGCTTTTTAACAACGAGCCTCCGGACGCAAGTTCGCTCTAAGCCGTGGAACGCTCGCGCCCCAAACTTCGCCGTTTAACTCGAAAAGAATTGCCTTGCGATACGCTGGAGCTCGCGAGGTTTCTGATTGGAAAAATTGTAGTGCATGAACTGCCGGAGGGGCGGCTCAGCGGACGGATCGTGGAAGCGGAAGGGTATCCACCGGGTGATCCCGCGGGGCACCATTTTCGTGGGCCCACGCCCCGCAACCGTTCGTTGTTTCTGCGGCACGGCCACGTTTATGTGTATTTCAATTACGGCATGCATTTCATGCTGAATATTTCGAGTGAACGCGCCGGAATAGGCGGAGGAGTTTTGATTCGGGCGCTTGAACCGCTGGAAGGAATCGAGCTGATGCAGCGGCACCGCAAAAGCGCGGAGCTGCTCGATCTTACCCGCGGGCCAGGGCGACTTGCTGCGGCGCTGCGGATTGACCGCAGACTCGATGGGCTCGATCTTTTTTCGCGCGGGCCGCTGTGGCTCGGTGAGCCAGTGCCTTCCAAGCCCACCGAGCGGGCTGCGGCCGCTGAGTCTATCGTTGCGAGGACTGTGCGCATTGGGATCACGCGCGCGGCTGACAAACTATTCCGTTTCTACGAACGCGGCAATCCATTCGTTAGCGGGCCGAAGCGGATGCTTCTTGCCGGTGCAAAGAAAATGAAGGCGAAGCCTTAACGGCAGTGGAGTATTGGGTTTGGAGTCTTGTTTGCGCCAGAAAATTTGGCGAGGGCAAACTGCTAGTCGCCGCAGGCGTATTCGGCCTGGGCATTCATCGGCAGGAATTCTTGTTTGCGGGCCGGCTTCGCGGTTTTTGCTGCGCGCAGTTGCACCATGTTAGAGGCTGAACGGCGTTGCTTTTGGCGCATGCGTTCGCGAAGACTTTCGCGGAGCCCTCTGTGCGCGCGGAAGAGCCGCAAGCGTACTGCTACGGTAGAAATTCCCAGGCGCGCGGCAACTTCGTGCGTGGAATATTGCAGAACATCGCGCAGCAGACAAATTTGCCGCAAGTCCGGAGCGAGGCGGGCGATGGCACCCGCGATTAGTACGCGCATCTCTTGGCGGGCATAGCGCTCCTCGGGATTGTCCGTGCGAGCCGCGAGCCGGGCGCCAAAAGTTTCGTCCGCTGACGCAGTAGGTTCCTCGAGCGAGACGTACTTCCCTTCCCGGCGCTGCCGGATCAAATCAATCGAAGCATTTGTAGTGATGCGCGAAACCCAGGCGTGGAGATCGTCTTTTCCTTCGTCTTGCTGTCCTGCGAACTGGCTGAGGCGCGAAAACGCCTTGAGTAGCGCTTCCTGGCGGGCATCTTCGGCGTCAGCGCTGTTGCCTGTGAGGCGCAGCGCTCGACGGTAAAGCCCAGGTGCGTAAGGGAGGACCATCTCGGCAAAGGCCTCGCCATCGCCGCGGCGCGCGTCAGCCAAGACCTTGCGCTTCGCGGCGCGGAGGCTCTCGGCGTTTTCCGATTCAAAATTATAGGCGTCTAAGACGACGCTTGCGGCGCTCATGCGGGGGCAGAGTCGCATCCCGAGCGCCATGTGCGCTACTAACTAAACTACTGAAAATAAGGGACTAATTGAGAAGAGAGAAGATTGGTTCATATAAAAAATTGTCCGATTGTGGGACGAAGTGTCGCGTTTCCGGTCATGCATAATTGATTATGATGATTAGCGATTCAGGATTTGGGAGCGCTAGGAAACCAGCGAAGGCCGTTTAAAAGGCCTACCTCCGTCAAAGGCAAAAGTCGCAGGTCGGTCGAGTAACGCGATTTGGAAGAACTAAACCTTTGAGTCTTGGGCCGCCCTGACTTAGACTCGCGGCAACTTCTGGAGGTCCAACATGCAAACGACGCGAAGAACTTTTCTTGGAGCTATGGGCGCGGCAGCGGCCCTTGGAGTGGTAGGGGAGACGGCGATTCCTGAAACATCGAACGCCGCATTGCCGCGGGCAGCGAACGTTGCGCCTGCGTCTGGAGAAAAAGTGTTGTTTTGGGTGGCGGCATCGACTCCCTGCGACAAGAATCTGAATTTCGATCCGGAACTCTACAAAGACGTGCTGGCTTTCCTGAAAGAAAAAGGGGCCGACGGAGTTGTAGTGCTCGGCACAACGGGGGAGTTCCCTTCGTTTTCCGTGGCAGAGCGGAGAAAGATCGCGGAAGTCGCATTCAAGAACAGAAATGGACTGAACATCATCGTGTCGCCGGGCACGGCGAATTTTCCCGAGACTCTGGAGCTTTCGCTGCATGCGCAGGAGAACGGCGCGGATGGACTGCTAATCGTTCCTCCGTTCTACTACAAACATCCGCGGTTGGACGGATTGACGAAATACTTTTCACTGATTTTTGAAAAGGTGAGGATTCCGATCAATCTCTATCACATCCCGTTTGCGACAGGGATTCCCATTTCGCTCGATTTGATGCACAGCTTGGAGAAATATCCGAACCTTGCTGGAATCAAGGACTCGAGCTCCGACGAGGAGGAGTACCACAAATTTGTCGCGGAATTCCCGAAACTGAATATGCGCACAGGCGGACAAGTCATACCGAATCCGTCAAAGCGCCTG
>CAVSIW010000065.1:0-180025 GCA_963727945.1 uncultured Acidobacteriota bacterium
TGACGCCCGGCGCGGAGGCCAACCGCGCCAGCAACTCCCGCCCCTGGGCCGTCGCCGCGCGCTGGCCGCTGCCGCCCCTCCGTCGGCGAGCGCCCGCCGCCGACCGGCCTCGGCATGGGCGCCACCTCGTAGAGCCGCGCCGCGTCGAACCCCAGCGGCTGCCGCTCCAGACGCACGAACGAGCGCACCAGGAGCCCCGCCCCCACGAGCATCACGAGATAGTTCACCTCGAGCACCGCGAACAGCCCGCGCCCGCTGGCCCACCCTCCCGCCGACGTGCGTGCGTGAGCCGGAGCGCAACACGTCGCCCGTGCCGCCGTGCGCGCCAGGAGCGCGGGCGCCGTGCCGAAGCCCAGCGCCGAGAGCAATGCGATGCCAACGCTCCACAGCAGCACCGCCGGCTGCAGGCGCACCGCCGCCAGGTTGTCGAGCGCGCTCGGGCGCAGGGCGATCATGACGTGGAGTCCCACCCAGGCGATGCCAATCCCGATCGCGCAGGCGGCACCCGACAGCACCAGGCTCTCCGCCAGCACCTGTCGAAAGAGCCGAACCCGTGTGGCCCCCAACGCCGTCCGCAGCGCCATTTCTCGGCGGCGCATCCACCCACGCGCAAGCAGCAGGTTGGCGACGTTGGCGCAGGCGATGAGGAGCAGCGCGCCCACCGCCGCGAACAGCACCTTCACCGTCTGCGCCTCGCGTACACCGATGACGTCCTGGGCGCGCACCGCCTCGGCGTCGATCCTCTTGTACTTGGCCGCATCCGGGAGCCCTCGCATGATGGCCAGCAGCTCGGCCGAGGCGCGTCTTCGGCTGCACCCCCGCGCGCAACCGGGCGAACGCCGGCACGTGCCCGAGAGAGAGCCGCGCGCATGCAGTGTCCATGACGCTGACGGCTTTGTCGGGCAACTGGCGGCCCGCGAGATAGCGATGCGAGAACTTAGTGGCGGAGCGGACAGCTTCGTCAAGAATTCGCACGTTGTGATGCTTTTCGAGAGAGCCGACGATTCCGCGCAACATGACCATGCATTGCTCTTCGGTGGGCTCTTCGACTTTAACAACTTGAAAGCGCCGGGCGAGAGCGGCATCTTTCTCGAAAAATTTCTTGTATTCGGACCAAGTGGTGGCAGCGATGGTGCGGAGCTCTCCGCGAGCCAAAGCGGGTTTGAGCAGGTTGGCGGCATCGCCTTGTCCAGCCGGGCCGCCGGCTCCGATCATGGTGTGAGCTTCGTCAATGAAAAGAATGATGGGAGAGGGCGAGGATTTAACTTCTTCAATGAGGCCCTTGAGGCGATTTTCGAATTCACCTTTGACGCCGGCGCCGGCCTGCAGGAGCGCGAGATCGAGCGAACGGATGGTGACATTCTTCAGAGGCGGTGGAACGTCACCGGCAGCGACGCGCAGAGCAAAACCTTCGACAACGGCGGTTTTGCCGACGCCCGCTTCACCGGTGAGGATGGGATTGTTCTGACGGCGGCGCGTGAGGATGTCAATGATCTGGCGAATCTCGTGATCGCGGCCGAGGACGGCGTCAATTTTGCCAGCTTTGGCGTTCGCGGTCAGATCAATGGTGAACTGATTCAGATTTTGCTGTTTACCGGCGGCGGGAATGCCAGCGGCGCCCTGGGGCAGACCTTCGAGGCCAAGTGGAACGGCCTGCGCGGTTTCCTGGTCTTCGGGCGAGCCAGCAACGATATTCCAGAAATCCTTGTGGAGTGCTTCGGCGCTGATCTTTTGGAATTCGCGGGTGACTTCCCGCATCAGCCGCGAAAGATCGCCTGAACCGGCGATCGCGAGGATGCAGAAGCCAGTGCGGACTTGAGCGGAGCCGAAATCAATGGAGCCGATGGTCCAGGCTTCGGAGAGCATGTCCGTGAGCGTGGGACTGAAGGCGGGTGTACGCGCGTTACCGGACTTCAGTTTGTCGAGGCTGCGCGTGAGATCGCCGGTGAGACGCGATTTGTCCACGCCAAACTGTTTAAGGATGCGCGGAAGATCGCTGTCGGTGACGTCGAGGAGCTTGAGAAGAAAATGTTCGACCTCGATGTCGTAGTGAGTGCGCGCCAGACAAAAACCGGCGGCGGCCTCGAGGGCATTCCGGGTGGTGTCGTTCAGCTTGCCGATCAGACCTTTCAGATTTGTCGTCATGACGACCTCGTTTCGCTAAACATTGAAAATAGTCTCTTCGGGATGCCGATCCATGGGCTTTGACTTCATCCAGGTGACCCACCCAAGCTGCGGAGCGCCATCGCCTTCTCCCCCGAGCTGGCAACGCGGCACTTCGTCACGTTTGAGGATCAGTTGAACTTCGAAGTCGATCTCCTCGTTGGTCCAAAAACGCAAGAGAGCACGAAGTGGCTCGAAGGCAGAGCCATTCGGCAGAAAATCGAGATAGTCATCCAGCTCCAGCGGGCCGATGCGAATGCGCGCGCGCGCTTGCTGGTTCCATACTTCGTCGCCAACCACGGCGCCCAGACCCAATTGCTCCGAGGGGGTGGAGCGCTCGCCGATGCAGCATTCCGTGGTGTCGTCCAAGCGGAACCATCCGCCGACCAACTGTATCACTTGAAAGGGGACCTCGAAATAATCGTTCAAGAGGAGCTCGAGAGCGTGCGCAGAATGAGGACGCTGGCCGAGGATGCCGGCAAAAAATAGAAACGCGTCGTCGGGGACCGCGAGACGTTCTTGCAAACCGAGGGTGCCGAGACCAATCAAATCGAGCAGATGATGAGAGAAACGATCGCGCTCACCGCGCTCGTAGGAAACGGCAAAGCGGTATTTTTCCCAAGCCTGGTAGAAAAACGAGAGCATGCGGTGATGAAAGAGGTCGAGAAAATCGCGAAGTGTTTTGTCGCCGGAGCGCAACCGAGAAAGTATGAGAGTGGTGTAAAAGTGGGGCAAAGGGCCTTGCGGTCCGGTGACGCCCATGAAATTCACGGCGAGAGAGGGAGGCTTGCCTTCAGGCCAATCAATAGACTGAATCTCGCTGGCGGGGAAGGAGAGAGACGGATGCGCACCGAGGCGCGCGACTTCATCGGACGGATTGGTGAAGCGGCCGAGAGGCTTGCGATCCGGCGCGAGCCGTTCGAGCAGGCGAATAGCCTGGAAAAATTCGAAGCTATACGGCTCCTTGCGGAGCAGTTCCTCAACTTCCGAAAGATCTACAGGAGAATCACTTCCCCCGCCCGGGGTGGCCATTGACGGAGAACCTCCTTTCTTTGCTGGGTGCGGACGGCAAGCTGGCTGAAACTATTCAGCGAAGCGTAGTGCCCCAGAAAGTATTCGAGAACACTGGCGAAGAGAAAAACACCTCCGCCGACAAATTGCTCTTCGTCGAATTCCATTTCGACACGGTGACCGCGTACAAAGCCGATGCCATTTTCCGAGATGACGCGCGCGAAGTGACGCGTGCTGGACAAGTTCATCAATCCGGCGACCTGGCGTTCGTTGTAGCCGGATTCTCCGAACGTGTAGAGGCGGAGAATTTCCTGCAGAGACTCCTTCCCTTCCTCGACGATGGAGAGGTAGTTCAAAGAAAGATGGGAGATGAGGCGCCAAAGCATGCCCTTGCCTGTGGGAGGGCGTACTGACTGGGAGGGCTTGCGCAAAGCCACGATGCGTTTGATCGAGGAGATGCCTTCCAGTTCGAAGTCGCCGCGTTCGTTGCCCATGGGGAGACGATGAGGCAAATCGCGGTTCGAACAGGTGCAGTGGATGGTAGCGGTATCAGTGTCCGGGTGAAGAGGGCGGCCGCTCAGATCCAAGAAGGAAATGTAGACGTCGGTGCCTTCGTCATCGCGGCGAGTGGAAGCCTGACGGCGGGAATGCCAGAAACCCTTTGGACGCTCACGATGGCGCGAAGTGGTGTGACGGAAGCGATAAAACGGCTCGAACTTCAACACTTCGTGAGTCTGCGGATTGGGGGAGATGACTTCTTCGATGGAGAAGATTTCCATGGCGCGGCGGCGGCGCACATCGGGAGTGATGAGGTACTCGGTGTGAGTCTGATCGAGACGAATAGGTTCGGCGGTGTGCGGAAAAAGATTTACCGCAGGCGAACAGCCGAGGCGCAGGGTCTCTTCGGAAACGTTCAGTTCGAGTGTTTGCTGGCGCTCGCTGCGTTCGAAGCGCGAAATAAGAAGGACGATCTCGATGCGCGGACCAAAACCCGAAGTGCGAAGCTGCTCGAGGCCAGTCAAATCCACGAAGAAGAATTTTTCTGGAAAATGAAAATACTCCTGGAGGAGACGGTAGCCGGAGAAGGCGCGGCGGGGATAAGGCAAGAGGGCTTCGGAATCGCTGAAGCCAGCGGGCTGGAGACTGGTGCCGGGGAACGAGATAGCGTGCTTCCGAGAGTTCGGTGTGCGATCGCGAAGCAAAACTTGCGTGCAGTTGTTGCACAACAGTTCGTACAACGTATGAATGAGGCTGCCCTCGCCATTCAGATAGAAGCGGAGCGAGCTCAATTCCAATTTTTCGAAAGTGACGTCGGGAAAACACTCGATCTCGATACGCAGGGCGGCAACGGCGTCCTGGGACTTGACGGCGGGGCGAAGGCGGTCTGGCGTAACCCATTGCGCTGCGGTGATTTTCAGCGGCCAGAGAGTGGTGTCAAAGCAAGTTTTGAACTTGCAGGGATAGCCGTCAACGGGCTGAGAGTAAAGCATCGAGCCGCGAGGGATGGGAAGGCCCGTGCTGAGTTTTCCCTGCTCCGGGTCGAGATGAAATTGCACGATGGTGGAGGACGGAATGGGGCGAATGTAATGCGGGTAGAGGACGCTGAGCAGGGCTTCGGTGATTTCGGGAAATTCGTCGTCAATCTTGAGATGAACGCGCGCCGCCAGAAAAGCGAAGGATTCGATGAGACGTTCGACGTGCGGATCTTCGCAACGGTTAGGATCGAGAAGCAAACGCGAGGCGACCTTCGGATATTTTTCCGAAAATTCCGCGCCCATCTGGCGCAGATAGGTTAATTCGCGCTCGTAATATTCGAGCAGCTCGTCACGCACGGTCGTCTCCGGAAATCGAAACCTCGAGGCTGGTCAATTCAATGGATGCGTCGTAGACAACATGCTCGGGAAGCGGATCAATGCGAAGCATTCCGTCTATCACAAAACGCAAGACGCGCGACTGGCCGGCGACCGGAACCAGGGAAACTCTGACGCCATCGAGTCTTCCTTCAAAGGTTTTCACTGCGGTCTCAATGGACTGGAGCAATTTGGTTTGCTCGTAAAGAAAATTGGCGGGCATGGAGGTGATGTCGGGAAGCCCGTAGTAGTAGACGGAACGCAGAATCTCGACGGAACCCTCCGGGATAAAATCCGGAGTGCGGCGCGTGTTGAGAAGGTTTTCGAGGTCGCGCCGGACGGCGACCTTGAGGCGGGCGAGGGATACGCTTCGCGTCATGGGCGCTTCGGACTTGACCTTGGGCTCGTCGTCCAGGAGGCGGTCCAGAAGCGGCAATCGTAGAGGCGCGTTGGAATCGTATTCCGGCATCGGCTACCTCAGAGCCAGCGCTTGGCCGGGATCCAGCCGGCAAAGCTTTTGATAAATCTTTTCTTTCTCTGCGTCGTCACGGCCGAGTTTTTCGGCGCAGCGATAGAGCAGTGCGAGCGGCTGCGCCACAACGGAAGGCTCTTCCCATTCCTCGAGCTTGCGCCGTTCGATTTCTTCCGCGAGTTCGACCAGTATGGGGTACGCGATGGCTTCGTGCTTGGTCGAAAGAAAAATGTTGGCAAGTTGAATGTGCCGCTGGAAGCGGCCGCGGCCTGTGCGTTCATTGCCGATTTCGCGCGTCAGGATGCCGATGGCTTCTTGTACTTTTCCAGCGCGCGCCGCTTTCATGGCGATTTCGATGACGTCGGGAACTTTTTCGCCATTGGCGCGGTCTGATTGTGAACCTGAAGTCATGGCAGCCGGAACAAATTCCGGTTCGCTGGGAGCGGGGGCGGGCGGGGGCGGCAAGATGCTTTCCCGAAGCCAGGTCTGCGTTTCCGCGTTAGCGGCGGGCGTGTCGTCCATTAGAGATGAGTTGAGCAGGTCAGGATAGTCGGCGAGCAGAGCTTTCAGTGCAGAACGGACGCCGGCAGCAATGGGTTCGTAGTCCGAGCCGAGAGATTCGCAAGCGCGCACGGCATAGCGCTGCAAATCGAGCCAGCCGCGGCCGCAAGGAAGACTCATGGCCTGTTCCGAGTTCTCCAAGACTCCGGCCCAATCCCCCTCCATGGACATTTTCTTGATCAGCGTGCGCTTTTCCGTGGGCGGAGCTTCGAGGAGCGCCGGATTAAGAGCCGCGCCTGCAGCACGTAGTTCTCCCCAGCGCATCGCCCGAAGCAATAAGTACGAAATAGGGTTCAAAGGATTCTCGTGGCGCAAAAAGTGGGCCACGACAGTCAGGCGCTGCATGGCGTCGTCGCGATCGGCGGGCTCGGCGGTAACGGACTTTTTCTTCGACGCCGGAGCCCCACTGGCCGTCGCTGCGGCCGGCTCTTCGGCAACTTCCTCGGCGGCCGCTTCGGTCGTTTCCTCAGTTACTTCTTCAGCAGGCTTGTGGTACTGCTTCACGACGTCCTGCAACTCTTCAAGAGCGGTTCGGAGATTGGAGTAACTGGGCGCTTCTCGGCCGAACTTCTCGTCGCTCAAACTCTCGAGCGATTGGAGAGATTCGAGAGCCGCGACGAGATTGGCGGCAAGTTTTTCGTAGTACGCGTCGCCGGTGGCGCGGACAGCTTCATCAAATTCTTCCGCGGTGCATTTTTTTTCCGCGATGGCAGTCGCGCGTGCCGTCGCTTTCTCTTCACTAACGGCGTCCGCTTCATAGCCTACCCGGCGCGATTCCTGATACTTGAAATAGTCGAGCTTGCTCTTGGTGATGGGCAGCCGGCGCACAGCCACATCGAGTTTGGAGCCGACCCAACCGAGCGGCCCGGCGCGAAACTCCAAATCGCCGTCATCAATTTCCGGGTAGAGCGTGTCCCAAAACGTTTCCATGAAGCCGCGTAGCAAGTCGAGGCCTTCGCGAAGTCCCGGGATATGATCGCGAAACAGAATTGCTTCGGTCAGCCACGCCGCTAATTGTAAATCCTTGCTCTTCGTGGAAAGGGCTTCGGTGGTCAGCTTGATGACGAGGGGGAAATCGGCCTTTTTGACTTCGCGAGACCACTCTCCCTGAGGGAGCACGTCTTCTTCGCGGCGAGCTTCGCGAATCTTATCGTAGACGGGATCGTAGCGAAGGGTCTTTCCACTTGGATTGTCCCCAGGGATGGGGGTTAGGAGACCTTCGGGAAGTGGCATGGCCGTTAAGAGGCCGTCTGGGCGATCGCGATTTGGATATTGCGCAGCTCCAGAATCGGCCATTCCTCATCATCGGCAAGAAGAATTTTCTGGCCCACGGGGACGGTTTCTCCGTCGTCAGTTTCCTCCCACACCGTCGCGCGGCCGAGGCGAACTGCAGGGTCCGTATGCTGGCCGGCAAAAGGAGTGAGAACGGGGAGAAGAACTTCACCCAGCTCACGATCTTCGTACTTATCCGAAGTACGAACCTTTGCTGGAAGCCACAGCAGATCGCGAAGACGTTTTGGAGGAGCAATCTCGATGGAAGTGAGCAGGGCAAAAGGAATCCACATATAACTGCCGGCGGCAAACACTTCCAGATTTGAGCCAATGCGCGGATCACCGTCGCTCAGAGTGTGAAACGGCTTGCCATTGATGCTGATACTCAATTGCCCGAGTGCAGCGGTGTTCTTCGGCATGGGATATTGCTTCTTGCTGAAAAGATCATGGCGAGTGCGCTCGGCATGGAGGGCCGCGTGATAGAGGAGAGCACCCATTTCCGCATTGCGTCCTTCACTGCCCAGAATATCGAGCTGTTTTTCCGCACGGACGAAATCACCGGAAAAGCAGAGGAGTTCGAAGAGAAAAGTGCGGCGCTTGGCGTCGGTGGGATTGTCGCGTACTTCGGCGTTTAAAGCTTGAATGGCGTCGTCTAGCCGCCCCGCCTGAAACAATTGTTGGACTGACATGAGACCCCGGATTCAACGCCGCGACTGCGGAGGACGGTGCCGCGGGCGATTAAGCGCCCTCCGGCTGGGCTGCCTTCCGAGAAAGACAGCCCAGACAGAATAGGCCCAGTAAATGATTTATACCTTGATGTTCTTCTGAAGATCCCAACCGGTTTGGGTATTGGCGCCTTCCGTGCCGTCGGAATTTTGTGCCTTGTAGTTATAGGTGATCTTGGCAAAGTTGAGGTGGAACGTATCAATGGGCAGAGTGTCCTTGTAATTGGTCTCTCCCCCGGTGGTCTCGTACGCGGAAACGAGCACTTGCTCAAGCTTGATCTTCAAGTATTCGGACTGCGTTCCTCCGGCTCTGCGGCAGGAAAGCGTAACTTCCGGAAAATGCTGGCCGCTCGCACAAGCCAGCATCAGCTTGGCGGATGCTGAGTCAATGCGCTTCGTGAATTCAAACTCATGAAACTGGGCTTTTCCGACACCACCACCAGCTCCGACGACGGCCGCGCCACCTGGCTGCCGCACGCCAAATTTAAAGCTGATGAGATCGATTTCACCTTTGTGCTTGTCGTCCAAAGACTCTCCCTTGATGTCCCCGAGTTTCAGGAAAAAATCGGAGTGCGCTGTCATGGGAGCCAGTTTTGTTTCAGTCGCGGGCATTTTCATGTCCTCCTTTTCATTGTAAGACTAAAGAAATCCACTTCTTAGAGAAACGATCGGCCGGACTTCCATAGAGGGAAAGTTCAATCCCCGCCTTGGGAGCCCCAAAAAAGAACCGATCAGGAATTACTTTGCCGGAGCGGGCAGTTCCGCCACCAGCCTGAGCGAAACGGTCAGCTCATCCAACTGGAAGTGCGGCCGCAAGAAGGCGATCGCCCGGTAGGCGCCAGGCTTGCCAGGAATCTCGCTGACTTCGATTCTGGCTTCGCGGAGCGGGAACTTCGCCTTGGTGGCGGCACTCGCCTGATCATCATCGGTAACATACTGCATGATCCACTGCGTGAGAAAAGTCTGGCATTGCCCGCGGCTCATGAAGCCACCGATTTTGTCGCGCATGATGGACTTCATGTAGTGGGCAAATCTGGAGACCGCCAGGATGTACGGAAGCTGAGCGGAGAGCCTCGCATTGGCGTTGGCCGCGGCTTTGTCGAATTTCTTCGGTTTGTTGGCGGACTGCACGCTGAAAAAGGCCGCGTAGTCCGTGCCCTTGCAATGAACCAGCGGAATAAGGCCCTGGTCGGCGAGTTCCTTTTCGCGGCGGTCGGTGATGGCGACTTCGGTTGGACATTTCAGAGCCACGTCGCCCTCGTCCGTCCGAAAAGTGTGGGTCGGGAGCCCTTCGACGAGACCTCCACCTTCTACGCCGCGGATCGACGCGCACCAACCATACTGAGCGAAAGCTTGCGTGAGACGCGCGCCCAGTGCGTAGGCGGCGTTGCCCCACAGGTACTTGGAATGATCTGTTCCGTCAACGCCTTCCTCATAATTGAAGTCGTCGACGGGTTTCGTATCTTTTCCATATGGAAGGCGCATAAGCACGCGGGGCATAGTCAGGCCTACGTAACGGGAGTCTTCGCTGGCGCGGAATGACTTCCACTTCGCGAATTCGGTACTGTCGAAGATCTTCCCGATGTCACGCGGGTCGCCCAACTGCGAGAAGCTGTCCAAATTCAGAAGCTCCGGGGCGGCGGCTGTCAGAAAAGGAGCATGTGCCCCGGCAGCCACCTGCGAAACCTTTTCGAGCAACTCGATGTCCTCTGGATGCTTACTGAACTCGTAGTCGCCGACAAGCGCGCCAAACGGCTCGCCGCCAAAGATGCCGAATTCATCTTCATAGACTTTCTTGAACATCACGCTCTGATCGAACTCGGGAGCGCGCTGTAGGTCGCGCAGCAACTCCTTCTTGCTGACATTGAGGACGCGGATCTTGAGCATCGCACTGGTTTCGCTCTGATCCATCATGTACTTGATGCCGCGCCAACTGCCTTCCAGCTTCTGGAAGGCCGGATGATGAAGAATCTCGTTCAATTGCAGGGAAATAAGATGGTCAATCTGAGCAACACGAGAGTTGATCGTGGCGTCGGCGTCCCGCGAGAGCTTCATCTCGCCTTCGAGAACCTGCGCGACGAACTCCTTGACCATGTCGCGGCCACGTTCGCGGGCGACCTGTTCTTTTCCAAAACGTCCCTGATCAACTATCTGATCCAGCAGGCTCGATTCAGTCGTCTTAGCTTCCGCCGACTGCGCGGACGCTTTTTCCGGCTTACTCATCGGAGCCTCCCTTGGGCTTTTCCTTATTGATTTCTTTCTTTAGTTGGTCGGCTTTTTGTGTGTTGCCGACGGCTTCCATCAGCAGATCATCCAGCTTGTCGTTACCCTGGAGGGCGCCGCGAAGATCTCCCAGCTTTTGGCGCAGGTCGAGAAGTTCGCGCAACGGCTTGACGTTCTTGGCGACGTTGGCAGGGTCAAAGTCATCCAGACTCTTGAAGTCGAGGTCCACTTTGAGCTTCCCTGCGTCGGCTTCGTCACTGAGCTTGTTGTCTACTTCCAGAGAGAGATGCGGCTTAAAACTTTCGAGGACACTGTCAAAATTGTCGGGGTTGATCTCCACGAAACGGCGGTCCTTCAACTTCGGGAGAGCATCCGTGGGCTGGCCACTGAGGTCGGCCAGGACGCCCATGACAAAAGGCAGCTCTTTTACTTCGATGGCGTCACCGACTTCGACATCATACGTGACATGCACCCGAGGCGGGCGTACCCTCTCGAGCTTCTTATGGACGCTTTCTTTTGCCATGTGTTCCCCTTAAGTCTCCCTCTTATTGCGGGTAGTGTATCGAGAGCGAAAAGCGTTTCTTCAAGGCAGGGCACCTGATTGCATCGGCACGGTTTATCACGATTCCCGCTGCCCGTCAATTAGTTCCGAAGTCCTAGAACTAGCCCTCAATCAGCTGCCCACGAATCTCAAAGAGAGAATCTCGATTTTTCTGCGACTCCTATCAGCCCGCCTATCTGTTGCCGCGGTCTACAGTCACTGTCCACGGCCTCAACATGGCGCACACTATCGCGCAATCAGATGAAGGTTACAATGCACGGGTGGTGAACTGTGGATGGATTGGAGGTGAACAACCAACCACCGGGAAGGATACGGCCAATGGTGAAAGGGGCATCGCGATTATCGGGAGGCTTTAGGGGGCTCGACGGGGACATCGGAGGGTTTAATTGGCCATGAAAAGAGTGGCGTTCGGGCAGCGCTCTTAGAACCGCGCAGTGCCAAAGTGTGTTTGCCGCCTCTAATGGCCAATTTCTCGCTCAATCTCTTTTGACTTTCCCACACCGCTCCTGCTAGCTTTAGCCGCGAGCCATGCGCCAGCTTCAACCCGTTATCTGGTCCAAAGGCACCTTCCTCACACCGCAACACTTGCAGACGCGGGACCGCTATGTCGAAAGCTGCTTGCAGTTTCGCCTCGAAGGGTTGAATTTTCGACCGTGGGGATTCCTTGATTTGCAGATCAATCAGGAGGCCCTGACCGAGGGTAATTTTGCGTTAACGCGCGCTTCCGGGATTTTTGCCGATGGACTTCCCTTTGAGATTCCCGAATCCGACGCGGCGCCGGCACCCAAACCGCTGGCGCTATTTTTTGAGGCCGAGCAAACCTCTCTGGACATCTATCTGGCGATCCCTGAATACAGGTCGCACGGCATGAATGTCTCGATCGCGCAGAAAAACGCGGACGTCAGGTATCTCTCCGAAATCGTCAACTTGAAGGACGAGAATTCCGGGCTGACGGAGAAACCAGTGCAAATCGCGCGAAAAAATCTGCGATTCCTGGTCGAGGGGGAGTCCAGAGAAGGGTGCAATTCGCTGCAAGTAGCGAGAGTTCAGAAGACTTCCGCAGGGACTTTTCGACTCGACCCACAATACATTCCCCCTTTGCTCGATATCGCTGCGAACGATTACCTGATGGGAATCGCGCGGCGCCTCGTAGAGATTCTCGCGGCAAAAAGCAGCATTCTTGCTGGCGGCCGTCGGCAGCGCAGCGCGGGATTGGCGGATTTCTCCGCGGCAGACATTGCGAGCTTCTGGCTGCTCTACACGGTGAATGGTCACTTCCCTGCTCTGCGACATATTCACGACGTCCGGCACGGCCACCCAGACGTTCTCTTCCGCTTGCTTACGTCGCTCGCAGGAGCGCTGAGCACTTTTTCGCTGAAGATTCAACCGAGAGACCTTCCTCTTTACGATCATGAAAATCTGGGTACGTGCTTCACGGATTTGGATGAAAAGCTCCGAGAGCTTTTGGAGACGGTGGTTCCGAGCAATTTCGTCGCGCTCCCATTGAAGCTCGTAAAGCCATCCATCTATTCAACGAACATCGATGACGACCGCTATCTGACAGGCACGAAATTCTATTTGGCAGTCAGCTCCACGATGAACCAGGGGGATCTGATCAAGAAAGTGCCGCAGCTGATTAAACTTTGCTCAGCGGCACAAATCGAACAACTGGTGCGGCAGGCGCTGCCGGGCATGCAGCTCACGCACGCGGTGCGGCCGCCGGCTTCGATTCCGGTGAAACTCAATTATCAGTATTTCAGTTTGAACCAGTCGGGCGTCGCGTGGGAAACCGTGACGAAGGGCCGCAGCCTGGCGGCCTTCGTGCCGAGCGACATTCCGGAGCCGCAGCTCGAACTCCTTATTTTGCTGCCACAGGCAATCTGAACTCTTCTGTCTGTAGAAACCCACCGCTGATCAAAGTCGCGAGCAGGCGGCAAAACTCCTCCGCTGGTGTTTCGGGAACGATCCAGCCATTTTGTTTCGCTATTTCGAACAGGTCGGCTACGGTTGTTTTGCCGTCGCAGCGCGGCAAGAGAGCTGCCATCCACGGCTGTACCTTGCAATCCGTCGCGAACGGTTGCTCGATGGAAAGAGTGAAACTATCTTGGCAGATTTCGCCGTCGCGCAAGGTGTGGCGCACTACGATTTCGATCCCTGGAGCAGCCAGAGGCTTTGCGCTGAGGAGCGTTTGCGTGGCACCTTCGCTGAGCATTTGCGCTTCCCAGACCATGGCCCACTCGAGCGCACTGGCCGGGGTGTTGCTGCGAATGGTCCGACGAATGGTGAAGGCTGGCCGCTGGCCGACGATCCTCTGAACTATAACAATCGCCAAGCAAAAGCCCGCGGATGTCGTTCTTGGTGAAGAGCTTTTCCCATTGCGCGTACTGATCCCTGCCGCCGTTTTTGGCCAGCGTTTCCTCAAGGGCAAATTGGCGCGGCTCGAAGGATTGCAGGGTGAACAAGGCCACGTCGAACTCCGCATGATTTGCTCCCAGCCACTCCCGAACTCGACTTTCAAAGCTTCGACCCGGCCGCTCCGTTCCCATGGTGCGGCAATAAAAGCGTCCACCCGGTTTTAGCTTTGAGGGAAGTCCTTCAACGATCCGCTGGGTGATCTCCTCGCCAACTTCGCCACCGCCGTAAAAAATTTCCGCAGGCCTCAGGACGGGTACGTAGGGAGGATGAGCGGCGATGCGATCAAATGTGCGGCCCTCGACCGGTTGATAGAGATCGCCTGGAGAATGTTCACGTTCTGGATGCCATTGAGCGCGGCGTTGAACTTTGCGAAATCTATGGAACGCTCAGCGATATCCGTGGCCCAAATATTTTTGGCGGAACGGGAGGCGAGCAGAGCAGCCGGCGCAGTCCCAGCGCAAAGTTCCAGGAAATCGTCGCACGGCTCATAGGAGGTGAAATCGATAAACTGTTTCGCCGATTTTGTGAGCGCGGGATAGACGATGTCAGGAAACATTTCGCGTTGCGTGTGATCTGGGTTGTTCCAACGATCCGAGGCAATGAACAAATCTCGAATCGGATACATGGCGACGCTGGCGATGCACCGATTTGCGTCGGCGGGGTCGGTCAAAATCAGTCGGGTTTGGCTTAAGGCATCCCGTACGGGGGGCGGGAATAAAGACTCCGCGTCCGAGGCGGGAAGAGATTCACCTATGACAAACAGGTAGATGAGTGCGTCCAGACCGTCGCCGACTTTGGGCTTCGCAGGAGGGCGACTCGAAAGGGCGACAAGATCCAACTCCTTTCCCGGCTGGATATCAAGCCGCTGGCGGATAGCTTCCTCGGTAAAGCCTGACCGCAAAAAATGCTCACGGAGAACCGTAAATTGTTCCGTCGAGACCATTTGTAGGAAAGGCATGCACGATTCTCGCGAACGGCGCGGGCATAATATCAAATACCAACATCGATGGGGTGAATGTCTTGACATCCATCTGCGCGAACGCCATAGTTAGGCTCGTTTCAAGCCTTTAGGGGCTTTTCCGGGTCATTCTTGCGGCGAGAGAACGTTCACGAGTCGCAGCCGCGCCTCCGTCAAACCTGGAAAAACCAGGCTTGCTGAACGACGCTGCGGCGATGGTATGCCCTGCGTCATAGGAGAGCTGGTTCGCGCTGGGTGAGACGCAGTATGCCCACGCTGAGCCCGGCGTAATCTACTGAACAATGAAGCATCTTTCCAAGGTGGTGTGGCACGAGGGGATGTACCTGGGCCCCCATCACTTCCAGGTGCAGTCCCAATCCTTTGAAGACCTCGTTCATTTCTCGACATTGAGCCTGTGGTTCGCCCCCTATGGCGTGATCAGCTGCAAACTCGACTCCGACGCCCTGAAAAATGGAATGCTGTCGGTGGTGCATGCGCGTGGGCTGTTTCCAGACGGGTTGGCGTTTCAAATGCCCGATGCTGATGCTCTGCCTCCGGTTTTGAACATCAACGAGCTTTTCTCGGCCACTCGCGAATCTTTGCTGGTGCTGCTGGCTGTGCCGGAGCGGCGTCCTGAGGGACCGAATTGCGCGCTCGATTCCGAACCGTCACAAGTGGATTTGCGCTTCCAGGCAGAAATGCTGACTCTGCCCGATGAGAACACCGGCCGGGACGAGAAGCAGATCCAGATTGGCAGGAAAAATATCCGTTTTGCGCTGGAGACCCAGAATAACCAGGGACTTGTCACTCTGCCAGTTGCGCGTGTTTTACGCGATGGTTCCGGACGCTTTATCTTCGATCCAAGTTTTATTCCTCCCTGCCTCCAGATAAGCGCGAGCGAACGGCTCTTGGTTATCGCGCGTACTCTTGTGGACATCCTTGATGAAAAGAGCGCATCGCTTTCGCGCGCGCGGCGAGCCACCGCGCAAGGCCGCGCAGGTTACTCATCGGACGAAATCGCGAGTTTCTGGTTTGTGCATACAGTGAACGAAAGTCTCTCCGTCCTGCGGCATTTGTGCGTTTCCGAGCGAGGCCATCCGGAGCAGCTCTATGTCGAGATGTCGCGCCTCGCGGGGGCCTTGTGCACGTTCGGCCTGGACTCTCATCCTGAATCCTTGCCACCTTACAATCACGATGATCTGGAAAAGTGTTTTGGCCCGCTGAATCAGCACATCCGCGCGCATCTCGAACTCGTCGTGCCATCGAACTGCGTGCAGATCCCGCTGGTTCTGGCCGGACGGAATTTCCGGAATGGCGACGTTCTGGATCAGCGCTGCCTCGATCGCGCGCGATGGATTCTCGCGGTTCGCGCCGATACGGGAGAGGCGGAGATTATCGCCAAGACGCCGCGCTTGATTAAAGTTTGCTCGAAAGACCTGCTCCCGGAGCTTGTAAAGACGGCCCTGCCTGGCCTGGGGCTTGTCCATCTTCCAATTCCGCCCTCCGCAATTGCGCCAAAAGTAGAGTTTCAATATTTCGGCATCAGCCGCACCGGAAGTTCGTGGGAACACATCGTCCAGACGAGAAAAGTCGGTGTGTATGTTCCCGATGACTTGCCCGGCGCGGAAATCGAGCTTCTTGTTGTCTTAGAGTCCTAGGAGGAACCGGTGGGAGCGACGATGTTCGGGGCCACAAACTTGCAACCCCGCGAAGTGTCCACCAAACGGCGCGCAGAGAATCTCGCGTATATCTACCAGCAGATTTTGACGGTGATCGTGCGCGTGCGGCAGAACCGCCAGGCCGTCTCTGACGCCAACGCTTTCCGCGCGAACATCCAGGCTGGGTTGCGGTCGGCGGAAAAGGATGCCGTGAAGAAGGCGTATGCCCCGGATGATATTCGCACGGCCACACTCGCGGCAGTGGCCTTTTTGGACGAATCGATTTTGAATTCAAGCAATCCGGTCTTCAGTTCCTGGCACAGCATGCCGCTGCAGGAAGAGATGTTCGGCCATCATGTAGCAGGGGAAACGTTTTTCGAAAACCTTGAAAAACTGATGTCCCGATCCGATTCGCACGATGTAGCGGACGTGCTCGAAGTGTATGCACTATGTCTCTTGATGGGTTACAAGGGGCGCTACGGTCTCGCTGGTCCGGAAGCGACCCGGCCAGTGATCGATTCCACCCTGGATAAAATACGCCGCATCCGCGGACCTCTTGTGGGGCTCTCGCCATCGTGGGCCGTTCCGGAAGGCGGCGCCGTGGTGGCAAAGCGCGATCCATGGGTTCGGCGTCTGGCCTTTGTTTCCCTTGGATGCGTGGTTCTGGGGATTCTTTTTTTCCTGGTTTTCAAGATGCGTATGCTTTCAGGCGTTTCGGAAATTCACGCGATAGCACCTCTAAACCACCCGTAGGGAGTGGAGATGCGATTTCAATGGGAACATCTAGCAGCCGGCGCGGCCGCCATCGTGGTCCTGATGCTGACGTGGTTCGCTGCTCCAATTTTTCATGTGGCCGGCGCCAATGCTTTGGTGCTGCGCGGCGGCATCCTGTTGCTTGGCGTCATTTCGATCATTGGATTGCTGTTGTGGGCTCGCGCCTCACGGCCTCCCATGCCCGCGGCGGATGAAGGCCCTTCCCAGCCTGCTGGAGCCCCCGGCGGAGCAGCCTCTGGGGATGTAGACATCCTGATTCGGGAAGCGGCCGGCAAAGTGGCGGCGGCGCGTCTTGCTGCGGGCGCCAAGCTGTCTTCGCTTCCGACGGTCTTTCTGCTTGGAGAATCAGGTGGCGGGAAGACCAGCGCGATGGATCAGAGCGGCTTGGACGCAGAGCTCCTGGCCGGTCAGGTCTATCAGGAAAGCAGTATCGTGCCGACGCGAGTCGCGAATCTTTGGTTCGCTCGCAAAACGGTTTTTGTGGAGGCAGGCGGTCCCCTCCTCGATGATGCTGGTTCTTGGGTACGTCTGATCAAGCATTTTTTGCCCGGCCGGTTCCGCTCCATTTTCGGCGGCGCTAGTTTGGCTCCGCGCGCTGCCGTCGTCTGCGTGGATTGCGAGAAGCTGGTCCGTGAAGCTGCGCTGGACAAAATTGTGGCGCAAGCACGGAAGCTACGGGCGCGTCTCGAAGAACTTTCTTATCACATGGGCGTAAGCCTTCCTGTATACGTGCTCTTCAACCGGTCAGACCGCATTCCGTATTTCGAGGAATTTGCAGGCACTTTCAGCAATGAAGAAACATCGCAGGTCCTTGGGTCCACTCTGCCGCTCATGGGTGCCACGAGCTCCGGCGTTTACGCCGAACAGGAAACCAAGCGTCTGACTGCCGCATTCCAGGCGATCTTTTTCACTCTGGCGGAATGCCGCCCCGGCCTTCTGAACCGGGAGCGCAACAGCGACCGGCAGGCCGGCGTCTACGAATTTCCGCGCGAATTTGGAAAGCTCAGCAAGCCTCTCGTCCAGTTTCTTGTGGACCTTTGCCGGCCCGGCCATCTCCGCACGGGACCATTTCTCCGCGGCTTTTATTTTGTCGGGCAGCGTGTCATTACCGTTTCCGCGAGCGCTGGGCAGACGATGCTCGGACAACGAGCGGCCCAGCGCGCCCCCGGCGGTTTCAATCCGGATGCCACCAGTTTAATCAGCGCACAGGATCCTGGCGCCAAGACCTCTTGGTCCACAGGAACTTCCCTGGAAGGCGCGGGCGAAGCCCGCAGGTCCGTCCAGCGCGTTTTTCTGAGTCACGTCTTTAGCCACGTTTTGTTGCAGGATCGTGCGGCTCTTGGAGCCAGCGGCACTAGCACGCGCGGGGACCTGGGACGCCGCATTCTCTTCGCCTCCATCGCCGCTCTCGCTGCGATTTGGATCATCTTCACGACAGTTTCATTCGTTGGGAACGCGCGCCTGGTCTCTGGCATTCGGGGCGCGGCTCAAGATCTTTCCTCAGTGCAGAATCTCGGCTCTCAGCAGCCAACCGTCGAATCACTACGCAAGCTCGATACTCTCCGTCAGACTCTTCTCCAGCTTCGCGGCTACCAGCAGAACGGCGCGCCTTTGCATCTGCGGTGGGGGTTGTACACGGGTGATTCCGCCTTCGACGATGCACGCGCCATCTATTTTCACTCCTTCGACCAGGTTCTCTTTCAGCACGCGAAGCAAAATCTCCTGACTGATTTGCGGAATGATCGCGGCGATCCTCAGCCGTCCGCGGATTCGGGCGCGGCTTATGACTCCCTCAAAGCGTACTTGCTCACCACCTCTGAATCTCAGAGGAATTCCGGCGAGTTCTTGCAAAACTTTTTGATGAAAGATTGGAAGAGAGACTTGGGCGACGTGGAGCAGGATCGAAGCGATCTTGCCGCTCAGCAATTTGCTTTTTATAGCTCCGAGTTGGCGCTCGACAATCCTTACTCAAAAACGAGTGATGCTCCACTGGTGGATCAGGTTCGCGCATATTTGAACAAGTTTTCCGGCTTGCAGCGTTTGTACACCAGCATGCTCACGGACGCGCGGCAGAAGGCCAAGAATTATCGCTTCGCGGCCGCCCATCCTGAGGGATCGGATGTCTTGCACGCAAGGACAGATGTAGACGCCGCTTTCACCTCCATCGGCTGGAAGACTATGGATCAATCCATCCAGCACCCCAATGCGGTCCAGGGCGAGACTTGGGTTCTAGGGTCAATGGCAAGCACGAACCTGACCCCGGCAGACTTGAGCGCTCAGCTCCGCGCCATGTACGAGAAAGATTTTATTCAACAGTGGCGGGCGTTCTTGAATGGAACTTCGGTGTCAGCGTACAACAACGACGCCGACGCAGCGAACAAACTGAAAAAACTCTCGGCAAATTCCTCGCCGCTGCTGGCCCTTATCTGCGACACCTCGGACAACACGAATGTATCCTCGAATGGCGTAAAGCAGGCGTTCCAGGCGCCTCAACAGATAGTTGCGCCCGGCTGCGGCGCCCAGGAAAAATATACTCAACCTTCGAATGATGCATACATGAAAGGACTGTTTGATTTGCAAGCTTGCGCTCAGGACGTCGCGGATGCGCCCCCCGATCAAAAGGACGGCAAGAAAACATCGTGTCTGCAAACTGCCTCACAGGCTTTGCGCTTTGCCGGTCAGATTGAGCAGGGGCTCCCCAATGACACGGAAGGGCATGTCGACAAGACCGTTAGCGCGTTACTCGATGAGCCGATAAAGTCCTTGCAGAAACTCTGGGCTACGGCCTCTGTCGGTGGCGAGGGACTGTGTAAACCGCTAAAAGATCTTCAGACTGCCTATCCCTTTAACGCACACAGCACACGCGATATTACTCTCGCGGAGTTCAATGACTATTTCCAACCGGTGAAGGGCAAGTTCTCTCAGTTTCTGATTTCACAAAAAACCAATCTGAGCCTGCAAGGCACAACGTATGTCCGCGCACTTGGAGCGACAACGCCCGTTGGAAGCAATTTCCTACGCACCCTAAATGAGCTGTACGCGATTCAGCTGGCCGTATATCCGAACAACGCAACGGATCCGCGGTTCGAATACTCCGTCACGGCACATCTTCCCGAAGCCGGCGGCTTCAAGAACGAAAAGTTGGCGTTTGACGGGCAAGATTGGACGATAAGTGGAAACGGCGGGACAAGGAAGTTTATTTGGCCCGGTGCGATCGTCCAGGTCGCCACTCTCACGCTGAATAACGGTGGGGATCTCGAAGTCGCACATTATCAAGGCCTTTGGGCTGTATCGCATTTCCTTTCCGCATACAAATGGCAGACTTCCGGAAGTGGCTACATTATCCAAGGCCCGCTGATCGGTCCAACCGGGCAGGCTATCAGAAGCAACGATAAGCCGGTCGAAGTGCGCTTCGATGTGGATTTTAAGGGCGTCCCCTTCTTCCAGGCCGGTTTCCTGTCCAACTATAGCTGCTCGGCCATGAGCAAGTGATGGAGCGATTCGGCGAGGTGACTGGCCACCCAGCCGGCCGCCTCGTGCGAGCAGAATTTTTGCTAGCCGTGCATCGCTCAGGTTGCCGTACGAACTGAGCCCGCTCTACTTGAACGTATAAGACACCGCGATCATCGGCACGATGTTTGCCCGAAGACCGCCCTCATCCAGCTTGACGAGAACATTTCCGCTGATCAAAAGGCGGCCAATCGGATTGAAGCGAAGACCGGCCGCAGCGTTCGTCATATTGTAAGAGGACTTGATTCCAATGACGGTCGGGACTGTGGTGGCTGGCCCTGGATTTGCGCAGACGGGAAAAGGAGTGTCGCACGATCCTAGTACAGTCGCCGTCGAGATGACGAGTTGCTGGCCGTCGAAAATCCGCTGTCCTATCAAGTCAAACGCCGCCGTAAGCCTCTTTACGATACCCACCTCGATTCCTGCGGAATAGAAGAATTCATTAGGTAAGCGGGCTTTTGTCCCCGTAAAAACGTCTCCAGCGAGTATGGAGCTGCCGTTCCATTCGTATCCAGCATTCACGTGGGGCGAAAAGCGTCCCGAATAGGACCAGATTCCGAAGACCCTGGTTCCCCAAGCGCCAGTTCCCTGAAAATTCAGAGCGTCACCTGACGGGGCACGTACGTCCACGCCTGCGGCCACACCATTGTGTTCGCCTTTGAAGACCGTCCCCTTCACACGAAAGGTAACGTCACCGATTCCCGTCGAGGCCCGTCCGGTGGCAAAGTTTTGCGCATAGCACGAAGAACCAGCAGGAGGCACCGAAGCGGTGCATGTCGCGGTGTTCGGATTCGAGAAGACATGCAGGCCGCTCATCGAATTGGGAATAATCGTTGCATCGGAAGTCGCCCGCATCAGCACATCCACCACGGGGATGGCCACGGAGACGTCCACTCTGTTCGTTAATCCGAACGACGCAAACATCGTGGTTTGGTGGAGCTTCAAATCAATGCGGTTGTCCGTTTGAATGTAATCCCGGACGAAACTGCATCCACCTGTGTTCAGGAAATTGCCCGTACTGCTCGTAACGCCTCCGTTTACCGAGCAGGTGACCGGCTGCGTTGGCGGGGGCGGATTGCAGCCCGTGGAGGTCCTATCGCAATCGTCCTGGTGCAGGTACGCGACAGGCAGGTTTTTTAGGCTGAGCCCATCCACCGACCCGAAATTGAAGTACTGGTAGCTGACACCCAGGTAGAGCCTGTGTCTGCCAACCGTCCCCGCCCTCTCGCTGAGGATCGGTCCGTAACTGTCATTCGAAGCCACGAACACCCCAAGAGCCTTGTCGAACACAAAGGAAAGTCCGGAGGATGGCGATGCCAAGGGGAGAAAACTCAACTGGCTCGCGACCGCGGAGCTCAACGGTGCCAGGTTTTGCTGAAAATCATTTTCAAAGTGGCCCTGGTGAGCGCCAACGGGAGCGAGCGCTCCTCCATTGGCCAGTCCGGCCGGTCCGTAAACCTGCGGTATGGTGCAAATCACGTCTGGTGAAGCGGTCGACGTCGAACAAGGACTCTGGGCCATGGCTCTGGGGGAAACCAAAACTCCAAATAGAAAAACCATGAATAGAACGCGTTTCAGCATTGTGCTCTCTCCTGGGCGATTGGGCCGGCCAGCCGCGGGGCCATACCCAAACAGTGTTTTCTGCTGTGGAACCCGCAGCCGCGTTTTGTCATGCGGCCCGGATGAATTCAGAGAATTTGATGTACGTCTCCACGATTGTCAAGATGATTTCGGAAAGAGCAGATTCGCGTCCCTGCGCCGGACCGGTACCCGCGGTCGCCTCTCTCCCAAATCCATGGAGATGGTGCGGAATGAACGGAATTCGTTTCATCCGAAAGATGTGGAAATCGAGCCTTTGCAAGGTCACCGCACAGGAATTGTTCGAGAATTTTAAGCGCGATGGCTGTCCGTGGCCGTGCAAATGAGCGGACTACAGTAGCTTAGGCAGAAAAAGGAGGCTATCAATTGGTTGATACGATGATCCACTTGCCGTTGATGCGGTTGAGGGTGAGATTTGTCCGTGCCGGTTTAGCGTTTTTATATTTCACCAGAATCACATCGCAGCTCACGCTAGCCGTGTCCCCGTTGATTTGCACATTAGAGCAGTTTTGCAGTGAATACCCCTTCCCTCTTACATTCTTGAGAGCCTCCGCGAGTTTCTTCTCCTCATTCGCATTCAACTGGCGAACCTCCTTCAGTCCTGAGATATCGCCGTTGTCAAAGGCGTGGGCATACGCGTCCAGCACCGTTTTGATGGCCGCAGCATCAGACGTAGCTGGCTTCACTCCCCCGGTGGTGCCGCCGGTGTTTTCTGCGCTGGGCTGCTTCGTCTCGGCTGTGTCCGCATCAATTTGCGTGACGATAGTGCGAGCTTCGCCATTGTGCCTGCCGGGTTGTTTGTTGGCTTCGCCCATAAAGAATGGCCTGAGGCCACGCAACGCATCCCTGTTCTTACTCGAATGGGCCAGCTCATAGTCTGCCTTCTTCTGAGTGAAGTCCTGATCTTCCCGCCGGCCTGTATCAATCTCCCGCTTAAGATCACTGTATTCCGGCTGCGTTGGCGGTACACCCTTCAGTTTCGCGTCCGCGTCGTCCCAGCGCGCCTGATTGATTAGACCGCGCACTTCTCCCAGTACCGGCGAATAATCAGGCGGATTTTTGCCGGGATTCGAATTTGCGGTTGAATCGGAGCCCGCATTCGGATTTGGATTCGGGGGCGGCGGGATCGTGCCGATCTGATTGATGTGGTTATTGGCCATGGCCGTGACTTCAGGGTCGCCATTCGGAGACTTCGCCGCGCGGGTAAACATATCTTTCGCCTGCTGCTTCTCTCCAGACTGCTCCAGTTTCATGCCCTGCTGGAGCTCCTTCATCTGCTCTCCGCGGTCCCGAATCACGGGAATGAGCCGCTGAGCCTGGCCGTTGATCTCTTTCGAAACACCGTTCGCTTGGGTCGCCTGCTGCATGTATTGCAATGCCGCCGCATAGTCTTTCTTGTCAAACGCCTGCTTACCCTCCTCAAAAAGTGCTTGCCAGAGCGGCTTTGCGGGCGCTGCTCCAGGTCCTTTACTGGCGATCTCGTACTCGCGGCGCGCCTCGTCCATCTTCCACAGGTTCATTTGAAGCACTTCGTTGAATTTCTGAGCCGCCTCGGTAGTTTTCTTCTCTTCGTACAAAAGCTTCATCCCTTGCGCGTACAACTTCTCCACGGCGGCACTTTTTTGCTCGATATCGTCCACTTGCTTGGCCGCTTCGGCTTGCAGCAATCCAGGATGGCCGGCAAGCTTTTTCCAGTCGGCGAGTGCATCATCCATCTTGTGGCTGTCCCACAGCTGCTTCGCTTCGGCCTCTAGTGCCGCGTCTTCCTTGGACGGCTTTTCTGGCGACTTGGGTATGAAATGTATGACGCCATAGATTCCGCCAGCCAGAACTAGCGCGAGGGCCGCCAGAACAGCGGGCTTTCGCAAAAACCCTGTCGGGGCAAGGTCAGGGACAGTAGCCGGCGGAGTTTCCGTGACCTTCTCCTCAATCCGGATCTGCGTCTGAATAAAAGGAACTGGTTTCGCGGCAGGCAGCGGCGTCAAAACGGGAACAGAGGGCTTTTGTCTAGGGACGCTTGCTGTGACGCTCGTCGCGGCCTCGGCAAGTGCTGGCGCCGCTACTGTCGGCGCATCCGCCGGTGGCATAGTCACCAGAGGCAAAGTCACCGGAGGCAGGGGCGGCTGCGCTCCGCCGCTGGCGCCACTCCCCGTGGAAGGCTCCTTCTCGATCGCTGGGCCACTCGGCGTTTTTGTTTCGAGCTTCGATTTTTTCTCCGCTTCTCTGCGCTTCTTTTCCTCTTCCTTTTCCTTGTTCTTCTCTTCCCTCTTTCGTTCCTCTTCTTTCTTTCTCTTTTGCTCTTGCCTCCTGAGGAGTTCTTCCTTTTCGGCTATTTCCGAGAGCATCATTCGCGCTTGCATGTCAGACGACTGGATAATTCGGTTGGCTATCGCCCGGTCGAGCAGCTGCCTCGCCCCGTCAAATTCTCCCTTCTCAACCAGCGTTTGCGCGGCCTCGAATTGCTGCTTCCTCTCCGCCAGTTTCTTGTTCCGTTGGTCGGCTTCCACCTCGGCAGCTTGGAGCAACTGCGTCACATCCGTGTCCGGCCCGAACGTCGCCAGTGTCTGTCGCGCCATATCAATGGCATCCGTCAACTCCTGGCGCTTGATCTTGCTGCGAATCTCCTGGATTCGCTGTTGCACTTCCCGCTGAATCTTTTCCCGCTCTTGTTGTTCCTTGCTCTTCTCCTCGGCCTCCGTCGCAAGTCTTCGGAAAAGTTCCTGCTTGGGAAATTCCTGAACGGCCCGGCGTGCTGCCTCTACGGCTTCCCGGTAGCGTTGCGCCTCCAGTAGTCCGCGTATCTGTTTCTCGCGTTCTAGCTCGTTTTTCTTTTGCTCTTGAAGCGCGACCTCGCCCTTCGCATAAATGACTAAGTCTTTGATCTCGTATTCTTGAGGAAACTCTCCAAGCAGGGCTTCGCCTTTGGCGACTGCCTCCGCCAGTCTTCCTGTGCTGACCAGGCCGCGCAGATTCGCCAGGGCTTCTTCCAGCCTTGTCCTTCGTTTTTCTTCCTGCTCCTCTTGCGCCAGCAGTCCTTGCAAATTTCGGACCGTGGTATCTTGTGGATTCTGCCTGGACAGAACTTCCAGAGCGATGCGAGCCTCGGCAAGCCTCCGTTTTCCCAGCAGCCGGCGCACTTCGGCTATGTTCGCCTGCCTTTTCTGCTCAGCCTGATCCGCCTGCGCCGTCTCTTGAAGCTTTTTCAATTCCGGTTCATTTGGAAATGACTTTAGCCCTTCCGAAATGAGTGCAAGGCATTCCTCATATTTCAGCTCAGTCCACAGAGCGCGCGAGCGATGCAGAAAATCGCCGAGCTGCTTCCGCCTCTCCCGCCTCGTTTGTTCCTCGCCGATCTGATGCTGCAGCTCGACCGCTTGCGGATGGCTGGCGTCCAGATCGAGAGCCTGCCGCAGAATGGATTCGGCCTCCGCAAGCGCCCCTTCCGCCAGCCGCTGCTTTGTGAGCCGTAGTTTTTGTTCCAACTGCTGCGCACGCGCCGCGGCAACCTCCACTTCCGCTAAGAGTTTTTGCGCCGGTTCGTGCCTCGAATCCAGACCCAGCGCCGCTTCCACTTCGGCCTGGGCTTCTCGAAACTTTCCGGACTGCAAGAAAACGCGGCTGCGGCTCAGATGCTCCTGGACTTTTGGTTGAATCTCCGTCCGGCGCAGCTCGGAGGATATTTTTTCGAGCAGGCTCTTTGCCTGCACGTTGGTATTGTCAATCTGGCGAGCCCGGCGAAGCGTGTCTTGGGCTTTCGGAAGGTCCCCCAGATCGTAAAACTCCAGAGCCCTCCCGGCGAGCACAGCCGCGGCGCTCGACCGCAGCCGGTTCCACGCCGGTTCCAAATCGAGCAAAACGTCTTCCATGCTCTGGTATCGTTCCGCAGACTGCTTTCGCAACATCTTTTGAATGATGGTTCCTACTTCGGGCGGGCAATCCGGAACGACGGAAGCGATGGAGGGAAACTCGTCCTCCATAATGGAGCGAATGATGTCGTACCCATCCCCTGTGAAGGGTCTCTGATAACAAATCAACTCATAAAACGTCACGCCCACTGCCCAGATGTCCGTGCGCTCGTCTGCTTTCTTTTTGCGGAACAGTTCCGGAGCCATGTAGGCCGGCGTTCCGATCATCATGTTGGTGTGAGTCCGCGAGAAATCGACGAGTCGCGCGATGCCGAAATCGACCACTTTTACCATGCCCTCGGAGTTCACCATGATGTTGCCGGGCTTGATGTCCCGGTGAACGACACGGTTCTTGTGAGCGTATTCGAGAGCCTGACAGATCCGAACGATGTAGCCCACCTTCAAGGCTGGCGGCAGATCGGTCTGCTGCACGATGGTTTTTTCTAGACTCTCGCCATCCAGATACTCCATGGCGATGAATGGTGTGTCTTTTTCCTGCCCTAGCTCAAACACCGTGACGATGTTGGGGTGCTGAAGTTTTCCCGCGGATTGCGCCTCTTGATAAAAACGCTCTAATAAGTCGGGGCGATCGACGAGATTGCTGTTGATGGTCTTGAGAGCGACCAGGCGCCCGATAAAAGGGTCGCGAGCTTTGTACACGACGCCCATGGCGCCGTGTCCCAGTTCCGCGAGAATTTCGTATTTGCCAAGTTTCTGCAAAGGAGGCGACCCTGCGCCGCTAATCGTAGCAAATCTTAGCTCGTGCGCAGGATATCAGCGCTGAAAAGTAATCGTAAGAGGAAAACGCACGGTTGCCGGTTTTCCACCCGCTCGGGGTGCGGTCGTCTTCCAATGTTTCGAAGCATCTTTTACTTTCTTGAGGAAGTCCTTGTCGGCTTCGCCTTCTTTGTCAATCTTTACGTTGCCGTTCGCCTCGACAGTGACCATCACCTTGAGCGAGTATGGGAGCTTCCCCGGTTTGTTTGCAACATCCGGAAAATCCACCATCGGAACTCCCACCCATTGCAGCGGCGCGTTCGCATCGAGCTGCCCGCAATTGACCGAGCCTGCAATCGACGGAGCTTCCGGCGCACCCCGCCCGGGCCCACAGGAGAGTGCGGGCAGAACCAGTTTTCCCGAAGTTTGCGTCAGTGACTGAATGGCATTCGGAATGGTTGTCTTGACGTAGAGTGCCGCATTCTCGCGGTAGATTCCTGTGCCACCGGCTATCTTCTGGAATTCCTGACTCACGCCGTGGTTCAGCGTCTCGATGTCCCTCTTCTGTTTCGCTTGCTCAAAATGTTGCACGGCGGCATCGAAAGCCGACTTGTCGCCGGTTTTTTCCATTGCTGTGGAATAGGCCGCATTCAATCGTTTCTCGAGATCCTTGCAAGCCGTGAGAAGCGAAGCCTCCTCGGCGCGTCCTTCAAAACTATGAAGCTCGTCCTGCACATGCTGGATTCCAGCTGCGTCGCTCTTGCTCTCGGCGGCTTGCGCATTGCTCTTTATCACATCGAACTGTTGCTGCTCGGCCGCGTGCAAATCTTTCAGCAGTTTTTCGCGGGTCTTGGGCCATTGCTGCGCGGAATCCAATTGCGTCTTAGCCCCGCGGAACGCACCTGTGCGGATGGCATCTGTGATGCCGTTCACGCTTTGCAGCGCCTTCTCAGCTGCGGGCAGCTGCTTCTTCGCATCACTGCTCTGAGATCCCTTGCGATTTATCACTTCTTGGAACTGGTCCCGCGCTTGCGCCCAGTTTTCATCCTTCATGTCCTGCACTGCGGTGTCGTAAAGCTTCTGGTCATTCCCCGTCTGGCGTATTTTGCCCAGGTAGTTCTCCGCCTGCGGTTTGAGCGTTGAGCCGGCAATGTTCAGGTCCACAACTGCACGAAATTCCTTCCGCGCCTTCTCGAAGTCTTTCGCCTGATAAAGTGTCACGCCTTGATCGAAGTGATCCTGTTCCTGTTTGTGCACGTCGGTTGCACTTAACCCCGTTTTCGCTGCTTCCAAATCCCGCGTAGCGTCTTCGGAATGCCACAAGTTCATCTGAATGACATCCTGAAACGCTTGCTGCGCGCCTGCGTAGTCTTGCTTGTCCTTGAGCAAAGACTCCGCCTCGTCAAACCGACGCTTTTCATCTCCGCGCTTCTGTTCAATCTGGCTGACCTGCCGCGTCGCTTCGTTTTGCAGCGGACCTTTGACCTTCGCGAGCCCCTGCCAAATCTGTTCGGACTGATCGAACTGCCGGTTCTGCCAAAGCTCCTCGGCTTGCTGCTTCAGCTTCGAGTCTTTGGCGGACGGTGGGCCTCCATTTGTGTTGTGCGGCCAAAGTAGAAAGATGAGAACGGCGGCCACCAACACCCCCGCTCCAGCAAGTACCGGCGGGCGGCGCAAGATTGGCATCACTTGCGCAAGTAAATCGCCGCCCGGCTTGGGCTTGGCGGGAGAAATCGGTGGCGCGGTGGCTGCTGCCACGGTTCCGCTCTGACGCGTATCCGCTGGAACCCCGGTCGCCGTTGCAGACTGCCGCGCAGGCGGTCCTGCAATAACCGTCGCTCCGGGAATTTCTGTCTTTCGTCCAGCGGTATCCTTGCCTTCGGATTCTGGGCGGCGCGGAACGGGACCATCTTTCCGCGTGGGCGGCGGTGCTTGCCCCGGGCCGGCAACACGTGTGGCGGAAAATCCAGCCGCAGGAATGTTCTGCGCGGACTCGCTCACCTGGGTCATGTCGCCTGGCGGTAGCGGCGGCTTGGCAGCGCCTGGCTTGTCTTTCTTCGCGGTCCCGGATGGCTTCTGCACCACGGGCTTCGCAGCCGAATAAAGCTGTGTGGCTGCCGGCTGCTGTCCGCTGGCGAGATTCGAAATTTTTCCTTTGAGCTCTTGCATCCGCGGATCAGACGGCTGGAATATCTGCGTGGCCAGCACTTCGTTAAAGAGCTGCGTCGCGCCGGCGTGATCGCCTTTGTTCACCAGACCTTGCACTGCGGAAACTTTTCGCTCCGCATCTTCTTTCTTTTTCCGCTTTTCTTCGGCGCCATGCAGCAACTGCGTCACGTTGGGATCCGGCCCCATGGTCTCCATGGTTTGTTGGGCCAGATCAATGGCGTCCGTAATCTTGTCCTGATTGATCTTGCTGTTGATTTCGCGGACCCGCCGCTGCATTTCGTTGCGGGCTCTTTCGCGGTCGTCCTGTTCTTTCTTCAGCGCTTCCGCTTCCGTGGCGAGCTTCCGGAAAGCATCTTGCTTTGGAAATTCCTCGATCGCCTTCCGCGCCGTATCCAAAGCCTCGCCGTACCGTTCGCACATCAGGAAGCCCTGGATCTGCTTCTCGCGCTCCTCTTCTTTCCTCCTCTGCTCCTGCTGCGAGAATTCTCCCTTCGCGTAGTTCACCAACTCCTTCAGCTCGTACTCTTGCGGATACTCCTGCAAGAGCGGCTCACCCTTTGCTACGACTTGCTTGAACTTCCCTGCCCCGAGCAGGGCGCGTAACGCGGATATTTCGGACTCCAGCCGTTTCTGCCGTTTCTGTTCTTGCTCTTCTTGCAGGGCCAGGTTTTGCAGGTTCTTTACGGCTGTGTCCTGAGGATGTTCCGTGACCAAAACGTCCAATATCTTTCGCGCTTCGGAAAAATTCTGCTGCCCCAGCAACCTTCGGACCTCCGCCATCTGGCGCTGCTTCTGTTGCTCCGCCTGGTCCGTTCTTGCGGAATCCTGTAGTTTTTTTAGCTCGGGATCATTCGGAAATTCCTGCAATGCCGACGCGAGAATTGTGAGGCACTCGTCATAATTCAGTTCTGTCCAAAGCGTTCGCGCCCGGTGGAGGATTTCGCTTAGCTTCTTTCGTTTTTCTCTGCGGACTCGTTCTTCGTCGATTTGCTTCTTTAGCTCCTGCGCCTGCTGGTTGGCATCGTCCATCTCCAGCGCTTGACCCAAAGCGGCCGCCGCCTCGGTAAGCGCTCCTTCCGCAAGACGCTGCTTCGTCAACTTCAGTTTCTGCTCTAACTGCTGGACCTTCGCCGCTGCCGCTTCCACTTCCGAAAGCAACTTGTGAGCAGGCTCGTGCTTCGAATCCAATCCCAGCGCCGCTTGCGCTTCCGCCTTCGCCTCGCGCAGTTGCCCAGCTTTCAGATACCCTTCGCCCCGGCTCAAGTGCTCCTGCAGCCTCGGCAGAATCTCTGTCCGCCGAAGCTCCACGGACACTTTCTCCAACATGCTCTTCGCTTGCGAGTTCCCTACGTCAATGTGAAGAGCCTTCTTGAGCAGAGCCTGCGCGCGCTGCAGATCCTTCGCCACAACCAGCTCTTTGCAATCCGCGAGCAATCCGGACACGGTGGCCTGTTGCGCAGCTTTCCAAATCGGCTCTAGCGCGTGGAGCACATCCTCCATGGACTGGTAGCGATCCTCGCTCTTTTTCTCCAGCATCTTGCTGACGATCGGAGCCAGCTCTTCGGTGCACTCCGGCGAAAGGCTCAGCAAGTCCTCGGGCTTCTCATAAATAATGTGAAACATCAGCTCGGCTTCGCTGTCGCCTGTAAATGGCCGTTTAAACGCCAGCAGTTCATAGAGCGACACGCCGACCGCCCAAATGTCGGAGCGCGCATCGGCCCTCTCGCCCTTGTACAACTGCGGCGACATGTACGCGCGCGAGCCGATCATCATGTTCGGCTGCGTCATGGACATGTCCGTCAGACGCGCGATGCCGAAGTCCACCACTTTCACCACGCTCTCTTTGGTGACCATGATGTTCGCCGGCTTCACGTCGCGATGCACTACGTTGTGCTGGTGCGCATACGCCAGCGCGTCGCACACGCGCACGATGTATCCAAGCTTCACGGACAATGGAAGTACGGGACGCTGCTCGATAATCCGATCGAGGCTCTCCCCTTCCAGATACTCCATCGCGATGAATGGAGTATTTTTCTCGTGGCCCAGTTCGTAAATCGTGACGATGTTGGGATGCTGCAGAGCGCCGGCGGAACGCGCTTCCTGGTAAAAACGGTCGAGCAAATTCGACTGCGCGCTCGGGCCGCCCGTGATGGTCTTGAGCGCAACTAAACGGTCAATCAGCGGATCACGGGCTTTGTAGACCGCGCCCATGGCTCCCCGCCCAATCTCCGCTATAATTTCGTATTTGCCTAAGAGCTGCACACCCGGACCCCTTCGGCCATGATGGTAACAAAATTAGGGCCAAACCACCCGCCTAGTGTAGGGGCCGAGGCCCCATTCTGTAGATAGTGAACAGGGTTCCTGAATCGCCTCGAAACTAAGCCCCTTTTAGCCTGCAAGTCATTGAAAATAGTGTGGAAAACGCCTGATACGCGAGGAATCGGAGCTTGCGGCAATTCGGCTCCCGCTGACTAGCCTACGAAAATGGATGGGAGTTTTCCACCCCATGGGAGCCTTAAGCCGCCTCTTGGCACGCCCCATTGGTTCCGAAATTGTCACACCTTTTTCACACTGGGCTTGGGTCAGCATGATCTTCAATCTAGGCAATTTTACTAGGAATTGCCAACAAATTGTCAGGTTGCTGTGTTGGCCTTTGCCACAAGTAAAATAGCCAGCAGGTAGAAGAGGAACATCAGTGCCAGATAGGTTTTCGCCTGCGGCTTCGCCCCTTGAAATTCCTTCCAAGCCAGCACTCCCCAAAGCGCCGCAACCATCGGAGCCGATTGCCCGATCGCGTACGAAATAGCCACCCCCGTGAAATTTGCCGCCACCAGATTGAACACCGTTCCCGTTCCCCAAATCGCTCCGCCCAGCAATCCAAGAACATGCCCCGACGCCGGCCCGCGAAAAAATTCGCCAAACTTCACCGGCTCGCCGACCAACGGCTTCTTCATAAAATATATATTCCACACGAAGCAAGAAAGCAGCGCGCCCAGCGTCAGAAAAACACTGACGCTGTACGGTCCGAGCGTTTTCCCCTGGCTCATCGCGCGCGCAACAAACGGCGCCCAAAGCCCCATCAGCACACCCGAAACAATGCAAGTCGTGATGCTTTTCTTCGACGCCGACCCCGCCGCCTTCGCAAGACTCCCATAAGCCTTGCCATCCATAATCACTGCAATAACCGCGCACGCGACTCCGATCGCCAGCAAGCCTGCATTCCCCTTCGGCTGCTGCAGATAACTTGTAATGACTCCAACCACCAGAGCGATTCCTATCGAAACCGGGAACGCGATCGCAAGCCCGGCCATGTCAATCGCCGCCACCAGCAGCAGATTCGCGAGATTGAAAATCGCGCCGCCGGCAAGCGTGTAAACAATGTTTGAACCATCCGCTGCCCGCACATTGTTCAAAAAACTCGTCGCATCATCCGATGTGCTTCCCATCGTGAACGCCAGCGCCACCGAAATAAGAAAAATCCCCAGCGCATAGTCCCAGTAAAAAAGCTCGAACCGGTAATTCTTCACTCCCTTAAACGTATTCGCCCAGGAGCCCCAGCAAATCGCCGTCGCAATCATCATCAGCAGCGCAATTTCCAGACTATGCGGCGTGTACATGAACTTCCAGCTCCTTCTCAAGCGGCTTCATTGTGCGCGAGTTTCTCGACAATCTGTCGCTGCAAAAACTCCCGCACGAAGAGTTGCGCGCATCTCAATCCCGTCCGTGCTTATATTCACCGCGGTTCGGCCTGTCAAGAACAATCCCGCGAATTCGCCCGGCGCGTAGCGTGGCAATCCAGAATTCACGCTTGCCGCTTCGCCGCAAACTTCCTATATAATTCGCGCGCGAACCACAGGAGCTGAAATGGCGAAGCAATCTTTCATTGCGGTCGTAGGCAGCGCCAATGTGGACCTCACAACATTCAATGACGTCTTTCCGCGCCCGGGCGAAACCATCTTCGGCAAAAAATTCGACCTCGGCTTCGGCGGCAAAGGCGCAAACCAGGCGGTCGCCGCTCGCTTGTGCGGCGCCTCGGTAGCCATGGTCGCGAAAGTCGGCAGCGATCTCTTCGGCCCCGCAACCATCAAAAATTTTCAATCCCAAGGAATTGACGCGAGCCACGTCCGCATCGCGGAAGGAGTTTCGAGCGGCGTCGCTCCCATCTTCGTCGAGCCGAGCGGCCAGAATCGCATCATCGTTGTCAAAGGCGCGAACGATCTCCTCTCTCGCCGAAGACGTGGATGCCGCCATTCCTCTCCTCCGCAAAGCCGACACTATCGTCATGCAGTTCGAAATTCCCCTCCGCACCGTTTATCACGCCGTCCGCTTCGCCGAATCCGAAGGCATCCGCTGCATCGTGAATCCCGCCCCCGCCCAACAAGTGGATTTCAAGCAGCTGAGCGGCGCCGACTATTTCATCCCCAACGAAACCGAGGCCGAACTCATCACCGGCATGCCCGTCCACTCTCTAGAGGACGCCACAAAGTGCGCCAATTTTCTGCTGCGCCAAGGAATGAAGCGCGTTGTTCTGACCCTCGGAGAGCGCGGCGCCCTTCTCGCTGGCCCCGAAGGAACCGAATTGATTCCCGCCTTCAAAGTCGAAGCCGTCGACACAACCGGCGCCGGCGATGCTTTCATCGGCAGCTTCGCCGTCTTTCTCGGCGAAGGCATGCAAGAAAAAGAAGCTCTCACCCGCGCAAATCTCTACGCAGCCCTTTCCACAACGAAAGTGGGAACGCAAAAATCTTTCTGCAATCGCGCCGAATTCGAACGGGAATGGCAGATTCACAGCACTCGCCTGTAAACCTCCCCAGCCAAAGTGATAAGATTTCTCTTGTACCAAAAAACGATCTTCACCTAAGAGAATTCCACGATGTCCAACGTCACCAAAAATCCCGGCGGCATCCATGGCGTCGACAGGCGCGAACTCGAAGTTTCACCTTCCGCCAACGACGCGGCTCTCGCTCACCTCCGCGGCCGCGCTCTGCAATCCAATCGCGGCGTCCCTCTCAATCTCGATTGGGTCGAAGACGTTCGCGTCAACACCAGCGCCGTCGAACGCCGCGCCCAAACCCTCGTCACCCGCCGCACCGTAAAAAAAGACTAGCAAGCCGCCTGGCTTCTCCGCGCCATTTCCTGCATGGATTTAACAACGCTATCCGGCGACGACACCGACGAGCGCGTCCGCCGCCTCTGCGCAAAAGCCCGCCAGCCAATCCAGCACGAGCTCGTCGCAAAACTCGGCATCGAATCGCTCGACATCAAAGTCGCCGCCGTCTGCGTCTACCACGTCTTCGTCGAGACCGCTCGCCGCGCTCTCGAAGGCAGCGGCATCCGCGTCGCCGCCGTCTCGACTGGTTTCCCCGCCGGCCTTTCTCCGCTCACCGAGCGCGTAGACGAAATCCGCCGCTCCGTCGAAGCTGGCGCCGATGAAATCGACGTCGTCATCACGCGCGCCCACGTCTTCGCCGCAAAATGGCAAGCGCTCTACGACGAAATCGCCGCCTTCAAGCACGCCTGCGGCCCCGCCCACATGAAAGTCATCCTCGGCACCGGCGATCTGCTCACTCTCCGCAACGTCGGCCGCGCCAGCGTCGTAGCCATGATGGCCGGCGCCGATTTCATCAAAACGTCCACCGGCAAAGAGCCGGTGAACGCCACTCTTCCCGTCGGCTTGGTAATGACGCGCGCCATTCGCGAATACGCAAATCAAACTGGCTTCGCCGTCGGCTTCAAACCCGCGGGCGGCATTCGCACCGCAAAGCAATCTATCGAATGGCTGGCGCTCATGAAAGACGAACTCGGCCCATCCTGGCTGAAGTCCGATCTTTTCCGCTTCGGCGCCAGCGGCATGCTTGCCGACATCGAGCGTCAGCTCGAACACCACGCCACGGGCCGGTATTCAGCGGACTACCGTCATCCCATTGCGTAGCGACAAAATGGTGCGAGCGCTAAGAAGATTGAGAGCATCTGGAGTTTTGAAGAAAGAATCGAGAACAACCGCATGAGCATCGTCGAAAAATTCGTCACCATGGATTACGGCCCCGCGCCCGAAGATCCCCGCGAAGCTCTCGCATGGCTCGACCGCCACAAACGCCGCTTCGGCCACTTCATCGGCGGCACATGGCAAGCTCCACTCGACGCAAAATATTTCGACACCACCGATCCTTCCACCGGCGAAAAACTCGCCGAAGTCGCGCAAGGCTCCGCTGCCGACATTGACGCCGCCGTCAAAGCCGCCCGCTCCGCTCTCCCCGCCTGGCAATCTCTGACTCCACACGCTCGCGCCCGATATCTCTACGCCCTAGCCCGCCAAATCCAAAAACACTCGCGCCGCCTGGCCGTCCTCGAAACTCTCGACAACGGCAAGCCCATCCGCGAAAGCCGTGACATTGATATCCCGCTTGTCGCCCGCCATTTCTATCACCACGCCGGCTGGGCCCAGCTTCTAGCTCAAGAATTCCCCGGCCACGAAGCCTGCGGCGTCGTCGGCCAGATCATCCCCTGGAATTTCCCTCTGCTAATGCTCGCGTGGAAAATCGCCCCAGCGCTCGCCACCGGCAACACCGTCGTCCTAAAGCCCGCCGAATTCACCCCGCTCACCGCCCTAGCCTTCGCCGAAATCTGCCAGGAGATCGACCTGCCCCCAGGCGTCGTCAACATCGTCACCGGCGACGGCTCCACCGGCGAAGCCCTCGTCGCCCATCCCGACGTCGACAAAATCGCCTTCACCGGCTCCACCGAAGTCGGCCGCGCCATCCGCAAAGCCACCGCCTCCACCCACAAGAAACTCTCCCTCGAACTCGGCGGCAAATCCCCCTTCATCATTTTCGAAGACGCCGACCTCGACTCCGCCGTCGAAGGCCTCGTCGACGGCATCTGGTTCAACCAAGGCCAAGTCTGCTGCGCCGGCTCTCGCCTCCTGATGCAAGAAAGCATCGCCGAGCCGCTCATCGCCAAAATCTGCGATCGCATGAACACGCTCCGCGTCGGCCCCCCGCTCGACAAATCCATCGACATCGGCGCCATCATCGCCCGCGTCCAACTCGACCGCATCCAGCGCCTCGTGGATCAAGGCGTAGCCGAAGGCGCCACCTGCTGGCAACCCAGCATCCCCATGCCCTCGCGCGGCCTCTATTTCCCGCCCACTCTTCTGAGCAACGTCCATCCCACCAGCATCGTCGCCCAACAAGAAATTTTCGGCCCCGTCCTCGCCGCCATGACTTTCCGCACGCCCACCGAAGCCGTCGAGCTGGCCAACAACACCGCCTACGGCCTAGCCGCCTGCGTCTGGACCGAAAGCATCAACGTCTCGCTCCACATCGCTTCCCAATTAAAAGCCGGCGTAGTCTGGGTCAACTGCACCAATCTTTTCGACGCCAGTTGCGGCTTCGGCGGCTACCGCGAAAGCGGCTACGGCCGCGAAGGCGGCCGCGAAGGCCTCCTCGAATATCTCGAGCCCAGTTGGTTCAAAAACGCGCCGCAACTCCACCCGCGTCCGCTAGCGATCGATCAACCGCCCGCAACAATTAACCGAAACCACCGCCGAATCTTCGACGCCGCCCCCCTTTACTCCCGAATCGACCGCACCGTAAAACTCTTCATCGCCGGCAAACAAGCCCGCCCCGATTCCGGCTACAGCATCGCCAGTCCGCGCCGCCGACGGCCGCCTCCTCGGCGAAGCCCCTCTCGGCAATCGCAAAGACATTCGCAACGCCGTCGAAGCCGCCCGCAAAGCCACCGCCTGGCCCAAGTCCACCGCCCACACCCGCGCCCAAGTCCTCTACTACCTCGCCGAAAATCTCAGCCAGCGCCGCGATGAAATCGCGAGCCGCCTCTCCGATGTAGTAGGCAAAAATCAAGCCGAAGCCGAAGTCACCGCCAGCATCGAACGCATCTTCACCTACGCCGCCTGGGCCGACAAATACGAAGGCGCCATCCACAACCCGCCATTCCGCAACGTCACCCTCGCCATGCAAGAACCCATCGGCACCATCGGCATCCTCTGCCCCGCCGAAGCCCCGCTCCTAGGTTTCGTCTCCACAGTAATGCCAGCCCTAGCCGTAGGCAACACGGTGGTCGCCGTCCCCAGCGAAATCTACCCCCTAATCACCGCCGACCTCTACCAACTCTTCGAAACCAGCGATCTCCCCGCCGGCGCCGTAAACATCGTCACCGGCCGCCCCCCCGAACTCCTCAAAACTCTCGCCGAACACGACGACCTCGACGCCCTCTGGTGCTTCGCCGACGCCCCCACCTGCGCCACCGCCAAATCCCTCTCCATCGGCAACCTGAAACAAGTCTTCACCAACGAAGGCCGCTCCATCGACTGGTTCAACCCCGCCCAATCCGAAGGCCGCTTCTTCCTCCAACACGCCACCCAAATCAAAAACATCTGGGTCCCCTACGGCGAGTAGTTCAGCAGACCGGTTCGTACAAATTGCACAGTTTCTTTGAATGAGGTGTGACCTCTTCGCGCTCGAGAGGAAATGAACGTCAGGGAGGTACGCAGAGGAAGCCACTGAGGAGCGGTACTATGGACACCTCGAAACTCGTGGACTAGAATCCCTTATCAGCGGAAGGGGCGCCACACATGCGGAAATCATTGGTAGTAGCAGGAGTCTTGTTGCTCTGTGGATTCGTCGGCGACGCTCAGGAAAAACAACCGGTTCATGTCGTGATTCAAGCCGCGCCAGAACAAATCAAGAAAGCGGCGCTGGCAATGTTTGTACGAAGCGGCTATTCGCTCGACTCGGAAACGGCCTCGCAGCTTAAGATTTCCCATCCGTTCAGTAGCGAAGAAACAAACGCCTATAACACAGCCCACTGGACCAGCCAACCCGTGGCAAACTGCCGGCACGTCGAGAAGTTGATGCTATCGGCCGTAGATCATACGACCGGAGTGGCCATGGTCTCCGACATGGTTTGCCATCAAGACGGCTCCTGGCTAATTTTGCGCATTGGAGACAAGAATAAGATTAGTTGGATGCAAGCCACCCTGGCTGACCTAAAAACAAAAACTGAGCAAGCCGACCAGCCCCATTGAGTTGGCTGATTAGATGAAGGCGGGAAAACCGGGGACGGAAAGAGACCGGGGAGAAAACCGGGGACAGAAAACCGGGGACAGACGGGACGTTCCCCAATTTTCGGCGTATAACTATTCGAGATCGACGAAACATGCCTCCAACCGAAATCATCTTTTCAGTCGAAGAATCTCCCGAAGGCGGCTTCCAAGCCCGCGCCCTCGGCTTTTCCATTTTCACCGAAGCCGATTCCCTCGACGAACTCAAGACCATGATTCGCGACGCCGTCTCTTGCCATTTCGACCCCTCCGAAAAACCCAGCCTCATTCGGATCCGGCGCACCATGCTAGACTGTGCTTAGAGATCATCCACATGAAGACGAAGCGCAAATTTACCGTGCTCATCGAGCAAGACGAAGACGGCTACTACGTCGCCACGGTCCCCGCATTGCGCGGCTGCCACACGCAGGCCAAAACTCTCGACACATTGATGAAGCGTGTACGCGAAGTGGTCCAACTCTGCCTCCAAGAAGACGATAGCAACGGCGCTCCCCTGGAACTCATCGGCATCCAACAAATCTCCATATGACCCGGCTTCCCCGCGCCAGGGGGAAGAAGTCGTTCGAGCACTCGAACGAGCAGGCTTCTCGGTGGAACGGACCCGCGGCAGTCACGTTTTCCTTAAACATCCGGACGGTAGAGTGACGAGCGTTCCCGTGCACTCGCGCGAGACTCTCGGACCCGGCCTGTTACGCGCCATTCTGCGAGACGTCGAAATGTCCGTTGATGAACTGATCGCGCTGCTTTGACCTCCCCTCTAAAGCGGCCCAAGAAGTACAAAAACTCCATGAAGAAAACGCGCTCTAAGAAAAAGCACCTCTCCGCCGAAGCCATCGCCCGCCGAGCCGACCACGGCAAACCCATCTCCCGCTTCTTCACCAACTCCGGCAAAATGATGAAACCCATCCAACGCGTCAACGTCGACTTCACCGCCGCCATGCTCGAAGAATTGGAAGCCGCCGCCAAAGAACTCAACATCAGCCGCCAAGCCGTAATCAAAACCATGCTTCGCCAGGCCCTCGACCAACGCCAAACCGCCCGCTCCTCCCGCCGTCGATAGCAGCGAGGTGCCGCGTGACCTACCCTTCTGACCAGTTGATTCAGCACGATTCGCTGCTATGATTATTCCTAGGAAGTATTACGAAAAGTTTTCGTGCGGCAGACCCTATGCCGCCTTTTTTATTTTAGGGCAGAGTGGCACAGCCAAACGCATTTACATCGCATGCGCGCTTTGCATGCGATGTATCTTGACCGTGCTCTTCTCAGCTGTTTGGCAAGCCACCAAACGGGCGCACCAACTCCTGTGGCGCAGGGCGGAGTCTGGCGCTCTCTTGCCTTCGTGACGGAGTAAGGTCAGAAATGGTGTCAACCGCTCCGCCAGTGTGCCTCGAAATTGCGGAATCCGAGCATGACTAATGTTTGCGTCCAAGCCCTTTAGAATCCGCACTTACGAAAACGCGTCTGCAACCCACGTAGAATCTGCACTTCCAAAACACAGGACTTAAAGTCCTTTAGAATCCGCACTTACGAGAAAAAGGGGGAGGGGGGAGGGGTGGGTCGCTTTACGCGAACGATCAGGCTGGTTGCTGTTGTGTGGCACAGACTTCTGTCTGTGCGAGCGTCAGCTTGACCGAGGCTCAACGGCTAGAAACTCACCGCCCGGAACTGGAGGAAGACTGCGTCGCAGGCAGCAGCCGCCGGAGCCGCATCCTTAATTAAGATCGGCCACCGCGGAAACGCAAAGTTTCCCGCGACATCATCAATCACATTCACCTGGCAGACATAAAGCCCCGGCTTCAGCGATTGCAGCGGCAAATCGATCTGAAACACGACCGCCTTCCGGTCCGGCGCCGTAACTTCCGTCGCCGACACTTGCTTCGATTCGTAAACCTTCACGTTGCCCTGCAAGAACTCAATGCTAGTCAAAACGTGGATGGACTCGCGGGTTTGTCGAGCGGGAGCAGGCGCGGCGGCTGTATTACTTCCCGACTGCACCGCAGGAGCGGGCGCAGCAATGGCGACTTTGCCTTTTGCAGCATCGTAAATCTCATACTGCAAATACAAATGCTGGTCCCGCGTAAACACATGCGTCACATTCGGCACCAGCTGCGTCTGGTCCTGAATCAGCGGATTCGCGCCCTTCTTCTTCGGCGCATTCGTAACCGGTGCTCGCAAACTGCTCAGCACCACCGAACTCATCCGCAGCGGCGCTTTGCGCAAATCCGGAATTTGCACGTCCGTTTCGAACGATCCCATGCGCCCCGTCTGATTCTCGCGGACAATAAATTTCAGATGATAGCTGCCAGGAGCAAGCACAAACCCAGTGTTGTACTGCACATTCTTCCGCCGCACCTGCTGCGTGCTGTCCACCGCCAGTTTCACCGTATCGCGCAAGCTGCCCCACCGGCACTTTGCCGCTACCGGCGATCCGTACCTCTCCAATGATGTCGATCGTCGCGTTGTCTTTGTCCTTCTCCGAAACGAACGGAATCTGCGAACCGGGAACCACAAGCGAAACCGCCAAATAATAATGCGACTCATCCTGACGGAAATACGCCGTCCCCGCATAGAGCGGCACATCCGTCTGCGGCAATTCCGCCGCAAGCTCATCCTCCATCTGCGCCTCGCGATCCGCGCTGTTCAAATGTTTGTAGTCTCGCCCAGCGTAATATCCAGGACGGAATTCGAGCTTCACGTCGCCCCGGTTCACCTGCACCTTCAGCCGGCGATAATGTCCATCCTTCAGCGCGTTCGTGCTCGTGAATCCAAGCACATAGTACGCGGAGCTGTCTTTTTGCACCTGCGTGAACACGCCGCCGAAATCGTTCGTATCAAAGAACGCTTTCCCGCCAGTGTCCGCTGCGAGCGTGGAAAGCGTTTCTTGCGAAGCCGCGTTGCCGCTGAGGTCGTTTAATACCGCCGCGCCGCTATACGCAGACTGCCCGTGCAAGCTCGCGTTTTGCGCCTCTCCGCCCGGAGGAAACGCCTGCAACCCGCGAATATCCACGGGATAAATCGAAACGTTGTTTTTCACCGCCGCCGCCGTTGCCGCGCGCAGCGCCGACTGGTTGTCCGTGCCGTTCTGGCTGATGCCGTTGCTGAAATAAATCAGCGATTTCTTCTGCGTAATTTTTCCCAGCGCTTGCATGGTGGATTGCAGCGCCAGCAGCTTCCTGTCGGCGCTAAACGTGTTGAAGTCCGTGTCGTCAGCCGTATACGAGCCGCCGCTTTCCGCAGTTCCTTCAGCGCTGCCGGTGTCGCCGTTATCAAATCCCTGCCCTTGCCCGGAGGAATACGCCGTCAACACGGAAAGTATTTTCGTCTTGTCGGATGTGAAATCCAGATCCACGCGCATGTTCGTCGCCAGCGAAACCAGTGCCACGATATCGGCAGGCTGCATCTGCGCATTGATGTACTTCTTCGCTGCGTCCACGCAGCGGTCAATTTGATCCGGCTCCATAGCGGAAAAATCAAAAAATAGAACGATCACTCGCCGGTCCCGCGCGTCCATCACGGGCGCGTCGCTCTTCTTCAACACGCCTGCTGGTCCCGCCGCTCCCGCTTCTCCTGTAACAGTTTTTTCCGCGCGCCCCCGCCGTCTCCGGTTGATCCACATTTTCAAAATCGAAGGTAGAAATATCCTGCTTCTTCCCATCCTCAAACAAAGTGAAATCTTCTTTCTTCAAATCGCGGACGAGATTCCCTTTCTTGTCGCGCACCACCACGTTCGCCAGCACCAACTCCGTAGTCACACGAATGGGAGACTTCGGCGCCTGCGAGTCTAACTGTCGTTGGCTCTGCTGCTGCGCCGGCTGCTGCGCGAACGAAGGAGCGCCAAATTGCAGGAGCAGACCTGCGCACGCAATGGCCGCGATTCTTCTTCGTGTAGCAACCATGCCGTTCTCCCTCAAAACCGGAACCTCGCCTGCACCGTCACTCGCCTCATCGCTCCGACGCCAGTCACCTCGCCAAACGTGATCGAATTCACCGTCGTGCCCAGCGAACTGTAATTCACCATGTTGAAGACATTGTTAGCGGTAATTCGCAGATCGAGCGCGCGGTATTCTTTGATCTGTATCGTCTTGTTCAGCGACATATTCAAACTCACTTGTCCCGGACCTTCCAGGATATTTCGCCCAGCATCCCCAAAAGTGGAATTGCTCGCATTCACGCAGGTCGGCGTTGGACTAGTCGTCGTTGTTTCCGGCTGGCAGAACGCCGCCGTGTTAAACCACTCTTTCGTCGTGGGATCGCTGACGTGCACCGATTCACCGGAAACAACATTCGCGCGCAAAGACCCGCTCACGCCACGCTGGATATCCAGAGTCCCTCCGAGCACGCGCACCGTGAACGGCAGCCCGCTCGCCACAGTAAAATTCCCGCTCCACTGCCAGCCCGAGAGAATGTGCGACGCTGCACCCTTCTGCGCAAATCTCCTGTTCTCGCCAAACGGCAAATCGTAAATCCAGTTGCCGGTGAATTTATGGCGCTGATCGAAACTCGAAAGCCCTCTGTCCGCGGCGATGTCGAACGCATTCTGCGCCACGACGACGCCTCCACCGCCGATCGAAGAGGCGTCATCAATCGATTTCGAATATATATATGTCGCGCCGAGTCCGATGCTCTTTGCCAGCCGCTTCCGAATGCGCACCGACCCGGAATGAAAAACCGAATTGCCCGCCGATGATTCGTAAGTGAACGGTTGCAAGCCAGGAATCAAAAGCGCGCGCTCGGTGTCGAGCCGCGTGCCCTTCGAGCCGTTGTAGTCCACGTTCATCACCACGCCACCGCGCAGCTCACGCTGAATATCCACATTCCAAATCTGGACGTAGCCGAGGCGGTAGTTTGGATCGACAGCAAAATTATTCGTGACCGTGCCCGGCGCAAGACTCGGAAACGCATTGGACAAATGAAGCAGATCCGTTGTCGTTGCCGTGTTCGTAGCCGTTTCCGCGAAAGGCGGCTGAAACGCAAAATTTTGAATCACGGCAGCGTACTGCGCGAGGTTGTAGTTGATGCCGTAACCGGCGCGCACAACCGTCTGCTTCAGCGGCTTCCAAGCAAGTCCCACGCGCGGCGCAAAATTATTCCTGTCCGGCTTTATCAGTGAGGTTGGAAAGGCGCCGAAGAATGGGCCGCTCTGCCCTGGTTCCACTGGCACCGCCGTCGCAAATCCCGGCGTGACATCAAGATTGGCAATCTGATTGTTCGCTTCCGTGTAAGGCCCGTTGTATTCGTACCGCAGGCCAAGGTTCAGCGTCAGGCTTGGACGGATTCGCCAGTCATCCTGCGCGAAAACATCGTACGAATTCGCGCGGAAATTATAAGCGTTCGTTCCGAACTGCACGCTGCTTTGCTGGGGCAAGCCGAGGAGAAAGTCCGCAAAATCACTGCCGGTCCCTGTCTGTGCCAGGCCGTCAACATACAGCGCTGTCCCAAAGCCGGTAAACGTAAACGTTCCAGATGCGTTTCTTGCCGAACGAAAACTCTGTAAAATCCGGCGATAGTCGGCTCCAAAGCGCCAGTTGTGTTTGCCGCGATTCCAGATGACTGTGTCGGAGATTGTGTAGGTCTGATCGAGTTCGCGGTGCGGCGTCGGATCGCTCAACCCAGAGAAAGACGTGAAGTTGATTCCCGGAATTCCCCAATCGAACGGATTTGTGGAGACACCAGCAATTTGCGCGGCAGCGGCAACGTCTGTGACCGTCGAAAACAAATTGGTTGTCGAAACATGGTTGTGGTTGTACGTGAAGCGCAAATTATTCGTCGCGTGTCCCTTGCCGTAGACCCAGCCCGCGTTTGCGTTCAATCCTTGCGTGCCCGTTCCCCCTGCAAGCGAAGGAAACGGACCGACGATGTTGCTCGTCGTGCGCGACCAACTCAATCCCATATTCAAATTGTTCTGCGACCTTCGCCTGCCACCTCCGCCGCCGCGTCCACCGCCGCCCGGGTGCGGTCTCCCTGCGCCGGAACCGCGCCAAAATTATGGATCAGCCTCAGGCTCACAGAGTCCGAATTGCTCTCCGCCGACGTCACGAAGTGAAAATTCTGCGCCGTTCCGGGCAAATTGGGAATCGGGATGAACTGCAAGAGAGCTTGCGCTTGCGGCGTGATCAAAGTTGGGTCAATGACATTCGACTGTCCATTAAACGCGAATTGCTGGCCAGTCGTGGGATTGAAGATCGGAGAAGGCAGCCCGGAGAAATTGCCCCCGCGCTCCGCCGTCGTCGGCACGGTAGACAGCGCATCAAACGGCGTGCTCCCGCGCGTTCCGCTCCAGCCCCCGAAAAAAAATGTCTTGTTGCCACTATTGAAAATTTTTGGAATGTTCAGCGGGCCGCCGACGTACGCGCCAAAACGCAATTGATTGTAATCAGCCTTCGGCAAGCGTGAGCCCGTTCAACGAATACGATCTCGCATCCATCGCGGAAGTATCGTCGTAAATGTACATGTTTCCGTGAGGCTGATTGACGTTGAAGCCCCGGCCCATCCGCCCGAACGCGATTGGTCCGCCGCCACCGCCCGGGCCGCCGCCAAATCCGCCACCACCACCGCCGCCTCCAAAACCACCGAATCCGTTCTGTTGCGCGCGTTCGCGAAATTCCTGAATACGATCCTGGAGATCGCCTTCGCTGCCCGCGCCGAAATCCTGCGTGCGTCCTTGCGCGCCGCTAATGCTGACCGATTCGGTCGGCGCGTCCGCGCCAGCGCCACCCAACGGGAGTGCCGCTAGATCGTTCGCAGCAGCGCTCTGTCCCGCACCTGCTGCAAAACCAGAATCTCCGCCCGCCAGCGCGGCTTCGCTGGAGTCCATCGTCAAACTCTGGAAACCTCGCCCAGCAGTTGTGGCAGCGGCAGCCCGCTCGTTGGTTTCCTGCTGACGCGACGCGAGAATCAATTCGAACTCTGCCTTGCCCGATGGATTCTCAGGATTCAGCACCACCTCTTGCGTGAGAACCGCAAATCCCATGAACTCGGCGCGCACGACATATCGTCCGCGCGGCAGACCAGCCAGAAGCAAAAGTTCCGTCGGAGATCGTCGCGGCGGTGTACTTCTTTCCCGTCAGCGTATTTGAAGCGCTGAGCGTAACGCCAGGCAGCGGCGTCTTCCCGCTGTGAACGCTTCCGATGATCTGGTAAGTCATCACCGGTGCTGGCGTCGCATTAGTCTGCGGCGCGGCGGGAGTACTTGGCGCAGGCGCAGGATTTTCTTGCGCGCGCAAATTTCCGATTGCATAGGTCACTAGACCCAGGAAAAGGAAAGTCCGAAGAAACAATTTCAATGTGGAGTCTCCGGCGGATTCTGCGGCTTGCTATTGTCTTGCGGCGGCTTCGGAGATTGTCCGTTGGCGCCGCCCATTCCCATTTCCTGCATCCGCTTCCATTGTTCCGGGCCAATCACCATCACGGATTTCGGCTGAAACGCATTGTCCTTCATTCCGCCGCGCACCATCACGTGATCGCCCGCTTGGATATCCGCGATGGTGACGCTCTCGCGGCCTTTACGAAGCGAAGTTTCTTCGTTGAGCTCAACGGTTTGCGTCACGTTGTCTGGCCGGAGAATCGTCAGCTTCGGCGCGTCAATGGATTTCACTTCGCCGAAAACATAATCCTGGCCAAGCACGCCCAACTGGCGGCCTCCCCCTGGACCACCGCCGCCTGGGCCGCCGCGTCCGCTTCCAGCACCACCGCCTGCGCCGCCGCCAAAACCGCCGTTGGGCCGCGACCCAATCATTTCCGCGGTCCACGTGTGATCCGGGTTTTCCTCGCCACGCACAAACACCATGTCACCGACTTTGAATTCACTTAGCTTCGCGGTCTCACGCTCTTTTCGAAACTGCGTGGCGCCGCTGATCTTGACGGTTACCGTATCTCCGTTCTGCCTCGTGATCTCGATGGACTGGTCATGAATCGCCGTCAATTTCCCAAATACACCGGGACGTCTTTCGCCGCCGCGCCCCGGCGTTTGCGGAGCGCCCGCACTCTGCGCTGGACTCGGATTCTGCGCTGGCGGAGGTTCCTGCGCAGCTTGGGGCTTGGCTTGAACATTTATCCCCACGGACAACAAACCGAAAACCAAAATCGAAAAGAATTTGGACATTTCCCTCATGTCGGCCTTCCTCAATCCATCCTTAGATAAATCCATGCCGTGCGCCCAAGAAGAGTATTCTTTTTCGCTGTTGCGTCTGAAAGCTTAGACGGCTGCGACCGCCACTAAAGTTTCCTTGAATCTCCCAGCGTCCCGGCGGAAAACAGACTGTGCCTCTCGCTAAGCTGACCTGCGTCACGCAGCGACACAAATCACGCACTCCGCACTGTTTTTAAATTCCCGTCTATGCCTCACTTAGTTCCCGGGAAGCAACGATCTCCCCCGCGTGCCGCCGCGCCGAATTGTACATGGCCAAAAACGGCAACGGCCAGAGGCTACAACGCCCCTGGCCGCTATAGGTGTCCGCTATCCGCCGCCGGAGGCGAAGACTACTTGGTTTTATAGGTGAAGGTGATTTTCGTTTCCTCGTCGAGGACAAGCGGCCGGACAAAGCTGTACGAATTGCCGGCTCGCGGGACATCTACGCGGACTGGCAGTACGCCCGCCACTCGACGCTGGAGATTCAGCACGTTGGAAGAGGCTGCGTTCGAAGTCGCCGGTTCGTTCTTCTTTAAGTCGCGCTCAATTTGGCGCGATTCGTTGGCCTGGTCTTTGCCGCGCACTTCTATCGATTCCGAGACGCTTCCGATCTGCAACGCAAAACTGACGGACATTGGACGGTTCGCGTCGTAGTTGACGTCACGCACGGTGTTTTTGAAGCCCGGCAAGGTGGCAAGGACTCTAACTCTCCCGGAGGGCATGTTTGTGACAATCCACCGGCCAGAATAATCCGTCGCAGCGTTCCGTACGGCGCCCGTGTCCAACTGCGTGACACTCACTTGCGCGTTCGGAACAACGGCGCCGCTCGGATCAATGATGTAACCACCAAGCTGTCCCGGCAGAAGTTGCAGTTGCGAAATTCGGTCGACCCATTCCACCGGCCGTGCCTGCATCGAAGCGACCATTCACGTCTCCCATCATCTCGAGTCCTGATATGATGGCGGCAATAGGTTCGCAGCCAAAGCGTCTCCGCCAAAGTCCTTCACCTTGTACTGCTCGGGCAGAAATACTTCCCATTGCAGCACGGTGATCGGCACGTCCATTTTAGGCAGCGATATTTCCGAACCGCCTTTTTTCGCGAAGGGCGCGCCCGAATGCATGAACACGAAAGAAACTTCGTAGGAGTCCACGGGACGGAATCCGGGCCGCAAGAGCGGCACGCGGTTACCATCCGGGCCTTCGACGGGCTTTGACTTTTTCTCCAGCGACATCCGCAGAGACGATGCTGGCTCCTGCCGGCAATTCGACTTTCAAAAATGGCTGAACCTGATTTTTAACGGTCAGTTTCACTTCTGTCAGCGATCGTCCTTCGGTAGTCACAAGGGTCGTGACTACGGCGCGTTCGACAACCGCCGCGAGCACGCTGCTGTCTGGAAATCTCGTCCATTCGAGCGCGAGGCTGGGATTTTCCGTTGGTTGCCGGTGAAAGCGAAACGCCGCCTGCATCGGAGAACGCGCCAGCGAGCGCAGATAGGGATTCGTTTCCTTGAAGTCCATGCGCTTCAGGCTTCCGCCCTCGGTCGCCGTCAGTTCCATCGTGCCTACGCCTTCGACGAGCACTTCGCCCATTTCCCGCTGCGAGTTTTTCATGCTTACGAAGGGCACGTCCGCTTTCGACACGCTGATCGGCTTTTCCATCGTGATCAGGAATTGATGGTTCCGCTGCGCGGGCGCGTTCACGTTTATTGTCAGGATTCTGTCCTGCATCTTGATCGTGTCTACCGAGGCGCCGGTCGTTCCCGTCACTTCGTAGCCGGCGGGAATGTCCATTTCGAATTGCGCGGGTTCTCCCTGCACGACGGTGATATCCGCAAGGACTGCTAGCCGGATATCCGCTTCGCTGACGGAAACCAGCGTTTTCACGTTGGAGAGGAAGCGGACTTCGCGCGGAACGACGGGTGCAACCACTTCTCTCGTGGCCCACCAGATATTTGCGGGCTGTCCTGGAACAAGTGTTGCTTCGATGGTCGTTTTTCCGCCATCGGACGCCCGGCTCGTGATTAAGCCGGGACTAATCCTCACGTTTGTGTGATCGCCCGGAACCTCGAGCGTCAGGCGCACGCTGCCCGCCGACGGCACGGGCAGGTTGAATGACGCGCGTCCCGTTTCCATGTTCAAGGGCAATCCTGCGTCGAGCGTCACGGAAAATTCTGCCGGACCGGCGAGTACCGTCGTTTGCACTCCGCCCTCTTGTTCGAGCGGCAATCCTTTGCCTTCTTGGCGCGCATCCAGAATCGTCATTCCCGAAGTGAGCGCTACCTTCGTTTCGCCCTTGTTGAATGTCTCGCCCTGCAACTGAACGGTTCCAAGGACCGTTTCGTTTGCAACGCGAAGCTTCAAGTCGCCGCGTTTGATTGTGTAAGGAAGCGGCGCGGCCTCCACTCGCCTCGGCGATTTGTTGGCCAGTTCAAGCAGCCGGTTGTACTCCTCCAGCGGAAGCGTGACGTTTCCTGGCTGCGGAACAGGAGGGGTGATCTTGTCTTGTCCAAATGCGGGGACGGTCATCAACAATGCGACCGCGAGAAATGTCTTTTTCATCGCCCACCTGCCTTTTTCTCTCGCTGATAACGTCAGATCAGCGCTTGGAGATTGGTTTTCGCCCGTGAGTTCGGAGACGAGATAGAGAGATGGCCCCATGGCTGGAAACGAAAGCTTGATGGGAAGAATTCCCGCGGCTTTGCCGCCTAGGAGCGTTGCGTGGAAATTGTCCACCAGGGATTGCGTTGCGACTTGGCCGGCAATGACGACGGATTGCATGTCCATGGAAGGCTCGTTTGCCGCTAGAGTTGCCGGGGCTGGAGCGCCCGAGCGGGCTGCGACAGATGCCGGCGGCGGGGGTGAAGGAGGCGGAGGAGGGTTCAGCGCCGCGGAAGTTGGATCTTCATACGATTCCATACGGAAGGAGCCCGGCTCGGGCGTGACTTTGAAGAGCGGCGGATGGTAAACGAGAAGACCGGTCCGAGAAACGGGCAAATCCAGCGCAGGAAGGGCGAGCTTGAACTGTCCCTTGTCATTCCACGCGCTACCGCGGCTGATATAAACGACTTCGACGGCGAACTCGGGCGAATCTTCGCCGGCGTGGGATTTTTCCAGGGGGAGGAGCACGCTGCCGTCCGGCGACTGCCCCGGACGAACGGGCTTGCCCGCTAAAGATGCGCTCCAGAGCGTCGCGCCCGCCGGGAGTGTGATTTTCAGGAAGTTTCTTTGGTTGTTACGCACTGCGTAGCGCGCTTGCACCAGCAACTTCCCTTCATTGGTGATCAGGACGTTGTAGCGAGCTTCCGCAATGTTGGCCATCAGCACAGCTTGTGTCGTGTACCGAGCCACGTTCACGGTGAGCGATCTCGTGGTCTTAGCGTCGCCCGAACGGAAACGAAACGCGGAGAGCGAAGTCGATTGGCGGCTAGAGACCACTTCGCCCAAGTCCGTCGCATCGGCGTTTTCAAGCCCTTCGGTTTTGGACTCCTTGATTTCGCCGGCGCCGAGGACTTCGACCGCCACACCGCCCGTATCGCGTTCGGCATTCATCAGCCGCAGCAACGGAATCTGTATCTGGCCGTCGCGGGGGCTGCGTGTTTCTCCGCTCACGATAAATTTAGCGTTTTGTTCGACCGGCTCCAGAAACGTCACCGCGAGCTGTCCATCTTTCATTTCCCAATCGGCGACCGTCGCGCCTGAGACTTGGTTGATCGTCACTTTGTCCGGCAGCGCGATGCGAACCTCTTTCGCGGCGCCTTGCGTCACTTCGACGCTGACTTCGGCTACGACCGTTGTGGTGTCCTCGCCGAGCCCGGCTAGTTCAGTAAGTGAACCACGGAAGCGCAATGCCTGAGTGCTTCGGTGGTCTTCCGTTTTTCTTTTCCACGTGAATGTCAGGGGTTCATTTCCGCGGCCGTACGCCAGCCATTTGCTCTCTGTGCCACTTTCGGATTTTTCCGCCAGGAGACCGCCGCCGAGTCTGATGTCCACGCCCTGCTTCGGCAGGCGAACCGTTGCGCGCGTGACGCCGGATGCCGTGGATGGCAACGAGATGGTTTCTTCGCCAGCGTTCGAGGCGACAGGCAAAGCGATATCGAGCAGGAGCACCGCGCGTCCCGGATGCGAGAGAAGCGCCGACACTTGGTTCGTGCCTTTCCCCGGCGCTGAGGGCACGAGCGAAACGAGCTTGCCGTCAAGTTTTGCTTCGCGCACGAGCAATCCCGCAGGAATGGGAACGCGGACCCAACCGTCTTTCAGTACATCCACTGTAAGACTGGCGCGGCCTGCGGCGAGGTCTCCATCAATACGCAGATCGTAGTCAACGCGGGTCAGAGTCGCGTCCACCGGAGGCGGTTCCGGTTCGCGCTCGGGCGGATACGCCTTCGCATGCAGCGTTCGGTAATCACCGATGGAGATCACGACCCATCCAGGCGCATGCGATGCGGATGCGGTTTGAGCGAATGCTCCGCTCGCGCAAGCTAGCAGCGGGGCGAGCACGCAAACGACGCATAGCCAGAACCTTCGAGCTTCATGAGGGAGGGAAATGAAATCGCGTGACCGGTTCATTGTAGACACCTCTAGCTTTCAGGAATTGCCTCGGCCAATTTGCTTCAACCCGGGGAAAGGAGGACTATCCAAGAGTAATGACCGCTGTGCTCGACGAACAGGGTTCTTATTCTTGGTTGTTACCTCGTTAGAGTTAGCAATCTGGACACCGGGTTGCTCGCGGTGGCGTCCTTAGAACGAATTTCAGTTCGCAGCTTGCAAGAATTCTTTTGGTGGTGGCGGCGGAGATTTTGCGGATCGCGGAACTTCTCAATTTCGGCTACCGCGCCGGTTCTCTCGCGCTATAATTCCGCTGTTCCGGCTACCGGAGCCGCCCCGCTCTCAGCAAAGACGTAACGCGTGCCCCGGCGCGCAGGTCTAAGATAAGGAGGCGCTATGAACACTTTGGAGACCGTTGAGCCCAAGGACACCAGGACCACCAGGACTATTGGCCGACGGTCGTTTCTTCGCGTGAGCGCTATCGCGGGAGGCGGGCATGCTCCTGGCTGCATACGTGGAGCCGGTCGAGAAGGCGTTCGGGCATGCGCCTCAAGGTCCAGCGCCCGCTGTACTGACTGCCAACTCCTTCATTCGCATTTCGCCCGACGGGATCGTCACCATCATCGCCAAGAATCCGGAAATTGGTCAGGGCGTCCGGACCATGCTCCCGATGCTGATCGCGGAAGAGCTTGATGTGGATTGGAAGGACGTGCGAATCGAGCAGGGAGACGTCAACTTCGCAAAGTACGGCTTGCAGGTTGCCGGCGGCAGCACTGCGACGCCGAACAACTGGCTTCCCATGCGCCAAGTGGGCGCGGCGGGCCGGCAGATGCTGGTGGCCGCTGCGGCGCAAACGTGGTCGGTGCCGGAAACGGAATGTACGACTGCGTCTGGCCGCGTGCAGCATGAAGCGACGAAACGATCGCTCGGTTACGGCGAACTCGCTGACGAAAGCTGCGCAGTTAACGCCGCCCGAACTCGCCAGCGTGAAACTGAAAGATCCGAAAGATTTCAAAATTATCGGAAAGTCCATCCCGAACGTGGACATGGCCTCAATCGTGAGCGGCAAACCTCTGTATGGCATCGATTTTAGACTTCCTGGGATGCTCTGGGGCGTTTTCGAAAAATGTCCGGTGTTTGCTGGAAAAGTTGTCAGCGCAAATCTCGACGTCATTAAAGCCATTCCAGGTGTGCGGCATGCTTTCATCGTGGAAGGCGGGACGGATTTGACGGGGCTGCTGTGCGGCGTGGCGATCGTCGCGGACAATTGGTGGACGGCAAAGACCGCGCGTCAAAAATTGGACGTGAAATGGGACGAAGGACCGACGGCACAGCAAAGCAGCGAGGGGTTCGCGCGGACCGCTGCCGAACTATCAAAACAAAAGCCCGCGCGTTCGCTGCGCACGGATGGCGACGCCGATGCCACGCTGCAATCGGCGGCCAAGGTGGTGGAAGGCGCCTACTTCTATCCGTTTCTCGCTCACGCACCGCTCGAGCCGCAGAACTGCACCGCGCGCTTTGTAGACGGGAAACTGGAAATGTGGGTACCGAGCCAGACTCCGCAGCGCGGGTTGACGCAAGTCGCCAAGACTCTCGGCATCGCTGAAAGTGATGTGACGATCCATCTGCCACGCATGGGCGGAGGATTCGGACGGCGGCTCACAAATGATTACATGATTGAAGGGGCGTGGATTGCCAAACAGCTCGGCGGGACACCGGTTAAACTGCTGTGGACGCGCGAAGACGACATGCATCACGATTTTTATCGCCCGGCGGGATTTCATTACTTAAAGGGCGGCGTCGATTCCTCTGGCAAGTTGGTCGCATGGCGAAATCATTTCGTCAGTTTCGGTGAAGGCGAACGGTTCGCGCCAAGCGCTCAGATTTCTCCTGACGAATTCCCTGCTCGCTTCATTGCGAATTTTGCGACGCACACTTCCGTGATGCCGCTCGGCGTGCCCACGGGCGCGATGCGCGCTCCTGGCAGCAACGGCATCGCTTTTGTGATGCAATCCTTTATTGACGAACTCGCTCACGCCGCGGGTGTCGATCCCGTGAAGTTCCGCTTGGCCCTGCTGAACACTCCCGCGCTCGAAGGGGCGCCAGCTCCTACCGGGGGACAGCCGACTCCGCCGGCGTTTTTGTTCAATGCGCAGCGCATGCGAGGCGTACTCGAGCTTGTCGCGGAAAAATCCGGATGGGGTTCGCGCACGCTAGCGAAAGACACGGCGATGGGCGTCGCGTTTCACTTTAGCCATCGCGGTTATTTCGCGGAAGTCGCCGAAGTTCGCGTCACCGCTGACAATCACCTCAAGGTGAACAAAGTGTGGGTCGCGGGCGACATCGGAAGCCAGATCATTAATCCCACTAGCGCTCTTAATGAGGTTCAAGGATCGGTGATTGAAGGACTCAGCCATTTGATGGGTTACGAGATTACGATCGAGCGCGGCCGCGCGATGCAAAACAATTTCAACGAGTATCCGCCGCTACGCATGAACCAAGTGCCTCCCGAAATCGAAGTCCATTTCCTGAAGACCGAGAATCCGCCTACTGGCCTCGGCGAGCCTGCGCTTCCGCCCATTCTGCCGGCTGTTTGCAACGCCATCTTCACAGTGACGGGGAAACGCATCCGGTCTCTCCCGCTCGTCAAGCAAGGCTTCAAGTGGGGTTAATCGTCCGGCGCGGGTGAAGCATTCACATTCTTCGCGTAATTTCGAGTTGCGGCAGGCGTCGAGAAGTTGCGCGAATGCTTTCGCCGTGCAAAAATCCCTCCATGCAAAACACACAAATCCGGGCCGGTTTCCTATTCTTGCTTGTCCTCATTTTAGGCGCCGCTTCGGCGAACGCGCAAACGACGCGCCCTGACTCCGAAAAACAGCTCGCGCATGACATTTACAAAGAATTCATCGAAATCCAATCCGGCTTCACGACCGGCGCCACGACTCCGGTTGCTGAAGCGGCGGCAGCTCGCCTAAAAGCTGCCGGATTTGCAGACGCGGACATTTTCGTCGGCGGCGCGATCCCCAAGAAAGCCAATCTCGTCGTTCGCTATCACGGTACCGGGGCGCGAAAACCAATCCTTCTTCTCGCCCACATTGACGTCGTCGAAGCGAAGCGTGAAGACTGGAGCACCGATCCATTTCAATTCCTCGAAAAGGACGGCTTCTTCTACGGGCGCGGCACTGGCGACGACAAGGCGCAAGCCGCTGTCTGGATCGCAAACCTCATCCAGTACAAAAAGGAAGGCTTCAAGCCCGACCGCGACATCATCGTGGCCCTCACCGCGGACGAGGAGGGCGGCGGGCCGTACAACGGCGTGGATTGGCTGCTGAAGAATCACCGCGAGCTTATCGAAGCGGACCTAACGCTGAACGAAGGCGGATGGGGAGAAGAATCCAAAGGCAAGAAAATCTCAAATGATTTGCAGGTCAGCGAAAAATACGTTCTAAATTTTCGCTTCGAAGTGCGCAACAAGGGCGGCCACAGCTCCATGCCCGTGCGCGATAATGCCATCTATCATCTCGCCGGAGCGTTGCAGCGTCTCAGCGATTTCGGCTTTCCTTTGAAAACAAATGAAGTCACCGCGGCCTATTTCCAGCAGATGGCGAAGATCGAAACGGGCGCCATCAAGGACGATCTCGCAAAAGTGCCTTCCGGTTCGCAGGAAGCGATGGAGCGCGTCGCTGCCGCGTCTCCCGCCTGGAATTCTACTCTCCGCACCACTTGCGTCGCGACGATGCTCGAGGGCGGGCATGCCATCAACGCGCTGCCGCAGCTCGCCGCAGCTACCGTGAATTGCCGCGTGCTACCTGAGGATTCGCCTGAATACGTGCTCAGCACTTTGCAAAAAGTCGTGGCGGATGATCAGGTAAGCGTCAAACAGTTGAGCGACTTCAGCAAAGCAGGCGCTTCCCCGATGCGCCCCGACCTGCTCAAGGCGGTCAGTGACATCACCACGCGCATGTGGCCGGGCGTTCCGACTGTTCCCATCATGGTCATGGGTGCAACCGACGGCCGTTATCTCCGCGCCGCCGGAATCCCTTGCTATGGCATCCAGGGTTTTTTCATGGACCGCGACGACATCCGCTTTCACGGGCGCGATGAACGCATGGGAGTGCAATCTTTCTACGAGGGCCAGGCTTTCCTCTATGAACTGGTCAAGCGACTGTCGACGTCGGTTAAATAAGAATCGAGCCGACAGAGGAATTTTCGTCGCAAGAAACAAGGTCATGCATTCTGCCGCAACTGCGCAATCAGGCTGCGCACACTCCGCGCCAGGTCCGCAACTTCTCCGCGTCCTTCAATCTCAAGCTCAATTGCGCTAACTCCCTGAGCGGCATGATCCACCGCTTCTCGCAAACTGATCAGCGGCTTCACTACCTGTTTCGGCAAAATAAAACTCACCAGCACGCTAAACAAGCAGCGTGAACACGGACACAATGCTGAGCGCCCACTCCGCCGAGCGCATGAGCCGCCGCGCCTCCATGTGATCGCTTTCCACTCGCTTCCAGTTTTCCGTTTCCAGCTCGGACAGCAATCCCAGTACTTCCTGACTCGAACTTTGCAGATCCACAGTGACCTGCCCAAGCGCGGGATTGCCTTCCTGAACCGTCTCGGAAATCTGGGTATCAAATGACCCGACCCGGCTCCGCAACTCTTCGATCAATTGCGCCCGCTTCTTCAGCCTTGCCCCTCGCAACAAATCATCCAGGTCTTTTTCATAAGCTCGCACCACGCTTCGTATCCGGTCCGCATCTCCCTGCCCCGGCTGCGCCAACGCGGAAACAGCAGCTCCGATCTTCTGTTCGTATAAATCGAGCGCCCCCAGCGCCTTCTGCGTTTCTCCCATGTCTTGCGGCTCGAGATCCTGAATGTCGCTGACAATCTTTTTGGTCTTCGCAAGCGACTCGCGGTTCGCCGCGAGATAACTCGCGTCGCGCAGCAGCAGGTAGTTTCGTTCCGCGCGCCGCGCCTCCAACATTTCGATGGACGCCCGTTGCGCCAGCGTCGCTGCCGGGGCATCCACATTGACGATGCGGTCCACGATCCATCCCATCTCGAAGAGGTAGTACACGGCCAGGAAAATGACGGGCACCAAAATCAATCGTGCAATCGCGAGACTGTAGGCCACTCTTCTTCGCAGGAAGTTCCCAGGCGCAAGGATTTTGAACGTTTTGCGAATTCCTAATTTCATAAGCCGGCCCCCATCAAGCAGCTCCCAACCTTTGCGCCCGATTGTATGCCAGCGTTCGGTGTCACGCGTCTTTTTTGGTTTCCCGCAGCGTGACAACTCGCGGTTTCTGAAAAATCCGCTTTGCTTACCCGTTCGGTGAAACGTCCAGCTTTTTCCCGGCGGTCGCGGCCAAAACTCAATTTATCTGTGCCGTTTACTTCGCTGCTTAAAGATGACTCGAAGTATTTCTTAGAGTGAGGTGGGAGCGGTTTTTTCCCCTGCGCTGCTGGCTGAAGCTTCTTATTGTGTGACGCCGGCAAGCACCACGCGGAACGCACAGGCGTATCTGCCTGGGGGCTGCGGCGGAAGATGGATATGCAGCCCGTCGAGTTGTTGCTGGAACGCAATCTTTGAGTCGAAACCCAGCAACACAACAGATTCAATTTTCTGCCCGCTGAGGGCGGTGATTCCCAGCGAGTGGATCACTGCTTCCCCGTTGGAAGGCCAACCGAGTTCGATCGCGTAAAGCGTGTTGCCTTTGGTCGTGAACCGAAAGTCTTCCGCCGTATAGCTCGCCGTGTCCGTATCGTGGAAAGAGCCCGCTGCAACTTTCGTTGGGCCCTCGCCGTAAATCTTCCAGGGACGGGTTCCGTAAATGGCTTCTCCGTTTGTTTTCAACCACGAACCAACGCCGCGCAGCACCGCCTGAACTTCCTCGGGTATCGTGCCATCCGATCGCGGGCCAATGTTCAACAGGAGATTTCCATTTTTGCTGACGATATCAACGAGTTGGTGAACGATGAACTGCGGCGACTTGAACGTGTCGTTATTCACGTAGCCCCAGGACTTGTTGCTCACCGAAGTGTCGGTCTGCCAGTAGAGCGGACGGATGTCGCCCAACTGGCCGCGCTCCAGATCGAGGACCGCGCTGTGTTCCTGAATCGCAAAGTCCTTGTAATTGATGACTCCGACGTGGTCGCCGTAGTTCAGCGAGGTGTTGTAGTAGAACGCGGCGAAACGCGTCAGGTCTGCGCGCACCGAAGCCTGCCCGATCCACCAGTCGAAGTACATGATGTCCGGGTGGTATTTCTCGACGATCTCCGCTGAGCGCGCCAGCCAGTCCGCAGTCCACGCCGGCGAGACGTACGTGAAATCATTCGACAAAGGTGTGCCCTGCTTGTTTTCAAGCCAGGTATGCGCGGGCCCGTAAAAAGCCGCATAGTGCGGGTCATTTATGTCGGAGGTCATCTGCCGACCGACGCCCAGAAAAAAATCATGTTCCACGCGGTGTGACGATGCACCAAAGTGAAGCCCCTCGGATCTCACGGCCTTTGCCAGCTCGCCGATGACGTCGCGACGCGGCCCCATTTTCGCCGCAGTCCAATCGCTCAAGCCGCTGTCGTACATCGCGAACCCATCATGATGTTCCGCTACGGGAACTACATATTTAGCGCCCGCTTCCTTGAAGAGTCGCGCCCACGCGGCCGGGTTGAATTGATCGGCCTTGAACATCGGGACAAAATCCTTGTAGCCGAATTTATCTGGCGAGCCGTACGTCGCGACATGATGTTTGTATTCTTCGGAGCCTTCGCGATACATGTTTCGCGGATACCACTCGTTGCCGAAGGCCGGAACGGAATAGACGCCCCAGTGGATGAAGATGCCGAACTTCGCGTCCTTATACCACTCGGGCACTTCGTAGCTCTGAAGCGATTCCCAATCCGGACGGAAGGGACCGTCGTGGCCCTTGCGGTCGACTTCCTTGAGGATGGCCGAACGCGGGGCATCGTATTTTGCGCTGGCGCGCTGCCAGGCTTGATCGATTTCGTTTGGATCTTGAGCCGCCGTGGGTGCGGTCGAAGAAGTCTTTGAGGAAGCTGCGGTCTGGGCGTTTCCAGCCGAAGGAACAGCGGCTAAAAGTCCGCACCAAATTGCCACAGCAATAGTCCAACTGATTGCACTCGCAGCCATCCGCAAGAACATGTGCCTCCGACCTTTCAGGAACAAATCAGCCAAACCCGCCGCAGGATTTTCAACGGTAATACCACATTGCATCTCACTGATGCCAGACAAGTGTGGACCGACACCAAACGGAGTGTAAAACCTCTCCCCTAATAATCTTGGACAACATCCATCACGCGGCCCTAGGCGCAAGTCCGCAGCGGATGTGCCGCGGGGGATGGCCGGAACAAGATTGCCACGCGGAGACGGAGAGAGGTTGAACTGGACAAAGACGAAAGTTCATTGTTGAATGCGATTGAATCGGTGCGGAGCAGAGAAAGAGAGTTTTCCGATGGTTGAGCCGGAAGCAGACCTGAGCAAGAAATACGATGCGGTGATTATCGGATCGGGCGCGGCGGGAGGAATGGCGGCGCATGTTCTGACAACTCATGGGCTGCAGGTGTTGCTGCTCGAAGCGGGAAAGAAACTGAACTTCGAACAGGAATTACGTTCGATGGAGTGGCCTTACGACAATCCGCACAGAGGCGGGCTTCCGCCAAACTCGCATTCCATAAGCTTCAACGAGTACACGATTCGGCGGCCTCCTTACGGCGCGGGTTTTGAGAAATCGAAAAATCTTTACAGCTATATCGGCAACAGCGACTACGTGAAAAATATCGTGGTCAACGAACGGGAGAATCCTTACACCGGAACGAATTACGCGTGGGTTCGCGCGCGGTGCCTGGGCGGCAAGACAAATATTTGGGGACGGCTGGCGCTACGGCTTTCGGATTACGACTTCAAAGCTAAGGATCACGACGGGTACGGCGAAAATTGGCCGATCAGCTACAGCGACATCGCGCCTTATTACGACAAAGTGGATTTGTATCTTGGCATTACAGGAGTTAAGGAAAATCTGCCGTATCTGCCGGACAGTATTTTTCAGCGGCCCACAAAGTTGAACTGCGCGGAGGTGACGCTCAAGCAAGGCATACAGAAGATGGGGCGTGTGCTGACGCAGTACCGGGCGGGCGTAACAACCGACGGGCTGAAGCACAACAAATATCGGAGCCGCTGCTATGGGCGCGGCGCGTGTTCGCGCAAAGGCGGTTGCGATATTCATGCTGCGTTCGATTCTCCAACGGGCTTGATCTTTCCCGCAATGGATACGGGCAACTTGACACTGCGGACGAACGCGGTCGCTCGAGAAATCACAGTCGATCCGCAAACGGGCAGAGCTTCCGGCGTGCACTTCGTTGACTCGCAGACAATGAAGGACTACACGGTGCATGCGAAGGCGGTGATTGTTGCGGCTTCGACGCTCGAATCGGCGCGGCTACTTTTACTTTCCAAATCGCGGATGTATCCGAATGGACTCGCGAACTCCAGCGGCCATGTCGGGCACAATTTTTGTGAGCATGTAATGGGACCGCACGTTGTGGGACAAGCGGTGGATCTCGCCGGGAAACCACCGACGCTGGATGACGGCCGACCCGGCGGCTTCTACCTGACACGCTTTCGAAATCTGGAGGAAAAGCATCCGAAATTCATTCGCGGCTATGGATTCGAAGGCGGCAGCGGAAGCGGCATGTTTCCGCCCGGCACGGACAACAATGGTTTCGGCGCATCCTTCAAAGAAGAGATCCGAAAGAATCAAGGTTCGTACATCGGCATGGGCGCGTTCGGCGAAGTTCTGTCGCGGTACGAAAACTATGTTGATCTCGATCCCGCGGTGAAGGACAAGTGGGGCATTCCCGCGTTGCGTTTTCACTACAAGTTCGGCGAGAACGAACACAACATGGCCAAGGACATGAAGGAAACGGCGCAGGAGATGTTCGAGGCTGCGGGCTTGAAGATTATTTATGTGAGCGACCGAGTGCTGACCGAAGGATGGTCCATCCACGAACTAGGCACGGCGCGGATGGGAAATGATCCGAAGACTTCGGTGCTGAATCAATTTCAGCAGTCGCATGACGTGAACAATCTATTCGTAGTGGACGGCAGCGCGTTTGTAAATGCGAGTTGCCAGAATCCGACGTGGACCATTATGGCGCTATGCTGGCGCTCGTGCGACTACCTGGCGGATCAATTGGCGAAGAATGAGTTGTAAGAGCTTGTAAACCGAGCGAGGGAGTGGATTGGGAGTTGGAGGAGAGAGAATGTCCGAGAGTGATCCCATCAATCTGAAGCAGGATCGGCGGCAATGGCTGAAGAGTTCGGCGACGGTTCTGGGCGCGGCGGTTTTGCCGCTGTCCGCAGCCGTGACGAAGGCTCTGCCAGCGGAATTGCAGGCAGTTGCGCAAGGGGCTACTGGTGCGCCGCAGGCTTTGGCTGCGGAAGCGAAGGACGGCGCGCGTTTTTTCACTCCGGCGCAACATGCGCTGATCGAAGAGTTGTCCGAGACGATCATTCCCGCCGACAGCCGCTCGGGAGGAGCGAAGGCTGCGAAGGTCGCTGATTATATCGAGCAGAAAGTCAGAGAAAGTGTGGACGAACAGCAGAAGGCGCTTTGGCACGAGGGGCTAAGGCTAATCGAGCTGATGAGCCAGTACTACAATGGGAAGTCGTTTATTGCATCGAGCGCAGAAGAAAAGATAGCGGTGCTGAAGGTGCTTTCCGATAACGAGCACATGACGGAGCTTCCGGAGGTACGGTTTTTCCACGAACTGAAGAGTCTGACAGTGCGCGGCTACTACACCAGCAAGATTGGGATTCACGACGAACTGGAGTACAAGGGCAATCGAGTGCTGATGGAGTTCGTGGGTTGTGGCGATCCCACGCCGCCGACTACTTGATGCTCGGAACGGCGCTATTGAGCGGTGGCTTTGGCGGTGGGCACTTCAGCGACGGAGCTTTTCTGATTGTGCCGTGCGAACTGATAGAGCGGCAAACCCACAAGGACCGCAAGGCAGGCGAGCCCCAATTCTCGTTTGATGGCGGTGGCTTTTGCCGACGCAGATTGCATCGTTGTGCCTGCAGATTCGAATCGGTTGCGCGAATATTATTTTTGCGCGGCTTGGGCTTCGATTTTGTCAATCACGATGGCCTTGGAGCCGCCTCGCTGGTAGACCTTGCCCGTCACGACGACTTTGTCCGCGGCAAACGGAAGAAGCTTGGGGTTTTGTCCGCTTGCTGGCGTGGTAGCCGCGATGGGCCAGTAGATGGTGCCGTCGTCGGCGAGGATGACGAGCTGCGAGCCGGCGCCTGCGCAAGACGTTGCACACTGTTTGCTGATGGGCTTGCTGAGATCTTTCGTAAAGGCACAAGCGGAATCGATGACGTAGCCTTTTATGGTGACGGAAGGCGCGTCAGCGGCAGAGATATAGACCGCGGCAACCAGCAAAGTGAGCGTGATCGTTCCTTTGGCAAGGATTCGAGCGAGTTTCATTTGTGTTCCCTCCGATTCAGGTTTTGCAGGGCAAGACTCCGCTTTTTTCGCGGAGTTTGAGACTTGGCGCAATCTCCACGGTTCCATGGGGATGGAAGCCTATACTACTGCTCAAGAATTGCTCTAATGATTTTGTAGTATTGCTGGGGTTGAATCGGCTAGGTCTTTTGCCTCAGTTTGAAGCTGTTACACGGTTGTCTCGCCTGTCATGCCGACAAAGGCACGTCAGAATCGGGTGCGAGCGCTTGCTTGGCGATCGAGTTGCGACCCTGCCATAGGGGAACTTGTCCAAGGCGCAAAGCGACTGGGAACAATGATGTAATATAGACGTATCAATTATATGGGGTATATGGAGCGTCGAATGGAGAGCCTGGACGCCTATGAATGAATGGACTTGTCCGATCATGGGACAGGGATTCCCATATCCGGCCAAAATAGCACAAGCGCAGGATAGGCTATGTGCCGTAAGCCGTTGACAAATCGAAGCTTTAGACGAATTCTCTTGGGCAAAGGATTTGCGCCTATGAAAGGCCATAACGACTATGGACATCCAACGACCTTCTAACGCAAGAGCCAAAAAAATCCGCCGAATTGTGTACGGCACCGTGGCCATCATTTTGGTGGGTGGCGTGACGTATGCGCTGTCTAAGCTGAGGCCAGCCGCGCCGTCGGTTGACGCCGGGACGATTTGGTCCGACACGGTGAAGCGCGGGCCGATGCTCCGCGAAGTACGTGGGCTGGGGACGCTTGTTCCCGAAGACATCCGATGGATCGCGGCGCAAACGGATTCGCGCGTGGACCGCTGGGTATTGCGCCCTGGGGCAATCGTCAAGCCAGGTTCCATCATTATGGAACTGAGCGACCCCACTTTGTCGCAAACCGCGCTCGACGCGGAACTCCAACTGCGAGGCGCGGAAGCAGATTTGGCGAACCTTCGGGTGCAAGTGAACAGCGATCTGATGAACCAAAAGGCAACAGAAGCTGGAGTGCGAAGCGACTACGAACAGGCGAAGATCCAGCACGACGTGGATGTGAAACTTGTGAAAGAAGGCCTCAGCAGCGCAGCTCATTGAGAATCTGTCAAGGGTGAAGGAGGAGCAACTGGCGATTCGCGCTCAGCTCGAGAGCGAAAAGACCAGAATTGCGACGGATTCCGGAAATGCGCGGATAGCCGCGCAACAGGCAAAAGTGGATGAGACGAAGGCTCTCTATCAACTGAAAAAGAGCCAGCTGGATGCGCTGCATGTTCGCGCGGGCATTGACGGCGTATTGCAGCTAGTCCCAGTAGAAGTCGGGCAGCACATAACGCCAGGGACAAATCTAGCGCGCGTGGCTGATCCAAAGAAGCTGAAAGCAGAAATCAAGATCGCAGAAACACAAGCGAAGGACGTGACGATCGGGCAAAAGGCTTCGATTGATACGCGGAACGGGATTGTTGGAGGACACGTTACGCGAATCGATCCATCGGTAGTGAACGGCACGGTGAGCGTGGACGTATCCATAGACGATCCGCTTCCCCTAGGTGCGAGGCCGGACCTGAGCGTGGACGGCACCATCACACTCGAGAATTTGAAGGATGTGCTGTACGTCGGCAGGCCGGTACATGGTCAGTCCGACAGCACGATTGGACTTTTCAAGATCGTAGAAGATGGCGCGGAAGCAACGCGTGTAAACGTGAAGCTGGGACGGAGTTCCGTAAACACGATTGAAATCCTTGATGGGTTGAAAGTGGGCGACAAGGTGATTCTGTCCGACATGTCGGCCTGGGACGCTTTCGACCGCATCCGGCTGAAGTAGTGCGGATTCTTCGTGGACGGCGGCAGGCCCGCAAAAGAGTTCGGCGTTTAATTTCTTTCATCGCGTAAATGGAAGTTGTGCGTTTCTTGCGGAGGCCCAGTGCAGACTCTCTGGCAAGACATTCGCTACGGGTTGCGAATGCTGGCGAAGAACCCGGGCTTCACGGCAGTTGCCGTTGCCACGCTGGCCCTCGGCATCGGCGCAAATACCGCGATTTTCAGCTTGGTCAACGCAGTCATGCTGCAGTCTTTGCCGGTGCACCATCCCGAGCAACTGGTTGTGCTGCGATGGTCCGCCCACGGAAGGCCGGAAAATATTGGCTCAAGCAGCTATGGCGACTGCAGCGCCACGGAATGGCGCGGATCGAACTACGGCGGCTGCTCGTTCTCCTATCCGATGTTCAAGGAGATCCGGGCTGAGAAAGACCTTTTTTCAAACATTATGGCTTTCGCTGGCCCGGCACAACTGGATCTCAGTGGGAATGGTCCGGCGAGCATGGCCCGCGGTGAGCTCGTTTCCGGGAATTACTTCCAAGTGTTGGGCGTGCCGGCCGCGCTTGGGAGGACGCTTCAACCCGCTGATGAGTCACCCGGCGCGGCGCCGGTGGTGGTGCTGAATTACGGATATTGGCAAAGCGCGTTTGGCGGCTCTTCCGGAGCAATTGGGAAAACAATTCGGTTGAATGGTGTTTCGTTCACCGTGGTTGGCGTGAGTGATCCGAATTTCACAAGACTGACGCCAGGGAAGTCACTGGACATGTGGCTACCCCTTACGCAACTTATCCCACTAGGACTGCCCTGGGGCAGAGGATCGATTGACGCGGGAAACTGGTGGCTGACCCTCGTTGGGCGAATGAAACCGGGGACGCCGTTGCCGCAGGCGCAGGAGGCGGTGAGCCTGCTCTTCCGGAATGAAACACTGCATGGAGAAAAACCCGCCTTAAAAGATTCCGACAATCCAAAAGTCACGCTGCTGCCTGCGCAGAAAGCGCTGACTGGAATTCGCTCCATGTTCGGAGTGCCTCTTTATTTATTGATGGCGGCGGTTGGCATAGTGCTCTTGATTGCGTGCGCAAACGTTGCGGGGTTGATGCTGGCGCGCGCGACGGCGCGCGAGAAAGAAATGGCGGTGCGGCTGGCGATGGGAGCGGGCCGCGGCCGGGTGATTCAGCAACTCTTGACGGAAAGCGTACTTCTCTCGGCTGCGGGGGCGGTACTGGGCATTTTCCTCGCTTACTGGGGCGCAGCAGGACTGGCGTCGTTTCTCGCCGCGAATTCGTATTCTCCACTGAATATCGATGTGCAGCCCGATGCGACTGTGCTCGTTTTCACGATTGCTGTAGCGCTGCTAACGGGAATTGGCTTTGGACTGGCGCCGGCGTTCCGCGGAACACGCGTCAACATCGCGCCCGTGCTCAAGGAAAACTCGGGAAGCCTATCGGCTGCAAGCCACGCGGGCGGCAGACGTTTCGGAATGGGCAGTTCGCTGGTAGTAGCTCAGGTCGCGCTGTCGATGGTTGTGTTGATTGGAGCGGGTCTATTGCTGCGCACACTGGAGAAGTTGAGGAATATTAATCCGGGATTTGACACGCGAAACGTTTTGCTCTTCTCGGTCGACCCGACGCTCGCGGGTTACAAAAAAGAGAATATTCAGAACGTGTACGACGAACTCGAGCGGCGGCTCGTGGCTTTGCCAGGAGTTATTTCCGCGAGTTATTCCTCGGACGCACTATTGGACGGAGGACTGTGGACTTCGGGCGTGCATGTCGAAGGACAGAGCGCGAAGAGCACCGTTGAAACCCAGATGTTGGCTGCCGGTCCGGACTTTTTTGAAACGATGCGAATCCCGCTAGTGAAGGGGCGTACTTTTCGAGTGGCGGACATGCGTTCGAAGCAAGAGGTAGCAGTCGTCAACGAGGCATTCGTCCACAAATTCCTGGAGTCGAGAGACGCAATCGGAATGCATTTTGGCGGAACAGATAAGGACGATCCACAGCGTGAAATCGTCGGCGTGGTGGCGGATACGAAGTATGACGACATGCGAAAAGCGGATGAGCCGACAGCTTACATTCCCTTAAAAAATGGCGAGCTGACCTTTGCATTGCGTTCGGCGGCTGCCCCGAGTGCGCTCATCCCTGCGGTCAGGCGGATCGTGAACGATGTGGATGAGAACCTGCCCGTTTTCGGCGTGCGCACACAAACGCAGACGATCGATCGACTGCTTTTCGGTCAGCGCCTGGTCGCGCGTCTTTCTTCCCTTTTCGGATTACTGGGATTGCTGCTGGCGTGCATTGGGCTATACGGATTGCTCTCTTACGAGGTGGCGCGGCGCACGCGCGAGATCGGGATTCGTGCCGCGTTAGGCGCGCAACGACGGGATGTGTTGCGCATGGTCATAAAGCAGGGTCTTGTGCTGGTTGCTTTCGGAGCGGCGGCCGGGATCATTACTTCTTTCGCGGTGACCCGATTCTTGCAGAGTCTTCTCTTCGGAGTTCACGCCACGGATCCGTGGACATTCGCGGCCGTCGGCTTGTTGCTGGTCTTCGTAGGCGTGTTGGCGTGTTACATCCCGGCACGGCGAGCGACGCGCGTGGATCCGATGGTGGCGCTGCGCTATGAGTAGGAGGGGCTGATGCAAATCCTATTGCAAGACATCAGGTTCGGATTGCGCATGCTCGGGAGAAACCCGGGGTTCACGGCGGTCGCCGTGCTGGCGATTGCCTTGGGCATTGGTGTGAACGCCGGAATTTTCTCCGTCCTGAATGGAGCTGCGCTGCGCATGCTGCCGGTGCCGAGCGCCGGACAGGTTGTCAGCGTAGACCAGATTTTCCACGGAAAAACAACGCGCAATGTTCACGGTGAGCCGACGCTCTTTTCTTATTCCGAATATCAGGACTATCGCGCGAACAATCATGTTTTTTCCGGCTTGCTGGCCTACGAGCCGTTCCTAAGCGCGACGCTGGCGGGCGGAAGAGCGAGACAGCTCTACGGTCAACTCACTTCTTGCAATTACTTTGATGTGCTGAGTGTGAGACCGGCGGAAGGGCGCGGGTTTGTGGAGACAGATTGCGCGGCGCCCGGAGCGGGAACAGTGGTTGTTCTGAGCGATGAATTGTGGCAAAGCGCGTTTGGCGCGGACACTTCGCTTATCGGCAAACGAGTGATTCTGAATCGCACCGCGTTTACCGTAATCGGAATTGCGCCAAGGGGATTTGGGGGCACAGAGCCGATCCCAAGCACGTTTTGGGCGCCGATCACGATGCAGGCAGCGATGGAACCGGACCGCGATTTTCTGGGCGATGCCAATGTGAGTTGGCTGTCGCTGCTGGGACGAGTACGGCCAGGCGTTTCGATGGGTCAAGTACGCGCGGACCTGAGTGTCATCGCCAGCCGGATTGATCAGCAGCATCCGGGACGCGCGACTTCTTTGGCGATTCGCACGGCGACGTTTCTAGGCAGGCCGGAAGAGCACAATTTTGTGATGGGAGCGGCTGCCGTAATCTTGATTGGCTTTGGCTTGGTGCTGCTGATCGCTTGCGCAAACGTGGCGAACTTGATGCTGGCGCGTGCGACGGCGCGCCAGAAGGAAATCGCTGTGAGACTTTCGGTGGGAGCGAGCCGGTGGAGATTGATCCGGCAATTGCTGACCGAAAGCGTGATGTTGGCGCTGATGGGAGGCGCGCTTGGATCTATTCTTGCTTTCTGGTCCTTCGAAGGAATCTCGCATTTTGTAATTTCTCATTTGCCGCATGGGTTCCCGCCTCTGGCTTTGAATCTGACGCCCGACATTCGAGTGCTCGGCTATGCGTTGTTGCTGACGCTTATTACCGGAGTGGCGTTCGGACTGGCACCAGCGCTGCAAGCATCCCGCGCTGACTTGAACACCGCCTTGAAAAACCTTGACGGCGGAGTGGGCGGACGTGCGGGCGGCGGCCTTCTGCGGCATTCGCTGGTGGCAGCGCAAGTAGCGGTTTGCATGATTCTGCTCATCGCTGCGGGGCTGCTCTTGCGCGGACTTTATTTTGCTCAGACCGTTGATCCGGGCTTTGCGATGAATGGAATATCGGTTGTGTCTTTGGACCTGCGGACGCAGGGATACAAAGAGAAGCCCGCAGCCGAGTTTGAGCAGCGATTGAAAGAAAAAGTGGCAGCGTTGCCGGGCATAGACGGAATCGCCGAGGCGCGCGAGACTCCGCTCAGCGACGAACATAGCTTCACGGGATTCTCCATTCCCGGAAAACCCGACGAGTATGAAATAGAAAACGACGCGATTTCACAGGGATACTTTTCGATGCTGGGAATCCCCATCGTGCGCGGTCGGGACTTCACGGAAGAAGAGGTGCGCGCCGGAGCAAAGGTGGCGATCGTTACGGAAACGACCGCGCGAAAATTCTGGCCTGGAGAGGATCCGATCGGAAAGATTTTGCGCGAGGGAAGCGATACCGATCTGCAGATCATCGGAATTGCGAAGGATGCGCAAGTATCCCATCTCGGCGAGAAGGCGAAGCTTTATGTGTATCTACCTGCAGGACCGAAGGTGCAGTCGGAACTCCATCTGATGATTCATGGCGGCGGCAGTTTTGCGGCCGTCGCGGCTGGCGTCCGAGATGCAGCGAGCGGGCTGGACCCGGACGTGATGGTGGATGTGACGCGGCTTGAAGACAACATGGAGGTTTGGCGGACACCGGCGCGCATCGTGGCCGCACTTGCAGGCTCGCTGGGTGCGCTGGGGCTGCTACTCGCGTCTATCGGAGTCTATGGGGTGGTGTCCTACGCGGTGAGCCGGCGGACTCGCGAGATTGGCATTCGAATGACGCTGGGGGCGGACGGGCGCGACGTGATGAGCCTGATGCTGCGGCAGAACATGCGTCCGGTCCTGATCGGCGGCGCGATCGGCATTGCAGGTTGCGCTGGCGTCTCTTGGGTTCTTTCCTCGATGCTGTTTGGGATCAGCGCGCGTGATCCGATTGCGTTTTTGTTTGTGCCTTCGTTCTTGCTGGGAACCGCGCTGCTGGCGAGTTACGTTCCGGCGCGGCGAGCGACGAAAGTGAATCCGGTTGTCGCGCTGCGCTATGAATAGTGCTGGCTGCGGCGAGAAGAGTTTAAGTGGGAGAGGCGCGTGTTGATGCTGTGGCAAGACATTCGTTACGGGCTGCGAATGCTGGCGAACAAGCCGGCGTTTACGATCGTCGCGGTGCTGACACTTGCGCTGGGGATTGGCGCAACATCGGCAGTTTTCAGCGTGGTAGACCGGATTCTGTTCCGCAGTCTTCCCTACCCTCACGATGAGCAGCTTGTGGCATTTGGCTTGTTTGCTCCGATTGAGCCGCGGGAGTTCATGCTGGCGAAGGATTATGTCGAATGGCGCGCGGAGCAGATGCCGTTCGAATCGATGACGACGTTTACGCCGGGCGGAGCAGATTGCGATTTGACGGAACAGAATCCTGTTCGACTTAATTGCGCGCTTGTGGAGGCAACATTTCTGCCCACGTTTGGGATTCAGCCGCTGCTGGGACGGAACTTCACGAAGGAAGAAGACCGGCCACATGCAGCGCATGTTGCGCTGATTACGTACGGATTGTGGCGCTCGCGCTTTGCCAGTGATCCAGCGGTTGTGGGCAAGAGCATTTCGGTGGACGGACAGCCGACGGCCGTCGTTGGAGTGCTGCCTGCCGATTTTGAAATGCCCACGCTTAGCAAGACGGACATGCTTGTTCCGCAGGCGCTGGACGAAGCTGGCTTGCAAAGGAATGGGCCGCAGCCCGTGCTGCGGGCGTTCGCGCGGCTGAAACCGGGAGTCACCATCGCACAATCAAGGGCCGCGCTACAGCCTCTGTATGAAAAGTCGCTGCAGTATGTTCCGCCACAGTTCCAGAAAGAAGTGCGGCTCAGCGTGCGTTCGCTGCGGGACCGCCAAGTATCTGATTCCAAAGCGGCCTCCTGGATATTGCTTGGGTCTGTTTTGGCGGTGTTGCTCGTGGCATGCACGAACGTAGCGAACCTGCTGCTCGCACGAGCCAGCGGCCGGCAGAGAGAGATGGCGGTTCGAGCGGCTCTTGGGGCGAGTCCGTCGAGGCTGGTTCGCCAAAATCTGACCGAAAGCCTGCTTCTGGGAATAATTGGGGGAACCATCGGGTGCTGGGTTGCGTATTCCCTGTTGCAACTGTTTGAATCCATTGCTCCGGAAGGGATTCCGCGCTTGCAGCAAGCTGGGCTGGATACGCGAGTGGTCCTTTTTACGATGGGTGTGTCGCTTGTGTCGGGAGCGCTGTTTGGACTGGCACCGGCCATGCAGAAACCTTCGCCTGAGTTTTTGACCGGTAGAGAAGCCCGCCAGACATCTCGAGGGTTGCTACGTCAAATACTTGTAGCGTCGCAGGTTGCCGTGTCCTTGATTCTATTGACGGGTGCTGGATTGCTGCTGCACAGCTTGTGGAGATTGCAGAGTGTTCCGCTTGGAATGAATGCGCAGAGCGTCGTGACAGCACAGATTTCGCTTGCCGAGTACCGGTACCCGGACTCGCAACGGCAAGTGGCTTTCTTTGATGAGCTTGAGACACGCTTGCAACAGATGCCAGGCATGACAGCGATGGCCATCAGCGACACGTTACCGCCTTCGGGAGGGTCGCAAGCCACGATTTATTCCCAAATTGAAATTCCGGGTAGGCCGCGTGCGGCCGAGGGCACGGGAGGAATGGTTGGCTGGCGGTCAGTGTCGCCGGGATACTTTTCCGCGCTTGGAGTGCCGATTGTGAGAGGCCGAGCGTTTTCGGCGGCCGACACGGCACCAAACGTGAATCCCGTCGTTTTGAGCGAGACTCTGGCGATGAGGCTTTTCCCTGGTGAGGATGCGTTGGGAAAGAGTTTGAGGATGAGGCAAGAGGGGCCATGGCGGCAAGTTGTGGGAATTGCGTCGGATGTCAGAAACAACGGGCTGGCAGAACCGTCTGACCCTGAGTACTACGTTCCTTGGAAGGTGGACAGCGAGGGGTACTTTCGGGTGGCGCATGTGACATTGCGGACGCCGATGAACCCGGAGACGGTGGCCAAGTGGCTGCGGCAGGAGACGGCGAGTCTTGACCCAAGTGTGCCGGTGACGATGGAGACGATGAATCAGCGGGTGGGTGAGCTTTCGGAGCGGCCGCGATTCAATGCGGTGTTGCTGACGATTTTCGCTGGGATCGGTGTCATGCTGGCGGCGATTGGCATCTACGGAGTGGTGGGCTTCCTTGTGGCGCAGCGAACGCAGGAGATTGGAGTGCGCATGGCGCTGGGGGCGTCACCGCAGACGATTTTGAAGATGGTCATGGCCAATGTGGCGCGGTGGACGATTGGGGGAGCGCTCTTGGGACTCCTCGGAAGCTGGTATGCCGTGAAGTTGCTTCAGTCTCTGCTGTTTCAGGTGTCGGTGCGTGATCCGTGGCCGGTTGGAGCGGCGCTGTCGCTGCTATTGGTCGCGGCGTTCGTTGCGGCGTGGATGCCTGCGCGGCGGGCGATGCGGGTCGATCCGATCGAGGCGTTGCGTTATGAATAGCTGGTTTTTTTCGACGAAAATTGCGCGGAGCGCGTAATGCAGATCTTGTGGAAAGACATTCAGTTCGGATTGCGCATGCTGGCGAAGAGTCCGGGATTTACGGCGATTGCCGTGATTACTCTGGCTCTCGGAATCGGCGCGAATACGGCGATCTTTTCCTTGATGAACCAGATTTTGTTGCGCGAATTGCCAATCCAGAATCCCAATGAGCTAGTGATTTTGCGGGCGCCTGGGCCGGTGACGGGACACGTTTCGAGCGATGGCGACTCGACAGAATCTTTTTCTTACCCGATGTACAAGGGGTTGCGAGATACGAATTCTGTATTTTCGGGAATACTGGCGCGGTACGGCTTTTCGGCAAGCGTCGCGAGTCACGGTCAGACGGATAGGGCGTCAGGAGAAGTTGTCTCCGGAAACTATTTTGAAGTGCTTGGAGTTCGGCCGGCGATCGGACGTGTGTTCAGTCAGGATGACGACCGAGTGCCTGGAGCTCAACCGGTCGTGGTGTTGAGCCACTCTTACTGGACGCGGCATTTCGGAGGCGATCCGAGCGTTCTGAACAAAGTTCTTCTGGTCAACAACGTCGAGATGACCGTGGTAGGCGTATCGCAGCCGGGCTTTACCGGTGTGCAGGTTGGCAAAACGCCAGACTTATTTGTGCCGATGATGATGACGCAGCAGATGACGCAGTATGGGGAGACCCTCGACAAGTGGAACGACTATTGGATGACGCTCTTGGCGCGGCTCAAGCCCGGAGTTTCCGAAAAGCAGGCTGAAGCAGGAATCAACGCTGCATACAAGCCGCTGCTTGAGGAGCAACTGCCGCAAATCAAGTCCGGCTGGAATGAAGAGAAGCGCAAGCGATTTCTGGACAAGAGAATTGTTCTGTCGTCGGGAGCCCGAGGACGCACGGTCGTGCAGCGCGACTCCGGGGGACAAATCATTACGCTATTTGTGATGGTGGCGCTTGTGCTGCTGATTGCATGTACGAACGTGGCGAACTTGCTGCTTGCTCGAGGGGCCTCGCGGCAGCGCGAATTTGCAATCCGGACGGCGATGGGAGCAAGCCGCGGCAGGATGATCCGGCAACTGCTCGCGGAGAGCCTCTTGTGCGCGTTCGGCGGAGGCGCGCTGGGCGTTTTGCTCGGCACATGGCTGATGAGAATCCTCACCCCGATCGTGGTTGCCAACGCAGGAGTTCAGGGGTTGACGGAAAAGCTCGATCCAAACGTTTTGGCATTTGCGATCGGAGCGACGCTGCTCTCCGGAGTTTTCTTCGGTTTGATTCCCGCTTGGCGGGTCACGCGCTTGGGTGTCTCTGATGTCATTAAGGACCAAGGGTCAACTTCTTCCGCAAGCGTGTCTCACGTGGGCTTCCGAAAAGTGCTGGTTGCCGGGCAAGTTGCATTCACGATGCTACTGCTTGCCGGGGCCGGGCTCTTTACGCGTTCGCTGTGGAACCTGCGAAACCAAGACCTAGGGATGAAGACCGACAATGTGATTGCGTTCTCGATCCAGCCGTCTCTCAATGGATATGACACACCGCGGTCGATTGCGCTGTACGATCAGATGCGCGCGCGGCTGGCGGCCATACCGGGACTGCGCTCAGTAGGCTCAGGAGATGTTCCCACTCTTTCCGGCGACGACGAGGGGAGCAACATTACTGCCGAGGGAGGCGTCCAGATCCCTGAAGAGCTCCAAGACGTGGACCGCATCGCGATCAGTCCCAATTACTTCTCGACGCTGGGAATACCTCTGCTGTCCGGACGAGAATTAACGGAAGCGGACGGAGCGACGGCGCCGAAGGTAGCGCTCGCGAGCGAAGCGATGGTCAAGCGGTTCTTCCCGGGACGTAATCCGCTGGGCATGCACTTTGCCTTTGGCGGCGGGAACGGCGTTAAGCCGGACATCGAGATTGTTGGAGTAGTGAAGGACGTCAAGCAGGAGCATGTGAACAGCACGATCCAGCCATACGTATATATTCCTTATGCGCAAAGGACAAAAATTACGGGCATGACCTTTTACATGCGGTCGGAACGGGATCCGCTGCTACTGGCGTCGAGTCTTCAGGGGGTCGTGCGACAAATGGACGCCAATTTGCCGCTGTACGATCTGAAGACAATGGAACGCATCGTGGATGAAGATTTGTTTTCTGCGCGGATGGTTGCGACACTTTCGGCAAGCTTTGCAGGTCTTGCGGCGCTGCTCGCAGCCCTGGGTATTTACGGTGTATTGGCGTACGTTGTTGTGCAGCGCACGCGCGAGATTGGCATCCGTATGGCGCTGGGCGCGGTGGCCGGCCAGGTGCGGCTGCTGATCGTGAAGGAAGTGGGCTCGATGGTATTGATCGGAGTTGCAGTGGGCCTTCCGCTTGCGTATGGGCTGGCCCGGTTCAGCGAATCGCTGTTGTATGGCGTGCACGCGGGTGATCCGGCGGTCTACGCCTTGGGTTTGGTTTTGATCGGACTTATCGCACTTGCGGCATGCTTCATTCCAGCAAGGCGTGCAACACGTGTGGATCCTTTGGTGGCGTTGCGATACCAATAAGTGAAACGGCTTTTGGCAGGTGGCACGGCAGTTGGGGCACGGCAAAACGAATTTGCAAGTTGAGTTTCAAGACTAAAATTGGTTAAGGAGACGAAATGGCAGACGGAACCACACTCATCAAAATGGAAGGCGTAAAGAAGGTTTTCTACACGGACGAAGTAGAGACACACGCACTTGAGGAGATTCACCTGGAGATCAAGAAAGGTACGTATATTTCCATCGCTGGGCCTTCGGGCTGCGGCAAGTCAACCCTTCTCTCGATTCTGGGGCTCCTCGATTCGCCGAGCGACGGAAGCTACATGCTGAACGGACAACCCGTCGGGAAGCTCACGATCAGCGAGCGCACCCGCATCCGCAATCGCGAGATCGGTTTCATCTTCCAAGCGTTTAACCTGATCGGCGACCTCACCGTGTACGAAAACGTCGAGCTGCCGCTAACCTACCGCGGCACGAGCTCCACGGAGCGCAAGCAGAAGGTGCAGAACGCGCTCGAGCGCGTCGGCATGGCGCACCGGCTGCGGCATTATCCCTCCCAGCTCTCGGGCGGTCAGCAACAGCGCGTGGCCGTGGCTCGCGCTTTGGTCGGCGATCCTCTCATCCTGATGGCCGACGAGCCGACAGGTAACTTGGACTCGAAGAACGGCGAAGCCGTAATGGAGTTGCTGCGCGATCTGCATCGCAATGGCGCGACGGTTTGCATGGTGACCCACGACCAGCGCTATGCGAATTTCGCCGAACGCACGATTCACCTGTTTGACGGCCGCATCGTCGAGGAAACCAAGGAAGCCGGAGTAACCGCTTAAGGGCGTCCGGTAGGGGGCGCTCTATGGAAACGATCTGGCAGGACATCCGCTATGGTGTGCGGATGCTCATTAAGCATCGGCTTACAACTTTGGTGTGCGTTGCGGCACTGGCGCTGGGCATCGGCGCCAATACGGCGATGTTCAGCGTGGCCGAAGCCTTTCTGCTCCATCCCGTTCCCTTCGATAACGCGGACCGCTTTGTCGCCTTGGTCGATTCGCGGCCCGCGCAAAACGTCGACATGAATTCGATCGCGCCCGCGACCTATTTTGAGTGGCAGAATCAGGCGCATTCCTTCGAACAAATGGGCGCGTACCGGTGGGACGCCCTTAATCTAACCGGCCAAGGGGAACCTGAAAAAGTTCAAGGCTTCGAAGTAACGGCGAATTTTTTCGATCTCCTCGGCGTTCATCCAACGATTGGCCGCTCTTTCTTGCTCGAAGAAGAGCAGCGCGGCAAGGATCAGGAAATCATCCTGAGCTACGGTCTCTGGGAACGGCGCTACGCTTCCGATCCAAATATTCTCGGCAAGAGTGTCAAGGTCTACGGCAAGACTTTCACTATTGTCGGGGTGATGGGAAAAGGATTTGACTTCCCGAAGCCGGCGGAAGCGTGGGTGCCGCTCTCGTTCGATGTGAAAGCGCGCGCGGTGCGTGATGAGCGCAATTTGTGGGTGCTGGCGCGGCTGAAGCCGGGAGTTAGCGTCGCGCAAGCCTCCGCCGAGATGCGCACCATCACGGCGCGCCAAGCTGAGGCCTTCCCTGATGTTTACAATGGTTGGAAATCTGAGTGTAATGACGATCAGCGAATTTGCCGCGGGCGACCTCACAAGGCAGTTCACTTTTTTGTTGCTTGGCGCCGTGGCTTTCGTTCTGCTGATTGCCTGCGCCGATGTGGCCAACGTGCAATTTGCCCGGGTGACGGGCCGGCACAAAGAGTTGGCTGTGCGCACCGCAATGGGAGCGAGCCGGAGCCGCATAATTCGGCAGTTGCTGACGGAAAGTGTGTTGCTATCGCTGGCGGGCTCTGTCCTTGGTCTGGTTTTCGCTCAGTGGTGGGTTTATTTGATTGTGAATCACATGCCGCCGGAAGTTGCGAGATTTATCGCCGGCTGGAATACGATAAGCCTCGATTCCAACGCATTTCTGTTCACGCTGGCTATCGCGGTCGTCAGCGGGATTCTCTCGGGAATCGCACCCTCCTGGCTCCATTCGCAGACGAACATCAGTGAAACTCTAAAGGAGAGCGGCCGGGGAGCGGGCACCGGGCCCGCGCGTCACCGTTTGCGAAGTGTTCTTGTCGTTGCTGAGATTGCTCTCGCGCTCGTCCTTCTGGTGGGTGCTGGGCTGCTCGTGAAGGGTTTTCGCGCGCTGCTCAGCGTGCATGAAAACTATCGCCCCGAAGCGGTCCTGACGCTCACTTTGAGCCTGCCGAACGATCAATATGCGCAAAAGCCCGGGCGCGCGGCGTTCCATGAACAAGTGCTGCAGCGGCTTGCCTCGATTCCGCGGGTTGAATCGGCCGCGCTTGCCACATCCGTGCCATATGCAAACGGAGGGGGCGCCAATTTGAATATATTCACGATCGAAGGACGCGCTCCGCAAGCGCGCGGTGAGATGAACAGCTCGATCATCGAGACAATCAGCCCGAATTACTTCCGGTTGATGAATATCGGTCTGCGAGACGGCCGAGCATTGAGCAATTCTGATTCTGACGGCACACTGCCGGTTGCGGATATCAGCAGGATTCTGGCGACGCGATACTTTCCCGGGGAAAACCCCCTTGGAAAGAAAATCAAGATTGGAAAAGCGGACGCGGACAGTCCGTGGATGACGATCGTAGGGATCGTGGACGATGTCCATTACAGCTGGATCAATAAGCAAGAATTGCCGACTATCTACCGAACTTACCGTCAGTCTCCTCCGTTCTACACTTCCTTGGTATTGCGCACCGAAGGCGATCCCTTAAATGTAATCCAGCAGGTGCGAAGCCAGGTCGCAGCGGTTGACCCGAATCTACCGCTTTTCGACGTGAAACCATTCGACAAGGTCATCACCGACTCGATTGTCGGCATCGCCTACGTCGCGGCGATGATGGCCATCCTTGGCTTGATTGCATTGGTCCTCGCTTCGGTCGGGATATATGGCGTGATGTCATACTCTGTAGGCGAGCGTACGCACGAGATTGGCGTTCGCATGGCCATGGGCGCGTCGTCAAGGGACGTTCAGAAACTCATCCTGGGAAACGGTGTGTTTCTTACCATCGTCGGTATGGCCATCGGTCTGCCGCTGGCTTTGGGGCTGGCGTATGCCCTTTCCAGCCTCCTCTTCGGTGTAAGAGTTGCCGATCCATTCGCCTTTGTAGGACTGCCCTTGCTGCTGGCTGCAGTCGCGACAGTCGCTTGTTATCTCCCCGCGCGGCGTGCCGTGCGCCTTGATCCCATCGCCGCACTGCGTTACGAGTGAGCCGGCTTCCGTCGCCCAGAATAGCGGGCACGCGGGCGTCCTGCCGTTCCTGCGCGAAAACCCTCCCGCGCTGGACGGCCATTCGCGCCACAGTGCATGCAGGTGTAGATTTGAATGTGATAGTCTCGAAACGGAATGAGAATTCGGGCGTTATCTAAGTAACGCCCAAGGAGCGAGAGTGGAACCTCTGATTCAGTTGCGAAACATGGAGAAGGTTTACGAAGCGGGCGGCAGCAAGTTTTACGTTTTGCGCCGCGTGTCATTGGATATTCAGCCGGGCGAATTTGTCACCTTCATGGGCCCATCGGGAGCCGGAAAGTCAACGCTCCTCAGCATTATCGGAATGCTCGACGGTTCGTGGACGGGCGAATACTACTTCAATGGCGAACCGGTCCACCGGCTCAACGTAAAAAAGCGCAATGAGCTTCACAAAGCCAACATCGGCTTCGTATTTCAAAGCTATCACCTGATTGACAACTTGACGGTGTACGAGAACCTGGAGATCCCGCTTTCCTACAAGAACGTGCCGCACAAGGAGCGCGTCAGTCTTGTTTGCGACATTCTCGACCGCTTCAACATCGTCGGCAAAAAAGACCTGTTCCCCAACCAGCTCTCCGGCGGTCAGCAGCAGCTCGTGGGCGTCGCGCGCGCAGTGATTCAAAGCCCGAAGCTGATTCTTGCGGACGAACCTACGGGTAATCTTCACTCTGCGCAGGGCGAAGAGATCATGGAGCTATTCCGGAGGCTGAATGAAGCCGGCACGAGCATCATCCAGGTGACGCACTCAGAGAGGAACGCAGCGTATGGCCACCGCGTCGTACAGATGAAAGACGGCTGGGTGGTCAGCGAAACGAGCAATGCAGCGCGGGTGGGCTGACGCGGGCGTACTGGCAGTTGATGAGTGTTTGCTCGATTTTTATCGGACGCAGCTCCGCGAATTGGATCAGCTCGTATTGCAAGGCTAAGTTATTGATTGTATTGGTTCAAGATGGCATTAAGCAGCAATTTTTGAGCGAGTGCGTATTTAACTAGTGGGTTAAATACAAACCCATTTTGAGTTGAAATTATCTTCCGACACGAATGAAAAACCCTACGATTCATCCTTATCGCGTCCTTGTGGCCGACGATCAGGCGGATATCCGCGACGCGCTGCGTTTGTTGCTCAAGCGAGAGCACTACGAGACGCAATCCGCGGCCTCGCCTGCCGAGGCGCTCGCGGCCATCGAGTCACGGGAGTTCGACGCCGTGCTCATGGATCTCAACTACGCGCGCGACACGACTTCCGGCCAGGAGGGGCTCGATTTGCTGAGCCGTATCCAGGCGGCGGATTCGACTTTGCCCGTGGTGGTGATGACCGCGTGGAGCAGCGTGGAAGTCGCCGTGGAAGCCATGCGGCGAGGTGCTCGCGACTTCATACAGAAGCCGTGGGACAACGCGCGGCTGCTGACGATCCTGCGCACTCAGATTGATCTTCGCAACGCGCTGCGGCAGGCGTCGCGTCTGGAGGCGGAGAATCGCCTTCTCCGCGCCGAATCGCGCCCCACGCTCATCGCGGAGGCGGCTGTGATGCAACCAGTACTTGATTTGATCGGCCGCGTGGGACCGTCGGACGCCAGCGTGCTGATCACCGGCGAGCACGGCACGGGTAAAGAAGTTGTAGCGCAGACGTTGCACGCGCTTTCACAGCGCGCAGGGAAGCCGATGGTCACAGTGAACGCTGGCGGCCTCTCCGAGGGCCTGTTCGAAAGCGAGCTCTTCGGCCACGTGAAAGGCGCTTTCACCGACGCGCGGAACGATCGCGTTGGACGATTCGAACTCGCCGAGGGCAGCACCCTTTTCCTCGATGAAATCGCCAACGTGCCGCTGAATCTGCAGGCAAAACTTTTGCGCGTGCTTGAAACCGGCGAACTCGAACGCGTCGGCTCTTCCTCGACACGTCGCGTAAACGTTCGCGTTTTGGCGGCCACAAACGCCGATGTGACTTCCGAGGCTGCCTCCGGACGCTTCCGCCAGGATCTTTTGTTTCGCCTGAACACCATCGAAATCCATCTTCCGCCGCTGCGCGAACGCCGCGAGGACATCGCCTTGCTGGCGCATCACTTTCTCCGCGGCTATGCGCAGCGCTATCGCAAAAGCATTTCGGGCTTCGACCCTGGCGCAACGCAGCTTCTCCTTGAGCATCCCTGGCCGGGAAATGTGCGCGAGCTCGACCACGCGGTCGAGCGCGGCGTTCTGCTCGCGCAAGGACAGCTTGTCCGTTCCGCCGACCTCGGCCTGCGCACCGGATCTGCGGGCGGCACTGTGCGGCTCGAGGAGATGAGCCTTGATGAAGTGGAGCGCCACCTTATACAGCGCACGCTGGCGCGCCACGACGGAAACGTCAGCCAAGCGGCCAAGACGCTGGGACTCAGCCGCAGCGCGATGTATCGCCGGCTGCAAAAGCACGGCTTGGAATGAGACGCCTTTCGTACGAACGTCGCATCCAGCTTCTTGCGCTGGCGGCGGGATTGCCCGGCTCGTTGATCGCGCTGATTCTGCTCTGGAACGGCGCTTATTCGTCGCGGACCGCCTGGACGCTGACGTTTCTGATACTGAGCCTGTGGTTAGGCTTCGCGCTTTCTTTGCGGCATCGCGTGGTTTTCTCCCTGCAAACACTTTCCAATCTCCTCTCCGCAATGCGTGAAGAGGATTTTTCCTTCCGCGCCCGCGAAGCACGCTCCGATGACGCGCTGGGCGAAGTGATGCTGGAAGTCAACGCCTTGAGCGAAACGCTTCGTTCGCAGCGACTGGGCGCACTCGAAGCAACCGGGCTGCTGCGCGCAGTGATGGAAGAGATCGACGTTGCGATCTTTACGTTCGATAACTTGCGGAAATTGCGACTTGTCAATCGTGCTGGCGAGCGCCTTCTCTCAAGGCCAAACGAACGGTTGCTGGGCTTCACAGCTGCGGAGCTGGGCCTCGAGGCATGTCTCGATGGTGATCCGGCGCGCACAATGGAACTTAGTTTTCCGGGCGGGTCAGGCCGTTGGGGCGTGCGCCGCGGTTCCTTTCGTCAGGGCGGGTTGCCGCACGATTTGATTGTGCTAAGCGACCTCAGCCGCGCGCTGCGCGACGAAGAGCGGCAAGCCTGGCAACGGCTCATCCGCGTTCTTGGCCACGAACTTAACAATTCGCTGGCACCCATTCAATCCGTAGCGCAGAGCTTGGAAAGCGGATTGATGGGGACGGCTAGCGTGCCGGAACTACAGGGTGGCGCCGCTGCCTCCATTTTGGAAGACATGCGCCACGGACTGGGAATCATACGGTCCCGTACGGAAGCGCTGGGGCGATTCATGGCCGCCTATGCACGGCTCGCGCGGCTTCCGCAGCCGACGCTCGCGCCTGTCAATGTGACGGAATGGATCACACGCGTCGCGAATCTCGAGGCGCGCGCCAAAGTGCGCTTAGAGAAGGGGCCTCCTCTAGTCATCTCCGCGGATGCCGATCAGCTAGAACAGCTCTTGATCAACTTGGTTCACAACGCAGCGGACGCGGCACACGAAACAGGCGGCGGGGTAAAGGTCACCTGGTCGCGCTACAGTTCGTATCTCGAAGTCTCGGTGCTCGATGAAGGCCCTGGAATTTCGAACACAGCAAACCTCTTTGTTCCGTTCTTTACAACGAAACCGGGTGGTTCCGGGATTGGACTCGTCCTCAGCCGACAAATTGCAGAAGCGCACGGGGGCACCTTGACGCTGCAGAACCGCCGCGACGGACGGGGCTGCGAAGCGAAGTTACGTCTGCCGATCTGAGAAATCTTCCTTTCATCTGCGATTGATTTTCTGGCATCCGCTCTTTCCGACGGATCGACTCGTCTCAGCAGTCCTATCCCATTTTGGAACTCTCCTTCGCATTTAATTCGCTTTGGCCCCTCGCTACTCCCTTGCGAAAACCAGCAACACATTCATAAGAAAACGCTTAACAAGCAGGTTGTGCCCGCGACTGGAATGGCCGAGCTTGTGCATTCCTCATTCGCGAAGAGTGGAGTGCTGAAAAAGCAGCGATGAAAATAAAAACCATACTCCGATGGTTGGGTTTTGCTAGTTGCACGAGTTTTGTCATCTGTTTCGCAAGTGCTGCTCAGTCTCCTGAGGGGGTCTCCCAAAAACAGTCACTGCAAGAGGCCAAGAAGGAGGTCGTGGACGGAAAGCCTTCCAACACCGTAGAAATTCCACCGACCGGCCCACAACCCGATGGCGCCCGAGAAAATAAGCTTGGGATTTCTTTGATCAAAAATCTCGCACGTGATCAGAAGGCCATCTGGACAAGCCCGGCGCACGTTCGGCTAGGCGAGGCAACATGGCTGGTGCCATTTGCGGGAATTACAGCAGGTTTCTTGGTGACCGATCGAGACGCGAGCTCCCACCTGTCGAATTCGCCCGCCACTTTGCGCCGCTACACACATCTTTCAAACTACGGCCTTGCGGGAATGGCAGGCGCAGGGGCTGGCCTCTACTTTTTGGGAAAAGCCACACACGACGAACATAAGCAAGAAGCGGGACTTCTGAGCGGCGAGGCAGCCTTGGATGGCCTATTTGTTTCAACGACCCTAAACTATGCGACCGGCAGAGAGCGGCCTAACGTCGACGCCTCTCACGGCAAATTCTGGCAAGGCGGCGATTCTTTTCCGTCCAACCATGCGACCACCGCTTGGGCCATCGCCAGTGTCATAAGTCATGAGTACCCCGGACCTTTCACAAAAATCTTTGCATACGGCGCCGCGACGGCGATTACGTTTGCGCGTGTTCGCGGGGAGAAACACTTCCCTGCCGACGCGTTTGTTGGAAGTGGAATCGGGTGGCTCACGGGCTGGCAGGTTTATCGCGCACATCATAATCCCGAATTGAGTGGAGGCATCGCGGAAAATCTCTCCGATACACCGGTTGTAGAAACGGACCGCACGCCTCATCAAATGGGTTCACCTTACGTGCCGCTCGATAGCTGGATATATCCATTGTTTGACCGCTTGATCGCCACGGGTGCGATCAACGACGCCATTCTCGGCATGCGTCCGTGGACCCGGCTCGAATGCGCCAGGATGGTTGCCGAGGCAGGCGACAGGCTCCAGGATGCAAGCCCCCAGTCAATGTCAGTACGACTCTACGACTCGCTTCGCAAAGAGTTTGTCCCCGAAGCTTGCACTTCTGGCGGGCGGCAGCAATCGCGCGATACATCTCGAATCCGTTTACGGGCGATTCACGGATATTTCCGGGTCGCCGCTCACCGACGGCTACCATTTTGGCCAAACGCTTTACAACGACTTTGGCCGGCCTTTTCAGCAAGGCTTCAACAGCGTTAATGGCTTCTCCGGATGGGCGACGTCGGGCCGCTGGGTCGTCTATGCGCGTGGCGAATTTCAGCACGCGCCGTCTGGCCCGGAGAATTCACTCGCGGTCCAGAACGCCATTGATGCCATCGACGACAATCCCGGATTGCCAGCTAGCCCGCAGCCAGAGCGCAATCAGGCGAGACTTCTCGACGCTTACGTTGGTCTAAACCTCGCAAACTGGCAGCTCTCGTACGGGCAAGAAAGCCAGTGGTGGGGGCCCGGAGAAAGTGGTCCCTTGCTTTTCACTGACAATGCCGCGCCCGTCCGCATGTTCCACATCGATCGTGTCTCGCCTTTTCATTTGCCGTGGATTGGGCGGTATCTCGGGCCGATGCGATGGGATGCGTTTTTCGGGCGGCTGCAAGGAAACCTGCTTTCCCCGGCGCCTTTTTTCCACGGTGAAAAAATCAGCTTCAAGCCGACGCCAAATCTTGAATTTGGTTTCACTCGCACCGTCGAAGTCGGCGGCGAGGGACGGCCATTTACGCTGGATCGGCTTTTTCTGACGTACTTCAGCGCGACAAGCTACGTCGAAAAGCCGGCCAACAAAGATCCGGGGAAGCGTGACGGAGGTTTTGACTTCAGCTATCGCGTTCCGTTCGTGCGAAAATGGCTGACCATTTATAACGATTCGATTTCAGCCGACGATCCTTCCCCGCTTGCGGCACCGCGCCGCGCTGGATTTAGTCCCGGAATTTATCTGACGCAATTCCCCGGAATTCCCAAGCTGGATCTTCGCGTCGAAGCGCCTTTGACCAACACCGTAGGCACGGACGTCCCCGGCCGCTACATCTATTGGGACAACTACTATCACGATCTATATACCAATCGGCATGTCCTGATGGGAGATTGGGTCGGCCGTGATGGAGCGGGGATACAGGCCTGGAGCCGGTATTGGCTAACACCGAAAAACTCCATCCAGTTCGGCTACAGGCACGTCAAGGTGGACAACAAACTTGTTCCGAATGGCGGTACGATCAACGACGCTTCTGTACGCGCTGACTATTGGGTACGGCCAACCATGGGCGTTACGGCCTTTGTTCAATATGAACAGTGGGAATTTCCGCTTCTAGCCGCAGGCCTTCAGAAAAATGTAACGGCTTCGCTTCAGATGACCTACTGGCCGCAAGCTCACAATCACTAGCGCGCCTCAGTTGCGGGCGCAGTCCCGGCGCACTCCTCACAAAATCCTTAGATTCGTTCCACCACTTTCTAAAGGCCCCGCAAGTAAACTACGACATCGCTACGATTTCTACCTTGCGGACCATTCACTGACAAGGAGGAGCGTGTGCGGGATTTGGTATTCACCTTAGTGACTGATCGCTTTCTTCCTGGCCGCAATCGGCTATCTGCGCGGTTGCGAACTTGCCCCGCACAATCCAGTCTTCATTCCATTTTCCGCGCAGACTCGTATGTCCGGCGTGGACATGGATGGCCAGGAAATCCGAAAAGGCGCCCCGGAGCCATCGACAATTACGTTGCGGAGAAGGGCCAGGTTGTTCCCGCGGAGATCAAACACATGGTGCGCGAGATCGCGAATGGAGGCGGAACGCCGCTGCTCGTAACGCAAAATCGTCACGTGCTCGGCGCCATCGCGCTTACAGACATCGTGAAAGGCGGCATGCGCGAGCGCTTCAAACACCTCCGCGCCATGGGCATCCGCACCATGATGATCACGGGCGACAATCCGCTGACCGCAGCTGCCATCGCGCGTCAAGCTGGCGTGGATGATTTTCGCGCCGAAGCCAAGCCCGACGACAAGATGGCGCTCATCAAGCGTGAACAAGCAAGAGGCAAACTTGTCGCGATGACTGGCGACGGCACCAACGAGCGCACCCGCCCTTGCTCAAGCAGACGTCGGCGTGGCGATGAACACTGGCACGCAAGCCGCTAAAGAAGCTGGCAACATGGTTGACCTCGACTCCAACCCAACCAAGCTCATCGAAATTGTCGAAATCGGCAAACAGTTGCTCATCACTCGCGGCGCGAGCGCCACATGAGCGAAACGAATCTACGCGCATTTGTTGCGAAGCATACCTTGGGGAGGCAATTCGGCTTGCTTGGCGAACCGCGCGTCAACGTCGTCGAGCTAAATCTGGATCTCGACGCTGCGCATCCCAAACAATGATTCTTAACTCTTCGGCGAAGCAGACTTTGCAGGAGTGCCCTTGGGCGCCTGGAATCGGTACCCGACCCATGGCTCCGTCAAGATGTACTTCGGACGCGCAGGGTCGCTCTCAATTTTCTTCCGCAGTTGGTTGATCACCACTCGCAAGTTTTCCGTTTCCTCCCCGTATTCCGGTCCCCAGACCGCCTGCAGCAGCCGGCGATGCGACAACGGCTTACCCAGATTGCCCACCAAGTGCTTTAAGACATCGAACTCTTTCGGCGTGAGATGCACATCGTGCCCGCGCACAATCACCTGCCGGTTTTCAAAATCGATCGTAAGGTCTTTGGCAGTAAACGTGGGAATAGTATCGCCGGGTGCATATCGCCGCAGAGCGGCTCTGATTCGCGCGAGTAACTCTTCAATTCCAAAAGGTTTGACGACGTAATCATCCGCCCCGGCATCCAGAGCGATCACTTTGTCCCGCTCCGCATTGCGCACCGTCAGCATGATGATCGGCGCGTCGCACATTTCTCGAATCTCGCGAGCCGCTTCGATGCCGCCAATTCCCGGCATATTAACGTCCAGCAATATCAGGTCGGGCCGCTCCTTGCGCACGGCGTCGACCGCTTCCTCGCCGGTCGTCGCCTCCCTGATGACGTAGCCATGGCTGGAAAGCGTTGTGCGCATGACGCGCCGGATTTGCGGCTCGTCGTCCACCACAAGAATCGCCGCCGCGTTCATCGCGCCTCCCGCACACCGCGGTCCACGGGCAAGGTAAACGAGAAGACCGAACCGTGCCCGAGCTGGCTAGTCACGGAGATCGTGCCTTTGTGCGCCGTGATGATTGCTTTTGCGATCGGCAAACCCATTCCCGTCCCGCGCACCAAATAACGCTGGTCCTTGCCGCGATAAAACTTATCGAAAATCATGCCCTGTTCAAAATCATCGATTCCAGGCCCTCGATCCGCAACGCTGGTCGTGACGGTTTCTCCCGCAACCTCCGCGGAGATGGTGATCGGCTGATCCTTCGGCGAATAAATGTTCGCGTTGTCAATCAGATGAACCAGAGCATCTTTGATGCGGTTTAAATCGGCCTGAACTGGCGGAAGATTCGGACTCAGTCTTACATCCACTACTCGCCCAGCAAGCGAATTGCTGCATTGTGCCAATGCCGCCTCGATGATGTCGCCAATTTGGGCCGGCACGAGTTGCAGTTCAAACTCGCCAGCCTCAAGCCGTGACATCTCTGCGGCCTCTTCGACAAGCCGGTTCAGGCGGTCGCACTCTTCGTCCACGATTGTCAGTAACTCGCGCGTCTGTGCGGGATCTGGATTCTTCGCGGTTAGCAAGCTCGTCGTCGCAGCCTTGATCGAAGTTAGCGGCGTGCGGAAATCATGCGCGATAGAATCCAGCAGCGCGGACTTCAGCCGCTCGCCTTGGCGTTCTGCTTCTGTTTCTCCAAGCTTCTCGACTGCCCGCGCACGCTCGATCGCGATAGCCACGAGGCTGCCCACCGCATCGAGCGTCTGCCTCGAAAGCCGCGATCCGGAAATTCCGAGACTCCCAATGGGGCGAACTCCCAGCCGCACCGGAATGAAATACAGCCCTTCTTGCGACTCGACATCGCTCTCGTCCCTAAGAAACACCGCTTTCATCTTTTCTTCATCCAGATGCGCAGCGCCGAATCCCGATCGGTAGAATTTATCTTTTTGGGGAAGAAAAAGCTCCGCCGCTCCGCCTTCGAAACTTTCCACGATGTAGTTGGGGATCGCGTTCATCAGTTGAATAACGTTTCCTTCGGCCAAGAGCTTTTGACTGAACTTGTACAGCCGCTCGATTTCACGGCGGCGTTGATGCGCTTCGTCGGCCTCTTTGCGTATCCGCGCAGAAAGCTGGCTTCCCATGATGGAAGTGACGAGAAAGGCGAGCAGGGCCACCCAATTTTGCGGATCGGCAATCGTAAACGTCCCGACAGGAGGAAGGAAAAAATAATTGATCGTGAGCACGCCCGCCACCGACATAAACACCGACACAGCCATTCCCCACACTGCCGAAACTGCTAGAATGGCGAGCAGAAAAGTAAGCGCAATCGTTGTCTGATTGACGTGCAGCGTGTGGCGATAGAAAAGAGTGATGCCGGTGATGATAGCCAGCGACACCGCAAACCCAAAGGCGCGGCCGGCGAGTAATCTCTGCATCCCGGTATTCTATCGTATGCGCGGCAATTGAAACCGAGAAGGTAACGCCTTGCCCAAGAAGCCCGAGGACTGGCTGGAAGTCGCTTCGCCGCCGCAGAAAGCGCGCGGGATATTCAAACTATTCCTCGGTTACGCCCCAGGCGTCGGCAAGACCTACAGCATGCTCAGCGAAGCGCTCCGCCGCCGGAGCCGCGGCGAAGACGTTGTCATCGGTGTCGTGGAAACCCACGGCCGCAAGAGCATCGAAGAACTGTCCTCGCAAATGGAATCCGTCCCGCGCAAGAAAATCGAATACAAAGGAACAGTCTTTGAAGAAATGGATGTCGAGGCCATCCTTGCGCGGAAGCCCGAAGTAGTCCTGGTCGACGAGCTGGCCCACACCAACATTCCCGGCAGCAAGCATCGCAAACGCTACGAAGACATTCAGGAACTTCTCGCCGCGAAGATCGACGTCGTTTCCACATTGAACATTCAGCATATCGAAAGCATCGCGCCGGTGGTGCGCTCGATCACGGGAATCACGGTGCGGGAAACCGTTCCAGACTGGGTGCCGTTGACGGCCACGGAAACCGTCATGGTCGACTTGACGCCCGAAGCGCTGCACAACCGCATGAAGCGCGGCGACGTTTACAGTACCGAAAAAGTCGAACGCTCCCTCAAGAACTTTTTCCGCCGCGGCAATCTAATCGCTCTTCGCGAGCTCGCGCTTCGCCAGGTCGCCGAGCAGGTTGACCGCAGCCTCGAGACTTACATGGAGGACGAGGACATCCGCAAGAACTGGGGTGTCCGCGAACGAATGGCGATTTGCATCTCTGGAAACCCCGCCGGGCCAGTATCTCGTCGCTCGCGGCGCCCGCATGGCTCGGCGCATGGACGCGGAGCTCTACGTCGTTCATGTTGATCGCGAGCTAGGGCCAAAGCAATCGAATGAGAATGCGCTTTCGGCAAATTTGCGCTTTGCCGAAAGCCTGGGCGCGAAGGTAGTCCGCTTGAAAGGCCGCAGCGTGGCCGATAGCGTCGCAGAGTTCGTCCGCGCGAAACACATCACGCAGGTGATCTTCGGCAGGGCGCCTATTCACGACTGGCGCAAATACCTCTATCTATCCGCAGTTCACCGCTTCTTGCGCGAATCCCCCGCTGTGGACGTTCACATCGTTACGCAAGAGGCTGAAGACTAGCAATCTTCACGGCGCGGCAGCCCTTTGCAGCGTGCCGCTTAGTTCTAACTCGATCTCCACAGCTGGATCTGCTTTCAGCAAGAATGTGTTCGGACTCTTCAGGCCCCACTGAATATAGGGCACGCTGAATTTTGCCGAGCCCTTCCACTGCTCTCCTGTTAGCTCTGCCTGGACCGGAATAGTGATGTCATGCTCGGATCCGTGCAGAGTAAACTTTCCCGCCACTTGCACTGTGGACTTTCCTTGCGCCAAAACTTTCCCCTCGATTTTCGCCGGACGAAAGACCACTTCCGTGTAACGCGCACTCTCCAGTATCTCGCCGTGCATCTTCTTGTCGCGCGAATCGTTGCCGCTCTGTCCGCTTGTGGCATCGGCGACAAACTCCCCGTTGGCATAGCCGCTCGCCGGATCAAACTGCACAGTTCCTCGCTTCAGAGAAAATGTCCCATGCACGGAGTGCAACGTGCTGCCCAGCGTCCAATGCAAATTGCTCTTCGCCGGATCGAGATTTAGAGTTATTTCGCTGGGATTCGTCTGGGCAGCCGCTTGCGGCGATTGAGTCCAAGCACGCGCCGTACCGAACGCGGACAAAACCAAAACCAATACACTCCACGTCGCCTCACGCCAACGCCTTCCTCGCTTCATCACTCTCCCCATTCAAATCACGCCGTCAGAAATCGCAAGCCCAGAAGCGTTCCCGTCGTTGCCAATTGCAGCAAACGCGCGGCTCCCACGTGATAGGCAAGCATTCCTTCGAACAGGTACGGGGCTGCTTCCATGGCACGCATCGTGCGTTTGCGAACGCCCGCTCGCCTGTCCATCAGTAGAAGCAGGTTTCCCATGAATCGTGGCCTGCGGAAGAGGCGCCGGTGTGCTGCTTGGTAACGTTCCAGGGTTCCACGCGCGAGCGCATCGGCGAGTGCTGCCGCCTGACGAAAACCGAGGCAAAGCCCTTCACCCGTAATGGCATCTACGCCGCCCGACGCGTCTCCGATCAGCGCGACATTGCCGCGGCACACGTGTTTTAGGCCGAACATACCTGTCCGTGCCCCGCGCTCTCTGCTTGCCAATGGCGCTCCTTCTAGCCGGCGCGCCAGTTTCGGAAAGCTCCGCAGAGCTTCTCCAACCCGTTCATACGGTTTGCTCGAAATCATCGCTACGCAAATCTCTTCCGGTCCTACTGGCGTTACGTATGCTTGGGCACTGTCGGCCCAATAAATCTCGGTGAAATCCGTCCAGGGCTTCGCGCGAAAGTGCTGGCGATAGGCAGACCTACCAATGCGCGGCGTCAGGTTCTCGAGGCCGCTCCATTGCCTCACGCGTGAACGGCTTCCGTCAGCGCCGATAACCCATCGCGCGCGTATTTCAACCCCACCGGCGACGACACCTCCGTCGCACAGCCCCGTAATGGGCGTATTCCACATGAAGCAAACGCCACATTCCCGGGCCCGCTCCATCATTCGTTGATGCAGAATTTCGCGACGTAACCCAAGGCCCTGTCCTGCCGGAAACTCAGCACGCACCGACGTACCGCAATCCTCAAATCGAATGCCGCGAAGCGGGTAGCCGTCCGATTCGTGAAGCTCGACTCCCAGCTCCCGAAGTGCCAACATGCCGTCCGGCAGCAGTCCTTCTCCGCATGCTTTCGTAATGGGAGGAGCCACTCCGTCCGCAACGATGACTCGGAATCCGCGGACGCGCGCCGCTATGCCTGCCGCGAGACCGGCCGGACCTCCGCCCACAATAAACACATCAGTGTCCTGCCCCATGATACCCCCGCCCTGTAAGAGTGCTCCGCGTTGCAGACCGAACCGCTTTTGTATCCTTAGATGTTCTGAGCGACGGGAGGATGCCTGACGAATTCAAAAACCCAATCACAAAAGACGGTCTTTTTAGAATTTCCACCATAAGACAGACTTATTTATAGAAACAAAACTATTAATTTGACTGATTGACTTCCCTGCGCCCATCCTGTTATCTTCTTGGCGGCTAATTATGCTTACCGTCGCCATCTCGAACGATCGGCCCGTCTCCGCAGCTTCGCCGCGGGGCATTGTAATTAGTGCCGTCGTGCGAATTATCCCTGTCGTAGTACGGGGAGCAACTCATAGATGATGGTGGCCTAGCACAGCAAGATTGAGAGTTTTGAGGCCATCATCAGAATCAGGATGATGGCCTTAAGTTTTTCTGGAGCTGGTAAGCAAAGGTTAGCACACCAAAGAGCCTGCAGGGGGAATGCAACTGTGACTGGATCTTTACTGAAGCCTCGTAGTAGCGCACTTACCGACGGCCCCCATCGTGCCGGAGCGCGTTCCATGTTGCGCGCATGCGGCCTTCGCGATGATGATTTCACCAAGCCTCTCATCGGCGTTGCGAATACCTGGATCGAGATCGGCCCGTGCAACTACCATCTCCGCGAGCTGGCCGCGCACGTCAAGGACGGCATTCGCGCCGCCGGCGGCACTCCTCTCGAGTTCAACACCATTTCCATTTCCGACGGCATCACCATGGGCACGGACGGCATGCGTGCCTCGCTCATCAGCCGCGAGGTCATCACCGACTCCATCGAGCTCGTCACGCGCGGCAATCTTTTCGATGCTCTCGTTGTCCTCGTTGGCTGCGACAAGACCATCCCCGCAGGCATTATGGCTCTGGCGCGTCTTAACATTCCCGGCCTCGTCCTCTATGGCGGTTCCATCGCCCCCGGCAAATTCGAGGGTCACTCCGTCACGATCCAGGACGTTTACGAAGGCATCGGCAGCCATTCGCATGGTGATATGTCCGACGCGCGGCTCAAAGCGCTGGAAGATTCCGCATGTCCAGGAGCGGGCGCATGCGGCGGCCAGTTCACTGCGAACACCATGGCGCTCGTCTGCGAATTTCTCGGCATCGCTCCCATGGGACTTTCGAGCGTTCCGGCCACGGACCCGGGCAAGGCTCATGCAGGCCATCGCGCAGGCGAAATGGTTCTGGAACTTCTGCGCAAAGATGTCACCCCATCCAAAATCATCACCAAGGCCGCCATCGAAAACGCCATCGCCGGGGTCGCAGCGACCGGCGGGTCGACAAATTCGGTCCTGCATTTGCTCGCCATCGCCAACGAAGCGCACATTCCGCTAACCATTGACGACTTCGATCGTATCAGCGCTCGCGTCCCTATCATCGCCGACCTCAAACCCGGCGGACGCTTCGTTGCCACCGATCTCTACGCGGCTGGAGGCACACCTCTTGTCGCCAAACGTCTTCTCGACGCGAAATTCCTGCGCGGCGACGCCATCACCGTCACTGGCCGCACGCTTGCCGAAGAAGCCGCCGCCGCAAAAGAAACTCCCGATCAGGAAGTCGTCCGAAAAATTGACGCCCCTCTGAAGCCCACCGGCGGCTTGGTTATTTTGAAAGGCAATATCGCTCCGGAAGGCTGCGTCATAAAAGTCGCAGGCCACAACATTCAGAACTTTCGCGGCCCGGCGCGCGTTTTCGATAACGAAGAAGCAGCTTTCGCCGCCATCGAGAAAAACCAGATCCACGCCGGCGATGTCGTCGTCGTCCGCTACGAAGGTCCGAAAGGCGGCCCCGGCATGCGCGAGATGCTAGCCGTCACCGCCGCGCTCGTCGGCGCAGGGCTCGGCGATTCCGTTGCCTTGCTCACCGATGGCCGTTTTTCAGGCGCCACCCACGGCCTCATGGCCGGCCACGTTGCGCCCGAAGCCGCAAACGGCGGCCCCATCGCGGCGATCGCCGACGGCGACACGATTATCTTCGACATTCCGAATCGCAAACTCAATGTCGAGCTAAGCGACGCCGAAATTCAAAAGCGCCTCTCGACCTGGAAAGCCCCCGCTCCGCGCTTCACAAGCGGCGTGATGGCCAAATACGCCTTGCTCGTTTCATCTGCTTCCATCGGCGCGGTCACAGCCGTGCCCGCTTCGTTCGCATCATCAACTCAGTCTCAATCAATTGCGCACAATCCTTCCCGCGCGCAATTAGGAAGGACTCTATGAAGCTCACCGGCGCGGAAATCCTTTGCGAATCGCTCACCAAGCTGGGCGTGCAGCACATTTTCGGATACCCCGGCGGCGCGATTCTTCCCGTCTATGACGCTCTCGGCAAATCCAAGCTGCATCACATTCTTGTGCGCCACGAACAAGGCGCCACGCACATGGCCGACGGTTACGCGCGTGCCACCGGCGGCGTCGGCGTAGCCATGGCCACTTCAGGCCCCGGCGCAACCAACATGGTCACGGGCATCGCCACCGCCATGCTCGATTCTTCTCCCGTCGTCTGCATCACCGGCCAGGTCAGCAGCAAACTCCTCGGCTCCGACGCCTTCCAGGAAATCGACATCACCGGCATCACCATGCCGATCACAAAACACAATGTAGTCGTCTCTCGCGCCGAGGATATCGCGCGCACCGTCCGCGAAGCATTCGTCATCGCAAACACAGGACGTCCCGGCCCGGTTCTCGTTGATATCACCAAAGACGCGCAACAAGCTTCTTGCGAATTCGATTGGGAGGGCTCCACGCCAAAGCTTCCCCAGAAGCGCCTGCGGGAAAATCACGACCAAACCGAATTCGATCGCGCCATCGAATTGCTCAACACCGCCAAGCGCCCGGTCATTCTTGCCGGCCGTGGAATTATTCTTTCCGGCGCGATGCGTGCTTTCGAGCAATTCGTTCGCACCTGCAACATTCCCGTCGCCATGACACTCCTCGGCATCGGCTGCTTCCCTGCTTCCGATCCGATGAACCTCGGCATGATGGGTATGCACGGCGAAGCTTGGGTCAATCACGCCATCCAAGAATCCGACCTTCTCATCGCCGTCGGCATGCGCTTCGATGACCGCGTCACTGGCGACCTCCGCACCTACGCGAAGGGCGCCCGTAAAATTCACATCGAAATCGACCGTGCGGAAATCAACAAGAATGTCAGAGTAGACGCCGCCCTCATTGGCGACGCTCGCGAAACTCTCGAAAAGCTCATCCCCCACATTGTCAATTCCGACCGCGCTCCTTGGCTGAGCCACATTCGCGAGCTAAAGGGCGATTCCGCCGTCCGCGACATCCAGAGCCTTCCCGACAACGGCCATCTTTATGCCGCTCACGTCATCAATGATCTCTGGAAGGAAACGCGCGGCGAAGCCATCGTCGTCACCGACGTCGGCCAGCACCAAATGTGGGAAGCGCAGTATTACCATCACAACCAGCCTCGCACGCTCATTACTTCAGGCGGCCTCGGCACGATGGGTTTTGCGTTGCCCGCCGCCATCGGCGCCAAATTCGCAAAACCGGACTCCGAAGTTTGGGTCGTCGTTGGCGATGGCGGCTTCCAAATGACCATGTGCGAGCTTGCCACCATCGTCCAGGAAAAAATCAACATCAAGATCGCCATCATCAACAACGGCTTTCTTGGCATGGTTCGCCAGTGGCAGGAATTTTTCTACGACAAGCGCTACGTCGCCACGCCGCTTGTTGCGCCCGATTTTGCCGCGCTCGCGAACGCCTTCGGCATTCGTGGCGAGCGCATCTCACAGCGCGGCGATGTGCTCTCCACTATTCGCTCGGCGCGCGAATCCTCAGAAACCGTTCTCATTGATTTCCGCGTCGAACAGGAAGATTCCGTCTATCCGATGGTTCCAGCAGGCGCGTCGCTCCACGAAATGATTCGCCGGCCCAACAATCCGCTCGTCGAAACAGCATCCGAGCCATGAGCAAAGAGAACAGTATGCAAACACTTGTCGCTTACGTCGAAAACAAACCTGGCGTGCTCAACCGCGTCTCCTCGCTGGCCCGCCGCCTCGCCATCAACATCGATTCCCTGACCGTCGGTCCCACGGAGAATCCCGAAATCGCCCGCATGACCATCGTCGCCCACACCGACGAAAAAGGCGGCCACCGTCTCGAGGCCAGCCTCGAAAAACTCGTGGATGTGCTCCTGGCGGAAAATATTTCCGAGCGCGCCCTGCTCGAGCGCGACCTGGCACTCATCAAAGTGCTGGCCGACCAGCAGTCCCGTCCGCATTTGATGGAGCTGATCAAAGTTTTTCGCGCGCGCGTCGTGGACGTCGCCCCGGAATCGCTCATCATCGAGATTTCTGGAACCGTGGACAAAATCGACGGCCTGCTGGAAGTCCTGCGCCCGTTCGGCGTTCTCGAAATGGCGCGCAGTGGCCGCATCTCCATGACTCGCGGCGGAGATTTGCTTCGTCCACCGGGCGCTCCGACGGCTTCTGTCGAGCCGGCTAGCGTTACGTAAAGTGGGACAGGCATTCTTGCCTGTCTTCTTTCCCCGGCGCAAATTAAGCACGCTTTTTCAGTATAAAGTTTTTAAGGAATTTGCAATTCCCGACCGCAAACCGGCCTAAGAGGACACCATGGCAAATCTCTACTACGACGACTCCGCGGACCTGGCTCTCATCCAATCCAAAAAAGTCGCCATCATCGGCTACGGCTCGCAAGGTCACGCCCATTCGCTAAATCTTCGTGACAGCGGCGTCAGCGTACGCGTCGGCCTCCCCGAAGGCAGCGCCTCTCGCGCCAAGGCCGAAAAAGAAGGCCTCACCGTCAACACTCCCGCGCAAGCCGCAGAATGGGCCGACGTCATCATGATTCTCGCCCCCGACACCAAGCAGCCCAAGCTCTATCGCGAAGCCATCGAGCCGCATCTCCGCAAAGGCAAGACGCTCATGTTCGCTCACGGCTTCAACATCCGTTTCGGCACCATCAAGCCTCCCGCGTCCGTTGACGTCTCCATGATCGCTCCCAAAGCTCCCGGCCATCGCGTCCGCGAAGTTTTCACCGAAGGCGGCGGCACGCCCGCTCTTATCGCCATTGAACAAGACGCAAGCGGCAACGCCAAAACTCTCGCGCTCTCTTACGCCAAAGGCCTCGGCTGCACTCGCGCCGGCGTCCTCGAAACAACCTTCACCGAAGAAACCGAGACCGATCTCTTCGGCGAACAAGCCGTACTCTGCGGCGGTGTCAGCGAACTCATCAAAGCCGGCTTTGACACGCTCGTCGCCGCCGGCTATCAGCCCGAAGTCGCCTATTTTGAATGCATGCACGAACTCAAGCTTATCGTTGATCTCATCTATCGCGGCGGCCTAAGCTACATGCGCTATTCCGTCAGCGATACGGCCGAGCATGGCGACTACACCGCTGGCCCGCGCATCATTACCCAGAAAACGCGCGACGAAATGCGCCAGATTCTCGCCGAGATTCGCGACGGCAGTTTTGCCAAAAAGTGGATCGCGGAAAATGAAGCGGGATGCCCGAACTTCCTCGCCACTCGCAAGCGCGAGCAAAATCATCCCGTCGAACAGCTCGGCCCCAAACTTCGCGCCATGATGCCCTTTCTCCAGCCCGTCATCGCTCCGGGCCTCGAAGAAAAAGCCGCCGCCACAAAGAAGTGAGGTGGCGCCGTATCAAATCTTTGACAACCCACAAGTCACGCGTCACCAGTCACGGAATACATAATCTGTGCCTAGTTGACACGCCGCAAATTTTGGGCAATTCTCTGGCGCCATGAAACGACCACAGGTTCCACCGCAAGCTTCGGCTCCCTCGCTGGCAGAGCGCATTGAGCTCCTCAGCGCCAAGCGCCAGGAAATTATCCGTCCGATTCTCGAGCATCCGCGCGACTACGTCCTCCTCAGCGTGCGCGCCATGGCTAAACGGCTCCACACTGACCCTGCCACTGTCGTTCGCATCGTCCGCGGCCTCGGTTTTGCCAGCTACCGTGACTTTCAGCGCCACCTCCACGACCTCTCCATCGCTTTTGCCACCTCTCTCGACACCATGCAGTCCACGGGCCGCGTCACCAGCATGCCCGCTTACGTTCGCGAAGCCCTCGAGCAGGACCTCAAAAATCTGCACGGTCTCAAGAACAGTCTCGATGCACCGCGCCTGGTCTCTCTCGCCAAACGCTTCTACGACGCTCGCCGTATCGTCCTTCTCGCTGGAGATCTCGCCGCTATTCTTGCCGATTATTTGGAGTATCAGATCACATTGCTCGGCTTGCCGGTCTTCACGGCAACGTCTGCAGGCCGCATCGCCCACCTCGTTCGCACCGTAAGTAATCGCGATCTCGTCCTGGCCATCAGCTTCCGCCGCGGCCTCCGCCAAACCGTGGAAGGCGTGCATTTGGCCCACGCTCGCAACGCCTACTGCGTTGGCATCACCGACACTTATGTCTCCCCCCTCGCCCGTGAATGCGACGAAGTCTTTCTCGCCAGCGTCGAATCAACCTCCTTCGGCGCCTCGTATGCTGCTCCGGTTGCGCTTGTCAATGCTATCCTTGCCGCCTGCGGCCAGTACCGCCGCCCGCAAACGCTAGCCATCCTCAAGGAAATAGCGGAAGAGCAGCGCAAAGGCTTCCGCTGGTACACTGTTTGACCCATTTTCTTGCGTAGCGCAACAAACGTTTCTATTGTGAACCGCACAAAATCTGCTTGATTCAACGTCGCAGCGCCGCCTAGGGCTCACTCCCTCGTGCCGATTCTGTGCCAACCCCAGTACAGCAACATTTGTATCTCGCACAGATTCCCGTTCTCAGCTATCATGGCTCGCGGCTCGAAGCTGGAATCCTGGACAGCATAGAAAGAGGGATTGACCCGTGACGAGCCATCGGCAGCGATGAACGCACCTGCAAAATCGAAACTCACGACTAAGTTTCTAGCGTCGCGTCTGCTCTGCGCTGCACTTCTCTTTTGCGTCCCTGCACTCCTCACCGGTCAATCCTCGCCATCTCTCACCCCTGGACCCAAGCCTCCCGATATCCCACAAGCATGGAAACCTTGGATTGGCGAGTACGGTCCTCTCCCACCGCGCCCCATCGGCAACGTCTACGCGCTCAGCGAAAAAGATGGGGTGATCTGGATTCTGCAGCGAGAAGGCAAAGCAGAGGAAGCTACATACAAGCTGATAGAGAAATTCGCCTTAGACCAGCCTCCACCGACCGATCCTTCTCACGGCCTGAGATTGCATTTGGACCAATCAGGCGACCGCCGCGTCCTGGTCATGGGTGACGTTGGAAGCGCTAAAATTACTCCTGACTTCACCGCTCGCCAACAAGTGCTGATCACCCCCGTCCGCCCCGTCGCCGAGCTCCGCGCGGAAGCCCTCGCTACTTCCCCGCCCCATGAAGACGGCACCTTCCGCAAACCAGAACTCGTCGAACTGACAGCCCTCGACCCCGCCATCCATCTCGATATCCGCTACGCAACAACAAACGATTTTCTCGGCACCCCGGTCTACACGCAAGCCCGCGCGTTCATGCAACGCCCCGCTGCCGAAGCTCTCGTCCGCGCCCTTCACAAGCTCGAGGCTCTCGGCTTCGGCTTGCTCATCCACGACGCCTATCGCCCCTGGTATGTCACCAAAATTTTCTGGGACGCCACTCCTCCCGAAGGAAAAATCTTCGTCGCCGACCCGTCGCAAGGCTCGCGGCACAATCGCGGCTGCGCCGCCGACCTTACGCTCTACGACCTCGCCACCGGCAAGCCCATCGAAATGCCCGGCACCTACGACGAAATGTCTCCGCGCTCGTTCCCCGATTATCCCGGCGGCACCTCTCTCCAGCGCTGGCACCGCGACCTCCTCCGCCGCGCCATGGAATCCGAAGGCTTCACCGTCTACGAGCACGAATGGTGGCATTTCGATTACAAGGATTGGCGCGAGTACCCGATTTTGAACATCAAGTTTGAAGATTTGCATTCCGGCCAGGGACTCGCCAGCGCTCAATAGCGCACGCAAGTCTTAGCCGATTTTTCTGGAGGAATTTATCTTGTTTACCAGCCGCCGCTTTTTCCAGATTGCCGCCGCAGTTTGCCTCTCAATTTTGTTTTTCGCCGCGCCGCCTTCTCTCCGGGCGCAATCCACCGCTTCTCTCGCCGACCGCATTCAAAAAGTAATGGAGCGCCCCGAATTCGCCCACGCGAATTTCGGCATCGAGTTCTATTCCCTCGAAACCGGCAAAGTCGTTTACTCGCACAACGCCAACAAACTCTTCGTCCCCGCCTCCACAACCAAAACTCTCACCGAAGGTACCGTTCTCGCAAAACTTGGCGCCGACTACCGCTTCCACACCGTCATCTATCGCACCGGCCCCCTCGACAAAAAAGGAACTCTCAAGGGTGACCTCGTCCTCGTCGCTAGCGGCGACCCCAATCTCTCGAATCGTATCCAGCCCGACGGCACTCTCTCCTTTGTGGATGAAGACCATGCCTACGGCGGTCCCGCCGTCAGTGGCGATCCACTCGCAGTTATCAAAGAGCTCGCCAAAGCCGTCGCCGCCAAAGGTATTCACAAAATCGAAGGCCGCATCCTCGTGGACGCTAGCCTCTTCCCCGACGGCGGCAAAGAAGGCGGCACAGGCGTCGTCATTTCGAGCATCGTCGTCAACGACAACGTCGTTGACCTCGTCGCCACTCCCGGCGCAAAAGTAGGCGATCCCGTTTCTCTCGCCGTCTCTCCAAAAACCGCCTACGTCACTTTCGTCAATCACCTCTCAACATCCGCCGCTGGTGCTTCGCCGACTATCCAAGATCCGGCCACAGTCACAAATCCCGACGGCACAGTGACAGTCACCCTAAGCGGCACTCTCCCGCTCGGCTCGCATCCAATCACAGCTCCTTACGCAATTCCCTCCCCTACTAAATTCGCGGAATCAGTTCTCACCGAATCCCTCACCTCGGCCGGCATCCAAATTAAGCCTTCAAAGAAAGCTGCTGCATCTGACTTCAAAGCTCTCTCTCGTCTCTACACTCCCGACAACCGAGTCGCCGAACATGTTTCTCTCCCCCTTGCCGAGGAAGTCAAAGTCACTCTCAAAGTCAGCCAAAATCTTCATGCCAGCATGGGTCCATTCCTTCTCGGCACGCTCATCGCCAAAGATCCCAACGACCCACTCCACTCCGGCTTCAAAATCGAGCGCGCATTTCTCCAGGAAGCGAAACTCGATCTCTCCGGCGCTTCGCAAGGCGACGGCGAAGGCGGCGACTGGGCCGACCTCTTCAGCCCGGACTTCATCGCCCACTACATGGCTTACTGGAGCACCCGCCCCGAATTTCCCGTCTTCTTCAAGGCGCTTCCCATTCTCGGCAAGGACGGTACGCTCGCAAAAATTCAGGTCAACAATCCTGGCGTCGGCCACGTCTTCGCAAAAACCGGCACCTTCGGCTCCGAAGACAAGCTCAACGGTAAAATGATGCTCAACGGCAAAGGCCTCGCCGGCTTCGTCATCACCGCCAGCGGTCAGAAGCTCGCCTTCGCTGCGTACGTGAATCACGTCACGCTCCCGCCCGATCCCGATGCCGCTCAAGAAGTGGGCGGCCAAGCCCTCGGTGAAATCGCCGCCGCTGCCTACGACGCCCCGCTCGACGCGCCTTCAGCTTCAGCCTCCAACTCCGCCGCCGCGCCCTCTTTCGCCGCTACCTACGACCTCATCATCCGGAACGGCCACATCATCGACGGCACGGGAAATCCCTGGTACGCCGCCGACGTAGCCATCCTGGGCGACCGCATCGCCGCCATTGGCAACCTGAGCGAAGCGCACGCGAAACGCGAAATCGACGCCAAAGGCCAGGTCGTCTCCCCCGGTTTCATCGACATGCTCGGCCAATCCGAATCCTCTCTTCTCCTCGACAATCGTTCCCTCAGCAAGCTCTCGCAAGGCATCACTTCCGAAATCACCGGCGAAGGCGGCTCCATCGCTCCGCAAAACGAAAAAACTCTCGCCCCGCTCAAGCCCTTTCTCGATCAATTTAAATTCACAGTGGACTGGACCACGCTCGACGGCTATTTCCGCCGCCTCGAAAAACAAGGCACTCCCATCAACATCGGCACCTACGTTGGCTCCGCACAAGTCCGCGAAGCCGTCATCGGCGATGACGACCGCGCCCCCACCCCCGCGGAACTCACCCAAATGGAATCCCTCGTCGAACAAGCCATGAAGGACGGCGCGCTCGGCGTCTCCAGCGCCCTCATCTACCCGCCGAACATCTACGCCAAAACCGACGAACTCATCGCCCTCGCCAAAGTCGCTTCAAAATACGGCGGCCTCTACGCCACGCACATGCGCAGCGAAGGCGCATCCGAGATGCAAGCCTTAGACGAAGCCATCCGCATCGGCCGCGAAGCCAATCTCCCCGTGGAAATTTTCCATCTCAAGGTCAGCGGCAAAGCACGCTGGGGCAACATGAAGAAAGTCGTCGCAGCCATTCAAGCCGCGCGCGATTCTGGCCTCGATATCGCCGCCAGTATGTATCCTTACCCGGCCGGCGGTACGGCGCTCGCCTCCGCTCTTCCGCCCTGGGTCGCTGACGGCGGCACGCAGAAACTCCTCGCGCGCCTCAAAGATCCCGCCGTGCGCGCCCGCATCAAAAAAGAATTGGCGGGCGATCATCCCGACTGGGAAAACCTCTACTACGATTGCGGAGGCGCCGCGCGGCGTGCTCCTAGCCTCCGTCGAGAAGCCCGAACTAAAGCAATTCGAAGGGAAAACCGTCGAAGACGTCTCCAAAGCCTGGAAAAAATCCCCCGAAGACACGCTCATGGATTTCGTCATCGCCGATTCCGCGCAAACCGGCGCCCTCTATTTCATGGCCAGCGAAGAAGACATCAAAACTGGCCTCGAACAGCGCTGGACCAGCATCGGCCTCGACGCCAACGAAATGTCGCTCGACGGCCCCATCTTCGAAGCGCACACCCATCCCCGCGCCTTCGGCTCCATGCCGCGATTCCTCGGCCATTACGTTCGCGACGAACACCTCATGCCGCTCGAATCCGCTATCCGCAAAATCACTTCGTTCCCCGCGCAGCGCGAACATCTCGAAAGCCGCGGCATCCTGAAACCCGGCTATTTCGCCGACGTCACCATCTTCGATCCCGCCACGATCATCGATAAAGCCACGTTCACAAATCCCACGCAACTCTCCGAAGGCATCGCCTACACCATCGTCAACGGCCAAATCGAATACGATCACGGCAAGCTCACCGGAGCCACCGCCGGCAAGGTCCTGCGCGGCCGCGGCTGGCACCCCGACGCTCACTAGCCATTCCACGATCGGATGCAACTCTAGCGAGTCACTTATTTGTTTTTTGTCGAAGGAATCCCAGCAGAAAAGGCTCTTAAAATTTGTTAGAAAGAAAACCGCGCATATACGCACCGAGTTGCGCGCTACTCACTATTCACTACTCCCTACCCACTTCCTCAACTCAACGACGTCTTCCCCAGCTCCGCCACGCGCCGCTCATACGTCATTTCCGCCCACCCGTGCTTCCCGTAGTACCGCAGCACAATCTTATGTCCCGGCACGATCTTCGCCCGCGCTTTCGTCAGCGAATCCGAGAGCTCCACCCACTCCCCGTTCACCAGATAACTTCCTTCCCACCCGCGCAGCTCGAACCGTCCATCATTCTTCAGGATCAACGGCGCCGCCGTGCACGCGATTACTTTTCCCTCCACTTTCGCCTGCGTGCACTGGTAGCTCCCGGAAACGTCCACAGCCTGCGCTTTAGCCGGAGGATTTAACACGAAACACAAAGCCGAGAACGCCACATACCGCAAAAAGCTCTGTGCGATCCTGTCGAGTCCCATGAGACTCTCCACAACCGGGGACGCGTTGCTGCGGGACACCGTCCCTGGCCAATGGTACAGGTGCAACTCACCAGCCAAGCCTGTACCTCCCAACTCTCTAATAATCAATAACTTACCGAATCGCCCGACCTGTACCTGCCCGCCCCTGGGAACATTCCTTCCCCTTTTTCGCACTCCAGCCGGACTTCCCTCTCCCGCTGCAAACCGCCGCACCGGTCCCGTCTTACCGCCCATGCTATTTACTCGAACGGTAACTCCGCCGCCGCCTGTCCATCTTTCCGCGGGTCCGACCCCCATAATTCACGCCCGTCGTAAAATCCCGCAACACCGCTTGCCCGCCGCCCACACTGCTCGAAAACGGCCCCAGCACTTTGATCTGGTGCCCCTTGGCCGTCAACTCATTCCGCACTTTCTCGCTAAATCGGTTCTCCATCATCACGTCGCATCCCGAAAACGTATACTTCGTGAATCTCGGCGCCTCGACCGCCGCTTGAATATTCATCTTGAAGTCCGCGATGTTCGCGATGAACTGCGCGTGCGCCTGCGATTGGTTCCAGCCTCCCATAATCCCAAACGCCATTCGCACATCGCCCTTCTGCGCGAACCCCGGAATAATCGTGTGCCTCGGCCGCTTGTGCCCAGCCAGCGCGTTCGGCGACGAAGCCTCAAGCGAAAACAGCCCGCCACGATTCTGCAGCGCAAAGCCCGCTCCCACCGGCACGACTCCCGATCCGAACGCCGAATAATTGCTCTGGATCAGCGACACCATGTTCCCATCGCGGTCCACCACGCTCAGATACGTCGTATCGCTCCCGCCAGGAATCTCTCCCGCCGCGATGTCGCAGTTCGCCTTCTCCGCGTCAATCAACTTCGCCCGCTTCGCCGCCCAATCCTTCGAAATCAGCGTCGCGAACGGAATCTTCTGCCCCCTCGGATCGCCCAGGTACTTCCCCATGTCCGCATACGCCAGCTTTTTCGCTTCGATCATCGCGTGCAACGCGTTCGCCGATCCAAATTCGTACCCTTTCTGCCCCAGCGGAAACTTCTCCATGATGTTCAGCATCTCGAGCGCCGCCATTCCCTGCCCGTTGGGCGGCATCTCGTAAACCGTCCAGTCGCGATACGTCGTCGAAATCGGCTCCACCCATTCCGCTCGAAAAATCCGCCAGATCCTCCGCCGTCATCGTCCCGTTGTGCCGCTTCATCGTATCCAAAATCTTTTTCGAAATCTCTCCCTTATAAAACGCATCTCTTCCGTGCTCCGCAATCTGCCCGAGCGACTCGCGCCAGCTCCGGGTTCTTGAACACCTCTCCAACTTTCGGCGCGCGATCGTTCGGCAAGTAGAGCTTCGTCGCCGCCTCGTCCTTCCGCAAATAGTCCACTTCGTCCGCCCAATACGCCGCATCCCACTCCGGCACGGGAAAACCCTCCTGCGCCGTTCGAATCGCCGCCGCCAAATCCTCCTTCAGTTTCTTCCTGCCAAATCTGTCTGCCAGTTTCTGCCAGCCATCCACCATTCCCGGCACGGTGATCGAATGCACGCCCGACTGCGGCATGCTCTTCAATCCCTGCTTCTGCAAAAACTCAATCGTCAATCCCTTCGGCGCCCATCCGCTCGCGTTCAATCCATAAAGCTTGTTCGCCTTCGCGTCGTACACAATCACGAACAAATCTCCGCCGATTCCGTTCATCATCGGCTCAACCACGCCCATCATCGCGTTCGCGGCAATCGCCGCATCCACCGCGTTCCCGCCGCGCTCCAAAATCCGCACTCCCGCCTGCGACGCCAGCGGCGACTCCGAAGCCACAATCCCGCCCTTCGATATCACCATCGACCGCGTCTGGCTCCGGTCCTGCCCATTCGCCTCCACACTCATCAGCAATAAGCCTCCCGCCAAAACCAAAAGTCCAATCCCTCGCAGCCGACTAAGATTTCTCATGATCCCCCTCGACTCCTCGCCAACAACGCACGCATTTTACATCCTCTGGCAATTCAAAGTCTTCTCTTACTGTCGCCGCTCTCGGCGCGAACCCAAGATCCTCCTCCAAAAATAAACCTCCCCGGGCCTATTCTTTCCTCGGGGAGGTTTTCTACCTATTCCACTCAAGCGCTGTTAGCAACTACCAGCGATCATCATCGTCGCCACGATCCTTCGGCGCAAATGCCACTCCGCGAAACACCTCGCCCGCCTGCGCCGAGCGAATCGTCACGAAGTGCCCCAACCGATCACCCCGGCCGTGATCGCCGTCGTCCACCGGCAGAGTCGTAGCCCTCAGGAGGTCCGTGACCTTCACCAGTTTGTTCGGGTCGGCCCCTTGGTCGCCATTGGTGCTGATTGTCGAAGTAATCGCATAGAGCGTCACCGTTCCGTCATGGTTGTGCCGCCCGGTCATGTTCCGGCACCCGCCCGTCGCAGGGTTCAGCGCGGTCGGATAATTCGCGACGCCGTACGGCACTCCAATATTTAACCCGTCTTGCAGAACGTACAGCATCCTCCACGTTCCATTCATCAGACTCCACTTCTGCACGCCCGCAGTCGCCAGCGTCGCCGCATCTGCCACATTTCCAGTAACCGCAGGCGTCACAAGCGTCCCGTCGCCCTCGTCGCAAACATACAAAGTATTTGCGTCCGCGAACCACATCCCGAACGGAAACGCCGTCGAAGTGCTCGCAGCAGTGCTCGGGAATCCCGGCAAAACCGTAATCGGCACCACTGCCAAATCCGCCGCAGTACCCGTTGGCAAAACGCCTGCCGTTCCCACCTGATAGACAGTGTTGATCCCGTTCCCGCCGCTGCCCTTGCTGATATACAGCGTATTGTTGAAGATAGTCACACCGCGGAAGTTGGTGTCTTTCCCCGGCTTATCTGTGCCGAACTCCAAACGCCCAATCATCGCGATATTCGGCGGCACAGGCGGCGTCCCCCCAGGCACGAGCAGCTCAGAACCTGTTCCATTTACGAGGTCAATGCCAATCGGGGTTATCGGCAGTTGCTTCTTCGATAGGTTCCCGCTGTTGTCGTTTCCCACCATGTAGTACAACCCATTCCCGCCCTTTATCGCCGCACGCCCGTTATCTCCGCTATACGCGTTCCCGTCGGTGATACTAAGGTGCCCATCTCCATCCACTTCCGCAACCGCCCGATAATACGCCGTGGGAACAATAGAGCCGCTCTGATAACTCGTGATCACAGGATTCGTCGGGTCGCAAACGCCCGGCGTGTTGGAACCTGACACATCCAACAGGTTTGGCGCGGTTGGAGAAACCGGAAAACCTCCGCAACCCGGCCCGCCCTGGTACGCCATAAACGTGATCGACTTTCCGTCAGTCGACCGGTTCAAAGCCAGCTCCGATTTCGAGCTAAAGCTAGTCACCATCCGATCGCTCGGAATCGGCAGAGTCCCCAAAAACCGTCCATCGGTCGATATATTGTCCAGGAAGATCGGCGAAGTAACCCCAAAACTCCCGTCCGAATTCGCGTTGTTCCACACATTGTGCGAATCGGTAAGGTTCGGAAATTCCCCGTTGTCCGATGCGATCCCGCAAGGAACCGTCACGTCTGTCGTGGTGCCCGCCGTGGTGGTTGGCACCGCGACGACTGTGCTCCCGTTTGCACCCCCCGCACATCCCAAAGGCAACGTCTCCCCAATCGTCACTGTCGAAGCCGTCCCCACATACACGCTCTTGCTGAGCACCAAACTATCCGGCTCAAATTTGAAATGGCTGAAATGCCTATCGTCGTCAGCAGAAAGTTTGCTTATAAATGTCCCTGCCGCTAACGCAAACGCTGTTGCAATTGCCAAAACCGCCAAAGTACGCCGTTCTTTCACAAGTGTAGCCCTCCAAGGCGCACGAATCCTCCCATACCCAAACAACGGCAGCTTTGCTGCTCTGTTAAGAATCCGTGAACTCTGGGTTGCAAGCAGTCATAGCAGTCGTAAGACTGGTTTTTCCCTACGACCCCAATACGTGCGGCATATTTCGCGCCGCATGCACAATCCGAATGACTTGCAGCGGCTTTTTCTGAGGATCGTACACAATCCAGTAGTTCCGATAGGGCTGCACCAGCCAGAAACGCAAAGGCAAATCCGTCAAGTCTTCGCGAAAGCGGCCAGCAAGCAGAGTATCTGCCAGGAAAGCGCAGGCGTCGTAGATGGCCGCTTCAACGCGATTCGCCGCAGCCACATCATCGCCTGCGATATAAGCCCAGATTTCGAAGAGATCGTCTACTGCTTGGGGTGTGAACTGATAACTGCTCATGCTTGGCGCTTTTCAGTGAGCCAAGCACGTTTCCTCTCATCCAGCTTCGAGCGAACCTCGGCGGAATCGATCAACTCGCCGCGTTGCGCCGCCGCATAACCTTGCTCGATCTTCGCCCGGATCTCGCTGCCATGTTCTGCCAACCAAGCTTCCTGCTCGTGCAGCAACGAAATGGCGTGCTCCACGAACTCATCCACGGTTCGGTAGGGCCCGCGCTGAACATCCTGCTTGATCATCTCTTCCAGCTCAGGCCGCAGATGAATCTTCATGCCCATAGTCTACCCCATCTCCACTCAAAACGAGCGAGCAGCCCGCTGGCGCACCCTTTGGCGTTTCGTTTTTCAAAGGGTGCGGCTTTTGACTTTAGCCTTTTTCTCGCTCGTCACACCTGGTCAGCGTGCGCCGCGGACGCGCCCCTTCGCCACGCGAATCAAGCCACGCAACGCCGTATTGACGGATTGTTCGTCAGGAAAGTACTCGGCGACATCTGGCGAGAGCAGCACTAAATTCGTTCCTGCTCGATAGCGCGCGATATATTTTCCGCGCACCCCGCCCTTCAGTTTAGACAGGTCGTATTCTCGGCGCAGTTCGTCGGGCCGCCCCGCTTTCTCAGCCTTTTTCTTCATAATGTTCTCGTTCGCCCTGCGTCGTCTTGCGGGCGCTTATAATTCTGATGCTTTCATTTCGGTCTGCATGGGCGACCATCAAAACCTTGCCCGCGCTCGACATGCCCACCGTGATAAACCGTTGCTCCGATGACGAATGATCCGGGTCGGGATACGTTACCGCCAGAGGATCACCGAATACGGTCGCCGCTTCTTGGAATGAAATCCGGTGCTTTCGGCGATTCTGTCTAGCTTTGCCCGGATCCCATTCAAAATTCACCATGCAATCTTACCGCGCCGCCGCCAGCAACAGCAATCACTCCCCACCGCAGGGTGACTTAATTTTGAGTGTGTAAAAGGCGAGAGGGTGTAGCTCTTGTTGTTACGAGCAACGAATACTCTGCCTGGCGCCGGTTTTTGAGGGTGGGGCTTTTGACTTTTCCACACATTTCCACAGTCTCACAAAACCGTCTCAATCCCGCCAACTCCATCAAACCTCTCGACTTCCGCCACTCCCCTTCGAATCCGCCCCTCCCCGTTCGAATGAGCACTCAGTAACCCAACAAAACGATTGACAACTGGTAATATCCTCTGCTACCATTTCCTATGTTTCGCCCACGCCTCACCCTCCTGCGCCGCTGTTGTAGGGTACGCCTTCTGAGGCGGACCGCTCTTTGTCTTCCGTCTCCCACTCGTCGCTCTAGCGCCGAACTTTCCCCCGGTTTGCAGAAGATCCGAAGCTTTTCTCGCAAAGCCCGCCCTGTTTTCTTCTCTGCGTTGCCTCAGCGCCCGGCGTTTACCCCGGTCGCGTCGCGGCACCTCCGCGTTATCTTTTTCCTTTTTTCGCCGCTCATCACCAGCCGCCACCCGCTAAGCCCCGTAGAATCCGCACTTACGCAAAACGCGCCCATAACTCGTTTAGAATCCGCACTTCCAAGAACACAGCACTTAAAGTCCTTTAGAATCCGCACTTACGAAAAAACCCGGGGGTGGGGGGCAAATTGTTAACTAGAAATCCGGCGACCGAAGGTTCCGACCCCGTCGGAAAGGATTTCTATCCCGAGCGACCATCGGGAGCGAGAGACCTCTCTTCCCGCCCGACGACCGAAGGTTCCGACCTTGTCGGAAAGGGTGTCTGTCCCGAACGACCATCGGGAGTGGGGGATCTCTCGTTTCCTCCGGCCCGCACTATCTCCACCGTCCGCTCTGTGCCCTCTGTGTCAAAATCCCCGTCCCACCATTCCACTCACTCCCCACTTTGTTTCCTGTTCTTCCCTGTGCCGAAAACGGTAGACTGTACCCCTCCTCCGCCATTGGCTTCGACTGATCGTTGCGGAGCAACGCCCATGTCTGAAGAAAACAAGTCCGCGCAGTCCCCGCTTGCGAGCGCCACTGCGCCAAAGAAAAACACGCAGTTGGATGCCCAGCTGAACGCTCAGATTGACGCTATGCTCGCCGGCCGCCACGCCGATCCGTTCTCTCTCCTCGGCCCGCATCCCGCCGGCCACGGTTGGACCATCCGCTTCTTCCGCCCCGGTGCAGGCGACGCCAGCGTCCTGGTCAATGGCATGTCCGAGCCCATTCCCGCGCGCAGGCTGCGCCCCGAAGGCTTCTTTGAAGCCGCGCTCCCGGATTCTCAGCAAGCCGCGCCGGCTCCCGGCGCGTACCGCATTCGCTATCGTACCGGCTACGGCGAAACTGTCGAATCGTTCGACACCTATGCTTTCCCCTATCTTCTCAGCGAGTTCGATCTTCATCTCATGGGCGAAGGCCGCCATTACGACACCTACGAAAAACTCGGCGCTCATCTGAAAACACTCGAAGGTGTCCGCGGCGTTCATTTCGCCGTCTGGGCGCCCAGCGCCCGCCGCGTCAGCGTCGTCGGCGACTTCAACCGCTGGGATGGCCGTGTCAATCCCATGCGTGCTCGCGGTTCTTCCGGAATCTGGGAACTCTTCGTCCCCGAACTCGCCGAAGGCGCTATCTACAAATACGAAGTCATCGGCCCAACCGGCGCGATGCTTCCCCTCAAAGCCGATCCCTACGCCTTCCGCGCCGAACTACGACCCAACACCGGCTCCGTCGTCGTCAATCTCGACACCTACAGTGGACTGACGACGGACTGGATAAACCAGCGCGCGCAAAAAAATTGGCTCGAATCTCCTATCTCTGTCTACGAAGTCCATCTCGGCTCCTGGCGCCGCGTCCCCGAGGACCAGCAATCGCTGGCTCACCTACCGCGAACTCGGCGATCAGCTCATTCCTTACGTCAAGGATCTCGGCTACACCCACATCGAACTGCTTCCCATCATGGAGCATCCCTTCGATGGCTCCTGGGGCTATCAGACGATTGGCTATTTCGCCGCCACCAGCCGCTACGGCTCTCCCGCGGAATTCATGGAATTCGTTGACCGCTGCCACCATGCAGGCATCGGCGTCTTTCTGGACTGGACTCCCGCGCATTTCCCGCGCGACACCATTCGGCCTCGCCCAATTCGATGGCACGCATCTCTACGAGCACGCCGACCCGCGCCAGGGCACGCATCCGGACTGGGGCACGCTCGTCTACAACTACGGCCGCAACGAAGTCCAGAACTACCTCATCTCCAACGCTTTATTCTGGCTCGACAAATATCATATTGACGGCCTTCGCGTGGACGCCGTCGCTTCCATGCTCTATCTCGACTACTCCCGCAATGCCGGCGAGTGGATCCCCAACGAGTTTGGAGGCCGCGAAAATCTTCACGCCATCGCCTTCATAAAGCGCATGAACGAAGTCGCTCATGGCCGCTTCCCCGGCGTTCTCACCATTGCCGAAGAATCCACGTCCTGGCCCAGCGTCTCGCGGCCCACCTACTTGGGCGGCCTCGGCTTCAGTCTCAAGTGGAATATGGGCTGGATGAACGACACTCTGAAATATTTTTCCGCGAATCCCGTCCATCGCAAATACGAACACAACAAGCTGACCTTCTCGATGCTCTACGCCTTCTCCGAAAATTTCATGCTGCCCTTCTCCCACGACGAAGTCGTCCACGGGAAAAACTCTCTCCTCCACAAAATGCCCGGCGACTTGTGGCAGCAGTTTGCAAACCTTCGTCTCCTCTTGGCTTATCAGTGCGCCCACCCTGGAAAGAAACTCCTCTTCATGGGCCAGGAACTCGGCGCAGCGCAGCGAGTGGAGCGAAGCCACGCAGCCTGGACTGGCACCTGCTCCAACACGATTCGCACCGCGGCATCCAAAAGCTTGTGCGCGACTTAAATAAACTGCTCGCCGCCCAGCCCGCGCTTCATGAAGTGGATTTCAACTGGCAAGGATTCGAGTGGATTGACGCCAATGATTCTGATAACAGCGTCTTCGCCTTCGCGCGCCACGGAAAAAAGCCGGAAGATTTGCTCATCGTCATTCTCAATGCCACGCCAGTCGTCCGCGAAGGCTATCGCATCGGCGTTCCGCAGCCCGGCTTTTACGAGGAAGTTCTGAACACGGACGCCGAATGGCTACGGCGGCTCAAACGTCGGAAATCTCGGCGGTCAAAACGCCTCGAACCAGCCCTCGCAAGGCCGTCCGCACTCACTCTGCCTCACGCTGCCACCGCTCGCCGCCGTTTTCCTCAAGTGGCAGCCAAGCTAAGGATGATTCAGGTGTACGGTGATCCGATCCTCGGCATTGTCTTTGGAGAATTTGCGCGGATTTGCTTCGCGCGCAGTTCCATGTCCTCGGCCTTCGTGGGCCGCCCGCTCTGGCGAAGCAAGAGAGCATAACTTTCCAGCAATGCGGCGACGTCCGGATGATCTTTGCCGAGAATTTTTTCGCGAATCGCCAGCGCGCGGACATACAGCGGCTCGGCGTCGGAATATCTTCCTTCGATCCGGTATAGGTCCCCGAGATCGTGCAACGATTGCGCGACGGCGCGATGCTCCGGCCCCAGCGCTTTTTCGCGGATGGCCAGCGCCCGCTGATAAAGCGCGGCGGCCTCGAGATAATTTTTGCGGGCAAAATTCAGTTCGCCCAGATTGTTCAAGCTCGAAGCCACAACGGGATGCTCCGGGCCAAACACTTTTTCCCGAATAGTCAGCGCGCGTTGTTGAAGATCAATTGCTTCGCCGTATTTTTTTCGCGCCTGCTTCAGCTGAGCGAGGTTCACGAGGCTCGCCGCCACATCGGGATGCTCCGGGCCGTACGCCGCTTCCCGAATATTCAGCGTGCGCCTATAGAGTTTCTCGGCCTCGGAGAAATGTCCTTGCCGCGCATCCAGTTCCGCTAAATTATTTAGCGGCGTCGCCAAATCCGGATGATCCGGACCGAGTGCTTTTTCGCGAAGGTCGAGCACGCGACGAAAATGCAGTTCAGCGTCAACGTAAAGACCCTGCGCTTCGCGCAGCAAGCCTAGATTGTTGATCGCGGTCGTCACGCGTGTATCGCCCGGGGGAAAAGCTTTTTCGCGAATTTCGAGCGAGCGCTTGTAGAGCGGCTCCGCTTCGGAGTATTTGCCTTCGTTGCGGTAAAGCTCGGCAAGGTCGTTCACAGTAATGGCAACGTCGGGATGTTCGGGTCCAAGCGCTTTCTCCTGGATGGTAATCGCGCGCGAGTACAGTTTTTCCGCATCGCGGTAACGGTTCATCGCGCGATAGAGTTCAGCGAGATTGTTGAGCTGCGTCGCCACCGCGGGGCTCGCAAGGCCGGACGCTTTCTCTTGCATCTCGAGCGAGCGCTTTAGTAATGCCTCCGCTTCGGGAAATCTGCCTTCGAACCGGTAGAGCTCTCCGAGCAAGTTTACGCTGGCCGCCACGCGCGGATCGTCTGCCGAATACGCCGCCTCGCGAATTTCCATCGCGCGTTTCAAGAGAGGCTCTGCTGCAGGATAACGGCCGGTCTGGCGGTAGAGCTCGCCTAGGTTGCTCAGCACCGGCACCAGCGAAGGATCTTTGGGACCGCGCGCTTTTTCCCAAACTTCCAGCGACCTCTTATAAAGCGGCTCAGCCTCGGCGAACCGTCCGCGCTGCGTGTAAAGCTCGGCTAAGTTATTCAGGTTGGCTGCGAGACGCGGATCGGCGGGTCCAAACGCTTCAGCTTGCTGCAAAGCATCGGCGTACAGCTTTTCAGCCTCGGGAAATTTTCGTTCCTGATAAGCCTTGCCTGCGGCGGCCATCGTTGCATCCCAGGATGGCTGCTGCGCGAAGACGCGGGCGCAGGGCACAAGCACACTAAGAACACTAAGGACACAGATAGAAGAAAGAGCGGCAACCCTGCTTGGTCTCAAGGAAACTTTTCCCACACCCCACCACCTAGCAAAACCGCGCAGCTGTCAGAGGATCGTCATCCAGCTGATAAAATGGCGCGATTCGAACAGCAGTGCCGCCAATGTACCACACGAAATGCGGCTCCGCGACGCCCGGAAAGGCGGATTCGAATCGGCCCCAAAGCCGTCAACGTGCGGCGAGCGCCCGGGAACCCGGAGCGAGGGATTTGGGCGCTGGGCTGGGATAGAAAATGCGAACCCAGGCTGAGTTAGAAAATGAGGAAACTTTTCGGTTGCGACTCTCGTATCTCTCTTCAAATGCCCCAAGGAGGCATATCGTTATGACCAGCCGCACACGGCATCTATTCCCCCTGATTGCTTTCCTGGCTGCTTCTTTCCTGTACGCCCCTCTGGGCATTCAAGCGCAAACAAGTGCAAGCACATCAAGTACATCCGCTCGTGGAGAGCGCTGGCTGCACGTGCGCGTGATCAGCACGAATTCCAAGGGCGATACGGTTCGCGTCAATGTTCCACTCGAACTAGCCGAGAAGGTTCTGCCGGCGATTGATCACGACCGCTTCCACAAAGGCAAAGTGCGAATCGGGTGCATGGATTGCGATGGCGTGGACGTTCGAACGATTTTTGAGGCGGTTCGAACGGCCAAAGACGGCGAATTCGTGACGGTGCAGAGCAAAGATGCGGACATCAACGTAACGAAGAAGGATGGGCAACTGCTCGTACACGTGCATGACAAGAACAGGTCGAAGGATTCGCAAGTAGAAGTAAAGGTTCCCATGAAGGTCGTCGAAGCGCTGCTCTCTGGAGACAAAGACGAGCTGGACATCGCAGCGGGGCTGCGTGCGCTGGCCGCGCAGGGCGACGTGGAACTCGTATCGGTGAAGGACGAGGACAACACGATTCGCGTGTGGCTGGATTCGAAGAACGTCACGGATTAGGCATTAGGTTTCGGAGCGTTCGAGATCCGGGAGGGTCTCGCGCAGAAAGCGCGGGACCGGAAGGGGTTAGTGAGATGGTGCTGCTGGCGAAAGTCGCTCTGGGATTCGGGGCCTCGGTAGTGCTGGCGGGAGCCTATACGTTTCGGGAAGGTCTGCTGCGAGTGGATGTGGATGAAAGCCATCGCAATGGATCGCACGTGCACCTCTGGGTGCCGGCGGCGATGGTTCCGATGGCCATGCACTTTGTTCCCCGGCGAAAGATGCTTGACGTAGGAGAAAAGGCTGGACCGTTCATGCCGCTGGTGCATGCCGTGGCGAAGGAACTGCAGAGATATCCCGAGGCCGAACTGGTTGAGGTGATTGACGGAGAACAACACGTTCGAATCCGGACGCACAATGGTTCGTTGCTGATCGATGTGGATGAACCCGGAGAACAAGTACACGTGGCATGCCCGCTAGCCACGATAGATGACGTCTCCCGCGAGCTTGCGGCATTCGCACCCGGGGCCTGACACGGCACCGAGGCGATCGAAGGCCTGCACCGGCCTTCGATCGTTCGCCCCACACTGAGCTCGTTTTGGTTGTTCCCAGCTAACCGACGGAACGGCTACGGATTCTGCTGCTTCTCTTTCATCATCTGGTCCATCATCATCTGGCGGAAGGCTTGTGGATCGAAGGGAGAAACGGGCCCGGTGATGTGGTCCTTGGTGTCCGTAAGAACTTTAACAAGGACTAAAGTCGAGTCCGGTCTGACTTCTTTCACCATGCCAAACGGGGAGATCTTGTCGCTAGCCCAAATCTCTCCTTTGCCGTCGCTCTTTTTCCAATGCTGACACGAAAATGTTCCAGCCGGCACTGTGATGGTTTCCGTGCCAACCTGGGTCCACTTGTTCATCTCGTCTTCTGTACCGCTGATTCGCTTTCGATGACGGATTAACTTTCATTTCCATGGCCGGTCGGCCGGGAAGCTGCATAATCGAGCGGTGGAGTTGGAAGTCATCCTTGGAAATCAGCACCTTGCTGTAAACCATGCCGTCAAGGCCCTTCATCTGGTGTCCGATCTCGAGCCAGAAAGCGTCTTTGCCGTCCGCCATTTCTTTGCCGACAACTAGCCATTCCATGGTTGACTTGGCCGCGCTCGGCTGATCCGCGGAGGTGGTCTCGTACACGCCGCCACTTCCGACCACGGGCCTAATAAGGCTGGCAATCGCCGGCTTCTTAAAGAACTCCATGCCCATTTGGGGGCGGGCAACAGTTCCAATTGCCATGAAAAGCACTGCGGCTACGAGGATGAGGTGGAGACGCTTCATCGTGGAGCTCCTTAAGTCGTGTGTGCCGCCAAGGCGGCGGATTTCTATAGCTTTGAAGGGTTGGAAAGCAACCTAAAATTAACAGCTTGGCCGAAGCGAGGCAATCCAGAGAGCAGGATTGGGTAGCCAAAAAGAACATGGCTTGGTTTGTCGCAGAATGAGATGCCGCGGTGAGGAGAACTTATTCGTAGGCCAGAGCAACGACCGGATCGTAACTGGCCGCGCGAAGCGCCGGGTACATGGCACCGATGGCAGCGCCGGCGAGGGCCAGTAGAGTGGCAGAAAGAACCCACTGCGGGGTAATCAAAATCATCAGGCCTGGATTCGTCTCTTTCATAATCGCCTGGAAGAGGAACGTGAGCACGATTCCGAAAGTACAACCAAAACCTGTCAGGATGATAGTCTCCCCGAGCAACATGCGCATGATTCCCAGCCTGGAAAGACCCAACGCCTTGAGGATGCCAATCTCACGAGTGCGTTCCATCACCATGGTGTGCATGTTGAGGAGGACGACGAGAAAGCTGATAACGATGCCGAGGCCGACCATGGTGCGGGTAAATGGCCTCAATTGAGGAAGATTGGAGGAGCTCATGAGCGTGACGTATTCGGACATGGACCGAACGCGGTCCAGGGGAGTGAGCGCGATGATTTGCGCGCGTGTGCCTTCGGTATCTCCCTTGCTGCGGACGTAAAACATGGAGACGCGCTTTTCCGCGCTGGCGATATCCTGAGCAGTCTTCAGCGGGATGAAATAGCGCGCGCCTTTCCCGTGAGCGACGATTCCGCAGATCGTAAACGTATGATTCAAAAGAGTGATCTGCTGTCCGACCTTCAAGTGTTTGGTTTGAGCGATGATGTCGTCGGCGATGGCTTCGTCTGGAGATTCGAATGGCCGACCTGCGCGGAACAAGAAGCCGCGGCTGAGAGCGTTGAAGCGTTTGTAATCAATGCCGTAGACGATGACCAAGTTCTTTGGTTCCGTGAGGATAAGAGTGGGAGCCACCTCATCCACGCCGGAAAGCGCGGCGATTTTATCGCCCAAAGATTCCTGCATGACGGCGCTGGAGAAGGCGAAGAAAATGGAAGAGTTCGGCGGCTGAACGAGAAGATCTGCGCCGACTCCTTCAACGCGCTTTCCCCACTCGGAAATTACTCCCGAAGTGAGACCGACAATCAAGAGAACTAGAATGACTTGGATGGCGACGGCGATGACGCTCAGAGAACTGCGCAGAGGGCGAGCGACGATATTGCCCCACAACATTTGAAAAAGTGAGAAAGTTCCGTCGAAAGTGTCGTTCATCAAGAAATCCGATGAGCCACTGTACCATTCGCATTCGGCTCGGTCAAAACTTGGGAAGCGGAGGAGGGCAAGAATTGTGCCGAACTCGACAAGAAATATTTCTGCACGATTAAGTTTTCAACACAAGTGTTGATAAGTGTGTGGAAAATGGCCTCGCAGCGCCGGCTAACTTCACTTTCTTCAATGGCCTGATGCTGTTTGCACAATTTCAGTGCAATTTATTTTTCCCACGCGGCGTTTTGCGCAGCGTTCGAACGTATGGTCAGCGCAAATCTTGTGGAATGAGAATGATGAACGAGCCGAGCGTGAAAAAAAATGTCGAGAGGAAGGGATCGCGGCAAATATCACAGCGCGAATCAATTTAGTACCACTTGGGAGGTCGCTCGAGACGCACTTTGATGACTTGTTTGGGGTCGGTGATGTCGTACCAGCGTCCATACGTCTTCCAACCTTCGGCAATAATTTGAATGAGAGCACGGCCAAGAGGGGCCTCAGCGACATGAGCGACGCCTTCGCGATTCGTTTTGACGTTCAGCTCCAGTTTCTTGTCCTTCTTGATGGTGTGCTCTTCGATGTATTTGACGTAGACGCTGGCGTTTTCGACGGGGACGGCTTTTTCGCCGCCGGTGACTTCAATGGTCAACCGTGTAGGTTCCGTAGCTTGCGCGTTAGCTTTCGGAGGAGGAGCAGGCGGAGCCTGAGCAGCGACGCAAATGGCGGTGGCCACGAAGAGAAAGAGTGCAAGACTTCCCAATTTAGGCCGAGAAAAATTCATATCCCTGTGGACCCCATCTTCCACGGAAAGATGCTATCCCGTCAATCTAGCGTGCTGAGGTCTAAGATGCAAATGCGGGGCAGGATGCTGCTCGGCGTGTGCGGCCATGAGGATGTGAAACGATGTATTCCACGCTACAGGTGGCTGCAGCGGAATTGACGGAGTGGTTTTGCTCCTGTAACTTCTGAAGAATCTGCATTGCAGGCAGTCGAACGCGGCAAGCGCAGCGATGAACCCCTAGTCCCGACATTTCCACATTACCGGGGAATTGTGCAGCAGACCTTCCACGCTGCAAGCAAGCTGGCCTCCGGGGTTGAGGCTCGCGAAGTAAGAGGAGATCACCATGGGTTTTGCAACCAACGCCATTCACGTCGGGCAGGAGCCTGATCCCGCGACGGGTGCGATCGTTGCGCCGATCTATCAGACGTCGACGTATGTTTACGAGGAGCTTGGGAAGAATAAAGGGTACGACTACGCGCGGACAAACCATCCGAACCGGAAGGCGCTGGAACGCACCGTCGCAAAACTGGAGGGCGGACACAGCGCGTATGTTTTCACATCGGGGATGGCGGCGATTGACGCGGTGTTTCGTTTGTATCGGCCCGGCGATCACATTGTGCTCTCGGAAGCGGTGTATGGCGGCGTGTACCGGCTTTCGACGCAACTTCTGGTGCACTTTGGACTGGAATTCAGCTTTGTGGATACGTCTATTCCCGCTTGCGTGCTGGCAGCGCTGCGGCCAAATACAAAACTGATTTACATCGAGACACCGACGAATCCGACGATGCGCGTGACGGATATCGGGGCGATCGCCAAGCTGGCGAATGAACGGAATGTGACGCTGGCTGTGGATAACACGTTTCTGAGTCCCTATTTGCAGAGGCCGATCGAGCTGGGGGCCCAGATTGTTGTGCATTCGATGACGAAGTATTTGAACGGGCACAGCGATTCGACCGGCGGAGCGGTGGTGCTGACACGCCCGGAGGATGCTGAGAAGATTTATTTCATCCAGCGGTCGGCAGGCGCGGGGCTGGCTCCGATGGATTGTTTTCTGATTTCGCGGGGGATTAAGACGCTGGCGATTCGCATGCTGCAGCACAATGCGAACGGAATTACCGTGGCGCGGCATCTGGATGCACATCCCAAGGTTCGCAAGACGCATTACCCTGGGTTGCCGACGCATCCGCAACATGAGATTGCGCGGCGCCAGCAAAAAGGGCCGGGAGCGATGATCGCGATTGACCTGGGTTCGCTGGAAGCGGCGCGGCGATTTTTGAATCAGCTGAAGTTGTGCTCGCTGGCGGAGAGTTTGGGCGGAGTGGAGACGCTGGTTTCGCTGCCGGCGCAGATGACGCACGCTTCGATGCCACCGGAAGTGCGGGAGCGGATTGGGATTACAGATGGATTGGTGAGGATTTCGGTGGGGATTGAGGATGTGGAAGATATTATGGCGGATCTGGACCAGGCATTGTTGTACGTCTGACGCGTCCTTAAGAACGGGAAAGGAAAGAATTTACACAGAGACCGCACAGGGCGCAGAGGTCACAGAAAAGAACGGTGGACTATGTGTTTTCGTCGAGCCAGTCGAGATAGGCTTTCGAACCGGCGACGATGGGCAGGGCGATAAATTCGGGAATTTCGTAGCTGTGCAGGCGTTTTACTTCCCTTTCCAGGCCGCTTAACTTTCTTTCGGTGGTTTTGATTAGAAGAAAGAACTCGCGGGCTTTTTCCACTTTGCCTTTCCAGCGGTAGTAAGAGTCGATGGGGCTGCGGAGGATACTGACGCAGGCAGCCAGGCGTTTTTCGACGACGCTGCGGGCGATGAGTTTTGCCTGGATGGGCGTAGCGCAGGTGACGAGCACGAGCCGATATTTCTCGCTGGACTTCATAGAGATTTTCTCCGCAAATTCTTTCAAAGGCTTTCGTCTTCGAGCAACTGGGAATAGAATACGACGGCATGAGCACATCTCCCATGATGAATGCAAGTCCCATCAAGTTCGGCACTTCCGGATGGCGCGGGCTAATTGCCGATGATTTCACGTTTGCGAACGTGCGGCTGGCGGTGACGGCGATCGCGGAGCACGTGAATAGTAAAACGACAAATCCGACGATTCTGGTCGGGTACGACACGAGGTTTTATTCGGAGGAGTTTTCGCAGTTGGCGGTGGCGATTTTGCAGCGGCACAAGATTCGAACGCTGCTATGCGAGACATTCACGCCGACGCCGGCAGTGGCTTATGAAATTCAGCGGTCTAAGCTCGATGGAGCGATCAACTTCACGGCTAGCCATAATCCGGCGCAATATCATGGGTTGAAATTTTCTTCGGCGGATGCCGGGCCGGCGCTGCCGGAAGTGACGAAGGATATTGAGGCGCGCGTGGCGAAAATCATCGCCAAGGACGGCGCGTATCCTACTTCGCCCGCTGTGCTTTCGGGCGGAGTGAAGACGGAGAGAGTGAATCTTCGCGAGAATTATTTGAAGCGGCTGGGAGAGTTGGTGCGGTTCGAAACGCTCCGGAAGGCGAAAGTGAAATTTGTGACGGACGCCTTGCACGGCTGCGGAGCGGGATATTTGGATCGGGCGCTGGCGGAGCATGGCGTCGCGGTGCAGGCGATGCGGACGAATCGGGATTGTTTGTTTGATGGAACAGGGCCGGATGTTAGCGAGGAAAATTTGGCGCCGCTTCGTAAGGCGGTGATGGAGTCGGGCGCGGCGGCTGGATTGGCAACGGATGGAGACGCGGACCGCTTTGGAATGATTGACCGCGACGGGACGTGGATTCAGCCAAATCATATTCTGGCGCTGGTGTACGACTACATTGTGGAGACGCGCGGATGGAAGATGGCGGCGGCACGGAGTGTGGCGACTTCGCAGTTCATTGATGCGGCGGCGAAAGCGCACGGACAGAAGACGTATCAGACGCCGGTGGGATTTAAATATATTGGGCAGCTGATTCGGGAGGATAAGATCGCGCTGGGCGGAGAAGAGAGCGCGGGGCTGACGATTCGCGGGCACGTGCCGGAGAAAGATGGGATTTTGGCGTGCTTGCTGGTGGCGGAGATGATTGCTGCGCGCGGGGTTTCGCTGGGAGAACAGATTCGGGAGCTTTTTAAGAAGGTGGGGCGCGAATTCTGGCCGGTGCGCGAGAATTTGCACTTAAGCGACGAACAAAAAGCAAACGCGGTGAAGAAAGTGGCGGTGGACGCTTCGACACTGTTGGGGCGGAAAGTTGTATCGGTGGACCGGACGGACGGTGCAAAATTCTGTTTCGACGACGGATCGTGGATGTTGCTGCGGCTGTCTGGAACGGAGCCGCTGTTGCGCTTATATGTGGAGTCAAATAGCGCGGCGGATTCCGCGAAGCTGACTAAAGAGGCGACGAAGTGGGTATTGGAAAGTTGAAGAAGAAATTGAAGAGCGTACCGGTCGAGGAGAAAATCCGGTCGCTGATGAGGCAGTATGGACGCGGGTTGCTGGGCTTACTTGTGCTGGTGATGATCGTACACGACATTTTTGGGACGCACGGATTTTTGGCGATGCGGCGAACGGAAAACGAGATTGAGAAAGTGAAGCTGCAGCTCGATCAGTTGAGCAAGGAAAATGAGGCGCTGGAGCAAGAGCGGAAGGATTTGAAGAGCGATCCGCGGCTGATTGAGAAAATCGCGCGGGATGATTTGGGTTTGGCGCGGCCAGGCGAGACGATTATCAGAATTCCGCAGGGACAGTTGCTGGAGCAGAGTCCTGTTGTAAAACGATAGGCCGGAGCAGCGAGCGGGCCTGGCTTAGTTCCCTACTTCAAAATAAATATCTCAGGCTGGCGATGGCGCGGCGGCGAGTTTTTGTGTGTTCGCGCGGCGACGCCTCCAGTTGGTGCGCAGAAGCGAGAGCACCAACATGGCGAGAAAGATGACGAGCAGGCCGGTGCTGGCTTGAAGGACGCTGCACTGGCGCTTCGGCAGAATTGAGAAGCGTCCGTAGACAAATTCGATGTGGACCCAGTAGACGAGCAGAGAGGTTTTGCCCAGCTGGATGATGGGGCTGAATCCCATTTGGGCCAGGCCCCAGCGGCACCAGGCGTAGACGCAAAACAAAATAATTAGAAGGATGCCGCAGCGCATGAGGAAGAAATTTGGGCTGGTGTGCCAATAGTCGTAGACGGGATAGAGTTGGATGGGCGAGGCGTCGAGCTTGTTGGAAAGGAGACAGGCAAGAATGCCTCCCCCACCAAGGGCTGCAAAGATGAGACCTTCGTGGCGTTTGGCGATGTTGGTGAAGAGGAAGAAGCCGACGGCGAGTCCGACGAAGGCGAAAGCCGACCAAGGGAACAAGGGGAAGAGCCAGGGTTGAGGATGGCCGAAGATGTGGACGCCGTTGACGTAAGACTCGAGCGGCCAGGGCAGAAGGCTGGGGCGGTGGGTGGTCCAGAGGAGCGGAGTAAGCATGGCAACGATCGTTGCTGCAAGGAGGCCGGTGAAGATTCCGCGGGATCGAGAAGCTGCGACAGTTTGCGGAAGTGCAGAGGCATCTACGGGGCTGCGGCTGGCGCTGAGCCAACAGAGGAGGCCCATCAGCATCATCGAGAGGCCGAGAATGTTGAGGACGTCGACGCGAAGGAGATCGGTCCAGGGAGACCAGCGGAAACCGAGGGCGTACTCCTGGAGGCGGAAAAGCAGGCCGAGAGCGAAAATTTCTGCGCCGCGGCGGATGGTGGTTTTGGCGATTTCGGCAGGCGTGGCGCCTTTCTCGCGGAGACGCTCGGTCACAAGGGCGAAGGAGATGCCGGAAAGAAAGATGAAGAGCGGCGCGGGGAGCGTGCCGCCAAGTTGAGACCAGACAAAGACGGCGGACTTGCGCGCTTCCGGGCTGAGCCAGGAGTCGTAGCAGTGCGTTTGAAACATGAGGACGCAGGCGAGGCCGCGCATCCAGTCAATGTAGGACAGGCGCTTCATCGTTCGTGTCCCGCGTGTTGGAAGATCAGTTCACGGAAGGGCGCTGGGTTCGCCAGTGATTTGGGCTGGATTTGGGATGCCATGGCTCTGCGCTACAATCTTCTCTTTCTTTTGTGATTTTTAAGAAGCCAATTTGCCAGCGACGCGCCAACTCGGTGTGCTACCCATGCTCGGCCTGTGGGCCGGGCTGTGTCTTGCCGGAACGTTTTATGCCACCTGGCATGGCTATGGCGGCCGTGACTTCGCGGCCGCGCTGACAACTTTTGCGTTCTACCTTTTGGTGATGCTGCTTTTCGCCGCGCGCGGCGTTGCCGACGGGCTCGCGGCGCGCTTCGGTTCCGGCGGAGGCATCGCATTGGGCTCCGCTGCATTCCTTGCATACCTGATTTACGGCCTGGGGACAAATACTTTCGGGATTTTGGGTATCGGAGCAGTGGCGATTTTTGTATTCATGCCGATCGCGTTGGCCGCTTCCGCAGAACGCGAGCCTCCGGGGGCCTGGCAGGACTTTTTGTTGCTCGCAAGCGTTTGGGCGGCGGTGAAGTTCGGCCCGTCACATTGGGTGTGGCCATATCCGGGTGGGAGGCTTGCGTATGCCTTCACGGTGCTGCTCGCTCTGAATATTGCGCTAGCGGCTTTCGTACTGATGCGGCGGATGAACGGGATTGGGTACTCAATCGGGTGGGGCCAGCGGTGGGGACTCTATGTGTTTGGCAGCTTCGGCGTGTTCGCGTGCGTCGCCATTTCAGTTGGCCATTGGCTGCATTTTATTTCTTTCGCGCCGCAGTGGAACGCGTGGAAAACGCTTCCCTTCACTGCGATTGCGATTTTCTTTTTGACGGCGTGGCCGGAGGAGTTTTTGTTCCGAGGGTTGTTGCAAAACATGCTTTCGCGTGCGTGCAAGAGCGATTTAGCCGGATGGTGGACGGCATCGGTGCTCTTTGGGTTCTCGCATATCACGAATCTGGGCTTTCCGAATTGGCGGTACGTCGTTCTCGCGTCCATTGCCGGGATATTTTACGGTTGGACTTGGCGGAAGACGGAGTCGATCTTTGCTTCGGCAATTGTGCACGCACTGGTGGACGTGACTTGGCACTTCTTGTTCAGGAGCGGCTAAGGGCTAATCGGAAACGAAATCGCATTCATCACGTCTGAAATGGCAACGGTTGGGAACATAAGACGGTCTCGAACGTACTTACATGCAGCGGAGGGTGTCCATGGGAACGTTGCGGCAAGACGTCCAGTTTGCGCTTCGAATGATGCGCAAAAACCTGGGTTTCACGACGGCGGCAGTGCTGTGTCTGATGCTGGGGATTGGAGCAACGACGGGGATCTTCACGGTGGTGAACGCCGTGCTGCTTCAGCCTCTTCCCTACTCGCATCCCGAGCAACTAGTTCGCGTTTACACCGAGTTTCCGAACTTCCCCAATGGCGGATTGCACCGGTTCTGGAGTTCCGGGCCAGAATTTATTGATTTGAAACGCGACACACACTCTTGGGCGACGCTCGATGCGTGGATCAGCGGGGGTGCTAATCTTGCCGGGGAAACACAGCCGGTGCGGGTCACAGCGGCCTATTTGAGCGGTGGGCTTCTGGAAACGCTGGGCGTGGCTCCTATTAAAGGCCGTTTGATTGCCGCATCCGATGATGTGCCAGGAGCCGCGGTGGTCGCGGACATGTCCTACGGCACTTGGCAGACGGTGTTTGCAGGCGATCCTAGTGTTGTGGGGCGAGAAACGCGGCTGGATGGGCTGAAATGCACGATCATCGGTGTTATGCCGAAGGGGTTTCAATTCCCTCCTGGAGAACAAGAACCGCCGCAAGTCTGGACGGCGTTGCAGCTTGATCCGGCAAAACCCGGAGGGCGCGGCTCACACAATTATTACTTGCTTGGCCGGCTGAAACCGGGAGTGCCGGCGGCACAAGCGCAAGGCGAGCTGGCGTCGCTGGTTCAGAGTTATGGTGAAAAGCGCGCGCCCAAAACGCACAGCTTTGATCCAAAAAATCACACGATTGTGAGTTTTCCGCTGCAGGCGGAAGTCGTTTCGAGCGTTCGACCTGCGCTGCTGATGCTGCTGGGAGCGGTGGCCTTCGTGCTGTTGATCGCGAGCGTGAACGTGGCGAATCTTCTGCTAGCTCGGGCGGAAGCGCGACGCAGGGAGATTGCGATTCGCGGCGCGCTGGGAGCAAGCTTGGGCCGGCTAGCACGGCAATTTGTGACCGAAGGAATCCTGCTAGCGTTCTGCGGGGCACTGCTGGGCGTGGCGCTGTCGTTTGCAGGAGTACGGCTGGTCCAGCTGACGAACGCGGGAGGAATACCGCGCGCCGACGAAATCACGATGGACTGGCGCGTGCTGGTTTTCACGCTTGTGACGAGCGTGGTGACGGGAGTGCTTTTTGGGCTGGCACCGATTGCCCCGCTTATCATGAGCGGAATATCTGAATCGCTGAAGGACACGGCGGGAAGCACGACGGCCGCGGCCGGAGCGCAGTTTTTCCGCCGGGCGCTTGTTGCAGGCGAGCTGGCGATGGCTTTGGTGCTGCTGATCGGGTGCGGCTTGATGTTGCGGGCATTTTGGAAGCTGCAAGAGGTACACACTGGGCTGCGTCCCGACAATGTGATCACGATGCGCGTTTCGCTGCCGAGCGGAACATACACGGATGTGCCAAAGGTCACGGATTTTTGGACACGACTGGACGGACGACTAACTGGTCTGCCTGGCGTACAGTCGGCGGCTTTGGTAAGCGGGCTCGCGCCGATGCGGCGGCCGAATATGAACGACACGGACATCGAAGGTTTCGTGATGACGAAGGATGGGCCGATCCAAAACGTAGATTTTTATCAGGCGGTGAGCAAAGACTATTTTGCGACGATGGGAATTCGGCTGATGGACGGCCGGTTGTTTGACGAGCGCGACGTGCAAGATGCTCCGCAGGTAGTCATCGTCAATAAGGCGATGGCGCAAACATTTTGGCCGAACCAGAACCCCGTGGGCCGGCGCGTGCGACCTGGCGGAAGTAAAGATTGGTGCACGATCGTTGGAGTCGTGGACGACGTGAAGAACGCAGGGCTCGACAGGCCAGCGGGAACGGAATTGTACTTGCCTTACCGGCAGCCGGCAGGCGCGGGCAATTCGGATATGTTCGTGGTGATGCGCTCGCAGGGGGGCGACCCACGATCCTTGGCGGGAGAAGTTCGCCAACAGATGAACGAGATTGATCCGTCGCTGCCGCTCGCAGACGTGCGGCTGATGGAAGATGTGCTTTCGCGGGCGCAGGCGCGGCCGAGATTCCTGACGTTGTTGCTGACGCTCTTCTCGGCGGTTGCGCTGGCGATTGCGACGGTGGGGATCTACGGAGTGGTTTCGTATTCCGTGGCGCGGCGCACCAAGGAGTTTGGATTGCGCATGGTCCTCGGCGCGCAAACCGGTGACGTGATGGGACTGGTGATGAAACAGGGAGCGGGCATGATTGCGATCGGAGTTGCGTTCGGACTCGTCCTGGCACTTTTCTTTACACGGCTGATGGCGAGCCTGCTTTTCGGAGTTACGCCAACGGACCTGGCGACGTTTGCCAGCGTGACCGCCGTGCTCTTTGGAGTTGCGCTTGCGGCGTGCTACATACCGGCGAGGAGAGCGACGAGGGTGGACCCCATTCAGACGCTACGGTATGAATGAGATCGGGACTCTTTAGCCGGACAGAGCGCGACTGACAAATTCCTGTCAAGAATTCGCGAACGCAGATTTGTGTTCTTAGGGCTGAGTGAGATCAGACGAACGAGTTGTCTGAAGCCTGATAGTAGCGGTGGAAACCCCAGAATCGCGAGTCGCAGTCGTCACAACGATAGGGCCAGACGAACGCAAACCGGAACCAGATTCGCTCGACGAAACCTTTCCTCTTAGACCTGCGCACGGAATTGCTCTCGCAAATTGGGCACTCGCAGACTCTCTTGGCAAAAGTGAGATGCATGGCAATCAATCACCTTTCGTTTCTGTGTAGACAATTATGAGGAAGGCGTTTCGATTCGCGGAGTACACAGCGGCGGTGCTGTGTGCTGCTGATATCCTGAACGTAGGAACAGTGGTTTCAGGATGTACGGTACGGCGGAGATACTAGAGGAATCTTGGGTGGCCCTCGCTGAGATCCTTTTGAAATTGTGCATCGCAGAGACTGTGGGAATTGGAGAAATGCGTAAGCGGGAAGCGGACGACGGCAAAGATTAAAGAGATTTAATCCAGAGAAGATTGAAGGAGATCGAAGTTTGGCCGATGAAGTATTCGAGGTGAACCATGTCCGTGCACTCCGTCCAAAGCAGCCAAGCAGCTTCACAATCGCAGGCAGTCTCGCAGGCGCAATCGGCCCAGAAGCAGGCCAGCCAGAACAGCGCGCTGCCGGAGGATAAAGTTACGATCAGCGCAGCGGCGCAGGCCAAGCAGACGGCTTCGTCGATTGGCGCAAATCTCGATCACGACCACGACGGCAAGTAAGCGCCAGATTTCGAGATTCCGGCGCAAATGAAGATTTTGAGGCCGCACTGCGGCTGAGGATTGCGAAGAGCAATTCGCAGACGCGATGCGGCCTTTTTCTTTTTGTGGCACAGGCGATGATTTGAATTAGCCAACTGGTGCGGCTGATTGTCAGCACGAGAGGCGGATGCCGTGACCAAGCGCTTCGTGAACCATATCGGCGCCGGCACATGCGACCACGGCGACGGAAATGACCGTGAGCAGGCTAGTCCGGACGGCGCTGGATAGTTCTGTGGGGGTTGCGGCGGACATGGTAAACGCGAGAGAGTACCACAGCGGAAGTACGCGGCCTTTGTAGGTTTGGGCAGAAGATCCGATGAAACGGCCAGCGGGATTTTCATCAAAAGGAGCACGGAAGCGGTGAGTATGGCGATGTACCAATCCTGACATCAACGAGAGAGGGACCAAAATGAGTGCGATGACTGCTGAAAACGCGACGTTTCTACTGCACGGTGTGTATCTTCCAGTGTTAAAAATCGAGAGCCAGACAACAAAGAAGATTCTGGAGGCTGTTCCCGCCGAAAGAGCGGACTACAGGCCGGATCCGGTGTCGAAGAGTGCAATCGAACTCGTGAGGCACATTGCGGCGGCGGATAACCGCTTTGTGGAAACGGTGATCAATGGAAAGTTCGACTCTAGCGCCATCCTTCCGGCGGAGTTGAAGACGCCGAAGGAAATTGCGGCGTGGTATGAGCAACAATACGCTGCAAACCTTGAAGCGCTGACGAAAACGACGAGCGAGCAGCTGGTGAGGATCGTGGATTTTCGCGGGATGTTTCAGAGGCCGGCGGTGACGTTCTTGATGATGGGGCTGCACCACACCATTCATCATCGCGGGCAATTGAGCGCGTACTTGCGAAGCATGGGTGCGAAAGTGCCCTCGATTTATGGGGAAAGCTACGACGCAGAGCAAGCCCGGAAAGCGGCACAGGCGTAATTGCGTTCGAATCCGACTGATTTTTTCTAAAGACTCCATCAACAAATCGCAACTTGGGCTCGCATTCCGTGTTCTATAAGCAGCCGACCTGAAGCGCCCCGCAAATCCCCGGGGGACTCTGCATGAATCGCTGGAAGGTTGGCGGAAAGATCGAACAGAAGATGCGAATCCCAAGGAGGATTGCGAAATGTTCCGAATAAAGGGATATCTGGGGCCCCTTATGTTGAGCGCTGCGATGCTCGCGCCGCTTTTGACGAGCGGATGCGCAGCGCGAGTGCGGTATTACGATGAATATCATTCGGACTACCATCGCTGGGATGACGGAGAAGGGCGCGCATACCGCGTTTGGTTGGGCGAGCGGCACCACGAGTACCGAGAGTTCAACCGGCTGAACAAAGATGAGCAGCGCGAATATTGGCGGTGGCGCCACGATCATCCGAACCGGTATTAACTTTCGCCGGGCCGCGTTTGGGCAAATTGGTCGAGTGCCGTTCACGAACGGCTAACGCGAAAACAAATTGGGGAGACGGATTTCAATCCGGCTCCCCAATTTTTGTTGCAGGGTTGCAAGGAGCGACACCCCTCCGACGGAAAATCTTTTCGCGCGCGGTCGCGCATGCTATTAAAAGAGTGTAATTTCCCCCTTCCGCTATGTGTGTCCTGGAGACGCTTGGGCGCTCCTGGCGGAAAGCTGAGCGATGAAGAAGAAGCGGTTGGGGGAAGTCCTCTGCGAACGCGGCCATATTTCCGCCGGTGACCTGAAGAAGGCCCTCCAAGAACAACAAGGAAAAATCATTCATTTGGGCGAGCTGCTGCTTCAGCGGAAGTTCGTATCGAAGAAGGAACTCGCGGCCGCGCTGGCGGAAGTGTCGGGCATCGAGTACGTAGATTGCCAAAAGCTGAACCCACCGCCGGAAGCACTAAGGTTGATCCCTCCCGCGCTCGCGAAAAGATGCCGCGCGATTCCGATGGAAGTTGACAAAAAAATACTGACGGTCGTCATGGCCGAGCCGCAAAACCTGCACGTCGTGGACGAATTGCGCTTCAAAACGGGGCTGAGGATTGTGCCGAAGTTTGGCTTTCAAGGCGAGGTGATCGCGGCGCTGGAGCGACTGTATGCAGCGCCGGACGCGCCTCCGGAAGCAATTCAGGTGGCGGACGATACGACCGGAATGGAATTCATCTCGTCCAGTTCACAGGAACGCAACGTGGAAGCGATGCGGGAGATGCAGATCGAGCTTCAGCAAAAATCGAAAACCACGCCGGCCGTGCATCTTGTGGCCATGATGATTAAGGCGGCGGTGGCCAAAAAGGCCAGCGACATTCACATCGAGCCGCAGCAGGGAGAGACCGCGGTGCGGTTTCGCGTGGACGGGATACTGCGCGACTATCAGCGCATCCCACGGATGCTACAAAACACGGTGGCTTCGCGCGTAAAAATCCTTTCGGACATGGACATCGCAGAACGGCGCAACCCGCAGGACGGAAGATTCCTGGTAAAAATCGCCGGCCGCAGAGTTGACCTGCGCGTTTCTACTCTGCCGACGCAGTACGGCGAAAAAGTTGTGATGAGATTGCTCGACGGCGAATCGCCCCTAAAGGATTTCGGAGAGTTAGGCATACCGAAGGAAATCGCGGAGTCATTGAGTGCGACGGTGCGGCTGCCGCAAGGGATGCTGCTGGTGACGGGGCCGACGGGCTCCGGCAAGAGCACGACGCTGTACTCTTGCTTGCATTTGATCCGGCGGCCCGCGGTCAACATCGTCACGGTGGAAGACCCGGTGGAGTATGTTCTGCCCGGGCTCAATCAAGTGCAGGTAAATACAAAGGCTGGGCTGACGTTCGCGAGCTGCCTGCGGTCGGTTCTACGGCAGGACCCGGACGTGGTCATGCTGGGCGAAATTCGGGATACGGAGACTGCGGAGATCGCCATCAAAGCCGCGCAAACCGGCCACTTTGTGCTTTCGACTCTGCATACGAACGACAGCATTTCGGCGGTTACACGGCTGCTAGACCTCGGCGTGCCGGGATATCAAATTGGAAGCGCGCTGAGCGCCATCATCGCGCAGAGGCTGATTCGCCGCCTGTGTTCATGCCATTACTCGTCGGAGCCGACGGAAGAATACGCCCAGGCTGTTATGGCCGCTGGGATGATGGAGCCGCCGGAAGTGCACAACGTGGCCAACGGATGCGAAGCTTGCGACTTCACGGGCTATCGCGGGCGCATCGGTATCTATGAAATGTTGCGGCTCAACGACGCGTTACGGCAATCGGTGCGCACGGGAAATCACAACGACCAAATGAGAATCCTGGCACGGCACAACGGCATCAAGTTCATGCAGGAATACGCGTTGGATCTGGTGCGCGAGGGGCTGACGACAATCGAGGAGGTGCAGCGTGTTGTGGCCTTCGGCCAGGTCTCAGCGGAGTCCTGTGGGTCTTGTGCGCGAGAACTCTCGCCGAATTTTGCCTTTTGCCCGTTCTGCGGGGTGAAGCGGCACAGCTGGCATCTGCAAATGCCTGTGCAAAGGGGAGCGGGCAAGCGAGAGGCGGTCAACGAATGAAGAACAATGGGAATTTGCCTGGAAAGCCGCCGTCTCCGCGATGCAGCCCGCGGGTGCATAGCGTTCGGGAAATTACGATTTCGTACGAAGGACAGAACGAAGAGATCGTGGTGAAGCCGCCAAATCTCAGCACGCGCGGAATGTTCATCAACACGAGCCGCACTTTTCCCGAGGGGGCAGTCTTGAACCTGCGCTTCAATCTGGTGCTGACGAATGCAGAGGTTCGAACGCGCTGCGAAGTGCGTTATTGCCAAGCGGGCGTAGGAGTTGGCGTGGAGTTCATCGGGCTTTCGCCGGAAGCGACGAAAATGATCGAGCGGGAGATCGTGCTGAGCGGCGGCAAGCCCACGCGAAGGCGGCCTCGGGCGCGATTGAAGAAAGCCATCTCACGAACGGCGCGCAAGCGCCGCCATTAGGCCCGGCCAGACAAACCCGCGGCACAAATCAGCGAACTACTCCCGAAAGCGGGGAAGATGCAGAAGCATACAAACGCTTTGGCATGCGGCCGGCGAGCCAGGCTTTGCGGCCGGCGGAAACGGCTTCGCGCATTGCTTCGGCCATCAGGACCGCGTCGGCGGCTTCGGCGATGGCGGTGTTCATGAGGACGCCATCGGCGCCCAATTCCATCGCGACAGCGGCATCGGAGGCAGTGCCCACACCTGCGTCCACAATCATGGGAACTTCGGTGATGCGTTCGCGCAGGATGCGCAGGTTTGCAGGGTTTTGAATGCCGAGCCCGGAACCGATGGGCGCGGCAAGCGGCATGACGGCTGCGGCACCTGCATCAATGAGCTTGAGCGCAGCGATCAGGTCATCGTTCGTGTAAGGCAAGACAACGAAACCCTCCTTCACAAGAACGCGGGTGGCTTCGATGAGCTGTTCGGTGTCGGGAAATAGAGTCTGCTGGTCGCCGATGACTTCCAGCTTGACCCAATTGGAGAGGCCGACTTCGCGGCCGAGGCGCGCCGTGCGAATGGCTTCGTCGGCGGTGTAACAAGCAGCTGTGTTCGGCAAGATAAAGATTTTTTCGCGATCGATGTAATCGAGAAGCGATTCCTTGGATCGGTCGGTGAGATTCACCCGGCGGACGGCAACAGTCACCATGTCCGCGCCCGAAGCTGCGTGGGCGCGAGCCATTTCCGGAAAGCTGCGGTACTTTCCTGTTCCCACAATCAAACGGGATTTGAATGCGCGGCCGGCTATGACTAGATCATCGGACATTGGTATCCCCACAAAGATTTTAGACCTCCGCGAGCCTGCCGACAAATCAGAAGTAGCGGCGAATGGGATAGTCGGCAGTTCTCTGCGGGCATACTTGAAGAAAATTTCCTGAGTGGCGGAAAAGTGCGGGGCGGCCTAATGCGAGAATATTCCTCCGGGGAATGGACTTTCGCGCCAATATTTCTGATACTGAGAACCCGGCGAGGCGGCTAGGGGTGGTCTCTCGCTGGGGACGGTCCTTTATTCCCGTCGTCTAAAGTTGGTGCAGCAGTGTGTTTGAAGGTCATAAATCGCAATTGGGGTGGTCAAAAATCTCTGGGGGGAAAATGCGAATCAAAATAACCATATTCATCCTGCTGGCCGCCGTCTTCGCGGTGGGGACGCGCGCGCAGAGCAAGGACATTGATATTCCGTTTCAAACATTTGTGCTGGACAACGGTTTGACAGTCATCGTGCATGAGGACCACAAGGCGCCGATTGTCGCGATCAACACCTGGTACCACGTCGGTTCAAAAAACGAAAAGCTTGGGAAGACTGGATTCGCGCATCTCTTCGAACACTTGATGTTCGGCGGCAGCGAACATTCGCCCGGCCGCTACATTGACGCCATGGAGAAAATCGGCGCCACGGATTTGAACGGCACCACAAACAACGATCGCACGAATTATTTCGAAAATGTACCGACTTCAGCCGTGGACTACACCCTGTGGATGGAGTCCGACCGCATGGGATTCCTGCTCGGCGCGTTGGATCAGAAGACGCTTGATCTGCAACGCGGGGTCGTGCAGAACGAGAAGCGCCAGGGCGAAAACCAGCCGTACGCGGTTGCGTTTCAACTCATCACACAAAACACGTATCCCGTGGGACATCCGTACTCGTGGACTGTTATCGGTGATATGGCGGATCTGAACGCCGCATCCATGGATGACGTGAAGGAATGGTTCAGGACGTACTACGGGCCGTCCAATGTGACGATCGTGCTCGCGGGCGACATAGACCTCAAAACCGCAAAAGAAAAAGTGGAAAAGTATTTTGGCAATATCCCTCCGGGCCCTCCCGTCGCGCATCAAGAAGCTTGGATTGCCAAGATGACAGGAACCCATCGCCAAATCGTGCAAGACCGTGTGCCACAGGCACGCGTTTACAAAGTCTGGAACGTCCCGCAATACGGGACCGCCGACGCGGACTACCTGGATCTTGTGAGCGATGTGCTCAGCTCAGGGAAGAGTTCGCGGTTTTACAAGCGGCTGGTCTACGACGATCAAATTGCAACGAACGCAAACGCGTTTGTGTCCGCCAGCGAAATCGCCGGACAGTTCCGCATACAGGCTTCGGCGAAACCTGGCGGGAATCTGGCTCAGGTGGAGAAGGAGTTGGATGAAGAGCTGGCGAAACTCCTCAAGGACGGACCGACGGCCGAGGAGTTGGCCCGCGCAAAAGCGCAGCATGAAGCGAACTTCGTCCGCGGAATCGAAAGGATCGGCGGGTTCGGTGGCAAGTCCGACCGGCTGGCACAGAGCCAGACGTATCTGGGAAATCCCGACGCCTACAAAATCTCGTACAAGAGAATCCAAGAGGCTACGGAAGAGGAAGTGAAGGCCGCCGCCAATCGCTGGCTCTCCGATGGCGTCTACGTGCTTGAAGTGCATCCGTTCCCACCTTACAAAGCCGCAGCTACGGGAGCGGACCGCTCCAAAGCGCCGGAAATTGGCACTTCGCCAGGGCTGAAGCTTCCCAAGCTGGAACGCGCAACGCTTTCCAACGGATTGAAAGTAATTCTTGCGGAGCGTCACGAAGTGCCGCTGGTGACTTTCTGGCTCAACATTGACGCAGGCTATGCGGCGGATCAATCCGCAACGCCAGGAACTTCCAGCATGACGATGGCGCTGCTCAACGGCGGCACAAAAACGCGGACAGCGCTGCAGATCAGCGACCAGCAAGCGCTTTTGGGCGCGCAAATTGGCGCAGGTTCCGACCTGGATATGTCGGTGGTGCGGCTCTCGGCGCTCAAATCGAAGCTTGATCCGTCTCTGGAACTCTACGCGGATGTAATTCTGAATCCGGCCTTCCCGGAAGAAGACTTCAAGCGTCAGCAGAGACAACAGCTTGCGGGAATCGAGCGAGAAAAAACGACGCCGGTGCAAATGGGCTTGCGCGTGTTCCCTGCACTTCTATATGGCGAGGGCCACGCGTACGGAAATCCCGCGACAGGCACGGGGACCACGGACAGCGTCAAAAAAATGACGCGCGAAGACATGGTGAAATTCCACAATACGTGGTTCAAGCCGAATCACGCGACGCTGGTAATCACTGGCGACACCACTTTGAGCGAGGTCACTCCAAAGCTGGAGAAGTTGTTTGCGAATTGGAAGGCGGGGCAGACGCCGCAGAAGAAACTTTCGAACGTGCAGCTGCCGGCGAAGTCTACCGTGTATCTGATGGACAAGCCGGGCGCGCAGCAATCCATCATTATGGTGGGAAATATCGCTCCGCCAACCGCGAATCCCAGTGAAATCGCGATTCAAGCGATGAATGACGGCCTGGGCGGACTTTTCATGTCGCGCATCAACGGAAACCTGCGCGAGGACAAACACTGGTCGTACGGAACGAGCACAATCCTTCTGGGAGCACGTGGGCAGCGGCCGTGGCTAACCATCGCGCCCGTGCAAACGGACAAAACCAAAGAATCGCTCACGGAACTAAACAAGGAGTTCCGCGGAATTTTGGGTGACCATCCGCTTACGCAGGAAGAACTCGCGGCAGTACAAAACAGCGAAACGCTCAGCCTGCCGGGCTCGCGCGAAACGCAGGAAGCGGTCGGCGGTACGATCAACGAACTGGTGAACTACGGTTTGCCTGATGACTACTACGACACGATGGCGGGAAAGATACGCGCGCTCAAGCCAGCCGATGTCGCCGTAGCCGCCAAGACAGTCGTACACCCGGATAGTTTGATCTGGATCGTCGTTGGCGACCGGTCAAAAATCGAAGCGGGAATAAAAGAGCTCGGGCTCGGAGAACTCCGGCTGCTCGATGCCGACGGCAAACCCCTCTAAAAACGCCGGAGTTCCGGAGGCCGCAAAGAGCACAAGCGTGCGCAAGCGGCCTCCGCGCACTTCGTTGAATAGCCACACGAATGTCCCGGCAGATAGCTGCGATTAGTCTTGCAAGATTGGGCGGGGCTCGGCGACGTCTGCGTAGAGCCGCTCGATGACGTCGTGAAGCTGCGTCTCTACAATGCGGCGTTTCAGCTTCAGCGTGAACGTAAGGCTGCCGTTGTCAAACGTAAAGTCCTCGGGCAGAAGTGCGAAGCGCTTGATGGATTCATACTGCGCGAGGTTCGCGGTCAGGCGCTTCACTTCGCCTTCGATCAGAGCGCGCACCCAGGGATGGGCAACCATTTCTTCCTTCGAACGAAACTGGATTCCCTGCTTCGCGGCTTTCGACTCAACCGTTGCGGAGTTCGGAACGATCAGCGCTGAAATAAATTTCCGTTTGTCACCGATCACCATCGCATTGAGGATGTAAGGACTCGTTTTCAACGCATTCTCGATGGGCTGAGGCGCTACAAATTTGCCTGCAGCGGTCTTAATGAGGTCTTTTTTCCGGTCGGTGATGAATAGATAGTTGTCTTTGTCGAGGTAGCCGATGTCGCCGGTGCTGAACCAGCCGTCCGCGGTGAGCACTTCGCGAGTCGCCTCAGCGCTTTTGTAATAGCCCTGCATGATGCATGGACCTTTAGCGAGGATTTCGCCGTCTTCCGCAATGCGTAGCTCGACGTTGGGGATCGGTTTGCCAGAGCTTCCGGTCCTGTTATCCGGATAGTTGGAAGTCAGAACCGGAGAAGTTTCCGTCAGGCCATAACCCTGATAAATCGGAATACCCACGGCCCAAAAAAATTCCGCAAGTTCTTTCGCCAGCGGCGCGCCGCCGGAAAAAACGAGCCGAAGCTTTCCGCCAGTTCCCATTCGAATCTTTGAATAGACCAGCTTGTCGGCAAGAGCCCATTCCGTCTTTAGCACCAAGCCCGTGCTTTTTTCGCCGGAACGCCACATGGCCGAGCGGCCGGCAATTCTCATCGCCCAGTCAAAGATCTTTCGCTGATATCCAGTGTGCTGGCTTCCCTGCTCTACGATCCGCGCATAGATTTTTTCGAAGACTCGCGGCACCGCCCCAAGCAAGGTGGGATGAATTTCGAGGAGAGCCGGCGCGACTTGCTCGACGACCTCGACGTAGGCAATGGTTATGCCGTGGAAAAGATAGACATAGTCGAGCGTGCGACCGTAAACGTGCGCGAGCGGAAGAAAAGAGACGGCAACATCGTCCTTGGAATTGAATTTCACGTTGTGGCAAGAGTCTGTGACATTTGAACAAAAGTTGGTGTGCGTCAGCATGACGCCCTTGGGCTCGCCCGTGGTGCCGGAGGTGTAGATGATTGAGGCGAGCTGGCCGGGCAGGACTTGTGACGCACGCATGCGATAAGCCGCGACATCGGCTCCGCCAGCGCTGGCAATCAGCGTTTCGTAGCGGAGGCAATCCGCGGGCAGGTCCGGGCCGCAATCTGCAAGAACGATTTGTTCCAACTCTGGCAGTTGTGCGCGAACCGCCTGGAGTTTAAGCATTTGCGCCGCGCCAGTGGCGAAGATGAACTTTGCGCCGCAATGTTTGAGGATGTAGGTGATGCGTTCCGGCGATTCATTGAAATATACGGGGACGGTGATGCCGCCCGCGCCCGTGATGGCGAAGTCGGCAGTGTGCCATTCGGGACGGTTGGCTGCAAAGAGGCCGACGCGGTCGCCGGGCTTGACACCGAGCTCGACGAATGCGGTCGAGAGCCCCGCGACGCGTCGCAAGAGTTCTTCGGAGGAAATCGGCTGCCAACCGTCGGCGCCGCGGAACATCTGCGCCCGGGGATTCGGCAGTGAATCGATAGCGTTTAGCAATCGCGAAGGAAGTGTGCCGTAGTTCATCGGATTCCTTGACTCTACCCTAGGCCATTTCGACGCGCAATCCAACCGCGATGGCCGACTCGCAGGTGCAGCGCACCGATGTGGTGCGGAAGGCAGAGCCTGCGTTAAGATGAATCGCGGAGTCTATTCATGAGTGCGACGCTTTCTGGAACAGTAGCCGACGGAGCTCGTTGTCGCAGAGGCCCTTTTCGCGCGGCGCGCGGGACGACGCTTTCGTGCAAGGGGTGGCAGCAGGAAGCGGCGCTGCGGATGTTGATGAACAACCTGGACCCGGAAGTGGCGGAGAAGCCGGAAGATTTGGTGGTTTACGGCGGGACGGGGAAGGCTGCGCGGAATTGGGAATGCTTTCATGCGATTGTGCGGTCACTGAAGGCGCTGGAATCGGACGAGACGCTTTTGGTTCAATCGGGAAAGCCGGTCGCGGTTTTTCGCACGCACGACTATGCGCCGCGCGTCCTGCTCTGCAATTCGAATCTAACCGGTCATTGGAACAATTGGGAGCAATTTCACGAGCTCGACCGCGCCGGCCTGATGATGTACGGCCAGATGACAGCGGGAAGCTGGATATACATCGGCACGCAGGGAATTTTGCAGGGCACCTACGAAACATTTGCTGCGGCGGCTCGAAAACATTTTGGCGGCGGCCTCGCAGGCCAGTTGGTGGTCAGCGGCGGAATGGGCGGAATGGGCGGCGCGCAGCCGCTTGCCGCAACGATGAACGGCGCGGCGTTTCTCGGGATTGACGTTGACCCGGAGCGCATCAAGCGGCGCGTGAAAGGCGGCTATTGCGACGTCATGGTGACGAACCTCGACGAGGCGCTGCGCATTCTGAAAAATGCCGTTCGCAAGGGCGAAGCTACATCCGTCGGGTTGGTCGGCAATTGCGCTGATTTGATTCCTGAGATGGCGAAGCGCGGCATTGTGCCCGATCTCTTGACCGATCAGACGAGCGCGCACGATCCGATCGGCGGGTATGTACCAAATGGCATGTCGCTCGAAGCCGCGCTGGAGCTGCGAAAAAAAGATCCGCAGGAATACCGGAAGCACGCGCTTGCCGCGATGGCCCAGCATGTCCAGGGCATGCTCGATTTGCAGAAGCTTGGCGCGGTCACGTTTGACTACGGCAACAACATTCGAACGTTTGCGTATGAGTACGGAGTTAAAAATGCCTATGACTTTCCGGGATTTGTGCCCGCTTACATTCGTCCGCTTTTTTGCGAAGGCAAAGGACCATTCCGCTGGGCGGCGCTTTCCGGCGAGGCTTCGGACATCGCACGGACGGACCAACTTGTTCTCGAAATGTTTCCGCACGACGAACACTTGACACGTTGGATCAAGCTGGCGCAGAAGCGGGTGAAGTTTCAGGGGCTGCCCTCGCGGATTTGCTGGCTGGGTTACGGTGAGCGGGACAAATTTGGTCTCGCACTGAATGATCTCGTCGCGCGCGGCGAGTTGAAAGCCCCAGTGGTAATTGGCCGCGATCATCTCGATTGCGGCTCGGTCTCTTCGCCCTACCGCGAAACGGAGTCCATGCTCGATGGTTCCGATGCGATTGCTGATTGGCCCCTGCTCAATGCTCTCGTTAGCACCGCGAGCGGTGCGTCGTGGGTTTCGATTCACAATGGCGGCGGCGTGGGCATTGGCTATTCGCAGCACGCCGGGCAGGTCACGGTCGCCGATGGAACAAAGGAAATGGCCGCGCGCATCGAACGCGTGCTGACGAATGACCCCGGCATGGGTGTCGTGCGCCATGCGGACGCCGGTTATCCGGAAGCCGTTGCATTTGCGAAAAAGACCGGCGTCAAGATCCCCATGTTGTAGGAGTATCTTCCCTGCCACGCTTCGCATCAGAGGATGTGATAAGTCCAGCAGGAGGAAAGCATGTACGTCATTTTGGGAGCTACAGGGAATACTGGTAGTGTCGCCGCCGAAACTCTTTTGGCTAAAGGCGAAAAAGTTCGCGTTGTGGGCCGCAGCAAAGAGCGTCTCTCACGCTTCGCTAGTCGCGGCGCGGAAACATTTGAGGCGGATGTCACAGATTCTGCTGCGCTGACCAAAGCTTTCAGCGATGCGCGGGCGGTCTATGCCATGCTGCCGCCTGATCCGACGAACACGGATTACCGAGCCCATCAGGATGAAGTGACGAATTCAATCGCAAAGGCGCTCGAAGCCGCGAGTGTCACTCACACCGTGGCCCTGAGCAGCTTTGGCGCGGACAAAGTGGACAAAACTGGCCCTGTTGCTGGCCTTCACGTCATGGAAGAGAGATTTGCTCAAATTCCTAACTTAAATGCTCTTTACTTGCGTGCCGGGTATTTCATGGAGAACACGCTGCCGCAGGTTGGCATTATTAAAAGCTTTGGAATGATGGCTGGGCCGGTCAGCGCGGATCTCGCAATGCCCGTGATCGCTTCCCGCGACGTCGGAGTTGCGGCCGCGGAAGCGCTTCTTAAGCTCGACTTCACTGGTCAACAAACCCGCGAACTGCAAGGCCAGCGAAACCTCACCTATTTGGACATGGCCAAGATCGTTGGAGCAGCCGTAGGAATTCCGAATCTCACATATATTCAGTTGCCTGCGGAGCAAATCATTCAAGCCATGACCCAGATGGGCATTTCCAAAAACATTGCGGGCTTGATCTGCGAAATGTCGGACTCGATGAACAATGGTCACATGCGAGCTCTGGAGACTCGTTCAGCTGCCAACACAACTCCCACTTCGTACGAAGAATTTGTGCAGAAGGTTTTTGTTCCAGCCTATAAGGGCCAGGCTACGAGCGCCTGAAGTTGTGGGACAGATATTCTGGTCTGTCCGGACTTTTAGCTCATCTCGAAAGCCAAAAAGTATACTGCGGGCAGGAATCAAAGTTCCGTCTCCTGCTGTGCATGACCGTCTCGTATCCGGCATAATAGCCGGGCCTTGCCTAATTCCCTGCTCATCACCGGCGCCTCCCAACTCTTGACGCTACGCGGCCGCGGCCCTCGGCGTGGCGCCGCGCTTGCCGACCTCGGCATCATCAAGGATGGGGCACTGTTGGTTCGCGACGGCCAAATCGCGGCGGTGGGAACTCTCCCTAAAATAGAGGCGCTGCCGGAAGCGGCGGCTGCGGACAAATTGGATATTGGCGGCCGCGTCGTGCTGCCGGGCTTTGTTGATTCGCACACTCATTTGATCCACGCCGCAAGCCGCGCAGAAGAATACGAACTGAAGATCGCCGGCGCGAGCTATGAAGAGATTGCCAGCAAAGGCGGCGGCATCTTGAATTCGGTGAAAAAGCTGCGTGCGGCGACCTCGGAAGCCTTGAAACAGCGGGCACGCCGTGCGCTCACACAGTTTGCCGCCTATGGCACGACGACCATCGAGGCAAAGAGCGGTTATGGCCTGGATGTCGCAAGCGAATTGAAAATTCTTCGCCTTCACAAGGAGCTTGCCACGGAGCAGGCTCTGGATATCGTGTCCACGTTCCTCGGCGCGCATGTTGTTCCGGCGGAGTATCGCGGCAGCCCCGCTGGCGTAAAGCAATACATCGCGCTTCTCACGGATAAATTGATTCCCGAAGTGGCGCGAGAAAAACTCGCGGAATTTTGCGATGTCTTCTGCGATCGGGGCGCGTTCACTCGACAGCAAGCGGAGCAAATCCTCGAAGAAGGCAAGCGCCGCGGCCTTGCGCCCAGACTTCACGCGGAACAGCTTACGCGGACGGGCGCGGCGCAACTGGCTGTGAAACTCGGTGCGGCCAGCTGCGACCATCTCGAGCAAGTCAATTCCAGCGATATCGCTGCGCTGGCGAAGTCGCGGACCGTTGCGACACTTCTGCCCGGCTGCGATTTTCATCTCGGTCTGAAGCAGTTCGCACCGGCCCGCAAGCTGATAGAAGCCGGTGCAATCGTGTCTCTCGCCACCGATTACAACCCAGGTACCAGCCCCACGCTCAGCATCCCGATGATCTTATCTCTCGCGTGCACGCAGCTCCGGATGACTCCCGCCGAAGCCATCACAGCCGCCACGATCAACGCGGCCTATGCCCTTCGCCGCGAGAAGCACATCGGATCGCTCGGGGTTGGCAAATTAGCGGACCTCGCCGTCTTCGAAGTGGCCGATTACCGCGAAATTCCTTATTATTTTGGAATGAACACCTGCTGGATGACCATCAAGCGGGGTGTCGTGGTCCATGCCGCCAACAAAACCACAATCTAATCCGCAGAAGAAGCCGGTCAAAAAGATAAAAATCCTGCAAGTAAAGAGGACGCAGCAGAAATCTTTGTTGTCGGAGCATTTTTATCCCGTGTTGGGAATTATCTTCGCCATCGCAACGTTTTTTCTGACTGCTTTCGGCCTCCGGCTTGACGAATCGGCGCTCATCGGGCTTTGGATTGTGGCCATTATCTTCTTCGTCAGACAAGTGAGGCGGTCCTTAAAGGGTGAGGCGGCTCCGAAGAAGGAAGAGAAAAAACCATTAGCGGCAATTCCATCCAAGAAGTACACCCCGCCCGCGTTGCCCAGGGTGAGCAAGGATTTCCGTCCGATGCCACCTGCGGGAGATAAGAGATACCCACCACCGAGCCCTTTTATCAAGCCTCCAAAATAATTCTGCACAGGGCGCCGTGCGCGCTAGATAGCAATCCTCATTGCGTGGAAGTGGCTCCGGAGGCATGAAATCTCCTATGATGGTTGGGTGAAACGCGAGGGACACGTCTGCAATGAAACGACTGATTGAGTGCGTGCCGAACTTTTCCGAGGGACGAGATCCCGCGAAGGTTGACGCCATTGTCTCGGCGATGAGCAGCGTCTCCGGCGTTTACGTCCTCGACCGCGAAATGGACGCCGATCACAATCGCTGCGTAATCACTCTGGCGGGCGAGCCGGACTCCGTCGCGGAAGCAGCTCTGCGCGGTGTCGGCAAGGCTATGGAGCTGATTGATCTGACGAAACACACCGGCGCGCACCCGCGCGTGGGCGCAACGGACGTCGTTCCTTTCATTCCGATCGAAGGAGTCACCATCGAGGATTGCGTCGCTCTCGCGCGGCGCGCCGGCCACGAAATTTGGGCGCGCTACAGAATTCCCGTGTTTTTCTACGAAGCCGCCGCGATGCGGCCCAACCGGGTCAATCTCGAAAATATTCGCCGCGGGCAGTTTGAAGGACTTCGCGAAGAGATGAAGCACAATCACGACCGCCAGCCGGACGTTGGAGAGCCGAAGCTCCATCCAACAGCGGGCGTCACCGTGGTTGGCGCGCGCAAATTCCTCGTCGCCTACAACGTGAATCTGAATACTTCGGACATCACCATCGCCAACAAAATTGCCAAAGCTATTCGCTTCTCGTCCGGCGGCCTGCGCTACGTTAAATCCATGGGCGTCGAGCTGAAAGCGCGCAACCTCGCGCAAGTTTCGATCAACCTGACCGATTTCGAGCAAACTCCCATGCACCGCGTCTACGAAATGGTCAAGCGCGAAGCGGAACGCTACGGCGCCATGCCTGTGGGCAGCGAAATCGTCGGCCTCATTCCCAAGAAAGCGATCGAAATGGCTGCGGACTTTTTCTTACAGTTAGAGAACTTCTCCCCTGCGCAGGTGTTTGAAAACAAGCTCGCCGATGCTCTCAGTGGAACCAAGCTCGAAGCAAGCAAGGACGGCAAACTTGCAAGCTTGGCGCGCCCGTTCCTGGACGCGGTGGCGGCCCCGGCAGCAACGCCGGGAGGTGGCAGCGTTTCCGCTTTCGCCGGCGCTCTGGCCGCTTCGCTTGGCCAGATGGTCGCGGGACTTTCTCGCAAAAAGAAATCGCAAGCCGGCTATGTGGACAAGCTTTCAACGGAACTCGACGCCTTGCGCCACATCGCGGACGAGTTAGCCGCTGCCATCGACCGCGACTCCGCTTCGTACGACGCAGTCCTGGCCGCTTTCAAGCTGCCGAAGGGAAATGCCGAGGAAACGCAACAACGCGAAGCCTCTATTCAAGCCGCCACAAAAGGAGCGACGGATGTTCCCTTGCAAGTGGCGGAGCGCATAGTTGCACTTTTCGAACATCTGGGACAACTGGATGCTATCGCCGCCGCATCCATGAAGTCAGACTTAGACGTGGCACGCTTGATGGCCGCGGCGGGGGCGCGCGGCGCCTTGGCGAACGTCGAGATCAATCTCGATGGCATTACGGACGGCGCATACGTAGCGCTGATGCGCGAAAAAATCGCATCGCTTCGCGAGCGATTGGGGAATTTATCCCGAACGACGACCGCGTAAAATTGATCTTCCCCCCGGCCTTTGAAAGGAGCACTTCATGAAACTGACCACGAATAAAGGAGCGACCCGCATTGGGCCGGCGATTTATAGACTCGTGGCAATCGGCCTTTTGCTTTTATTGGGGCTGACGTTGCCCCGACCGGCCCAAGCCGGCACCCTCGGCGCTGACAAGATCGGAATGTTCCCCAAGGACGTCGGCGAATTTGGTTATGCGGACTTGAAGAAAGCCCGCACGTTGAAATGGTTTCCGCAATTGCAGGAGCAAGTGCTTCCCGAGCGCTTCCGCCAATTTGAAAAGTTCCTCGCGTCCACCGGCAACGATCCGAACAGCCAGGTGGATGAAATCGCCTGGGCTCTCGTTCCCGAAGGCATGACCTCAAAAACAGAGGGCGCAGGGTCGGACGCCGTCCCCAGCGGCGAACAGATGGTGGGCATCGCACTCGGCAACTTCAATCAGGACTCGACGGCCTCCTATTTTAAAAAGCAAAAGCTCCCGACCGTGACTTCCCATGGCTACACCCTTTATGCTTTCGGTACAGGAACCGGTGCGAGCGATCTCTTCTTTTTCTTCGTTGATTCAAGCACTGCCGCGTACGGACACAAGAGCATCCTCGAAAAGATGATCAATGTTCGATTCGGCGGCGAAGACAGCCTGATGCGCAACGACAAGTTCTATTCGCTGATCAATGAAGCGAATACCGGCAGCTCTGTGTGGCTGGTCACGAATCCCGCCTACACGCGTCTGGCCATCCAGCAACTGGCGCCGGAGATCGAACAGTTCCCCGAAGCCGCAAAGCTTGTAACGCGCATGCAAAACACCATCATCAATGTCGAAGCGGGCAGCGACCTCGACGCAAAAATCCAGGCTATCTGCGGCTCAACCGACGACGCTAACACGCTCGGACAACTGCTTCAGGCGGGCTTCCTTTACAAGCGTTATCAAGCGCAAAAAGACAATCCGGATCTTGCTCAGTTGCTCGATCAGGTTCGCATCACGCCCGGAGGCGACCGAGTCACTTTGCGGATGTCTCTCAACGATGACCAGATGACCTCTCTCATCAAGCACAACACGTTTGCGTTCAAAATGTAGAATTACGGTGGTCTTGCCACCTGAAAAATGGAAAGAGCCGGACACGAAATCGTGCCCGGCTCCTTTGTTCTTCGGTTCTTATTTCGCGAGCAGCTACGCAATGTGCGGCGGGTGCCCCCAATATTTCGTCAAACGCGTAACCGCCAATCCATCGTGCGCCTCGTACTGCACGCGGTCGACCCCGCCTAATCCCCCCGATGCCCCGAGCTGACCCGCAAACCCCGCGATCCGGTCCAGTCCCATCGCCGGCGCTTCGCTGCCTTCGTACGCTATGACAATCTCGATGCGATCCGGATAGCGCTCAAGCGTCACAGTCAGATGTGGGTGCTGCGCCGTCAGACTTTCAAATACCTCCTGGCACGCTTCGACTACGGATTTTTGCAGTTCGACCGCTGCATCGCTCGTCAGACCGGCAGCCTCAGCAAAATAACGAGCGGCTCCGCCAGCGGCGTGCGCCAGCCGCAAGTCCGCGTCAATTTGCAACCGAATACCGTTGGATTCAGCGGTCACTATTGTTGCTCGCGAGGGCGACGTCGCAAGCTTCCCGGCAGTCCGGGCAATAATACAGGCCGTCTGCACAGAGCTTCACGTTGATCTGCCCCTTGCAAATCGTGCAATACTTTTCGCAGTTGCAATAGACTTCCGTCTTGTCACATTGAATGCAAACGATGGGACCCTGCATAGAAGCCTCCAGGAAAACTGTACCTGACGTTGGCGGAAGCCAGCAAGCTGGACGTGCGGGCAGTGGTGCGTTTCCTCCATTGCTATTCGCGTCGCATCATTGTGTCGGGGCATTCTGTAGCTCGCTTCCCTCGCGCCCTGCTGCCATGGCCTTCCGTTTTGCCCTTCTTTGACGCGTTTCGACGCGCATGTTAGTATCAATTTCTTCCTGAGCAAACGGAATGGAATCCGTCACGACTCCTCCTATCGCCGAACTTCGCAAGACACCGCTGAACGCGGTGCACCGCCGTCTGGGCGCGAAAATGGTCAATTTCGGCGGCTGGGATATGCCTGTCGAATATCCAACGAGCGGCGGCCTGGTTGCCGAACACAAGGCAGTGCGCTCCGGCGTTGGAATTTTCGATGTCAGCCACATGGGCGACATTCGGATTCGAAGCGGGCACGCGCCCGGGGGTGCGCTTGCCGCCGTGCAGCATCTCAGCATGAATGACGCCTCCAAACTGGCGATCGGCCAGGCGCATTATTCGGCGATGCTTTATCCCGAAGGGACTTTTGTTGACGACGTGATCGTCCATCGTCTTGGCGAAGACGACTATTTGCTGGTGATCAACGCCGGGACGCGAGAGAAAGACGTCAATTGGGTTCGCGATAACACGAAAGGTTTCGACTGCGTCGTCGAAGACCTCAGCGATGCGTACACACAGCTCGCGATACAAGGTCCCCGAGCGCAAGAACTTTTGCAAAAATTGACAGACGCAAATCTCGGCGTCATTAAAAATTACTGGTTCACGCACGGCACCGTCTGTGGTTTGAAGAACACCCTCATTGCGCGCACTGGCTATACCGGTGAAGACGGCTTCGAGATTTACGTGCCTTCCGATGCCGCGACGAGCGAGATGGTCTGGAACAGTGTGATGGAAGCCGGACGCGAGTTCGCCATCGTTCCCTGTGGCCTCGGCGCGCGCAATACGCTGCGTCTTGAATCCAAGATGGCGCTCTACGGGCACGAAATTAGCGACAAGATCAACGTCTGGGAAGCCGGGCTCGATCGCTATTGCAAAATGGAAAAGGGCGATTTCATCGGTCGCGCTGCTCTGGAGCGCTCGAAAGTCGCAGGCCAGACGCGCGCCCTTGTGGGGCTCGAGATGGTTGACCGCGGCATTGCGCGCGATGAGTACCGCTGCTGCAACGAAAGCGGCGACGTGATCGGAGTAATCACCAGCGGCTCGCCCTCACCAACGCTCGGCAAAAATATCGCGCTCGCTTACGTTCCACCCGGGATGACGGCTCTTGGTTCGGCAATCTACGTGCAAATTCGCGCGCAGAAATGCAAAGCCCAGGTGGTCGCAACGCCGTTCTATAGGCGGCCTAAGAAAACTGCGGTGCCGCAAGCCGCTGCGAATGTCTGACACAAATGTGGATTTGACGCCCGCGGCCTGACCGGGGCGACGAGGAGTGGTCCAATGGCATATCCGGCGAATTATCGCTACACCAAAGAGCACGAATGGGTTGAAGTAAAAGGTGACTTGGCCGCGATCGGCATCACCGACTATGCGCAGCACGAGCTTGGCGACGTGGTTTTCGTCGAGCTGCCGAAAGTTGGCGCGAAGATCGAAGCCGGCAAAACGTTTGGCACCGTCGAATCAGTGAAAGCCGTCAGTGACATCTACGCTCCCGCTTCGGGTGAAGTCGTCGAAGCCAACGACGTTCTGCACAACACCCCGGAAAAAATCAACACCGATCCGCACGGCGCGGGCTGGCTCATTAAAGTGCGCCTCGCCAATCCCGCCGAGCTCAGCGGCCTCATGGACACTGCCGCCTACGAAGCCTACATCGCCGCGCAAAGCAAGGAAGCCTCCGCCTGATGCGCTACCTTCCGAAGAGTCCCGCCGAGCGGCAAGAGATGCTCGCCGCCATCGGCGCCAAGTCAATGGATGAATTGTTTTCAAGCATTCCGGAGCGCTACCGCCTCCGCGAAGCTCTGAAATTGCCCGGGCCGTTTTCCGAGACCGAAGTTATTGATTTTTTCAAAGCGCGCGCAGCGGAAAATTCCGGCGGTTACACCGCCTTTCTCGGCGCGGGCATTTACAACCATCTCCGCTCCGTCGTCACCGATGCCATCATCCAGCGCGGAGAATTCCTGACGTCGTACACCCCCTACCAAGCCGAAATCACGCAGGGCACGCTGCAAGCCATCTTCGAGTTTCAAACCCTGATGTGCCAGCTCACCGGCCAGGAAGTCGCCAACGCCTCCATGTACGATGGTTCCACCGCTACAACGGAAGCCGTCTTAATGGCCGAGCGCCTCACCGGCCGTAGCCGCGTTCTTGTCGCGCGCTCCGTCCATCCGGAGTACCGCGACGTCCTCAAGACCTACTCCAAAAATTCCGGGCTGCACGTGGAAGAAATCGGCTACGGCGCAAACGGCACGCTCGATCAAAAAGCGCTGCAAGCCGCTCTGAAAGACGATGTCGCAGCGGTCGTCGTGCAATCGCCGAATTTTTTTGGCGTAATCGAATCCTTACCTCCACTCGCCGATGCCGCCCATTCTTCCGGTGCACTCCTGGTAGCCGCAATCACAGAAGGCGTTTCGCTCGGCCTGCTGCGTCCGCCAGCTGAAGCCGACATCGTCGCTATGGAAGCCCAAAGCTTCGGCTTGGCACCGAGCTACGGCGGACCATTCGCCGGCGTCGTCGCTTCGCGTGACAAATTCGTCCGCCAAATGCCGGGCCGTCTCGCGGGCCAAACCACCGACTCCGAAGGCCGCCGCGGATTCGTTCTAACGCTTGCCACCCGCGAGCAGCACATTCGCCGCGAGAAGGCGACCTCCAACATTTGCACGAACCAGGCGCTCTGCGCGCTCGCCGCCACCGTCCACCTCACGCTTCTCGGCAAAGAGGGCTTGCGCGAGATGGCGCATCAAAATCTTTCGAAAGCGCAATTCGCTTTGTCTGAACTCGAAAAAATTCCCGGCGTGCGCCGCGCCTTTGATGCCCCGTTCTTCAATGAATTCACAGTCGAACTTCCGCGCTCCGTCAAAATCGTGAATGCGTATCTCCTGCGCGAAAAAATTATCGGCCCGTTCGTTCTGGGAACGGCGTATCCCGAACTAACCAAACACGCGCTAGTCTGCGTCACGGAAACAACGACCCGCGCAGAAATCGAACGCTTTGCCGCGGCGCTTCGCCGCGCCCTGGAGCAACCCGTTTAGAGGATATTTTCCCTTTGCAGGGGCACGGCATGCCGTGCCCCTGCCGCAAACTGAAACCATGACTGACAAAATCAAAAAAGCCACAAGACACACAAGCCAAAACGAAGGCCTGATCTTCGAAAAATCCTCCCCCGGCAAACGCGCGTTCGAACTCCCTCCGCTCGACGTCCCCGCCGCCGATCCTTCCAAATCTTTGGGAGCAAGTCACCGCCGCGAAGGTGTCGAAGGTTTTCCCGAAGTTAGCGAAATTGAAGTCATTCGCCACTTCACGCGCCTCTCCACCTGGAACTACGCCATTGATCTCGGCATGTATCCGCTCGGCTCCTGCACCATGAAGTACAACCCGCGCGTCAATGAATTCGTCGCACGCCTCGACGGCATCGCCACCGAACATCCCTACCAGCCGCAGGAACTTTCGCAAGGCTGCCTCAAGATTCTGCAACTTCTCGAAAAATGTCTTCTCGAAATCACCGGCATGGATGCTGTCACGCTGCAACCAGCCGCCGGCGCGCAAGGCGAATTGACAGGCCTCCTTCTCATCCGCGCCTACCACGAAAAAAACGGCAACCCACGCAAAAAAGTATTGATTCCGGACTCCGCTCACGGCACCAATCCCGCAACAGCAGTTATCGCCGGCTACGAAGTCGAAAACATCAAGTCCGAATCGCACGGTCAAATAGACGTCGATAAATTGCGCGACCTCGTCACTCCGGACGTTGCCGCGCTGATGATCACCAATCCCTCGACGCTCGGCATCTTCGAAGTGCGTATCCCGGAAATCGCAAAGATTTTGCATGATAAAGGCGCGCTGCTCTACATGGACGGGGCGAACATGAACGCGCTCACGGGCATAACGCGTCCCGGCGATCTCGGCGTAGACGTCATGCACCTCAACCTGCACAAGACTTTCTCTACGCCCCACGGCGGTGGCGGCCCCGGAGCAGGCCCGGTCGCGATGAAGAAAATCCTCGAGCCCTTCCGCCCGGTGCCAATTCTTGTGGAAAAAGAAGCCGGCCGCCTGGCGCTCGAACAAATGCGCCCCGACTCCATCGGCAGAGTAAAGGCCTTCAGCGGGAATTTCGGAGTCCTCGTTCGCGCGCTTGCCTACATCCTCGCCTACGGCCCTGGCGTTCGTCAGGCCACGGAAGACGCCGTCCTCAACGCAAATTACATTCGCAAACACCTCGAAGGTGTTTTCGATCTACCCTATTCCCTGCCCTCGATGCACGAAGTTGTTTTCAGCGACGCGCTGCAAAAGAAAAACGGCGTGAGCACCATGGATATCGCCAAGCGTCTGATTGACTACGGTTTCCATCCATACACCACCGCGTTTCCGCTGATCGTTCCTGGCGCGTTGATGATCGAACCGACCGAATCGGAATCCCGCGAAGAGTGCGACCTTTTCATTGATGCCATGCGCTCAATCGCCGAAGAAGCCGCCACGAATCCCGAACTCGTCAAGACCGCTCCGCACACTACGCGCGTTCGCCGCCTCGATGAAGTCGGCGCCGCTCGCAAACCCATCCTTCGCTGGAAGCACCAGGCCTCTCGCACCGAAGCCGCGGACCAAACAAAAAACCGCCTCTCCCGCTGATCCGCCACTCTCTGCCATAGCTTTTTTCTATCAGGCACAGCCGGATTCTAAGCAGCGCCTTGCCTCGCGGCAACTTCCGCGGCCTTTTCGTTTAGCGAGAAAATTTTCCGTTGCTTCACACTCCAGATACCAGTCGTTCTCCGTCTTGTAACACATTCTGTGCAAACTCTACGACCGGGGATAGTTGTCACAAACATCTTCGAACCCCAAAGGAGATTCACTTGAAACAACGATTGCTCGCAATCGCTCTGTCATTCGGCCTACTAGGCTCAACGCTTCCGTCTTCAGTCCGCGCCGGCGATGAGCTTGACAGCCATAAGATCAAGCACGTCTTGCTAATCAGCGTGGACGGCTTGCACGCGCTGGATCTATCCAATTACGTCAAATTACATCCGGCCTCCACTCTGGCATCTCTCAGTAGCCGTGGCATCACATACACCAATGCCTCCACTTCCACTCCTTCCGATTCCTTCCCGGGTCTCGCATCCCTCGTAACCGGCGGCTCTCCGGTGACTGCGGGTCTCTGGTATGACGTCACCTTTAATCGCAGCCTTTCCCCGCAAGCGGCCTCCAACCCCGACATCGGCACTACGGGTGGAAATTGCCCCGGCACCATTGGCGGCATAGTCGAATTTGACGAAGGAGTTGACACCGACTTGAAACAGCTGAATGGGGGCGGCAGCATCAATCCTGCTTTTCTTCCGCGCGATCCAAACAACAACTGCAAGCCTGTTTTTCCCCACCAATATCTGCGCGTCAACACGGTCTTTGAAGTGGTGAAAGCCAACGGCGGCCGCACCGCATGGACGGATAAGCATCCTTCCTATGAATGGACCAACGGGCCCAGCGGCAAAGGTGTGGACGACTTCTACGGCCCGGAAATCAATTCGATTCCCGTCCCTCTCCCGTTTCCCGGTTGCACTCCCGTTCCTTTCCCGGACCCTACTCCTGATGATGGCTGGACAAACAGTTTCGCTGACATCCAGTGCTATGATCAGACCCACGTTCAAGCCGTTCTCAACCAAATAGATGGCTACACACACGACCGCTCTAGGCAAGTCGGCGTACCAACCGTCTTCGGCACGAATTTCCAAGCGATCAGCGTTGGCGAAAAGCTCGCGGCTGACCCTGTCACAGGCGCCACCGGCGGCTACACCGACGCCCTCGGCACGCCTGGCCCCGGCCTCTCTAGCGAGCTCGATTTCATCGACCAGTCGCTCGGCAAGTTCGTGTCGGAATTAAAAAAGGAAGGTATCTACGACTCCACGCTCATCATCGTCGGCGCCAAGCATGGTCAATCGCCCATTGATGTCACCAAGCGCGTCGGCATCGGCGGCGGTGAGCCCGCTACGACCATAGGCTCCGCGGAAGCCTTCGACCTCTCGGACGACGGCTCTCTGATTTGGCTGACCGATCCATCGCTCGCCCCGGGAGTGGTCAAACAACTTAGCGATCCGACAGTGCAACGGCACCTCGGCATCCAGGAAATCTTTGCCCTGCAATCGCTGCAGAATAAATTCAACAGTCCCGTGGACGACCCGCGGACGCCGGACATCATTCTCAAGACCAACACCGGTGTCATATTTACCGGCGGACACAAACTCTCCGAGCACGGCGGCTTCAACGAGGACGACGTGCACATTGCTCTGCTCGTTTCCAACCCAAGCCTCGATGCCAGAACTGTCAAAACTCCCGTTTCGAACCAGCAGGTTCCTGCTTCGATTCTCAAAGCTCTCGGAATCGATCCCAACGAGCTCGAGGCCGTGCGCAAGGAACAGGTTCACGTTTTGCCCTTCTTGTTCAGCGACGGTGACAGCGACGACAGAAAATAGCTGAGTGCACACACGCCCACGCAATACAAATAGGGCGTTCCGATTCCATCGGAATACCCTATTTGTTTTCGCAATCTACTTTTCCCGAATCCGCACATCTTCCTAGGAACGTCTCTAACAGCATCCTTCCTACTTCTTGAATCGCACGCTGTCCAGAATCAACGCGAAAGCCTTGTCGTACCTCTCGTAATCCTTCTGCGGTGCGGCGCACACGAAGGACACCAACCCCTCCGGGCGGATCACGGTGATCAGCCAATCCGTCTCGTCCCCGCCCCCGGGCGATTCATTGCTCAAATAAGTCGAAAGCCCCGCCTGCCCATTCACACGCACGCGCCCCGGCTTCCGCGCAACCTTCATCTTAGGATTGTCTTTCTGCAGCGTCTTGATCAATTCCTGCGTCGCGTTTTCCAGCGCCTTCGCTTCGTTGGAAGTTCCCTGCACCTTCGTCACATTCACGATCACTCCGTACGCCAGTCCGCCTTGCCCGTCGCCAGTTTCCATCACGCCGCCGTCCGGTGCGAACGAAACGCTGTTCTTCTCACCGTATTTCTTCCAATTGTCCGGATACTTCATTGAGTACGCACTCGCCTGATACTCCGCATAATTTGCGGAAGGCGCAGGCACCGGTCCCTTCGGTCTGCGGCGCATTCCCGGCCATGCCCGGCGTCGCGCGCTTTATCGTAGGCAGCGCCGCAACTTCGCGTTTGATGGCCTCGAATTCCAAGGAGTCCTTCTTCGGATTCGCCGGAAGCCCGCCCAGCTTGTCAATCTCCTCCTGAACACGCTCCACGCGATGCTCCGGGTTCGGATGGTCGGAGAAAAACTCTGGCGGGTTCTGCCCTTTGCTTTCTGCTTCAATCTTTTCGAAAAATTGCGCCAGCGCTCGCGGGTCGTAGCCCGCATCGTAAAGCACCTGCGTGCCCATCACGTCAGCCTGCGTCTCCGCCGAACGCGAATACCGCAGAAGCACTCCCCCTGCGCTGAATCTCCCCAGTTCGGTCAAGAGGGCTCCGCCGGCGTTTCCTCCAAGTATCGCTCCGAGAATTCCCACTCCCGCCTGTGCCGCCTGCGCTTTTGTCGCCTCGGTCGTTCCGTGCCGCAGTGCCACATGCGAAAGTTCATGCGCGATAACTCCCGCGAGCTGCGCTTCATCGTCCGACACTTCAATCGCGCCGCGGTTCACGAACACATACCCCCCGGGCAACGCAAACGCGTTGATCTCCTTATCATTCACGCAATGAAACTCCCACGGATACTCCACTCCTCCAGTCGGCAATTTCGCGACCAATTTCTTTCCTAAATCGGTTAGATAAGCGTCCACTTTTGGCGCATTGCAGGACGGCAACTGCTTCTCCGCGTCAACAGCAACCTGCTTTCCCAGCTGAATGTCTTCCTGCGGCGAATAAAAATTCCATCCCTCCTTAAACTGTGTCCGCTGCGCTTGGCTGCACGGCGCAATCAGGACGCACAACATCGCGAAAAAAATCGCCCGCCGAAAGAATATACTTCGCTCGCTCGGAACCTGCCTCATGACCCCTCATGCCCGCTTGGGCGAAATCTCCGCCCTTCTCGATTACTCTACACCGACACGCCAACAAAAGAAAAAGCCCGGGAAGTCTTCCTCCCGGGCGTTTCAAACTCAATAAGTCAAACGAGAAACTCGCTTAACGCGCCATCCGTGGTGTAGGTTCAGGCCCAATCGCGGTAGACGGTGTTTCCACGCTCTTCCCGCTTCTTGCCTGCGCCGCGCGCGGGGACGCAACTGCTTCCGGCCGACGCGCTGGCATCGCCAGGTTCTCCCCTTCGCGCACAAAGCTCAATCCTTCGTTGTCCTTGCTCCAGTCTATGCACACGAGGTCGCCCAAGTGCACTTGCTCCGTCGCCAGCAGATTCGCCAGTGGGTAAACCACGTGCCGCTCGATGGCCCTCTTCAGGTGCCGCGCTCCATAGCGCTGGTCGGTCCCTTCCTGCAACAAAAATTCCCTGCCGGATGCCGTCACTCGGAACAGAAACTGTCCTTTGGCTGTCTCCAGAACTCTCTGCTGAACCTGACCGAGTTCGATCTCCAGCACTTCTTCAAGTTGTTCCCGGCGCAAAGGATGAAATACCACCACTTTGTCCAACCGGTTCATGAATTCCGGCGAAAACTTCCTTCGCGCCGCCTCAACAGCCGTCCGCTCAACCTTTTCATCCAACCCAGCGGCCGGCTTGTCCTTCGGCTGAACAAAACCCATTCCGCCTTGCATCAACTCCGAAATCTCTCCCCCGCCCAGGTTCGACGTCAGGAAGATCACCGTCTGCGACAAATCCACTCGGCGGTTATCACCCAGCGTTAAGGTCGCCTTATCGAGCATTCCCAACAGCAACTGCCAGAGCGCATCCGACGCCTTCTCAATCTCGTCAAAAAGCAAAAAGCTTAGTTTCAGCCTCTCGGTGTGGCTTGCCGCCAAAGCTTCCTGCGTTATCAGGGGATGTGTCTCCCGGTGTCCCAAATATCCCGGAGGCGATCCAATCAGCTTGGCAATCTCATGTGAGTGCTGGAATTCCGCGCAATCCACCTTGATCACCGCGCGCGCGTCCCCGAACAAAATCTCCGCAGCCGCTTCCACAATGCGCGTCTTACCCGAACCGGTCGGCCCTAGAAACAGCAGGTTCCCCACCGGCCGCCCAGGCGAATTCAATCCCGCACAGAACACCTGATACAGGTCCACCAGCGCCTGCACCCCTTCCGCCTGCCCGACGATCTTCGAGCGCAGCGCTCCTTCAAAGTCGCGTGTGTCCGTGCTACGGATTGTTGGATCCAGTTGCTGTCGAGCGGCGGCTTTCATGGCATCGTTCCCTTCCGCGTTCAGCTGCCGAAACGCCCCAGGCGTCTCAGCCATGCGCTGTGAGGAAATAGAGCATGAGAACTGCCAATCCCCGACATTCCGCTCGGCGCGGCAAACCGATACAGACTCAATGACATACGAGTGTTGCAGTTATGGAAACTGTCTCACGTCGTGAGACAGTGTTTCATCCAGGTTCAAAGTGAGAGGATGAAACAGTTTGTGTCAGTTCGCAAACGACAAAAAGGGCCCATCCTGACTTGCGAGCCCCCATAAGACATCTGAAGTGACTAATTTCTCTAACGATCCGTCTTCTTACGCCCTTGCGGAGCCGCTGCGGGTGCAACAGAAGGCTGCGCCGCGCGCAGTTTCCTCTCTCCCATCACCACTTCTGCGGGTGGATCGGCTACCTTGCCATCCTTTGCTTCCGCAGACGCCGCGAGTTGGCCGGTCTGAGCCGGTGCAGGACTCACCAAAGCACCCTCACCCTCCCGCGCGAACGTCAGTTCCTTATGTTTGCGGTCCCAATCAATACACACCAGGTCTCCGAGGTGCACCTGCTCTGTAGCCAGCAGATTCGCCAGCGGATACACCACATACCGCTCAATCGCCCGCTTCAGGTGCCTCGCTCCATACCGCTGATCAGTTCCTTCTTGCAACAGGAACTCTCTTCCCTCCGCCGTCACCCGGAACAAGAACTGCCCTTTCGCCGTCTCCAGCACCCTCTGCTGGACCTGTCCCAGCTCAATCTCAAGTACTTCTTCAAGTTGTTCACGCTTCAACGGATGGAATACCACTACTTTGTCCAACCGGTTCATGAATTCCGGCGAAAACTTCCTCCGAGCAGCTTCCATCGCCGTTCGTTCGACCTTTTCGTCCAGTCCCGTCGCCGGCTTGTCCGTCGGCTGAATGAAGCCCATACCACCATGCATCAATTCCGTAATCTCTCCCCCGCCAAGATTCGACGTCAGGAAAATCACAGTTTGCGACAAATCCACCCGGCGGTTATCCCCCAGGGTTAGAGTCGCCTTATCCAGCATGCCCAGCAGCAATTGCCACAGGGCGTCAGACGCCTTCTCGATCTCATCGAAAAGCAGGAAGCTCAGCTTCAGCTTATCGCTATGGCTCTTCGCCAGCTCTTCTTGCGTGATCAACGGGTGCGTTTCCCGGTGTCCCAGGTACCCTGGAGGCGATCCAATCAATTTGGCAATCTCGTGCGAGTGCTGAAACTCCGCGCAATCCACTTTGATCACCGCTCGCGAATCGCCAAACAAAATCTCCGCTGCAGCTTCCACAATGCGCGTCTTGCCCGAACCCGTCGGCCCCAGAAGCAAGAGATTCCCCACCGGCCGCCCCGGCGAATTCAATCCCGCGCAGAAGACCTGATACAAGTCCACCAGGGCCTGCACGCCTTCCGCTTGTCCGACGATCTTCGCCCGCAGCGCCGTCTGAAATTCAATCGTTGTGTTGCTTCTCAGGTTTGGATCGAGTGGCAGTACTTGGGAGCTCATAGTCTCCTCCTAACGGCCTTGCATCCGCAGGGTCGCATTGCTGAAGCGTCCGCGCTTTCGGTCAAACTGGCTGAGTTTTACCTGAAGTGTGGACTGCAAAAGCCGAAGTTGCACGAGTAGCTCTCGCGCCACCGCGGGCGTTTCAGAAATTCGGAGGAGCGGCGGAAACAGGTCCGCCAGATCGAGATTGAGCGCTCGCAGGTTGGAGACGAGCTTTTGGATCGCCGGAGAGCTGGAATCGGCCAGATCCACTTGGCTGTTCATCTGTTCACGCAGAGCTTGCCAATTCAGCTCCACGAAAGGGTGTTTCTTGGAAACTTCGCGCACCACCGCGTCCGTGATGCGTCCGCGTTCCCCAAGTCGCGCAAGGTGCAGTTGCCGCACTTTTCCGCCGCGGCGCACGTTGTGCACCAGATAGAACGAATTCCCTTTCCGGCGGACAAAAGCCATGACATCACCTCGAGCCACTGTCCCTGCGTGTAGTGTATTGGGCTTCCACTACACACGTCAATCCGCGATTCGTACCAATCGAAAGCACTACATCGAATGAGTTATACGTCCAACGTAACGAACTTGCTTCCAGTTCTCTCATCACTTTTTTCGCTCTGTTTCATCAATTCTTCGTATCGCCGGATTCTTCTATTTTTCCGGCCCCTGACTGTTAGATGCTCCGCGCCGGATTTCGATTGACTTGCAACTCCCTGTTTCCGGCTCTCATTCTATTTAACACCGCTCCCGATATTTTTTCTCTTGTTGCGCCTCTCACTTACTCTTACGATGTTCGCTGTTCATTCGCGACGATGCACAAAATGCCGTCTGGAATTGTAATGAGTACTGTAAGGAGTTGATTCGACGTGTCTTTTGACCCCGTCTACAACCTCGTGAAACAAATTCCCCGCGGCCGGGTTTTAACCTATGGAGCCCTCTCGAAAGCCTTGCGTCTCCCCGGCGGCGCACGCACCGCCGGCCGCGCCATGGGTGCCACCCCGCATGGCAAAGGTATTCCCTGGCACCGCGTCCTCGGCGCCAACGGCAAAATCCTCATCCGCGAACCTTACGCCTCCCTCCAAAAAAAACTCCTCGAATCCGAAGGCATTCCAGTCATCGAATCCCGCATCAATGTGAAAAAACATCTCTGGACTCCACCGCGCAAAAAAGCCCCCGCTGCCAGGAAATCTCGCCGCCCCGCCTCTCGCCGTTCCGCCACCACTAAATAAAATGTAAACCCGCGCGGAGTCCGCGGAGCCCTGCGGCTTCCTGCCGAAATCTTCCACTACTGGGATGCATCCGTGAAATAGGTTTCCTACCTTCCGCGTATTACGGATGGAAGCCCTGAGTCCGCTCATGCGCTCAGTTATCTGCGCGCCAGCGAAGTGCGCTATGCTAGCGATTCACAGAACATGCCAACTCCGATCCTTCAAGTCGAAAACTTGGTCAAGAGCTACGGCGACGTGCAAGCCGTCCGCGGCGTCAGCTTCTCCGTAGAAGAAGGCGAAGTCTTCGGCTTGCTCGGTCCCAACGGCGCCGGAAAGACCTCGACAGTCGAGATTCTCGAAGGGCTCCGCGATCTGGATGGCGGCCGCGTTTCGGTGTGCGGTCTCGATCCGCAACGCGATTCGCAGGCGCTGAAACACGAAATTGGCGCGGCTCTGCAATCCACTTCCCTTCCCGATAAGCTTCGCGTGATGGAGGCTCTCCGGCTCTTCTCCAGCTTTTACAAACGCCGCCGCAATCCCGAAGAGCTTCTCAAGCGCTTCGGTCTCGAAGAAAAACGCAACGCGTTCTACAGCCAGCTCTCCGGTGGTCAAAAGCAGCGTCTCGCTCTCGCCATGGCCCTCGTCAACGATCCCAAAGTGCTTTTCTTCGACGAGCCCACTGCCGGACTCGACCCCCAAGTCCGCCGCGAAATTTACGACATCATCGAAGAGCTCAAGCGCGAAAAGAAAACCATCGTCATGACCACGCACTACATCGAAGAGGCTGAGCGTCTCTGCGATCGTGTGGCCATTGTGGACCACGGCAAGGTCGTCGCTCTCGGCACGCCTCGCGAACTGAAATCCCGCGCCGGCAGCGCCACGCGAATCGAGGTTCGTCTCTCGAAGCCCGAAACCGACGGCGCGTTGAAAGACCTCGAGGGCGCCACCGATGCGCGCATGGTCGACGGCGCCTACGTCATTCACTCCAATCGCCCGCCTCAAACAATCGTCTCTCTCGTCAAATACCTCGAAACACAGGGCAATGAACTCGTCAGCCTCGAGATTGCCTCACCCTCTCTCGAAGACGTCTTCATCGAAATGACCGGAAGGAGGCTCCGAGATTGAGAAACTTCGCCACACTCACCCGCATGCGCATTCAGCTCACGCTGCGCAATAAAATGTTTTTGTTCTTCACAGTGCTTATGCCGTTTGCCTTTTTCTTCCTCTACGCCGGTGTCTTTGCGAAAGGTCAGCCCGTTGTCGTCAAGTTCTTCCTGGGACCTGTCGTCTCCCTTACTGTTATGGGAAGCTTCTGGGGACTTAGCGCTGCTCTCGTTATGTTCCGGGAACAAGGCATTCTCCGCCGTTTCCATGTAACTCCAGTCACGGCGAGCGACATGCTGGCCTCCAGCATTGTCGCCAACTATGTCCTTATGTTTCCCACTGTTCTCCTCGAATTCTTGTTCGCCCGCTACATTTTTCACGTCGCCGATTTTGGTAACCTGCTCGCCGCATTCATCTTAATCAGCATTGGCACGATTTCCTTTGCATCACTCGGCCTCGTCGTCGCCAGCGTGACCAACACCATGCAGGAAACTCAGGTCATCAACCAGCTTCTTTGGCTCCCTTTGATTTTTCTTTCTGGCGCCACGTTTCCTCTGGCCTTCCTGCCAAGTGTTGTCCAAAAAGTCTCTCTGTTTCTGCCTGCCACTTACCTCGTCCAGGGTTTGCAGCGCGCCCTCTTCAATTCCGTTCCCATTTGGCAGCTCGGTGTTCAGGTCGGTTCTCTCGTCTTCTGGGCCATCCTCACATTTTTCCTCTCGACTCAGCTCTTTCGCTGGGAGCCGGAGGTTAAAGTGCCTCGCAACGCCAAACTCCTGGTCATCGCCACCGCCGTTCCCTTTCTGCTTCTTGGCCTATGGGAGAACAAGTTCGGCAATATCCCCGCACAAGCTCGGTCGGCTTACGATTCCTTGAGTGCACCGGCAAAGTCCGCGCCTCCGCCCGATTCGCCGAAATAAGTTTGGCCTAAGCCGACACGAGGCATTTTTAGCGCGCAGACAAATGAGCGCCAATTTGGTTTACGCGCTGGCCGCTACAGTACGCACAGTTCATTGACGCTCTACGCCGCGTACCGTATTCTGCACTTTCAGGCTTCACCGCGAGTGGCGCTATAAACGCAAACAAAAGGACACCATCATGCCGATTCCAAAGACCGATAAAATCTGGCACAACGGAAAGTGGATTAATTGGGAAGACGCCACCCTCCACCTTCTTTCTCATGTCGTGAGCTACGGCTCGGCGGTCTTCGAGGGCATTCGCTGCTACGACACCAAGCAAGGCTCCGCCATTTTCCGCCTTCGCGAACACATGCAACGCCTGATCAATTCCGCAAAAATCTATCGCATGGAGTTGCCCTATTCGGTCGAAGAGTTCAGCGCCACGGCCACCGAACTCGTCCGCGTCAACAAGATGAACGCCTGCTACGTAAAGCCCATTGTTCTCCGCGGCTACGGCGAAGCCGGCATCAATCCCCTCAATTCTCCCATTGAGGTCTACATGGCTTGCTGGGCTTGGGGCGCTTACCTCGGCCCCGACGCGCTTTCCAAGGGTGTGGATGTCGGCGTCAGCTCCTGGACCCGTATAGCTCCTAACACTCTCCCGGCCATGTCCAAAGCCGCCGCCAACTACATGAATTCGCAGCTCATCCGCATGGAAGCCTCTTCCAACGGCTACGCCGAAGGCATCGCCCTCGATACCTCCGGCCACGTCAGCGAAGGCTCCGGCATGAACGTGTTTCTTGTTCACGACGGCACGCTCTACACGCCGCCGCTGGCCACGAGCATTTTGCCCGGCATCACACGCAACACCGTCGTCGCACTCGCGGAAGATCTAAACATTCCCGTCAAGGAACAAGTCATTCCCCGCGAAATGCTCTACATCGTCGACGAAGTCTTTTTCTGTGGCACAGCCGTCGAAATCACGCCCATCCGTTCCGTGGACAAAATCCAGGTCGGCAAGGGCGTCGCCGGCCCCATCACCCGCAAACTCCAGGAAGAATTTTTTGCCCTCACCAGCGGCACCAAGCCCGATCGCCACAATTGGCTGACTCCTGTTAACGCTCCGGTCGCCGCAGCATCCCGGTAAAAGACTCCCGGTAAGACTGGCGTTTCCGTTTGCGTTCCAGATAGAATCCTTCCCGGTCACAGCGGGCACGCTTCATCCCCCGCCGGGAGGATCCCTGATGTACAACTTTGCGCAGAAGCTGACGGCTGAATTCATCGGCACGTTTGCTCTGATCTTCTTTGGCGCAGGCGCTATCTGCGTGGACTGGTATCCCCACGCGTCGAATGCGCTCGGGCTTCTCGGCATCGCCGTGGCTTACGGCCTTACCATGGCGATCATGGTTTGCGCGCTCGGCCACATCTCTGGCGGCCATTTCAATCCGGCCATCACCATCGCGTTCTGGGTGACCAAGCGGCTGAACACCGTTGATACAGTAGCGTATTGGGCCGCGCAACTCGCGGGAGCCACTGCCGCTGCGTTTCTCCTCAAAGCGGTCATTCCGGAGGACACCTGGCACGCCGTTGCACTTGGCACACCCATGTTCGCGCACGACCTTACGCACCTACCCGGCATGATCCTGGAAGGCATCACCACCTTCTTTCTTGTGCTCACGGTGTTCGCCACTGCGGTTGACGAACGCTCATCGTTTCGGCCCGTCGCCGGTTTCGCCATCGGGCTCAGCATCACGCTGGGCATTATGGTGGCTGGGCCTTTCACAGGCAGCAGCGCTCAATCCGGCTCGCGCATTCGGCCCCGCACTAGCGTCCTCCCACTGGCAGAATCAAGGGATTTACTGGGTCGGCCCGCTCGCCGGGGGATTTCTGGCGGGATTCCTCTACGACGCGGTGTTCCTGAAAAAAGCCTAATCGTCAGCAGGGCGAAAAGCCCGTTCATCCCCATCGGCAGCAGAACGCCTGGAACTGTACTTTCGTTCAGGTGACTACCGCGCAACCGGACACCTCGCCTTTCTTGCCGGTCTATATTTCGGATGCTAATGTCGCAGCTTGGTCGCATTCTCGCGGAGCTCACACTCTCATGGCAATCAGCATTGACGATCTCCTCCGGCGCGCCGTCGAAAACAAGGCATCCGACTTGCATTTGAAAGTCGGCAATCACCCTTACTTGCGTGTTGACGGTCTTCTCGCTCCGATCACCGATGTTCCGCGTATTACCCCCGAAGAAATGCTGTCCATGGCGTTCAGCATGATGACCAACCGCCAGAAACAAAAGTTCAAGGAAACCGCCGAACTCGACATGGCCTATGGCGTCGCAGGCCTCGGCCGCTTTCGCGTCAACGTTTTCCAGCAGCGCGGCAACGTCGGCATGGTCCTCCGCGTCATCCCGACCAAAATCCGCACGATCGAGGAATTGAATCTCCCTGCCGTCATCGGTCGCATCTGCGAAGAGCAGCGCGGCTTGGTTCTCGTAACGGGAACCACCGGTTCCGGTAAATCCACCTCACTCGCCGCGATGATTGACCGCATCAACGCGAACCGTTCCGATCACCTCATCACCATCGAAGACCCCATCGAGTTCCTGCACCGCGACAAGCGCAGCTTCATCAACCAGCGCGAAGTCGAAGTCGACACCGCAAACTTTTCCACGGCCCTGCGCGCTGCCCTTCGTCAAGACCCAGACGTGATTCTGGTCGGTGAAATGCGCGACCTCGAAACCATTTCCACTGCGCTGCTAGCCGCCGAAACCGGCCACATGGTTTTCTCCACCTTGCACACTCTTGACGCCACGGAAACCATCCAGCGCATCATCGCCGTCTTCCCGCCTCCCGAACAAAAACAAATTCGTTTGCAGCTTGCCGCCACGCTCAAAGCCATCGTTTCGCAGCGCCTCGTTCGCCGCGCCGATGACAAAGGCCGCGTCCCCGCCGTCGAAGTCATGATCGCCACCGCCTACATCCGCGATTGCATCATCAACGCCGACAAAACGCGCCTGATTCACGACGCCATCGCCGCCGGCACCAGCCAATACGGCATGCAGACCTTCGACCAGTCGCTCTTCGACCTCTACACCAAGCAACTCATCACCCTCGAAGAAGCCCTGCTCCGCTCCACCAACCCGGACGAATTCCAGCTGCGCATCCAGGGTATCCGTTCCGCCGCCGACTCCGCCCGCGAGGAAATGGAGCGCCAAATGGCCGACTTCGAGCGCTTCGCTCGCAAATAGATTTTCATTCGTCGCTCTTGAGTGCTCAGCAGAGTTCATGATGAAACCGGCTTGGGTCACACTTATTTCTGGCCTCCTCCTGCTGATTCCCGCGTCGGTTGGGCTTTTTCTAACTGGCGTCCCAACACTGTTGTGCCCCCTACCTTACTTGACCGTCGTTCCCGCTTTTCTGCTGTCGGCACATCTGGAACACGCAGCCCCAGTGATACCTGCGATTCTCTTCTCCGCTTGGAATCCAAGGCTCTTTCGAGGCAGCAGCACGATACCCAAACGAACTTATGTACTGTTCGTGATCGCCGCAGTCATGACGTCATTTGGTTTATCGCGGGTTGGAAATATGGACTTCAATACCAAAGTCCGACCTACACGCATTACATCTGCGTGCTGAACATCGCCTGGATCGCGGGCCTCGGCGTATTCCTATTTCTTCGTCGAAAATCTATCCTTGTCCTTGCTTTCATTTGCTCTTCTTTGCTTGCGGCTGGTTTCCCCTTCTCGGAGAGTTGCCTTAGCCTCGTCGCTCCTTTTTTCCCTTTGACTTTCAACTGTCGACTGTCAACTATCTTTCCTCTATGCTTCCTCCATGTTTGGAAAGCCGCGCCAAGTCGAAACCGAAACGGAACTCTACGAGGCCGCCGTGCGCGCCTTGATGCGCCGCGCGTATTCGGTGTACGAAATGAAGCAGATGCTTGGCCGGCGAACGGAAGACGACAACCTTCTGAAAACGGTGATGGACCGCCTCAAGCGCGCCAAAATGATTGATGACGAGCGATTTGCGAAACAATTCGCCCGGCAGCGCACGGAAATCCGCCGTCAGGGTAAATTCAGAATTGCGCGAGACTTGCGCGCCCGCGGAGTCCCGGACCACCACATCGAAGCCGCTCTTGAAGAAACCGCCAAGGAAACCGACGAATCCGCCGTAGTCCGCCAGCGTCTCGAGCGCAAACTCCGCTCCTTCCGCGGCGAAATCACCGAAAACAAAATCGCCTCCATGTACCGCAGCCTCCTCCGCGCCGGCTTTTCCGCCGATGTTGTACGCCGAGAGTTGAGAGCTGTTAACTCGCGAGGAAGTTCCGGAAACAGAGTCGCAGCCCGAGGACTAAAGTCATTCTTCGCACGAGGATCGATTTAGGGAGTCGCGTTCAGCACTAGCCGGTACTTTCGGTAATCCTCCCCCGATCCGAACCAATTCGGAAGATTCTCCAAGAACACCGCCCCGAATTTTGCATTCAACGCCTGACTGCCCCCCGGCCGCGCATGGCCATAAACCACGTCGAATCCCTTACCCGCGGCAACACCCAGCCAATGCGCTTTCAATATCGATCCTAATCCTCGCTTCTGAAACTTCGGAAGGATCGTATTCGAAAAGCAGCAGACCGCTTTTTCTTTCTCATTGGCGGGCAGCAGCAAAAGGTCTTCGATGAAGTCCGATGAACTGGTGAGCGGAATCCCGTAAGACTCGCCCGCAAGCTCGCCATCCACAAACATCCACACAAAAAATGTGCCAGGCGTATCCCAGAGTTCCTGCTTCTCCGAAAGCTCAAGCTGCAACCCCGGGTGATAGACCGTCTCAAACTCCATCGTCTGTTCGAGCGGCACGGCGTAGCTAAAACGGATTGTCGCCACTTCCCTACCTCAGCCTTGTTTTTTGCTACCACATCTTGCCATACGAATGCCATTGAGCGACTCACGGCAATGCGGCGTGTTACCACCATTTATCTTGTATTTATACGAGACGCGATAGTTTCCTTCACAGACGGAGAGCCATGCCAACGGAACGAAATGGGATCGACTGCTCTGAAGCACGGAAAGATGGCTTTCCTCGCAAGGGAGGGTTCGCATGAAGCTTCAACATGTTGGACGAATAGCAGGTGGCGCAGCGTTGATGCTGCTAGGTACCTTTTCGCTCCTGTCGGCCGCGACGAGCAGTTATCACCTGCTCAAAAAATATAGTTTTGGCGCAGCCGAAGGAAGCACGCGCGAGTACTTTGACTACATCTCTGTGGATTCCGCCGCGCGCCGCGTTTACCTTTCCCATGGCACGGAAATCAAAGTCCTCGACGCCGACAGCGGAGCGCTCATCGGCAACATCACCGGCCTGAAGCAGGATCACGGCGTGGCCGTAGCCAGCGAGTTCGGTCGCGGCTTCATCAGCGACGGTGCGCAAGGCAAAGTAATCATTTTTGACTTGCAGACTCTCAAGGTGACCGGCGAAGCAAAGGCCGACAAAGACGCCGACTGCGTAATCTTCGATCCCTTCTCGAAGCGCGTCTTCGTGATGGATGGCGATCCGCACAATTCCACAGTCATTGATGCCAAGAGCGGCAGCGTGGTGGGAACGATTGACCTCGGCGGGGGCCCGGAGTTTGCGGTCGCCGATGGCAAGGGAACGGTCTATATCAATCTCGAAGACAAGAGCGAACTGGTCGCCGTGGATTCCACCTCAATGAAAATCAAGTCCCGCTGGGCACTCGCTCCCGCGGGAGCGCCAACAGCTCTTGCGATAGACGTTCCGCACCACCGGCTCTTTAGCGCAGGCCGCAATCCCCAGATGATGGTCGTGCTCGACTCCGACACCGGAAAAATTCTCCAGTCATTCCCGATCTCGTCCGGAGTGGATGCCGCCGCTTACGATTCAGAAACCGGCTTGATCTTCGTTTCTACTCGCGAGGGCATGGTTCACGTTTTCCACGAAGACTCACCCGACAAATTCAGCGAAGCCGGGACCATCAAGACCGAATACGGCGCGAAAACCATGGGCCTAGACGCAAAGACGCACAACCTGTTTCTGGATACGGCAGACTTCGGTCCGGCTCCGGCACCGACGGCAGATAGGCCGCATCCGACGGGCGCGCCGATTCAAGGAACGTTTCACGTCTTGGTTTACGGGCAGTAGCGAATTTCCCGGCTTCGGCGAGAAACGAAAACCTCTTGCGATTGCCGGGTCAGAGAAGCATCTCAAAATAGAGAAGCGGGGCTTTGCGGTAAGTCACGCGGCCGACTTCGCGGAAGCCGCACTTGGCGTAGAACGCGCCGGCGCCGGCGTCAGCATCGAACGCGTCGAGGCGAATGGCGTCAGCGGGCCAGGCGCGCGCCTGCTTTGCGGCTTCTGCGAGGAGAAGGCGGCCGATTCCCTGCCGCTGCATGGTTGGAAGTACAGCCATGCTCGTGAGATAGATCGCTTTCTTTACTGGCGCAAAGTACGAAACGTCAATCGCCCACGGCTTTTTCGTCGGCAAATGCAGCGTTCCAACAACGGTCTTGCCTCGGCGCGCAACAAGCACGCGCGAATGCCGCATCGCAAAAAAAACGCCCTTTTCTGTCGTGTGAGAAGACCACAGTCCCCGGCCATAGCGGCCGGTGAGATCATCGGCCACCGCGGTGTGCAGAGCGGCCAGCGTGGCCACGTCGGCTTTGGCGCCAATGGAGAACGACAGTTTCATTTTTCCGAATTTATTTGAAGCACGCGAATTTTGCACGCAGATTGTTGAGTGGAGCAATGCTCCGCGAGCTGTCCAGGTCCGCACATGCGGTGACGTCCGTTGGGATTTATGGCTTGGTCGTCTTCTGCTGCTGCTTCACTGCTGCCTCAACAGCCTTGCGGAATTCCGCCACGGCAGGCACATCCGGCGAGCGCAATCCATTCTTCGCAACATATCGCCATACCGGACCGCGCTCGAACGGAGAACTGTCCGTTGTTCCACCTCGGTAGACAAGAAACGTATCTTCCGTGGGCCCTACCTCGCTACCGAGCCCTGGGGATGTCTCCTGGGGCGGGGGCTGCGTGGAATCCGGTGGACGGCCTTGTTGGACGCCGATGTGGATCCCGCTGTCGCCAGGCACCACGACAACCGGGCGGTCATTCGTGGGCTCGCCGCCAACTGTCGGCTGCACAATCTTCCCATTGCCTTTGCGCACCGTGATGACCAGGTCCGCCGTGTTCCCGATCAGGACTAGCTTCAGCCGGCCCCACTTGGCCAGTGCCTTTTCAACGTCCTCCTGCGCGGTTCTGTTAGCGAGCGGCGCCGATGTCGACATGCCGGCGTCTGGATCGACCAGCACCACCACGGTGCGAGCGTCAAGCACCTCAGCGGGGAGAGCATCCCTTTTTTTGTTGTTGGCGGTGGCGAAGCACGCGAAGAGAAGGACCAGCGATAGGAGCACTCGCATGCGAATCGACATTGCAGCCTCCACGCTGCAAACACAATCGGGATTATAGACCGCACAGAGATAGACGGGCGAGGGTTTCAGACGGTAACAGGCCGCGTTGGAGGAGGTTCGTTGCGAGGCTTTGCGGCGTCTGCGATAATCACGGGATTCGGCTTACCGAAGGATTGGGGCGGACGTGGCGGACAACGATTCGGGCAAGAAATTCATGAGCGGGAACGAGATACGCGAGAAGTTTCTGCAATTCTTTGAAAGCAAAGGCCACCGGCGCTTGCGCAGCTCGTCGCTCGTACCCCATGGCGACCCAACGTTGCTCTTTACCAATGCCGGCATGAACCAGTTCAAGGATGTGTTTCTAGGGCTCGAGAAGCGCGAGTACAACAAAGCCACAACAGCACAGAAATGCGTGCGCGCCGGCGGCAAACACAACGACCTGGAAAATGTTGGGTTTACGAAGCGCCACCACACATTCTTCGAAATGATGGGCAATTTTTCCTTCGGCGATTATTTCAAGGAGAAAGCGATTCCCTACGCGTGGGAGCTAGTTACGTCGCCCGAGTGGTACGGCATCGCGAAAGACATGCTATATGTGACGGTCTTCGGCGGGGCGGAAGTGGCGCCGGGGACTACGCTTGGCGAAGACGAAGAAGCCAGAAAGATTTGGCAGGAGCAAAATGTTCCCGCCGACCGCATCGTCCTAGTCCCCGGCCTGAAAGACAATTTCTGGGCTATGGGCGACACCGGCCCCTGCGGCCCCTGCAGCGAAATCTTTTACGACATGGGCGTCGCCGCCTCCGAAGAAGGCCACACCGACTGCAAGTTCCCCTGCGATTGCGGCCGCTATGTCGAAATCTGGAATCTCGTGTTCATGCAATCCAACCGTGACGCCACCGGCACGCTCACGCCTCTCCCCAAACCCTGCGTTGACACCGGCATGGGTCTCGAACGCACTGCCGCCGTCCTCCAAGGCGTCATCTCCAACTACGACACCGATCTCTTCGTTCCTCTCCTCAAACGCGCCGCCGAACTCTGTGGTGTCGATTTTCAGCGCGAAGAAAAACTCGAAGAAGGCAAAGGCGGGGCAGCTTCCTTGCGCGTCATCGCCGATCACGCCCGCGCTACCACGTTTCTTATGACGGACGGCGTTCTCCCTTCCAACGAAGGCCGCGGCTACGTCCTCCGGAAGATTATGCGCCGTGCTATCTATCATGGTCGGCTTCTCGGAGCGACGAAGCCGTTTCTAGCAGAAATGGTGAATACGGTTCGCGACTTGATGGCCGGCGCTTATCCCGAACTCAAAGATCCTGCAGCCGCACGCGTACCTGAAAACGTACTCGGCGAGGAGAGACGCTTCGCGAACACGCTCGACATCGGTTTGAAAAAACTGGAAGAGCTCCGAGGCTCATTGAAAGAGTTTGTCGCCCCTGAAGAAGAACGCATAGGTCATGCGGTTCGCACTGGCCAAAGTATTCCGGGCGCTGACGCTTTCATGTTGTACGACACATACGGGTTGCCACGGGATTTCATTGAGGACGTCCTGCGCGACGCTGAAGTCAAAGTCGACTGGGCAGGATTCGACCGGGCGATGGAGGAGCAAAAGACGCGGGCCAGGGTCTCGTGGAAGGGCGGCGCTGGTAAGGAGTCGGCGAATCCGGTGTTCGCGAAGATTGCGGAAACGTTTAAGACGGAGAAGGACTTTTATCAGGGCACTACCGCAAAGGATTGCCGCATTGAGGCAATTCTTACTAAGAGCGGGCCTGTCAGTGAGTTGAAAGCTGGCGAATCGGGCGAAGTGGTGCTTGACCGTACGGTGATTTACGCCGAGTCGGGCGGGCAGATGGCGGATACGGGGGCGTTCTACGATAACTCGGAAGCGCAGCTCCTCGCGGAGGTTACCGGGGCGTATTACCCAGTCGCGGGACTTGTCGCGCATCGCGTTGTGGCAAAGGAGACCTTGCGCGTCGGGGACCGCGTCGCCGTTGTGGCGGACGCGGAGCGCCGTGCGCGGATTATTCGCAATCATACGGGGACGCACCTCGTGCATGCGGCGCTGCGGAATATTCTAGGGACGCACGTGAAGCAGGCCGGCTCGCTTAACGCGCCGGATCGCCTGCGGTTCGACTTTTCCCACTTCGCCCACGTGGATGCCGAGGAGTTGAAAGACATCGAGCAGCAGGTGAACGACGAGATCCGCCACAATACGCAGGTCGAGACGAACATCAGTTCGTTGGAAGATGCCTTAGCTTCGGGGGCGCTGGCGTTCTTTGGAGACAAGTATCCGGAAAGCAATGTGCGCGCCACGGAAACCACCGGGGCAGGGAGTTTTCCGCAGCGCAGGGCCAGGTTTCTTTTGCTACTTTTCTTTGCCTGCCAAAGAAAAGTAGAAATGACAAGGAGTTGTCGATGATAATCGTTGAGGTGGAAAGCGTGAACCCGGTCATTCAATGATGAGTGATAAATGATGAATGATGAGTAAAAATGAGTCATGCAGACCGCCATTCCCCGCTCGAATTCTTAATCCCGGCGATTTGTCCGGCATTATTTTCTCAAGATACAAACACCACCGTTTCGTTCCCGTATTCCCAAGGCAAAAAGATATTCTTTACATGTTAAGATGTTACGTGATAATGAGGCTTCATAACTTCGTTTTGGGAGGCGGTCAGTGGTTTTGACGTCGGCAGGGCCTGCCAGCTTGAAATTCGGGTTAGGGCTTGTTTTCCATCCAAACTGTTAGAATCCACTCAATAGGTATCGTTACTGAAAGATCATAAATGAAATTCTATATAATTTGGGTTTGCGCCTCAGTTCTTTTGTTCTTCTGTCTTTTCGGATCGACTGATCCAGAAGGCTTTCATTCTGGATGGATCATCGCCACCCGACCGGGATGGCTTTGGTTAACGGCCATCTTTTATACCGTGATCGTTATTGGAGGGTTCGCCTTGACCAGAAAGATTCTTGGGAGGCGCATCTCCAGACAAGACAGATCATGATTCTAATAACAGCGTAAACCAGACGTTTTTGCAAACGCTTTGCCGGCTCACGCTGGTTACGCAGGCATTTGCGCCTCCAACTTATATGAATTATTGAAAAATGTTTAGGACTTTTTGTATCAATTGATAGCCATTACCTTTTCCTTGATAGACAAGGACTGATAGGCAATGAAAAGTAGCAATATGTATCAACCTACCGAGCATTTCTCCCAAAAATTGGAGAAAGTAAAGCAGTCTGACCCTGTCGGCTACAAACGTATCCAACAGGTTGTAGAACGCTTAGTCGCTGACCCGGACGATGCTGATGGTAAGATGCATGGGCTTTATCAGGGACGGTTTAAGAAATATGTCGGCAGGCGCGAATACCGGGTCATTTATTATTGGTGCAAAATTTGTCGGAAGGAGAACCGCCGTCTGGAAAAAGAGTGCGATGATTGCCAGACCATCCCGGACAATAGTGTTATCTTTTTTGATCTTTATCATAAAAATGAAATGAAAAGATTTAAGAAAAATTCCTGAAGCGGTTGCGCGTCCAAATGAAAACGGATTGGGTTTTAAACTGCAAAAACCCTCCGCCGAAAGAATTATGCATCCGGAAAAGCGCACTCCTCCCCAAACATGGAATTTTTTTCTGCTTGACGGTTCGGACGGAATGTTTAAACTATGTCTAAACATCAAACCGTAGTTTTGAGGAGGTTACAATGACCGAAGCCGTGTTGGATATCAAACAGTGGGGAAACAACCTGGGCGTTCGCCTGCCTGCGGCAGTGGCCCGCGCAGCACATTTACATGTTGACCAGCGTGTGCGCATTTCAGTGGAAGACAGGGCCATCGTGATTCGGCCTGTAGAGGATGCTGAGCCGACCCTTGATCAACGCCTGGCCCGGTTTGATTCGGCCCGGCATGGTGGAGAGGTAATGCCGGGTCAGGCTGTTGGGGCTGAGCGGTGGTAACGGCAAACGAAAAAGCCAAAGGCAGCCGCCCGTGGGTGCCGGACCGGCAGGATATCATCTGGATCGATTGCAATCCCCAGGCAGGACAGGAAATGCGCGATATACACCCGTTTCTGGTGCTTTCTCCGCGCAACTTCAACAACACGACATCCTTGGTCATCGGCTTGCCCATGACCACCGCGGAATATAATGCCGACAATCCATTTGCCATCGCCGTCGGACAGGCCAAAGGTCGAAGCAAGACGGAGAAAACCAGTTACGTACTCTGCCACCAGCCAAAATCATTCGACTGGCGAGTGCGCAGTGCAAGGCCGCATCCGCTCAAGCGGTTGCCGGATGTGCCCTTCGCTGATGTTTGCCGGCGTTTGAATCAGATAATTCAGTTGGGGTAAGGCCCTGCCTGTTCCTGGCTGTTTTCAGTTCCCCGAATGTCTATTTACCGGATGCTCCCGCAGGCTTTGACTTTTTATCCTGCCCTTCAACCACCGCCTTCTTGATGATCACCGTCCGCACCGGCACATCCCCGGCCCCGCCACGAAAGGTTGTGGGCTCTTTTTCAATGGCGTCCACCACATCCATGCCTTCCACCACCCGGCCGAACACGCAATATCCCCAGCCCCGGCCGTCTTTGCCCGTAAAATCCAGAGGAGCGTTGTCCACGGTATTGATAAAAAATTGCGCGGTGGCGGAATGGGGGTCCGAGGTCCGGGCCATGGCCACCGTTCCCCGCAGGTTTTTCAGGCCGTTGTCCGCTTCATTGGGAATGGGCGCCTGGGTGGCTTTCTGCTGCATGGTTTCCGTAAACCCGCCGCCCTGAATCATAAATCCCCGGATCACCCGGTGAAATATCGTGCCGTTGTAAAATCCGTCCCGCACATACGCCAGAAAATTGTCGACGGTTTTCGGGGCTGCCTGGGAATCCAGCGCAATGACGATCACTCCTAAATTGGTCTCAAGGCGAACTTTGGTCGGGGCAGCCGGTTTTTCGGCAGCAAATCCGGCAGTGGCGAAACAGATGGTCAGCAATACATATCCAACAATTGAAATCATGGGTTTCATTTCGTTGCTCCTGTTGACTTGATAAACGTTTATTCCTTCTCATCTTGCATCTGCCGGAATGTTTCTTCAAGAATCGGCAGACGATACTGATCTTTGGGGTTTCCTGATTCTCGCTTGAGCTTTAAGATCGTTTCAAGACTCAGCACATGCAGACAATGACCCTGAAATTCAATTTCAATTGTTTCAGGCAATAACTCATCGAATCCATATCCTTTTTCAATGACTGCCAGAACATCCAGCGGACCAAAACGGGTTGACATCAGAATATGCCCTTTCCCCTTCAGATCCCGTTCTGTGGGTTCAATGATCAGATCATCCGGACGGCGTTGATGCGCCTCAATCGATTTTAAAAAATTTAATAACCTGTCAATATTTGGATCGTTTTGGCGATGTACGATATCCACGTCAAATGTGGTGATGGGCGCTCCCTGCGCGACGGCGGCGAGGCCTCCCACCAGAATAAATTCGACACCGGATTCACTCAGTCCGCTGATCAGCGCCTTTAGATCGGTTGGCCGAAATTCTTTGTTTTTTGAAGGCATTTCGTAACTCCGCAATGGCGTTGATGGCATTGTCATTGGACAGGATGCGTTGTTCCGGCGTCAGTTTAAGAAACATCCGGATCAGATCTCTGTCCACCCCCGGTTGATGCATATGCTGTATGTCTTCTTTTGGATTCATGTGAGATTTTGGCCTTTTCGTTGCCGTCAATGGTCGTGCGGCACATTCCCGTGTACGTGGGCATGCGCATGATCGTGAACATGCACATGCACCTGGTCTGTTTCACCCGTGCAGGGGTTGCCGCACTGGGGGCAATTCTGCATCCGCAACGGTTTTTCCAGGCCGCTGTCGGCCAGCAGGGCCTCGTTCTGAAAAATTTCGCGGGTCGGCCCGTCGGCTGTAATCCGGCCGCGATGCAGCACGATGGTGCGCTCGCACAAGATCCATGGCCATGTCCAGGTCATGGGTGGCAATGATTTTGGTGTGTTCAAAGGTTTTGAGCAATTCGATCAGGCGGCGGCGCGCACGGGGGTCCAGGCTGGAGCTGGGTTCGTCCATCACCAGAATGTCCGGCGACATGGCAAGCACGGTCGCGATGGCCACGGCGCGTTTTTCTCCGCCGGAGAGCTTGTAGGGCGGCCTTTTGCAAAGGTGCGGCACGCCGACGGTTTCCAGCGCCTGCATCACCTTGCGTTCCACCTCCGCCTCCGGCAAGCCCAGGTTCAGGGGGCCGAAGGCCACATCGTCGAAAACCGTGGGCATGAACAATTGATCGTCGGGATCCTGAAACACCATGCCCACCGAGCGGCGCACGGCTTTGAGATTTTTGGCGGTCACGGGATAGTCGCCGATGCTCAACGCTCCCTGGGTGGCGGCCAGGCAGCCGTTGAGATGCATCAAAAGCGTGGACTTGCCCGCGCCGTTGGCCCCCACCAGCGCCACGGACTCGCCGTGGCCGATGTGAAACGAGATTCCGTTCAACCCGATGGTGCCGTCCGGGTAGATGTAATGCAGATCCTTGGCTTCAATGGTGTGATGGCTCATGTGAACAATCCCGTAATCAAAAGGCCCAGTTTCATGGGCAGATTATAAAAACGCAGCAGCGCGAACAGCCATCGTCCAGGCGGCCACATAGCGCACTTCCCTCATGCCGAATCGCATGGGCCGCAGGATGGGAATATGGCCCTCGAAGCCCCGGCAGCACATGGCCAGATGAATGCGCTGGGCCCGGTCCAGGGTGCGCAGCAGCAGATGGCCCACCATGGAGACAAAGGGTTTGAAACCCATGCCCTTGGATTCAAAGACGCGTAGCGACCGGGCGCGCACCAGGCGTGCGGCCTCGTCCGTAAGAACAAAAATATACCGATAAAGAAAGAGCAGTTGAACCACAAAGGGCCTGGGCACGCCCAGCTTTTCCAGGGCCAGGCAGACGGTGTTGAAACCGGTCAGGGCGATGAGGATCAGGGCGGCCATGACGGTGAGGGTAAAGCGCATCAGAATGGAGAGGTATGAAACCCATCCGCCGGAAATGCCGATGTTTCCAAGATGGAAAAGGATCTCGCGATCCAGCAGGGGATTGAAGATGCCGATAAAAATGGCAAACGGCGCGACGATCATCACCTTGCGCAATAAATATGCCAGGGGCAGGTCGCCATACGGCAATCTGGACCAAGGGGAAGATGAAAAAAGGGATCAGGGCCGACAATTCATATTTGCCGAAGGAAACCACGGCCACAATGAAAACCAGGGTGGTGATCAGCTTGGCCCTGGGATCCAGACGATGCAGCGGGGTGTCGCCCGTGGCCAGGGTATCCATCCTGCCGATATCAAACAGGTTGCGGTCTATTTTTAACATGCTGAAACACCCATAAAACAGAAATAAAGACCAGTGGGCAGAGGCAATATTTCCCCTGCCCACCGGTTCTTTTAGACGATATTGCCGCATTGGGCAAGTTTATTTCGGCTTGTTCCCGCGTCGTTTCAATCCCAAACCGATCAGCACCGCCATGAAAAGCGTCAAAGCGCCGCCCACCAGACCGGCCACCGACGTTCCCGCATAAACCGCCGGCCAGGATGGCGCCGGTTCGGCTTCAGCCTCCGGTTTTGCGCCATCCGCCTTGAAACCGTAATCGGGCAGAAAGGCGGTTTTCTCCTGAAGATGAGCCAGCGATGCGTGTATCCCTTTTTCCGGATTCTCCAGCTCTTCGTGACCCGAAGTCTTGAACATGGCCCATTCCAGGCCGTCCGGATTGGCGGAGGCAAACCAACTGAGGGCCGCGCCGGTGATGACGGCGCAGGCCAAGAGCCCGATCAGAACCGTGGCGCATGGAGGCCCGGTCGATGGGTGCAGGTTGCTCGCGGGGGTGACGATTTCGGGACGGGCCTTCCAGACAAAACCCACCACGGCGGCCGTGACAAGTCCTTCCACGATGCCGATGGCCAGATGGATCGGCTGCATCATCAGCACAAAGGTGCCGAAAGGGAGTTCCGAAATGCCCGAAAAGAGCGTTTCCAGCACCACGCTGAAGGCGCCCAGTTGCAAGCGCCACAATGCCGGCCAGCATGGCGCCCGCCAAAATGCGTCCCTGGGAGGATTGTCCATTGACGATGCGCTTGAAGATAAACGGATAGGCCACAAAACAAGGCCAAAACCCCAGATTGAAGATATTGCATCCCAGGGCCAGCAGGCCGCCATCGGCGAAAAACAGGGCCTGGACGGTCAATACCGACGCGATGGTGAGAAAGGCGGCATAGGGTCCGAGCAGGATCGCCAGGATCATCCCCCCTCCCAGGTGGCCGCTGGAACCGGTGGCCGGTATGGTGAAATTGATCATCTGGGCCGCAAAGATAAACGCGCCCAAAACGCCCATGAGCGGAACCTTGCTGTCATCCAGTTCTTCCTTGACTTTTTTGGAACTGTAAGCGATTAACCCTGCGGTGGCCGCCCACATGGCGCCTCCGACTGCCGGTGAAATTAACGCATCTGCCATATGCATGACTTTATCTCCTTTTTGCCGGGTCATGAACCCGATTATTGTTTGGAATTTTTTACCGATGGAATAGGATCAGAATGCCACCGCCAACTGAGTGGTCACCCCCTGATTCATATCATTATTTGCGTATTCCTGATACTGATATTCCAATGCCAGGCGGGCGCATTCAAACGGATGACAAAAAACCGTGCACCCATATCCTGTTTCCGGCAGGAAATCGCCGCAATCATCCGTGCCTTCGTATTTAAAACCGCATCCCACCTGGGACGGCCCGACAAAGGATATCTCCGTGGTCCACGCCGCAGGACGGACGGGGTCGCCTTCCGGGGCAAGGGTCAATTCCCCGGCCTTGAAATCATCCAGTGCGCCCACATATTCCGCCGTAAAAAACGCCGTGTCTTTATATTCCAGCGAGACATGCGCAGACACGCCGCCAACCAAATCCGTGACGCCGTCCGGCGCGCCATCGTCATCCAGATCATTAAATCCGGACAACCCGTCGCTATCCGCCATATTGGACAGGTAAGAAAGGCCGCAGCTCAGTTCAAAGTCCCTGGCATCGTCTTCCGGCAGGCCGCAGGTGAACCCGGTAAAAAAGCTGTTGATATGGTTCTTTTTGCCGATCTCATTCACATCCCCGTTAAACGCGCCGGCGAACACATCCACCATCTCCGGGTGATATCCGGCAAACACGGCGCTTTCCCGGGTTTCCCCAAGCTCCAAAGTAAAAGGATCGCTGATAAAAACCGTTTCGTAAACACCAAACGGCACATAGAGTTTCCCGGCATGCAGGTATGCCGGAATTTCCTCGGTTCCGGTGAATGTGATAAAGCCTTCATCGAGATCCACGGGCTCAGTGTCGTCCTCTTCCCACAAGATCAGGGCATGGCCGGACACATGTTCATTTAATTTGGCATCCAGCCCCAGCTCAAACGTGCTGAAGGTGATATCGCTTTCTTCATCATTCGGTTCGCCCGCCGCATCCGGCTCAAACCGGGAATACCCGGCTTCCGCCTCCAGCAGCCCGCTCAAGGTGATCTTGTCAAGCCAGCCGGACAAATCCGGACCTTCAGCGGGGTTCTTTTCAAGTTCTTCAATCCGTTTTGATAGTTCTTCAATCCGGGATTCCGCCGATTTTTCATGGGATGCCATGGCGGGACGGCAAACCATCCAACCGGTGATCAGCAGACAGCCGATCAACATATTGCCGATTTTTTTCATGATGCGATACCTCCTTTTCCAAAGTCAAATTCAAGGCAAAAAAAAACCACGACAGATTTCCGTATCATCGTGATACAAAAAACCTTCGTGGTTTTAATTTATTATTATTTTAATATTAATTGACTGCTAAAAGATGCTACACTCGCCAGCTTCTGCCGACAATTGACCGTTACCTATCGCTTCAAAAATTCTTTGTCAACTTAAAAAAGAAAGCAACCCTGTATTATTTGGACCCGCTGCCCCGGCCGAACACATCCCGGCCGGCCAGGGGATTATACAGTTTTTTAATGGCTTCCTTGATGACATCCGTGCTTTTCAGGGCCGTGATGGATTGCATGAGTTTGTCTTCCCCGTCCTTGGGAAGCACGCAGGCGTTTGACGCGTCAAAGGGCAGGTCCGGATACCCTTTCAGGAGCTTTTTCTGATCTTTGTCGTTCATTTTCACCTGAACCGCTTTTTTGCCGTCAATGACCTGGATTTTATCGGTCAGTTCGGCTGCCTCGATTTGTTTTGTCTTTTCATCATCAAGAAAAATATTAATAAAAAAATCCGCCATTTTTGTTTCCTCCTGAAAAAGTGTGAATTAAAATTCGCCGGAATTTTTTATGGAAATATATGAAATGGCCGAGTATGTCAAGAACGGAAAACAATTGTTTTATCCCGTTATCCGATTTTCCCGTTGGTCAGGATTTCATCAACGCCTGCGGCAATGGCGCATCGAGCCTGGTCGTCGGTTGCGGTAAAAAAGCGACAACAATCGCCTTTCTCCGGTGATACCCGTCAACGATGGATTTGGTGAACAGGGGCCACGGCCCGAGGGCAGGCGGCAGGGCATAGATCCGGCCCGGATTGAATGCCGGCCCAACCAGTGCAGACCCAAAAATGCAGCAAGTCCGGCCCGCAGGCATTCCGATTTTCGGGCATAGAACCGCGCACCTGGGAAAAATTGTTGAATCAGGATTTCATGGCCGGCCCGCCAGGTGAGGAATTTCGCCTGCCGGATAATCTTCTGTTTCATGCCGTTTTTTTCAGCCCATGCCGCCAGCGTCCGGATGGTCTGTTCACCCTTTTCCGGTTTGACGTCAAAGGTCCAGAAATATTCACCGAACGCTGCCAGAAACTGGTCCAGAAACAAAAAATTTTCGCCGTTTCGCAGCCTGAAAGATTCCAGTTCCCGCCGGGTAAGATCAAAAACCGTTGCGGCTGTCCGCCCGCAAGCCGGTTTAGGGTCGGATCATGCACCAGAACGATATGGCTGTCTTTTGTGATTCGCAGGTCGGTTTCAAGCGCTGTAAACCCTGTGTCCACGGCGAATTGGAAGGATTCGCGCGTGTTTTCAACCGCTTTTTCACAGCAGCCGCGATGGCTGATCCACAGCGGGATTTTTGGGGAAACTGATTTCATGGTGGTTGATATAATTTATTTTAAGACATTTCGCAATATCGCGGTTCCAATATCGCGGTGAACGGCGATCTTGCTTAATAAAAAAAACTTTGATATAGGATCATGCCTTATATTTTAGAATCGTGTATGGATGATCGACAAAATATGGCCAGCCGTTTTTTCCGGTTTAACCGTATATTATGAAATATGTCTTAACGGGATGAATAACTAAATGAAATTTTTATGGAAACTGTTCAGGTGGCTGCTGGCGCTGATTGTTTGCGGCCTTTTTTTTGGCGTTCTCGGGTTTATCTGTGTGTATTATCATTTTGCCAGCGACCTGCCGAAAATATCATCGTTAACGGATTACCGCCCGCCTGTGGTCACCACGATTTATGCGGATGACAATCGCAAAATAGGAGAATTTTATGAACAACAGCGGATGGTTGTTCCTTTGTCGGAAATGCCGGCAAGATTAATCCAGGCGTTTGTCTCTGCCGAAGACGCCCGGTTTTATCAGCATCCGGGAGTAGATTTTCACAGTATTATCCGGGCCTTCTATAAAAACCTGTTGGCCGGGGAGGTTGTTCAGGGCGGCTCCACCATTACCCAGCAGGTCACCAAATCGTTTCTCCTCACCCCTGAGCGCAGTTATCAGAGAAAAGTCAAGGAGGCTATTCTGGCCTTCCGCATTGACCAGCAGTTTTCCAAAGACCAGATCCTGTTTCTGTATTTGAATCAGATATACTTAGGAACCGGCGCCTATGGGGTGGAGGCTGCGGCACAGACCTATTTCGGCAAGCCCGTCAGCGATCTCGACCTTGGAGAGTGCGCCCTGCTGGCCGGTCTTCCCCAGGCGCCCAGCCGGTATTCCCCATTCAACTATCCGGAAAAAGCCAGAGCCCGCCAGGCATATACATTAAACCGGATGGCGGAAGAAGGGTATATCACCAAAGCGGAAGCGGATAAAGCCCTGCATACGCCTTTAGACATCCGGCCCCGCCGGAACTGGTACCGGGACAACGTGCCGGATTATACGGAGCACATCCGCCAGACCCTTGTGGAAATGTTCGGCAAACAAACGGTCTATAACGATGGGCTTCAGGTATATACCAGCGTGAACATCGACATGCAGCAGATGGGCCGCCTTGCGATCCAGAAAGGCTTAAGCGACCTGGATAAACGTCAGGGGTACCGGGGGCCGCTTGAGCGGCTGCTGCCGGAGCAGATCGAGGGATTTTCCCAAACCATTGCCCGTCAGCTCAGCAATGCCGAACTTCAGGCGGATATGATCACAAAAGGCATCGTGACGGGTGTAAACGATCAAGCCGCTTCAGTGTCTGTCCGCATCGGGACTGAACAGGGGATTATCCGTCTTAAGGATATGAGCTGGGCGCGAAAGCCGAATCCGAACGTGGATTATTATGCGGCTGTCATCAACGCTCCCAGTCAGGCGCTGCGCGTCGGCGATGTCATTCTGGTGCGCGTGATGTCAAGGCAGGAAGGACGGAAGGAATGGAATCTTGCGCTGGAGCAGACACCGGAAGTGGAAGGCGCGCTGCTCTGCATTGAAACGCAAACCGGAAGGGTAAAATCCATGATCGGCGGCCGGGATTTTTCATCCAGCCAGTTTAACCGCGCCATTCAGTCCCAGCGTCAGCCGGGGTCCGCGTTTAAGCCCATTATTTACGCGGCGGCCCTTGATAAAGGATTTACCGTGTCTTCCGTTATTGTGGACGCGCCCATTGCCTTTGAGAATGCGGACAATGATTCTGTCTGGAAGCCGAAAAATTATGATATGAAATTTAAAGGAAATACCCTGTTCCGGGAAGGGTTGATCGATTCCCGGAATGTCATTACCGTCAAGATTCTTCAGGATATCGGCATCCGGTATGCCATTGATTATGCCAGAAAACTGGGAATTACTTCAAAGCTTGACAGAAATCTGTCCCTGGCCCTGGGGTCGTCCGGCCTGTCGCTGCTGGAACTGGCGAAAGCCTATTCGGTGTTTGCCAATCAGGGACGGCTGATTGATCCCTGTTTTATTCAAAAAGTGCTGGATCGGGACGGCAATGTGCTTTTGGAGTACTATCCCAACCCGCGACAGGTCATTGAAGAAAGCACGGCCTATGTCATGACCTACCTCATGGAGGAAGTTATCAAATACGGGACCGGTAAGCGCGTCAGCGTCATCAACCGGCCCGCAGCGGGAAAAACGGGGACGACCAATGAGTTAAACGACGCCTGGTTTATGGGGTACACGCCGGAATATGTCACCGGGGTCTGGGTCGGGTTTGACGATAGAAAATCCCTGGGCAGCAAGGAGACCGGCGCCCAGGCGGCGAGTCCCATCTGGCTGGATTTCATGCAGCATGCCCTTGAAGGCAAGCCGGTCAGCGTATTCCAGCCGCCAGACAGTGTTGTGTTTAAAAAAATAGACGTGCAGACAGGGCTTGTGTCGGCACCGGGAGCCGGGAATGCTGTGGTTGAATGCTTTAAAGAAGGGTCAGCCCCCGTGCAAGCATCTCCCAAACAGCCCGGCGCAGCCACCGAAACAGAGGATTTTTTTAAAGGCGGATTTTAATTTATATTTTTAGTGCAGCTTCTGATCTTCCGGCTCAACAACTTTAATCTCGCCATATTTTTCTTCATATCGCATCAGGTTGTCGGTGAGGGCGCTGATAATCCGCTTCACATGACCGGGCGACACAATAATGCGGGACACCAGATGCGCGCCGGTGGGGGAGTTGAGCAGCCAGTCGATGATAAACTCTTCCGGACCGTGGGCGATAAACATGGAGTTGCTGAATCTTCCCAGGGACGTCTTTTCGTCGGCCTGAATCTGGATTTTCTGGGATTGTTTTTTAGAGTCTTCCATATGGTTCTCCTTATCTAAGAGATTGTAAGGTATCATGGTAAATAAAAAAAAAGAAGAAACGTTTTATTTGATCACGTATCGGAACGCCAAAGACACCAAGGTGTTGACCCTGAAAGCCAGAACCGTGACCGATTCCTCGCTGGGACTCAGCTTTGTCGCCATATCCGATTTTGTTTTCGACACCCAGTCCATTGTCATTAATCCTGAAGAAGAAGATCAGCGACGCCAGTTTGAGGGGGTAAAAACACTGCATCTTTCCATATACAGCATTATTTCCATTGAAGAAGTGGGCCCGGAACACAAGGGGCTTAAATTTAAAAAAGACAAATCCCACCTGGTGGTGCTGTCCACGGACCCGGCCCCGCCCAAAGGGAAATAATTTAAAATATTAATGAGTTAAAAGTAAAGGAAAAATCATGAGCGAAAAAAACAAACCCGGCCCGACCGCACTCACGGAACTGGAGTCCAAGCAGTTTTTAAAGCCTTACGGGGTTCCGGTGGTGAATGAAATCCTGTCGACAGACCGTCGCACAGGCGGTCAAGGCCGCGCAAACCATCGGGTTTCCGGTGGTGCTCAAAGGGCTGGGAAAAGAACTGCTCCACAAGACCGAACTCCAACTGGTGCATCTGAATTTAAATGAAGCCGCGTCCGTTGAAGCCGCTGCCAAAGATTATTGAAAAAAACGCCGGGGCCAAACTCGAAGGCTTTCTGGTGCAGCCCCAGGTGGCAGGCAAACGGGAATTTGTGGCCGGCATGTTCCGGGACGACCAGTACGGGCCGGTGGTGATGTTCGGTCTGGGCGGGTATTTTCACCGAAGCGCTGTCGGATGTCTGTTTCCGCCTCGCGCCCTTAACCGAGCAGGATGCGGAGGAAATGATCTCCGGCATCAAATCAAAAAAATTGCTCGGCCCCTTCAGAGGAGAGCCGGCAGTGGATATGAAACTGCTGATTCAGGCCCTCATGGGATTATCAAAAGTGGCTGTGGAATGTCCGGATGTGTCTGAAATTGATATCAATCCGCTTTTGATTACCCCCGAAGGCAAACCCGTGGCCGTGGACGCCCTGGTCATCAAGAGCGCGCCCAAACCCCCAAAAATTTTTATCCCGCCCGTCAGCCCGGCGGATGTGGCGCCCCTGTTTTACCCCCGGTCCGTGGCCTTTGTGGGCGCTTCCGGCCGCTTGGGAAAATGGGGATACACCCTGTTGACCAACACCATCGGCGGCGGATTTGCAGGAGAGATTTATCTGGTAAACCCAAAGGGCGGAACCATCGCCGGACGGCCGGTGTATACCTCCGTCCTGGATATTCCGGGTCCAGTGGATATTGCGGTGGTGACGATTCCGGCGGAGGCCGTGCCTGCCCTGATTCCGCAGTTTAAGGAAAAAGGGATCGCCAATATGCTGCTCATCGCATCCGGATTTGCCGAAACAGGCGGCGACGGCATGAAAAAGGAAAAAGATCTCGTCGACCAGGCCCGGGCCGCCGGCATCCGTATTATCGGCCCCAACACCATGGGCATCTGCAATCCGCACATCAATTTCTACTGCACCGGCACCCATGTGCGCCCGAAACGCCGGTTCTACCAGCGTGGTGGCCCAGTCCGGCAATATGGGAAACCAGCTCCTGGCCTTTGCGGAGCTTCAGGGCATCGGTATCCGGGGATTTTGCGGATCGGGCAATGAAGGCCATGATCACCATCGAGGATTATCTGGACACTTTTGAGGCGGACCCGTTGACCGAAACCGTGATGCTGTATATTGAAAGCGTCAAAAACGGCCGCCGGTTTTTTGAAAGCGCCCGCCGGGTGGGGAGAAAGAAACCCATTGTCCTGCTGAAAGGCGGGCAGACTGAAGGCCGGAAGCAAGGCTGCCTCCAGTCATACCGGCGCGTTATCTTCCGACAGCCGGGTATTTAATGCCGTATGCCGGCAGGCCGGCATTGTGAAAGTGGAAAGGCCCATGGAACTGCTGGACCTTTCCGCCGCGTTTTCCTCCCTGCCCCTGCCCAAGGGAAAGCGGGTGGCCATCATGACCCTGGGCGGCGGCTGGGGGGTGGTGGCTGCGGATTTGTGCGAAGCCCACGGCCTGGAAGTTCCGGAGCTGTCCCAGGATATCCTTAAAGAAATTGACCAGATCCTGCCGCCTTACTGGAGCCGGTCCAATCCCATCGATCTGGTGGGCGAGAACGATATGAATATCCCCATGACCATCATGGAAGCGCTGATGAAATGGGACGGCTGCGATGCGGTCATCAATCTGGGCATCGTGGGCCGCCGTCATCTGGTGTCCCGGATGGCGGATTCCATTCGGCTGGCGGACCCCACATGCCCGGAAGACTTTTTGGGAAAGGTCAATCAGGCCTTAGATGAATTTGAGGAAAAATACATTCGCCATATTGTGTCCCTCATGTCCGTCTATCAGAAACCGGTGCTGGGGGTCAGT
>CAVSIW010000066.1:0-11314 GCA_963727945.1 uncultured Acidobacteriota bacterium
CTAGAGTACTCGAACCGCTTCTTCTACTTGCTTCGCCACTGCAGTGTGGTCTTGGCCCTTAAGGTGTAGTGGCGGTCCGAACGCTATCTCTACATGGCCCGGGCGGGGCCATCGCTCGTGTCTGTGGAGGATCTTTTCGAAGCCTCGCAGCCGAATCGGAACAACTGGCACCCCGAGCCGCGCGGCGATCATGCCGACGCCTGGTTGAAACGGCTTGATTTCTCCTGCTTCCGTTCGCTCGCCTTCTGGGAAGAACAATACGGACCAATTGTCGCTCACCAACTCTCCAAGATACCGCAGCGACTGGCGCGCGCCAGCTTCCGTCTGCGGAACGGGAAACGCATTGAAAAACAGGGCTACCAACCAATACAGGACACTGTCCCGAAACCGTTCATAGCGTGTGTGACGGCTCGGACAAAAGTGTCCGTCGAAATATTCCTTCCACATCGCGGGAGCAACGCGGTAACGATAGCGAGCAGGCAAGGCGGACAGAATCAAAGGCGTGTCTAAGTGACTCTGGTGATTTGGCGCGAAAATGACCGGCCCTCGCAGGGAACTCAAGTGCTCCGCCCCCGAGATTCGAGCGCGGGCAATGGCGCGAACCATGGGAAAGAAGAGAACGGAAAGAGCCAGGCGGCGAATGATTCTCGCGAACCAAAGGCGGTTCCAGGCAGGAAACTCAGGCTTGCTTGGCCGCGCACTTATTTCATCCAAAGCGGAAACCGGATTGGCACCTGTGAGTAACGATTCGTCGACACTGGTATCGAGCTGCTCTTCAAGGTCCAGCATGAGTTCGACCCGGTCGAGCGAGCTCAGTCCCAGCTGATCGAGCGTTGTCTCCGGTGTAATGATTCGGTCCGGAGCATATCGCCGGAGGAGATCGATCACTGCTCCTCCGCTCGTGACTGTCGACGGAGCAGACCGCCCCGTTTCCACCCAAGTCTGGATCTCCCCATGTTTTAACTTCTTAGTTCCTTCCGTGCGTGGCAAGCGTTCTCCAGGCCATATCGAAACGCTCCGGATTCGCTGGTGGTCTTCGAGTTTCAAGTTCGCCTGGCGTACGATTTCATCTGGATTGGCGCTGTCGCTCAGCACGAGTACGGCATGAACTTTGTCTTTGCCCACCACGGCGGATTCCTTCACTCCAGGGAGCTTGTTCAGCACGTCTTCCACATCCTCAGGAAATACCTTGAGCCCCTCCGGTGTGACGATCATTTCCTTTTTGCGGCCTCGAATTGTCAGATTGCCGGCCTCATTCAATCTTCCGATGTCACCCGTGTGAAACCATCCGTCCTCAAATGCCGCCGCGGTCTCCGAGGGGGCGTGGTAATAGCCGGAGGTCACACTCTCGCCGCGGACAAGAATCTCACCGTCCGGAGCGATCTTTATTTCAATACCGGCGATTGGTTTGCCAACCGTGCCCTTCTCGATGTCGAACGGGTTGCTGAATGCAACGATGGGAGCCGTCTCAGTAAGTCCGTAACCTTGAATGATCGGGAGCCCCAGGCGCGACCAGAACTCCTCGAGTTCTTTGGCGAGAGGTGCCGCTCCAACCACGAACGCCCAGAATCTCCATCCCAACGACCGATGCGCCCGGCGGTATCTCCACCAGCGGAAAACCCAGTGAGCCGCAGACGGAGGCGGGGCAGCGGTTTCTGGAAATTGCAGCTGGATGTGTTTTCGCAGTACTTCAAGGATCTTGGGCACAGCGACAAGTACGGACACACGCCGCATGCGGATCTGACGCACGATTTCATGCGGGCTGTAACCGTGCATGAAGACGGCGGTTCCGGGAATGAGCGGCAAAATAAACAAAGTGAGCGCTTGTCCGAGCATGTGGCTCAATGGGATCAGACTCAGAAAGCGCAGCGGCAGCACAGGTCGGAACCATTTCCGGTACTTCGAGATAATCTGTGCTGGCGTCACTATGTTGGCCAGAATATTCCGATGGGTGATCAACACGCCTTTCGGCTCTCCCGTCGAGCCTGAAGTAAATACAATTTCGACGACATCATCTCGGTCGATCGGGACCGAAGGAAATTCGCACTGTGTCGTGCTCCATTCAAGGTCGCCGAGTTGCCAAACAGGAAGCTGCTGCCTCCACGCGTCGAAATGAACTTCCTCCCCGATCAGGATCAATCGCGCGTCCACGATCTCATGAACATGACGCAGAAAGCCCAGCGATGTGCGGTAGTCGATCGGTACAACGATTACACCTGCAAGGACGCAGCCCCAGAATGCGGCGATCCATTCAGGACGGTTTTCTGACCAGACGATGACTTTATCGCCTTTGCGTATATTGTTTTCAGACAGGCGTGCCGCGAAACGACCAGCGGCATAACCGATTTGTGCGTAGGTGTATCCCCAACTGCGATACCCATTATCGTATTGAACGTATTCGGTTGAGCATTTCGAGAACTCGCAAAACAAGTCCACGAGGTTCTGCCGCTGTGATCCGGTTGGGACTCGGTTGTTGCGGAGTATGCTCATTTTGAATATTCATTCTGCAAGCGGCTAATTACAATCCGTCGATTGTTCGACACGGTGCGGAAGTAAGAGTCTTCTTCGGACGAAAAAGAAACGTTTTCCAGGAAGTCGATGGCCCGTTTCAGACCCGCCCCGGCTGGAGACTTGCGATTGCGGGACAGAGGACACACAAAGAGCCCGAACGTGACGTGGACTTTAAAAGGATTCTGGACTTGGCCAGCCAGCATCGTCAATGCATAAAGTTCGGCGAGGAGGCCAAAAGTCAGTCTGCTCGGGAACATATCGAGTGAGACTCTAAGTCCCCGCGAGCACGTATGGCTGTGACCCCTGTCACCGATTTTTTTATCGGATTCTGTAACGTTTGTGCTGCAGCGCTAGCCTTGAGTTCCTCGCCTATGCCGACGATCTACCGCAGTCGGCGCTGACATGATTTGAATGAGGAGAAGATACCATGGGGGAAGCAACCGCAATGAAACGCGTTGAAGAACCAATCAAGCCGATCAAGAACATTTCACTTTTCGACCAAATCGGGGAAACCTTGAACAGTCTCACGAGCCGTGCCTACCAAATTTTCGAAAGCAATGGCCGCACGTTTGGGCGGGATCTTGAAAACTGGTTCCAGGCAGAGAGGGAATTACTCCATCACGTTCCCGTGAATGTCACCGAATCGGACGATTTCTTCGAGGTGAAGGCTGAGGTACCCGGTTTTACCGAAAAAGAAATTGAACTCGCCGTGGAATCGCGCAGATTGACGATTACTGGCAAACGAGAAACCAAGAAAGAAGAGAAAAAAGGTAAGACACTATGTGTGGAGAGTTCCTCTGACCAGATCCTCCGCATTGTGGACCTGCCTGCCGAAATCGAAACTGGCAAAGCGACAGCGACGCTGAAAAACGGGGTTCTCGAGCTCACCCTGCCGAAAGCGGCCAAGGCGCAAACGCTGCGCATTCATCCAAAGGCCGCTTGAGCTCCTTGTCGGTGGTGGTCGGAGAGGCCAGACCTCTCCGGCTCCACATTCTTACGCGCGACAAGACCGCGCAGAAAGGAGACTGACATGGCACTCCTTGACCGCATGGAATACCTCCGAACGGAACATGGAGAGCTCTTAAATCTCGCTTGCGAAATCGAAAAGATGCTTGAGTTAGCTTCAAAGAACGACTTCGCGGAACATCTGAAGAGTCTCAACGACCTGCCGTCGCTCGAGCGCGGCTTGGCTCGTATAGTTAAGCATTGCCGGGTGAATGATCGAATTATCGCTTCGACTTACAAGTATTCTTTGCAGCAGGCTGAGCGCGATCGAATTGCTGCAGAGCATGAGCAGATCATTCAGGCCGTGACGAATTTCCGCGAGGAGCTGAAGTTTGCTACGGCAGACCGGACTATGGCGATGATCCTTCCAGGAATGGATGTCGTTAATCGCTTGCGTTCCCACATTGCCTATGAGCGGGAAATGGTCGATCGAATCGTCCGAACACGAACCCCGAAGACGCGAATCGTGACAAAAAAACGAACAGCAAAAAGAAGTCTGAGAACAAAGAGAAAGCACGCTCGCAAACGGAAGACATCGGCAAAGGCGTCGTATATGTCCTACACGCTGGAGCCGCACCCTGAATTATAAAGAGAGTAGATCGATGCTAATTTCATTCATTAGCTGCATTCGATAAAGTTTCGTCATAGCTACGCGACGCAGCTGAAAGCGAACGGTGAAGACGTAAAGGGTCGTGCAAGAGTCCTCGCGGTACGCCAACAGTCGAATCACACTCGATACCTACACTCAAGCCACAACATCAGCCAAGAAGCAGGCACAAACCAAAGTTGTCAGCATGATCTTGCCGAAGCGGATTCAAACTGCTGAGGCGGGAGGAGGGAATTGATTCTGCTTATTGTTCCTTTTGTTCCCACGCCGGAAAGCCAAACTTTCCGCAAGTGCTCGAAAGAAATGGCGGGGACGACGAGACTCGAACTCGCGACCTCTGCCGTGACAGCGCCACTGGCTGATGTAACTGATTGATATCAAACGGTGTCGGCGGACATCTTTTGACGCCACAAGGTACCACATGTCACTTCTTATCGTCCGCTTATTGTACCCAGATTTGGCCGAGTTACCGAATTTCTCAGACTCCATTTTCTGTGAGCCTTCGACTTGAAAAAATTACTCACAACGGAGAGCGACGAGTGGATCGGTTTGGGCGGCGCGGCGGGCGGGCAGAAGGCAGGCCATTATGCCCGCCAACACGACAAGGGCCACCACAACAGCGAAAGTGGCCGGGTCCGTGGCGGAAACGCCAGAGATTTGGCTGGCAAGAAAGCGCGTGAGTGCATAGCTTGCCAGGACGCCGACGAAAATGCCGGCCACCACCAGGCGCAGGCCGTTGAGAAGCACCAACCGAAGAACATTTCTCTGTTGCGCGCCGAGTGCCATGCGAATGCCAATCTCGCGAGTTTGCAATGCAACGGTGTAGCCCATCACGCTGAAGATGCCAATGACTACCAGGACTAGGCCGATGACCGAGAACGCCGCCAGAGTCACCAATTCAAATTGCGGCCCGCGATAGAACTCGTGCAGGGAATTCTCCAGGGTTCCGGACGTGTCGATGGCTATGCCCGGATCTATCGACTGGACTACCTTCGACATACTTCCTAATACCGAGGCTGCATCCACCGAAGTCCTGGCCATAAACGTTCGCCAAGAAAATACCTGAACGCTGTAAGGGATGAAGGCTTCGGGAAACTCCTGCCACGACGGATTTTCATAATCGCGCGACTTGTAATTCCCCACGACGCCGACAATTTCAAAATAAGCATCACGCGGGGCATCCCGATACTTTTGGTCGAAAGCCGCGAGCTTGACCTTGCGGCCGAGAGGATCTTCGTTGTGAAAATACTGGCGAGCGAAAGCTTGGTTTATGACCATGACGCGGCTCGCGGCGCTCACGTCGTCTTCGGAGAAAACCCTGCCACGGAGGAGCGGCACTCCGAGGGTCTGAAAATAGTCTTCGCTGACGGATTCATTCGTAGCCTCCCAGCGTTCCACGTGAGGCCGGCCGGGAATAATGACGTCCGTCAAATCGGATTTCAACGGCGGCTCGTCTTCGCATTCGGCAGCGGAGAGCACACCGGGGACGGTCCTCATGCGGTCGAGAAGCTGGCGCGTGACTGAATTTTTCCGAGTCCTGACTCTTACAATGGAAGCCGGGTCGCTCCAGCTGAAATTGTAGGAGTCGCGCCAAACGACTTCGAAATAGAGAACATTCTTTGGATTGAACCCGAGATCCACGCGCGTGAGAATAAGGAAACTGCGCATCAGGAGTCCAGCGCCGATCAGCAGTACGATCGACAAAGCGACTTCGGCGACGACAAGAACGGCGCGAAGTTTGCCTTGCTGAAACCCTGCCCCGGTCCCCTTGCCGGAGCCCGTGAGGTGCGGCTGCACATCGCCTCTAACGACGTGCAACGCGGGTGCCAGCCCGCACAAAATAGTGCTAAGAAAGGTGACGCCGAGCGTCAGTAAAAGGACCGGAGCATTCATGCGAATGACAGTTTCTTCGGGGAGTGTGCCGGCCGGAATCAGCGTGACAACAGCCTTCAGCCCCAAATAAGCCAGCCCACAACCAACGGCCGAGGCCGCTGCCGCAAGTACGAAACTCTCCACGAGGAGCTGCCGTATCAGCCGGCCGCGTGTCGCACCCAGCGTAACGCGCATAGCAATTTCACGTTCGCGGGCGGTCGCGCGTGCGAGCAGCAAGTTTGCGACGTTGCTGCAAGCGATGAGCAGCAAAAGAAAAACGGCGGCGAGCAGTGCATAGAGTGTTGTTTTGAAGCTTCCGATGAGACTGTCCACCAGCGTCTGGGCCACAACTTTAAACTCTTCTGGAAATTGTCCGCGAGGGTCTGCTTTCTGCAGGCGGTGCGCAATCGCGTCGAGCTCGGTCTCCGCAGCCTGCACGCTAACGCCAGGTTTTAGACGGCCAATGAGATCGCCTGCGGCTTCGTCCGCCCTCATGGGCATCCAAAGGCTTGCACCAAAAGCGTTGAATCGCGAGGGCATGATCCCGACGAGGGTCCTTGAAGTACCTCGCAAGATAAAACTTTTCCCAAGAATTTTGGGATCGCCACCGAATTCTCGCTGCCAAAGCCGGTAATTCATTACAAACACGGGCGGCGCATCGGGGCGGCCGTCTTCCGCCGAGATCGTGCGGCCCATCAGAGGCGGCACGTCCAAGTAGTCAAAAGTGTTCGTCGATACGCTAGCACCGCTCGGCAAAACGCGAGTGGATTTGCCGTCGTCATAGAAGAGCCGGCCCACGACTGCGTGAGCGATCATGTCTTCGAAGACATGATTCTGTTCGCGAAAAGCGCGGAATTCCGAGGATGAGAAGTAGGCGCTGCCTTTCGATCCGCCGGCGTTCGCTGTATTGCGAATTTCAAGAACCACCGACCTGTCGAAGTCCTTATAAGGAAGCGCGTGGAAGAACACGTTGTAGACGACGCTGAAGACAATGGTGGAGGCGCCGATGCCGAGGGCCAAGGTGAAGATGGCGATTAGGGAGAAGCGACGGTCTTTCCGGAGGTTGCGGAGGGCGTAGCGGAAGTCGCGGGCGAGAGTTTCTAGGTGAGTTTCCCAGCGGGTGTCGCGGACTTCCTCCTTGACGCGATCTAGGCCGCCGAAATCTTGTTGCCCGCGGCGGCGGGCTTCTTGCGGCGGCAGGCCGGCGGCGATGTTGTCGGCGATTTGCTGCTCCAGGTGGAAGCGGAGCTCTTTGTCTAGCTGGCTTTCGCTGCGGGATTTGTGGAAGAGGCGACGGAGCCAGTTCATTGTTGTGTGCTCCTACTCGGCGGCTCCCAGGATTAAAGCGACTGCGTTGGAGAGATGCTCCCAACCGAGGACTTCGGTTTCGAGCTGCTTGCGGCCTTTTTTGGTTATCGCGTAGAACTTGGCTTCGCGGCCGGTGTCGGTGTCTCGCCACTGCGCCTGGAGCCAGCCGCGATCTTCGAGACGATGGAGCGCCGGATAGAGCGAGCCCTGATGCACGGTGAAGAAATCCTTGGAGACTTGGCGCAAGCGTTGAGCGATGGCATAACCGTGGCTGGGACCCAGGGCGACGATCTTGAGGATCAGCATATCGAGAGTGCCGCGGAGAAGTTCGGGTTTGGCTTCGTTCATTGCGACACCTAGAAACTCGACATATATCCTGGAGTTTGCCGAATGTCAACATTTTCCCGCGAGTGGAGAGGCAAACGGAGATCGTTGCCGTGACAGAACAACTTACAAGACACGCGGGGACTGCCAAACGCCGCGCAAGTCATATAAGACATCGCAGTTTGTGGGTTGGGTTGTGGGTTGGAAATTTGCCGCATCAGGCTCCTGCCCCAAAACGGCAGCGATCTTCATAGTGGCCGAACGGAAAATCCTGGAACCTAAAATGCCAATTCGCATGCTGCTCTGCCTCGGCTTCATCACGCTCCCGCCGATCACAGACCGGTCATTCGCTGCAGGTGTTCCGGATACCGATCACCCTCCACCGTGATTTTCGAGGCCGCGATGTCGATTTCGCGCAGGTCGTCTGATGTGAGTTTGAGTGCGACCGAGCCAATGTTCTCGTCGAGGCGAGACAACTTGGTCGTGCCCGGGATCGGAACAATCCACGGCTTCTGCGCAAGCAGCCAAGCGAGCGCGATCTGCGCAGGTGTCGCCTTCTTTCTGCTTGCGCGATCCTGCCCAGCAGATCGACAACAGCCTGGTTCGCCTTCCGAGCCTCGGGCGTAAAGCGAGGCACGAGTGTTGCGGAAATCGGAGCTGTCGAACTTCGTATTTTCGTCGATCTTCCCGGTAAGGAAGCCTTTCCCAAGCGGGCTGAACGGAACGAACCCAATTCCAAGTTCCTCGAGAGTCGGCAGCACTTCCGCTTCAGGCTTCTCTCCACCACAGCGAATATTCGCTTTGGAGTGCAGTCACGGGCTGAACGGCGTGGGCGCGACGGATCGTCTGCACTCCTGCTTCCGAAAGTCCGAAGTGCTTCACCTTGCCTTGCTGAATCAGACTCTTTCACCGCGCCCGCCACGTCTTCAATCGGCACGTTCGGGTCAACGCGGTGTTGATAGAACAGATCGATGACATCCGTCTTGAGCCGCTTGAGCGAAGCCTCGGCAACCTCTTTGATGTGCTCCGGCCGGCTGTCCAGGCCGACCTGTTCTGCCGGTGTTCGGCTCGATGCTCGAACCCGAACTTGGTGGCGATCACGACTTGCTCGCGGAACGGGCGATAGCGCTTCGCCGACGAGTTCTTCGTTCGTGAACGGGCCGTAGACTTCAGCGGTGTCGAAGAATGTGACGCCGCGATCGACGGCCGCTCGAATCAGTGTGATCCCTGCCTGTTTGTCGTGAGCGGCCCGTAGCCGAAAGCTCATGCCCATGCAGCCGAGCCCAAGAGCCGAGACTTCCAAGTTGCTTTTTCCGAGTTTGCGCTTTTGCATTGTTTCTCCTTCCGAAACGTTTCTCTCTTCCCGAGATTAGGATCAAACGCCGTCGGAAGCGGTAGCCCGATCCTTCCGATTTATTGCCTATTCCTCTCGTTATGTGAAAAATTATTGATGTATCCGGAGCCGAGCGGCTATCTTAGAGCAAGCAGACAAGGAAACCAATACAATGAAAAAGCACCAGCGAAAACGAGTCTCCGCTATCAAACCGAGTGCGCGAATTGCGCACCGAGCTAGCTCGCAGGATTGCCTCGTTCATGGGCTCCGAAGAGAATCGGGCAACGGACATTCCCGGCGTGACGCTCCACCGGCGGATCGCCCCGACCGCCCCCTGTTCAGCAACCTACGAGCCGGGCGTGACCGTGATCGCCCAGGGGCGAAAGCGGGTAGACCTCGGACGAACCACTTTCATTTACGGTGAGTCGCGATACCTGCTGACGTCGGTCGATTTGCCGATCGTCAGCCAGATCATCGAGGCCAGTGAAGAGGTGCCCTGTCTCGCGATGTCGCTGAAACTCGAAATGCCCGTGATTCGTGAACTTCTCAGCCGGGAAGAGATTCAAGTGGCTGAGGCGCCCTCTGACAGTCCCGCCATGGCGACCGGTGAAGTCACGGTGGAATTCCTCAGTGCATGCTGCCGGCTCATGGACCTGCTGGATACCCCGCAGGACATTCCCTTTCTGAGCGGCCTGATTCAACGCGAGATCATTTACCGAATCCTTCGGGGGCCGGAGGGGGCACGCCTTCGAGCGATTGCAACGCTGGGAGATCAGAGCCACAGGACGGCAAAAGCAATTGCGTGGATCAGGGCAAATTACGCGAAGCCGCTACGGGTGGAAGATCTTGCACAAATCGCGGGCATGGGCCTGTCCACGCTGCACCATCATTTCCGGGCGCTGACCGCCATGAGTCCTCTTCAGTATCAGAAGCAGCTTCGGTTGCAGGCAGCGCGGGGACGCATGCTCATCGATGGTCTGGACGCCGCCAGTGCGGCCTTTGAGGTCGGATACGAAAGCGCCAGCCAATTCAATCGCGAATACAGCCGTCTCTTCGGCCAACCACCCATGCGGGATATTCGGACTCTTCGCTCGCCAGGCGCTCTGCCCCTGGAGTCGGTCGGTAATCGGCAAAGCGCTATCTGATCGTATTACTGACAGATAAATTGTGGGTTGAACTGTGGGTTGGAGTTCCCGGTGTCACGTCCGGTAACTCCTTTAGAAAGAATGGCGGGGACGACGAGACTCGAACTCGCGACCTCTGCCGTGACAGTCTAGGCATACACGGATTATCAGCGACTTACGTTCTCTGCGGGGGCTGCCAAGTCGCTGAAAAGGACTGTAGGAACCGCTTCCTGTGGGTAAACTTGTGGGTAAGAATTTTTTCGGTCAGGATGCCTTTTGGACGTTGGCATGAAGCACCAAACTGACTATCAATCCGGTGTCCATACCGCACCAGCAGATAGAATCCGCAACGCTCGCTAGACCCCCTGATCCTGAATTACTGTGCTCCTCACGGCAAGTTTCCGATATTGCTCCTGCCTGTCTCTGGAACAGCGCTCGACGGTTCCCTACCTCACTGTGGGGTCTCTCAACCCTGATTCATCATCCGACAGCAAATGAACACACCATGTGTGTTCACATATTGGAGGAATCAGGATGCCCGACGAGTAAGACTCAATTTGATCCTGCTCGCAATTGTGATATTCCTGTCTGCTGCTTTCTGTCAGGTTTTCCAGCCTGCCGAGCTCAATACCAACAAATCCGCGCCCTTGATCGATCGAAGATGGTCGTGCTGATTCCGGGAGGAATTCTGGGAAGAGCACGGGCCTTATCTTCCCTCTTTCACGGACGGATACGTGGACGCGGTGGCGACGCAGAACTGGCACGTTCCATCGTGGCGCGCCCGTAATGGTAGTGCCGTCTATTTTGGCCGGTGCCCCTCGGGGTTGGCGGGGCCGATGGGGGCAATCGGCGGGCGAAATGGACTTTTCCGGCACATACACCGTGCGCAGCGGCTCCACGCGCCGTGTACATGGATTTAGCGAGCGAGTTGGGAGAGCAAGGATTTCGCTGGATCTTCTCGTCAACAACCACGGTGATCCATTGCACGCCCGGGCGCTCAATCAGGCTTCGAACTATTTCCACGACGTTTATGGCGGAACCATGGTCAATCTCAGGGATCTGGCACCAATCGCAACTTGTTGCGGTACGGAAGAAAAAATGTTTACGCCTGCCGAGCTGGCCGAGGAAGGATTCACTGTACACGCAGGAGCCGACGAGCACAGCCTGATAGTATTTCTGCATCCTGAACTTGTTGATCCGTCCTACAAGGGGCAGCAAGACGACGCTGCG
>CAVSIW010000067.1:0-92743 GCA_963727945.1 uncultured Acidobacteriota bacterium
AAGGAAAGTGCGACTATGCTTTAACAGATGAAGAATTAATATGAAGAGAACACCAATATTATCATGAAGTTTGTATTTACTTATACGTTACAGACTAGACAGGGAATACTACGTGGTGAAAGTGTCTACCAGGATTGCTTTGAAAATAAGGAGGAAAAATGGACAAAATACCAATAGCTGAAATATTTGCATCACTTCAAAGGAGAAGGAAAAAACGTAGGTAAACCCAGCATATTTGTGAGATTATGGGGTTGTAATTTGAGGTGCAGATTTGCTGGTGAAAGTTGTGATAACAATTTCACCTTGTTATAACAGAAAGTGACAAAGTAACTCTTTATACTGCATAGTTAGTAGACAAAATAAAAGAGTATGCCCCCTCATAAAACACGTTGTTTACACAGGTGGTGAACCATGTTGCTTTAAGAAGATTTAACACTCTGTGCAAGCTGCCATTACTGGACAATAGTTATACTAACGAAGTTGAGACCAACGGCCACCACCAACTATGAAGTTTATGACTAGTTTAATATAAGTGTAAAAATCGAAAAGTAGTAAAAAATCCTAAGAGGAAGGGTATGATGACAAACGGATTAACGACCACGCATTAAAAATGTACCCACCCTTCACACGTTTTTTTAAATTTGTTGTAAGTAGTGAGAACGACTTAGAAGAAATACTTGATTTGCATAACATATTCTTGATAATGTCCTGATCCAAATGCCTGAGGATGTATCAAGATGTAATAATAGAAATAGTTTATTAGTTATACCTTATTGTATGCAGTATAACTTTAATTTTTCCCCAAAGAGACACATCATTTTATGGCAAAACTGCGGAGATAAATGGTAGATAATGAAAAATACTGGAATAGCAGGAAGCGGCTAACGAATAGTATTTCTGCATTCTCGAAGCCGATTGTTGAAAGGTTGAAGTCAAGGGCGCTGTTTTCAGCGAGCCACCACGCCCCGAACGGCAGACGAATCGGGATCGGCAGGCTGGGAAACAAGCGTCGGAAGCGTTGGGCCAGGGCGAGATACTTAAACCTTGCGGGCATCGCCAAAAACTTGCTGACTTTGAACCCTAAACTCACGTCGCTACCCCGGGGCCGATAGCGGCGCTGCATCCGTTTCCGGCGGCACCCCTTCCTCGGAGGATTTCTTCATAAAGCTTTACGTAGAGCTGGGCTTGCACTTCGAGATTATATTCTTGAACTGCTATGCGTCGGCAGTTATTCGATATCTCTGCCCGTTTCATCGGATTTCCCCCGAAGCTGATCAGCGCCTCCCGCAATTTCACGGGATTAAGAGGAGGAACCAAGTACCCGGTTACCCCAGGACGAACAATTTCCGGAATGCCTCCGACTTCCGAGCCAATGACTGGCGTTCCGCAGGCCATCGCTTCCAGCGCGGTTTGGCCAAACGCCTCCTGTATAGACGGAATCACAAAGACATCTGCGGCGCTGTACACCACAGAGAGCATCAGGTCGCTCCCCACGTGCCCGAAGTGCCTGTGAGGGATTAGACTTGGGAGTTTTGGCGTGCCTCTACCGACGGAGATTAAAGGAGATTCGAGGAGTTGGTCATGGAACCCGCAGCGAGTCGGCTAGGGTTGAGAGCCCTTTGCGGCGGATCTTAATTGAATCGGCTGCAAACATAATCACGTAGGCTTCCGAAGGTATGCCCAGTACCCTTCGCGCGCTCAACCTATCACGCGGTGCGAAGGTCTCTACATCCAGGCCGTAGTGAATCGAAGATATAGGGAACATGCTAAGCAAAGAGCTGCGTTCTGCCTCCGAAGCGAGCCAGCGACTATCCGCAACCACGCGCATTCTTCCAGGAGGAATCGAGTCGAAAGCCTTCTTCTTTCGTTTCCAGATTCGGCGGGAAAGATTCTGTCTCCTCTCCAGAGCCGAGTTGGGGACAAGCACCGCAGGCCTTGATGAACTTTCCACAGCCCTCATCATAGTGGCACCCTCCGGTGAAAGGGTTCATGTCGTGGAGGGTCCATACGACCGGAGTGTTTTTGGGAACTTGCGAAAAAAAGTCAGAATAATCGATAAATCCGGTGACCCAATGAAGGTTGACTACATCACATGGCGGAATTTGACGCCGAACCTCGGCTCCCAGCACGCCTCTGTCATCACCGAAAACTTCTTGTCCCTCGGTCCGATTCTTTCTGTAGACCGCGAAATCCGCCTCGATACGTCTGCGGCGAATGCTGCGCATTCCTCGCGTGAAAATGTTCGCTCTACTATCAAATGCGACTACTCCCTCCTCGTGTTCCTGTTCGGGGAGGTCTCGTACAAAAAAGATGGAATCGTGACCGAGCCGGCGAAGGCCATCGTGGAGCCTTCTTGCCGCTCGGCCGGCGCCGCCATCCAGTTGAGCGCTGAGGTGGACGATCCTCACGTTTTCGTTGCTTCCATATACACCGAACCAGGCCTATATGCCGTTCCGTCCGGCTCATTATCAAGCCCGTACTCCAACCAATTTCCAATCTGGCTTTCCGAAGCCGTACACCGTACTGGACTCTTAAACCCCGCCTCCTCCAGCAACTTGCCCAGCGAATAACCGTCATACATCCATTGATGAACTTCGCCTTGTCTACGAAAACGCCCTATTTGCAGCGCTTCAAAATCCCTCTGGCTGAGAACCATCTTTGCCAACTTGTTCCGAATAACGCTCCCGGGATTTCTCAAAATGTAAGCCCATTTCGCCCGTACTCGCTCCTGGCCACTCTTATGAGCGGTTTCTTCCGCACGTGCTGCCGCCAGCGCTCTTTCAGCTTCAGCCCCTGCTCGTTGAGCGATAAAATCCCAATTCGGGATCGGATCCTGTCGAAGGTAGGAATACCAAGAGCCTCCTGGACTCTCGCGAACAGCCTGGTCAAGCAGCTCCACCACCATCCAGTTATAGTTGTCGTCCCATCCTAAGATTCCCTTTTTCGCCTTTTCCAATGCCTCTAAGTACTGTCGCGCCATCTCCTCAAGGTCTGGAACCACCACCCGGATAACTCCCCCCGGCCTGAGCACCCGCAGGCACTCCCCCAATATCAGCCGGGCCCGGTTCCTCGGGAAGTGTTCAAGCAGGTGTGAGTGATATACCAAATCGAAAGAATCATTTGGAAATTGCAGACCGTTCCTCAGGTCCCATCTCTGAACAGCCGGGTTCGATGGATGCAAGTCGAGATTCACCCATTCGGGATGAAACCGCTCTCCGCATCCGAGGTTGAGCGCTCGCAGACTCATTCATTCCAATACCGATGTGCAGTGCAGGCTACATTTTGCAGCTTGCATGGAAGTCATAGGCCTAGAGCCCTAGCAAGCTTCGCCGCATAAGCAGGGACTGAATACTCCAGCTCAAAACGCTTCCGACCGGCCCTCGCATATCTCGCCCTTCGATCCGGGTCGGACGCCAGCATTTGTATAGCTTGGGCCAGCGCCGTCGGATTGTTCTCTTCTACGACGATTCCGCAATCCCCGATCACCTCCGGAATTGCTCCGGAGGACGAGCCGATGACGGGAACACCACACGCCATGGCTTCTGACAAAACGGCGCCAAACTGCTCCGTCCAGTGAGGTGTCGTCAACGAGGGCAACACAAATGCGTCGATCTCCCTGAAAAAGTTCCACAATCGATCCTTCTCAAGCACCCCCAAGTATTGTGTCCGGGAACCAACCGCCGGAACCTCGCACCACAACCGCAGCTCAGACTCCTCATCCCCAGTGCCCGCGATCACGCATTTGAATTGTTCAGGGAGTTCTGTCATGGCAGCTAGCAATACACGCCAGCCCTTGGCCGCTGTGATCCGCCCCGCAAAACCCACTACGAACTCCGCACCTCGCCTTTGCGGATGAGATGAGACACCCTCATCAACTAAAGCATCCTGAGGGGAAAGCGTCGGCAGCCATCCGATCAAGATCTGCACACTCTCTGGCATGCCATACGCTCTGATGGCTTCTGCGGACTTGCCCGCACACGCCAGCACGCTATCGAATCGCCGCCACAACCGGCGACGACGAAAATATTGCCAGCGCGCTCGATAACCCCCCGGCAAAGGCCAGAGATTTTCAACCACAACACCAACAATGCGAGGTGTCCGTCTGCGCTTGTACCAGCGCAGCATCTGATTTAAAAAGTGATTATTCGGTTCCTCGTGTGCCCAGACGAAATCTGGTTGGATCTTCTCAACTTCCCTTTTCAGCAGCGCCGTTTTCTCCTCAAGCCGCATGTCTTTCGGAATCACTGTCACAAAGCCGGGCAACTCCGTCAAGCCTGCCGACGCGTGCGTTAAGTATCCAGCCGGCGCGTAGACTTTCGGCATCAGAGTCTTCTCGTGCGTAATCACGAAGCGTTCCAGCCCGAAATCGGCGGCAACGCGTTCAAAAACCAAATAGAGCGGCTTATGAAACGCATACTGCGAATAGAACAAGAACCGTTTCGTGCGCTCCATCAGCGGCGATTATCTCCGAGGATTAATTTTGAACTGCGTCGGCATGTTTAAAACCCCTTGCCATTCGTCGCGAGAATGCTGGTGATTCTCGGTGGTCACGATCATTTCCGGAACACAATCCCAAATATCCAAGAGTTCCGTTTCGTCGTACAGGCTCACCTGCCAATAATATGCCCCGGCACGTATCGGTAGCATAGAGAAGGCGTAGCAAAACTGGTACTCCCCGACTTCCAACCGGAAGGTCTCCCTAGTGTTCCAAGCCCAGATCAATTGCCTATCATGGCTGTATAGGGCGATCCCTTGATAGCCCATCGAAACGGGCTCCCGAACATTTATCGCAAACTCGATGCTCACCGGTTCCAGGTCGTTCAGCACACGTGGATCCCCCCCCCCTCGGCCTTGCAATTTTCCACTGAAGGAAGCGGCCTTTGGTAGCGGGGCCGCGGGGCTGCGAATGGCCGTTGCCCTCGTCGTTGGCCATAGCGGATTCGTAGGCGGAGACAACTTCGTGAGTGACTCCGTTGAGGCGAATAGAGCCGTCTTCGACCCACACCACGCGATGACAGAGGCGGCGAATCTGATTGAGTTGGTGGGAGACGAGGACGACGGTGCGGCCGGCGCGTGCAACATCGCCCATTTTGCCCAGGCATTTCTTTTGAAAATTGATGTCGCCGACGGCGAGGACTTCATCCACGAGCAGAATTTCCGGCTCGAGATGGGCGGCGACCGCGAAGGCCAGGCGCACGTACATGCCGCTCGAATAGTGCTTCACGGGCGTATCAATGAATTTTTCCAGCTCGGCGAAGGCGACGATCTCGTCGAACTTGCGCGTGATTTCGCTTTTGGCCATGCCCAGAATGGCCCCGCTCAGAAACGTATTCTCCCGCCCGGTCAGCTCTGGATGGAATCCCGTTCCGACTTCGAGCAGCGAGCCGACGCGGCCGTGAATCTCGGCCCAGCCGGTGGTTGGCTTTGTAATGCGGGAGAGGATTTTCAAGAGCGTCGTCTTGCCCGCGCCGTTCCGCCCGATTAGGCCCAGCACTTCGCCTTCTTTCACTTCCAGTGAAACGTTCTTCAGCGCCCAGAACGTCTCGTCTTTCTTGCGGCGAAACGCCGAAAGCGGGGACTTCACGAATCGCTCCAGCGCATGCCGCAGCCCGGGATCAGCCGCCAGCCCGCGCCGGTACTCTTTCCCCAGCCCCTCTCCGTGAATGACCGTGTGAGTCATGGATTACACGCGATCGGCGATTGCGCCTTCCATGCGTTGGAAGAAGAAGAGGCCGCCCACGAGGACGAGGGCGACTGCGGCGGTGGAGGCAAGGAGAAGCGCGCCGGGGGGTTGGCCGTGGCCGGTGAGGGCCCAGCGGAAACCGTCAATGACGCCGGCCATGGGATTGAGGCCGTAGAGCCAGCGCCAGCGCTGGGGAACGAGCGAGGAGGGATAGGCGACGGGTGAGGCGAACATCCAGAACTGGATCAGGAACGGCACGACGTAGCGAACATCGCGATACAGCGCGTTGAGCGCGGACATCCAGAGGCCCACGCCGAGCGCCGTGAGCACCGCAAGAAGCACCAGGACAGGCAGCCAGAGTGCGGCGAGGCCGGGGCGCATGCCGTAGACGCCGAGCACGACGCACATCACCACGAAACCGATCGCGAAATCCACCAGTCCGGAAACGACGGCCGAAAGCGGAAGCACAAGGCGCGGGAAAAAACACTTTTGTGATGACGCGCTGGTTGTCCACGACGACGTTGGTGCAGGACTGCAGCGCCGTGGAGAAATAGCTCCAGGGAACGAGCGCGGTAAAATAAAAAACCGGGTAGGCGAGGCCGTCGGAGGGGAGCTTGGCGAGGCGCCCGAAAAAAAGTGTGAACACACCCATGGTCAGCAGCGGCTGCAGCACAACCCAAGCGACGCCGATCACCGTTTGTTTGTAGCGGATCTTTACGTCGCGCCAAACGAAAAAATAGAGGAGCTCGCGGTAGGACCACACCTCGCCGAGCCGCAGATCAAGCCAGCCGCGGGGCGGTTCAATCCGTACCGTGGCGGGAGCCGCGTGCGGAACTGGAAGTGGCGAAGCGGGTGCGCTGACCGAAGCCATCGAGTCTTCGTGAAACTCCAAAAGAGTTTGGCAAACCCCTGATTAGAGTAGCAGAGATGCACGCCCCTCGCGACGCTGGGAATAGCCAAATTCGTAAAGAAAGACGGGGATTACGGCGGAGGAGGATTCGTCTTGAGCTGTTCGAGGTCGCGCTGCTCGATTTGCTGCATCATGGCTTTGCGGCGGAAAAGATACGTCTCGAGCTGCGTGGTGATCTGACGGGGAACGACGAGGAACTGGTTTCGAATCATTTGCGAAAAGGAGATCGGTCCGCGCGCGGGGATCAGGTGAGAACCCCACTGAAACATCAGCCCGGCATTCCAGAAAACAAAGCAAGCGAGAAACGCGCACGCGGCGGCGCGTGCGGCGCGGTGCGTTCGAAAGATGCGTGTGAAGCGGTCAAGAAAAACGGCCAGACCGAGGATAAAGAGAGGCGTCAGCGAAACGAAAAAACGGTTGCCGTAAGAAGAAATCCCCGCCCAATCCGGATAGGAAGCGATGAAATAATAAAACGCCAGCGCCGCCGCCAGAAAAGCCGAGCCAGCGCGGGGAACGCTTCGCCAGAAAGCAAAGAGGCCAATCACAGCAAAGAGAAGAATCGGCGTCCACGAAATCAATCCGTGATTCGAAGAGAAGAGCACGGAGAGCAGGTGCGGCGAGACCCAATTCCAATGGCTGATGGGAACGTAGCCCGTTTCGAATATGCCTCCGTACACGATACGGTGAGCTATAAAGGTTGGGAGCATGCAAACGACAAGTGCGGCCGCGAAAGCGGCGTGGCGCACCAAGAGTTGCGAAATGCTCGGTGTCAGGGGCGTCGCCTTTCGAATCGCCGCCGCGTATTCGCGCAGCGCTTCGAACGGAAGGACCACGAATACCATGACATTGGCGTAGTAGACGTCGAGCATTAATCCGGCGAGCGCGCCCAGAATAATCCACTGCCCCAGTGCTCGAGAGTCCCGCGTCTCGTGCCAGTACCACAAGAAAAGCGCGACGATGAAAGCGGAGTGCGCGTGCGACCAGGACGGATTGAAGTACATGTAAACGGGAAGCGAACTCGCCCACCAGATCGCCAGCGTCGCGAGCAACGCCCAGGTTTCTTCGACGTACTTGCGCGCGATTCGAAACGAAATCAGCAGGCCGAGAAAACCGTAGAAGGCCGTCGCCAGCGCCATGGAGATTCTGTACGGCGAGGAAAAACCGTCCGCGGCAACCGTGGAGCCCAAGGAGCGCGCGAGTAGAACGGCGGCGTGTGTAACGAGAAGAAAAGGAGCCCAGAGAATGGCGGGGCCTACCGTGAAGTGATTTTCGAGGTGGCCGGTGCGCGTGACGAATTCAGCGGTCGGCTGGCCGTTTTTGTCGAGGCGATTTTCGCGGAAGCTGGTGTTGGCCTGCTGATAGTCGTGTGTAAAATCGAGACTGTGCTCGATCAGCGGAGCGCGCACATAAGCGTAATAACCGACGCCGTCTCCGCGCACCCAGGGATTGAGCATGGGCAGAGAAAGCAGAAAGAGCACGAGAAGAAAACGCTCCGCTCTGCGCGAACCTGGCTGAGGTGAAGAGGTCAAACCTTACCACCTCGAGAAACGAGCACCCACAATTCGAATCCTTCGCACCCGCAAAATCCGCGGCAAGAACAAAAACTTGCGCGAAAAAAGAAAACATGCTTGATAACAAAACCTTGCTCACCGAGCAACGCACGTTTGCTCCGAGCGGATACTCCGTCCGAGTGGAAAGCATTATCGCTTGTTCAACTAACTTTGTCTTGTTAACAGTTCTGATTGCTTGGAATGGGAAACGGTAGAGCTGGCATCGGATTTGGGGTGAAGGAAAAAGTGGTCTGGGATGGGGACGATACCACCTCCTGTTTTATAAGAGCACGACAATAAAGGGATGCCAAAAGGCGCGCTGTAAGCACCTGAAAACGAATGATTTCAAATGCAGAGTCGTGCACGCTTTTGCACACTGGATGTGCAGCGGCGCGAATAACTTCGGCCTCGCGCGGAGCAGGCTAGGCGAGGAATTTCTTTAGCGGCTCTGCGTAGTGCTCCTTCCAGCCGCTGGTTAGGGAGTCGAAGTCGCCTTCCGGAAAGCCTTTGTGATCAAGGACATAGATGGTTCCGGAACCGTTAGGTTTCAGTTCAAACTTGACGATCGAAAAGATGCCCGCGTACCAATGCGCGGGGCGCCACGCCTGAACGATTCGCTGATTGGGGATCAGTTCGATATTTCGACCGACGATCATCCCACCGAACATGGAGAAAGCGCCGCCCTCTTTGCGGTCAATCTCGGCGGGCATGCCACTGAACGCGGTGAACTGCTTGGAATCCAAGAGGGCCTCGTAGATACGCTGAGGAGCAACGGCGAATTCGAGTTCCATGTGAAGAGAGGTGCGCGTGCGATTTTCGGGCTTGCTCGGGACTTCCTTTATATCTGGCTGCTGAGGGATGCCCCAAACTTCGGAAGCCGCAGCGAAACTGCCAAAGGCGACGGCAAGGCCGGCGAACAGTTGGCGCCGCGTCGGGGAATTTGCGAGTGAAGGTGGAATGTTGTTGCTCATCATTACTTTCATGGGGCTCTCCTCGGGCCTCGATGGGCCCTCGCGGATTTTTGGGTGCGGCCAACCTGCATGGGAACACGGGGTTAAAATATGTTCAAGATAATGTTTTCGAGAAAAGGAATACTCTTTGAGACGAACCATCGCACTACAAGCATGAGGAGGAGTGATGCCCTATCCCGCTGGTCACCGAGCCGGAGTAAGAGGAGAGATCGTTCAGAGCGCGCGCAGGCTGTTCAACCGGCACGGTTTTGAGAATGTATCCATTTCGCAAATCATGGCCGGGGCGGGCCTGACGCACGGCGGCTTCTACAGCTATTTCAAGAGCAAGAGCGATTTGTACACCGAAGTGCTGGGGTGCTTCTTTACAGACCCGAACTGGAAGAGCTGCTGGGAGGGAGTGGAAGTGGATTTGGTGTCCGCGGACGTGGGGCCGCAAGTGGTGCGGGCGTATTTGTCGAAGCAGCATTTTGAGGACGTGGAGAACTCGTGCCCGATGGTTGCGCTGCCATCGGACGTCTCGCGAAGCGGAGAAAGTGTGAAGCGCGCGTTTGAAACGGTGTTCCGCGCGATGGTGAGCGTCTTGGAGCGCGGCTCGATCGAGAATGGCCGATCCCGGCGTACCGCGGCGCAAGCCACCGCTGCGTTGTGTGTGGGAGGCATGGTCGTGGCGCGGGCCATGGTCAGCCGCAAGCTAGCGGATGAATTGCGCGACTCGTGCATGGAAGTAGCGCTGAAACTTGGCGGTTGGGAGAGAGGGAACACTCCCAAAAACGGAAAAGCCAGGCGATCCGTGCCAAGTCGTCAAGCGAGGAACTAAGTGGATTCCGGCCTCTTCGCAAAGTTACTGCGATTTCATTTTGTACCGAAAGTCTGGAACAGGAATGTGCTGCGGGCATCGCGCAACAGAGGCTGGCCGTTGAATAATGCCGAGCCATTTTCGTAGCCGCCGACAACATATTTCCATCCAAACGTAGGGCCGCCGCTCAAGCGGAGACTATAGAGTTGGCCGGGCGAAACTTCCACGCCGTCGTCCGGAAAAACAAATAACACAAAGTCGCAGCCGGATGTGGCCACGGTTTTCGAGACAACCGCGACGGAACGTTCACTCGCATCGAACAGTGCCAGAGTAAGCGTATCCTTGTGTGGGCCGGGGTTGGCTACGAGGAGTTGCACTTCGACGCCGACGAGTTTCGGAAGCGACGGCGAGAAAGTCTGGCGCGTGTCGTTGACGAGGTTGGTCCATGCATTGGTCCAAGGCGCGGAGTTTACCTGGTCCGGCCTCATGGACGGGCTGTGCGCCGATGAAGTAGTCATTGCGGGCACGGCAGACGCTGGTGTTCGCTGTCTGCAGGAGGAGCTGGTCAGGGCTACGCAGATGCAGAATATGGTAGCGGCCAGAGCACGAGGCGGCTGGAGAACCATAACTTCGAAATTGTAGTCAGTCTGATGGCGAAGGGCAAGGCAAGGCCGAGAGAGCGCGGCGCTTTGGCGGTTCTTGTATACTGCCGCGGCGGAATTGAGGATTGCCGCACGGGCAGCCCGTGTTTGGCATTCCTTGTCAGAGGAGAGAAAAAATGGCAGTGCAACTACCTACACCTGAGCAGGTTCGGGCGGCGGCGGGAGAGGTTGGGCTTTCGCTTACGGACGCGGACGTGCAGTCGTACATCGGGCTGATGAAGGGCAGCGTCGAAGCGTACAACCTGGTGGATGCGATGCCGGACTGCCTGCCGGCGGTGAAGTATCCGCGAACGCCGGGAAGATTCCCTGCGCCGGAGGAGAACACACACAACGCGTGGTACGTGAAGACATCGGTTGCGGGCGCGGATGCGGGACCGTTAAAAGGGAAGAAAATCGCGATCAAGGACAACACGATGGTCGCGGGAGTGCCGATGATGAACGGCAACTCGATTCTGGAAGGCTACGTTCCCGACGTTGATGCGACCGTCGTGACGCGACTGCTCGATGCGGGCGCGGAAATCGTGGGCAAGACGCATTGCGAGTCGTATTGTCTTTCCGGCGGGAGCCACACCGGTGCGAAAGGGCCGGTGCACAATCCTTACAAGATGGGTTATTCGGCGGGAGGATCGTCGTCGGGCTCGGGAGTGGTGGTGGCACTCGGCGAAGCAGACATGGCGCTCGGCGGAGACCAGGGCGGCTCGATACGCATACCTTCGTGCTGGTGCGGAATTTATGGAATGAAGCCGACGCACGGATTGGTGCCGTACACGGGGATCATGCCGATCGAGATTTTCCTTGACCACACCGGGCCAATGACCGCGTCCGTGGCGGATAACGCGCTAATGCTGGAAGTGATCGCGGGAGCGGATGGTTACGATCCGCGGCAGTTTGCGCCGAAGGTTGCGAAGTACACGCAGGCGCTGGGCGCGGGCGTGAAAGGAATGAAGATCGCGCTGGTAAAGGAAGGGTTTGGGAGGCCGGAGTCGGAGAAAGCGGTGGACGAAAAGGTGCGGCAGGGCGGGGAGATGTTCAGGAAGCTTGGGGCAACGGTGGAAGAAGTATCCATTCCGATGCACATGGCCGGGGCAGCGATCTGGACACCGATCGGAGTGGAAGGGATTGCGCAGACGATGATGTTCGGCGACGGCTACGGTCTTTCGCGGCAAGATCTGTACGTGACGAGCATGATCGACAAGCTGCACGGCTGGATATTGAGAGCCAACGAATTGTCCGAGACGACCAAGATTTGGACGATGTTCGGCGTGTATGCCCGGAAATATCACGGCACGCACTTCTACGGAAAAGCGGTGAACGTGAGCCGGCGGCTGAGAGAAGCGTACGACGCGGTGTTACGGCAGTACGACTTGCTGCTGATGCCCACGCTGCCGATGAAGCCGCAACCGTTGCCACCTGCGAACGCATCGCGGGAAGTGTACTTTCAACGCGCGACGGAGATGATCGGGAATACGTGTCCGTTTGACATCACGCATCATCCGGCGATGAGCGTGCCGTGCGGGATGATTGATGGTTTGCCGACGGCGCTGATGCTGATCGGCAAGCACTGGGACGAGACGACAATCTACAAAGCCGCGCACGCATTCGAACAGTCAGGCGATTGGAAGAAAATGTAAGTGGAGCACTCGACTGGCGCGATTACGCGACGGCTTAACTGCGTCATTCGTAACGAAGTGCCTTCATCGGGTCGAGGCGGCTGGCGCGCCATGCGGGGATATAGCCGGCGGCGCAAGCCACAGCTGCAAGAGCGATGGTGGCAATAGCAAGAGTCGCAGGGTCGTGCGGCGTCAGACCGAAGAGCTGGCTCTTCACGAGCTTGGTGAGCGCCAGGGACGCAGGAACGCCAGCCGCGACGCCGATAGCCACAAGCAGAACCACTTCACGCATAACCATCCAGATGACATTGCCCTGAGCGGCGCCGAGCGCCATACGAATGCCGACTTCGCGAGTGCGCTGCGCGACGGTGTAGGCCATGACGCCGTAGAGTCCGATAACGGCGAGAAGAGTGGCAAGAAAACCAAAGACGGCGGAGAGGGTGGCAATCATGCGCTCCGTGGAGAGCGAGTCGTTGATTTGCACCTCGGCGGTGCGCATGGCGTAGACCGGAAGATTGGAATCCATGTCGCGGACCTTGGTGCGGATAGCGGTCATCAGTTGATTGGGATCCCCGACGGTTCGGACATAAACAACCATGCCACCGAGGTAGCGGTCCGCAAGATAAGGTACGAAAGCCTGCGGCGGAATTTCGTCGCGGAGACTGGTGTATTTGACGTCTTTCACGACGCCGATGATTTCCATATCGGTAGGCGTTCCAGGATCGGAACCGAAACCAGCGTGAAGCCCGATAGGATTGCGCCCGGGGAAGTATTTCTTCGCAAAGGTCTCATTGATCATAATGGTGGTGGGAACCCAGCCTCGATCCGGTGGCTCTTCGGGACGGTGCTTTATTTCACGATTATCTGTTGGGCGAAAGTCACGGCCAGCGACAATGGGGATACCCATAGTGGCGAAATAGTTGGGACTAATCGTATTCATGAAAGGCTCGGGACTATCGTCGGCCTTCGCGGGACTGAAACCTTCGACCGTCATGCTGCTGTCCCATTCGTTGTCTTCCAGGATGCGCACGCTAGCGAGACCGACGGATTGAACGCCGGGAATGGAAGAGAGGGACTCCGAGAGTTGAGGATAAAAGACTTTCATTCGTTCGACACTGTACCCGCTGTACGAAGGGTCAATTTCGAAGCCGACGAGATTTTGCGCAGGAAAGCCTGGGCCAAGATTACGCAAGTTTCCGAGGCTGCGAACAAAGAGTCCGGCACCAATCAAGAGCAAGAGAGACAGAGTGACCTGGGCGATGACGAGAGTTTTGCGCAGAGCACTGCTGCCGCCCCCAACAACGGCGGCGGCTTCGTCCTTTAGAGTGACGGCGACGTTGGGTTTTGTGGTCTGAAGAGCAGGCATGAGGCCGAAGAAAACGCCCGTAGCGACCGTGACAGCAAGCGTAAACAGGAGAACGCGAAGGTCGGGCGAAGTGGAGATGCGCAAGCCTCCCGAATCTGAAGGCAGATACGCGGCCATAAGAGCCTTGTCCGCCCAGTAGGCGAGAGCAAGTCCTGCAAGAGCTCCCATCGTCGCGAGAGAAAGGCTCTCGATCAAGAGTTGGGAAACAATGCGACCACGTGTGGCACCCATTGCCAGGCGAATGGCCATCTCTTTTTTTCTGGCTGCTCCGCGAACCAAGAGAAGATTTGCGAGATTGGCGCAGGCGATCAGAAGCACGAACCCTGTGGTGGCCATGAGAACCCAGAGCGGGGTGGAAAGAGTCTGCCGAGTGTAGGATCTCCCTTGCGAGCCGGGCAAAATCTGGATCCAGCATTTAAGAAATTGCTCGCGATCGTAGGGTGATGCGTGAGCGAAAGCCTTCTCCTTTACTTCCATTTCGAGCATCGAGTGCATGAGGGGCTGGAGCGAAGCCTGAGCTTTCTCGCGCGTGATGCCGGGCTTCAAGCGGCCGAACGCATTGACCCAGCGGTTGCGGCGCTCTTTCAACATGTCCTCGGGATTCCCGACGATGATCTCCTTCTGCATCATGATGGGGACGAAGAGATTTGGAGAGCGGCCGAGTTCGACACCGTCAAAACCCGGTTGGAGGACGCCGACGACGGTCATGTTGTTGTTGTTGATGGTCAGAGTCTTGCCGACAATGGCGGGATCGCTGGAGAAACGAGTTTTCCAATACTCGTAGTTGAGAACGACGTAAGGGTGCCCGTCGGGAACGCGATCATCTTCGACGGTGAATACGCGCCCCAAGTAGGGATTGAGACCAAGAGTGGAGAAATAAGTGCCGGAAACCATTTCCAAATTGATGCGTTCGGCTTGGCCGCCAAAAGAAAGACTGGCCGAAAAAGGAAAGCGGCAAAACATGTCGGAGAAAACTTCGTTCTGCGCCTTAAAATCGCGGAACATGGGATGAGAGATGGCATTGCCACCCCAATTGCTGCCGTAATGGCGGCCGCGCATGGTGAGGAGGACCAGTTCCTGGGGATTCTTAACAGGCAGGAGGCGGAGGAGAACTTGGTCGAGAAGAGTGAAAATGGCGGTATTTGCCCCAATACCGAGGGCAAGCGTCAGAATGGCAATGACGGTGAAGCCGGGAGTACGGGCGAGGGTGCGGAGAGCGTACCTAAAGTCGCGAAATGCCGTGTCGAGCGAGGCGATAGTGTTCATTCCAGAGGCCTTGTCCTTCCGGGGAGTTCCGTCAACAACGGTGAATACGCTTTGTGGAGGGAATTGTTCCCTGCAATTCGCCGTCACGCCTCAGGCGCGTTAACTCCCCAATCTAGCTAAAGCTTGAGACGATTCTGCGGACAATACGTCTTGTCAGACAGGGAAGGTAAACGTGGCAGGAGTGTGCCTGGGAGCAGGGCGCGGGCACTTGGGGCAGCGGGGACGGCGCTTCGGCAATTGGGGCCAAGGCTGGGAGTGGACGGCAAGGTGGAGGCAATTCCAAATGAGCAATCCTATTGTTCGACGGCTTCATGAGACGACGCAGACGATGACTTTGGTCCTGCTCGCGAGTGCGCTGCTTTTTTGCCGGGATGCCCAGGCGCAAGCCGTGCCGGGAGAATTGCCCGAGGAGCAGCCAGCTGAAAAGGTGTTCAAAAATATTCAAGCGCTCAAGGGAATGAGAGCCGGCGACCTGCAAGGAGCCATGTCGTTTATCGCCAGCTCGCTGAACGTGGATTGCGACTATTGCCATAATCAGGATTTTGAAAAGGACGAGAGGAAAGAAAAGTTGCGGGCGCGCGAGATGATTCGCATGGTGCGCCAGATCAACGAGGAGTCGTTCCAGGGGAAGAACACAGTGAATTGTTTTACGTGCCACCAGGGCCAGGAGAAGCCGATCGCGCTGGCACCCATTGTTCCCCCGCGGCCGAGGGCATCCAAGACGGAAGCTCCGGCCGCTGAGAAACAGGCTGGCCCGCAACTCCCGAGCGTTGCGGAGGTGCTTGACCATTATGTGCAGGCGCTCGGCGGGCAGGCGGCGCTCGACGGCGTGAAGAGCCAGACGATAAGAACCGAGCACTTGAACGGGCGGAACCCCGAATCAAAAACAGTGATGTACCAGAAGGCTCCGGGAAAAGTGCTGCTGGCGCAGGTATCACCCAGTTACAGTTTGTGGGTCGGATACAATGGCAAGCGAGCCTGGGCGCAAGACTCTGAAAGATCCTATTGGGGCATTCTGAACACGCCGCAACGTAATTCCATTATGCGCGATTCCGAAATTTACCAAGGCAGCCGGATCAGGAGCGCGTATTCCGAAGTGAAAGTGAAGGGCATGGAGAAGATCGGCGACCGCGATACGTACGTCGTCAGCGGAACGTCACCCGAGGGAACGAGCGAAGAATTCTTTTTCGATGCGCAGACAGGCTTGCTACTCCGCCGGCACATCGAAGAGAAGACAATTTTCGGCGGGTTCCAGGTGAGGGCGGATTTTGAGGATTACCGCGAAATTGGCGGCGTCAAAATGCCGTTTGTGGTGAGATGGTCCAGCCCTGGCGGTGCGTGGGGCACAAAAGTCTCAGTCAAAGTCGTGGAGGTTCAGCAGAACGAGCCGATTGAGGACGACAAATTCGAAGGCCCGCCGGTCAAGTAGGCAGAGATGCTATCCGACGACTAGCGTTGCAGTTTTGACCGGCGACTCCGCGATCAATTAAACAACTGAAATTAGACGGCGGTGCTTGTGGCGGCGCGGGGCGCGGCGGCTTCTTCCTTTTGGCGGAAGAAGGCGGTGACGCGGTCAATGATTTCATTGAGCGAGGTTTGAGGGCGGAAGCCGGTGAGCGAGTGAAGCTTGTCCACGCAGGGAACGCGGCGCATCATGTCCTCGAAACCCGGCTCGTAGGCTTGATCGTAAGGAATAAATTCAATGGGTGAAGTGCTGCGCGTGCGCTCTTTGACCAGGTGCGCGAGCCCTTCGATAGTGACCTCTTCGGTGTTGCCGACGTTGACGACTTCCCCGATGGAGCGTTCTGTGTCCATCAAACGGATGAGGCCTTCGACGGTGTCGCGGACGTCGCAGAAGCAGCGGGACTGTTTGCCGTTGCCGTAGACCTGGATGGGCTCGTTGTCCAGCGCTTGCTTGACGAAATTCGGCAAGACCATGCCGTAGCGTCCCGTCTGCCGCGGACCAACGGTGTTGAACAAACGGACGACGATGACGGGAAGTTTTTTCTCTTTCCAATAGGAGAGCGCTAGAAATTCATCGAGAGCCTTGGACGCCGCATAGCTCCAGCGGCCTTTGGTGGTGGGCCCGAGGACGAGGTCGGCGTCCTCGTGGAAAGGCACGTTGGTGTTCTTGCCATAGACTTCCGAAGTGGAGGCCGTGAGGACGAGTTTGCGTTTTTTGCAGGCAGCTTCGAGGATACGCTGCGTGCCGTTGACATTGGTTTCGATGGTGCGGACGGGACTTTCGACGATGAGCTTGACGCCGACTGCCGCGGCGAGATGCACGATGACGTCGGCATCATCCACGAGTTCCGCAACCAATTGGACGTTCTCGATGTTGTCGAGGTGATATTCCATCTGGCCGGAGGTTTTCAAGTGGCGAATGTTGTCCATGCTTCCGGTGGAGAGATTGTCGAGCAGCACGACGCGATCGCCGCGGGCGAGTAGCCGCTCCGCCAAATGGGAACCGATAAAACCGGCGCCGCCGGTAATCAGATAACGCAAGGTGCCTCCTTACAATGTTTGGTTGTCGTCGCGATCGCGCGGGGAGCTTTCGGAGACAGATTCAGCAAGATCGTCAAGTTCCTGAGAAGATTCAGCCGCTTCCTGGGGGCCGTAGCCATACGAATATGGATAGTACCGGTAAGAATAGTAGTAGTCCGGAGCGCCGGAATCCACCGCATTCAGAACCACGCCGAGGATGTGACACTTCACGCTGACGAGCAAGTCACGCGTGCGTGTGAAAGCTTCCTTGGGAGTTTCACCGCTGCGCACGACGAGCAAAACGCCATCGGTCTGAACAGACAAGATGACAGCATCGGTAGCGGCCATGACGGGCGGCGAGTCAATCACCACGAATTTGAATTTGGTGCGCAATTCGGCGATGGCCTCCGCCAGTTTGTGCGAAGACAACAAATCAGCAGGATTGGGAGGGAGCGGGCCAGTGGGAATTGCGGAGAGATTGGGAATAGAGGGGTGCGGCACGGTGACAAGATCAAGACTTGAAACACCGGCGAGATAAGAACTGAAGCCGGCGTATTTTCCGCTTCCGAGGTTGAGCAGGCGACCGACGCCGGGCTTGCGCAAGTCCGCATCAATGAGGACGGTGCGATCTCCGAGCTGGGCAAGGGTGACGGCCAAGTTAGCCGCGGCGGTGGTTTTGCCTTCGCGCGGGAGCGCGCTGGTGACGAGAATGACTTGCGGCGGACGTCCCGGCTGAGAGAGAAGCAAAGAAGTGCGAAGCGCACGGAACGCTTCGGACATTTGGGATTTGGGCAGGTGCTGGGCAACGAGCTCGATGCGTTTCTCGTGGCCATTCGCGGCCATCCCTTGCAATAGCCGCTTGCGCGTGCCGTTACTGTTGGAGCCGGCAAACTGCGGCACAACGGCCAGGGAAGGCAAGCGCGCCAGAGTCTCTATGTCATCGGGAGTCTTCACGGTGTTGTCGAGGTACTCGCGCATGAGAGCAAGACCAATGCCGCCGACGAGACCCACAATGAAAGCGAGCGCGATGTTCCTGGCCTTGGCGGGACGCGATGGATAGGCGGGAATCATGGCGGGATCCACGACGCGGATATTGGAGGATTGCAAAGCCGCGGAAATCCCCACTTCCTTGAGCTTGGTCATCAAGCCGTCATAGAGAGCCTTGTTGGCTTCGGCCTCGCGCTTGAGGATGTTGTACTCAACCATGCGCTCGGCCATTTCGTTCGCTGCCGTCTTTTGCTGATCGAGGGCCTGCGTCAAAAGAGCTTCGCGCTGGGTGGCTTCGCGGTAATCGCTTTCAAGATGGTTGAGAGTGTTGACGTTCTCCTTTTGGATGAGCTGGTCGATATCTTTCAATTGCGCCTGAAGGCGCTGGACTTTGGGAAAATTGGGACCGTACTGGCTTAGAGCATCGTTGTAATCCCCTGCAGCGGTCTGCCGCTTCTGCGTGAGTCCCTGCAAGACGACGTTATCGCGAAGCTGCGGCACGTCGGAAATATCGCCAGCTTTGGCAAACTGGAAGAGCGATTCCTTGCGCATGCGATCGGATTGAGCGTCGGTGAGTTCCTTGTTGAGGTCTGCGAGGCGCTGGGTCGTGATGTTTGACTTGTCGTCGAGCGTCCAGATCTGATTTTTTCTTTCGTAGGCGATGCGCTTGTCTTCGGATTCCTGAACGGTGATCTTGAGCTCGTCCAATTCATTGCGGAGCCAGGTGGTGGCCCGCGTCGTTTCATCGTAGCGGCTCTTAATATTCTGATCTTGAAAATTCTTGATGTGCTCGTTGACGATGCGCGCGGCGAACTGCGGGTCCGTGGACTCGAAGCTCACATCCATGAGGCGGCTGTTGGGAACGCGCTTTATGCCGAGGCTGCCAAGAAATGCACCGAGCTCCGGAGGACGCTTCTGGTTTTCGAGGCTGCCGATGGCCAGCGCTTCGGAGGGTCCGTTTGGAGAAGCGAACTCCGGCCGTGCACCGAGGCCGCTGCTTCGAATGGTTTGCAAAGCCAGCGTTTCGCTCGTCAAAATCTTCGACTGCGTCTCGATATAGTTCTCGAGATCCATCATGTAGTCGTAGGAGTCCATGCCCTGGAAAGGCAGGATGTTGGCATTCTCGCGGTCGATTTCGATGCGCGCGCTGGCCACATAGACGGATTGCATGCGAAAAGTGGCGATGGCGACGATCGTGACGACGGCGAGCAAGAAAGACAAAATCAGCCACTGGTGCTTGCGAAGGATCAGCAGGTAGTCGTAAAGATGCGGCTCGCGCGGCGAGAGATCCCAAGCCGGGAGACGAGAGGAAGGGGGAATCAGCTCAACGACGCCGTTCGTGCCGTTCTCCCTCGGAGCGAGTTTGTTATCATCAGCCATATTCTAGCGATACGCGAGCCGGTAAAGCGCGACACCGGAGCCGAGGGCAATACCAAACTCGAGAGACCTCAGAATGGCTTGCTTGGCGCCACTCTCTGGAACGTACAAAATGTCACTAGGCTGGAGCTGCAAATCTTCCGCTTTACGGTTCTGAATTTTTTTCAGATCAAGCGCCACTTCGTGTTGCTGACCCTGGGCATCCTTGCGGATGATGACGGCATGATCCGTTTTTGCGGTGTGGGTGTAGCCGCCGGCCAAAGCCAGAATCTTTAAAGTGCTCAACTGCTCGCGGTCATTCGTGAGCACAAATCCACCCGGTTTGCCGACCGCGCCCAAGACGTACACGATGCCGGCATGGGGAACGGTCACGACATCGCCTGCTTGCAAAAGAATATTATTCTTGGTGTTCCCTGCCTCCATCAGTTCGTACAAATTGACGGTGATAGTATCCGCAGCGGCAGAAGCCGAGGGAGCGCTCGCGCCATTGACGGATTTCGCATAGGAAGCATTTGTCCCGGGCAATTCAGGAGGTTCCGCTGTGGCAGCAGTTTGTGCGGAAGCGGACGGAGCAGCGGCAACAGGCTTAGCTTCTGGTTTAAGGGATTTAGAATTCGCAGTAGCGGCATCCGCAGAACCAATTGCCGACGGCGGCTCCGCGTCATCGAACGTCATCTCTGGCACCGGCCGCGTTACGATGACTTGGTCACCCGCGTCATTGGAAAGTCCGCCTGCTTCAGCAAGGACTTCGAGAAGCGTGACCTGGCGATCGGCCTGATAAACCAACGGATGCGAGACGGCTCCAACCACCGTAATCGGTTTGCTCTTTCTTTCTCTAACAGTAACGCTTACATCGGCATGCGAAACCAAGCCATTGGCTTCCAGCACCTCGGCAATTTTCTGTTCGGCCTGAACTTCGGTGAGCCCGGCGAGATGCAAGCGCACGGGCACGAGCGGGATGCTGATCGTGCCGGTCTGGCTAACACGCACATCGCGACTCAGCTCCTTCACGTCGAATACTTCAATGGTTAAAGAGTCGCCATTTCCAATGACATAGTCATGCGGCGCTATGCGCGCAGCATTGGAAAGCTCGCGAATGCGATCGTTTGTCTGTTGTGGTGTCTCGAGAACGGCCTGCGCGCGGCTGGGCGGCGCCAGAACCACTAACCCGAGCAGAGTGATGGAGACGAGACACAACGTCCCCGCACCCAGTCTCGCTGGCTGCATACGGATAGATGACCCCCAGGATTGATTATACAGACAGTAGGACCAAGTCCATCAGTGATTTCGACGCTTGTGATGGATGTGTTCCGATTTGGGAATTGACGGTGTGCCTTGCTGAATTTCGGTTGTCGCCATGTTCGCCATGAGAAAAAACAGGAGAGCGTTTGCCGGAATGTGCAGGTTGAAGTCAACGAGACTGTGCGTGAGGAATCCGAGGCATGCGACAAGAGCCGAGAGCTGGAGGGTCGAAGCAAACGCGCTGCTGGGCTGGGAGAGACGCCGCAGCGATTCTAAGAGCAGGATGCCAAGGAACCATCCGCAGCACAGGCCGCCGGCAACACCAGTTTCCGCGAGACCTTCCAAATAATCGTTGTGAGTGTGATTGACGATCTTTCCGTCATAAAGGGTTTCATACCGCGGAAAGACAATCTGAAGAGTGCCGAGGCCGGCGCCCGTCCAGGGATGATCGAGGAAAATCCGCCAGGTGTCCGCTCGCATGGACGCGCGTTTTCCGACGGTCACCTCGAGCGCCTGGAGGGAAGAAAACCGCTCGACAGCTTGCTGTACACCCAGCCAGGACACCAGTAGAAATGCGAGCAAAAATACCGCGCCGGCGGACAGCAAGTGCTCGCGGGTCGTGCGGCGAAGTAGCAGCCACAGGACCAAGACACCAAATTCCACAGCGAAACTGACGATGCCTCCCCGGGACGCGGAGAGAACCAGAGCGCCGATAGGAATTACGGCAAACAGACTGACCACAAACCAACGTTCCCGGCGCACCTTGCCAAGGATCAAAGGAACCAGGGATATGGGAATGACGAGTTCTGCAAATCCTGCAAAATGGTTACGATTCACGTACGGGCCGAAGGGAATGCCGCCAAAGTGCATCTCGCGGAGCCAGTAGAGCTTTCCGTTGAAGGTGAGGTGCTGAAGGATGCCGAAGATGGCCACCAGGAATCCGAAACTCATCCCAAACCAGACAAAAGCGCGCCAGTCTTCGATCGTACGGAATGCCTGGCCAGCCACAAAGAGAATAAGGACATCGGCGAGGAGAAGCTGGAGCTCCATGCGTGTGTCGTAGGACGAGGCGGTGCCGTGAAAGACCAACTGGCCGAGCACAATCAGCAACAGAAAGGCAAGCGGCAAAAGCAAAGGCGAAACGACGAGCTGAAGCTCTCGCGTGAGACAAGCGCGCACAGCCCATGCGAGAAAGAGCAAGCCCGCGCCGATTTCCAGGACGGCACGCGCCCAATCCTCGACGGCCCCGTGCGAGGCCACGCCGAAAACCACTAGCGCACAAATTCCGATGCGGATGAGCTTCATTGCCTCGTGTTTTCCGCGGATTCCGGCACCAAGACAACATCGTCAACCCAGGCCGACCCGCTGATCTTGCTGTCAAATTTCGCGCTGGGGTGGCGGCTCACACAAAGCCGCAGTTGCCGGACGTCCTTCCCCGAGGTCCAAGGAAGGTCAACTCGAGTCCACGGCTGAGTGCCGCGGACATCGTCCGTCCATGATAAGGAATTGATCGAATCACTAACGGAGTGGAGACCAAAGCGCACGCCTTGATCGGTGGACAAAGAGCGCGTTTGGACCCAGGCGGAAAAACGATAAGAGGTGGACGGCTGGACGGCAACAAACTGGCAGACATCATTGAAGTCTACGTTCCGGAGTCCGTTGAACGTCAGCCGGAGAGAACGATCCCCCGAATGCTTTTCCTTTGCGTCGAGAGTGATTTGAACGCCGTTGACGATTGACGGGTACCGCCAAGTGAATCCACCCAGCACGACATTCGATTCGAATCCTCCGTCCCACACGAGAGATCCAGGAGGATCTGGAGGACGTGAGACGCCCGCAAAAACGAGAGCCTGGTCCCAGACACGATGGGCTGCCTCCATCTGCCGTTTGTGAATGAGAGCTTCGAGCAAAGGATAAGAGTCACTGAGCTGGAGTTGCGGGTGAAAAGCAGCCATCCTGGACCAGACAATCAGAGCCTGATCGGTTTTGTCCTGCTCCGAGAGTGCGGAAATCACGCTGAAGTAGGCTTCCTGAGAGTGAGGTAACACACGCTCCAGCACGGAATTGACGTCCGGCTCGACGCGCATGCAGAGAGCGAAGGCTGCTGCTCCGCGCTTGGGATCGGCTTCCACGGCATGCTTAATCTCCGCGAATGCAGCATCCAGTTCGCCTCGCCGCAGCAGGAAATTTCCATAACGCCACGAAACTTCAGGCGAGAGCGGGTACACACGCTTGGCTTGAAGAAATGCGGTCCGAGCGGCGGCGATGTCCCCTTCCGATTCGTACGCCATGCCCAGATCCAGCCAGGTATCTGCGGAACGCGGATCATATGCCACTGCCGTTTGATAGGCGCGAATGGCACGCTGCGTATCTGGATCTTCCAGGTTGTATTGCCAGTAGCGGCCGAGGAGATACCAGTTGTGGGCGTCATCGGGCTCGAGTTGCGTGGCGCGCTCGTAGCCTTCCGCCGTGTTCAGCCCGGCGTAGTGCACCGCAAGGGTGTTGCGGATGCCGGAATAAGAAAAACCAGCCGCGAGCACCAACGCGAGAACGACGAGAAAGCCGCGCGCCGCAGGACTGGAGAGGCGAAGAATCATCCCGCGATACTGTGCATAGACAAACTCTTAGATGCAAGTTGAAAGTCTGGAATAAAGGCGTGAGAACACGGCCAGGGATTACCGAAAAAGAGGCTATTTGCCCATCGAAGCCGAAAGGGTTTCATCGCCGCGGCCGCGGCGGCGGGCGTCAATCCCCAGCCGTTTGATCTTTTGGTTCAACGTGGAAAGAGGGATCATAAAACGTTCGGCTGCCTCGGTCTGGTTCCAACTGGTGCGTTCCAGCATGTCCATAATGATGCGGCGCTCGATTTCGTCCATGATCTGAAAAAGCGAAGGTTGTGGATGATCGGCAGCCGAACGGGAGCCAGGTTCACCGGGCAAAGGAGGAAGAAATTCCGAAAGCTGCAGCCGGACACCGCGCACGATTTCCTTACTGCGAATACTTTCAGGAAGCAGATCAATATCCACGCGTTCCTGCGTGGAGAGCACAACCGCACGTTCGACGACGTTTTCCAGCTCGCGGACATTGCCCGGCCAATCGTAATCCATCAAGAGCTTCAGGGCGCCCGCCGTGAACTGGCGCATTGGCTTGCCATTTTCGAGGCAATAGCGGTCGAGAAAATGGGCAAGCAGCGCGGGAACATCTTCTCGGCGGTCGCGCAGCGGCGGAAGCTGGAGGTGAATAACGTTCAGGCGATGGTAAAGATCCTCGCGAAAGCGGCTTTCACGCACGAGCGTCAGGAGATCAACGTTGGAGGCGGCGACGATCCGCACGTCCACCTTAATCTGCTCTGTGCCGCCGAGCCGCATGAATTCGCGCTCCTGGATGACGCGGAGGAGCTTGGCCTGCGTTTCTGGACTGATGGTGGCGATTTCGTCGAAAAATATGGTGCCTTGATCAGCGACTTCGAAGAGGCCTTTCTTGGAAGCGACGGCGCTGGTGAAAGCGCCCTTTACGTGGCCGAAGAGCTGCGATTCGAGGAGGTCCACGGGAATAGAGCCGGTGTTGACTGGCACGAAGGCCTTGTCCGCGCGCGTGGAAGCCGAGTGAATTGCTTTAGCGATGAGCTCTTTGCCGGTGCCGCTTTCGCCGCTGATCAGCACGGTGGAGCGCGAAGGCGCGACCTGCGTGACCAAATCCAAAAGCGTCAACATCTTTTCGCTCTTGCCGATGATATTGGGAAAATTGAAGCGCTGTTTGAGCGCGCGCTTGAGCTGGACGTTTTCTTCGCGAAGACGGCGTGATTCGACGGCCTGCGCCACTTGCGCCAGGAGTTCGTCGTTGGACCAGGGCTTGGTGATGTAATCAAGCGCTCCGCCTTTGAACGCGGCACGCGCCATTTCAATCGAGCCGTACGCGGTGATCAAAACGACCGAAAGATGCGGATCGCGCTTGCGAATTTCGCGGAGGAGCTCAAGACCGTTGCGGTCGGGCAGACTTACGTCCAACAGCAGCAAATCGAAAGGATGTTCCTCGAGTTTGGCCAAGCCGGATTCGCCGGTTTCCGCGCTGGAGACGCCATAGCCTTCACTCTTGAGCAGGAGCTCAAGGCCTTCGCGGATTTCTGATTCGTCGTCAACAACCAGGATGGAGCCCTTAGACATGAACCGACTTCCTGACCGCCGGGAACTCTACGTGGAATGAAGTGCCTTTGCCGGGAGTCGACCGGACGTCAATCTTGCCGGAATGTTCTTTGATGATGCCGTAGCTGACGGAAAGACCGAGGCCCGTGCCGCGGCCGTTGGCTTTCGTGGTGAAAAATGGATCGAAAATGCGGTGAATGTGTTCGCGCGGAATGCCTGCGCCCGTATCAACGACTTCAATCTCGACGCTGCCATTGTGCGCTCCGGTACGCACTTCCAGCAAGCCGCCGCCGGGCATGGCGTCGCGGGCATTTAGGAAAAGATTTAGAAAGACTTGCTGGAGTTTGTTCGCTGAGCCGCGGACAGCTGGCAGAGTTTCGCCCAAATGCTTCACGACTTGAATCTGGGAAGTCTTCAACGGATGAGAGACGAGGGAAAGCGTTTCTTCCACGACGCGATTCAGGTCAATGTCCGCTGCCTCGGGAGCTCCCGTGCGCGAGAAATTCAGAAGATTGTTGACGATTTCGCTGGCGCGAAACGTCTGCTTGACGATTTTCTCGATGATGGACTGCCGCGGATCGCCATCGGGCATCTGCTTTGCGAGCATCTGGATATAGTTGGAAATCACGGCCAGAGGCGTGTTCACTTCATGCGCGACGCCGGCGGCCAGCAAACCGAGCGACGTCAGCTTCTCGGTTTGCGACATTTGTTCTTCCATGCGCTCGCGCTGGGTGACATCGTCGAAGAGCAAGAGGCGACCGATGCGCTCCGCGGACTTGCTGACAAGCGGTGTGATGGACACATTTAGCGTAAGCGCTTTGCCCTGATGGTGCAGACGCTGTTTGTAAATGCCAGTGATCTGCTCTTCGTCCCCGCGCGCTGCAATTTCTGTCGCGAGCTCTTCCGGAAGCAAGGAACGGAGTTGGCGTCCAACGGCATCCTGCCGGGTGACGCCGAAGAGCTGCTCCATGCGCGTGTTCCAGGATTCGACGATGCCTTCCAAATCCACGGCAAGAACGCCGACGTTCAAGGATTCCACGATATTTTCGCTGAAGTCCTTGAGGCGCGCGATTTCGAGAGCCTTTTGCTCGAGCGAAGAGTAGAGCTGGGCGTTATCAAGAGCCACGGCGACGTAGCCTGCGATCGTTTCCACCAGCTCGACGTCGTCGCTTGAAAGATAATCGCCGTCAACGGTTTTGCCGAGGCCCAAAACTGCAACGGTGTGCTCGCGAATGCGGCACGGAACAAAATAATTGAGGTCGAGCTGCTCGAGTGTGCGACGGACGGAATCGCTTACTTCTCGGGCCGCGCGGGGCGACTCAAAAAAAAGCGCTCCGCGCGAAAACTCGGGCCGGGCCGGACCGAGGAAACTGAGATCGAGTGGCTCCGCGAGACGCACGCCCATCGAGCGAGCCATGCGCATGTGCCCGGGTTGCTCGGCATTCTCGACAAAGATTGCCAGCCGATCGACGAGCAAAGTTTGGGAGATGCGATCCAATACGGAACCGAGCATGGGATCAAGCCGCACCTCATTCGTAAGCGTGCGGCCAAATTCGATCAGCGTGCGGCGATAATCGAGGCGGTCGCGGTAGAAGAAACGATCCAAACGCGATTGAATCGAAGCCCGGAAGGGCTCGAAAAGCGAGGCGGCAACGCCGACAGCGATCAGGCCACCTACGAGGCCTGTGGCGTGGAAAATGTTGGCAATCAAATAGACCAGCGCGAAATATATGGCAGCAACAGCCGCCGTTGCCGCGGTGTACGCCAGGCCGCGCTTGAAGATGATGTCCACATCCATCAGGCGGTAACGAATAATGGCGTAGCCGAAACACAGCGGGATGAAGACCAGGCTGACCGTCGAAAACTTCATCCAAGGCCTGGAGGCGGCGTCAAAAGCAAACGGGACGATGTACAAGGCGACGAAAGGAAAAGTGCCGACGAATGTCCCAGCGGTAAGCCATTTCAATTGCTGCCGCAAAACGCCAGCTGGCGCTCCGCGATAGTTGCGGTAGAAAACAAATCCCGCCGCTAGAAAACACACTCCCAAATAACTGTAGGCAATTTTGTCCAGAAGGACGCGAGAGCCGAGCCAAGGAACGAAGCCGAGCGCGCCCAATGCCGTGCTGATGTGGACCAAAAGAATCGCGAGCGGCGGAAGATAGACGAAGCTGAGCTTGGAGAGCGAACGGCTCGCTCCTTCGCTGCGTTCCGGGAAGACCAGCGCGAAATGCAGCAACAAAGCCGGCGTGAGGAGCTGCGCGACGATTTTGATCCAATAGACTTCGTAGTCGAACGTGTCCAGCTTTCCACTGTAGTGGAACGAATAGAAAATGAACGACACGAGGCAAAAAATATAGAAGTGAACAGCGCGAGGCGCGTTCCAGCGGCGCGCAAAAATGAAAAGGCCGATGAATAGATAAATCAGACCAACAACGCGCTCATAGTTCTCAATAGAGGTAGGTTTTTCGGCCGGTGCGGTTACGAGCGGAGTCTCAAACTCCTCGCTGTTCCGCGCCAGTTTGTAACGCACTTGTGTCCAAAGCCCTGAGCGCCAAAGTCGCTTGGTTACTTGTACCTGCCGGGTGACAGGGCTGTCATTGATCGCCACAAGATGATCCCCAACGCGCACACCAGCGCGCGCCGCGGGTGAATTGGGAGCCACTTGCTGAGCTTGGATGCCTTGGGTCGTATCCAGCCAAACGACGCCATCATCGGGGGTGTCGAATTCAGTCCTCTGAACGAAATTCAGCCAGGCAAAAATCATAGCCGCCAGCGTGGCAAGCGCTAGCACAACGGCCCCGAGGCTGACTCTCAGGTTCTGCTTCATGACTGGCCTTGGTAGGAAGACACCCTACCATAGAATTTTAGGTGCAAACGAATGTCCATTCTTTGGAAGAATGCTTGCCTAGAATCTCTTTCTATTTCAACGACTTGCAGAATGCCGAGGCTTGAGAAGCATCAATAATCCACTTTCTGGAAGGATGCATACAGCTTTCTAAAGCCCAATTTGCGGCTAAAATTGCAGGCTCAGACCACCCCGGAACGTGCGGAAAGCAGGCATGAGAGTTACTCGACCATCGGCGGTGCTGAGGGTGACATAACCTTGAGCCAGAAGGTTGTCGCATTCCGCGTTGGCCTCCCAGCGGCCCGGCCCAAACTTGGGCAACCGCTGATGGACGCCAAGGTGGAGGTACGGTTCCATGTCAAAAAGGGAATCGCCGAAGCTGTCCACGCGCGTAAGCGAGGTTCCGCTGATCCACTGATAGCCTGCGGAAAGTCTCGTGCCGAGGCGCGGCACTTTTCCCGAAACCTTGGCGCCAGCCGAGTGGCGCCCAGCGGTGCGGAACAGTTCGCGAAGGGGTCCGGCGGCCGCACTGGAAGGCGTCAGTGCGCCAGCAAAGGCATACAGTGCGGTCATCTCGACATCATTGCCCAGCTTTTCACGATACGCAGCGCGCGTCCCCCAGCTGCTCGAAGAGCCGCCGTCGTAGGAGAAGCCATTGGAGTAAACATCCTGGAAAAAGTCGGCGACAGGAAGATTATTGCCCCGCCCAAAAACAGCCGTATGGCTATTGTCTTCGTGAAAGGCGGCAACTTGTAACTTTCCGCGCGTGCCAAGCTTGCGTTCTACTGCAAGCTCCTCATGGAAACCACTCTCCAGCACGGGACGTCCGCCGCGCCACATCAGTACGGGAAACGCGTCCAATTCGTTTAGCGCGGCAGCCAAAGTATTCGCAGTTTCCCCGTCGAGCGCCTCAAGCGGTTCCGGGCCGGTTGGCATGGATGCAAAAATCAGAGACGCGTGCCATTCTTCAGAGATACGCGCGTCGAGCTGCATACGCGGACGCAACGATGATGCTGGACGGCCAAGACCCACTAAGACATATTCGCCGCCGTACTCTAGGACGGCCCGGGTTCCAAAAACCATGGAACCACCTTGATCAATGCGCACGCCGCGGAACGTCGGCCCCATATCGCCTAGCTTGGATTCGCGGAGAACCAGAGCCGTGTGCGGACCGGCGCCGAGCGAACCGGTCGGGCAGCCAGATCGTGGCAATGCCGCCAGCGGGGGAATTCCCGTCATAACTCATCAAGCCAGCGAGGAGTAGCCGGCTCGTAGGACCAAGCTGCTGGTCGTAGGCAAATGCGGTGGCTGGACTCGCGGGAAGATTGGAAATCGAACCTGGTTTGCGAGCGCCATCGGTAAATTCCAAACGGCCACGCGCCGGTTCTGGAGAACCCGTTTCCGAGTAGACGTTGACTGCACTAAGAGGATCCTGATCAACCCACTGAAGAACTGGGCGCACAGAACTCGCCGAGCGAAGTACCCACTTCCAATCATCCGCTTCGTTGGCTGCAGAAGAAGGAGCGCGCCGCAACTGCTCCAAGGACGCAAACATGGATTCCAGCTGGATGCGCACAAGCGTTGTGAGATTGGCACTGACACGAACGTGTTTTTCTAGGGTGGGGAGAAATCCCGCGAGCGTCACCCGCACGGTATAAAAGCCGGGAGCGAGCTTTTCGCCGCGGAATATTCCCTGCGTGTTAGTTAAGAAACTTATGGCTGCCGCGGACGCGCCAGATTCAGGGATTACTTGGACGCTTGCACCCAGTTGAGGCGTGCCAGCGAAATCTCGAACCACTCCCGAGAGGATCCCCGGGACAGACTTCAACTGCGCCGCCGCCGGATTCGCTCCCAAGGTTGAGAACGCCGCGGCCAGGACGAGTGCCCCCATGAATCGGACCTGTCCTTTATTCACTGCTCACTACCTCCCCGGAACCGTGTTGGCTGCCGCCTTGGTCGGTTCCTGCGGTCCCTTGACGGTAAAGTCTGCAGTCTTGGAAATGGTCTGATTGGCGATGCCATCTGTGGCATTAATTTCGATGGTGTATTTGCCCGGAGTAAGCGTCGAGAGCGGCAGCCATCTTTCGATGGTCACTTGATCGCCAGTCTGCTTCATTTCTTCCGACGTTTCCTTGAATTGCATCACCTTCTCGGAACCTTTCTTCACGGTGAACTGGAAGGTTGCGTTGGACTTGTGGGTCTTTTCGTCCGGCTTGAGGTTGTAAACCTGGAGATAGATTCCCAAACGATCGGCCGTGGTAAAGTCGCTCTCGAGGCGTGGCCGCACTTTGGTTGACCCCAAAACGAACTGTCCCGTGCCAATCTGCTTGGCAGGAACATGCTCAAGCTGATCCGCGAGTATTAGCGTGCTTGCATCCAGCTTTTCGTCCGCGTATCGCGGTACCGCAAGCCTGGTGTTTACAACACCTACGTTTCCGCTCTGAACGTCCTTGATGACGATGTCCAGCCGGTAGAGGCCGGGACGAAGCGGCACGGCCTTTTGATAAATAGACTGTAACTTAAGCGACTGCTGGAACAGGGAATCAGGAAAATCTTTGGAGATAGGATCTTCAAATGTCTGAACCACCCGACCGGTTAAGGTGCTGACGCGGCCAAAAACGTTCATCGTAGCGGAATGGATGCCATCCTTCGATTGGAAAGAGAGCTGGCCGTTAGCAACCTGGATGGTGATGGGAACCAACACGGTGTCATTCGTTACCTTCATGAAATCCGTGCGCCAGTTGAACTTGAGTTGATCGCGGACAATGCGCGCGGTCACGATCGCTTCCAGATCCTTGAACTTGACCTCGGGTGGCTTCTGCACCTTGGCGTAGAGTTCCAGGCGACTAAATTCATCCATGCTGGCCGGAGTTCCGCCTAAGGCGGTCGGAAGGTTCGTGCCGTCAGAGCGCGTGAAACGATCCGTCTTTGAGGCCATTCCCATGGATTCCAGCAAGCTCAAGCCGGCGCCCGGCACGTGGAGTAGAGCGTCTTTTTCGGAAGGATCCATGGTCATGTGGTATTCCCCTGAGCCGGTCGTATCGACAAACTCGAGGATTACGTTCTCGCCAATTCCTTCCAAATAACGCCAGCGCCAGGTTTCCCAAGGGTACGTAGTTGTCGAGCCGCCGCCCTCTTCCATGGGGCGGTCATAGGTGCCACCCATCGGATGGGAATCGACCTCGTCCGCTGGACCCCACATGATGTACATACGGCCGCGGTCGGTTTTCCAGCCAGGGATGCCGGAGGCATAGTGCTCATTGGCGTAGGCGATTCGGCGATAGTGTTCTTCCTTAAAATCGTTCTCCGGGAGGTCCGGATTGCTGCTGCGCCGCAGCCAGAACTGCTCGATAAACTGTTCGCGCTCTTCATTGGTATCGAGCTGAAGGAAGGCATTTCGCTCTTCCGGCGAAATGATGTAGATCACATCCTCATTCAGCCATTGCTTGTACTGGCTATCGAGCTCTTTGAGAGACTTGCGCGCCTTTTGTTTCTGTTCTTTCCGCTGCTCTTTGGTGAGCGTCTGAGGAGGCGGAGGATTAGGATCTTGGGCCTCTTGGGCCTTTATGGCAGGAACAAAGATGGCAAACGAGAATGCAGTAGCAATCAGGGCACGAATTACCCGTGGCATTGGCATACCTCAACTTCTAGGACGTCTGAATTCTACCCCCGGACAAGCTACCCGTCAATCGAGGAATCTCCTGCATTTTGTGGGACTTGTCCCCGACTGCCGTTAGAATCGCGAAGTGATCGAAGGGTTGCCTGACATTTTTTGGCCTGACCTAGAGGACAGGATTTTGTGACGAGAACCTTAGTGCTGCTTGGAGTGCCAGGCGGACTGAATTGCGGGCAGGTTTGTGGGGCGCTTATTGAACCCGATGGTTAAGTACGTCCGACCCTACCAACGTATCAAAAATCGCCAGGACGTGCCTGCGGTATTCCACCATGCGGGAGAAGATATCGCGCAGTTCCGGCTCGCGCTCCGCTTCTTTATGCCACTTTGCCAGAACCAACGCGGGCACTTCGATGTCTCTGCGCAGCTTTTCCGCGGAATGCCCGCGCAGAAAGAGCCCATAGAAAAAGGCCGCTTCACGCTGCGGAAAGTCGAAGTCGTGTACGACTTCCGAGGGAACGATTTGTGGCAAGGTCGCCATAGAGAAAAATGCAGTTTACCGAAAAGATTTTCCGCGTCAAGTAGTACGCGAGGGTTCTTGCCGCCACTTGTGCAACTCCCCAGCCCATTGGACGTTGCACCCTTGTACAAGAGGGGGGTTGCCACTGGAATCTAACCGCCGTAGGATGTTTATAGGCATGGGAAGGTTACATAACTCGGTGGCGGGAAGGGCTTTCGGGCGGTTTGCGCGCTTTGGGCTCTTAAGAGGGCTGCGCTCCATCGAAATTGACCCCGAAGAATTTCGGAGACAGCTCAAGAAGAAACATGGACTTGAGGTGGCGGACTTCCGGCACATGCACCGCGTACCGGTGGCACGGCTGGATGCCATCGCCAAGAAACTGATCAAAGACACCGAGCGGCTTGCGCTCCTCGAAGGGGCTGGGCTTGGCCTGGGGGGAATGATTACGATCATTCCAGACGCAGGGCTTCTGACGATTCTGACGCTGCGGCTGATCCAGAGACTTTGCCTGCTCTATGGGTTCGAACGCGGCGGCCAAAGCGAACGGCTTGAGTTGTGGATGGCTGCTGCAGCGGCGTCGGGAGTTGATTACGGCAAAGACCTTGCCGAGAAACAGATTCTGGAGAGACTTGCCCCCCGCATTGCTGAACGGCTGGCTGTTAAGCTCGGGCAGGAAACCGCCGAGAAATGGGTGGGCCGCTTGATTCCACTCGCCAGCTCTGCGATTGGCGGCGCGGTGAATTTTACCTTTGTGCGCGCCTGGGGCGGCCGAGTGCAGTGCAACCTGCGCGTGCGCCATGTTGCGGGCCGGCCGGCTGCCGCTGCTCCTCCACCTTCGGCGTATACTGCTCGGCAAGCTGTACTCGCTTAGACTGCAAAGCCGTCTGGGCTTGGACAGAACGCCTTCCTCCATGCAGGACATCATGCAGGCCAATGCTAGCCGCTCAATTCTCAAACATGGCAGCGAATGCAACGCAGGCGCTGTTGCAGTGAATCCTCGCTGTTCGCTATTGCTAAAACTGGTGGCGTTCCTGACCGTCTTGGCAATTTTCTCAGCGCCTCCCGCTCATGCCCAGGATCCGGAAGAGATCAAAGGCGCGCCGGCCGAGCCCGCGGACGCCAAGGAAATCCGCGACCAAATCGCGACCGTCGAGAAACTGCAGAAGGCGCTGCCGGACCGCGGCGCAGCGCTTTATTTCCTCGCCGCAGCGAAACAGCACTTGAGAGAAACTCGCGAAGCTCTGGCGCTCCTGAAAGAATGCCTCGCACTTCAGGAAGGCTTCGACCCCTCCGGTGAACCCGCCTTCGCGGAATTGAAAGGGTCGAAGGAATTCACCACACTGATTGAAACTGTTCACCGCGATTTTCCGGTGACCTCGCAAGCGCGCGAAGCTTTCCGGACCACGGAGAAAGACCTGGTTCCCGAGGGCATAGCTTACGACGCGGAGAGGAACGTCTTCTATCTCAGCAGCCTCAATCGCCGGAAGATTGTGAAGATTGGCCGAGACGGCGTTGCAACCGATTTCGTGCCGGCAGATCAGTTTGGACTGTTGCCCGTGCTCGGCATCCGGCTGAATCCAAGCGACAACACGGTGTGGGCCGATTCTTTTACCGACGGCGGGCAGACCGAGCTTCTGCATTTTGACGCCTCTGGAAAACTTCTGGGACGCTTCAAGCCGGAAGGCCCGGCGAAGCACGGCTTCAACGACCTGGTAATTCGCAAAAACGGCGAAGTGATCACGACGGACAGCCTTGGATAACAAGGTGTTTCGGTTCGATCCTGTTGCGCGAACTTTCGCGGCTCTACCCGTTCATCGTCCGCTTTTTTATCCCAACGGCATTGCACTCAGCGGAGACGACCGCACGCTTTATGTGGCGGACACTCTCGGGGTTGTAAGCGTGGACCTCGCGAGCGGAGAAACTCGCGACGTCGATCCGGGTCCGCGGAGCACGCTCGCGGGCGTTGATGGACTTTATTGGCACAACGGCAGCCTGATCGCCATCCAGAACGGCATTGGCTCGCCCCGCGTCGCGGCGTTTCATCTTTCCAGCGATGGTCTTCGCGTGACGCGCACGACCGTGCTTGAAAATCGCACCAATTTTTGCGTCTTGCCGACGACGGGGGCGATCCGCGGCTCCGACTTCTTTTTTATCGCGAACAGCCAGATTGATAACATGAACAACGATAAGGTGATGGATGTCACGCGGCTGGAAGTGATCCGCATTGGCGTCCTGCGGCTCCCTTAGAATACTGCTGCGAAGGAAGCGGCGAAGAACCAGGAGTGGAATTTAAGGACAGAGCGCCGTAGAGTAATAGCTGGCGTTTGCCGCGTGCCACTCGGCGCCGCGATTCGCCTGAGTTCACAAAGGGGGCCAAAAATGCGAGGCACACAAACAATCTTTGGCGGAATTCTTCTCGTGCTTGTGGCAAGCGGCCTGGCTCTGGCTCCGCAGCGTGCTTCATCGCTGTCCGCGAGCAATTCCCAGCAGGATGCGCCCGCCGAACCGGTTCCCGCGTTTCACGACTCTGTGCCCACGGGACCGCTGCCGGCAACCATGAGCCCTTCGCTATTCACCGATCCGGTTGCACAGAACGCTTACGCGCTGGCCGCCCGCGTCAAGAAAATTCTTTATCAGCAACCTTGCTATTGCCACTGCGATCGCAGCCAGGGCCATGGCAGCTTGCTCGATTGTTTTGTGAGCAAGCACGCCGCGGCGTGCGGAATTTGTGAGCGCGAAGATTTCTACGCGTATGAGCAATCGCACAAAGGCAAAACGGGCGCACAAATTCGCGAAGGCATTGAGCGCGGCGACTGGCAAGGCGTTGATATGACGAAATACCAATCTCCTTTGCCGGCGCCTGCGAAGTAATCGTTGCTTGCATTTCGTTGTGTAGCCTCTTCTCGCGGCCGCGAATTCACTCGATTGGCCGCTGCTATCCCAGACAAATATGAAACCGCCGCGCGCAGTCCTTCGTCTGTCTAGTTGGCGTGCCGGCCGGGGTGGTGCTGGAACGCGGCAAATTCCTTAGCGTGGGCCTTACAAGTAAGAATTCGAGGGAAATCATGCGGAATCATAAATATCCGGTTGGGTTTGTTGTGACGGCGATGTTGGTGGCCGCGATCGTCATGGCCGCCGCAGGATTACGGGCCACGGCGAAGCCTGCCGGAGACACGAGCTACTGGGGATTTGACACCGCGAATCTCGATAAAACGTGCAAACCTTGCGACGACTTCTATCAGTTCGCCATGGGCGGCTGGATGAAGTCCAATTCGATTCCGCCGCAATATTCCACCTGGGGTTCGTTCTCGCGGCTGCTGGACAAGAATCAGCAAAACTTGCAACAGATCCTAGAAGCAGCGGAGAGCGCCAAGGCTACTCCAGGCTCGAATGAACAAAAAATTGGCGACTTTTACGCGAGTTGCATGGATACGGCGGCCATTGATGCGGCCGGCACAAAACCGATTGACGCCGAAATGGCCAGCATCGCGGCAATGAAAAACGAGGCGGACCTGCAAACCGAGGCGGCAAAATTACAGAAGGAAGGCGTGGGCGTGCTCTTCCGCTTCAGCGCGAATCAAGACGCGAAAGACAGCTCTCAGGTCGTCGGCGCCGCGTGGCAGGGCGGACTGGGGCTGCCCGAGCGCGAATACTACCTGAAGCAGGACGACAAATCGAAACAGCTGCGCGACGCGTACGTGAAGCACGTCGCGAAGATGTTTGAATTACTGGGCGATCCCGCGGACACGGCCGCAACGGAAGCAACGACGGTTCTCGGGATCGAAACTTCTTTCGCCAATGCGTCCATGAAGAACACCGATCTCCGCGACCCGGAAAAAACGTATCACAGAGTGAAGCTAGCGGACTTGCGGACCATGACGCCGGACTTTGATTGGGAAAGTTATTTCAAGGCGATGGGCCGCCCGGACTTGAAAGAAATTAACGTCGGCCAGCCGGACTTTTTCAAAGCGCTCGACACGCAGTTGGCGGCGACACCGATTGCGGACTGGAAGACCTACTTCCGGTGGCATCTCGTCAACTCCTCGGCAACCGGACTTCCGGAAAAATTCGTGAGACGAGGAATTTGAATTCCGGGGCAAAACGCTGACGGGAGCGAAGGAGATCCAGCCGCGCTGGAAGCGCTGTGTTCAGGCCACCGACCGGTCTCTCGGAGAAGCTCTCGGCCAGCTTTACGTGCAGAAATATTTTCCGCCGGAAGCCAAGGCCCACGCTCTCGTGATGGTGCATAACCTCATCGCGGCGCTGCGCAACGATCTGCAGACGCTTTCCTGGATGAGCCCGGAAACGCGCGCGCAAGCCACTTCTAAACTTGAAGCGTTCGCTGTGAAAATCGGCTACACCGACAAATGGCGTGACTATTCCGCGTTGAAGATCGACCGCACTTCGTTCCTGGGCAATGAGAGGCGGGCTTCTGCGTTCGATTCCCAGCGGCGGTTGGCGAAGATCGGCCAGCCGGTGGACCGCACGGAATGGGGCATGACGCCGCCTACCGTGAATGCCTACAACAACAGCAGCATGAACGAAATCGTCTTCCCCGCGGGTATCCTGCAGCCTCCGTTCTACGATCCCAAAGCCGATGACGCCGTAAACTATGGCGGTATGGGCGCGGTGATCGGACATGAAATCACTCACGGCTTCGACGACCATGGCAGCCAGTTTGACGGCCACGGCAATTTGAAAAACTGGTGGACTCCTGAGGATCTTACAAATTTCAAGGAGCGCGCCGCATGCGTCCAAACGCAGTTTGACAACTATGTGGTCGACGGCGAACTGCACGAAAACGGCAAGCTGGTCCTCGGCGAGAGCATCGCGGACCTGGGAGGGATCACCATCTCTTACGCTGCGTACGAAAAATCGTTGCAAGGTAAGCAGCGTCCGCCGGACAAAGACGGTTTCACTCCCGAGCAGCGCTTTTTTCTCGGCTGGGCGCAAGTCTGGGGCGCGAATGATCGGCCGGAGTACGAGCGCCTGATGGCCAACACCAACCCGCACCCGCTGCCGCGTTTCCGCGGAAACGGACCGCTCTCGAACATGGCGGAGTTCGCCAAAGCCTTCGGCTGCAAGAAGGGTGACCCCATGGTTCGCGAGCAAGTCTGCAAAATCTGGTAAGCTCGCTCGGCCAAAGTGATAGCAAAACGCAGAGCTCTTCTTCTGCTGTCGGAAAGCGTGCTTCTTTCGCTCGCATTGTTTCTGCTTGCGCCTGGTGCTTCCGCGAAATGGAAATACTTTCGTGCGGGCAACGCCGCTGACAGCACGGTCACGCCGCGGCCCGGATTCGCTCTCATGGGCGGCGGTGAACAAGATCCTGCGCTTAAGTTTTTGTGCGAGCGCGCGAACGGCGGCGACTTCCTGATTCTTCGCGCCAACACCGAGGACGATTACGCGCAAAAAGTGAACGAAGAGATCCGCGCGCTCTGCCCGCTGAACTCCGCCGCGACCATCGTCTTTTCCGAACGCGAAGATTCCGACGATCCAAAACTCGTGGAACGAATCACGCAGGCGGAGGCGATCTTCATCGCCGGCGGCGACCAATCGAACTACGTCCGCTTCTGGCAGGAGACTCCCGTCGGGGACGCATTGAACCGCCACATCGCGGCCGGAAAACCGATCGGTGGCTCTAGCGCTGGGCTAGCCGTTCTCGGAGAATTCTCGTTTTCCTCTATGATTGACACGATCCATTCGCCCGCCGCACTTGCCAATCCTTACGGCAACATGGTGACCATCTCGCGGGACTTCCTGCGCATTCCCTTGCTTGCCGGCATTATCACGGACACGCATTTCGCCAAGCGCGACCGCATGGGCCGCCTCGTCGTTTTTCTCGCGCGTATTTTGCAAGATGGCTGGGCCAGGCAGGTGCGCGCGATTGCGGTTGAGGAAGGCGCCGCGGTTCTTCTTGAACCGGATGGCCAGGCGAAGGTCATCGGCTCGGGGCCAGCCTATTTTCTTGAGGCAAAACATTCTCCGGACGTGTGCCGTAGGAAGACTCCGCTTAGCATGAACGGAATCACAGTGCATCGCGTGCCGTCGGGCGCTTCATTCAACGTGAAGGATTGGAAAGGATCCGGCGGCGATGACTATCAGCTCTCGGCTGTAGACGGAGAGTTAAGGCCGCTCGGTTCAAGTCACGGGATTTATTAACCGCAGGTTCGACGGTTTGTTAGAAGTGGAAAACGACGCCTGCCATGAGCTGGAAATTGTTCTGCGACTGGCTGAAAAAGCTGGTGCGCACCCAATCACCTTCCAATCGTCCTGAAAAGCGCGGGTTGAAACGATAGTCTGCGCCGCCTCCTACCTCCACTGCGAACGCGTTCTTGCTGTTGTCGGCGGTCTGCGGCTGTTCATGGGCTCCGCCGACGATGGCGTGGATCCATGGTTCCCATTTGCGTTCTCGCCAGGCAATCTTTGGCCCTGCGCCATAGACCAGCAGTTTCACATGCTCCCTGTCCAGGATTTGTGGCGCGAATCCCGTTGAAACGCTTCCTTCGATTCCGAACCACTCATTCGTAAAGTACGTTACCGAGCTATTGACGCCGATGCCGCTGGCGTTGAAGATCGAGGATCTAAATCTAATCCAGTCGACGCCAATGCCAAGCTGCCAACGGAAATCGTCCCGCCCGCCATAGATAAACTTCGGGTCGGGGGTCGGCGCTGGAGAGGCATCGAGCGTTGCGTTTCCCAGCGAGGATGGCGTAGCTGGCGACGTGGCGAAGCTTGGAGTCGGAGACATTGCGCTGGGGGCGAGAGGCTGGAAGAATGTTGGGCTTGCAACTGGCGCCGCGGAGAAATCCGCCGCCACGTTGCGGTTTTCAGCCCTAGTGTCCTGGTCCTGGACAGCTTCCTGTGCGCGTGCGGCACATGACACCCCAAGCACGAACAAAACAACAACGAGTTGCCTCTTCATGATTTTCCCCTCAGAGGTTTGACCCCACGCCTGGAACCAGCCCACTCTGCTACGGTAAACAAGACTATGGGCTTTTGTCTACGTTCTTTCGCCTGTCTGGTACAAAGAAAAACGGGGCAGGAAGGGTTGCCCCACGAGGTGTTTCTGAGCCAACGCTAACTGTTAGCGCCCGTGCCTCAGGTAATCGTCGGTCTTGTTCAGCCAATCTTCCCGTGGCGGATTAAAGACGTCTAAATCAACCGTGTCCTCTATCGCCCAGGCTTCATGTGGCATGTGCGGGGGAATGCAAAGCACTTCGCCCGCGCGCACCACGATCTCTTTGCCGTCAATCGCGAATTTCAGAGCGCCTTCCAGAATGTACGTCACCTGCTCGTTGTGATGATGATGCAGCGGCACGTGAGCGCCTTTCTTCATGAGCACTCGCGCCAGCATGATTTTATCTCCGACCACCATTTCCCGGTCAATCTGCGGATTCAACTGCTCGCGCTCGACGTTCTTCCAGGAAATGTATTTCATTTCCGAAGCAGGGCTCATGGCTTGCCTCCATACAATTTTGCGGCGTTATCGTGCAGGTACATGTGCGCCAGCTCAAGCGCCTTTTCTTCGCCGAACGCACCTTCCGAGACCAATTCCGCCAGCGCGGCAGCGACGGCCGTCCGCGCCGAGCGCGACGCCAGCCAAAAGGTCTCCTCCGCTCCCACTGCGTCGTTAAACGGAAACGCGTCAGATCCGAACATGATTTTGTCCGGAAACAGGGAAATCCACTGCTTCAAAATGTTCTTCAGCTCCGAGGGATAGACGTAATACCCCATCAGCGACGAGTCTGTGTAAACGTTTTTGGCCGCCGTCATCCAAATCATATCGAGCGTATAGGGATACCCGCCGTGGATCAGCACGAACTTCACCTTGCTGTACCTCGGATCGCGGACCACGTTTTCGAGGTTCAACGGATTGCCATTCCGCAAACTAAAATAATCGCCGATGCCTACGGCGCTGTGAAAATGTACCGGAAGATTCAGTTTCCCCGCCTGATCGATTAGCACGCGGAAAACGTAGTCCTGAAAAATCCGATAATCTTCGGCGCTCGGCACGCCACCCGCATGGTATTTCGCGTAAATCGCTTCCGCTCTTTCCCGCGGAGGATCGCCGAAATAAAGCGAGCGGAAATACGCAGCTTCAAATTTGATCGCCACGCCGCCCTTCTTCTGATTGTCCGCTAGCGTTTGGCGAACAAACGTCTCGTACCCTGCGAGTTCTGCGGGCAGCGCGCTCACGCTCTCCTGTTTCATGTACCGTTGCAAAACTTTTTCCTGCAACGGAACATACACGGCCATGTCGCCGTTCTTTGCGATCTGCTCGTGATTGTCAAACGGGAACAGAAACGAATCCACGAAGAAAACCCAGTGAAAACGCTTGGGATCGAGATAAGGCGCCAGCGCCACACGATTCGCAAGGCACGTTTCGATGTTCAGTTTGTCGAGAATGCCGTCCCAATAAGCCGTGCCGCCCGCCGCCTCCGCCGCTTTCTTTTTCTCAATCAGCCACTTCGCGTGTTCGGGCTTGAAATCATCGTACGGATAACCGAAGAGCGATTTAGCCGCGGCAACAAACTCAGGATTCGTATCGCTCAACCGCAGAATCGTGCTCTCGTCCGGCGGTGCAGCCATCGCATCCATGTCGGAATCGTCAGGAAAAGTCGCGTGCGAGTGATTGTCGTAAATGGGAATTTGGTCGATCTGCTTCAGAAGCCGCTCATAGATCTTCGGAACGTCGGCGCCTGCAAGCGGCTTCGCCTGGGAAAGCGCATTTGTCGCAGACACGAGCGCTGCCAGCGCGCCAAGAAGCAGCACTTTGACCAGATGAATCAAACTTCTTCTCATCTCTCTCCCCCAAGACTCTCTGCTCCGCGGCACGGTGGGGACAAACACTTCTGTCTGTCCTCAATCCTTCTTCTCCCTGCAAAGAATGACAGACAGAATTATATGCTCTACCGCGCGACTGCCGCGCGCCACCGCGATGACACCCGCTGCATGCGTTCCAGCGCTTCTTCGAGAAGATGTCGCGCGCTGACCAGCGAGAACCGCAAATAATTCTTCCCGCCCGGGCCAAACGCCGCTCCGGCGATTCCAGCAACACCCGCTTCCTCTAAGAGCAGCTTCGCCACTTCTTCGGCGGCCATACCGGTCTCTTCAATATTCACCCACGCATAAAATGCGCCGCCGGGAGACTGGCACCGAAACCCAGGAATGCCATTCAATCCCGCTACAAAAAGGTCGCGGCGCTTGCGATATTCCGCAACCATCGTATCCACCGCCTGCGTCGAATCGCGCAGCGCCTCGATCGCCGCCACCTGCGTAAATTCCGCAGTACACGTGAACGTATTAAGCACCAGCAAATCCATCGCATCCACCACGTGCTTTGGCGCGACGGCATAACCCAGCCGCCAACCCGTCATCGCAAAACTTTTCGAAAATCCGTCAATGATGACCGTTCGCTCCGCCATTCCGGGCAACGACCAGATCGATTCGTATTCTCCGCTGAATAAAATCCGCGCGTAAATCTCGTCCGCGAGAATCCACAGATCATGTTTCTCGGCCAACTCCGCAATTTTCCGGAGCGCCTCCGCGTTGAAAACTGTTCCCGTCGGATTGTTTGGTGAGTTGAAAATCAGCGCGGTCGTTCGCGGTGTAATCTTCCCGGCAATCTCGGCGAGATCAGGCTGAAAATTATTTTTCTCTTCCAACCCGAACGGCACCGCCTTCGCGCCCAGTCCGCGCGTGAACGACGGATAGATCGGAAATCCAGGATCGGGATAAAGCACTTCGTCGCCCGGCTCGATTAGTGCCATCATCGCCAGCGACAGCGCCATTTTGCAGCCCGGCGCCACCAAAACCTGCTCCGGCGCCACTTGCAGGCGCCGCGTCCGCTTCAGATACTCCGCGATCGCTTCGCGCAATGCGGGAATACCGCGAGTGGACACGTAGCGGTCCCGTCCAGCCGCCACAGCCGCGCGCACGGCGTCCACCACCGGCGCCGCCGGATGGAAGTCCGGTTCGCCAAGCTCCAGGTGAATAATCGAACGCCCAGCGCGTTCGAGTTCTTTCGCGCGGGAATAGACGGCTAGCGCGCCTTCGCCTTTCAGTTGAGAAATGCGTGATGCAATTCGTCGCATAATGGTGCACAGAATCCTATCATTTTGAAGCGCGAAGTGCGCGGCAGGGCCACGTGATCGCTTTGCCCAGCGAGTCTCCGCCCAAAAAATACCGGGGCACGGTTTCCCATGCCCCGGCAATGAATCGTTCGGACTCTCTGGCCTAGAAGGCGTACCGCAGCGAGAACTGGATGAGCCGAGGCGTTCCCACCGTGCTGGTGATCTTGCCGAAGCTGCCCCCCTCCACGTCCGTGAAAGCGGGATTGGCGAAGTTGGCGTGATTCCAGATGTTAAAGAAATCGGCGGTGAACCGCAGCTCCTGCCGTTCGGTGATCTTGAAGTTCTTGATCAACGAAAAATCCCAGTTCTGCTGGCCTGGCCCGCGGAATGTGTTGCGCCCTAAGTTTCCGAAGCCGGTCGTGCAGAAGTTGGGGTCGCCGGCGCACTGCGTCGGGTACAAAAGCGGCGCCAGCGCGAAAGCGCTGGGATTCAAGTAGCCATCGATGCGCTGTCTGATGCTCCCGCTGCTCAGAGCGCTCGACATCGTGGCCCCAGAGGCCAGACTGGCGGTGAGTACCCCTGGAGCGGATCCCAGCCCAAGAAACGCGCTGCCTGCTCCGGAATCGATCACCGAGAAGGGCGAACCGGACTGGATGATGGTGATTCCGCTGACGGCCCATCCTGCCAGCGCTTTGTGAGTAATTCCTTCCGCCGACTTGAAAAATGGCAAGTCGTAGCGGTAGCTCACGGCTAGCCGGTGGGTGCGGTCGAAATCGGAAAGCCCGCGCGAATCATTCAGCGTGGATTCGTCGTTGAAGGCGGTATTGAACGCAGTATTGCCCGTCGAAGTCGCGTCGGTGGACTTAGAGAAAGTATAGGCGGCCTGAAAATATCCGGCTCCCCAACGGCGCGATACCGTGGTCTGCAAAGAGTTGTAGTGCGAGTAAGCATCGTTGGCGAAGAGCTGGAACCCGTTATACCCGTTGATGCCCTGGGCTCGAGAGCGAGCCACGGCGTTATCGAACGTGTTCGCAGTGATCGAGTTACCGTCAACCACCACAGGATTTGTCGGGGTAGCATTCTGCGATTGCAGGCTATCCCGCGTCTCGCGCAGGTGAACCGAATGCGTGCCCACGTAGCCGACCTCAAGCACCCACTGCCTGCCGAGAGAATGTTGAATGGTCAGGTTCCATTGCTGTGTGCTCGGCACGACAAAGTGACGCGGCACCGCCAGTCCGAAGATGCCCAGAGAATTGAGTGGCCCCGGGCAGCCGTTTCCGCTAGCCGTCCCATAAATCGCGGACTGCGTCGTGTCCCCTCCAGGGAAACCCTGGAAAACGTTTAAGCACGGAACAAAGTTGGGGTCCAGCGTGCCGGCTTGTGGCAATGCGTTCGGGTTGGGATTCGGGCAACCTGCCAGCGGCGTCGCGGAGAAATAAGATCCCAGACAGCCCGGCGCGCCTCCGCCGAATGCCACTGGAAGGAACGGCGTCTCAAACGACAACTGGTCGGCAGTGCCAACGTCTTCGCGCACATAGTAAATGCCGTATCCGGCGCGAATCGTCGTGTTGTGATGCCCAAAGAGATCGTAGGCGAGGCCGACGCGCGGACCAAGATTCTTCGCGTAATTGTTGTTGAACGTGGTGCCATTCGCGCTTCCGGTCAACCCAGCTAGGTTGAGCTTGTTCACGCAAGAGGGGTAGATGAACGGAAACGTTCCCGCATTCGCCAGCGCAGGATCGAGATTCGCGATATGGCAGAGGTCGTCATGAAACGCCCCGAAAATTTCCGTACGCAACCCGAGGTTCAGCGTCAGGTTGGGCCGGATTTTCCAGTCATCCTGCGCAAATACTGCGTAGTTATTGGACCGGTATTCGTGATTGGAGAGGCCGCCGCCACCGAAGCTGAATTGTGGAGTGCCTAGAAGAAAATTCTGGAAGTCGGTGTTGCCATCCGGCGTGTTGGTGAAGAACAGCTCACCGTTGAACACCTGCGGAAAGTTTTTGTTTAAATTCACGCGAGTGAACTCGCCGCCGAAGCGGAACACGTGCTGGCCTTTTACCCAGCTCACGGTGTCCACAAAATTGATGTTGTTCTGATCCTGCGACTGGTTGCCGAAAGGCGCCGGGCCAATCTCAAATCCCGACGTCGCAAAAATAAATTTGTAGATGGAGTTCGTGACGCTGTTCGTCGGCCGATCGATTCCCAGGTCCGTTGTGGTTACTGGCGCGATGTTGCTCAGCACGTCGTTGATGTGTACGAAGCCGAACCTGAACTCATTGACGAGTGTCGGCGAAAAAAGATGTGTCTCGGTGATATTCAAGAAACGGGCCTTCACCGGCGTATCGAACGGGAAGTTCAGCGACGAAGAGCTGACGCTGCTGGCCAGCGTGCTGCCCAGGGATTCCTGCAGGTCGCCGCCGCCGAAGGGAAGAAAACTCTCCGAATCGGAAAAGAAAAACCGCGCGGAAAGTTTGTCTTGGCCGCTGCGGAATTCTCGGTCCCAGTTGGTTGTGAACTGGTCATCGGTATATTTCCCCGGACTGCTGATGGCGAACGCGCCCGTTGTGGGATCGCTGGTCGGAATCAGCAAACCGTTGGTCGTGCCGCCGAACTGGTTGCTCTGAAAATTCAACAATTTCAGCACTACGGGGTCAATCTGTGTCGTTGTGTTCCCGAAGAACGCCTGCGAAATCGAAGCCTGTGTTCGGACCGCCGGAAGCGACGGAATCGTTGTGCTGATGAACGTGCCCGGCGATTCGCCGCTGCGCTGCCGCGTGCCCTGATAGTTCATGAAAAAGTATCCAAATTTTTCCTGCCCCACCGGCCCGCCGAGGCTTCCGCCGAAGATGTTCTGTTTGACGTCCGGACGCGCCTGCCCATCGCGATTCAGAAAAAAATCGTTGGCGTTCAAAACATTGTTGCGGAAAAATTCGTAAACGTCGCCGTGATATTCCCTGCTGCCGGACTTCAGAATGGCGTTCACGTTCCCGCCGCCATCGCGGCCCTGGCTGGCATCATATAGCGACGTCTGAACCTTGAACTCCTGAATTACGTCGGGATTCGGTAGCGGGACGTACGTGGCTTGCGCGACGTTGTAGTCCGTCGCGCTGATTCCTTCGATCAAAAAGTTGTTGTTGTCCTCGCGCTGGCCGTTCACGAACATTTTCACGCTGCCACGTCCAAGCTGCGCCGCGGCGTTCAGATCGCTTTGCGCGCCGCTGGAAAGCGTCAAAAGCTGCTGGTAATTCTGCGTCGCGAGAGGAAGCTCGCGGATCGTGGCTGTGCCGAGTGACTGGCCGGTCGTGGCGTTGGTGGTTTCCACGCTCGTCACCTGCGCCGTAATTTCCACCTTTTCGGACACCGCCCCGGGCTTCAACGTGATCGTCACGCGCGTCGTTTCCGTCACGCGCACTTCAATATCGGTGGCTCTCGCTTCCGCAAAACCGGATTTGTTCACCACCACAATGTAATTTCCCGGCGGCAATAACGTGGCAACGAAGGATCCTTCCCCACCCGTGGACAACTTGCGCACAATTGATTCCGTTCTCGCGTCAATGACTTGGATATCCGCGGACCCGATGGACCCTCCGCTGGTGTCCACAACCGTGCCGCTGATGGCGCCGGTCGCACCGCCTTGTCCGTAAGCGTTCGTGCCCGCCAGCATTCCTGCGAGCAACAACACCCCTGCTGCCCATCTAGAAATTTGCCACATCAATTCACCCCCCAGGTGATCAGACTTCCGGACTACGCTACCGTAAGCAGCGACACGCCGAATGACCAGTGTTTTAGTTCGCGCCAATGCCCCCGGGACACTGCGCGAGAGCTACTGAACATGCCCTCACTTCAAAACTAGCCACTCACTTTCGGTGTGTCAACTAGCGAATGCACAAATATTTTTGATGAATCAAATCGCCCAGTGTTCCACTCCTGCTGCGTGTCAGTGCTGATTTTGGACAATTGCCAATCAGCGCTTGACGTCGGCACCCCCCGGCGCGACCATTATCTTAAGGTTACGCTGGCGCAACCTATCCCTCCTGCCGTCCGTCTAACGGGTTAGCAGTTTGGTCAGCGTCGCCGATGGGGGTGAAACATGACTTCCGGCACTGCAGTTCGTTCCATTCTTTCCTTTTCCTTCGGCCTCGTTCTCTTGGCCGGCATCCAACCGGCGGTCGCTGACTCCAGCCACGCCCGTGTCATTCGCCTCAGTCTCGTCCAGGGCGACGTTCGCTTTACTCGAGAAGCTCATGGTGACCCGCTCGCGGATCAAAAAGCGGTCTGGGAAGCGGCCCTGGCGAACCTGCCGGTTCGTCAAGGTTATATCCTCGCCACGGACAATGGCCGCGCCGAGGTCGAATTTGAAAATGGCGCAATGGCTTTTCTGAACGAGAACACCGTTCTCGAATTTTACGATCTTTCGTTGGAAGATGGCGCGCGCACCACGCGTCTCGTTCTCCGCCAAGGCTCCGCTTCCTTCTACGTCAATCCCGCGAGCGGGGATTATTTCAGCGTGACCGGCGGCGATTTCACCGTCGAGGCCACCGCCAAAGGCTCCTTCCGCATCAACAATTTTGACGATGGAAGCAACGTGGAAGTTCTGACGGGCCACGCCTCCGTCCTTCGCAAGAAAGAAACCACGCAGCTCTACAAAGGGCAGTCGCTCTCCATGAAAGCGGGGGAATCCACCGTGAGCATTGGTCGCCTCCCCGCTGGCGACGATTTCGATCACTGGGTCTCGAGTCGCATTGACACGGTTTCCACCGCAACGAACGCATCGCTGCAATACTCGAGCTCTCCCTACTACGCTCCTGGATACGCTGACCTCTACACCTACGGCTCTTGGTTTTCCTGCGGAGGGTTCGGATATGGCTGGCGGCCTTTCGGCGCGAGCCTTGGCTGGTCACCGTTCAGCATGGGGCAATGGATGTGGGATCCTGGCTTCGGCTGGACTTTTGCCAGCTACCAACCTTGGGGTTGGGCTCCTTACCATTATGGAGGCTGGCTCTTTGACTCTTCCTGCGGCGGATGGTTTTACTCGCCCCCGGCCTTCTACGGTGTGACTCCGGGATTCCCAAGGAAACGTTTTCCTCCCGTCGTTCATCCGCCACATCCGCTTTATCGTGCGACGACGGCTGTTTTCGTTCGCCAGAACGGCAAACTCGGCATCGTCCCCATGCACCCCCTCGATAAAGCTGGCAAGACTCCTCTGAATTTTGAGCATGGCGTCTTTTCCCCGGAGTCCGCTCGAAACGGCGCAGAACCAGTTCTTGCCGCTGCAGTCGGACAAAAATGGGAAACCGTGAAATCGCCGCCCCGTGACGCGTTGAAGAGCGGCCTCGTTGCCACGACCGCGCCCGTTCGTACGTCGCGCACGATCCTCGAAGGCAGTTCGGAGACGCGCGTGGTCTCGCTCAACCGAGATTCTTCCATCGTGTACGATGCGCGCGAGCATCGCTTTGTGAATACGAATGCCGCGCCACCTTCCGCCAGAGGAAGCACAGAACTGCTCGCGGGAAAGAACGCGCCCGGCGTGAGCAGAAGCGATCACATCGTGGAAGGCCCCAGAAATAACCCGCCATCGGGCACACCCCCTCGTGTTCCCGCTGCACCCAGTTCGGCACGCGCGGCATCTCCGCCCCCTCGCAACATCGCTCCGCCACCGGCGCCTCGCTCGTCGAGCGCTGGCGGCGGCTATCGAGGAGGCAGCACCGGGTATTCCGGTGGAGGCGGATACTCACGCGGCTCGTCCGCTCCATCCGCGTCCGCGCCACACGCCTCGGCTCCTTCATCTGGAGGAGGCGGAGGCGGGCGTCCGCACTGACTCGTTTCTTACTCTGGAAAAATTCCTGAGAAGAAGACGGCTCCGCGACTTGGGGCCGCTTTTCTTTTTGGGGGAATCAGGTAGCCATCAAGATCGTGAATCTAGTCAGGAAAAGAGCATGCCGGCATATCCCACGACCGCGCTGAAATCTCCGGATACATCGCCTGACGTCGCATAACGCACCAACTCCGGATGCGTCGTTCCCAAACTCTGAAGCGCGGTCAACATGGCAACCGTTGGCCCTAGCCCGCACATGGAAATCGCCTCATTCCGGCAAGTGTCATAGAGTCCGCGGGCGTCCAGCGCCAGGATTCGATCAATCGCTTTGTGGTCTTTTACCCGTGTCGTTGCGTCATTCTCGTAGTGATTCAAATCCGATGTCGTCAACAGAAGTATCTCTTCGCTCGAAGCTGCGAGTACCCGTCCGATGGCTTCTCCAACAGCGACGAGATCCGCGAATTGCACCGTTCCCAGCGCGACAGGCACGAATGTAAACCCTGGCTGCAAAATCTGCAAAAACGGGATTTGCACCTCCAGCGAATGCTCCGCACTGTGCGCCACACTGTCTTCGCGTAGCAGCGGACAAGCCGCGCGTAACGCCCCCGCCAGAGGCTCATCGATCTGTGCATCTCCGAGCGGTGTTCGCCACGCCCCGCTCGAAAGAATCGCAGCCCTCTCACCAGGTGGCCGGTGCCGCACACCAAGGATCAAAATCTTCTTCGGAATCGCGATTCGCGCGTACACCGCCCCCGCCACATGCCCTGAATAGACGAAGCCCGCATGCGGAACCAGGCACGCCTTTGCCGGCAGCGGTAGTGTGTTTTTGTGAGGTTTAGTTTGTTGCTTGATGAGCTCAGTTAATTCCGTTGGATCGGAAGGATAAAATCGGCCGGAAACCGCGGGCATGCGAAGCATCACTCTGCTCCGCTAATCAAATGGCCTTGGAGGGTTTGCCTTTGATCTTGAGGGCTTGCTTAGTTGTCGGGTCGTAGTAAATCGTAACTTTGTCGCCGTACTGATAACCGCCCTTGTCCACGATCGTCTGCATCTTCGTTGAAGCCACTTGAGAAAGAGAAAATGTCTGGAGGGACATGTCGTCCCCCTTGGCGCGCACCGTAATCTGTGCGATGTTCGCGTGCATCACGTATCCTTCAAACTTGCCGAGCCCAGCGGTCTTCGACTTCGGCTTCACCGCGCTCACGATGATAGGCACCGCCGTATCCACGATGATGGGTGCAACCACCGCAGGAGACTGCGCCCGCGCAGGCGCGCTGCAAAGCCCCGCCATAACCAGTGCTGGGAAACTCAATCCAGCGATTTTTGTGAGTGCCTTCATTCGATATCGTCCGTCGCAATTCGCAGCGATTTTAAGAACCGCACATCCTGCGGCGTCATCGTCAGCCTTGCCGCAGGCTTTTTGTCTGGCACCTGATCAAACGATTCCTGATCAACTTGAATCCGCAAGGATTCCAGGAAGCGCCGGTCCTGCGTCGTGAGCTTCGCGGCTTCCGCCGCGGCGGCATCGCGCTTTGCCAACCCGATCGTCGCATCCAGTTTCAGCACGATATCGTACCCGTGCGCGCGCACACCGGCAATGGCGCCGGTGATCCGGTCGGAGTCGGACACCGTGTCGTTGATCGCGTGTCCCAATTCACGGAGCAAATTTTTCAGGTGATCGTCGAGTTGCAAGGGCGGCTCCCCTCACTACATTCGCCATTCTAGGCCTGCATTTCTTAGGATACAAGTCGCCTCGTTTTGCGTTGTCTCCAATAGGTTCACAGTACGTTGGTGCAGGTCTGTAGAGCCTTCAAAGCCCCTTCGCCTCCATTCCCCGCCGGATTTCACGGCTTCTTTTGCGTTAAGATGCACTCATGTCTTCGGCCGCCACTTCGCCGGCAGCAGCCCCTCGCCAGGGAGGTTTCCATCGTTTTTGGCGCGCCCTGAAGCAGCTGTTTCTTGAGGTTGCCGGCGCCATCTTCGCGGTTCTCGGCCTAACATGGCTTAATCTAGCTCTGCGCTCCTGGACACGCGACATGGCCCACTGGCTCGTTGCCGCAGCCGTCGCTTTCGCCCTGTTGTTCTTTTTTTTCGCGGTAAGTTCGTTCCGGCGCGCGCGTAAGTTGTAGGGACGAGGCTTGCCCTGGCCGCTTTTGCCTGTTCCTGTTTGGCTAAAAATATTGGCTCAAAATGTCTGACACAAAAATCAAATCCTCCGCCGAACGCAAAGAGAATTTCACAACTCTCTCCGGTCTTCCCATCGATCGCCTCTACACCCAAGACGATCTTGCCGGATGGGATCCCGAAACCGCTCTCGGCTTCCCCGGCGAATTCCCATACACGCGCGGCATCTACCCCACCATGTACCGCGGCCGCTTCTGGACCATGCGCCAGTACGCCGGCTTCGGCACCGCCGTCGAGTCCAACCAGCGTTATCGTTATCTCCTCAGCAAAGGCCAGGCCGGCCTTTCCGTAGCGTTCGATCTGCCAACACAAATCGGCATGGACTCCGACCATCCCCTAGCTCTCGGCGAAGTCGGCAAAGTCGGTGTCGCCATTGATTCCCTCGAAGACATGGAAACGCTTTTCGATGGCATCCCGCTCGAAAAAGTTTCCACCTCCATGACCATCAACGCCACCGCCGCAATCCTCCTCTGCCTCTACGTCGCCGTCGCCAAAAAACAAGGCGCCAACCTTGCGAAAATCTCCGGCACCGTGCAGAACGACGTCCTCAAGGAATACATTGCCCGCGGCACCTACATCTATCCCGTGCGCCCAGCCATGCGCATCGTCACCGACATCTTTGCCTGGTGCCGCGACAATCTTCCCAAATGGAACACCATCTCCATTTCCGGCTACCACATTCGCGAAGCCGGCTCGACCGCCATCCAGGAAGTCGCTTTCACGCTAGCCGATGGCATCGCCTATATCCAAGCCGCGCTCGACTCCGGCCTCGGTGTAGACGAATTCGCTCCGCAACTCTCCTTCTTCTTCAACGCGCACAGTGACCTCCTCGAAGAAATCGCCAAGTACCGCGCCGCCCGCCGCCTCTGGGCCAAAATCATGCGCGACCGTTTCCATGCCAAAGACCCGCGCTCGCTGCTCCTCCGCTTCCACGCACAAACCGCCGGCTCTTCTCTCACCGCCCAGCAACCCGAAAACAATATCGTCCGCGTCGCTATCCAAGCCCTCGCCGCCACCCTCGGCGGCTGCCAGTCACTCCACACCAATTCTCTCGACGAAGCCCTCGCCCTTCCCACCGAAGACGCCGCCCTAATCGCCCTGCGCACCCAGCAAATCCTCGCCCACGAAACCGGCGTCACCAACACCATCGATCCCGTCGCCGGCTCCTACGCCATCGAGCATCTCACCGATGCAATCGAACAGGGCGCCGTTGATTACATTTCCAAGATTGACGCGATGGGGGGAATGCTGCGAGGGATCGAATCAGGTTTCGTCCAAGGCGAAATCCAAAAAGCCGCCTACGACTATCAACGCGCCGTCGAATCCAAAGAACAAATCATCGTCGGCGTGAATGACTTCATTGCAGAAGGGGCCCGCACGATTCCGACTCTGCGCATCGAACCCGAGATCGAGCGTTCCCAAATCGTGCGCCTCAAGGCCCTGCGCGCCAAGCGCGATTCCGCAAAAACGCAATCCGCTCTCGTCGAACTCCGCCGCCGCGCCATCAGCACCGAGAATCTGCTCCCCGCCATTCTCGCCGCCGTCGAAGCCCACGCCACCGTCGGCGAAATCTCCGACGCCCTCCGCCGCGTCTTCGGCGAATACCAAGAATCCGTCGTCATCTAACATGAAGCTCATCCTCGCTTCCACTTCCTCGCGCCGCGCCGAAATTCTCCACGACGCCGGCTTCTCCTTCATCGTAGTTTCCTCGGCCGTCGATGAAACTCCCTTCCCCGAGGAATCCCCTGCCGACCACGTCCAGCGCCTCGCCGACGCCAAAGCCGAACTCGCCGCCGCTCGCGCCGTCGGCCCAGCCATCGTCATCGCCGCGGACACCGTCGTAACCCTCGAAGGCCGCATCTTCGGCAAACCCCGCTCAAGCGACGACGCCCGCCACATGCTAGAAAATCTTTCCGGCCGCACCCATGCGGTCCTCACCGGCGTCACACTCATCCGTCTCCCCGACGCGGAGCGTCGCAGCTTCGTCGAATCCACTCTCGTCCATTTCGCCCAGCTCTCCGCCGAGGAAATCACGCGCTATCTCTCCACCGAAGAACCGCACGACAAAGCCGGCGCTTACGCCATCCAGGGCCGCGCCGGCCGCTACATCCACCGCATCGAAGGCGACTACTTCAACGTCGTCGGCCTGCCCCTAGCCCGCGTCACTCAGGCCCTAGCCGATCTCGGCTGGTCCGAAGACTAATCCCCCTCTCTCCGCTCTTTTACCCGCCACTATTTTTCACTGGAATTTTAGGAGTGGCTAGTTTCCGATTACGCAACAACTCAGCGCCGACATGGCTCGACGCTTTGTAATTTGGCTTTAGAAAGGTTGTCGTTTCTTAAATACTTTGAAAGTCTGAACATTATCGGACGCATCTCTCGCTTACCTGCGCGAAAAAAGTTAACAAAGGTGCTCTTTGCTACCCTGTCCTTTTCGACTCGGCATTTCATAGGCCGAGCTTCTTCGCGCTACCAGGGTTCGTCTCGCTTCTCTCTGCCACCTGCGAAAAGAGAATCAGGATGGTGCGTGACGCAGCGCACAGCCAAGGCGGAGTCCTTCTGCTATGAACTTTCGCGGAGGTGTCCAATGTTATTAAACAACGCTTTGGGCCTCGCCCTGGCGGGATCTCTCGTGCTCGCTGGGGCTGCTGTTTCCATTTTCCAAGGGACCGCAGCGCCTCAAGAAACTCAGAAGAAAACTCTCAAAAAGGTTCCCATGATTCAAAGTGATCCAGCGTCAGGCAAGCAGATGTACAAGGATTATTGCGCGGCTTGCCATGGGATAGACGGAAAGGGCAATGGACCTGCCGTTGAATTTCTCAAGTCGCCGCCACCAGATCTAACGACGATGGCAAATCGGAATAACGGAAAGTTTCCGGCAGACAAGTTCGCCACCGTTCTGCGTTTTGGACCGAGCACTCATCCCCATGGCACAACTGACATGCCGATTTGGGGGCCCCTGTTCAGCTCGCAAAGCAAGGCTTTGGCAGAGCTGAGAATTCACAATCTGAGTTTGTTTGTGGAATCGATGCAGGAAAAGTGAGTTAACCGGGTCGAAACTTCTGATAAACATATAAATCGAAAACTGTATCGGCAGGTGGAGCACCTTTAACGGGAGAGGGCGCGTGCCTCGCTGGTTTTTTCCCTCTTCACAGCACCCCCTGACCGAAAGACGTCAGTGCCGTACTCCGCGACGTACGGGTCATTCGCACCTCTACCCATTCCACGCCGGCGAGTCCAGCGCTCCCGCACCGTGTTCCTTCAACAGCTCGTCAACTTCCGTGTATCCCGACGGAAACTCAACACCGCGAACTGTCGCTCCAGCTTTAAGCAGCGCCTCCACCGACTCCGGCGTGCGCCGCTGCCTCCAATAGGAGTCCACGCAGGCCCGCACCGCAAGCGCCAGCGCCGTGCGTCCCTTTCCATCCAACGCATCCACCGGCGCTCCACGTTCGAGAAGGAATTTTACAGTCGCAGGCCGCGCGCGCCACGCCGCCGAGTGCAGCGCCGTGCTGTTCTTCGCCACTTCAAAATAAGGATCGCCATCTTCGGTCACTGCTGTCACTTCGACACCGAGGTCGAGCAATTGCCGGACGCCGTCCGTATTCCCGACGCCCGCGAACTCCGCGAGCAATTTGCCTCCTTGCGCCACCAATTCGCGCACCAATTCAGGTTCTTGCTCCTCGATGGCCCGCACACTCGCCGCATCATTTCGTGCGCAAGCGGCGACAAACCGCTCCACTCCTTGCAACTCGACCGGAATGCCTCGTCGCTCCAGCAACTCCAGCAAATCGCCGCGCCCTCGCCGCGCCGCCATCGCCACCGCGGACATGCCGGGGCCAGCCGCGTACCTCGGGTCCGGCCGTTCCGCAACAAGCGTCGGGTCCGCGCCATGCTCGAGCAGCACCTCGATGATGTCGATACCATTGTCGCGCAGCACCGCATGGTGAAATGCCGTCCTTCCCCAGTCGCGTCGCTCGATTCGGGTCGGCTCCCTGCTCCAGCAGCCATTTGATTCCGTCATAGTCGTGCCAGTCGGTCTTGCGCAGAAGTATCGTCGTCAAGCTAACGTCGTTCAGCTTGCCGCTTTCCACCAGAATTTTCACCACCGCGTTGTCGTACGTTTCCGCCACATGGTAAGGAGTCTCTTCGTCGTTGGGATCGGCGCCTCGTTCGAGCAGCAACCGCGTCACGTCCGGGATGCTGCGCGATTCCTGCGGCACCATAAATCGCGCTCTCCCAGGAAGGGTGTGGTTCATGATACGGTTCCATCCAACCCGTATTGGCACTCGCGCCCGCATCCAGAAGCGTTTTCGCCGCTGCGACAAGACCGTCGGACCTCGCACGATCGAGCCGCAAATATCTTCGAAAAACACAAGTACGTTAGCGCATCCCAACCATACGGGCCACCTTTCGCGGTTGCGTTGCGCGCATCGAGCGCCAGAAACCGCCGCACACTCACCACATCGCCGAGTATTGCCGCAGTGTAAATGGTGCTGCTCGCCACTTCGGGATGCGCCGCCAGGATCGCCTCGGCGCCCTCCAGTGTCCCCGAGCCGTGCCACGCATCAAGCGGAACACACGCAGCCTCGATGAACGCCGCCGGTGGATTGCTGGCCGAAGCGGCAAAATTCGCGTGCGCCAGCGCCTCAATGTGTTTGCGAACTTCGGGCCAGCTCTCGAATCCATGCTCGCGCGCAATTACGAATTGAGCGTCGGCCAGTGCAAATTTAGTGCTGCCGATTTTATCGGCTGGCAAATCCGCAAATCGTGGATGGTAAGTTTTGATTCGTTGAATTGCCTTCGGAATGCGTCACTTGAGAATGAGCCCTTCGGAGGAACACGGACTCAGAAGACTTGCGGGATTGCTCTGCTCGAAAAACTTTGAGCGAGCTCTTTCGATTGTTTCTTGTACTGCTCGAGGCTCGGGCGAGCCGGTAGCGGCTTGGCATCCATTACGACCTTCCTTTCGTAAATGCGCCTGGAGTCCGCCCGAATCAGGCTGAAAGAAGGTTCGTAACCTTGCTCGAAAACTGAAGGTGGGCACGGCCCTTTCCGCGGACTGGATGCGCCCTTCGCGCTAATCCAAACTTTAGCGCTCTCCGCCGGTCACGTCAATCCGCTTAGGTTGGCTAAAAAAATGTAGTCCAAAAACAAAAAGGCGCTCTTCTCGGAGAGCGCCTCGAAAAAAACTAAATCTATGACGAATTAACTGAAAACTGTTTTCAGGCCTTCTTTTCTTCCGCGGGCTTCTCGACCGGCGTAGCCGCCTGTGCGGGAGGTGCCGTCGACTGCGATTGCGCAGCCCCAGACATGCCCTCTTTGAATCCGCGCACGCCCTCTCCTAGTCCGCGCATCAACTCAGGAATCTTGCGCCCCCCGAAAAGAACGAGAATGACGATCGCAACAATCAACAAATGCATTGGGCTGTCCCACATGGGGCACCTACCTTTCACACCGGGTTCAGCGAACCCGGGCGCCGGGGCTTCGGACTAGAAACACCTAAAGTATAACACGCTCATCCCCGGCCCGGCGCGTCACCCGCTCTCGGTCCAGGTATTCGAGCAGGGGGATGGCATACTTGCGCGAAATGCCCGTCAGGTCCTTGAACAGTGGCACGGAAATTCGCTCGCCCTTCTCTTTCTTAAATGTAGCAAGCTGCTCCTTCAGTTGAGCCAGCGCATCCCGGTGAAAAATAAGTTCCGGGCTGACCCGCACGAGGTTTTTCTCGCGCAGCAAAATTTGCAGCAGCTTCTCCGCGCGCTTCGCCTCCACCGAAAGTTTTGCCAGCACTTCTTTCACGGCTGGCACCGCCAGGCCCGCCGACCAAATTGCCTGCTCGATTTGTTCTTTCGCCCGCACTTCTTCTGGCAGCAGCGAAATCTGGGAGCCTGCCCGCTTCACGAGCTCGCCCTGCACCTCTAGCTTTCTTTCGGTCGCCAGCTCTTCCAGCGCCGCGCGAAACGTTTCCGCTCGCACGCGTCGTCCCAGATATGCGCGCAAATCTTCCCGCGCGATTCCGGGCGAAAGTGGATTGTCTTTGTGAAACCGTTCGACGCGCTCCGCGATTTTTCGCCGCACCTCGTCGAATGCTTTTCTCCCGAGCAAAATCAATGGCTCCGACGAAACGATCTTGATCCTGCCCGCTGTAGCGAGATTCTGCGCAGCCTCGCGAATCTCCTGCTCAAACCAGCCCGTCCGCGCGACGATCTCTTCGGAGGCCAGCCCCAGCAACGCGCGCCCCGCCATCGCGGCAAGCATTTCTTCCCGTTTCCCGCTTTCCAGTGTTTCGAGAAACGCCGTGCGTCCCGTGTCCCGTACCATCGGCCTTCTTGCCAGCGGATCCAGGATCACGCCCCCGCCAATCGTGATGACCGGCGAGAATTGCCGCACAATAAACCGGTCGCCGGGCAGCAGGAACACATCATCCTGCAAGCGCAAATGCGCCAGCGAGCTTTGCCCTGGAGGAAGGACGCTTTCGCCGTGGAGAAGAATCTCCGCGATCGTTTCCGTGGTACCTGCGTGAAAATGCACCCGCGCGCGATGCTTCAGCTTGCGCGCGGACGGCAGCAGCGTGAGCCGCACATCCACCCTTCGCGTCGTACGAAAACGCCCCGGCGTTGCCAGCGTCATCCCGCGATTCACGTCGCTGTGGTCGATGCCCGCAAGATTCACGGCCGTCCGTTGGCCCGCGATGGCCCGTTCGATGGACTTCCCGCCGGACTGCACGCCGCGAACGCGCAGCCGCTTGCCTCCGGGGAAGAGTTCGACTTCATCCTCCGCCGCAACGCTCCCCGAGATCAGCGTGCCAGTCACCACCGTTCCGAATCCCTTCATCGCAAACGCTCGGTCAATCGGCAGCCGGAAGTATCGCGCCGCGTCTTTCCCCGGAACTTCCGTGGCGACGTCATGCAGCGCCTTCTTCAATTCGGGCAGCCCGGCTCCCGTTTTTGCGCTCACTGGAACAATTGGCGACCGCTCCAGAAACGACCCACGCAAATATTCTTCTACCTCCAGTCGCACTAGCCCGAGCATATCCGCATCGGTCAAATCGCTTTTCGTCAGAGCCACAACACCGCGCGTAACACCTAGCAGTCGGCAAATATCAAAATGCTCCCGCGTCTGCGGCTTGATCGATTCATCGGCGGCAATTACCAGCAGCACCAGGTCGATTCCCGCCGCGCCCGCCAGCATATTGCTCACAAAGCGCTCGTGCCCCGGTACATCCACCAGACCGAATCGCACGCCGTTCTCTTCCAGAAACGCGAAGCCAAGATCGATCGTAATCCCGCGACGCTTTTCTTCGGCGAGCCTGTCAGGATGCGTGCCCGTCAACGCCTCTACCAGTGCTGACTTGCCATGATCAATGTGTCCAGCCGTCCCGACAATTACGCTCTTGGAAGTGGTATTCATGAAAGTGGAAAGCCGGGCGCTAGACGCGCGGCGCTTAAAGATTAAAGTAGCACAGGCACTCTTGCCTGTGCCTGCAGACACACTCCGTTTGAGCTTTGCGCGACGCTCTGTCAGCTTTTTGGATTAAGGCAAAAGGGTCTGCCGTCTACTTCGCCGCGGCGATTTCGTCGACGATCGCTTGCGCCGCTGCTCGCGGGTCTGCGGCCGCCAAGATGGGTCTGCCAACCACGAGATAGTCCGCTCCCGCGCGAATGGCTTCCGTTGGTGTGGCCGTGCGCGCATGATCGTCCCGCTTTGTTCCGTCAGCGTTTTCTTCGTCTTTGGGGCGCACGCCCGGCGTCACAATTAAGAAGTCGCGCCCGCAGGCTTTGCGAATCGCTTTTGCTTCTTGCACTGAGGCTACGACTCCATCGACGCCTGTATCTTTCGCCAGTCGGGCCAGCTTTACGACGCGGCTCTTCGGCGGACCGCCAATGCCGGTTTCGCGCATTGATTTCTGGTCCATGCTGGTGAGAATCGTAACTGCAAGCAAGCGCGGCCGGTCGGCGCCCATCGGAACGCCGGCGCTGATGGCCTGGACAGCTGCCGCCATCATCGCGTGTCCCCCAAGTGCGTGAACGTTGATGAGCTGCACGCCGGTCATGGCTGCGGCAGAAAGCACCGCTCCGGCAACTGTGTTCGGAATGTCGTGGAATTTCAGATCGAGAAAAATGCCCGGGCCGAGCGCGGCAATTTCCTTCACAGCCGCGGGGCCTGCAGCTGTAAATAATTGGTTGCCAATCTTGAACATGCCTACGAGATCAGAAACCTGTTTTGCGAATTTTGTGGCGGAGGATAGAGAATCAAAATCCAATGCTACGATCAAGCTGCTGCGCGGATGGGCGTCGAAGCTCAAGGTCATGTGAGACCCCGATTTCGGCGGGGTCAGTGTTTCTGCGGCAACTCCATTAATTCGAGCCGGACTTGGCTCACGCCCGAGTTGATCAAACCGATCTTTCGGGCTACGCGATAGGATACATCAATTTCGCGTCCTTCTTGATACGGACCTCGGTCATTGATGCGTACTAGTTCAAACTTGCCGTTCCGGGGGTTTACCACCCGGACGATGGACCCGAACGGCAGGTTCGGATGCGCGGCTGTCAGCGCCTCGCAGTCAAAGTGTTCCCCGTTGGCGGTCTTCTTGCCGTTAAAGCCTGGGCCATACCAGCTGGCGTTGCCTACCCAGATCTTCACCGGCTTAACCGGCGCGCTCAAGTGCGCCACAAGGGGAGCATCCATTGCAGGAACGATGAGAAACATCAGGAGCACCCAACGGAACGCTGCCCAGAAAACAAAGAGTGGACGTTTCATAGTGTGTTCTTTGTGCTACTCATATCCAAAAAAGTGTATCGTAAAATCGTCGTTATGTCAACCAAAATCTGCGGAAACTTTACCTCTTATATCATTGATAGTAAACATCTTAGCTCTAAAAAGAGCCTTCTCCAACTCCCCAACAAGTCGCTGACTGACCGTAGGGTCAGTAAAGCTGGCCGTCCCTACCTGTACGGCAGTCGCACCTACCGCCAGATATTCAAGCACGTCTTCCACCGTCTCGATACCTCCGACACCTATAATTGGTGACTTTACCGCCTTCCGCGTTTCCCAGACCAGCCGCAGGGTGATCGGTTTAATAGACGGGCCGGACAGTCCTCCCGTTTGGTTGCCGAGGCGGGACTTTCCAGTCCACGGCTCGATGGCCATGGACGGATAAGTATTTGCGACGGTCAGGGCATCCGCGCCGGCGCCCTCCGCCGTCTGGGCAATAAGTCCAATATCTGCAACCATCGGCGAGAGCTTGACCCAGAGCGGCCGCTTTGCCGCCGCCTTCCTCGCCGCCCCTACCACTTCAGCTACAAGCGCCGGGTCGCCCCCAAACTGCATGCCCCCCTTCTTCACGTTGGGGCAGGAGATGTTCAATTCATAGGCTGCCAGCCCTTCGGCATCCTCGAGGATACGGATCACTTCGACGTAGTCTTCGACGCTGTAGCCAAAAACATTGGCGATGATTGCCGTATCGTATTTTCGCAGTACTGGGAGTTTTTCCGCGACGAACGCCCGGACACCTATGTTTTGCAGTCCAACGGCATTCAGCATCCCGGAAGAGGTCTCGCAAAGCCGGGGAGGGGGGGCGCCTTCCATGGGTTCGCGGGAGAGGCCTTTGACGACTATGCCGCCGAGACGGTTCAGGTCCACCAGGTGGGCAAACTCGACGCCGTAGCCGAAGGTTCCGCTGGCTGCGAGAATGGGATTCCGCAGGCGCACCGCGCCAACTTGCACGGTCAGATCAACGGCGACTGCGGGAGTCACTTCGGTCAGAGAATATCATGAAGCCGCGCCGGCCCCGCCCAAAATCTCCCTGCCGTCATTCAAGCTGTGGAAAAAATGTCGAGCTTACGGCTTCGCGCTTCCCGCGCTGACCGGGGAGGATGACTTTCTCGCCGTGTGAGACTCAGCCGTCTTCGCAAGCGCTTCGCTCAGCACACGCCCATCACGCGGCGCGAGCGTGATTCCGCAGAGCGAAGCGAGAGTGGGCGCAATGTCCGCAGGCGTAATCGTTCCGTGATATTCGCCCGGCCGAATGCCAAATCCCATGAACAAAACGGGCACACGTTGGTCGTAATAATAGGGCGTCCCATGCGTTGTGCCGTACTGCCGCGGCCGGCCGGGCGTTGAATAATCCCACGGCCAGAATGGCTTTGGCACGATCAGCAAATCGCCGCTTCGAGCTCTTCAGGAAACTTGCCGCTTCGGCTCTTCGAATCGGGCTATCCGTAGCGGGCCGATCGTCAAGTTCTTCCGCGCGATAAACGTTGGCCACTCCTGGAACACTCTCAATCGCATCTATCACCGCATGCATCGCCACGGGATCCGCTTTTAATTTGTCGTACGTTCCCGGCGTGAAATACACATCGCTACCGCCAACCTCGGCGACCGCAGGTTTGGCATAGTTGAGCGGTTCAAGTGCCTTTTCAATCCGCTCCTTCACTTCTGCCAAATTCAGCCAGCCCGCATCCACTCCCGTCTTCTGCAAATCCTCGGGAATCGGCGCGCCGCCATGATCGGCGCTCAGCGCTACGATGTAATTCCCGCGGCCTACGGCTTTGTCGAGGTGCGCAAAGAAGCTCGCGAGATCTCGGTCCAGCCGCACGAGTTCGTCCTGCACTTCCCAGCTTCGCGGGCCAAAAGCATGCGCCACGTAATCCACGGAAGAAAAGCTCACGCCGAGATAATCCGTACCCGCGCCCCTTCCCAATCCCAGCTTGTCCACCGCGTTTTCCGCCATCAGTGCGAGGTAGGTTTCCGCGTAGGGGCTTCCCTGCCATTGCGAATAAAAAGCCGCGTCCGCTGTGGAGCTGCCTGGCTTCCCGCGCAGCGTATGAGGAAAAGCCGGACTAACCCCTGCCGGCGGCACGGCACCCACGGCAATCTCTTCGTAGAGATAGGCCGTCTTCGGCAAAAGAGGCGTCCACGTCTTGCCGTAGTCGTTCGAAACCGGGTGCGCCTTCGCATACTCCTCGACAAAAGGCGCGGTGGGGTAGGCGCTTGAAGTCGTCCAGGCTCCGGTCGCCGGGTCAAACCACGTCACCGCATCCCCCTGATGGCCGGCCATTGTGATCGCCGCACGCGCCTTCAGCGAAAATGTCACCACCCGCGTCCCTGCTCCTGCCTGATACTTCAACTCCTCCGCAAATGCAGGCATCATCAGGCGCGACGCTGAATCTCCACCTTTGACGCTAGCCCCGGCGTAGCCCACATTTTTCACTTTCGAATCGGAGGTGCAGGTCACGCTCTTTTGCTGCTCGCGGTCCCACCATTCATTCGAAACCATTCCATGCGTCGCCGGGAACGCTCCTGTAGAAATCGTCGAGTGGCCCACGCAGGTTTCCGTGGCGGCGTATGGATACGCCGCATCGCGGAACCATGCGCCTTCGTCCACGAGGCGCTTCAATCCTCCGGTCCACTGGCCACGAAATTTGTCCACGTAATCCCCGCGCATCTGGTCCACCACCAGCATCACAACCAGCTTGGGCCGCACCGTGGCCTTCGTTTCAGATGGCTTTTGTGTTTGTGCGGTGGCACGCGGCACACTCGCCATCGCGGTCCACAGGAGTAGGCTGATGGCGAAGAGCGCGCTTATGGGCTTTCGGATCGTAGGCACCGTCTTTGGAACGAACATATCCACCTCACCTGATGTTTCGCGCGGCAGTTTATCACGCCGCCCGCGCAGCTAAACACGCGGCGGGAGCCAATGGCGGTCTCCACCAGTCGCTAGTCACGTCTCACCAGTCACTATGCTAGGATTACCCGACCATGCGCATCGTCGAAAAAGCCCAATTGATGTCCGCCCCGGAGATCGACCGCACCCTGCAACGCCTGGCCCATCAAATTGTCGAGAAAAGCGGCGGCACGAAGCATCTCGCGCTGATCGGCATCCGCCGCCGCGGCGTACCGCTAGCCCAGCGCATCGCCCAAGCTATGCGCGGCATTGACGGCGTGGACGTCCCCGTAGGTACTCTGGACATCACGCTCTATCGCGACGACCTCTCGAAAGTCGCGCCGCATGCCGTTCTGCAATCCTCCGACATCACTTTCGGCGTCGACGGCATGGACCTCGTTCTCGTCGACGACGTGCTTTACACCGGTCGCACGATCCGCGCGGCGATGAACGGCCTCTTCGACCTCGGCCGTCCCCAGCGCGTTTCTCTCTGCGTGCTGATTGACCGAGGCCATCGTGAAATGCCGATTGAAGCGCAATTCGTCGGACGCACCGTGCAGACTAGCGCTACCGAAATCATCGAAGTGCGTCTCCGCGAGATTGACAATGAAGAGCGTGTCGTTCTCGTGGACCGTCAGGAGCCGTAGTTGAAAAAGGATTTTTCGCTGTCCATTCAAAGAGTGAACGTGTGACCTATCGTTACCGCGATCTCCTGGCGCTTGAACCGCTCAACGCGGACGAACTCACATTTCTTCTTGATCAAAGCAAGCCGTTCCAGGAAATCCAGCGCCATCCTCTGAAGAAACTCGCGACCCTTCGCGGCAAAACAGTCGCTCTAGCTTTCTTCGAAAATTCCACACGCACGCGCATCAGTTTCGGTATCGCGGCATCCCGGCTCGGCGCCGACACCATAAACCTCCAGGCCGAAGCTTCCAGCCTGAAAAAGGGCGAATCTCTCCTCGACACCGTGCAAACGCTCGACGCTATGAAGCCCGATTGCCTGGTGATGCGTCACGCTTCCTCCGGGGCCGCCGACTTCGTAGCTCGCCATCTCGATATTCCCGTCATCAACGCCGGCGACGGCACGCACGAACATCCCTCGCAAGGCTTGCTGGATGCGCTCACCATCCGCGATCGCCTCGGCAAAATCGAAAATCTGAATGTCACGATTCTCGGCGACCTCCAGCACAGCCGCGTTGCGCGCTCCAACATCCATCTTCTCGGAAAATTCGGCTGCCGCTTCACGCTCTGCGGCCCCGCGATGTGGGTTCCGCGCGAACTCGAAAAAATTGGCGCTCCCGGCGTGTCTATTCGCCGCGTTTTCAAACTGGAACAAGCTCTTGAGGACGCCGATGTGATCCTCGTGCTTCGCGTGCAAACCGAGCGCATGCACGAACCTTCCATCTCCTCTGAAGATTACGTTCTCGGCTATCAACTCAACGCCGAGCGTCTCCGCCGTGCCAAGCCCGGCGCGCTCGTTCTGCATCCCGGCCCCATGAATCGCGGCATCGAAATCACGCCGGAAGTCGCCGATGGTCCGCAATCCTGCGTTCTCGAGCAAGTCACCAACGGCATTGCCGTGCGCATGGCGCTTCTTTTCCTGCTGATCTCCGGCGCTGCGGAAGATGGGTCGCATCCCGCAAGCTCCACGAAAGAAGAAGCGCAGTCGCCAAGAAATCGCCGTTCCACGGACAAGAAGGATCCTTCGCATGCTTCTGATTAAAAACGGCCGCGTCCTCGACCCCGCCACGCAGACCGACGCTCCGCGCGATATTCTGCTCGACGGCGACAACGTCGCTGAAGTCGCAGCTCCAGGCCAGCTTCCGCGCGATTCGCGCACTTACGAGATCTTCGACGCCACCGGCCTGATCGTCGCACCCGGCTTCATTGATCTGCATGTCCACCTGCGCGAGCCCGGCCAGGAGTCCTCGGAAACCATCGAGACGGGCACGCGCTCCGCAGCCCGCGGCGGTTTCACTGCCGTGTGCTGCATGCCGAACACAAAACCCGTCAACGACAATGCCAGCGTCACGCGTTTCATTCTCGACCGAGCCAAAAGCGCCGCGGTGTCCGCGTTTGGCCGATCGGCGCTGCGAGCGTTGGCAGCAAAGGCGAAGCCATCGCCGAAATCGCCGCCATGAAAGAAGCCGGCATTGTCGCGGTTTCCGATGATGGAAAACCGATCGCCACGGCCAAGCTCACCCGCCAGGTGATGGAATATTGCCGCTCGCTCGACATTCCCGTAATCGAGCACTCCGAAGATGTTTCGCTGGCCGCCGGCGCCGTCATGCGCGAAGGCGTCACTTCATCGCGTCTCGGGTTGCGCGGCATGCCCGCTGCCGCGGAATCGGTTTGCGTTGCACGCGACGTCCAGCTTGCTGAACTCACGGGCGCGCGCCTGCACGTTGCGCATCTCTCCGCAAAAGCTTCGCTCGAGCAAGTGCGCTGGGCAAAATCGCGCGGCCTGCATGTCACTTGCGAAGTCACGCCGCATCATTTCACGTTGATTGACGAAGACGTGCAGTACGATTCGCGCTACAAAATGAATCCGCCACTAGCCTCTCGCGAAGACCGTGAAGCTCTCATCGCCGGCCTCGCCGATGGCACCGTCGACGCCATCGCCACCGACCACGCGCCGCATGAGCCCGCCCTCAAAGACGTCGAGTTCGACAAAGCGCCCTTCGGCATTCTCGGCTTCGAAACCGCCATCGCCCTCTCTCTCGAACAACTCGTTCATACCGGTCGCCTCTCGCTCGCACGCATGGTCGAGCTCTTCACCACTGGCCCCGCGCGCGTCCTCGGCCTCGAGCGCAAAATCGCCCCCGGCCAACCAGCCGACCTCACCATTTTCTCCACCACCCACGAATGGACCTATGACGTAAAGCAATCCCCAAGCAAATCTCGCAATTCCCCCTTCGACGGCCGCACCTTCAAAGGCGCACCCGTCGCCACCATCGTCGCCGGCCGCATCATTTACAAAATGTAGGTTACAAAATGTAGAGGCCGGGCTTTAGCCCGGCGGTTTTAGATCTGCTTATTGGCCTTGGATAGGCCTCCTCTTCTGCAGCATCATCAGTATCCAGAATCCTGCCGCGCCCGCAGCCAAGTGCTTCAGCGTGTGCCCGCTGATCGTATGCTGGTCTAGCGAATAAATCTGCCGGTCCTCCGTTTCGAAGATTTTCGCCAACACGTAAAAACCGAAAACTACCGCGAAATCCGAAACTGCGCGTGTACCGCGGCGACAGCAAAAGAAGGATGGGCAGAACGAGCACGGCATACACCTGCACGGCCGCATAAAATCGCAAATCGCTCGCCCCAGCCGTTTCGGTGTGCCACCACCAAACGACGCTGCCAGCGCCGATCAGCAACAGCACCGGAAGCAAATAACAGCCGGCCGGCACGCTTAGCCTTTCCGAAATCATCGCCGACACCAAGCCCATGAAGGCCAGCGTCATAGGCAGCCGGTCCCACACCAATCGCCCGTTGTCGGGAGCAAGGTGGTAGTAACTCGATCCAAGCGCCGTGAGCAGTAACCCCAGGAAAACCAGCAGGTATGCCCATCGTTCCCGAGGATCGAGGAATCGCTCTTGCTCTGATTTTCGAAGCAGAAAAATTAATCCCCAGGCGCCGCCAACGGCGAACAGAAGATTGGAAACTACGTCTCCGAAGTTTGATGTGCCGAGCAGCGCCCTTTGATCGGCAAAATCATGGTAGGACTGCGGCTGGGGGATGCGCGGCAGCAGCACTGCGGCCGCTACTACCAGGATCGTGAACCCGACCAAGACCCACACGCCCGTTCGCCGCGAAATCAATTTCGCCTCGTCCTGAGCCGAGAAGGCCCCGCTAGAGCCTCAGTTTAATAAATTCCTAACAAACCCCTCAGGATTTTCTTGCCCCGCTGCTCCTATTCTGCATCTCGTGCGGAAAGCTCACACCGGCCAGCACAAAGTGAGCTAAAGAAGCGAGCAAACTATGTCAGCAACATTATTTCTGGCGTTTTGTATTCTCGGATGCGACTTTCTTTTGTACTTCTTGTTCCAATGGACCTACGGGGAAAAGCACAGAGGCCTCTCCCTCAGATCGAATCCTCTGAAGAGCACCGTGAATCCGCCAGACGCTCGCCCTTTTTTGATTTCTTCTCGCAGAAAAGCCGCGGGAGGAGCTCAGCGTCTCCACAGTATGCGCCAACGAACTGCTAACGAAGAAGTCAGCGACCCTGGCCATTTCAGCGAACTGCGCGCCTGCCGGCGTATCGCGGCGTCTTTCGCGCAAGCTAAGAGATAATCACTCCTCGCTTTTCTCCCCGGGTCAACCGGTAGGGCCAGCCTTCTGAGGCTGGCCGCTCTCCTGCTCCAGTCTCACACCACAATTCTCAGTAGCCGGTGTTCTACCCATTCAGCGCCATCCACGCCGCCAAAGCCGCGAGCTTCTCTTCCGCCCGCCAGGAGCCTTGGTGCGAGTCGCCCAGATCGGAAATCACCTTTTTTGCCTCTGCCGCCGATTTGCGCAACGCAGTCGATGCCGTCATATAAGCCGTCTTCTCCAGAAGCACATTACATGGAATTTCTTGCTTGGCTAGCGCGTTTTCCAGCGCGGTTCGAAACATCTGCCCTTCAAGTCCATGCGCGCGAATGTGATCGTTATGTAGCGTGGCCGGGTCCACCAGGCTGCCGACAACCAGCCCCGCTCCGGTGACACTGTAGCCGTCCGCGCTTGCTTGCTTCAAAAGCTCTTTAACAGATTTTCTTGCCGCAGCGACCACAACTTTTCGCAATTTGTTGGTGAGCGCCTTTCCTACCTTCTCTGGAAGGTCAAACGCCGCGTGGCAGGGTTGCTTCGATTCGGGAATCTTCGGATCGGAAAGGAGGATTGCTTGGCATTTAACCAACTTCGGCGCATTCGAAGCGCCGGCCAGTAAGACTGCCATTGCCCAGCCAGACTTGACTCGGAATCCGAGCGCCGCACCGATCGGTTTGGGGGTTCGTTCCAAGGCTTTCGCTCCCCTCGGAAAAACGCTCTAAGGAAGGAAATTCGTGCCAGCACGGCACGAGTCACCAGTCACTTTTTTCATCAGTGTGTCGCTGGCTCCGCGGCGGGATGCAACCCGTGCTGCGGTACTTCATGGATGCCACGCGCGGGCGGTTCAATTCTCTGCCGGTAGAAATGGTCGAGCGGCAGCCGGCCCTTCCCGACGGGATATGCTTTCTCGATCGCTTTCGTCGCGTACGCTTTCGCGAGCGTCGCTGCTTCGAGCAGACCCCGGCCCACCGCCAGATGCGCCGCAAGCGCCGATGCAAATGTGCAGCCGGTTCCGTGCAGTTGTTCTTCGTTCACCCGCTCGCCGGGCAGCATCACCATCTCGGTGCCGTCGAATAAAACGTCGATCGGCCGCCCCATGTGCCCGCCCTTGACGATTACCGCTTGCGCGCCCATTTCCACAATCTTTCGCGCCGCGGCTTCCATGTCCGCCATGTCCTTGATGGTCATGCCCGTCAGAATTTCCGCTTCCGGAACGTTTGGCGTGATCACGCTCGCGCGTTTCAACAATTCCGTCGCCAAATATTTCACTCCGGCTGCATCCAGCAACTCGCGCCCGCTCGACGATTTCATCACTGGATCGTGAACCACATGCGCAAATGTGTGCGCATCCAGAAATTCCGCCACGGTCGCGGCGTTTCCGCGGTTCCCCAGCATCCCGATTTTTACCGCGGCGATGTTGCAGTCCTTCGCCAGCACATCGAGCTGCGCCTTCAGCGTCGCGCTCGGAATGTTGTGCACGTCTTCCACGCCCTGCGTGTTCTGCACCGTCAGCGCCGTGATCGCCGCCACGCCATAACATCCATGCGCCGCAAATGTTTTTAAATCCGCTGCAGTCCCCGCGCCGCACGACGGGTCAAATCCCGAAATCGTCAGCAGAATCGGCGGCGCCGCTTGGTGATTGTTGTTCGTCGTGCTCATTTTTCGTGCTTGGCAGCACCCCTCGAAGAAAATTGCCGGTCGCGCCACCTCGGCGCACCGGCAATTGCGAATGTACGCGCCTCGCTTCCCGCGCGCAACAAGAATTTAGTCTGGCTCGGAGATGTTCTTGAGCATCACCCAAATGGAGTGCGGCCGCACAGCCCGCCATTCCCAATCCGCACGCGTGAACCGCTGTCTAGCGGCAAATCGCGTCGAGTTTGTCCATTGGTCTTTCGGCGTGCGGGGGATACTTCAGATGCTTTGACTCAATCAGTTGTTCGAGGAACGTGCCGCCATGTTGCAGCGCCGCGTTCGGATCGCTTTGGTAGGCCGGATCTTTTTCCGCGTCTTCGAGCGAAACAAAATCAAATCCCTGCTTCTTGAAAAGATCGAGAAGGTCCGGGAGCATGACGCTGTCCAGCGCCCCGACGTGCAGAAGCAGCACATACTTGATGTCTCTTCCAAAAAGCATCACGGACAACTTTCGCCCCAGCGCGATGTCCTCTGACGCCGTGCTGAGGTAGCTCGACTTCAGCCAATCAATCGATGGCGTGTCCTGCTTTGCCACGCAACGGGCATACGGATTGTTCCAGGCATAATCCGCGAAATCGAGCGTAACTTGCGCGACTTTGTATCCATGGTCGGCCAGATATTTTCGCACTGCGTGTCTTTTTTCGAGCGTGTCCCCTTCGTGCAAAAAGGGATACCGGAACCAATGCCAATCTCCCGTGCCCATCAGTTCTTGCAGCACGAATTCATTCGCAACGATCTCGTCCTCGAACGCCTGCACGCTACTCGCGTTCAAATCGATATGTGAATACGTGTGACTGCCGAGCGCGAACCCCGAATCGGTCCACATCTTCAGCACGCCGGCTTTTTCCGCATCGCCGCCGATATTCTTTGCGTTCACAAATCCGTAGACCCCCGGCACACCCTTGGCCTTCAAGGCCTCGATCATTTTCTTTGCAATTTCAGTGCGTGTCATCGTGGAAGGCAAATCGCCGTGAATGGGAAGATCGTCAACCGTGATGGCGACTTGCGCGCGCTGCTGAGCCGTCGCCGACGATACTACAAGGCAAATAAATACCGGAAGACACAGCCGGCGCGCAAAAACGCGAAGGCTGCTGACGAATCTGGAATTTGTGTCTTTCAACGGATCAATCAGGGGAACAGGCCGCGCACAAGCGTAGCTTCCGCGACGCGACCAACCGCAAGAACCATCGCGCCCGCTCGCGGAGGCACATGGTGCTTCCGCATCGTGTCCACCATTTCGTGGAACGCACGCACCATGCTCTTTTGCAGCCGCGCGTTCACTTCTTCCACGTCCCACATGAGCCCTTCCATGTTTTGCACCCATTCGAAGTAGCTCACGGTTACTCCGCCCGCATTCGCGAGAATATCCGGCAACACCGTAATTCCGCGCCTCGCCAAAATCTCATCGGCGTGCGGCGTCGTCGGCCCGTTCGCGGCTTCGGCCACAATTCGCGCCTTAATCGCTTCCGCGTTGTGCAGTGTAATCACATTTTCCAGCGCCGCGGGTATCAGGATGTCGCATTTCATCGTCAGCAAATCATCGTTCGTGATCCGCGACGCCCCCGGCATCCCCACCACCGTCCCCGACCGCTCCTTATAACGAATCGCTTTGATCGGATCGATCCCGCGCGAATTCGTCACTCCGCCTCGCGTGTCGCTCAGCGCGATGATCTTCGCCTTCTTCTCCGCAAACAACCGCGCCGCCGTCGCGCCCGCGTTGCCAAATCCCTGGATCGCCACCGTCGCGCCGCGCAGCGGAATCTTTTTCAGCTTGCACGCTTCTTCCACTACGAACAGCAATCCGCGCGCCGTCGCCTCGCTTCGTCCCTCTGACCCGCCGATCGACACCGGCTTCCCCGTCACCACGCCATGCACGGAATGCCCCACCGTCATCGAGTACGTGTCCATGATCCACGCCATCGTCTGCGCGTCCGTATAAACATCCGGCGCCGGAATGTCCATCGCCGGCCCGATGATCGGCAAAATCTCGCTCGCGTACCGCCGCGTCATCCGCTCCAGTTCCGTCTTTGACATGCGCTTCGGGTCGCAGATCACTCCGCCCTTCGCCCCGCCGAACGGCACGTTCAGCACCGCCGTCTTCCACGTCATCCACGCCGCCAGCGCTTTCACTTCGTCGAGCGTCACGTTCGGGTGATACCGGATGCCGCCCTTGCCCGGTCCGCGCGAAATATTGTGCTGCACGCGATACCCGGTGTGGACTTTCACCTGCCCGTTGTCCATCTTCGTCGGTATCGAAACTTCCAGCACCCGCTTCGGCGTCCGCAAAATCTGCCGCAGTCCCGGCTCCAGCTTCAAAAACTCCGCCGCCATATCAAATTGAATCTGCGCGATGCGAAATGGATTCAAGTCCTCCCGCGGAGCGATGCGCGGCACCATCGGCGGTGCGCCAATCTGTCTCAGCGGCCCTGTGGGCTTTACGACCGTGGCCATCGGCGTCGGTCCTTTCCTCTACGCGTCTAGTCTCGACTTCTCTATCTATGAAAAGTTAAAATTTTCTCAACTGCCCCGTGGTTTGAATCCGTTAACCGTTTGCCGCCATCCGTTGCGTGCTGTTCACATACTTGTCGCGGCAAGCGGTCGAACAAAAGTGCACCAGCTGCCCGTCCTCGCGCAGCGGTACCGCCAATACTTCCGCCACATGCGTTCCGCAAACCGGGTCGCGCACCAGTCGCCGCGCCGCCAAACCGCCCTGCGCGTTACTCGTTTCGGCTCCAGCGCCAGCCGCGGATCCGGCCACATCCTCATTCGGCTGCGTCGTCGCCTTTCGCAACATCCACGCTACCGCCCGTCGCAGCAGCGCTACGCTCCACGACACGATCAGCAACCAAAACAAAAACCTCATTATGCGCGACAAAAAGTTCATCGATTCTTCTAGCTATGACCCCAAAATCCTCGGGGCCAACTCCTCTACTCTATCTCGTTCGGGGTTGATCTGTTCCTGCGACCCGTAAGTCCCCTCGGGTCTATTGCACTGCTCTACTACATTGACCTGCCACATTGCACTGAGGCGAGTGTATGCAAGGCGAAAAGGCGGAGTCAAACGAAAACACGTACTTTCAATAGCTTGCGCGGCGTAAATGCCTCTTGTAGTTTGGCCAATTCGACCCTAATTCCTATCTAAGTCTTCCATTATCAATGACTTGTAGAAAATGTGCCGCAAAACGCTCTTCTTCAACTTAAACCTGCGCGCCCGCCGGTATCCTCTCAATCCCCATAAACGGCCGCAAAACCTCCGGCACAACAATGGACCCATCCGCCTGCTGATAATTCTCCACCACCGCGATCCACGTCCGCCCCACCGCCAGCCCCGACCCATTCAGCGTGTGCACAAAATCGCTTTTCCCTCCGCCTTTCGGCTTAAACCGTATCCCCGCGCGCCTCGCCTGAAACGCCTCGCAATTCGAGCACGACGAAATCTCGCGAAACTCCCCGCTCGAAGGCAGCCACACCTCGATGTCATACGTCTTCGCCGACGCAAATCCCATATCGCCCGTGCACAAAAGCATCGTCCGGTAGTGCAACCCGAGCTTCTCCAAAATCGTCTCCGCATTCCGCAGCAGAGCCTCATGCTCCTCGTAACTCTTCTCCGGATGCGTAAACTTAAACAGCTCCACTTTCTGAAACTGGTGCTGCCGCAAAATCCCGCGCGTATCTTTTCCCGCTGCACCCGCCTCCGACCGGAAACACGCCGTCCACGCCGTCACGCAAATCGGCAGTTTCTCCTCCGCAACCGTCTCGTCGCGATACAAATTGTGCAGCTCCACCTCCGCCGTCGGCGTCAGCCAAAAATCCGTATTCTCAATCCGAAACAAATCCGCCGCAAACTTCGGCAATTGTCCCGCACTCGTCAGCGAAGCCGTATTCACCAAAAACGGCGGCAAAATCTCCGTATACCCATGCTCTCGCGTGTGTACATCCAGAAAAAAATTTGCCAGCGCCCGCTCCAGCCGCGCTCCCCATCCTTTATAGACCGCGAACCGCGCCCCGGTTATCTTCGTCGCCGCCGCCAAATCCAGAATCCCCGCGCGCTCGCCCACTTCCCAGTGCGGTTTCGCGCACAAAATCAAACTTCGGCGCCGCTCCCCACCTCCGCACCTCTTTATTGTCCTCCGCGCTGTGCCCCTCCGGCACCGACGCGTGCGGCACATTCGGAATCGTCAAAAGCAATTCGTTCTGCGTCGCATTGAGCCGCGCAATCCGCTCGTCCGCTTCCTTGATCCGCTCCGAAACCGCCTTCATCTCCCCAATCAATCCATCCGCGTCTTTCTTCTCCTTCTTCAACCGCGCAATCTCGTCGCTGGCCTTATTCCTCTGCGCCTTCAACTGCTCCGTCGCCGTAATCAACTCCCGCCGCTGCCCATCCAAAACGCGAAACGCATCCAGATGCAAAGGCGTCCCCCGCTTCTTCGCCATCTCCGCAAACACATCCAAATGATCCCGAAAGTAATTAAGGTCATGCATGGTCGTAGCAGAATACCGTATTCCCTTCGCCCTTGTAGGGGCACGATTCATCGTGCCCGTTCTTCTCTTCTCTGCGCCCTCTGTGTACTCCGCGCCCTCTGCGTAAAACTCCTTCTTCTCGTCCTTTGTTTTTGCGTTTATCTTTACCTCCTTTACCTTCTTTATCTCCTTTACCTCATTACTCCCTCCAACTTGACTCTCGTACCCATCTGATCAACGATCCTCATCGATCATCATGTCTCTCCCCACCCCCGCCCTCAACGACCCCAGACACCACCTCCGCATCTACCACGGCGACTGCCTCGACATCCTCGCCCAAATCCCCGCCTCCTCCGTCGACCTAGTCTTCGCCGACCCCCCATACTTCCTCTCCAACGGCGGCATCACCTGCCACGCCGGCAAAATGGTCTCCGTCAACAAAGGCGCCTGGGACGTCTCCAAAGGCCCCGACGCCAATCACGCCTTCAACAAATCCTGGCTCGCCGCTTGCCAGCGCGTCCTAAAACCCAACGGCGCCATCTGGGTTTCCGGCACCGCCCACGTCATCCACAGCGTCGGCTTCGCCATGCAGCAGCTCGGCTTCAAGCTCCTCAACGACATCTCCTGGGTCAAGCCCAACCCTCCTCCCAATCTCTCCTGCCGCTATTTCACCCACGCCACCGAAACCATCATCTGGGCCGCCAAAGACAAAAAGTCCCGCCACACCTTCCACTACAAGCTCATGAAGGAAACCAATCGCGGCAAGCAAATGAAGTCCGTCTGGGAAATCCGCCCGCCCGAATCCTGGGAGAAAAAATTCGGCAAACACCCCACCCAAAAACCCGTCGCCCTCCTCGAACGCATCCTCCTAGCCTCCACCAACGAAGGCGACCTCGTCCTCGATCCGTTCCTAGGCGGCGGCACAACTCTCCTAACCGCATTTCGCCTCCGCCGTCACGCCGTAGGCTGCGAACTTTCTCTCGATTACGTCAGTCTGTCCATCCGCCGCATCTGTTCCAATCTGGTACAAGTCGATCTTCTTTCTCCTACGTGCAGTTTTCAGTTGATCCACCAAGCGATTCCGTGGATCGATCCGAAATGCGTGCGAGTCTGTCACTCAAACTCGTCCAACAAGAACTCCGCTTCTATTTCATCGGCCGCACCGATCGCCGCGTAATCTTCTCCGTCCTAGCCGACTCTCTCGACGACGCCCGCCAAAAATTCCGCGCCTCCGGCCACCCCGACTCCGACGCCCTCTTCATCATCAAAACCGAAACCGAAATTTATCTAGCGTAAGTCTTTCTTTGCCGCTGTCAGACGTGATCTAATCCCCGCGTGGATTTACGTCTCCCAACAACTAATCTCGATAATTATAAAAGCGGTTCGCAACGCGCACGCGTATCCACCGAGCCATGGGGGGAAGCGAATCTTTATTGCGCCGCCTGCGACTCACCAAGAATAAGCTCTCTGCCTACGGGAACTCATGCGGTCGATTTCAGCTGTCCATCTTGCGCATCTCGCTATCAGTTAAAAAGCAGTGCCAGTAAGTTCGGAAACCGGGTGATTGATGGCGCTTACGCAGCGATGCATCGCGCCATCTTGAGCGATCAGACTCCAAATCTGTTTTTTCTTCACTACAAACTCCCACAGCTAACGGTCGAAAGTGTTTTACTGATTCCCCGTTTCGCATTCTCTTTGTCATGCGTGGAAAAACGCAACGCGCTATCGCCAACAGCCAGACGGGCAGGATACGTAGGTTGTTACTTTGTGTTGGACCGCATTCCACCGGATGCGCGAATTCCGATTGTACAAAACGCTCGACCAGTCAGTTCCTCTCAAGTCCGCAAGGCATACAACAGAATCCGTTCACTCGAAGACTTAAACATCGAAAAGCGCGGATGGACTCTTGACGTTCTGAACATCGTAAAATCCCTGAACAAAGCAGAATTTGAACTGAAAGAAGTCTACGAACACCAAGACCTACTCGCGAAGCTCCATCCTGACAACGCCCACATTCAACCCAAAATTCGCCAGCAACTCCAAGAACTCCGTGACATGAAACTCGTCAAATTCCTCGGCGACGGCCACTACCGCCTTCTCTGAGCCTTCGTAGCGGGTGCCGCAGCCTTCGCTTTAAAGGCTGCGGGTTTTGACTTTTCCCCCGCCATTCCGCCGCCGCGGTTTCGTCCCTATCCTGCGGACCAATTTAATCTCCACCCTGCTGCCCAACGCATGCGCCACCCGAATCAACGTCCCAATCGTCAGATTCCGCGGCTCATTCTCCATCGCCGAAATCTTTGGCGCGCTCCTCTCCGCCCCCGCCGCCAATTGTGTCTGCTCAGATTCTCCGCCGCCCGCAGCTTCGCGATCTGCACTCCCAATTGCAGATTCTCAGAGCTCCGTCTCCACCAGTTCCCGCAGCTTCACATCCTCCATCTGCTTCTCATAAAATCGCTTCCATCGACTCGTCATTTCCTTTTCCCTTCCAGCCGCCGCGCGTGCAGGCCCATTCGTGCTTCTGCGATGCGAATATCTTCTTCCGGCAGTTGCGCGCTTCGTTTCACGATGCCGTGTAGTAGAACAAACACTCTCTTCGCGTCTCCGAAATAGAGGATTCTCAACTTGTCCTTCCCTTGCTGCGTTCGCAGCTCCCTCAGCTTTCCCCGGACCTGCGAAGAGTAGGAAACGGCAGACTCGGCCCTTCCTGCTCCAGCATCTTGATCAACGCCAGCGCCTTCGCCCGGTGCTGCACCGGCAAACCCGCCAGGTATTCCTCCACGGGCGCATCGCCGCGCTCATCTACGAAGAAATCGACCTGCCAAGCCATCTCCTATAGAGTATCCCTTATAAGATAAGATTGCAACCCGGAATGAATCGGCAAGAAGCGGGGTGGCCGCAGCCTTCGGTGTTAAAGGCTGCGGGTTTTGACTTTTCCCCCGCCATTTCGTCACCGCCCCGCCTTCGTCCCTTTCCTGCGGACCTATTTGATCTCCACGACTTTGGTGGCACAGCCATTCCTGGCTGTGCAGCCACTACACTGCCACCCAGCCCAGCCGAAAACTCGCCAATCACAAATCGCTCCGCTACAATCTTCTCCTTGGCAGCCTTCCGCCGCACAAAATCCGCACAGGCAAGAATGCCCGTGCCACTTTAGAAGCCTGTTGTCATGACCTTCTACCGCCGCAATCTCCCTCACTGGCATCCCGAAGGCAAAACCATCTTCATCACCTGGAGACTCTACAACTCTCTGCCTGCGGCCCTCTTAAAGAAAATGCGCACCGCCGCGAAGGACGGTGCCACTCAGCCCGCCGGCACAGGTCCTGAAGAATTCCCCGGAAACAAATTTCTCCAATTCGACTCCTCGCTGGATGCCGCCAAATCCGGCCCGGCCTGGCTACTCGACCCTGAATTCGCCGACTATGCCGAATATCCCATCATCCGTGGTGCCGAGTTGGGCCGCTACGAATTGCACGCCTACGTCATCATGCCCAATCATGTTCACGTCCTATTGGATCCTCATCTGCCCCTCGCCAAAATTTCTGGTGTCATCAAAGGTGTCGCAGCGCGGGACATTAACGCGAGACTTGGCCGTTCCGGCAAACCCCTCTGGCAGGATGAATCCTTCGACCACTGGATAAGGAATTCCGCTGAGTTTGAACGCATCCGCCACTACATCGAATGGAACCCGGTTCGCGCGCGCCTCGCCGCCAGGCCCGAAGACTGGAAATGGTCCAGCGCCGGTAATCCTTATTTCAAGCGAGGGGCCATATCCGCTGCCCCGTCAACCATTCACTGACTCCGGCCAACTTCAACGGCCCAGCCATTCCTGGCTGCGCGATCCCGGGTGCCGCAGCCTTCGCTTTAAAGCTCGTCTTTTCCGCTCCGGATGCATTTGCGGAGGCTGCCGGTTTTGATTTTTCCTCCGCCATTTCGCCGTCGCCCCGCCTTCGCCCCTTTCCTGCGGACCAATTTGATCTCCACGACTTTGGTGGCACAGCCATTCCTGGCTGTGCAGCCATACACTGCCACCCAGCCCAGCCGAAAACCCGTCCGGTACCCCAGCCTCCAGTGGCAACTGCCCAGGCCAGGCCGGGGAGGCTCCGTGTTCTGATTTTCCTCCGCCGTTCCGCCTCTCCCTCCCCGATTTTTTCAGCTTTTCGCTTGACAAAAAGTGGCTCTCAGCGTATATTAATCTTCAAGTAATATTATGCCCGAACCCGGGAACGCCAGCATCTCCGCTGGCGTTTCTGCTTTTGGCATCAAGTCTTGTCCCTAAGCTCCTTAGAATCCGCACTTACGAAAAACATGCCTGTAAGCCCTTTTGGAATCCGCACTTCCAAAACACGGGACTTAAAGTCCTTTAGAATCCGCACTTACAAAAAACAGGGGGGGAGGGGGTGGTACGATTGATCGGGTGTAGACACCGAGACACCGGACGGAAGTGAGGGATCTCTCCCGTAGGGTGCCGCACGCGGCTCCCCTCTTCCCCCGCTGGGCTGCCTCCTATCGCCTCAAATAGCACCGGCGGTGCTAAGCTCCACGTACGCTCTCCATGTTCGCAGGAGGTTCGATGAAAATCTCCCATGTACATTGCCGCGTGCAAGACTTGCCGGCCGCAGCCCGCTGGTTCCAACAGGTGTTGCTGGCCGCTCCCTCTTCAATAACGAGCGCATGGCCTGGCTGGGCTTTGGAGAGTTTGGAGTGATTCTGGATGCCGCGCCTGCGGATAGCGCGCTTACACTCGGCTTCGATAGCGACGACTGCGACGCAGACTATCGTACGGTCATTCGACCGCGGCGCGGAAACCATCGAGGCTCCGCAAGATCGCCCGTGGGGCGCTCGCTCCGCCTACCTCAAAGGACCAGGCGGCCTAACGGTCGAAATCGAACAGCTCCTGAAACGCACCTGAGCCCTCTTGGGTGTCATTCGAGCGCAAAAAAAGAGGGAGCCAACTTCGCCCCCTCCTCTTAAAGGAACCGCCGCAATCAGCTATTTATGGCCGGAGTGCGTTATCCGCGCCACCATGTCCCGCCGGCTGTCCGTCACCGTCGAGCCATAAAACGCTTCGCGATCCGCCGCGCTCATCTTGCCCAGCGTGGCATTTACGGCGACCGCCCACTTGTCCATGCTTTCCGCATTGGGGAAATTGATCACCAGGCATCGCGTCGACGGAGCCATGGTGTTCACGTATTGCGAGTCGAGACCGACGTAGCTGACCACGCCTTTCTTGAATTGCTCTTCCACCATCGGCCAGAGATACTTTTTGAGCTCCGCCGCATAGCCTTCCGGTTTGTCCGGCTTGGCATTCTGGCAAACCACGCGCAGATACGCCGCCGCTCCGCTGCCGCCAACCGTATACATTGACGTCTGCATCAGGTAGTCCTCGTGCTTGGTGGCTGCCACTTGACCCGGCTGCGGGCCGCCCTTGCGCAGTTCATCGAGCACCTTCATCAGCCCTGCAATCGAGGTCGATGTCCAGGCCGCTCCGTGCGTATAGCCATCGGGACTGTGCACGATGCTCTCGAACGTCGAGTAACCTAGAATCGTCCCGTCGGCCACCATCTTTTCGGCAACCGGTACAAACGACTTCTCCGTGTTCTCGGAATACTGTTCCCAACTCGCTCTCGGTACCTGGAATTGGCTCACGTACGTATAAACAATCGGCTGCCCTGGCCCCGACTGCGAAAAAGCGATCGGCGAACTAACCACCGCCAGCGCCACCAACATTAAGCCCACCGCCACACCAATCCATCGTTTATTCATTCATTTCTCCTTGGCTGGCCAGTCAGCCGCGCGGGGCAATACGTTGGAAGGTCGTTCCTCGTCGCTCACTCGCGGGTTCGCGGATGGTGAGGAGACACGGCGTTCTGTTTAGTGAAAAACCTGGAATATAGGGCTTGCGCCCGGGGCACCAGCCAGTGTGAACCGACCTTATGCCCCCGCCCTCCCCGTGTCAATCCAATTCCTCCGCCGGGCGTCATTCGCGCACAAAAAAAGAGGGGGCAAACTTCGCCCCCTCCCCTCAAGGGAAACTAGGCACTCAGTGGGTTGCTGCGACCGCAACCTTGTGGAACGTCGAGTACTCCGCCTCGAACTTCTTCACCACGGGGATGCCCTCAATGAACCGCGCCATGATCTTCTCGATCTGTGGATAAAGTTCGCGGTTATAGAGCTCCGCGTACTCCTTGTTCTCCCACAAGCTGATTGCTTCCAGTTCCCTCTTTTCCGGTGTCACGAGCACCAGCTCATCCAGGAAGCCCTTCTGCTTGCGAAGCAGAGGAAGGATTTCCTTTTCAAACGTTACCGGAAATTCGTTGACTACATTCGGCTTTAGTTGCAACACGACTTCACGTGCAAACATATAAGCCTCCCTCTCTTTTTGAGTGGGGGGCGATGCCGCTGATCCCCTCCGTTTTCTCTACAGAGCCCTAGGATCGAAAGTTCATTCCGTCCCCCACTGCACGTTCCCACTCCAATCACCCAATTTCAGTGCCCACCGTCACTCATCTGCGTGACCGCCGACACTCGCATTTGCCCGCAGCCAAGCTCTCAGCCGGGTACCGCACCTTCGCTTTAAAAGCTGCGGATTTTGACCTTTCCGCCGTCGAAGCACGACACGTCTCGCTTCCTACGCACGATCCTGGGCCAGTGCGCTAATTCGACGGTCCGTTAAGGTTTAATGTAATTTCTGGCTTCGGCAGAGGCTTCCGCAGTTGCAATTGAGGACGCATGAATTCCACGAGAATGACTACCATAATGGCAGCCATAAGCACTTGCGCGACTACTGCGAATCGATGACCTAGACCAGCGAACGCGATGAGTCCGATCCACAGGGGCACCAGCACAACAACGGAACGCGGATTCTTCCGTTCCAGCCTTGCCCCGCAATGCGGACAAGTCAGCCACCTCCACGTATCCGCATTAAGGAAAAACGGGGTCGCAACGTCGCGCGCGCAAGCCGGACATTTCGCCATGTCGCACACCCCTTTCGATGTTTCGTTTACTCTGCCGTGGCTTTCCCGACGCGTCAATGGAACTAAGGGATTGGGAGCACTCATTGGGAAAATGGGCTGGAGCAGGCCATCGCACGTGTGTGTCGTGGCCTGGCCTGCCCTGCCTTGGCTGGCGTCAATCCCTTGACGTCAGGGGTGTTTTTCTCGTCGGATAATCTGCGCCACTTGTGGGAGGTGCGCCGCGATGTCGCGCACCAAGCTTTGTGATACGCGTCACATACACCTGATAGGCTCTGCTTTCAATCCTTACGCAATCTCCTCCGGCCACTTCGACGCCAATGGCTTGCGCCAGCCCACGGCCCGAACTGCGTTTTGGGGGCCGGAGCTTCGACCGAATTCGTCGGCATCAGGTTGTTCGGGGCACTTCGCTCATCAACTGGTGGATGTTTCCTTCGCTATCGCGAAACGCGGTCATCCACAAATCGTGCGTGGGCATCGGCGCGATCAGCCTCGGCGGCGCCACGATATCCACTCCGTGTTCCACCAGCCTTTGGTATCCGGCCTGTATATCCGGCACGCGGAAATAGAAGATCGAGCTCGGATGGTCGTATTCCGGCGACGACGCTATGCCCAGCATCAGCCGCACCCCGCCACAATCAAAAAACGCCATGCTCGGCACGGTGAAGAGCAGCGGCAACCCCAGTACGTCGCGGTAGAATGCCGTCGCGCGTTCCACGTCCTTTACGATAATCGAAATTTGCCCAATGTTCGTGATCCCCAGGTTTGTAGCCGCAGCGCTCATTTCTCTTTACCTCCGCGAGAAGATTAGTTAGCATAGCTAACTATCTTCCATGGCCCCTGTCAAGCGCAAAAAAAAGTCCGCACCACGAACTTCGACGGCCTTGTCTTCGAGCGCCGCATCGCCGGTTCCTCAAGCCGAGCCTTTGTCCGCATCCAAAGTCTGCCCCGCAGCCGCCGCCACGGCTTCTCCGTCGGTGCTCGACAACTCAACGCCCGCATTGACTCCAATAGACGTCGCCGATCAACTTCACTCCGCCGCCATTCACCTGCTCCGCCGTCTTCGGGTCCGCGACCGCGAAAGCGGCATCGGTCCCGCGCAGCTTTCCGCGCTCTCGGTCCTGGTGTTCGGCGGCCCCAGGTCGCTGGGCGAGCTTGCCGACGCCGAGCAGGTTCGTCCCCCCACGATGAGCCGCATCGTCGCCGGCCTCCAGCGCTCCAGTCTGGTGCGCCGCCACGCCACGGAAGACGGCCGCCGCATCCGCCTCGAAGCGACGCCCAAAGGTGTCAATCTGATGTGGGAAGGCCGCAAGCGCCGGGTGGAATCGCTGGCCAAAGCCGTGGCCGAGCTACCCGAAAGCGAGAGGGAGAAGCTCCGCGAAGCCGTTGCCCTGCTTCAGCAAGTCTTGCGAAAACTCTAAATTTTTGCTCACGGCAAGCGCTTCATTTTCAGTAAGAAAGCACGCCGACTTGGCCGGGCGAGCGATTTGCAATGCGAGGATTCAGGAGGAATGCCCGGCGGAAGTAGTCTTGACGTACGCCGCGCCGTAGCGGAAGACTTGGCTGCCGGAGAGCGCTTCGACTCGCTTTATTTGGGCTGGGACAAAAAGCGCCGGCTCGCCTGGCGAGAATGGCGCGGCGACTTCAATCAGCGCGTCCACGGAGTATTGCCTTCGGCTGTGGAAGCACAGTCCGCCCTTGGAGACGTTTTCGCACTCGACGATTTCGTCCGCGTGCGCTGGGTGGCGCACGCACGCGCTAAAGTTGACGCGAACGCGCATGTGCTTGCGTCTGTTTACGCGGCGCCCGCTGGCATCCAGCAGCCGCGCTGGCGCGGGAACGTCTTGGGCCCTGGCCGCGGGAGAAGCATTCTGCGGCGCTGCCGTCCCGAGCTCTGGCGCCTGAAGCACTGCGGTGGCGCTGGCTCCCGCAGTCGAAACTTGAATATCGGCCAGTGAAGCAAATTCCCGGAATGGCCGATGCCCCGGAATACGCAGAGGGCAGCGGGGCCGAGATGGGTGCGCGGGATGACGGACGCGCTGGCGCGGGTGATGGCGGAGGAATTGGTGGCGCCGATCGGAAAGACGGCTTGGATGCGGTCTTGACCGATTCGAACGAGGAAGTTGGCTGAACCGCGGCGGGAGCAGGAACGGTTCCGCCGGCCGCTTTTTTCCACGGCGTGGACGTGCCGCAGTCGGCGCAATAGCGCAGCACGTTTCCATTGACGGAAAAGACGTCTTCTTCGATTTCGTGCTGCTCGATATTTTGACGCGCCTGGCAGAGACTGCATTCAAGCGTTACGAAACTGCTGAGGGATTCGGGTGATTCCGGAGGGGGAAATTCCATCGGCCAGAAATGGAGATTCGAATCGACAAATGCGACGCCGTAAACATAGCGGCCTGGTTCGCCGCCGATCTGACCGACGAGACGGATCTCTGCTTCCTTGTTCGAATCGGGCATACGCAAGGTCAAAACTTCGTCGGGCGCGAATCTGTAGCGCGAGAGGACGCCAGCACCGTGACGGCTGAGCACGACGGTCTTCGTTTCCTCGGAAAACACTTTGCCCGTCGTGTCGGTACCGAGCAGGACGATGGCTATTTCTTTTGCGATGCGGCCGCTTCGGCGTTTTGGGTGCATAGGCGCGTGGGCACACACTCTCCCTGGCCGAGAGAGGCCCAATACGCATATCGGCGGCGGCGCTCGAAGCTTTACCGGTTCGAATGGGCCGGGGTTCGAAGGGAGAAACAGTTCGGACATAGGGGAAGGCGGAACGACCCAAGAGAAAGAGCGAAAAATTGCGAAGTACGGAGGTACTAAAACGGGGCTGGGAGGAAGCAGCGGGAAGTACTGCGGAGAATGAACCCGTCGGGCTATCGACGCGGAAGAGGGCGGAGCGCAGAATCGCAACTGTGATCGGGAGTTGGTTGCGGCTTCCGGAGTGAAAAGGTTTGGGCCTGATTGCTCCTGAATGATGTTCAGCTGCTCGCGAGCGCAGCGGAACGTACGGAAGAACGGAACTGGCTTCAGGTTACAAGACCCTCCATCCCCCACGCCCGAGCGGCCGGTCCCCCCACCGGCCGCTCACTTTTTTGGGAGCAGAATTTTCTGCCGAGTTGACGACTATCCAAAGTTAAAAAGTTGAAGCAGAGAGAAAGCTGGGAGTGGTGGTTTGGCCTTGGCGAGGCGCAGATTTGGCGTCGCGGGAATTGCGCTTTGGAGTGGCGTTCGGCTGGGTTCGAACGTGTGACGAGCAGCGGCTGGAACGGGCAAGGAGTGCCGTGCCCTTACAAAATAAAAGAGGGCCCTAACGGATCAGGCCCTCTGAACTGAACCACTTCGACGACACACTCGCGGGAAGCGAACCTCCCGCACGGCCAACCACCAGGAACCAAGAAAGGCCGAAATGAAAAAGGGGGCTGGTGCAAGCCCCCTTTTTCGAACTGACCCCCCAATAAACCAGAACCGAGTCGAGGTTCGGATCCGGCCACCCCGGGAAGCCAATCTTGTAAGTTGCAGTAGAAGAGAGCAATAGTTGTGCCAGCAGAGAGCAAAATTGGAGAGAACTCTGAGGTGTATGATTCAAAAGTATTTACGGGAAATTGGGATTGCGGCTAAGAAGTAGCGGCTAAGAGTTTCTACAAAATCTCACAGAAGACCTCGAATCACCTACATTCTTTAGGAGTATTGCATCGAAAAAAGCGATGCTGAAACTAATGGGAAGCGGGGCGGAAGTGTTTCCGTACGATACATTTTTGCGGGAGAGGTGGGGCGGGACAGTTCAGCGATCGAGAATGCGTGAATTTTGCGATGGTTGCGAGAATGGGCGGTAATCGAAATCGGTATCGGTAACGGTACTGCGTAGGTTCTCGCGTTTCGCCGGACCTCGAAAACAGAGATGCGAATGAGCTGCGTTAGGCGGCGAGCGCGTGATGCCAGCGGCGCCAGACGAACCAGGCTGGAATGAAGAATAGAATAATCCAGAAGGTAAGGACTGGGCCGTATTCGGCGAAGAAGAGAACCAGCGAAAGCAAAGTATCCGCGATGTTGCGGTAGCCGTTGACTAAAGCGTTGTGAATCTGTGTGGATGCCGCGGGCGTGGGCGAAGTGAGCTGGGCTTTGTATTCTTCAGAGAGTTTGAGATCGATGGTGGCGAAATCCACGCGGTGCTCGAGGCTTTTTTGTTCGGCTTCCATTTGCTCGATTTCGCCGCGGACGCGGGCGATTTCCTGTTCAACTTCGAGGACATCGCTGATTTTTCCGGTGCGCTGGGTGAGGATGGCTTGGAGGCGCTGCTCGGTTTCGCGGGAATTTTTCAGGCGCGCGACTAGATCGGCGTGTTGTTGGGTGACTTCTTCGCCGTTTTGCGTCCGCGGCGAAATCGAGCAAATGGAAGCCGAACGAAAAAAGCCTCGAGCACCGCGTGGATTTCGCCACCATCGATCTCAAACTCTCTGAAGAGAATTCAAAGCCCAGCCTCACTTCGCCCACGCCCGCGGCATCCACACAGATTCACGACGCTTTCGTCAACGGCTACCGCAACATCGCGGGATGTACTTTGCTTTTCGCTGGTTTCTCTTCTTCGCCAAATACGGCCCAGTCCTTACCTTCTGGATTATTCTATTCTTCATTCCAGCCTGGTTCGTCTGGCGCCGCTGGCATCACGCGCTCGCCGCCTGACGCAGGTCATTCGCATCTCTGTTTTGGAGGTCCGCGAAACACGAGAACCTACGCAGTACCGTTACCGATACCGATTTCGATTACCGCCCATTCTCGCAACCATCGCAAAATTCACGCATTCTCGATCGTGACTGTCCCGCCCCACCTCTCCCGCAAAAATGTATGGTACGGAAACACTTCCGCCCGCTTCCATTAGTTTGGCATCGCTTTTTTCGATGCAATACTCCTAAAGAATGTCGGTGATTCGAGATCTTCTGTGAGATTTTGTGGAAAACTGTTAGCCGCTACTTTCTTAGCCGCAATGCCAATTTCCCGTAAATACTTTTGAATCATACACCTCAGAGTTCTCTCCAATTTTGCTCTCTGCTGGCACAACTATTGCTCTCTTCTACTGCAACTTACAAGATTGGCTTCCCGGGGTCCGGCCTCGACTCGGTTCTGGTTTATTGGGGGGCATCTCAAAAAAGGGGGCTTGCACCAGCCCCTTTTTCCATTTTCGGCCTTTTCTTCGTTCCTTGGTGGTTGGCCGTGCGGGAGGTTCGCTTCCGCGCGAGGTGTCGTCGAAGTGGTTGGTTGCAGAGGGCCCTAATCGTTGGGCCTGCTTTTATTTTGTAAGGGCACGGCGGCTCTTTGTGCCCTTCCAGCCGCTGCTCGTCACACGTCGAACCTCAGCCAAACGCCACTCCAAAGCGCAATTCCCGCGACGCCAATGCCCCGCCTCGCCGAGGCAACCACCACTCCCAGCTTTTCTCTCTGCTTCAACTTTTTAACTTGAGCTTATGAGTGTGATACCGGACTCGGCAGAATTTCTGCTCCCAAAAAAGTGAGCCGGTCGGGGGGGGACCGGCCGCTCGGAGTGGGGATGGAGGGTCTTGTAACCTGAAGCCAGTTCCGTTCTTCCTTACGTTCCGCTGGCTCCACGAGCGCTGAACATGGTTCAGGAGTATCAGGCCCAAACCTTTTCACCGCTCCGGAACCGCCAACCAACTCCGTCACAGTTGCGATTCTGCGCTCCGCCCTCTTCCCGCGTCGATAGCCCGACGGGTTCATTCTCCGCAGTACTTCCCGCTGCTTCCCCCAGCCCCGTTTTGTACCTCCGTACTTCACAACTTATTCGCTCTTCCTCTTCGGTAGTCGCCTTCGCCTGTGTCCGAACTGTTTCTCTTCGCCCCGGCCCATTCGAACCGGTAAAGCTTCGAGCACCACCGCCGATATGCGTATATGGCCCCTCTCGGCCAGGGAGAGTGTGTGCCCACGCGCCTATGCACCCAAAACGCGGAGCGGCTCATCGCAAAAGAAATAGCCATCGTCCTGCTCGGGTACCGTGAGCACGACGGGCAAAGTGTTTTCCGAAGAAACGAAGAACCGTCGTGCTCAGCCGTCACGGTGCTGGCGTCCTCTCGCGCTACAGATTCGCGCCCGACGAAGTTTTGACCTTGCGTATGCCCCGATTCGAACAAGGAAGCGGAGGATCCGTCTCGGTCGTATGGCGGCGAGCCGGCTAGTCTGTTACGGCGTCGCATTTGTCGATTCGAATCTCCATTTCTGGCCGATGGATATTCTCCGGAATCTCCTGAATCCCTCAGCAGTTTCGTAACCCTTGAATGCAGTCTTCCAGGCGCGTCAAAATATCGAGCAGCACGAAATCGAGAAGATGTCTTTTCCGTCAATGGAAACGTGCTCCGTTATTGCGCCGACTGCGGCGCGTCCACGCCGTGGAAGAACCGCCCGGCCGGAACCGTTCCCTGCTCCCGCCGCGGTTCGGCCCGACTTCCTGGTTGCGAATGGGTCCGAGCCGGACAGAGCTAAGCCGTCTTCCGATCGGCGCCACCCATTCCTCGCCATCACCCGCGCCAGCGCCGTCCGTCACCCATCTCCGCCCCGCCGCCCTCTGCGTATTCCGGGGCATCGACCATTTTTCGGAATTTGCTTCACTGGCCGATATTCAAGTTTCGACTGCGGGAGCCAGCGCCACCGCAGTGCTTCAGGCGCCAGAGCTCGGGACGGCAGCGCCGCAGAATGCGTCTCCCGCGGCTAGGGCCCAAGACGTTCCCGCGCCAGCGCGGCTGCTCGGATGCCAGCGGGCGCCGCGTAAACAGACGCAAGCACATGCGCGTTCGCGTCAACTTTAGCGCGTGCGTGCGACACCCAGCGCACCCGGACGAGAAATCGTCGAGATGCGAAAACGTCTCCAAGGGCGGACTGTGCTTCCACAGCCGAAGGCAATACTCCGTGGACGCGCTGGATTGAAATCGCCGCGCCGTCTCGCCAGGCGAGCCCGGCGCTTTTTGTCCCAGCCCAAATAAAGCGAGTCGAAGCGCTCTCCGGTAGCCAAGTCTTCCGCCACGGCGCGGCGTACGTCAAGACTACGTTTCCGCCGGGCATTCCTCTGGATCTCGCATAGCAAATCGCTGCGCACCAGTCGGCGTGCTTTCTTACTGAAAATGAAGCGCTTGCCGTGAGCAAAAATTTCAGAGTTTTCGCGAGACTTCTAGAAGCAGGGCAACGGCTTCACGGAGCTTCTCCCTCTCGCTTCGGGTAGCTCGGCCACGGCTTTGGCGAGCGATTCCACCCGGCGCCGGCCGCCTTCCCACATCAGTGGCCACCCTTGGGCGTCGCTTCGAGGCGGATGCGGCGGGCGTCGTCGGGGCGTGGCGGCGGACCAGACTAGAGCGCTGGAGGCCGGCGACAATGCGGCTCATCGTGGGGGGACGGACCTGTTCGGCGTCGGCCAGCTCGCCGAGCGACCTGGGGCCGCCAAACACCAGGACCGAGAGCGCGGAAAGCTGCGCGGGGCCGATGCCGCTTTCGCGGTCACGAACACGAAGGCGGCGGAGCAGATGGATGGCGGCGGAGTGAAGTTGATCGGCGACGTCTATTGTGAGATTCTGCGGGCGGTGATTGGCGGAGAAGCCGCGGCAAGGCCGGCGGTGCGGGGCTGGTTTTGCGTGCGGACGAAGGCTCGGCTTGAGGAACCGGCGAAGCGGCGCTCGAGGACAAGGCCGTGGAAGGGCGTGGGGAGAGCTTTTTTGCGCTTGACAGGGGCCATGGAAGATAGTTAGCTATGCCTAACTCATCTTTCTCGCGGGGGTAAAGAGAAATGAGCGCTGCGGCTACAACACCTGGGATCAGAACACTGGGCAAATTTCGATTATCGTAAAGGACGTGGATCACGCAACGGCATTCTACCGCGACGTACTGGGGTTGCCGCTGCTCTTCACCGTGCCGAGCATGGCGTTTTTTGATTGTGGCGGGGTGCGGCTGATGCTGGGCATCGCGTCGTCGACGGATCGCCATCCGAGCTCGATCTTCTATTCCGCGTGCCAGATATACAGGTCGGATACCAAGAGGCTGGTGGAACACGGAGTGGATATCGTGGCGCCACCGAGAGCTGGTACGCGCCGATGCCCACGTCGATTTGGGATGACCGCGCTCGCCGAGGACGAGCGAGAGGGAAACATCCACCGAGTTGGCGGGCGAAGTGCCCGAACAACCTGATGCGGACAAATTCGGTCCCTACCCCCGGCCCCGAAAGACGGTCGGGGCCGTGGGCTGGCGCAAGCCATTGGCGTCGAAGCGGACCAGAGGAGATTGCGTGAAGGATTGAAGCGAGCTTATCAGGTGTATGTGACGCGTATCACAAAACTTGGTGCGCGACATCGCTGCGCACCTCCCACAAGTGGCGCAGATTATCCGACGAGAAAAACACCCCTGACGTCAAGGGATTGACGCCAGCCAAGGCAGGGCAGGCCACGACACACACGTGCGATGGCCTGCTCCAGCCCATTTTCCCAATGAGTGCTCCCAATCCCTTAGTTCCATTGACGCGTCGGGAAAGCCACGGCAGAGTAAACGAAACCTCGAAAGGGGTGTGCGACATGGCGAAATGCCCGGCTTGCGCGCGCGACGTTGCGACCCCGTTTTTTCTTAATGTGGATGCGTGGAGGTGGCTGACTTGTCCCGCATTGCGGGGCAAGCTGAACGGAAGAATCCGCGTTCCGTTGTTGTGCTGGTGCCCTCTGGATCGGACTCATCGCGTTCGCTGGTCTAGGTCATCGATTCGCAGTAGATCACGCAAGTGCTTATGGCTGCCATTATGGTAGTCATCCTCGTGGAATTCATGCGTCCTCAATTGCAACTGCGGAAGCCCCTGCCGAAGCCAGAAATTACATTAAACCTTAACGGACCGTCGAACTAGCGCACTGGCCCAGGATCGTGCGTAGGAAAGGAGACGTGTCGTGCTTCGACGGCGGAAAGGTCAAAACCCGCAGCTTTTAAAGCGAAGGTGCGGTACCCGGCTGAGAGCTCGCTGCGGGCAAATGTGAGTGTCGGCGGTCACGCAGATGGGTGACGGTGGGCACTGAAATTGGGTGATTGGAGTGGGAACGTGCAGTGGGGGACGGAATGAACTTTCGAATCCTGGGGCTCTGTAGAGAAAACGGAGGGGATCAGCGGCATCGCCCCCCACTCAAAAAGAGAGGGAGGCTTATATGTTTGCACGTGAAGTCGTGTTGCAACTAGAAGCCGAATGTAGTCAACGATTTCCGGTAACGTTTGAAAGGAAATCCTTCCTCTGCTTCGCAAGCAGAAGGGCTTCCTGGATGAGCTGGTGCTCGTGACACCGGAAAAGAGGGAACTGGAAGCAATCAGCTTGTGGGAGAACAAGGAGTACGCGGAGCTCTCAACCGCGAACTGTATCCACAGATCGAGAAGATCATGGCGCGGTTCACTGAGGGCATCCCCGTGGTGAAGAAGTTCGAGGCGGAGTACTCAACGTTCCACAAGGTTGCAGTCGCAGCAACCCACTGAGTGCTTAGTTTCCCTTGAGGGGAGGGGGCGAAGTTTGCCCCCTCTTTTTTTGTGCGCGAAGGAGTCGCCCGGCGGAGGAATTGGATTGACACGGGGAGGGCGGGGGCGTGAGGTTCGTGCACACTGGCCGGTGCCCCGGGCGCAAGCCCTATATTCCAGGTTATTCACTAAACAGAACGCCGTGTCTCCTCACCATCCGTGAACCCGCGAGTGAGCGACGAGGAACGACCTTCCAACGTGTTGCCCCGCGCGGCTGACTGGCCAGCCAAGGAGAAATGCATGAATAAACGATGGATTGGTGTGGCGGTGGGCCTGATGTTGGTGGCGCTGGCGGTCGTTAGTTCGCCGATTGCTTTTTCGCAGTCGGGGCCAGGGCAGCCGATTGTTTATACGTACGTGAGCCAATTCCAGGTACCGAGAGCGAGTTGGGGACAGTATTCCGAGAACACGGAGAAGTCATTTGTACCGGTTGCGGAAAAGATACGGTGTGGCCCGACGGGACGATTCTAGGTTACTCGACGTTCGAGAGCATCGTGCACACGCCGGACGGATATACGCACGGCTCGGCGTGGACATCGAGCTCGATACTCGGAACTGATGAAGGTGCTCGACGAATTGCGCAAGGGCGGACGCAGCCCGGGCTGCGGCAGCTCACCAAGCACGAAGACTATTTGATGCAGACGACGATGTACCGTGCAGGCAGCGGAGAGCCAGCGTATCTGCGCGTGGTCTGCTCAAATGCCAGCCCGGGACGGGCCCGGCGAGTACGCTGCAGTTCTCAAGAAGTACCTGGTGCCGACGTTTGATGAACAAATCAAGAACGGCGCGGCGACGTACTACGGCCTAGATGAGCAGTACGTGAATAACATGGCGCCATCGACACGGTGCCTGGTCATCAACTACCCCAATGCCGAAGGCATGGACAAGTGGGCTGCAGCCGTCAACGCTACGCTGGGAAAGTTGAGCGCGGCGGATCGGACTGTGTTCAACAGTGCGACGGTGGCGGACAGCCGGCGCGATATCATGGCGCGGATAACGCACTCCGGCCATAAATAGCTGATTGCGGCGGTTCCTTTAGAGGAGGGGGCGAAGTCGGCTCCCTCTTTTTTTGCACTCGAATGACACCAAGAGGGCTCAGGTGCGTTTCAGGAGCTGTTCGATTTCGACCGTTAGGCCGCCTGGTCCTTTGAGGTAGGCGGAGCGAGCGCCCCACGGGCGATCTTGCGGAGCCTCGATGGTTTCCGCGCCGCGGCCAATGACCGTACGATAGTCTGCGTCGCAGTCGTCGCTATCGAAGCCGAGTGTAAGCGCGCTATCCGCAGGCGCGGCATCCAGAATCACTCCAAACTCTCCAAAGCCCAGCCAGGCCATGCGCTCGTTATTGAACACGGGAGCGGCCAGCAACACCTGTTGGAACCAGCGGGCTGCGGCCGGCAAGTCTTGCACGCGGCAATGTACATGGGAGATTTTCATCGAACCCCCTGCGAACATGGAGAGCGTGTGGAGCTTAGCACCGCCGGTGCTATTTGAGGCGATAGGAGGCAGCCCAGCGGGGGAAGAGGGCAGGCGTGCGGCACCCAACAAGAGAGATCCCTCACTTCCGCTGGTCGTTCGGGACAGACACCCTTGGTCGGGTGTCTGGTTAACCATACCCCCCCCTCCCCCTGTTTTTTGTAAGTGCGGATTCTAAAGGACTTTAAGTCCCGTGTTTTGGAAGTGCGGATTCCAAAGGGCTTACGGGCATGTTTTTCGTAAGTGCGGATTCTAAGGAGTTTAGGGACAAGACTTGATGCAAAAACAAAAACGCCAGCAGGGATGCTGGCGTTCCCAGGGTCGGGCATAACATTACCTGAAGATTAATATACGCTGAGAGCCACTTTTTGTCAAGCGAAAAGCTGAAAAAATCGGGGAGAGAGAGGCGGAACGGCGGAGGAAAATCAGAACACGGAGCCTCCCCGGCCTGGCCTGGGCAGTTGCCACTGGAGGCTGGGGTACCGGACGAGTTTTCGGCTGGGCTGGGTGGCAGTGTATGGCTGCACAGCCAGGAATGGCTGTGCCACCAAAGTCGTGGAGATCAAATTGGTCCGCAGGAAAGGGGCGAAGGCGGGGCGACGGCGAAATGGCGGAGGAAAAATCAAAACCGGCAGCCTCCGCAAATGCATCCGGAGCGGAAAAGACGAGCTTCAAAGCGAAGGCTGCGGCACCCGGGATCGCGCAGCCAGGAATGGCTGGGCCGTTGAAGTTGGCCGGAGTCAGTGAATGGTTGACGGGGCAGCGGATATGGCCCCTCGCTTGAAATAAGGATTACCGGCGCTGGACCATTTCCAGTCTTCGGGCCTGGCAGCGAGGCGCGCGCGAACCGGGTTCCATTCGATGTAGTGGCGGATGCGTTCAAACTCAGCGGAATTCCTTATCCAGTGGTCGAAGGATTCGTCCTGCCAGAGGGGTTTGCCGGAACGGCCTAGTCTAGCGTTAATGTCCCGCGCTGCGACACCTTTGATGACACCAGAAATTTTGGCGAGGGGCAGATGAGGATCCAATAGGACGTGAACATGATTGGGCATGATGACGTAGGCGTGCAATTCGTAGCGGCCCAACTCGGCACCACGGATGATGGGATATTCGGCATAGTCGGCGAATTCAGGGTCGAGTAGCCAGGCCGGGCCGGATTTGGCGGCATCCAGCGAGGAGTCGAATTGGAGAAATTTGTTTCCGGGGAATTCTTCAGGACTTATGCCGGCGGGCTGAGTGGCACCGTCCTTCGCGGCGGTGCGCATTTTCTTTAAGAGGGCCGCAGGCAGAGAGTTGTAGAGTCTCCAGGTGATGAAGATGGTTTTGCCTTCGGGATGCCAGTGAGGGAGATTGCGGCGGTAGAAGGTCATGACAACAGGCTTCTAAAGTGGCACGGGCATTCTTGCCTGTGCGGATTTTGTGCGGCGGAAGGCTGCCAGGGAGAAGATTGTAGCGGAGTGATTTGTGATTGGCGAGTTTTCGGCTGGGCTGGGTGGCAGTGTATGGCTGCACAGCCAGGAATGGCTGTGCCACCAAAGTCGCGGAGATTAAATTGGTCCGCAGGAAAGGGACGAAGGTTGGCCGGCGGGGAAATGGCGGAGGAAAAGTCAAAACCCGCGGGGTTTAAATCGAAGGCTGCGGCAAGGCTGCGGGAGCTGGCAAGGAAGCGGATTAACGGTAGACCTCGCGACGGTGGCCGACGCGAAGAACGAGAATTAGCAGCCGATTGTCTTCGATTTTGCAGATGAGCCGGTAATCGCCGACGCGGTATTTCCAGAACTCGCCGAGCCGGGAGCCTTGCAAGGCTTGCCCTATGCTGCGCGGATTGTCCAGAGGCGCGATGCGCTCGTGAAGAAATTTCAAGATGCGCTTAGTCTGCGGCGGGTCGAGCTTGGCCAGATCGCGGTCGACCTGGGCGGAGAGTTCAATCTTCCAGGCCATGCCGCTTCATTGCAGCTTCGAGAGGGACAGTCTTCTCTTCGCCGCTACGGATGCGATCCAGGGTGCGTTCGGCTAGATACATGTCCTCGAGATCGTCGAGATGCTCGAGGATGGCCTCGCGGACGTAGAAGGTTTTGGTGCGACCGGTGCGGCGGGCAAGTTTTTCGAGGCGTTTTTCGATGGATTCGGGAAGACGGATGGCTAGCATGGCGGCCTCGCTATACAAGTATAGCAGAGGACAAGTTGAAAGTCGAAAGTTAAAGTTTGAAGCGGCGGGGGCGGAGAGGAGCGCGCCAAAGATTTCGGCGATGGAGAATGAGCCGCGGAATCTGACGATTGGGACGTTGATTCGGGTGGCGCATGCGTTGGGGAGCAGGGTGGAGATTAAATTGGTCCGCAGGAAAGGGACGAAGCCGCGGCGGCGGAATGGCGAGGGAAAAGTCAAAACCCGCAGCCTTTAAGACCGAAGGGCTGCGGCACCCGGCCGCAAAGGTTTAGGTTAAGCGGTAGTCCCCCCTGCCGAGGAAGGCGAGGAGGTCGAGATCGCGGAGGAGTTGGAGTTGCTGCCGAATTTTGGGCTGCACATTGTGATTGTCGGGATGAAGCTTGGCGAG
>CAVSIW010000068.1:0-5438 GCA_963727945.1 uncultured Acidobacteriota bacterium
CAATGGCTGGGGCGGTGGCGGCTATGGCGAGATCGGCTCAGCCGGCCGCCCCGTTCGCTACGAACCCCCGCGAAATTTCGAGGTCGGCTACGCCAGGAACGACGGCCCGTTCGTCCCCTCAACCTATATGAAATACGAGGACGCCTTAGCTCTCGGCAAGCAGCAACTGGCAGCCGCCCAGAGGGCCGCAGAAGGCGATACAGGCCCCTCTCTCGGCGAGATCGCTCGCTCCTACCGAATCACCAGAGTCCCCACTCTAAAACTTCAAGCCCGCGTTATCCAGGACGATGCCGGCAAGCTCGAAATCTGCAATCTCAACGGCAACAATTGCCATCGCCCCTGACGCTGTGCCGTCAATCATCTCCGCATTCCCGTCTCTGCGAACTTCTGTGTCTCTGCGTTATCTCTGTTCTTTCCCGCTCTTCTCCTGAATCTCTATCTTCCAACGAGCCCATGAAGCGCAACGCCCGCTCCGCGCAACACTCGCGCCACTTCCGCCGCAATCGCCGTCGCCCCCGGCGTATCCCCATGAATGCAAATCGTCTGCGCCGCGACCGCTACTTCGCTCCCATCGCTCGCCGTCACAACGCCTCGTTCTACCATCCCCAATGCCTGCCGCGCCGCTTCCATTGGCTCGCGAATCAGCGCATCCGCAAATTTTCTCGACCGCAGCGTTCCGTCCGGCTCATACTTTCGATCCGCAAACGCTTCGGCGGCCACGTCAAATCCAGCCTCGCGAAATACATCCAGCATCGGCGATCCCGCCAACCCCACCAGCACCACGTCGCGCCTCCAACGTCCCACGCCCGCCGCAATCGCCGCCGCAAGCTCGCGATTCCGGACCGCTTGGTTGTATAGCGCACCGTGCGGCTTCACGTGTACCACTTTCGCCCCGCAACTCTCCGCAACTTCCCCCAGCGCCTGCACCTGCTCAAACACGGATTCTGCCACTTCAGCCGCCGACATCTTCAATTCCAGCCGCCCGAAATTCTCGCGGTCCGCATACCCCGGGTGCGCCCCGATTGCCACGCCGCTCCGGAGCGCCTGCTCAATCGTCGCGCGCATCGTTTCCGCATCGCCCGCATGCCCGCCGCACGCCACGTTCGCCGAGGTAATCGACCTCAGTAATGCTTCCTGCGTGCCGTCGGCAATCGCTTCGGGTATCTCGCCCATATCGCAGTTCAGATCAATGACCTTCATTCCACTATCAACTCCTTCGAAGCCAGCAATTTTTCTTGCGCCGCCAAAAGAACCACCGCCGTTTCCAAATCTACCAGTTCGAACCGAATCTCATCACGCGGCCGAAGCTGCCCCAGACTATTCAAATCCGCGGAAATCACATTCGCAATCTTCGGATACCCGCCGGTCGTCTGCTGCTCCACAAACAAGATAATCGGCAGCCCACCCGCCGTGATCTGGACTGCTCCCAACGAAACGCCTTCAGAGATCATCTCTCCGCCCGCAGCTGCTATCGCCGCCCCTTCCATCCGCAACCCCATCCGGTTCGATTCCTCCGCCACCCGGTACGTCCCCGCGTAAAACGCGTTCCGCACCTCGGGCGAAAACCAGTCACTCTGAGGGCCCACCGTAACGCGCAAAGCTTTTCGCGGCGCCAACTTCTCCAGCGCCCGCCTCGCAATAGTCCGTTTCCGAAAAGTCCGAAAACTCCCGCTCCCAGCTCCAATCTTCAACACATCTCCTTTCCGCAATGCCCTGCCCTCAAACCCACCCAGCCCGCTCAATACATGCGTGGACGCACTCCCCAAAAATAGCTTCACCTCAATCCCGCCCCGCACGCACAAATAACATCGCGCTCCCCCTCGAGTCGGCCCCGTTCGCAGAGTCTGCCCCGCCCCAACCTCCACGGTACTCCACATTTCGACAACCACATCGTCCAGCGTCGCTCCAAAGTCCGATCCCGCCAGCGCTACTACCGCGTTTTCCGGAAAAACAAACGTCCCTCCGAGCAGCGTCATCTCCAGCGCAGCCGCGCCCTCCGCATTCCCTACCAGCCGATTTCCAATCCGCAGTGCAATAGCATCAGCCGCCCCCGAAGGCGAAACGCCCATCGGCCCGAAACCTTCTCTCCCCAAATCCTGCACCGTCGTCAGCAACCCTGGAGCACGCACCTCAATCAAACTCATGCGTTCTCCAACTTCGCAAACTGCTCACGTGAAATCGCAACAAACCGCACGCGATCTCCAATCGAGAGCAAACTCATCTTCGCCCTCTCAGGCTGAAACATCTTCACGGGCGTGCGCCCCAACAATCTCCACCCCCCCGGCGTGGAAATCGGATACACCCCCGTTTGCCTCCCCGCAATGCCCACACTCCCCGCCGGCACGCTTCGCCGAGGCGTCGCCAATCTCGGCGTCACCAACTCTTCCGCCACCTCCCCGAGATACGCAAACCCTGGTGCGAACCCCAAAAAATAAACAATGTAGGTGCCCGCAGCGTGCAGCTTAATAGCCTGTTCAGTCGTCAATCCGTGCAACTCCGCCACATCCTTCAAATCCGGCCCATACTCCCCGCCGTAACACACCGGGATTTCCACCAAACGCGGCTCCGCCAATTCCACCTTCTCCAGCCGGCCGATATAGCTGCGCAATTTCTCTTCGAGCTCGGAGTGTCGCAATTTCACAGCATCAAATTTAATCAGCAAAGAACAATACGCTGGATGCAGATTCCGCACGCCCGCGATCGGCTCCAACTCCATCAACCGCAAGAGTCTCCGAACCTGCTCATGTCCCTCAATTGTGATTTTATTTTGTAGGCGCGGGGCTTTAGCGCTGCTGCTCTTGGCAGGTGGGTCGAAATAGACGATCAGCGACTGATCGCTAGCAACCTGAAATCGCGTCCGCGCCCCGCCTAAAGTGACCATGCGGCCGGAAGTATACCCCACGCGACATTCGCGGAAAAACACGCGGCCCAATCATTCCCCTGCCGCGATTAGAAAGACCCCAGCCGCTTCAGCGAATCAATGTATCCGCCAGCCGTTCACCGGTCCGCCATGCAAAAATTTTTCCGGCGTCATCACGCCATCGCGCTTGAATACGAGCCCATCCTTCATCACGAAGTTCACGACCCTCAGCGTCTCGATATCTTCAAGAGGATTCCCTTTCACGGCGATGAAATCCGCAGGGAAGCCCGCTCTGATGGGCCCGCGCTTCTCGTATATGTCCGAGACTTTGTAGCCGTTGATGGTCATGATCTTGAGAATTTCCTTGTCGGGAATGCCCGCCGCCTTCCAGCTTTTCAGGAAATTGATCACCACCTGCCCGCGCGTCATGCCCGGCACGTAATAGTCGGCATCGGTGGAAAACGCCATCTTCACGCCGTTGGCATACGCGCTTTTCATCCCGGCCACGGTGCGATCGAACGCGGCTTGCGAACCGCGGTATTCGGTAAACGGCGTTTCCGTGCCCACGCGCCAGATTCCCTTCTGCGCCATCAGCTTGTGCAGTTCATCCGTCAGCCCGATGTCATGCTCAATCGACCAGATGCCCGCCTCGATGGCCCGCCGCGCTCCTTCCTCCGTTTGCACGTGCCCGGCGACTTTCAATCCACCTGCGTTGGCCGCTTCCTTGATGAATAGCTTGATGTCATCGACCGAATACGCATAGGGCTTGCAGTCCACGCATATCTTGATGACCTTCGCTCCAAAGAGAACATTTTGACGCACCGCTTTGATGATCTCATCCGGCGTATCGGCATCCAGATATTCGGGGTAGACGATGTTGTGCTCTTTCACCATTTCAGGCGTGGGATAAAATTGTCCGCCCACGCCGCCAATGATGATCCCCGAATTGATGAGCGTCGGTCCCGGAATCCAGCCTTGCTCAATGGCAACACGGAGCGCCGTGTCCGCGTACATCCCGTTGTTGCCGAGATCGCGAACGACCGTAAAGCCGAAAGAAAGCATTTGCATGCCATTGGACGCCGCCTCAATCGCGCGTAACGCCGTCGATTCCTGAATGTACGTGTAGTAGTAAACGTCGTTCTCCGGAATCTTCTTGTACGTGATCGCCAGGTGGTTGTGCGCATCCACAAGGCCTGGAAGCACGGAGTACTCCGAAAGATCGATGGTTTCCGCTCCAGCAGGCGCCGCAACATTTGCGCCAATCGCGACGATTCTTCCATCTCTCACCGCGATCATCTGGTTTGGCGCCGCCGTCCCTGTTTCCGGGTCGATCAGCCGCCCCACGCGAATCAAATAAGCCGTGCCCCCACTCGACGGAAGCGGGGCGGGAGCTTGCTGAGCGAAAGCCACACCTGAAAGCAACATCAAAAATGCGGAACACACTGCAGTCATTTTAAACATTCATGGCTCCTCAGATTTCTTCGGATTGCTTCAGACCGCGCGCCAGGTTCTCCGCCCTACTGCCCCGGCGAAAAATCCCGCAACTGCTTTACCGTCGCCGCATCGAGATGCTGGATCAACGCCACAAGCAACTCCACCGTGCGGTCATAATCCGCGCGATTGATCACACCATTGTGCCCGTGGGTGTAGCGCGTCGGCACCACGAGCGTAATGGTTGGCGCTCCGCCATTGCTCTTCTGAATTTCAGCACCGTCATCGCCATAACCGACGATGAGCTCGTCCTGCAGCGGAACCGATTTTTCCCGGGCCGTCTGCCTTGCCAGGGCAACAAACTTCCGATTCGGCAACTGGCTGCTGTTGAAGAGAAAAATTCCCGGCCCACCGCCCAGCGATTCCTGCGCCTCGTCTGGCCGCACTCCCGGCACATCTCGGGTGACGCCGGCCTCCAGCGCGATCCCAACGTCTGGCTTCACGATCTCCGACGCTGTGTGCGCGCCCCGCAAGCCAATCTCTTCCTGCACCGTTGCCGCATAAAATAGCTGATTCGCATGCGCGCCATGCGCGAACCGCCTCATCACATCCAGAATAATCGCGCATCCCACGCGGTCATCCCACGCCTTGCTCATGTAGTTTTGCGTGCCATTTAGCACAGTGAACGGCGCGTCGGGCACAACCGGATCGCCCGGTGCAACTCCCAATTGCCGCGCCTCGTCGGCATTCTTAGCGCCAATATCCAGGAAGATTGCGTCGCGCGTATTAATAAGCTTCCCGCGTTCCTCGGCGCCGGCCAGGTGCGCATCGCGTAGCCCCGACGTCGCGCGCACCGGCCCTTTCGAACCGATAATGACCCAACGCTGATCCACCAGCGCCTCGTCCAGCCATCCGCCCAACATCTGCATCGTCACAAAGCCGTCCGGCGTGACCCGCCGCACTACCGCTCCAAGTTCATCCATGTGCGCGTCAATCATGACGCGCGGGCCGCTGCTGCCTTGCGTGGCGATCACCGAGCCCAGCCCGTCGTACGAGAGATGGTCCGCCAGCGGCGTCATGCGCTCCACCATGATCCTGCGCACCGGCTCTTCAAATCCCGGCGGGCCCGGCGCGTCCGACAGTATCT
>CAVSIW010000069.1:0-8624 GCA_963727945.1 uncultured Acidobacteriota bacterium
GTTCAAGAAACCTTGAGGGTTCTCTGTGACGGGAGTCTGATGGTGGTGCTGGGCTTGAGCGGACGACGCCAAAAGCAGAAGAGTTGCGAGCAGAAGGCTGAGTTTCATGGCTATCTCCCGAGCTTGCCTCACAAAGTACAGAGATGAGGGCTCATCGAGAATCCTTGAAGGGGTAGCGGGGGGACTCTGCTAACAGCTTCAGAGTATACGACGAAATTGGGGAATATGGCGTTTCATTCTTTTCATGAGCATAGATTTGCAACAGCGAGGATTGGGAAAAAAGAAACAACGTAGAGCAGAGGCACAAAGAGCACAGACGCGAAAAACGGAAGGTAACAAGGAATGGCTGAAAAAAGTTGAATGCGCTGGAAAAAGAAAAAACGGGCAATTTGGGTTGCCCGCCGGAGAATTGCTAAAGGTGCTGAACTGGGGCGCAGCAAGCTGCGCCCCTCACGAAAGACAAAAGCTATTCGAATTTTTCGGTCATTACCGGGAATTGCAGCTTGGCCTTGGCCAGGGACTTGACGACGATGGCCTCGGCGCTTTCCGCGGTGGTGTTGCGCGAGGTGGCCATCTCGCTGACGAGAAGATACTTCGCGCGTTCGAGCATTTTCTTTTCGCGGAAGGAGAGGGGCTTGCTGCGGCTGAGGGAAACGAGGCTCTTGAGGACGACGGCGACTTCGAGGAGGGAACCGGTGCGCATGCGCTCGGAGTTTTCCTTGAAGCGGTGCTTCCAGTCGTGGTGAGAGTTGAGTTTGCCCTTTTCGAGGAAGCCAAGGACTTTGATGGATTCCGTGGAACGAATCACGGAACGAAGGCCAACGGTTTCATGCGTTTGATTGAGGAACCATGACGCGCAAGCCGCTGGAAACGATGCGAATCATGAAGTAACGTTCGGTTCTACCGTTCAAGACACCGTAACTAATCTGTTCTACAAGTCCGACGCCGTGGTTCGGGTAAACGACCTTGTCACCGATTTTGTAGTCCATGGATTCAGAAGCCCCCTGAGATACTTACAAAGTTTAAATGTGTGTGTTGCAAGAGTCAAGATATATCCTGTGGAATCATAAGGTTAGGGAAAATTAGATACGAATTTGGCAGTCGAATTGCTAAGGGTGGTTTGCAAGAAAGAGAATTGTGGCTGAGGGATAGATTGGGAGAAACGCGAGAAAATGAGGGTGAAACGTGTGTTTCAAGCGCGATTTCCGCGTGTTACATGGATGTGACTTCGGAAAGTGCGGCTGGTGTGCGGTAAAATGCGCGCGTGATCATCCTAGCGCTAGACACGTGCGATTCGCGGGGCAGTGTGGCCGTTTTGCGGGACGACGAGGTTTTGAAGGCGATCGCACATGAGGGAACGGCGGATTATTCGTCCTGGGTGCTGCCGAGCGCGGAGGAAGCATTGAGGGCTTCCGGATTGGAGATACGGGATGTGGAGGTGTTTGCGGTGGCAACGGGGCCTGGATCGTTTACGGGGGTGCGGATGGGTTTGACGACGGTGAAGGCTTGGGCTGAGGTGTATGGGAGAGGGATTGCGAACGTATCGCGATTGGAGGCGCTTGCTTCGGAAGCTGTAGGTGGGAACCAGTACGTTGCGGCGTTCTTTGATGCGCACCGGGATCAGGTGTATGGGGGACTATTTCGGAGGCAAGGGGCTAGCCTCGAGGAGGTGGAAGAGGAGATGGTTGCGGGGCCGGCGGAAGTTCTCGGTTGGGTGGCGCAACGCACGGCGCAGGAACGTGTGCGCTGGATTTCGATGGATGCGGAAAAGGTGATCACCCAAGAAGCATGGCGAGAGCGCGCGAGAGGCAGGCGAGAGCGTTGAGTTGAGTGCGAGAGCCTTGTCCGGCAATTGGAAGAATCGGGCGGCGATGGGCGCTCGAAGGGCGATTAACGGATGCACTGAAGCTGAATGCGAATTATGTGCGGCGACTCGGACGCGGAGATGTTTACTGGAAGGGCGGGACGGAGCGTGGGAGTTGAGAGCAGGAGCGAACGAGGTGTTCGCGAATGTCCGGAGGTTTCGCGCGGAGGATGCGGACGCGGTGAAGGCGATTGCTGGAGAGTCACCGGAAGCGGCGAATTGGTCGAGAGATAGCTACCCGAATTTGAGGAAGACGACGGCGATGCTTGCGTTGTGAGTCGAGACGGAGGGAGAGATCAGTGGATTCTTGGTGGGGAGGCAGGTTGCGGACGAGGCCGAGGTATTGAACCTGGCGGTAGGCCTGCGAGCACAGGCGCAGGGGAAAGGGAACGGCGCTGCTTGCGGCGGCGCTTGATGGAATTTCGGTTGGAGAGGCGCAAGAGCGCGTATCTTGAGGTGCGAGAATCAAATACGGGCGCGATCGCGTTTTACGAGAAGCAGGGATTTGCCAAAACGGGACGGCGGAAGGGCTACTACCGGGAGCCGGATGAGGCGGCGGTGACTATGGAATTCGAAAACTCACAGGCTAGGACCAAATTCCTACAGGTTGCCCCTTGACGCCGCCATCCAGAGTGCTATCTTGCGTTCATGTAGTGTTCACAATTCAATTCGCGTAGTCGTCAGGAGGACGCATGGCAACAGCACAGCGGGCACCTCGGGACATACTCCTCGACACAGACGCCGACTATCAGCGTCTGGCCGAGCAGCACTCGAAATACGAAGCAGAACTGCACCGAATCTCCACCGCTCCTTACCTCAGTTCGGAAGACCTCCTGGAAGAAATCAAGCTAAAGAAGATGAAGCTCCACTGCAAAGATGAGATGGAGCGGATTGCCGCGCGTATCCAACGCGCGCGGGCATAGTACACGCAATAGCGCCCGCTACCCCGAAAATTCTGTCGTAGAATGACCATGTTTGCCCGCGCGTTCACACAGCGGGCGAGGCGGATGGGGTATATTCCTGAAGCATGGTCAAAGAGGGCTACTATTTCGGGTTGCCGCTTCTGGTGTTGGGGGGCGCGGCGTATTTTGCGCACTGGACGATAGCCGCAGTTGCGTTGGTGTGCCTGGCGCTTTTTGTCTTCTCGTTCTTTCGTGATCCAGAGCGCGTGATACCTGCCGAACCTGGGGCGGTCGTGTCACCCGGGACGGGCCGTGTTGTGGTCGTGACCGAAGAGGAAAACGCGGGGCGGGCCGGAAAACGGATCAGCATTTTTCTGGCGGTATGGAACGTGCACGTCAATCGAGCGCCTGCATCGGGAGTTATTACGAAGATGGAATACCGGCCGGGAAAGTTTCTTGCGGCGATGCGCGAGCGGGCTTCGATGGAAAACGAGCAGAATGTGTTCACGCTTTCGACGGATGCCGGAGAGATGGTGTTCAAGCAGATCGCGGGATGGATTGCGCGGCGAGTGGTGAGTTGGAAAAAGGCCGGCGAGCGAGTGGCAAGGGGCGAGAGAATCGGTTTGGTGAGATTCGGATCGCGAGTGGATGTGTGGGTGCCGAAGGATGCGGAGATTTTGGTGAAGTTGGGTGACAACGTGAAAGGTGGCGCGAGCGTGCTGGCGCTATGGCCCAAGAAAACGGGCGATGGACTCGCGAAAGAGCAGCAAGGTACCGAGGCGGACGTAAACGCAACGTGGCGGCTAGACAGTCGTAACCATGACGGAAATCGAACAACACGAGATTCCATTTCAAGAGAAGCGCCTCAGAAGCCCACGGCTACGGCGAGGGATTTTTTTGCTGCCCAGTTTGTTCACGGCGGCGAATCTTTTCTGCGGATACTACGCGGTGGTCGCGTCGCTCGCGGGAACATGGAGCGACTTTGACCACGCTGCGATGGCCATCGGACTGGCCGTGGTGTTCGATTCACTGGATGGACGCGTCGCGAGAATGACCGGAACGAACACGGAGTTTGGGGTTCAATTCGATTCGCTGGCGGACGTGGTGAGTTTCGGAATGGCGCCGGCGGTGATGGCTTATGCATGGGGAGTGCGGAGTTTGCCGGCAGACGGAAGGCGGGCTGGGCAACTCGTCGGAGATCTGGCGTGGGGCAGCTGCCTGCTTTTTCTGATTTGCTGCGCGTGGAGGCTAGCGCGATTTAATGTGCAGGGCATGGCGCCAGGCGGATCGAAGTATTTTGTGGGAATGCCGACGCCGGCAGCGGCGGGCGTGGTTGCAGCAATGGTGCACGGCTTCAAGGAGCCGTTGCATGATTGGCAGTGGTCGGTCGTCGTGGTTGCTGCTGGCGGCAGGATTAGGCGCGCTGATGACGAGCACGATTCGATACAACAGCTTCAAGGATTTTCCGTGGACACGGAAGCAGCCGTCGCTGACGATCGTCTTGTTGTTCTTGATTTTGGCGGTGGTCTGGAAATATTCGGAGTCTGTCCTGGTGATTTGGTGACTCGCTATGCGGCGGTACGCGTGGCGCTGCATCTGGTGCGCATGCTGCGGCACCGCGCTGGTCTCGCGGACCGCGTGATTCATGCCTTCGCTTGAGCGGGATTCCAACCGAATTGTGATTGCGGGTGCATCTTCGCTGCTGGGGGCGGAATTGCGCTCGTTATTGGAGGAGAGCCGGTTTGCAGGGGCGGAAATTCGGCTGGTGGATGAAGAAGTGGCAGCCGGCACGTTGATCGAGGCGGGCGGCGAGCCGGCGGTGATTCAACCGGTGGAAGAAGGCAGTTTCGAGCGGGCTGGGATTGTATTTTTCACGGGATCGGCGGAGTTCACTCGGACAAATCTGGGAGCGGCGAAGGCGGCCGGTGCGAAGATTGTTGATTTCTCCGGAGCGACAGCCGCGGAGAGCGGCACGGTGAGTTGGTTCCCGAAATTGGATTCGCTGCACGGGAGAAAATTTCCAAGCAATGCGGGAGTCTACGCCATTCCTTCGGCGGCAGGGACAGTCGCGGCTTCTTTGGCGTTAGGTTTGTTCAAGATCGGCGTGTCGCGAATGGTGGTGATTTGCTTTCAGGCCGTTTCGGAAGCGGGACGCGCGGGAATTGAAGAGCTGGAAAGCCAGACGGGGCAATTGTTGTCGTTCCAGGGGATGGGGCAGCCCGTGTTTGATACGCAAGTGGCATTTAATCTTCTGGACCGGTATGGCCCTGGCAGCAAACAGAAGCTAAGCATTGTGCGAGAGCGGCTGCGCGCGGAGACGAAGGCGTGCGTGGGAAAGAAATCCGTGATGCCGGCAGTGCAGGTGATTCATGCGCCGGTGTTCTACGGGACGACGTTTGCGGGGTGCGCGGAGCTTGTGCCGGGAACCAAAATCGAGCAGGTCATCGCAGGGTGCGCGGAAGCGGGATTTGCGATTCCGGCGGATGGGGATGCCGGGCCGAGCAACGTAAGCGTAGCGGGAGAAAAAGTGGCGCACTTGGCGAAGCCGGAGGAGGATCCGGCGCGGGCGGGAGCGTGGTGGTTCTGGGGGGCGGCGGATAACATTCGATTGCCGGCGGCGAACGCGGTGAAGCTGGCGGAGATGCTGCCATGATCGGGACGCGAGTCTTGAGGGTGGCGGTCGCAGCCGTGGCGCTGACTTGCGGTTGCGGATATCACGTCGCGGGGCACAGTGCGGCGTTGCCCAAAACTATTCACGTGATCGCGATTCCTGCGCTGGAGAACAAGACGACGAGTTACCGGTTGGAGCAGAAGTTGACCGCAGCTACGGTGCATGAATTTTTGGCGAAGACATCGTACCGCGTGGTGTCGGTTCCCGAAGAGGGTGACGCGGTATTGAGAGGTAAGGTGTTGAGCTTGGAGGCGGTACCGCTGCTGTTTGACACGACGACGGGCCGCGCGACGACGATGCTTGTGACGGTGAAATGCGAAGTGACTTTGACGGAGAGCGCGACGCAGAAAGTGCTCTATCACACGGACAATTTTATCTTTCGCAATCAGTATGAGATTTCGACGGACCTGAAAAGCTTTTTCGAAGAGCAAGATCCGGCGCTGGACCGGCTGGCCCAGGATTTTGCAGTGCGTCTGGTAGCCGCGGTTACAGAGAATTATTAGGCGCGGTGGGAGAGCGAGGGATGGCGCAGATTTCCACGGAAGAGTTGCTGGCACGGCTGGAACGCGGGAAGGCGATTCCAGCGCTGTTATTGTACGGGGAAGAGCCGTATCTGCGCGATGACTGCCGCAAGCAATTGATTGAGAAGTTCGTGCCGGAGGCGGCGCGGACATGGGCGGTTTCGCGGTACTCGGCGGGCCGCGGGGAAACGCAAGCAGCGCTGGATCAAGCGCAAACGATGGCGATGCTTTCGCCGCAGCAAGTGGTTTTCCTCGAAGAGGCGGAAGCGATTGAAAAACTCGGGGAGAAAAACCGGGAAGAGGCCGTGGCGCAGCTCGCCGCGTACCTGGAGAATCCTGCACCGTTCACGGTGCTGGTGGTGGAAGCAACCGGGCTGGACCAGCGTATGAAACTGGGGAAATTGCTGACGGAGAAGACGCTGGTGGTGGCATGCGGGCTTGGGGAAAAACCGGAGCAGCGGCACACGTCGGCGGTGGCGTTTGCCCGTACGATCGGGAAAGAAGAGGGCGTGGAGTTTGAGAAAGGCGCGGCGGAGGATTTGGCCGAGTTCGTGGCGGCGGATTTGATGCGCTTGAAAACGGAGATCAAAAAGCTAGCGACGTTCGCGGGCGAGAAGAAGTTCATCGGCAGAAATGATGTGAGCGCACTGGTGATCTCCGGAAAGACGACGACGGTTTGGGAGTTGGCGGGCATGCTGGCGTCGCGGCAGGCGAAGAAGGCGCAGGAACTCCTCGACCAATTGCTAAGAGACGGGGAAGTGCCGTTGGAGATGCTCGGCGCGATTACCTGGACTTATCGTAAGGTGATGGAAGCCAGTGAGTTGAAAGGCATGACAAACGGATGGCAAGCGGCGCGAGCACTTGGAATGAGCCCGGACAAGGCGGAGTTGGCGCTTCAGAATGCACGGAAGATATCGAAGGCACGATTGCTGGCAGGATTGCGCGCGCTTCAAAGGGCGGACGACTGGCTAAAGGGTGGCAAGGACCCACGAACGGTATTGGAGTTTTTGGTTTCGGAACTGACGAGAGGCGAAGCACGGGCCGCGAGCAATTAGTAGCCGCCGGAGTGGGCATGTTTGATTTCCACGTCTTTTGGGTTGTCCTGGTTCGCGATCCCTATCTCTTTGTTGGGCTTCTCTTTTTCGGTGTTCCTACCGTGAGCTACTGGTACATGTACGGGAAATTGAGTGACGTGGGTTTTAAGTATCCATCTCGGTTCACTCTCCCGGTCTATTGGTGGGGGCACAAGTAAAGGAGTACGCTCGAACGCGCGCCAAGCGCGGATGGCCGGCGTGGCCGCTGCACACTATGTGGCTGAGTTTTCTGTTTGGCATTCCGTTGATTGTGGTTGGAATGTCCAAGCTTTAACGGGCTGCTTTTCCAGAGAAAAAAGAAGGGCGGGTTGAAACCCGCCCTTATAGACAAATTCCATTCGTGCAGAGAGTCGTTACTTTGCGGCCTTTGCCTTGACGCCGTTGAAGGCAATCGTTAGGCGCGATTTGTAGCGGTTCGCGGTGTTTTCGTGCAACACACCCTTGGTGATGGCCTGATCAATCGCGGACATCGTGGGATGGAGAAGATTGCCCGCGGCTGTGGCGTCTCCGGCGGTAATCGCGGTGCGCAAACGCCGCATCAAGAGTGCGGACCCGGGTGCGGTTGGCGCGATTCACATCGGCGCGTTGACGAGCTTGCGCCGCACGCTTCAAAACCGACTTTTTCTTCTTCTTGATTTTGGTAGCCTGTCCCTGGGCCATCTATTGCTCCTTTTAGGTATCGCTCAAACTTCTAACGTTAAACGAGGCGCACTGCTTTGTCAAACGAGCTGAAAGGGCCGCCGAACGCGCCTGCGCCGCCATTGCCGGAAGAACGGCGGGCTCGGGCGCGGGAATCGGGCATGCGCCGGGCCGGGTGCAACGGCCAAACCTAACAAGCATGACGAGCTGCGGCTGCTCGATAAATTCGCGGCACCCGATCATCACCGTCGAAACTCCCGAAGAAGAGCGATTCGAGCAGTTGCTATTGGAAGTGGCGACGGAATTGGGTGTGCCGCTGTATGAGTGGAGCGTCACGGCGGGCTTGGCGAAATATCACGGGGCGACTATCTACAACACGGAACAGCCGGAACAGGGGCTGGCCAATATTTCTCTGATTCAGGGCGATGCCATCTTTTTGCTGAAGGATTTTGCGCGTTATTGCGACAACGACCGCATCTGCCGCCGCTTGCGGGACTTGGCGGAGAAATTTCGGACGGTACGGCGGGCGATTGTGATACTGGCACCGTCACTACAGTTACCTGCGGAGCTTGCGGCGGAAGCGGCGCCATTTGAGTTGGGCTTGCCTACGGCGGAGGAGTTACTGCCGGGTGTGAAGAGCGTGCTTGCGGAAGTAAATCGAGAGCAACACATCCCTGTGTCCCTGGACGTCGACGGGTATCGGACAGGTCGCGCGAAACCTTGCCGGTCTTTCTGAAGAAGAGGCGATGCGCGCGCTGCGAATGTGCATCCTCTCACGAGGACGCGCCGATGCCGGATTGCTGGATGACGTGCTGGACGCAAAGCGTCAGGCTCTGAAGAGCGATGGGTTAATAGAGACGGTGCGGCGTGACGCGTCGTTTGGCGATGTGGCGGGGCTGACGCGTTTGCGCGAATGGATCGCAAAGCGCAAAA
>CAVSIW010000070.1:0-61165 GCA_963727945.1 uncultured Acidobacteriota bacterium
GGCCGTCGCCGGTTGTGTGACGAAGAATCACGAGCGGCCCGTAGTCGAGAGGCGCGGTATTGATGGCGACGGCATGAACGATTCCGTCGAGCGGCGCGTGGATCGGCGTGGTGGGCGCAGCGAATAGATCGATTCCCAGATGAATGGTGCGCCGCTCATTGGTGGGATTTGTGCTGGCTCCAAAAAGCGGCGACGTGTAGAGCAGGCGCGGTTCGTTGTAGCGGCCAATTCCTGCCTCAGCCTTCGCTTGTTTCATCCGGGTGAAAATCAACTCGCTGAGGGCGAAAGTCTCTGCTGTGCGTGGATTAGCGCCAAGGAATGTGCTGCCGACGCTCAAGTCAAAGACAATACTCGGAGCAGTCCGCAGATCCGTGTCGAGAATAGATGCCGCGTTGCTCATATTTGAGGCGAGCCACCTCTGGACTTTTTCGCTTTGTGGGACCGCGGGCAAACCACAGGCATCGCGAAACGTGTAGTGCGCGAATCTTGGGTGAACTGACGCAAGCTTCTCGATTGCTTCCCGCGCGGGGGCTTCGCTGATCGTCACGTACGGATCTTCGGGAACCAGAGATTTGCGATGCGCGGAATTCGTAACGCTGACCGCGAGCCGCATAGCAATGAGCAGGTACAGAACGCTGATTTCGGCTTCACTTAGCGGAAAGGCGCTGTGATAGCCAGCGACCACGGCAGCTCGCTGCGGACAGCGGGTCTTCCTTGCCGAGAATCGCGTAGGCGGCGGCGATGGCGACTTCGGAAACGGTGAGACCGTGGTGCATGTCGCCAAAGTCAATCACGCTGACTACTTTTCGAGGCTGTGGCCAGGGCTGGCTGACCAAGACGTTGTAATCGTTGGCGTCGCCGTAGATGACGCTGCGGCGCAGAGATGGCAGTGCTGGAAAGACTTCGGATTCATATAACGCAAGAACCTTTTCGACGAGTGCGCGCTGCGTCGAATCATCGATGTGGTGCAGATAATCACGAATCCAACCAGCACGAGAGATGTCCCACTTCAAATCCCGATGCGCGGCCGGATGAGAAAAATCGGCCAGCGCGGCATCCATTTGGCCGAGGAATTGGCCGAGACTACGCAGCAATTCCGGCGTGTGCGGACTTACTTTGGCAAGAACCGTTCCGGGAACAAACGTGAGCAGCCAGAGGAGACGCTTCGTTCCATCCGAAAGCGTCGCAATTGTGAACGCGTCACCACTCGGCGTTTGGCAAACGCGCGGAAGCAAAAGGTGAGGCGCACGCCGAGCCAGATGTTGCAGCGCGTGGCATTGCATCTGGACGAAAGACTGCTCCCTCGCAGGATGCATGATTTTCAGGACAAACTCGCGTCCTTCGGACGAGGTGAGATGAAAGTTGTCGTCGTACTCGCCGGGGAGCGATTTGGCGGAGACATCGATGCTGAAAATTTCGCGCACGAGCTGTACGGCTTCCGCTTCGCCGACCGGTTGGGCCACACGCGCTTCGGGAATCATGCGGTGAATCTTATCTGCAACGGATAGAGTGCGTCCATCTTCGCAGCATGTGCGGTGCGAAAAGGGCGTGAGACGTTATGCCGCAGCGTTCGGCTGCAGTCTGAATAAATGCGGCAAAAAGCCGGAGTTACATTTCACCGCGCGAAGATTGGATGGAAACCGGGCCGTTCACGGTCGAAAGCCGGATCATCGCCGGTAAAACACCGAACTCGATCCGGCGATTGTTGTCGTCCCAGGTTTTCCGCGCGTTCTCGCAAATGCTTGCATGGCAGCTCATCGGGGAATAGTTGCGAGATTCCACGCTGAAGCTGGACTTGTAGTCAGATGGAACGGAAAGCGTCAGCGGACCGTTCTGCGCATCGGCGGTCAGCCCCGCGCCGCTCCACGTCGTCCCTTTCAGGTTGATGGAGATCGGACCATTCTCGGTGTGAATGCGCACGTTGCCACTGCCTCCGCTGATGGAGATGGGGCCGTTCGTCGCGCGGACATCTGCATCGCCAGAAAAATCGCGCAGAGAGATCGGGCCGTTCGTGGCATGAGCTGTCAGTTTTCCGTCCACGCTATAGAGAGAAAGCGGGCCGTTGGCGGTCTCCAAATCGATGACCGACGCTTTCGGCGCTCGAATGAGCAGGTAGTTCGTCCAATCGCCCTCGTCGCTGGGCCCGTTCGTCGAGACTTCACCGTTCTTAACAGAAAGCGTCATCTGCGCCAGAATTCGCTGTGCTCTCCCATCTTCGTTTGAGGCAAACTTGCAGGACGTCACCGAATAGGTGTCCTTGTCCCAGCCTTGCACCTGAACGCCTCCGTTTTTGTGCGGGCGAACGCGAAGAGTGGGCGCATCAGCCTTCGTTACCGTGCGCTCTTCCGATTCCATGACGGCGTCGCGTTCGTCGAAACGAACATGCAGGTCGGAGCAATCCGACGCTGGTTGGTGATGACCGTCGGAGATGCTCACCGAATGGCGGCCATCCCAATCCGGCCAGCCTGGCTCGGCCGGAAACGCAGGTACAGCAGGAACCGCAGGCATTGCGGGCATGGGGCATCGCCGGGGGCGCTGGAGCAGCGGGCACGGCTGGCGTCGCGCCGTAAAACCGAGCCGGAGCAGCGGGCGGCATAGGGGGCGCTAGGGAATCGAAAGAAGGGGGCGCAGGCGGGATGGGAGGTGTTGGGGCATCCTGAGCACCAGCCATCGCAGACAAGGCGCAGAAGCCGCAAATCACCGCCACAACAAACAGAAAAACCTTCAAGAGCGATTTCATGGACAAACCCTCCCTGGTAGATAGACGAACAAGACCTCCATCGGTTTGATAAATTAGCAACCAAAGCTAGCCAGAAAATGAGGTGCCCGTTCCTGGCTAACCGTCCCCTGCCGCCCATCGTACTGGCGAGAAGACAGTTCTCCTTGATTTGAAAGGAGTTGACCGCTTGCCGATTGCGCGAGCGGGACTACGGGCGTAGATTACCAGCGAACTAGCAGCGATATGGAGGTCCCCATGCGCGAATCAAGTCGCCACACAGAGCGAGTGAGTAGGAGACTGAGCGCGACGCCTAACCAAGGGAAGCAAGCCGCTGCGGCTGGAAGGCTGCTCTTTTTCGCGGTGCCGGCCTTTGTTTGCTTCTTTCTTCCCGGCTTGGCTCAGAACCCGCCCCAATTGCCCGACGGCAACGGCAAGGAGACGGTCCAGAAGGCCTGCGCTTCGTGCCACGCTCTTACCACGGTTACGAATGCAGGACACAACCGGGAAGAGTGGACGTCGGTCCTGCACATGATGGTGACCGCCGGCGCGCCCGTGCCGAAAGATCAGATCGCAACGGTCACTGACTATCTAGCAAAGAACTTCCCGGAGAGGCCCGCGCCCGATGCGGTAGTGATTCCCGGAAGCGTCGAGGTTTCCATCAAGGAGTGGCAAGTGCCAACGCCGGGCTCGAGGCCGCACGATCCCGCCTTCGCCCCGGACGGCTCGGTGTGGTACACGGGGCAGATGGCCAATGTGCTTGGGCGATTCGATCCTAAGACGCAGCAATTCAAGGAATATCCTTTGAAGACGCCAATGTCCGGTCCGCACGGACTTGTGCCCGGATAAAGACGGGAACATCTGGTTCACGGCAAACTTCAAGGCTTACATCGGGAAGCTTGATCCGAAGACGGGCAACGTGACCGAATATCCGATGTCCGATCCGCAAGCCAAGGATCCTCACACTTTGCTCTTTGCGCCCAACGGAAACATCTACTTTACCGTTCAAGGCGGGAACATGGTGGGACGGCTGAATCCGAAAACGGGCGAAGTGAAAGTGGTCAGTTCGCCGACGCTGAAGTCGAATCCCTACGGCATGGTGGTCAGCTCGAAAGGCGTTCCCTTCTTCGTCGAGTTTGGTAGCAATAAGGTGGCCAGCCTTGATCCGGACACGCTGGCCATTCACGAGTACGTGTTGCCACATGTGGATTCGCACCCCCGGCGCGTGGCCATTACTCCCGACGATGTGATCTGGTATTCGGATTATTCGCGCGGCTACCTGGGACGGCTCGATCCAAAGACGGGTAATGTCACGGAGTGGGCCTCTCCCGGCGGGCCACGCTCCAGGCCTTACGGCATCACCGCTATTGGAGATGTCATTTGGTACAGCGAATCGAACACTAAGCCGAACACAGTCGTGCGCTTCGACCCCAAGACGGAGAAATTCCAAACGTGGATCATCCCGTCCGGCGGAGGCGTGGTGCGCAACATGGTCCCCACTCCCGACGGCAATTTGTGGCTTGCCTGCAGCGGGGTGAACGGGATCGCCTTCGTCGAAATAAAAAATTCCGCGAAGCTGACTTCGCGCAATTGAGGCGCAAGGCGACTCAGGTCACCCATCACTAGAAATCGTGGCTGAGCATTACGGCTGCCAATCGCAGTCCAGCATTCCCATGCTCCCGATGGGCGGGCCGTCGGGCGGCTCGACGGGCGGCGTCAGGTCAATGCGCTTGGGATCCTTCTCAAACAGCTCGATTCGGGTTGCAGCAAACAAAAGATGTGCGCGATCGGAGCCGACTTGTACTGCAGCCGGAGCGTTAATCCAGTCCTTCAATTCCTGAAGTTTCAACGAGGCCATGGCGCGAACTTCGTCGCTGGCATGGTCATTTGCGGAAAGCGCCATCAAGTCGTAAAGAACGACATTGTCCACAGTGTTGGCAATTTCTCCATTGTAGCCCTTTGGATGCGGGGCTTTCCATGTTGCGTTGAGCACGCCATCGAGCACTTCCTCGAGGCCAGGGTTTTCCGCGTTGCGCGCGTGAAACTCAACGAGCCGCGCGGCGCGTTCGGGATTAAACAAAAATTGCAGCGTCTGCTGGGCCGCGGATTCCGCGGGAGCCAGAGCGTCAAACGCCGGGCTGGTGTGTATCTTGAAATCCTCCCGGTCGCGCGGATATTCCGGCGGACGAGGTGGAATGATTTTCAGAAGCGATTCCGGAAGGGCAAGCGTCTCCGGTTTAAGCGTGGCAAGCACGGCGGCAAGCGCGCGCCGCTGCTCGGCGGGCGCGACAATTTGCGTGGGCACTTCTCCATCGCCGCGCAACGCAAACGTGTAGTCCATTCCTCCAACGAGCTTGCTCGCGGCTTCCACCTGATAGCGATGCAACATGTAGATAGGCGCAAGCGCGTCTTCGATGGTGGCAAGCGGCGCCCCTTCGCGAATATTGTTTTCGCCCAAGCGTCTCAGCGCCGCGGCGCGAACCTGCATGAGTCGATTTAGCTCGTCCACGGCATTCGAACCGCTATCCCACAGGTGCGCAACGCTGCTGGAAGAGCCCGCGGGGCGGGCATCCTGATCCGTGAGATAACGAAGCCCGCGGCCGTATGCATCGCTCAGAATTCTGTTGAGCGCTGTGTGTTCGTCGGTGCCGGGCGCGAAATCGTTATAGCCCCAAGTGATGGAGACTTTGTCCCAATCGCCTATGCCCGTGGCGTAAGCGTCGGAGAGATCGGGCGTGCCGTCGGCAGCAAGCTTCACAAGCGGCGGCGGGTAGTCCATCACCGACGATCGGTTGACCATGCTCGACGAGTAGTTGTGCATCAAGCCAAGAGTGTGGCCGACCTCGTGCGCCGCAAGCTGCCGGAGCCGCGCCAGCGCCATCTCCATCATTTTTGGCGAAACCGGCTTCCCCTTTTCATAGGGAGCGAGCAGGCCCTCGGCGATCAGATAATCCTGGCGCACGCGAAGCGAGCCAAGCGAGACGTGCCCTTTGATGATTTCGCCGGTGCGCGGATCAATGACGGCCGCGCCATACGACCAGCCGCGCGTGGCGCGATGTATCCACTGGATTACGTTGTAGCGCAGGTCCATCAAGTCCGCGCCTTCGGGCATCAACTCCACGCGAAAAGCGTTTTTGTACCCCGCGGCTTCAAACGCCTGGTTCCACCAGCGCGCGCCTTCGAGCAACGCGGAGCGAATCGGCTCCGGCGCGCCGCGGTCGAGATAATAAATGATGGGCTGGACCGGCTCGCTCATGGCGGCTTTCGGATCTTTTTTCTCGAGGCGGTGCCGCGCCGTGAAACGCTTCACAATGGGTTCGCTGACCGGGGTCGCGTAGTCCATGTACGCGATTCCGAAAAAACTGCTCCGAGGATCGTAGATGCGCGGCTTGTAGCCCGGAGGCGGAAGTTGCACGAACGAATGATGTTCCCGAACGGTGATGGATTCGGGCGAAGGCGTAACCTCGCGCACCCACGGCCCCGGCTCATCGCCGGCAAAGGTCAGCGTGGCTTCGACTTCCGTGTTGAGAGGAAAATTCTTGGTTTGAGGAAGATAGATCGCGCAGCGCGAGGGATCGACATGATAGGAACCCTGCTTCGTGCGCCGAAGCGTCGCGGGGATTCCGTGAGCGTCACGCAGGAAAAAGTCGGTGGCATCAACGAGCGCGTGGCCGTTTTCCTCGGCGGCAACCGTGAAACCCCAGAGCGCCGACTCCGCGAACGAGTCGTGGACCGCGCGCCGCTCGTCCGCATCGCTGGTCACTGCGCGATATGCGAGATTCTCTTCAATGAGCAGCACTTTAGGCCCGCTGCGCTCGAATCGCACGATGCCCGTTTTGCCGAGCTGGCCGCGGTCGAGACCAATGTCGTTCGAACCGATGCCCGCGGGAAGGCCGCTCTGGTAGAGAAATTCGGTACTCCACTTGTCGATTTCGAGCCAGAGCTTGCCCTGCTTGGCGTCCCAATAGAGATTGAAATAGCCGGGAAGCTTCTGCGCGCCCGCGGTCTTCTCGGCGATCGTTGGCGTCTGGACCGCGTCGGGGGAGCCGCGAGACAAACCTGGGGTAGAAAGCAAGAAACAGAGCACGAAACAAAGAACGGAAAGCTTTCAGCATTTTCAGCGCCTCCGAATGGAAGGAACGTTTTACAACAAAAGACGGCTGGCGCGGAGGAAAATCCTGTCTGCTATACTTGGATCGAAATCGCGAGAGCTTTCCAACTTGCACAAAACTTCGCATATCCATCGTGCAGTATTTGAACACGGCGCCGCTCGTTCGGGGCTTTACGAACGGGCCGCTCGCGGGAAAGTACGATCTGTCGTTCACCGTGCCGTCGCAATGCGCGGAAGCGCTGCGCACGGCGCGGCGGACATCGCGATTATTCCGGCGATCGAGTATCAGCGTATTCCAAACCTGGTCGTTCTGCCGGATTTGGCGATCGCTTCGCAGAATCGCGTGCGCAGCCTGCTGATTGTCGCTAAGAAACCCATCGAGCAAGTGCGCAGCATTGCGCTGGACCGCAGCTCGCGCAGCACGCAAGCACTCACGCGAATCCTGGCTGCTGAACATTGGAAGATTGATCCAGAGTTTTTTGAAACCGAACCCGATCTGCGCGCGATGCTGGAGAAAGCCGACGCCGCGATGCTCATCGGCGATCCGGCACTGCGTATTTCCATTGTCATCGAGAAAAAGAGCGCGGTCAGCGCGCAGGGACGCGCGGTCTGTCAGGCGGCAACTCTTGGATTCACGAGCGCGGAAATTTTTCATGTCTATGACGTGGTCGGAGAATGGCGCAAATTTACGAGCCTGCCGGCGGTAATGGCCGTCTGGGCCGCAAGGCCTGATGTTGTCACTCCGGAAGTGCTCTCGGATTTCGCAGCATCCCGCGATTTCGGGCTAACCCAGATCGCGGCTATCGGTCTGCAAGCTGCGCGCGAGCTCGAGTTGCCGCAGCAGGTGCTCGAATCTTATCTGCGGCAGAACATTGACTTCTCTCTCGGTGAGGAAAACCGCCGCGGCCTCGAACGATATTTTCACGAAGCCGCAAAATTGGGCCTGATCCCCAGCGACAAAAAGATTGCGTGGGCAACCGCGGCAAAGGAAGCCGCCCAAGTTTCGGCGAAGTAGGGCACGCCGTGTCGTACCCATCCGAGAGCTCAGATTTCAGATTAGAGTTTAGATAGCGGGTCCGCTAGAATGGAAACGCTGCGACACGAAGGAACAACGTGGGACTGACGAAACAAGAAGCGCTGGAAATGCTCCAATCCGACGACCTCGTCGGCGTCGGCATGGCCGCGCACCAATTGCGCCTCAAGAAAAACGATCCGCGCGTCGTGACGTACCAGATCGACCGCAACATCAACTACACGAATTTCTGCACCGAGTACTGCTCGTTCTGCGCGTTCTACCGCCCGCTCGGCGCAAAAGACGGCTACATCCTCTCCTTCGAAACCATCTACGACAAAATCGAAGAGATGCTCGAGCTCGGCGGCACTGGAATTTTGCTGCAAGGCGGCCTGCATCCCGATCTGCAAATCGGCTACTACGAAAACCTGCTCCGCTCGCTCAAAGCGCGTTTCCCGCAAGTGCATCTGCACTGTTTCTCCGCGCCCGAAATTTTGTGCATCGCGGAAGTCAGCGAGCTGAGCGTTCGCGAAACCATCCAACGCTTGATGGACGCCGGGCTGCAATCCATCCCGGGCGGCGGAGCGGAAATTCTCGACGACGAAATCCGCGGAAAAATCGCGCGCCTGAAATGCACCAGCGATGATTGGGAGGAAGTCCACCGCGTTGCGCACTCGCTGGGCCTGCGCACGACCGCGACGATGATGTTCGGCTGCGGCGAAGAGCTTCGCCACCGCGTCAATCACCTCGAACGCCTGCGCCGCATTCAGGAAGACACGGGCGGGTTCACGGCGTTCATTCCGTGGATGTTCGCGGCGGAAAACACGGCTCTTGGAAAAAAAGTGCAGGAAACAACCGCAGTCGACTATCTGAAAACGCTTGCCGTCAGCCGCCTGTACCTCGACAACTTTGATCACATCCAATCGAGCTGGCTGACGCCCGGCATCAAAGTTTGCCAGGTCGGCCTGCAGTTCGGCGCCGACGACGTTGGCAGCATCCTCATTGAAGAAAATGTCGTGTTTGCCGCCGGCGTGAAAAACCGCACCAATGAAAACGAGCTTCGCCGCATCATCTCCGATGCCGGATTCGTTCCCGCGCAACGCGATACGCTCTATCGCTCCTACGCGTTGAAATAACTCCAAACAAATCCAACCGCTATTTTTGTGGTGTTGGACGCCGCAAGGGGCGAAGCACGATCTGCACTTCGGTGCCATCCGGAAGATCGATGTCTTCCAGCGGATAAAGAATTCCGCTGCGGAATCGCGCCTGAATCCAGCGCGGCCCGGGTTTGGCGTCAGGCGCCGCAGCTTTCGCAGGTGCTCCGGCGGCGCTGGGAACGCCGGAAGTTTCATCAAGCGCTTCATTCGCAAGCGCATCCGCCTCGCGGTTTTGCTCGCGGTAAACGTGGTCGATCCGGAAGGATTCAAAGCCCATCGACATTTTCTTTGCGCGCTCGAAAAGCGGCCGCAGATCCTCGCTCTTCACTTTGTACTGCCCCTGCATCTGCTTGACCATTAGCTCGGAATCGCTCTCGACGCACAATGCGCGGATGTTGTGCGACTGCGCGTAATCCAGCGCAGCAATCAGCCCGTAGTATTCGGCGACGTTGTTCGTCATTCGGCCGATGTATTTCTTCAGCTTGGTGACAAGTACGCCCTGCCCATCGCGAATCACGACCCCATAGGAAGCCGGGCCAGGATTTCCGCGCGCCGCGCCATCAATATTCGCTCGATGGGCCGGCGTCGTGTTTTTTTGCTCCTCCGGCGAGTCTCCAAAGAGACCGTCACCGGCAGCGCGTGTAGATTTTGGAAGGCGTGGCATCAGGAATGGTTAGAAGCAGAAGAAGCGGCGTGTCCCGAACCGGAAGCGGGCTCCGGCAGCGGAATAGGCTCTAACGTATAAAGAATCAGGCCGCAGGATTCACAGCGGTAAATCTCTTCATTGGGATCACGGCGCAATTCTTGCAAAGTATGCGGCAGCACGCGCATGCCGCAGCCGCGGCATTGTCCATCGCGCGCTTCGGCCAGACCCGCGCCATTATGCCGCTTGGCGATGCGCGCATAGAGTTCGCGCAAATCCTCGGGAATCGGAGCCAGGGCGCGCTCGCGTTCGGCAAGCAAAGATTCAAGCTGTTTCTTTTTCTCGCCTTGCTGCGACTCGATTTCTTTTCTCTCTTTGGTGACCGCCGTTTCGTCTTCTTTCAAGTTCGCTTCCGCATGCAGCACCCGGCGTTCCGCTTCTTCGCCTACCATCATTACATTAAGCTGCGCGTCTTCGGCCTTCGCGACTTCCGCCTCGGCGTTGGCAATCTCGTGCTGCAAAGCTTTATACGCTTCGTTGGTTTTGACGGCACCGCTCTGGTCGCGGTATTTCTTCGCGCGGTCTTTCCACTGCTGCACGTCCAGCTCGAATTTCTTGCGCTCTTTTTGGCTGTTGACGAGTCCCTCTTTGGCCGCCGCGACGGCTGCGCGAGCGCCATTCAGTTTGGCGTCGGCATCGCGGACGCGCTTCGGAAATGTCTCAATTTCTGCGCGCACAACGGCAATCAAGTGGTCAACACGCTGCAGTTCGATCAGGTGCGGAATGGCGGAATGCATGGGCCTGTAATACTAACACAGGGGACGCTATGCTTTGCCGGGGCAGCCCCTAAGCACGCCCGGAGCGGAAGGCTCCGTGAAAAGCCAGCGTCATTCGTGCAAGATTATAGGGATTAACCATTCCAAGGAGGAAGCGACGTGCCACATGTGCAAATTACCTGGGTGGAAGGACGCACGCCGGAGATGAAGCGCAAAATCGCCGAGCGCGTCACCACCGTGCTGATCGAGGACGGACGCGCGAAACGCGAAAACATTCACGTCTCGTTTCACGACGTCCCGGCGACGAATTACGCCGAAGCGGGCATCCTTGTTTCGGATCAAAAGCGCACGCCGTAATCGGCATCAGTTTACTTCGTGGACCTGCATGCTCTGATCAATCGCGAGCGTGGGATATCGAATGGGCGAGCCTGCCGCCGCCGGAGCGTGGCGCGCCGTAACGCTGAAGTCGCCGCCGGAACACTCGATCGAATAGCTGTAGCCGTCCCGCTCAAGCCGCGACATCGCCAACGCATTGGAAGAAGTTAGCTCCTCGAGCGTCGCGCAATGGCCGTTCTGCGCGATGTAGCCGCGCTCGGCTTGCGCAATCTGCAGGAGATCACCGCGGACGCCAGTGAGGCTGATCGCCTGCGTCGGCGCCGTACCTTCGTCAGTCACCGGCATCTTCTTGAAATAGTATTGATACACCCCAAACAAAAGAGCGCAAGCGACGAGAATCGCTACCAGAGCACGCATGATCTGATTGTCTGTCCCGACCCTTGCAGCCTGCAAGAACGTTGCGCTACTTCGTGCGGAAGAAGGCACCGGGGAGGCCCTTCCGAGGCGGTGCTCAAACAGGAATGTAGCGACTGCGCAAGGCTCTCCGGCTTTCCAATTGACACTCTGAACGCCGTCCAGTAACAACGATAAAGGCAATTTTTTCAGGAGAGTCCTCCATGAATACGAAGTCCCCTTTCGCGCTTGGTCTGGCCGTTTTTCTATCGTTTTCGATCGTCGCTCCGGCGGATATTTCCGCCGAGCCACAGGCCGCCGGACAGCGCGCTGGCGAAGTATCCCGCTTAATCCCCGCGGTAAGCATTGCCCGCGGGACCAAAACCATCAACGCTTCCGCCAAATCGGTCGTCGAATGGCAGGACCTTGTGAATACCAAGGCTGATGGACGCGCACGCGTCTCGCTGGATGACGGATCAGTGCTGAACGTAGGTTCGGATTCCTCTATGAAAGTCGTGAAACACGACGCTGGCGCCCAGCAAACCGACCTTGAGCTGGCCTACGGCAAGCTCCGCACGCAAGCACAAAAGATTGCAAAACCTGACGGAAAGTTTGAAGTTCATACTGCGGCGGGCGTCGCCGGAGTGGTGGGAACGGATTTTTACGTAGGTTACGAAAACAACGTGATGAATGTGATCGCCTACGAAGGCATTGTGCGCGTTTGCAATCCCGCGGGAGTTTGCGTGCTCTTGAAGGCTGGTCAGTTCACTAGCGTGCGCAACGGAAACAACGAAGCGCCAGCGCCGCCGACGCAAGCACCGCTCGACCTGCTGGTCACCGCTAGCAAGGACACCGAAGTGGGCGCACGGCCCGGCAGCGGACTCGAAAACGCGGGACACATTGGTAAGGGACTGGGCTTTACGGTAGGCGCTATCGCCGTGGTTCCTGTGGTGGTCTTTACGATTATCGCCACCCGTCACAGTGCCGCTCCTCAGCCGAAGCCTGTAACCGGCGGATGCAATCCGAACAACCCGTTAGCCTGCTAATCGCTCTCAACTTAGCTTCAATAATTGGCCGCTGTTAGCCCTGGCTGCGACTCGCAGCCAGGGCTACTTGCTTCTGAGGCCATGCAACGCGCAGCCTGCACATCCCGTCCAAGTAGTGTCACTCTAAAGACGTCATTGAGGCCGGCATTTTGTGCCGTTACCCGCGGTAGCGTACACTGGATCCTTCGCTGTGCCGTCTAACCTTAAGTGAGGCAATCCTTGATCATTTCTGCTCGTTTTCAGCTGAGTTCTATCTTGCGCGTCCTCGGTCTTGTGGCTTCTCTGGCGCCGCTCGCGGCGACGGCGGCACACGCCGGGCCGCCCGATACGCAGGCCAAAAAGTCTCCGCTCCTCGCAGCGCTTCAGGTGGAACTCGATCGCTCGATGAAGACGCTTAAGACGCAGGATCCGCCGGCGTACTACCTCGGCTACACCATCACGGACACACAGCGCGCGGACGTCTCCGGATCGAACGGCGCCCTTCTGACCAGCAACGAGGCACGCAACCGCTGGCTGGAAGTTTCGGTGCGCACGGGCAACTACAATCTCGATGACACGCACAAAGTCGGCGAACGGACGCAGACAACCGCTGGCCCTGGCACACCTGTTCCACTGGACGATGACGCTGGCGTTCTTCAACGAGCTGTGTGGCTCGAGACCGACAGCCAATACCGCGCCGCCGCCGAAGCCCTCATCAAGATCAAGACCGGCAAAGAAGTGAAGGTGGATTCGGTTGAAAACCGCGCGCCGGATTTTTCTCACGAGCAGCCGCACACATATTTTGGCCCCCAGGTTTCTTTCACGCTGGACCGCAAACCTTGGGAAGAAAAAGTACGCGCTTATACCCGCACGTTCCGCGATTCCGCCGCGATCATCAATTCGATTGTGACGTTTACGGCCCAGGCCCAGAACGTCTTCCAGGTCACCAGTGAAGGCACTCAGTTGCAATTCGGGCAGATCCGCTATCGCCTCGAGTTGTTCATCCAGGGCAAAGCCCCGGATGGCATGGACATTGATCGCTACTACAATTTTGACTGGGTCAATCCTTCCGAAGCTCCCGACGACAAAGCCGTCTTCGCCGCGCAAGCAACGATGCGCAAGGAACTCGAAGGACTCGTCGCAGCGCCAATTAACGAGCCGTCGGTTGGTCCCGCACTCCTGACCGGCCGCGCCGCTGCTGTGTTTTTCCACGAAGTTTTTGGTCACCGCGCCGAGGGCCACCGCCAGAAAGATGCCGCCGAAGGCCAGACCTTCGCGAAAAAGGTCGGCGAGCCTATTCTGCCCAGCTTCCTGAGCATTGTGGACGACACCACCATGAAAAAGCTCGGGCAGCAGGATCTTCTTGGCTACTTCCAGTTCGACGACGAGGGCGTACCGGCGCAACGTGTGACGCTCGTGGATCACGGAGTCCTTAAGAATTTCGAAATGTCGCGCTCACCTCTCGTGGGCTTCCCCGTTTCCAACGGCCATGGACGCCGCCAGCTCGGCGCGACGCCCGTTTCCCGGCAAGGCAACCTCATCGTGGAAAGCAGCAAAACCGTCACGAACGCACAACTCCGCGCGAAGCTCATCGAGCTCATTAAGGCGCAGGGGAAACCGTTCGGCCTGCTGATTGACGACATCGCCGGCGGCTTTACGTTCACGGGCCGCGGACAGCCGCAGGCGTTTCAGGTTCTCCCGCTCGTCGTCTACAAAGTTTTTCCCGATGGCCGCCCTGATGAATTGGTGCGCGGCGTGGATATCGTCGGTACGCCGCTCGCCGCGCTCACGAAAATCGTGGCCACGGGCGACACGCCGGAAGTCTTCAACGGTTACTGCGGCGCGGAATCGGGCTCGGTTCCAGTAGCCGCCGCTTCGCCGGCTATTCTGACCTCGGAGTTGGAAGTGCAAAAAAAAGAAAGCTCGACGGATCGGCCGCCAATTTTGCCGCCCCCCGCTCATGACACCGTGAAGACGGGAGGCCAGCAATGAAGCGCGCTCGCGTATTAGCAGCACTCACGTTTTTCGCCGCCGCGCTAAGTTGCGGCATCGCCGCTCGCGCGCAAGCTCCCAAGGACAACGATCACACACTGCAGGCTATGCGTGATGAAATGGCGCGCTCGAAAACGCGCCTCGAGTTGCAAATCCCCGGCACGCCGCAGCCTCAGCGTCCATACTATGTCGAATACCGGCTCCTCGATCTCGACGTGCGCGAAATCGTTGCCGAGTTCGGCGCGCTGCTCTCTACCACGCACACGCGCAACCGCTTCATGGACGTCGAAGCACGCATTGGCGACTACAAGCTCGACAGCTCCAATTTCATCAGCGACGACGGCTTCCGCGGATTTATCGGCCCAACCGGCTCCGTCGGCATTGACCGCGACTACGATTCCCTGCGACAGGATCTTTGGATCGCCACCGACCAGGCGTTCAAGGAAGCCGTCGAAACTTATTCTCGTAAGCAGGCGTACCTGAGCAGCCTTGCACGCCAATCCGACATTGATGATTTTGCCAAAGCTCAGCCGATCCAGAACGTTGAACCGCTTGTCACACCCGACTGGAGCAATCGCAACTGGGAACAGGAAGCACGCGAGTCCTCCGCGGCCCTTCGCGCGTTTCCGCAAATCTACGAATCGCGCGTCACCTACTATCTGGTTTACGCCACGGAATATTTGCTCACCAGCGAAGGCACGGAAATTCGCACGAACCGCTGTTTTGCCGCCATCGAATCGGGAATGAACACGCTTGCCGACGATGGCATGCAGCTCAATCACATGTATGCCACGTACGCACCGAAGCCCGCCGATCTGCCGGGCACGGATGCGGTTCGCAAGTCCTTGAACGTCACCGGCAGCGAGCTGATGGCCATGCGCGCCGCGCCCGCTGCGCAGGACTACACCGGACCCGTGCTCTTCGAAGCGCGCGCCGCCGCTCCGCTGCTGGCCCAAGTGCTGACGCCCGCGATCAATGGCGCCCGCCCTCCTGTTTCTTTCACGCCCGTGATGGAACAACTCCTCACAGGGCTCGGCGGAAAGAGCGACTGGGTCGGCCGAATGGGCGCACGTGTTTTGCCGGCAACCGTTTCCTTGGTCGACGATCCCAGCGCGAAAGAATCCCATGGAACGCCGTTGCTGGGCGCCTACGCAGTGGATGACGAAGGCGTCCGCGCTCAAAAAGTGACGATCGTGGACGCGGGCAATGTCAAAGAACTATTGATGTCCCGCCGCCCCGGGCCGGATTCGGATCAGTCCAACGGCCACGGCCGATCGGCGTTCTTGAACGATGCCAAGCCAACCATGAGCAATCTCTTTTTCAAATCCTCGGAAACGCAATCGCCCGCCGATCTGAAGAAAAAATTCCTTGACGAATGCCGCTCGGAAAAATTGCCTTACTGCCTGGTGGTGCGCGAGATGGACAATCCTGCCATCAGCCTGCTCCATCAGGATGACTTCTCCGAATTGCTCGCGAGCTTTGGCGGCGGCGCCGGCACCGGCGACCGCCTCCCGCTCATCGTCTACAAGATTTATCCCGAAGACGGACGCGAAGAAATGGTTCGCGGAACGCGCATCATTGGTCTGAACACGCGCATGCTGCGCAATCTCGGCGGCATCGGCAACGACGAATTCGTCTACAACTACATGCAGAGCCAGGTCTCCGGTTTCGCGGGCACGGCGCTCGGCGCGTTCGGCTCCGCGCAAAGCGGATTGCCTGCTTCCCTCGTGGCACCGTCGCTGCTCTTCGATGACCTGGAAGTGCGCGGCGCGCGTGGAGAACCGAAGCGGTTGCCATTGCTTCCCGCGCCTGCGATGACGGCCGATTAACTTCTGTATTCGGCAGGCGAACGGGCTGCTCCGTCCGCAACAAAGCACTTATTTTTATGAACGACCTCACACGGCGCGGCTTCATTTTCAGTGGCGCAACTCTTGGCGCGTACGGTTTGCTTGTCGGCGTTCAGCGCGCCTGCCGCTTTGCCCTCGCTGATGGACGAACCACAAAAGGCACGCCCGGTCTCGTACAAATCGCAAAGTTTACGGACGACGGCAAGTTGCTAGGCGTTGAGACCGTGGCAAAAATAGTTAAGAGCGACTCCGAGTGGCGTCAATCGCTGAGCTCTGACCAGTTTGACGTGACGCGGCAAGCCGACACCGAGCGCGCCTTCAGCGGTGCGTATTACAACAATCACGAGCCGGGCCTCTACCGCTGTATCTGCTGCGGCAACGCGCTCTTCAGCTCCGACACAAAATTCGACTCCGGCACGGGTTGGCCAAGTTTCTGGGCGCCCATCGCCAAAGAAAATGTTTCGACAAAAATAGATTTGAGTCTTGGAATGCGCCGCGATGAAGTGATTTGCGTCCTCTGCGACGCGCATCTGGGCCACGTTTTTGACGACGGCCCTAAACCCACGGGCCTGCGCTACTGCATGAACTCACTGGCGCTTCGCTTTCTTCCTCGCGCAAAGTCCTGAGCTTTCACGATTTAAGAGTTCGATCAGCGCTGTGGCGGACTTTTGTCCGCTATTGCTTCACTTCCGCCAGCAAGTCTTCGAAGTCGTTGACAGATACACGGTCGATTTTTCCGGGAATCGCGAAGTCGAACGGCTCGCTCGCGTGTGTCACGGATATTAGTCCCATCTTTACCGTCTTGTCTCCGATATGAGCATACAGGGGCACCGCGTCCTTCCAGTTGTCCGGGACTCCCGCGCGCGTGAATTCTCCCTTGATGTGGGTCTTCCCGTCCGCGGTACCTTCCGCCGTGGAATGGAATGTGTACTGCGCTTCGCCCATCCCGTAGACGTATTGGTTGAAGAACCAGTCCATCTTGTGGTTGCCGTCGAGATCCATGCCGTGCGTCATGTGCTTCTCCACGATCGCTTTGAAATCCTCCGTGGACGCGGCTTTATTGTCGAACGTCTTGCAATAGTCCTGCATCATTTCCTTAAACGCATGGTCCGGATCCTGGTCGCGCGGATTCATCATCTGCATGCGCAACATGTGCAGAACGTAGCCGCCTTTCGAATAAATCAGATTCTGGTAGGAGCCGGGGTTCGTTATGGATGAACGGATTCGCTGCCCCATCCAAATCGGCCCGAGCCCTTCCACTTCATGTCCATTGATGTCCTTGGTGTGCAGCAGCTCTTTTTCTTTGCGCCAGCGGACCAGAGACTCCTTCATGTTCTGGCGATACTGCACATACAAATTGCCTGAAAATTCTGCAAAGCCTTCGGAGAGCCACTGGTCATGGTAGCTCTTCCAGCCAACGCGATGTCCCCACCATTGGTGAGACGTCTCGTGGCCTCGGAAGAAATCCGTGATCGCGGTCTGATCTTTGATCCCAATGGCGTTGCGCTGGGTGGAATCCAGAAAGGACGCGGACCATAGATAGAGCAGCCCTGGCCAGCCTTGTCCGTACGAGTAGCTGATAGGCAGGCTGGTGACGGAGATGTGTTTGTAAGGAAAAGGACCGAACCACGCAGAAAAGACACGGATGGCGTTCGCGATTTCCGTCCCCATGGTTTTGGCCATGACGGAAGGCGACATGGAACCGACCGCGGCCTCTTGCTGGCCGGCCCCGCTCTCAAAATAGCGCTGCACCTGCGTCATGACATCATCCGTTTCGCGGTTCGCATAAATATCCACGACGACGTCGCCCGCTTTATCGTTGGTGACCCTGTAATCGCCGTAGGCGAAGCCAGCCACGGCCAGAGGCATTTCGCTCTTCCAGGTTGTAATTCTCGTACCGCCGTCCACCGTGTCGCTGGTTTTCTCTCCTGTGGCTACCAGCGGCGCGTTCTTCGGACTATGGAACGTGAGGTCAAAATCCGCACGCGTCGAAAAGCTGTTCGGCCTCTCCGGATACCAGCCCGTGCTTTCACAAAAATAGTTTCCCGTCCCGGCCTTGACGATTGCGCGTTTTCCGCCGTAACGAAAATCCAGCGAGAGCGGCGTTCCAACGGCAAGCGGCTGCGCGAGAACGACCGCGACGTAATCGCCGTAGGATTGAGAGCGGTCTTTTGTTTCCCGCGACTGGTAAAACGTAAGCGAGTTGTTGCTGGAATCCTTGACGGATTCGAGGCGCAGGTTGGAATCCAGATTAAAAATGAGCACGCTTTGCCCGGCGAAATGTGGCTCCAAATTAAGGTGCGCCGCCGCATGCAGCTCCGCGCCGGTGGTCACGCCAGCGTCAATCTTATACTTACGAATGACGAAGTCTTCTTTTGCTTGTGGATCTTTCCAGGCATCCGCGCTCGTATGGCCAGCGGGAAAGACCATCCATGCGTCGAAAATCTTGAGCGGCCCGACGTCCACCCATCGCCCAACCTCTATGTCTTCCGGCTCCAACGCGTCATCGTGGACTTCCACCCAGCTCTTGTCGGTTTTCAGGTCCGCCAGAAAGTAAGCCGTACGGGCGCGATCCGCAGACAAAATGCTCTGCAGCAGGCGGGGCATGGACGATTCGCCCAAATCCTCGCGCTCCTTCAGGCGTTTGGCATAAAGATCATCGGTAGCGGGGCCAGACGCTTGCCATTTCACTTGTTTGCCGATCTCGTCTAACAATCCGTCGGTGAAACTGAATGTAGCTTCATTGAACGCCACGTCGAGCTTGTTCTGCCTGGTAAAAAGCTGAAGCTGCTGAGCCTCTTGCGGATTCGGCGGGTCAGCCTGAAGACGCCCCGCTCCGCGAAAAACGGCGCCGAAAACGACGCCGTTCACCGGCTGCGTGAACTGAATCGTTCCATCCTTCAGCGTGATGTGGACGCGGTCGCGGACGATTTCTACATTTTCCGCGTGGGCCGACTTGGCGGGATCCATCGCCGCAGCGGAGAGTGCATTCCACACGGCAGACGCGGGCGAAGCCGCGGGCGTCTGCGCGAATCCCAGAGGCGCAAGCGCAAACACCGCAGCGAGAAATAGGACAATACTCTTGAGGCGGATGATCATACGGCGGGCTCCCCGAATGCAGCGAAAAAGTATCCTGTCTTAGCGCAAACGGCAAGTACCAAGAGTAATACGCGTGCCTGCGAAGAAGAGAGATGCAGTGTCAATCGCAGCGTAGGTTTCCGGACGGCGGCCATCTTGGAACCGGTTCAGGCCCAGCGCATCACGTCATCGAACTTCGCGCTTCGAGCCGCCAAAAAACGCACGTGGCGATGGTGAAGAACACCACAAACGAACCGTTGATCCACCCGCCGCGGATAATCCCGCCAACGGGAGCCGGAATCATCACGAAGAGCCCGCGAACAGCGTTGCTGGCCAGCGAAAGAGTCGTGGGGAGGAGAATCAGCAGCCACCGGGGAAATGGAGTTTTCTTCCAGAGCGCGAGGAAATACACCATGCAGGTTCCTGTTATCCCAGCCGCGTACATTGGATAAGAAATAGTATTCCTCAAGCTGGCCACTTGCAGGAGCAGCGTCTCGCGTTCCCTCTGCTCCGCCACCTTCGATGCGAATCCAAAGACGGTGAAGACTGCGTGGTAGGAACCTCCGATCAGCATCATCACTGCGAGCAAGGCTGCTGCAGCGAACGCCAGCTTCTTACCGCCGGATTCCAGGCTCAAATAGAAAACTCCCATGCCAAAAGCTGAGAAAAGAGCAGCGACCGGTCCCAGCGCGCCGCCTATCACAAGTTGCGCTTGGGGCCGTTCGGACATCACGCGGAAAGAATGAAAATCAGCGCCGCTGGTCCAGCTCCCATAGAAAAGCATGTCCCCCGTAAGGAACAACACGCTTCCGAGCAATCCGGATAAGCAACATAGGCGCACCAAGCGGGTTCGAGATGGTTGATTTAGGCTCATGCCCCCTGCTACGGAAAAGGATTTGGACTTATTTCGCTCCTTTCAAAAAAATCTGAGCCGCACAATACCTTCCCGCGTCGTTAGCGGGAGACGGCACGGCCATTGTCGGCGCAGAACCTTCGCGAAGTGCGGAAACCCACGGCACTTGAGGTAGTCTAGTTGCACTCCAATGGCGGCTCGACAAAACGAGGAAGGACTTGAGAAGCGGCGCGCGGCACTGTTCAGCGTCGGCTCAGCCATGCTGCTCGTTTCGCTGAAAGCTTTTCTCGTCATTCGCACGGGAAGCTTGGGCGTCCTCTCCGAAGCGCTGCATTCCGGTCTGGACCTCATCGCGGCAGTCATCACATTCCTCTCCGTGCGCGTCTCGGATGAACCGGCCGACGAACGGCACCCCTACGGCCACGGCAAGTTCGAAAACTTCTCCGCATTCGTTGAGACCGGACTTCTGCTCCTCACGGCGCTCTACGTGATCTACGAAGCATTTGACCGGCTCTTCTTCCACAGCGTGCACATCCAGCCGAGCATCACAGCGATTCTGGTGCTCCTGGTGGCGTTGGCGATCGATGTGACTCGCGCGCGCGCACTCAAACACGTTGCCCACAAGTATTCGAGCGAGGCCCTCGAAGCCGACGCACTCCATTTTTCAACGGACGTGTGGAGCACCATCGTGGTCATCGCAGGCATCGGGCTGGTCTGGGCCGGCGAAACCTGGAACGTGCCCTGGCTGGCCTACGCCGACGCGCTTGCGGGCCTTGCCGTTGCCGCGGTCATCATCTGGGTTGGTTCGCAGCTCGGCAAACGAACGATGGACGCTTTGCTGGACGTCGCTCCCAAGGGCTTGCAGCAGGAAATCGCCCGCGCCGTCGCGCGCATGGACGGCGTCCTGGACGTTGATCGCGTCCGCGTCCGCCGCGCCGGCAACCGCCATTTCGTGGATGCCACGGTCAGCGTGGCACGTACTGCCAGCCTCGAACAAGTACATACCCTCAGCGACGCCATCGAAAAACGCATCGGCGAAATCGTCCCTTCGGACGTCATGGTCCACGCCGAACCCCGCGCGCCACAAGGTGAGCACTTGTTCGAAGCCATTCGCGCGGTTGCGCAGCGCATGGGCTTGGCCATTCACGACGTGACGGCTCTGCAGCACGCCGGCCAGCTTTTCATCGAGCTGCATCTCGAAGTGGACGAGAATTTGAGCCTGCGCGAAGCGCATCGCCAATCCACGGACCTCGAAGACGAAATCCTCAAGCTGCGCGACGGCCTAACGGACGTAAACATTCACATCGAGCCGCTCGGGCGCCACATCGCCACGCCAGACGCCGGCGCCGGCGAAATGAAACAGCTCTCCCGGGCGATCGAGACGTTCCTGAACAGCTTGCCTTCCGAATTCGATGAGCTGGTGAATTGCCACGACGTGCGCGTGCGTCAGGTGGAACATCACATCCTTGCATCGTGCCATTGCACGATGCGAGGCGCGCTGCCGATTACCCAAGTGCACGATGTGACCGCCGCGCTCGAAGACCGCGTCAAAGAAAAATTCCCGCAGATTTACCGCGTTACGATCCACCCCGAACCCGTGGAAGAAAAATAGTAGGACAGAGCAAGGGCAAGTATCCCTAAACAGTCTTAATGCGTCGTACGAAAACCTGTCCCGCCAGCGCGAGGATCGCCGGGAAGCACTCAAGAACATAGCGCGGCTCCGGCGTTTCGAGGGTCGTAAGAAATGCCGTGCGCAGCAGCATGTATCCAAGAAGTAGCCCGACCGCCAGCCTAACCGCGGAATTCTCTCGCCACAATCGCCAGGCTCCCCACAAAGCAAACGCGACGTACAAAACATTCAGCAAGAAATAACTTACCGTCACTGACAGGTCGATTGGATCTTCCCGCCAAGCTTCTCTAACCGGAACAACCTTCCCCGAAAACGGCAGCAGCTCAATCCGCGGCGTAAACCATATGGTGAAAGCCCGCGCGACAGGCAGCCAAAGATACGTGCGAAGCGGACGCCGCGTCGTCCGCTCCTGCGCTAACTGTCCGAACGCCGCATCTTCCTCGGCGCTGAGCGTCACGTCGTTGTTGTATTGCTCTAACAGCGCCGCGACTCGCTCCTTCTCTTCTGGCGTGTCAAAGGCTCGCGCCGGGATGTCTTCCAGATAGATCACTTCGCCGTTCAACTTCCACGGAACGAGATAGCAATCTTTTACGCGAAACAGCCACGTCTCTTCCCATGCCATGAACCCGTAAGGAACCAACTCCCCGGGCAAATTCGAATTCTTGGGCGCAAGAAACTGCACCTCACGCAGTGTGACTGCATTCCGCACCGCCCAGGGCGCAAGGGGCACAGCACAGCCGATCGCAGTCAGCGCCACAAGCTGCAGCCAAAAAAGAAACCGCCGCTTCCTCAGCCAAATAAAAGCGAGCAGAATCCATGCCACAACTAGCAGCAGCGGCGTCTCGGGACGAAAGAGCGTTCCCATTCCAATCAAGAAACCACTCGCAACAGCGAAGATCGATTCCGCATGTCTGGCAGCCCACTCGCTTCTAAGCAGGACCGCCTTCCCGCCACACGCATCCCAAATCAACGCAACTAACGCCACAAACACAGCAGCCGTAAAAAATCCCGCAAACACTTCCGTCAGCGGAACCGCCGCATAATCCGCTGTAAAGGGACACAGCGCCGCCAGCCATAGCGTGACGGTAAAAACGCGCTTCCAACTTCCCGGATCCGGCCTAAGCAATGCCAGCAAAGCAGCCAGACCTGCGATCACCAAGCACGCGCACAAATCCAGCGCCACTTGCGCCAACATCACATAGATTCGTGCGTCCGGCCCTGTTCGCCCGGTAATCGCATAAATAAGCGCCAAAAACGCGGGATAGCCGGGCATGCGCAGGTCCACAGCCATCAGCGCCCCATCAACATTCATGGCGTAAACGTGATGCTGGAGCCAATTCGCGGCCATTTGCTCATAAAGCACCGTGTCCCCGACGACCATCGGAAACTTGAGCACGAAGAATAGCCGCAGGCACAGGCCCGCTGCCAAGGCAGCGACGGGATGCGAGAAAATTCGCTTCATAAACGAATCGCATCTTACAATAGAGGAGACGGAATCGTGCAAAAGGTCTAGGCCAGCCCACGGCCCAGTCCCTGCCATGCCTCCGGTTTTCAGGTATTGTCGTAAATATTCATGAAAGAACGCGGACCTATATTTTACGACGCTGAGCGCGCGCGGTGGCGACGCACGCGCCGCGTCATGGAAATCACCGGAGCGCTGCTGACGCTCCTGCTCGCCTATTTCTTCGTCACCATCGTGGTGAGCGTCGAGCTTCCCGCCGGCCTGCTGCCGGACATCAAGCCCGCTTTTCACGCTCTCAAGACGGCCGCGAAGAAAAAGCCGGTCGCCGTGCGCGAAGGCCGCCGCCAGCGCGTGGCCAACATCGGCAAAGTTCCGGAAAGCTACGACCCCCTCCGCGCGGCTTTTTATGTCAGTTGGGACGCCAACAGCCTGGCTTCCTTGAAAAAACATTACAAAGACATCGACCTGCTGATACCCGAACAATTGCATGCCGTAACTCCGGATGGCGCTCTCACCATCGTGGACTACACGCACAACCAAACCCGTCAGGTCAAAGCCACGCCTCCACAAGCCATTTCACTTCTGAAAAGTGACGAGCTTCACGAGTGGATGCGTTCGCTCAATCCTCCGGTCGAATTGCCGATGATGGGCATGCTCGATAACTACGACGGCTATGTCTGGCACATTGACGAAATGGCCGCTCTTCTCGCCAATCCCTCCGCTCGCCACTTTCTCATCCAAAACGTCAGCGAATACGCCGTTCAGGCCCACCAGTCCGGCATCGTCGTGGATTTCGAGGAAGTTCCCGACGCGAGCCAGGTTCACTTCCGGCAGTTTGCCGCCGAACTCGCAACTGCGCTCCACTCCGAAGGTCTGAAACTCATGATCGCCCTCCCGGCGCGTGACGACGATTACGACTACGAATTTTTTGGCAAGCAGTGCGACGCCATCATCCTCATGAATTACGACCAGCACTGGCTGACTTCGCCTCCTGGTCCCATCGCCGCTCAGGATTGGTTTGTCGAAAATCTCCGCCAGATTCGCGAAATCGTTCCCGCGCAGAAAATCGTCGTGGGCATCGCAAACTACGCCTACGACTGGGGCGAAACGGAAAAGAAGGGGACGTGGTCCGGCGCCGAGTTCAGCATTCAGGAAGCGCTGTTGCATGCATTCGAATCGGAAACCGATGTCGAGTTCGACGAGACCTCGCTAAATCCCCACTACTCGTACTCCGACGAGCAGAACCACATTCATAGAGTTTGGATGCTCGACGCCGTAACGGCTTACAACCAACTTCGCGCCAGCGAACGCTTGGGTGTGCAGGGTACAGCTCTTTGGCGAATGGGTTCTTCGGACTCGTCCATCTGGCCGATTTGGGACGCCACCCGGCCCGACGACGCAGCTCGTCAAAAAATTAAGGACATTCCTCCCGGTCCTGATCTGACCCTCGAAGGCAACGGCGATATCTGGCATTTTGCAGACGTCCCCAAACCCGGCCGCCGTAGTTTCACGTATGAAGCCGCGACTGATCTTTTCACGGACGAAACCTACGAAGAATATCCGCTCTCCTACGACATTGACCAAATCGGCGGCACCAAAGAGAAAAAAGTCGTCCTATCGTTCGATGATGGTCCCGATCCGCGATGGACTCCAAAAATTCTCGACGCCCTCAAGGAGAAAAACGCGCCCGCCGTTTTCTTCGTCGTCGGAGAGGAAGCCAATCAGCACCCGGACATCCTGAAACGCGAATTCGCCGAAGGCCACGAAATCGGCAATCACACGTTCACACATCCGCAGTTCGATCAAATCTCGCGCACCGAACTCAAATGGCAGTTGAATCTCACGCAGCGTCTCATCGAAAGCACCCTCGGCGTAAAGTCCATCCTTTTCCGCCCGCCCTATGGCATCGATCATCAGCCTGAGTACGCCGAAGAAGTCGCCCTGCTCCCCGTCGCGCAGGATATGGGTTACCTGATTGTCGGCCAGCGCATCGATCCGGACGATTGGAGCACTCCCGACGGAAAAAATCAGATGCCCGCGGCGAGCATTGTTCAAAACGTCTTGCATCAGGTAGATAAGGGCAACATTATTCTGCTGCATGACGGCGGTGGAGAGCGCGCCCAGACAGTGGCCGCGCTGCCGCAAATCATCGACGCTCTGCGCGCTCGCGGCTATCAGTTCGAATCGATTGCGGGCTTGATCGGGAAAACGAGAGCCGAAGTGATGCTGCCGCTCTCGGCGCAAGAACGGTTCGAGGCGCGCGCCGACGGGTTCATCTTCACCATCTTTCAGTGGCTCCGCTTCGCCATCGCAACGATTTTCATCGTCGGCATCATCATGGTTAGCGCACGCGCCCTCGTCATTGGCATTCTCGCGCTGATCGAAAAACTTCGTCCGGACCACGCCGTGATGCCCGTGCCGGAGCCCAGCGTCACCGTCTTGATTCCCGCGCACAATGAAGAAAGCGTCGTGGTCCAGACGGTGACCTCCGTGCTTGCTTCCGACGTAAAGTCTCTTCGCGTCATCGTCGTGGATGATGGCTCGACGGACAAGACAGGCCCGCTGCTCGACGCTTCCTTTGGAAGTGAACCTCGCGTGCGCATCATTCATCAAGTGAATCGCGGCAAAGCGGCGGCATTGCACCGCGCGTTGGGCGAATCCACCACCGAAATCGTCGTCACCATTGACGCAGACACGGAGATCGAGCCGGATGCGATTCGCAAGCTGCTCCGCCATTTTTCCGATCCAACCGTCGGCGCCGTCGCGGGCAACGTCAAAGTCGGCAATCGCTCTCGCTGGCTTACGCGCTGGCAGGCGCTCGAATACATCACCAGCCAGAACATGGAGAAGCGCGCTTTCGATCTTCTCAATTGCATCACGGTCGTCCCCGGCGCTCTAGGCGCATGGCGCAAACAAGCCATCGAAGCCGCGGGTGGCATCACCGCGGATACCGTCGCCGAAGATGCGGACCTGACCATTGGCATTCGCCGCCTCGGATGGCGCATCAGTTACGAAGAAGAGGCGATCGCCTGGACCGAAGCGCCGGAAACCGCCGGTGCGCTCATTCGCCAGAGATTCCGCTGGACCTTCGGCACGCTGCAATCTTTCTGGAAGCACAGCGATACGCTCGTGCGGCCAAAGTACGGCACGCTCGGCTGGATCGCGCTGCCTAATATCTTCGTCTTTCAGCTTGTTCTGCCGCTGATCTCGCCGGTTATTGACTTGATGTTCTTCGGCTCTTTGTTGCTCTGGGGTCTGGCGCAATTCCGCGTCACGAAGTTGCCGCAACTTTGGACGACGGCCGATGTCGAAAAATCCGTCATCTTCTTCGTCGGCTTCTTGCTGATTGATATCCTCACGTGCGTCCTCGCGTTTGCTCTCGAGAAAAAAGAGGATTGGACGCTGCTTGTCCCCGTTCTTCTACAGCGTTTTTATTACCGCCAATTGATGTACGTGGTCCTCTTCCGCTCGGTGAAAGAGGCCGTTAGCGGACGCCCGGTCGGTTGGCGCGGCGTCGAACCCGAAGCGCCTCGTTCTGTTGCGCCTGCTGTGCACGGATAGCTTTGCTTACGCCCATCACCGCGATGCGTCTGAGCTCTTGGGAGACTTACTCGTGTCTTCGAGCATTACACGCCGCACGTTTCTGAGAACTTCCGCCGCCGCGGGCGGAAGTCTCCTACTCGCGTTTCATCTGCCCCGCGCTGTCTCTCGCGCACAACAAGCCTCTTCCCCGAACAAGTCGTTTGCGCCCAACGCCTGGCTCGAAATCGCTTTCACGGGAGAAATAAAAATCTGGTGCGGCAGGTCGGAAATGGGCCAGGGCGTGCGCACCGACTTGCCTATGATCATCGCGGAAGAGCTCTGCTGCGATTGGACCAAAGTGAAAGTAGTGCAGGCCGATCTCGATCCGAAATATGGCGAGCAACTCACCGGCGGAAGTCTTAGCACCCGGACTTCTTACACAAATCTTCGCAAGGCAGGCGCGGCAGCCCGCGAAATGCTGGTTTCCGCCGCCGCCGGCGAATGGCAGGTGGAGCGCACCGAATGCCGCGCGGAGAACAGCGCCGTGCTGCATTCCGCGACAAAACGAGCACTCGGCTACGGCCAGTTAGTCAATCGTGCTTCCGCAATTCTTCCGCCCGCGGACCCTCCGCTCAAAAACCCCGCCGATTTCAAATTGATCGGGAAACCCACGCTGCGCACGGACACGCCGCTGAAAGTAAACGGCAGCGCCGTCTTCGGACTCGACGTGCGGATTCCGGGAATGCTCTTCGCTTCTGTCGAGCGCAGCCCCGTTTACGGAGGCTCGCCGCGCAGCTTCAACGCCGAGGCAGTGAAATCCGCTCCGTACGTCCGCGCTGTCTTCGAACTGAAGTCCGCTCATCTCACGCATCAATTCGGCGAAACCTCTGGCCCCGGCAGCCGCAATTACTCCTGCGCCGGCGTGGCCGTTGTTGCCGATTCCACATGGGCCGCCATGCAGGCGCGCAAACTTCTCAAGGTGGAGTGGAACGAACCTCCCGCCGCTTCCGAAACCACCGCCAGTCTCCGCGAAAAAATGCACGGCCTCGCATCCGCGCCGGGAACGGTCATCCGCAGCGACGGCGACTTCGAAAAGGCTCATGCCATTGCCGTGAAGAAAATCGAGGCTATCTACGACGTGCCTTTCCTTGCTCACGCCACGATGGAACCCGTCAATTGCACCGCGCATGTTCGCGGCGATTCTTGTGAACTTTGGGCGCCGACGCAGATTCCCGGAGCGGCCGCCGCATCGGTCGCGAGCGCGCTCGGTATTCCGCGCGAAAACGTCAAAGTCCACGTCACGTTCATCGGCGGCGGTTTTGGCCGACGGCTCATTCAGGATTACGCCGTCGAAGCCGCGCTCATCTCCCGCGATGCCAGCGCGCCTGTGCAGGTCGTCTGGTCTCGCGAGGACGACATCCGCCACGATTTCTATCGCCCGGCCGCATGCCACATCTTGCAAGCGGGCATAGACGCCCGCGGCCAGTTGATCTCCTGGCGCCACCGCGGCTCTTCGCCCTCCATTGAAACTTTTTATAACGGCACCGGCATCTCTCCCAGCGCGGCCGCTCAGGTGGACTCGCTCGATTTTCCCGCGCTCTTCATTCCCAATTTCAGCCTGGAATTCGCCGTCGCGGATTCCGGAATGCCTCTCGGCTATTGGCGCTCGGTGGATTCCTCCGGCAATCAGTTCGCGCTCTCAGGTTTCTTTGATGAAGCCGCGCATGCCGCCGGCCGCGACCCGCTTGAATTCCTGCTCGCTGCATTCGGCCCGGCACGAAAAATTCCTCTCAGGAACAATGAGACGCTCGACGTCGGCCGCCGTCGCGCCGTGGTCGAATTGGCCTCGGAAAAATCAGGCTGGGGCAGACCGCTCCCGCCAGGTCGCGGACGCGGCATCGCCGCTTCATTCGGCTGGGGCAGCTTCGTCGCGCACGTCGCGGAAGTCAGATGCGATGCAAAAACGGGCGCAATTCACGTTGATCGCGTAGTGTGTGCCATAGATTGCGGCACCGCCATCAATCCGCTAGGCGTCAAAGCGCAAATGGAAGGCGCGATTAATTTTGGACTTGCGCAAACTCTGAAGAGCGCTATCACCGTCGAGGCCGGCCGCATTCAGCAGAGCAACTTCCATGACTACGAGGTGCTCCGCATGAGCGACGCGCCACCCGTCGTCCAGGTTTACATTGTGCCAAGCACGGAGCCTCCCGGCGGCTGTGGCGAGCCTGGAGTGCCCTCCGTAGCGCCTGCGGTCGCTAACGCGATTTTCGCCGCAACCGGAAAACGAGTTCGCCGTCTTCCCATCCGCGCCGTAGATTTGGCCTAACTGTCCGGAAGTTCTCACAATCCCTCAGCTTCTACTTACCTCTTTTTCTGCGGCGTCATTTCTCAAGTGTGCTGGACAGCACAGACTGTCACAGCAAAGTTACATAACATGAGTACTGGATGCCGTTTCGTCCCGAGCTAAGTGTGGCTCGCACTGAGGCCAGCAAACGCAAGCTTTGGGCAGCTATCCGATGGCAAGAAATTTTAGGCAACATACTTGCAACAAGACTTTCCCACTTCCGCTGCTCGATGCTATGTTTAGGGCACAGCTGTAGAAGTCTACGTTTGACGGAGATTTCAAATGAAAAAGTCTTTTCTTTGTTTTTTATTTTTCGCATTTCTTATCTGTTTGTTCGTTCCTGCAAAAGCAGCTGCTCAATATGATCAAGTCCAAACCATTGTCTGCGAGTCTCGCCATGGCCGGGTTCAATACTGTCCCATCGCTGACCCGCGAGCCAATATCGTCCTGGTGCAAGAACTTGGTGACCGCCGGTGCGTCCGTGGCGAGACTTGGGGCAACGACGCGAAGGGCATCTGGGTGGACAGAGGGTGCCGCGCCAAATTCGAGGTCAGACCCGGCCGTGAACATGGACCCGGCTGGTGGAATTCCGGTCCGCGCGGTCCGGCCAACAGGCCGCGTAGCGGGGCTTGCTTCTACAAGAATGTGAATTTCACCGGAGAATATTTCTGCAGCGAGCGGGGATCGAATATTCCTCAGGTTCCCTTGGATGATGAGATTACGTCCATCCAGATATGGGCCGAGCCACCGTCACGATCTATAAGGACCCGAACTTTAACGGACCTCAGGCAACTACCAACCGAAGCATCCCGGACTTGCATCAATGGCGGATGCCCAACAATCCCAATCTGAACTGGGATAACCGCATTAGTTCTGCCCGCATTGACTAGGACGAGCAGTTTTACAGGAATGTCGGAATATGTACTGGGCCCCTTGCGCCGGTCTTGCGCTTGGGGCCCTTCATTTTTAGTCTGCCGAGAGATACGCCTTCTTCAAAGGACCGCTTCACGAGCGACGCGCTACTTTGTGGACTCCTGTAAGCCGCGGTACTTCAACATCGGCTCGACGCTCGGATCTTTACCGCGCCACGCTCGGTACATCTTTGCCAGTTCTTCGGTGTTCCCGCGTGAAAGCACCATCTGCCGGAACCGGTTGCCATTCTCTCGTGTCAGCCCCCCATGGTCTTCAAACCATTGGTACGCGTCATGGTCCAGCATCTCCGCCCACAGATATGCGTAGTAGCCCGCGGAGTAGTCGTTGCTCCAGATGTGGCTGAAATAGCTGGATCGGTATCGCGGCGGTACAGTGCTGATGAGCAGGTGCGTCTTCTCGAGCGCCTGTTTCTCGAACGTATCCGGCTGCTGCAGCGCCGCGCTGGCGGGGAGTGTGTGCCACTGCATGTCGAGTTCGGCGGCCGCGACTAACTCCGTCAGTTTGTATCCCTGGTTGAATGTAGCAGCCTTCCTGATCTTCGCTACCAGCTCGGCAGGCATGGGAGCGCCCGTCTTGTAGTGCTTAGCAAAGTGGTTGAAGACCGTCGGATATAGCGCCCAATGCTCGTTGAATTGTGAGGGAAACTCCACGAAGTCTCGTGCCGTTGCGGTGCCGGACAGGCTTGGATATCCGGTGTTCGCGAACATACCGTGCAATGCGTGGCCAAACTCGTGGAACATAGTTGTAACGTCCGTAAAGCTGATGAGCGCAGGCTCGCCCGGTGCAGGCTTCGGCAGGTTCGCGACGTTGAAGACCACCGGCAGCGTGCCCAGAAGCTTTGACTGCGCTACGAGGCTATCCATCCACGCGCCGCCGTTCTTGTTGTCGCGTTTGAAATAGTCGCAATAGAAAAGCGCCAGCGGCTGGCCGTCTGCATCCGATACCTCGAAGACGCGCACATCCACCTGATAAACCGGGATGTCCTTGCGCTCCTTGAAGCTGATTCCGTAGAGCTCGTGGGCGGCATAGAAGACCCCGTTTTCGAGCACATTGTTCAGCTCGAAGTACGGCTTAACCTCCGCCTCGTTCAGGTCGTATTTCGCCTTGCGCACCTGCTCCGAGTAAAAATCCCAGTCCCACGGCTGGAGAGTGAAACCGCCTTTCTGCGCATCAATCACATTCTGAATATCCTTGCCCTCGCTCGCTGCCTTGGCAGTCGCGCCGGGCACCAGATCATCCATGAACTTCAATGCCGCTTCTGGAGTTTTCGCCATCTGGTCACCCAGCTTCCACTGCTGCGTGGTTGGGATAGCCGAGCAGCTTTGCGCGCTGGGCGCGCAACTGTGCCATGCGCGAGATGATGTCCCGCGTGTCGTTGGCATCGCCTCGCTCGGCCCGGTTCCAGGATTTCTCGAAGATGGCTTCGCGGGTCGCCCGAACGTTCAGCGAAGCAAGCTCCGGCTGCTGCGTCGTATTCTGGAGCGGAAGCACATAGCCTTCCTGCTTGCGGCTCTGGGCCGCCTGCGCGGCCGCGGCGATCTGCGAGTCGCTCATGCCCGCAAGGGCGTTTTTGTCCCTGGTTGCGTAGGCCCCGGCTTTCGTAGCTTCCAGCAGTTTTGTCGTGAAGTCATTCGAAAGCGTCGCGAGTTCCGCATTTAACTTCTTCAGCTCGGTCTTGTCGGTGTCGGAGAGGTTCGCGCCGGCACGGACAAATCCGTCGTAGGTAACTATAAGCAGCCGCAGCGATTCCGCATCGAGCTTGAGCGATTCGCGCTGCTTGTAGACGGCGGCCACCCGGGCAAAAAGTTTCGCATTCAGATAGATGGCATCCTGATGCGCTGCCAGCTTCGGCGCTTCATCGGATTGCACTTTTTGCAACACGGGATTTGTGTTTGCACCGGTGACCGCGCCAAATGCATTCAGCACGCGTTGCAAAAGTTGCCCGCTCTTCTCCATCGCCACGAGCGTGTTCTCAAACGTCGGTGCCGCGGGATTGTCCGCGATGGCCTGTATCTCCGAGAGTTGCTGCGCCATTCCCGCCTCGATGGCCGGCTGGTAGTCCTCATCTTTGATCTTGTCGAACGGCGGCGCCTGAAATGGCAATGTACTCGGAGCGTAAAACGGGTTCGACGGACCAAACTTCGTATCGGCGCCCGTGCTTGCCGTATAGATGGCGCCCAGTGCGATGGCGCCAGTCGTAATTACAGTAGTCATGAGTTTCAGCATAACCTTCCCCGGCGTGATGGCATTGGGAGCATCCGCACCGGAACCTCACGCGCTCCGATTGTAAGAGAATTCCCGCGCCCGCCACAAGAAATCGCGTCATCGGCCTCTGGAAAAACCGCGATACAACAGCCCCCCGCTCTTAACACGCCTTGGCACACAGAACTGTAGAACTAGTGTTGAAATGAAACCCTCAAGGTCATCTATTCATCAATTGCAGAGTCAATTCTGAGTATGTGCCGCTTTTGTCTCCGCGGTTTTGGGCGTCGTTCTCGGTGCTCCCGGAGAGAACTAGGAGGTCCCGGCAAGCCGCGTTACCGGGCATCGCGCCGCTATTCGATATTGCGTACTACGCCAGATTCCGATTACCGCGTTGATCAGGCGCATCGTCAAATCAAGTTACTATCTGGCACCCCATCTGACCGATATGCTTGGTCTTTTCTCACGAAGAAATCAGACTGAGCATCTAGAGGTTTGTCCAAAGTCTCCAACGCTAATGATGGAAAAACGATTATTCTGGCGTGAATTCTGGTTCTTGTGGGGCGCAGGAGTCATCCATAGGCGCGATCTTGGCAGCGTTGGTGCGGATCCCAACAGACACCGCTTGCCATCCTCCTTCTTGATGAAAACCACTCACAAAAGCCCCTATTACTGGGCGTGGAAGCGATAGAAATCACTGTCGGGTTGGCAATAGCTGTGAGTTGCGGGTTGTTTGCCGCGCACCGCGTCGGCCTTGGAGCGCCAAAATTGGAGAAGTGGCTCCGCGGTGAGAAAATCAAATCGCAGCTGCGCCCATTGCTCGTCCCATCCTTCCTCGTGGGAATATTAATTGCCGTAATCTCGATGTTCCCCAATCTTTCTGTGTTTCATCCCAATCGACAACTGTCACATCAGGAGGCAGAGAGAATCTCTAAATCCCCAGACGGAGCGAAGCTGGCTGAGAAACTTGGGAGATTCGTTGACGACCGGCCCCTTTCGTTAACTTCGCTCACCGTTTCGTGGTTGAACGCCGCAATTCGGGTAGAGCTAATCTCACGCTTATTTCTGCTTTCTATCATTGCCCTTATCTTCGCAAAGATTATAGGTAGTCCGTCCGGCACGGCTAGCAATCGAGTCGTTTTTTCTGCGGTGCTCGGCGTTGCGGCGATTGGTGCAATTACCCATGTGGCTTGGCAGAGCGCAACGACTAAGATGATTTTCAGTTCTCTCGGGGTGACAAGAATTGTGCATGATTCATTCTGGCTGGTCATCGCACGCGCCCTCTTGCAGACGGTTCCCGGTACCGTTGGACTTGGATGGTTATACGTCCGTCATGGGATCGAATCAGCGATCCTCAGTGCGCTTGTTGCTTCTGTAGACGCCTATCTGTTATTTGTGCTCGTAGCTGTGCGTCTCGTTTGAGGATGTTGGACTGGTGATCTACCTTGAACTCACCAGTGCCCGCACGCATAACCGGACACTGAGCCCCCTCTCGATATTTCGTAGATTTTCAAACGATGGCTAGTTGTTGTACGATACCGTCCTACCTGAGGAGGACCCCATGGCCATCACTTTCACGCTGAACGGAAAATCCCAGACGGTGGACGTAAGCCCGGACATGCCACTTCTGTGGGTGCTGCGCGACACTCTGAACATGACTGGGACGAAATTCGGCTGTGGCATGGCGCTGTGCGGAGCTTGCACCGTGCACATCAACGGCGAACCCTCGCGCTCCTGCATGACGCCGATTTCGAGCGTGAGCGGAAAGAAAATTATGACGATTGAAGGCTTGTCCGCGGATGGCAGCCATCCCGTGCAGCAGGCCTGGATCGAGGAAGATGTTCCGCAGTGCGGCTATTGCCAGTCCGGACAGATTATGTCCGCGGTCGCGCTGCTCGCGAAAAAACCAAAACCCACCGACGCCGATATTGACGATGCCATGAGCGGCAACATCTGCCGCTGCGGCACCTACCAGCGTATCCGCAAGGCCATCCATCGCGCCGCCGGCGCAAAAGCGTAGTTCGCGCCCGGAAGTCTCGCCACAATCTGCAGTAGGAGCAAGGCCATGGCAACTCATCTTTCCGCCGAGCCTCAAATTCTGGACCGCCGTAGTTTCCTGAAAACGAGCGCGGCGGGCGGCGCCGCCTTGCTCATTGGCTTTCATCTCCCCGCGCGCGCCTCCGATCCCGCACAGGCGCAGGAGAAGCCGCCCATTAATCCCCTGAATGCCTGGGTGCGCATCACTCCAGACAATCGCGTCACGCTTATCATGGCGAAGTCTGAGATGGGCCAGGGCATCATGACGGCGCTACCGATGATTCTCGCGGAAGAGCTCTGCCTCGATTGGAAACAGGTGACGATCGAGCAGGCGCCCACGAATCCGAAAATTTATGATCACGGCACGGGCGGGAGCGGCAGCGTCTCCGATTCCTGGCTGCCCTTGCGCCAGGCGGGCGCGGCTGCGCGGGAAATGCTGATCGCGTCGGCGGCGAAAAAGTGGGAAGTCGGCACCGACACATGCAAAGCACAGAACGGTTACGTCGTGCACGGACATCCCGAGCGCTCTTACAAGTACGGAGAACTTGTCGCCGACGCGGCGCTGCTGCCGATTCCGAATTTCAAGGAAGTGCCGCTTAAAAATTCGCGGGACTTCACGATTCTCGGCCACGATACGCATCGCGTGGATGCTGCGTCGAAAGCCACTGGCACGGCGCAGTTCGGCATCGATGCACGTCCAGCTGGTTTGCTCTACGCCGTCATCGCGCGTTGCCCTGTGTTTTACGGCAAGGTTGTTTCGTTCGATGCCACGAAAGCGAAGACTGTGCCCGGCGTGCGCGACGTTTTCCAGATCGAAACCAGCGGAAGAGGTGCATCCACAACAGGCGGAGTCGCTGTGCTTGCAGAGAATTCGTGGGCGGCGATACAAGGGCGAAAAGCGCTGGAAGTAAAATGGGATGAAGGTGCGGCCGCAGGCGAATCCACGGAAGAACTGCACGGACAATTCGTTGCAAACGCGGCGAAGCCTGGAAAAATCGTGCGCAACGAAGGCGATGCGGATGCCGTGCTCGCTTCCTCGTCCAAAAAAGTGGAAGCCACTTACGAATTGCCGTTTGCCGCGCACGTTTGCATGGAGCCGATGAACTGTACCGTGCACATTCAAGCGGACCGCGCGGAAGCGTGGGTTCCTACGCAAGCACCGCAGTGGGCGCAGGGCGTGATTGCGGAAGCTGCGAAGCTCCCACCGGAAAAAGTGACTGTGCACACAACGCTGATGGGCGGTGGCTTCGGGCGGCGCTATCAAGCGGACTTTGTGATGGAAGCCGCGCAGGTCGCGAAAAAATCAGACAAACCTGTAATGGTCCTCTGGACCCGCGAAGATGACATGCACCACGATTTTTATCGGCCGGCGTCGTATCACAAGTGCGACGGCGTGGTGGATGCAGCGGGAGACCTTGCTGCATGGAAACATTTCCAGACGTCCACGTCCATCGCGTCAAAGTGGAGCGACAAAGGCGAAGAAGATTCCGGAAAAGGCGAGTTCGGCACGGGCGCGACGGTTCCTTATCGTTCTCCGAATATTCGGATCGAATACACTTTGGCGCATTCGAGCGCGCCGCGCGCGTGGTGGCGGTCCGTCGAGCACTCCAGCAGCGGATTCGTCGTGGAAAGCTTTGTGGACGAACTTGCGGCGGCCGCGGGAGAAGATCCGCTGAAGTTCCGGCTGAAATTAATCGGCGAGTCGCGCAAGATTCCGCAGTTTGGCGAAGGGCCCGATGCGATGGCTCTGGACACCGCTCGATTGAAGGGCGTTCTACAACTCGCAGCCGAAAAGGCCGGGTGGGGCGCACCGCTTCCGGATGGCGAAGGGCGCGGCATCGCCGGATTTTTTTCCTTCGATACTTATACCGCTACAGTTGCGGAAGTTTCGGTGAAGCCGCGCGATCTGAAAATCAAACGGCTGGTGTGCGTGGTGGATTGCGGGCGCGTCGTCAATCCAAATGGCGTGCGGGCGCAAGTGGAAAGCGCGGCGATTTACGCGCTGACCGCGACGCTCAAGGATGCGATCACCGTCGAGCGCGGACGCGTCGTGCAATCCAACTTCAACGATTACCAGATGATGCGGATGAAAGAAGCTCCGTTGATTGAAGTTCACCTCGTGGCGAGTGAAGAAAAGCCGACCGGCATCGGCGAACCGACCGTTCCCGTGATTGCGCCCTCACTTTGCAATGCCATTTTCAACGCTACGCGGTCGTCGAAGAAGCAGATCCGCATTCGGCGGTTGCCGATCCGGGCGGAAGACCTGGCTTGATGGTGACTGGTGATTAGTGGCTGGTGACTGGTCGCGGAGCCCAGAGCCCCCGCACTGCCGACGGTTGCTCAGGGTACGAGTTCTTCGTTAGATTTCTGGTTAACAATAAGACCCCTCCCCCCTAGGTTTTTCATAAGTGCTCATTCTAAAGGAAGTTAAAGTCATTTGTTTTGATACACTTTTGCAAGTGTTGATTCTAAAGATACTTAGAGTTGCACCAAAATTGTGCAAGTTGCGGTGTTTTGGGGCCGCTGGGCGGTCCCCTGGAAGCTGATTCGCCAGGAGGAGTGGCCAGAAAAAGGAAAGAGCGGCAGACTGGCTGCCGCTCTTTGGAAGTCGTGGATTTATCCGAAAAAGAAGAATAGCAATCATTGTCACCAGAGTCAAGAAAAATCGCACGCAATGCCAAACCTCGTTAAAAATGTCCCCGCCTTAGCTCGATAGAAATGTCCCCTTTGCGGGACGGCAGTGTCTTGGCTGATGGATGTGGCGCGGACCGCGATAGGCGGGCGGCGACTCGCTTTGAAGGCGGGGCCATGACGTGCGGCCGGCTGACTTGTTCGTGACAGAGGGGCAATGGTCGTGAGAGATTCGGTCGGAACCTTTCGATGACGGCACTTTCCCATCCGCATATCGCGAACGTCCTTGGAATCATTGCGTTAGGGATATGGCTACATTTGTTTTTTGGGCGGGGATGGTTCTGGCGGGTGAGGAAGGTGGATGCGGACCGGGCTGCGGACGAGACGCTGAGTGAATGGCCTGGGGTGGTTGCGGTGGTGCCCGCAAGGAATGAAGCGGAGACCATCGGGCGTGTGGTGGCGAGCCTGGCGCGGCAGGATTATCCGGGGGCGTTCACCGTTGTCATTGTGGACGATCATAGCGAGGACGCGACGGCCAGCATCGCTTGGAAGGTTGCAGAGGAGAACGGCGCGGTGGAGCGGGTGCGGGTTGTGAGCGCCTCGGAACTGCCGGGTGGCTGGACGGGGAAATTGTGGGCGCTGAATGAGGGAGTATCGAATTCGGGGACGGGAGGCGCGGCGGGAGAAGCGCCGTCGTTTTATTGGTTTACGGATGCAGACGTGAGCCATGGGCCAGACACGTTGCGACGGCTGGTGGGACGCGCGGAGCGGGATAGGTTGGATCTGGCTTCGCTGATGGTGCTGCTGCAGGCGAGGACATTGCCGGAGCGGGCGTTGATCCCGGCGTTTCTCTATTTTTTCCTGATGCTTTATCCGCCGCAGTGGATTGCGGATGAAGAGCTGGGTACGGCGGGGGCGGCAGGCGGGTGCATCTTGTTGAGGACAGAAGCGTTAGAACGTATTGGAGGATTTGGGGCGATCAAGGGCGAAGTCATTGACGATTGCGCGCTGGCAAGTGCTGTGAAGCAGAGCGGCGGTAAGGTGTGGATGGGGCTTACGCGGAAGAGCGCGAGCTTGCGGGCTTATGGGACATTCGGCGAGATCAGGGATTTGATTGCAAGGACGGCGTTTACGCAACTGCGCTACTCGGGGCTGTTGCTGGTGGGAACGCTGGCGGGGATGTTGCTAACGTACGTTGCTCCCGTGATCTTGTTATTCGCTTCTGATTCGACAGCGAGAGTGCTTGGAGTCGTGGCGTGGGTGTTGATGGCTCTTTCGTTCTTGCCTACCTTGCGGTTTTATCGGTTGTCGCCAGTGTGGGCACCGCTGCTGCCGTTGACAGCGTTGTTTTACACATATGCGACCTGGCTGTCCGCGGTGCGCTATTGGCTAGGCAAGGGCGGATTGTGGAAAGGGCGGGCGCAGGCGCCAAGAAGGAATTAGCCGGGAATGCTCACGCGCCCGGCTCGCTAGTTGCGCAATTTGGTCAGTATTGAACTGAAGTCCGCGAATTAGTTTGCCGCGCTTATCTAAAATTTGGAAACATGGAGTCGCATTGCTTGCTGGGGCGGGCGAGCGTATATTGGCGGGCGACCGGGAGAGCGAATCGAGGATTCCTGGAAAGATTTGGGAGGAACCGTGGCGAAACTGTGTGGATGTTTGCTGGGTTTGTTGCTGCTGGCGGCGATGCCGATGACGGCGCAGGCTCCGGGAGTTACGGAGATGTACGGGCAGATTCGCGCAGAAGAGACGAATAATTCGAAGATTATGTGGATTATTCACGAAGTCGCGGACGTGTATGGGCCGCGGGTGACGGGCACGCCGAATTTGAAGGCGGCGGATGATTGGGCGGTGAAGACGATGGGGTCGTGGGGATTGGCGAATACGCATTTGGAGACGTGGACTTTTCAGCCGCCGAGCGCGGCGACGCCGGTGCCTGGATGGGAAAACATGGAGCTTCTGGCGGAAGCGGTTACGCCGTTTCACGGGCAACTGATGGTGAAGCCGCTGGCGTGGACGCCGAGCACGAGGGGAGTTGTGACCGCGCAGGTGGTTTTGCTGGACCCGCCTGGAATGGCGCCGCCGACGGGCGCCGGATTCAATTTTTTTGGAAGCGCGCCGCCGCCATCGGAACCGAAATGGGCTGCACCACCGATGCCGACAGCAACGAAGCCAGCGGAGCCAAAGCAACCGACACAGGTGGAGCTTGATGCGTATCTGAATTCGGTGAAGGAGAAGGTTCGCGGAGCGATCGTGTTCGTGGGGAAGCACGTGGAGGTTACGGAAGAGATGAACCCGGCGGCGATGCGGCGTCCTGAGGATGAGTGGAAGTCGCGATTCGATGCGAAGAATCCGCGGCCGTTTCGATTTCCCGAGCAGCCAAAGTTGCCGGAAGGGCAGTTGACGCGCGCGGAAGTTTCGCGGCAGGTGGACCAGTTCCTGGTGGACAACGGCGCGGCAGTGCGGGTGAACGATGCGGGACGAGCGCACGGGATTATCATCGCGCAGCAAAACGGGACTTACGATTGGACGAGGGCAGTGCCAACGCTGGTCATGCGCAACGAGGACTATGGGCGGATATCGAGATTTATCGGAGATGGAACAGCGGTGACGCTGCGAGTGAATATTCAGAACAAGGAGTACCCCGAGGGGACGACCGCGTTCAATGCGATTGGAGAAATTCCGGGGACGGACAAAAAAGATGAAATCGTGATGCTGGGTGGGCATTACGACTCGTGGCATGACGCGACGGGAGCGACCGACAACGGGATTGGTTCCTCGATGATGCTGGAAGCGATTCGAATTCTGGCGGCGCTGCACGTGAAGCCGCGGAGAACGATTCGCGTGGCTTTGTGGAGCGGGGAAGAGGAAGGATTGCTCGGGTCGCTGGCGTATGTGCAGCAACACTTCGGGAGTTTTGAAAACCAGAAGCCGGAGTTCGCGAAGTTGGATGCGTACTTCAACATTGATTCCGGCACGGGCAAGCCGCGGGGCGCGGGCGTGTTTGGGCCGGCGGGCGCGGCGGAGATGGTTCGCGACGCGATGATGCCCTTCCAAGATTGGGGCTTTACGGGAGTGGTTCCGTCGGACAGCCGCAGGACGGGCGGGACGGACAGCACTTCGTTCAATAATGCGGGATTGCCGGGAATCGGATTGGCGCAGGACGCGTTTGATTATGGATCGTTCACGCATCACACGAATCTCGACACGTATGAGCGGATTTATGAAGAGGATGTGCGCGAAGGCGCGGTGGAGATTGCTTCGGCGGTTTACGCGTTAGCGATGGCGGATCAGATGGTGCCGCGATTTGCGGATGCGCAGATGCCTAAGCCGGTGCCGGAGCCTGGGCCGGGATCGCAGGCGACGAAGGTGCGGCACGTACCGGCAAACTAGACCAGGAGCTACAGTTTGAGAAGCAGAAGCGCGCGGTTCGGAAAATGTGTCGCGCGCTTTTTGTATTTGCGTCGCGACCTTGCGTTACTGCGTGATGTTGAAGTTGGCGTGTAGAGACGCGGTCGAATCAGCGCCAACCCAAACGTCGAAGGCGGCGGATTCTTCCACCCAGGATTTTGTCGCCGTGCTCCAGTACGTTAGCTCGTCATTTCCAAGCGAAAAGTGAACGGTCTTTTTTTCATGAGCGGCAAGGGTGATGCGTTCGAAGCCCTTGAGTTCGCGGACGGGACGCGAGGTGCTGCCGTACTGTTGATGAATGTAGAGCTGGGCGACTTCGTCCGCTGAAGAGGCGCCGGTGTTTTCAAGATCCACGGAGACGTCAATGGTTTCGCCGGGCTTGATTTCGGTGCGGCTGAGATTGAGATTCGAAAAGGTGAATTTGGAGTAGCTGAGGCCGTAACCGAACGGATAGAGCGGCGTGCTCTCCTCATCCCAGTAGCGCTTGCCTTGATTTTCCGGAGCTTGCGTCGTGTTGTGGGCGTAATAGATTGGCAATTGACCGGCGTCGCGAGGCCAGGTGATGGGAAGCTTGCCGCCGGGAACGGCATCGCCGAAGAGAAGATTGGCGACGGCGTTGCCACCTTGCGTGCCGGGATACCAGGCATCGAGGATGGCGGGAACGTGCCCGGCAGCCCACTTGATGTTGAGCGGGCGGCCGTTGAGAAGGACGAGGACAACGGGTTTGCCGGTTGCGGCAACGGATTCGAGGAGTTTTTCTTCCTGTCCGGGAAGATCGAGCGATTCGCGCGAGGCCGCTTCGCCGCTCATGTTTTGCGCTTCGCCGAGAACGAGGATGGCGAGGTCGGAAGAATTGGCGAGGGCGACGGCTTTGGACATCTCGTCTTTCGATTGCTCAGGCGTCCAAACGGGCGCGGGTTTCAGGTGGAAGATCGCGTCGAAGAAAGATGGAATCTTGCGGCGGATTTGTACGCCGGGCGCGTAGCTGAGTTCGGCTTGCGAGCCGAGTTTGTTGCGAAGGCCGGCAAGAACAGTGATTGTTTCCGCGAGATCCTGCTGAAAGACCCAGGAGCCGAGGGTATCGGCTTGCGAATCGGCGAGCGGGCCGAGGACGGCGATTTTCTTGTAGGCGTCTTTCTTGAGAGGGAGAAGGCTGCCTTCATTGCGGAGGAGGACGGCGGTGCGTTCGGCGGTGAGGCGGGCGGCGGTGCGATGCTCTGGCGCGGCGAGAATTTCGTGCGCGCGGGCTTCGTCCACGTAAGGATGCTCGAAGAGGCCGAGGCGGATTTTCATTTCGAGAATAGGACGAGCGGCGTCTTCGATTTGCTGCGGCGTGATTTGGCCGCGTTCGACGGCGGTGGCGAGGCTTTTCGAAAAGGCGGTGAAACCGATGGCCATTTCCATGTTGACGCCGGCGTTGAAGGCATCGAGGCCGGCTTCGTAGACGTCTTTGGCGTAGCCGTGATTCTGGAGGCTTTTGACGGAATTGGCGTCACTGACGACGAAGCCAGAAAATTTCCAGTCGTCGCGAAGAACGTCATGGAGAAGCCAGCGATTACCGGTGGCGGGAACATCGTTCAAATCCAAGTAGGCGCTCATGGCGGAGCCGATGCCGGCTTTTACGGCGGCGTGAAACGGCTTGAGATAAACATTTTGGAGAAGAGTTTCGGGGATGTAGGCCTCGTCGTAATCGCGGCCGCCGACGGCGGCGCCGTAGCCGGCGAAATGTTTCATGCAGGCGAGAATGTGATCGGGCGAGCCGATGTAGTCGCCCTGGAAGCCGCGGACCTGCGCAGCGGCCATGGCGGAGCCGAGATAAGGATCTTCACCAGCGCCTTCGACGATGCGGCCCCAGCGCGGATCGCGAGCGATATCCAGCATGGGAGCGAAGGCCCAGTTGATGCCGACGGAACGGGCTTCTTTGGCAGCGATGGTCTGCGCTTTGGTGACGGCTGCGGGATCCCAGGAAGCGGCCAGGGCGATGGGCACGGGGAAGATGGTGCGAAAGCCGTGAATGACGTCGAAGCCGAAGATGAGAGGAATGTGGAGGCGGGTATGATCTACGGCTAGATGCTGGAGACGATTGATTTCGGCGGGATCGGTGACGAAAAGAAGCGAGCCGACCTGGCCTCTGGCGACGGCGTCGTTGCGTGGCTCGGGAGGGCCAAAGGCGAAAAGCTGGTTGAGCTGGCCAATTTTTTCGTCGAGAGTCATTTCTTTGAGGAGGGCGTCCGCGCGCTCGCGTAACGGCGGCGTCATCAGGAGGAGCGGCAGTGGAAGGCGCTTGGAGAAGAGCGAGCGGAACGATCGCGAGCGCGAGGATGAAGAACAAACTATTTTGGAGAGATTTTTTGTTGAGTCTGAGCTGCCGATGCGTCTTCACGTGAACCTCCAAGAATGAAAGCGCGATGCTAATTGGCAGCCGCGAAAGATGCCAGAAGAAAATTGGGGAAAAACGAATTCCTGCGCGGGTTTGTGCGAACATCGGTATCGCGTAGGATTTGGGGTTGATCGGTGGATAGAATACGGGGCGGAGGAGATATGGCGAAAACACGGCGGGAATTTTTGGCGGAGACTTCGCTGGGATTGGTTGGAGCGGCGGTCGTGGGGGCACAACAGCAGAAACCGGGAGAGCCGCCGGCGGGAACGCCTCCGGCATTTGGGACGGGGCCGGCTGTGGGGCCTGAGGTGTCGCCGAGGACGTTTGCGGAGGCGGAGAAGGTGGTGCAGGTGGAGATGAACTCGGCGGATCGCGAGATGGTGGCTTCGAGTTGGCGTGGGAATATGGCTGCGCTGTATGAGCGGCGAGCGGGGCCGCACAAAGTGGCGATCGAAGATGCTGTGGCGCCGTATTCGCATTGGGATCCGATTTTGCCGGGACAGAAGCGCGGGCCGGAGCGCGAGCGATTTGTGCGGGGTTCGAATGAGGCAGGGGATTTGCCGGGGCGGGATGAGGACATCGCGTTCGCGCCGGTGTGGAAACTTTCTCGGTGGATCGAGACGCGAAAAATTACTTCGGAGCGATTGACGAAGATTTATTTGGAGAGGCTGGAGAGATTTAACGGGAAGCTGCGGTGCGTTATCACGTTGACGCGCGAGCTGGCGTTGGCGCAGGCGAAGAAGGCTGACGCGGAGATTGCGGCAGGAAAATATCGCGGGCCCTTGCACGGGATTCCGTGGGGAGCGAAGGACTTGCTGGACACGGCGGGCATTCCGACGACGTGGGGGGCGGAGCCATTTCGAGATCGCGTGCCAGCGAAGGATGCGGCGGTCGTGAAGAGGTTGCATGACGCGGGCGCGGTGCTTGTGGCGAAGTTGAGCCTGGGAGCGCTGGCGTTAAATGATATTTGGTTTGGCGGGCAGACGATGAATCCGTGGCTGCTGGAAGAGGGATCGTCGGGTTCGAGCGCGGGACCGGGCGCGGCGACGGCGGCGGGGCTGGTGGGATTTGCGATCGGGAGCGAGACGGGCGGGAGCATTGTTGGGCCGAGCATGCGCTGCGGTTTGACGGGATTGCGGCCGACGTATGGGCGAGTGGCGCGGACGGGAGCGATGACGCTGTGCTGGTCGCTCGATAAGCTGGGGCCGATGACGCGGAGTGTTGAGGACGCGATGCTGGTGCTGCAAGCGATTTCCGGGCCGGATGCCGGGGACGTTTCGAGTGTGCACAGCCGCCTGGATTTTGACGCGGGGGCGAGCGTGAAAGGATTGCGCGTCGGATATTTTCCCGCGTGGATGAAAGAAAATCCTGCGACGGAGGTGGATCGCGCGGCGCTGGAAACAGTGAAGAAGGTAGGCATGATTCCGGTGGAGGTAAGCATTCCGGACTGGCCATACGATTCGCTGAACTTGATTTTGTTCGCGGAAGGAGCAGCAGCGTTCGAAGAGATCACGCTGAATCACGCGGTGGACCAGTTGAAGGTACAGACTTATGACGCGTGGCCGAATATTTTCCGGCAGTCGCGATTTCTTTCGGCGGTTGATTTTGTGCAAACGGACCGGCTGAGGCGAAAAGTGGCAAATGAGATGGCGCGGGTTTTTTCTCAAGTGGATTTACTGCTTGTGCCATCACTGCGCGATGAGATGCTGACGATCACCAATTTTACGGGGCATCCGTCGCTGACGATTAGGGCGGGGTTTATCGAAGTGGCCGAGGCGCGCACGGATTGGGCGCCGGACCCCAGCCGACCTCTGCCGAAGTTTTCGCCGCCGAGGCGCGTGCCGCACGGAGTAACGCTGATTGGTCGATTGTTTGACGAAGGAACGGTCGGGCAGGCTGGCCTGGCGCTGGAGAAAGGATTTGGCGTGGTGGGAGAGCGGCCGCCGGGATTTTAGGTCGCACGACGGACATGGTGACGGGCCTGTGGAGGATCGAGCAACCCTCAAACGTCTGAAGTTGTGGCCACAAGCAGGGGAATTTGGTATTCTGCGCGAAGGTGAGGTACAGGGCTGTATCCTGCGGTTAGGGAGCGGCACCGGAGGCCAGCATGAGCGTTGTTCCTAACTTCGGGCAATGGCAAGATCACTGTGCCCGATTTGCTGCAGCGGAAGTCCTTGGCTGCGGGATCCCTTTCCAATTCGGCGAAAATTACTTGTTTGACGGCGTACGACTATCCGACGGCGCGTCTTTTGGACGAGGCGGGCGTGGACGTGTTGCTCGTGGGCGATTCGGTCGGGATGGTGGTGCTGGGATACGAGAGCACGCTGCCGGTTTCGATCGAGGAGATGCTGCATCACACGCGGGCGGTGCGGCGCGGGACGCGGCGGGCGCTGGTGGTGGCGGATATGCCTTACGGCAGCTACCACAGCGATATCGCGGAATCGGTGCGCAACGCGATGAGGTTTGTGAAAGACGCGGGCGCGGAAGCCGTGAAAGTGGAAGGCGGCGAACGGCGGCTGGAATTGATCGTGCGGCTGACGGAAGCGGAAATTCCGGTGATGGGGCATGTGGGATTGACGCCGCAATCGGTGAATGCGCTGGGCGGGTTTCGCGTGCAGGGTAAGACCGTGGATGCGGCGGAACAGTTGCTGCGCGATGCGCGTGCGGTGGAAGCCGCGGGAGCGTTTGCGGTGGTGCTTGAGGCTGTGCCGCGAGAGTTGGCGGCGCAGATCACGCGTGAGCTGCGGATTCCGACGATCGGGATTGGCGCGGGACCGGATTGCGACGGGCAGATTCTGGTGATTCACGATTTGCTGGGACTGACATTTGGGAAGACGCCGAAATTTGCGCGGCAATATGCGAACGTCGGGAAGATGATTGCGAAGGCGGCGCGGGAGTATTGCGAGGATGTGCGCGGCGGGACATTCCCTTCGGATGGGGAGTCGTACCACGCGACGCAGACGGCGCCTGAGGAGAAAGAGGCGCCAGTCAATAGTGACGGCGATTGGTAGCAATGAAGAACGAAATTCGAAAATTGAAACTCGAAAAGCGGCGAATGTTTGTGACGGTTGCAGGTGGAGGTTGAGATGACGCCGGAAGAGATGCGCGCGCTCTATGACTACAATGCGTGGGCGAATCATCGATCGCTCGATGCTGCGGCGAATTTGACGAGCGAACAGTTTACCAAGGCGATGGGATCCAGTTTTGGATCGGTGCGGGACACGCTGGCGCATATCTGCGGAGCGGAATGGGTTTGGCTAGAGCGGTTTCAGGGACGCTCGCCCGCGTCGTTGCCGGATGCAGCGGAGTGCGCGGATGTAGAGAGTTTGCGCGCGAAGTGGGCCGAACAGGAAGGGCGGCTGCTTGCGTTTGTGGGGAGGCTGACGCAGGAAGATTTGAATCGCGTGATGGAATACAAGACGCTGAAATTTGGCGTGTACCGCAATCCGCTGTGGCAGTCCATGCAGCACGTGGTGAATCATGGGACGTATCATCGCGGGCAGATTACGACGCTGCTGCGGCAGCTTGGGGCGCAGCCGATTTTGACGGACCTGATGCACTATTATCGTGAACGCGCGACGGCGGCGAGCGCGTAACCTGCGAACTCGGCGAGACACACACCTCCTCTGTGGAAATAATCCGAACGATTGCCTGGATGAAGGAATACGCGCGAGGAGCGCGCGGCGAAGGCTGTCTGATCGGACTGGTGCCGACGATGGGAGCGCTCCATGAGGGACACACGGCGTTGGTGAAGCGCGCGCGGCAGGAGTGCTCGCGCGTGATTGCGTCGGTGTTCGTGAATCCGAAACAGTTTGGGCCCAAGGAGGATTACCAGAAGTATCCGCGCGACCTGGAAAAGGATGCGGAAAAACTGGCGGCGGTGGGAGTCGATGCATTGTTTGCGCCTGAGACGGCGGATGTGTATCCGGACGGATTTCGGACGTACGTGAATGTGGAGGGGATCAGCGAGCGGCTGGAAGGGCGTTCGAGGCCGGGACACTTTCGCGGCGTTTCTACGGTCGTGCTGAAATTGTTTGAGATCGTGCAGCCGCATTTTGCGTATTTCGGGAGAAAGGATGCGCAGCAGGTTCGGATCATTAGCGAGATGACTCGCGACCTGAATCTGGATGCGGAGATTGTGGTTTGCCCGATCGTGCGGGAGCCGGATGGGCTCGCGCTTTCTTCGCGCAACGCCTACTTGAGCGCGGAAGAACGCAAAGCGGCGACGGTTCTGCACCGGGCCCTAGCGGCGGCGCAAAATGAGCTATCGGCTGGCCTGCGCGATGCGATGCAACTGCAAACGGTGATGCGGCGGATTCTCGAAGAAGAAACGCTTGCGACGGTGGACTACGCGGAGATCGTAAGCGCGGACAGGTTTGAGCCGGTGGTGCGAGTGGTGCGGCCGAGTTATGTGTTGCTCGCGGTATTTATCGGCAAGACCCGGCTGATTGACAATCTTCTGATCGAGCCTGCTTCGCCGGGATCGGAAGACCTCATTTTTCATCTCTGATATCGCCATCTTGGGCGATCATTTTTTCGAGACTTCGGCGAGAACCTCAGCGGCGTGGCCCTTCGCCTTAACGTTGTCCCAGATGTGTTCGAGCTTGCCATCGGGCCCGATCAGAAAGGTGCTACGGATAATGCCAAGGAACGACCGGCCGAGGAATTTCTTCATGCGGCGCGAGCCGTAGGCTTCGATCGTCTTGAGATCCGAATCGCTGAGGAGATCGAAATTGAGTTTTTGCTTGGCTTTGAAGGCGGCTTGCGCTTTGACGGGATCGCCGCTCATGCCGAGAATGACCACGCCAAGCTTGTCGAAGTGTTTTTTTGCGTCACGAAACTCGGACGCTTCGGTCGTTCAGCCGGGAGTGTTGGCTTTCGGATAGAAAAAAAGCACGACACGTTTACCGAGATAGTCGGAGAGCGAGACGTCGTTGCCGGCGTCGTTTTTCAAGCGAAATGCGGGGGCTTTGTCGCCTACTTTGAGCATGTGTTGACCTCAGTATTCAGATAAAGAGAGACGACCGCAGGCTCCCATTGGTCGCCCTACGCCCGATCCACTCGAACCATTTTGGCGCGGAATCACGAGAGAAGCTTCCGCAAGATATCGTTGACGGCCTGCGGGTTAGCTTGGCCACGAGTGGCGCGCATGACCTGGCCGACAAAAAACTTGAAGACGCCTTCGTTGCCGGATTTGAATTTGGCGACGTTGTCCGGATTTTTCTCGATGACTTCGCGGGCGGCCTGCTCGAGCGCACTTGTGTCGTTGATTTGCGCGAGGCCTTCGGCAGCGACAATTTCGTCGGCGCTGCGACCCGATTCAAACATGGTGGCGAAAACTTTTTTCCCGACGGAGCCGGTGATTTGGCCGGACTCGACGAGTCTTAGAAGCTCGGCGAGCGCGGCCGGAGAAACCGGACTTGCCTCGATTTCTTTACCGGAATCGTTGAGACGGCGGAGAAGTTCGGTCTGAATCCAGTTGGCGGCAGTCTTGGCAGGCGCACCGGCCTTCGTTACTGACTCAAAATAATCGGCGAGTGACCGCGTGGCCGTCAGAACGCCGGCGTCGTATGGCGTCAAGCCATGAACGGCGATGAAGCGGGCGCGCTTTGCATCCGGCAGCTCGGGGAGGGTGCGGAGAACGTCTTCGCGCCACGCAGAACTGACGTGCACGGGAAGCAAATCGGGCTCGGGGAAATAGCGGTAGTCGTGGGCTTTTTCTTTCGAGCGCATCGAGACGGTGCAGGATTCGTTTTGGTTCCAGAGACGAGTTTCTTGAGAAATGCGGCCGCCGGATTCGAGCACGCCGATGTGGCGCTCGATTTCGTACTCGAGAGCTTTTTGCAGGTAGCGGAAGGAATTGAGATTTTTTACTTCGACCTTGGTGCCGAATTCTTTCGCGCCGCGCAGGCGCACACTGACGTTGGCGTCGCAACGCAGGGAACCTTCTTCCATGTTGCAATCGCTGATGCCGGTGTAGAGCATGATCTGGCGAAGCGTCGTGAGATAGGCGTAGGCCTCTTCGGGGGTGCGCATGTCCGGCTCAGAAACGATTTCGCTGAGGGGCGTGCCGCAGCGGTTGTAGTCAATGTAGGCCTTGGTGGCGGATTGCGAGAAGCCTTCGTGCAGATTTTTGGCAGCGTCTTCTTCCAAGTGCAGGCGCGTGATGCCGATGCGCTTTTTCGCGCCGCCGTGTTCAATCTCGATCCAGCCGTTGGTCGCGAGTGGGAGTTCGTATTGCGAGATTTGATAGCCCTTGGGCAGGTCGGGATAGAAATAATTTTTGCGAGCGAAGCGCGAATGCTCGTGAACGGTGCAATTCAAGGCGAGCGAGGCGCGCATGGCCAGCTCGACGGCGCGCTTATTTAACACAGGCAAAGTGCCGGGGAGACCTAGACAGACGGGACAGACGTTGGTATTCGGGGCATCGCCGAAGTGCGTCGAGCAGCCGCAGAAAATTTTTGTGTTCGTCAGAAGCTGGACGTGAACTTCCAGGCCGATGACGGTTTCGTATTTCGCGAGCACTTCGGGGGAGATGGCCGCCGACTCTGGAGCTGATTTCGCCATAGTGGAGCGAGAATTATAGCACTAGGGCGCATGGTGGCGAGGCGGCGGCGATGCCGGGACAATCGCTTAGTCTCTCTCGAACGACGGTTCTCGCAGGGCTGGAAAGAGGCGCTCGGCGAGTGCAAAGCCGCCGAAAAGCAGGAGGGCGTAAACAGCGTCTCCAGCGAGCGTGTTCCAAAAGAACGGAATTCCTGCGATGTAGCAGGCGAACAGACCTCCGGTGTTGCGCGGATAGGAAAGGCCAAACGCCCAGACAGCAAAATTTGTGACGAGGAAAAACTGAATGGCGCCGAGGAGCGTGGCAAGGCTGATGCGTCCAACCGTGCGGCGATCGCGCAGCCAGAAGCCGATGGCGCCACTGACGAGAAAGCTGGCGTAGACGATGGGCATGAGTTTGTAAAGGCCGATGAAAATATCGCCGACAAATAACGTGAGAATGGGAAAGAAAAGAGCGAGGCGGCGGTCACGGATAACCGCGCCGGAAAACAGAGCCATCGCGCCGACGGGAGCGAAGTTCCAGGGATGCGGAGCGATTCGCAGAGCTGCGACGAGAGCAACCATGGCTAGAGCTAGGAGCGTGCGATAGAGCAAATTTTCTTTTTGAGAGATTTCGGCGTTCATTTCGTTGCTTCCTCCATTTTGGGTAGTAAGTCGCAAAAAATAAAACCATCACGGTTGACGATCTCTCCCGTGCGGACGTGAATGGGAGAGTGGAAAATGGGGCCATCGAAGACAAAGGTGTGAAACTCACCGTTTTCACCGCAGGGATCGGCGTGCGGCGGAAGATCGCGGAAAAAAGATTCGTCGAGTTCGCGGCCGGCGAAGGTGGGATCGAGGACTTTGCTGTCCACGCAGGCGGCGATGGCGCGAAACCGATTGGCGTGAAAGGATCGGATGAGCTCGCGTGTGTCACGCTTCCAGATGGGGAAGAGGGCGGTCATGCCAATTCGCGCAAGGTTCTTTTCGCGATAGGCGCGAAGATCCTCCAGGAAAATATCGCCGAAGGCAACACTTCGAACGCCATTTTCAAAGTGCACGCGCAGGGCCTCTTCCATGCGCGCTTCGTAAATGGGATCTACAAGATGAACGAGCCAGTAACTACAAAACAAAAAAAAAAAAACGTATTGCCAATTGCTGATTTATTTTGAAATATCCTGTTTGAAGAGTCATCGGATCAGGAGTTATTTCAATCGATTTATTGTAATCCGTATTGCTGCTGCATCATTTCCTGATTCGCTTTTTGCGTTCCCTCTGTAATAATACGTCAAATTGACCTCTGAATGGTGAGGATTGATATCTATTGCCTTGCTATATTCCCTTATTGCTGATCTGAAATCACCAACCGCCTGTTCTGCTCTCCCCTGGATGCAATATGCCTCTGCAGCTGCAGGATCAAGTTCTGTTGACTTTCTGCAATCTATAATTGCACCCCTGTAATCGTCAAGCATGAATTTTGCTTCTCCCCTGCCGGCATACGCATGTGCAGATCCCGGATTAAATTCTATTCCATTGCTATATGCAGCCAGGGCATCTTTTAATGCTTTGTTTATGGAATCCTTATCGGCACTTGTTTTGGCCAGCAGTAAGATTCTGATCTCCCGGATACGACATAATCAATCTGACCATGACATATACTGGCAGAGAACAAAATTGTCAGCACCAGCAATGAGATTCTGGCTTTCTTGTTATTAATCATCATCACTTAAAAAATTTTCCGTTGGAAATATTAATCAGTGATTTTACTCTTTTGCGATAGTAACCCATGCAGTATAAACAGCAGACCGACCAGGAAGAAAGGTGCAAGTATTATCAACGAACCTGAATTTCCGGTAAATGAGCCCCAGAAAATACCAAGTGCGATCGCAATAATAATAAATATTGCTCCACCGATAATCTCGTATTTCCATGCAATAACCAGCGCACAGATAAATATAAGTGCAGGTATGCTGTGAATCAAAAATTCAAGGATCAGCAATACTAAAAATGAGCTTAGTAAATGTCAACATAAACGCGGCGAAGGCGTTCTGCTCCACCAGCGCGCCGACCATCACCGCCAGGTGGTGCGCCGGGGGGCACCCCGAGCGTGGCCAGCAGCTCGGCCGGCGCTCGGCGCCACGGTGCGGTCGGTCTCGACGCCGCCGTGGACCACGGACAGGAGTTCGGGGCGCACGCCCGCCGCGCCGAGGGCGTCGGCCGCGGCACGCGACACCGCCATCACGGCGGCGGCCCGGCTGTACTTCCAGCGGGTGCCCGGGTTGGCGCGCGGCGGCCTGGGCAAGGTGACGCGTGACGACCAGGCGCGCCGTGGTGCTGAGCGTGCACATGGCGCCCAGCGTGACGTCGTGCGCCGTCTGGGCGTGGACGATCTGCACGTCGTGCCGCTTGATGAACCGCCGCAGACGCCAGGCGGTGACCAGCGCCACCTCGCCGGTGGGCGCCGCGGGCACCACCGGGAGCCCCAGTGAGGCGCGCGCGCTCGGCCAGCGGCGCCAGAGGCCGCGCGGCCACGTAGCACTGTTCGCCCCGGCGGGCCAACTCGCGGGCCAGCAGCAGGGTCTGTCGCTGCCCGCCGCGCCAGCCGCGCTCGGTGTCCAGCACCAGAACCCGCATCCGCCCACCTTGCCCGGGCGCGGCCGCTGCTTGATGTTGCATGCTCACGGCCGCACAAGCTCTCGCGGTGCCTCGCGTTGCGCAAGATGATCGCCCCTCGATGACCGATTCCCTCGGCCGGCCCGCGCTGGTGGCTGCCCCACAACGGCTGCTGCTGGTGAGCCTCGACAACCTGGCGATCCTGGTTCGCGTCGGCGCTCTACGCCACCGCTGCACGACCGTTTTCCCGACGCCTCGATCACGCTGTGGTGCAACGTCCTCGACCCGCGCCCATCCTTTGCCTCCGGCAAACTGCACGTAGAGCTGCCCGCCGCGGCGCAGCGTCGCGCGATCGGTCGCGAGGCAGCCGAGGTCGTCGTACACGCGCGTCGTGCCGTCGGAGAACACCGCCTGGGCGGCGGCGTCGAGCGACGTAATCGTCTGCCGGCACAACGCGCACGTATCGCGCCCCAGCGCCACCGCCCGGGGCGCGGGCACCTCGGATGGTCCGCAGGCGCTGCACACCAGCGCGAGCAGCAGGACGGCCCACAGGGCCGGCAAACCCGTCCGGAACCTCGCCGAGGGAATCCGGCCGCCGCGATCGCGCGACCGGAACGTCATCGCCCCTCGGCCTTCATCCCCGCGGCAAACAGCGTCCACGGCCCCGAGGGCATGTCACGCAGCAGGCCCTTCATCCACGCCGCCTCGGGGTGCTTCGCGAGGTAGTCGTCCGCCTTGAAATCGCCGGCGCAGGGACGCCCCATGGCCGCCCACATCTGCAACTGCCCCGCCATCGCCGCGTCCATGACCTTGGCCTGGACGGTCCAGAAGGGATTGTAGTAAATCCGGAAAGGTACAAAGGCATATGTTGCGAATACCTACACCGGCAATATCTCTGTAATCTACATACAAATACATTGTTATAACCAATATAAGCATAGGAACCCCTCAGATACCTTATGGAATTGCAGTTACTTCAAGATGGAACAAAGGCATATGTAACTAATTTCCATAGAAACACTGTCTCTGTAAATCACACTGCAAAAAAAACTGTTATAGCCACGGTGAATGTAGGAAACTCTCCTGCAAGGAGTTGCAGTTAACCCGGATGGATCAAAGGTATATGTAAACGTGTTCAATAACACAGTTTTTATCTTTGACACTGCTAACAACAATGGCCACAGCCATAGTGCCCTGTAGATGCACCTGGAGGAATTGCAGTTACCTCGGACGGGATCAAAGGTATATGTGGGATGTTTCAACAGCTGCAATGTCTCTGTAATTAATACAACCACAAACATTGTTACAGCCAAGGTGAGTGTAGGGTGTGGCCCTAAGGAATTGCAGTCAACAGGATATGAACGATGAAGTAGGCTACAAGTAAAAAAAAAAAAAAAAAAAGTAACATGTTGTCAAAGGCGATCTCGGCACGTCGCTGGTCGGCGGAGGCGAGAAGGTCACGACGCTGCTCCGCAGCCGCATCATCAACTCGGCCACCCTCGTGTTCCTGGCGGCCCTGATCAGCATCCCGATCTCCATCGTCATCGGAGCGATGAGCGCCATCTGGCGCGACTCGCGCTTCGACAACGCGGTCAACCTCGGCAATCTCAGCCTTGCGGCGCTGCCCGAGTTCGTGATCGGCATCGTGCTCGTGCTGCTGTTCGCCACGGCGGTGTTCAACTGGCTGCCGTCGGTCTCGAACGTCGACTCGCTCGCTCCGCTCGCCGGCCAGATGGTGCTGTTCGTCCTGCCGGTGGCGACGCTGGTCCTCGCGGTCATCCCGTATGTGAGCCGCATGCTGCGCGCCTCGACGGTCGAGGTGCTGGAGAGCGAGTACGTCATGATGGCGCGCCTCAAGGGCCTCTCGGAGTCGCGGGTGCTGTGGCACCACGCGCTGCCCAACGCGATCGTGCCCACCATCCAGGTGATCGCCATCAACATCGCCTGGCTGGCCGGCGGCATCGTCACGGTGGAGTACCTCTTCGGGTTCCCCGGCATCGGCTCCGCGCTGGTCGACGCGGTGGCCAACCGCGACATGCCGGTCGTGCAGGCGCTCTGCCTGCTCATCGCCGCGGTCTACGTCCTCCTCAATCTGATCGCCGACATCCTCACGATCCTGATCAGCCCGCGCCTGCGGACGGGTCTGCGATGAGCGACGGCAGCGACGCCAGTCTCGATCCTCTCCAGCCGCTCGAGCACGCTCGAGCCTCTCGAGCCCCTCGAGGCCGTCCCGCTGGTCGCCAGGGGACGTCGCGAGTGGGTGCAGACGATCATCGGCGCGTGGAGCCTGCGGCGCACCAAGATCGGGCTCGCCATGTTCCTCGTCCTGTTCGCCATCGCCGTGTTCGGCCGCTTCGTGGCGCCGTACGCGCCCGACCGAGTTCGTGGGGCCGCCCTTCTCGCTGCCGGCGTCCGCGCTACTGGCTGGGCACCGACTTCCTCGGCCGCGACGTGCTCACGCGCGTGCTGTACGGCGGGCTCAGCGTCTTCGTCCTCGGCATCGCCGCGACCGTGATCGGCATCGTGCTCGGGCGTCAGCCTGGGCCTCATCTCGGGCTACGCGCGACGCTGGGTGGACGAGAGCATCATGCGCATGCTCGACGTGGTGCTCGCCTTCCCGTCCATCGTGCTGGCGATGCTGTTCGTGTCGATCCTCGGGCCGCGGCTCTGGCTGATCGTGCTCATGGTCGGCATCTCGCACATGCCCCGCATCGCCCGCGTCACGCGCGCCGCGACCGTGGAGCTGGCGGCGCGCGACTTCGTCAGGGCGGCCGCGGCCGTCGGCGTGCCGCGGCGCAAGATCCTCCTCTACGAGGTGCTGCCCAACATCAGCAGCCCGCTGCTCGTGGAGTTCGGCCTGCGCCTCACCTACTCGATCATCATGATCGCGGCGCTCTCGTTCATCGGCTTCGGCATGCAGCCGCCCGTCCGCCGACTGGGGCCTGATGATCAACGAGAACCGCATCGGCATCACGGTGCAGCCGTGGGCCGTCGTGGCGCCGGTCGTCCTCATCGGCGCCCTGACGGTCAGCACCAACCTCATGGCCGACGGTCTCGCCCGCGCCATGATGGGCATCGACAGGGACACGGCAGTGCTGTGAGCGACCCGCGGAACGACATCGTGCTCAGCGTCCAGGACCTGCGCATCGTCCTCGACCCGTCCGGCATCGACATCGACGACGACGTCTCGTTCGCCATCCACCAGGGCGAGGTGCTCGGCCTCGTCGGCGAGTCGGCCTCCGGCAAGACCACCGCCGCGACGTCGCTGCTCGCCTACCAGCGCCGCGGCGCCAAGGTCTCCGAGGGGCGCGTCGACATCGCCGGCACCGACGTGCTCTCGGCGTCCGCACGGCGCTGCGCCGCATCCGCGGCGGCCTCATCTCCTACGTGCCGCAGGACGCTTCCGCGGCGCTCAACCCGGCGCTGCGCATCGGCGACCAGCTCATGGAGATCCTCAACGAGCACTCCTTCGGCTCCTCGAGCGCCGAGCGCGAGGCGCGCCTCAAGCAGATGATGGACGAGGTGCTGCTGCCCAGCGACAGGTCGTTCCTGCGGCGCTATCCGCACCAGCTCTCCGGCGGCCAGCAGCAGCGCGTGGCGATCGCCATGGCCCTGGCCAACCGGCCCAAGGTCATCGTCCTCGACGAGCCCACGACCGCTCTCGACGTGACCACCCAGGCGCACGTCCTCGACACCGTGCGCGACCTCACGCGCTCCTACGGCGTCTCGGCGCTGTACGTCACGCACGACCTGGCCGTGGTCGCCTGCCTCGCCGACCGCATCGCCGTCATGTACGCCGGCCGCCTCGTCGAGATCGGCCCCAAGGAGGACCTGTTCACCGGCGCCTTCCACCCCTACACGCGCCGGCTGCTGGCCGCGATCCCGGACATCACCGGCGAGCGCGCCCTGCACGGCATCCCCGGCTGGGCGCCGCGCCCCGGGCAGCGCGTCCCGGGCTGCGCGTTCACGCCGCGCTGCGACTGGCGCATCGACAAGTGCGCGACCGACTTCCCGCCGTGCCGAGGGGCCGGACCCGGACCATCAGGTGCGCTGCTGGCGCTGGCAGGAGGTCAGCGGCCAAGTCGTCGGCCGGCGAGCGCTCCTCTGCGCGTCAAGGCCGACGAGGTCTGCGCCAACGTGGAGAAGACCGTGATCAGCGTGCACGGACGTGATCGCCTTCTACCAGAGCAAGGAGGTCCTGCACGGGGTCAGCGCCGACCTGTGCGAGCATCGCTGCCTGGCGCTGGTGGGCGAGTCGGGCAGCGGCAAGACCACGCTGGCGCGCTGCATCGCCGGGCTGCACCCGTTCAAGATCGACGGGCACCATCGAGCTCAACGGCAAGACGCTGGCGCGCGAGTCGCGCGGGCGCACGCGCGACGAGCGCCAGGCGATCCAGTACATCTTCCAGAGCCCCTACAGCTCGCTGAACCCGCGCAAGACGATCCGCCAGCTGCTCGCGCAGCCCATCGACATCTTCTTCAAGCTGGACCGCGACGAGACGCGAGGAGCGCATGATCAAGGTGCTCGACCAGGTCGCGCTCGACTCGTCGCTGCTCAACCGCTACCCGGAGCAGCTCTCCGGCGGCGAGCGGCAGCGCATCGCCATCGCGCGCGCTCTCGCCGCCGAGCCGACGGTGCTCATCTGCGACGAGGTCACCTCGTGGCTCGACGTCTCGGTGCAGGCGGCGATCATCGAGCTGCTCGCCCAGCTGCAGGCCGAGACTCGGCGTGAGCATGCTGTTCGTGACGCACAACCTGGCGCTCATCAGGAGCGTCGCCCAGGAGGTGGCCGTCATGAACGAGGGGCGCATCGTCGAGCTCGGGCTCGTGGACGCCGTGCTCGAGGACCCCCAGGCCGACTACACCAAGCTTCTGCTGGCCGACACGCCGACGCTCCCGGCCGAGTGCCGGATCTGAGGCGGCGCTGGACGTCGGCGGCCCGCGCCGCGCCGGGACCGTGCTAGCGGGGCACGCTCAGCGCGAGCTTGCGGGCGATCGCCTCGACGATCTGGCGCGCCCGCTCCTCGCCGAACTCGCGGAGGCGCCAGCCCGGCGCGAGGATGCTGATCGCGGCGTCCGTGGCTGGGCGACGTCCAGCGCGCAGGCGATCGCGGTCACGCCCGGCTCGACGGCGTCGCGCACCAGGTGGGACGCGGTCGCGGTCGGCGAACGCCGCGCCGGTGGCCGTGCCCTCGAGCGGCACGCGCCGCCCGACCCAGCTGCCGATCCGCAGCACGTAGCGGCTCTCGACCTGGTCCACGTACAGGCCGTGGTCGCCGTCGCGGACGATGAGGCTCGCCGTCTCCTGCGTGGCGTCGCTGCAGCTGCACGAGGTGCGCGTGCGCGAGCGATGCGCAGCGTAGTCGACGTAGCCGACGCGCGAGGCCAGGCTCACGAGCTCCAGGCCGAGCGAGAACGTGCCGTCGGGCTCGGCGTGCAGCAGGTCGCTCTCCTGCCAGGAGCGGCAGGATGCGGTCGACCACCGACCTGGGGAGCTCGCCGCCGGCCGCGATCTGGCGCGGCGTCAGGCCGCCGGACGCGGTGGCGAAGGCCTGAGGACGGCCAGGCCGTGGGCGAACAGCGGCGCGGCGGCGCTGAGTTCGTGCGCCGCCGGCCCCAGGCTCCACGTGCGTTCGCTCGGCGTGGTAGTCGACGAAGCGGCGCTCTCTGAGCGAGCGCAGCAGCGTGTACAGGCTCGACCGGGGGATGTCGCAGGACATCGCGATGATCGCCGCGGGCGAGGGCGTCGACCTGCGGGCGAGGAACTCGAGGACGTCGAGGACGCGGGTGGCCGAGCCTCTCGGAGCGACTCGAGTCGTGCGCGCGCCGCTGCGGTCATGCCGGCGACTCCTTGTCGCGATGATGCCTGCTGGCGTGCCCGCGATCGGGCGCATCGGCACTCGCGGATCGGAGCGGGCCGCCGCCGTTCACCATAGCGGCCCGCCGCAGCCGCTCGCAATGCCAAGCGCGCCGGTCGTCGTGCGCGAGACCCGCTGTCTCGGCCATGACGAGACCGGCGCAAGTGACGGATCGGGGAAACCGCAGCGACGGCCGCGCGGCGAAGGCGGCTTCGCGCACGCTCGACGTCCTCGAGTTCGTCGGGCAGGCAGGACGCTGCCCGGTGCCGGCCGCGGCGATCGCCGCCGCGTGCGGCATCCCGCGGTCGACGCTGCGCGAGCTCCTGCGCGATGCTGCAGGGGCGCGGCTACCTCGCCTACAGGCCGGCCGACAGAGGGCTGGATGCCCGGCCAGCGGCTGCTCGGATCTGCGAGCCGACAGCCTCGAGTTCGAGCACGGCATCGCCGTGCTCGAGGCTGTTGGCGGCGCGGCGGCGGCGGCCTGAGCCTCGACGACATCGGCCGCCGCTCCGGGCTCTCCGCGCGAGACTGGTCGGCCGCATTCTGACGCGCCCTGGCCGGGCTACGGCCTCGTGCATGCCGGGCTCCGACGGCACGTACGGCCTCGGACGCCGCGCTCCTCGGCCTGGCGTCGCGCGTCGGCTGGGTCGAGCGCCTGCAGCTGGCGGCTCGGCCCGTCCTCGTGCGCCTGCGTGACGAGAGCGGCGAGACGGCCAGCCTCATCGTCGAGGACGCGCGGCGCAGGCGCTCTACCTCGACCAGGTGGAGAGCCACTTCGAGCTGCGCTGCCGCGGCTGGGTCGGGCGCCGCGTGCCGCTCGGAGGGCACGTCGGTGGGCGCGGCGTTCGCCGACGCCGTCACGGCCGCACGTCGTCGCCGACGCCGTCGAGCACGGGCGTGACCGCGATCGCCTGCGCGGCCGCGCGGCATCGAGCCCGCCGGTCGGGCGTCAACGTCATCGGCCCCACCTGGCGGCTCGAGGAGCGCGGTCTCGACGAGCTCGCCGGCCTGGTGCAGGCGGCGGCGCGAGCTGCGACGGCGTCGGTACGACGCCGCACCTCAGCATCCGGCCGCAGCCGGCGTCCGCCTGCGCGCCGCCTGCCCGTCCCGGCCAGGGCAATACCGTCCGCATCTGGGACGGACGGCCGTCGGCCTTGACATGCCGAACGGCCGCCGGTTAGGTTGGATCGCGTCGCTCGCGACGTCGGACGTCGTAGGGCGTGTCTGCGCTGGCCGAGAACGGAGCCATCGGAGGCCGCGCGGCCGCACGCCGCCTGAGCGCGCGTCGCGCGGCCTCGACCACGAAGCGACTCAGCGAAGGAGAGCACCCATGGCGAAGACCCTCCGGGTCCAACTGCTCAGGCAGGACGACATCGATTCCATCTTCGAGAAGACCGTGCACATCCTCGCCGACGCACGGCGTCAAGGTCGACCACGAGGAGGCGCTCGACCGGCTCGCCGCGGCCGGCGCGCAGGTCGACCACGAGACCCGCATGGTCCGCTTCTCCCGGCGACGAACATCGAGGCGGCGCTGGAGAGCGTGCCCTCAGTCGGTCACCGTCAGGGGCGGCGACGAGAAGCACGACTTCACCGTCCCGGATCCGTCGGGCAAGTTCTACTCCACGACCTGCGTGCAGACGATGCGCTACCTCGACCCCGACGTCGGCGACTACGTGGACAACACCGCACGCAGCGCTTCGCCGAGTGGTGCCAGCTCGTCGAGCAGCTCCCCAACATCGACGTGTGCGCCATCCAGACGCCGATGGACGCGCCCCCGGAGACGGCGGACGTGCACGGCCTCAACGTGCAGCTGCAGAACACCTCCAAGCCGCTCATGCTGCTGGCCTACTGCTACGAGAGCGTGCCGTACCTCTTCGAGCTCATGCTGGCGCGCGCCGGCAGCGCCGAGGCGCTGCGCAAGCGCCCGCTGCTGCTCATCAACCCCACGTCGCTGAGCCCGCTGGTGTTCAAGGACATGGACATGGCGCAGCTGCTCGGCGCCGCCGAGTACGACATCCCCGTGGCCGCCAACTCGCTGCCCGTGCTCGGCGCCACCGCGCCCGGGACGATCGCCGGCACCGTCCTGCTCGAGGCCGTCGAGCTCCTCGCCTTCCTCGTCATGTCGCAGATGTTCAAGCCCGGCCTGCCGTTCGTCGCCACCGTCTTCAACACGACGATGGACCTCGGCACGGGCAACGCGCTGCTCGCCAGCAGCGAGACGATCCTCACCCGCGCGGCGACCGCGCCAGTTCTGCAAGGACGGCCTTCAACGTCCCGGTCGAGACCTTCTCGCTGATGGCCGACTCGTACCTCCCCGACGGCCAGACGGCCGCCGAGAAGACGCTGCAGCCGACGGTCCTCTCGATGGCCGGCGCGGACATCCTCTACGGCGCCGGGCGCCTCGGCGGCTCGACGCTCGCGAGCCCGGTCGAGCTCGATCATCGACGACCGCCTGTTCGCCGTGATCCAGCGCACCGTGGCCGGCGTGCAGGTCGACGACGAGACGCTGGCCGTGGACGAGATCATCGACGCCGGCGCCGGCGGGCACTACCTGCGCCGCAAGCACACCCTGCGTCACTGCCGCGAGATGATCCGCCCCGACCTGTTCGTCCCGGACGTGCTCGACAACTGGATCGCCGCCGGCCGCAAGGACCTGCAGACGCGCGCCACCGAGCTCTACCGGGAGCTGAAGAAGGGCCTCGCAGCCGCTGCCGCTGCCCGACGACGTGAAGCGCGACATGGACAACGTCGTCAAGGCGGCCGACAAGGCGCTGGCCGGCTGAGAGCCGGAGGCTCAGCCGGGGGCCGCCGCTGCGCGGCCCGCCGCCAGCCCACTGACACTCTGGAGGAACGATGGCGTTTGACAGCTTGCAGAAGGCAGTGATCGAAGGCGACGAGGACGAGGCCGCCGCGCCTCGTGCAGCAGCACCTCGACGAGGGCAAGGAGGCCGCCGACATCCTCGACAACGGCCTCATCGCGGCGATGGACAACGTCGGCGCCCTGTTCAGCGCCGGCGACCTCTTCATCCCCGAGATGCTGATCTCCGCCGAGGCCATGCAGGAGGGCCTGCGCCCTGCTCAAGCCGCTGCTCGTCGACGGCGCGCGCCGGCGGCAAGGGCACCGTCGTCATGGGCGCCGTCAAGGGCGACCTGCACGACATCGGCAAGAACCTCGTGGTGCTCATGCTCGAGGGCGCCGGCTTCACCGTCGTCGACCTCGGCACCGACGTCGCGCCCGAGGACTTCGTCGCGGCCGCCAAGGAGCACGACGCCGCCGTCGTCGGCATGTCGGCGCTGCTCGTGACGACGATGCCGCAGATGAAGATCACGGTCGAGCCAGCTGCGCGCGGCCGGTCTCGCCGCCAAGGCGATCGTCGGCGGCGCGCCCGCTCACGCAGGCCTACGCCGACGAGATCCAGGCCGACGGCTACGCCTCGGACGCGCCCGGCGCCGTGGTCCTCTGCAAGAGGCATGGTGGCCTGACGCCCGGTCGTTCCCGCGGCATTCCGGCGCGGCGGCTTCTGCGGCGCTCGCCCGGGAAAAGGAGTCCAAACGGCCGGACCCCGTGCGCGCGCGCTTGAAGGCGCCGGGGTCCGCGGTCATCGTTGAGGCTGGCCAGCGGCGCTGTCGACCGCCGGCTGCTCCCTGCAATCACGCGA
>CAVSIW010000071.1:0-10912 GCA_963727945.1 uncultured Acidobacteriota bacterium
TCGTAAATGGGATTGACGCACTGCGGCGGGATGCGGACTTCGTGAAGCGGCAAGCCGATGGATTGGGCCTGCCGCTCAAGAAGTTCGCGCCGGACGCCGTGCATGCTGATGCGCTCGAAACCTTCGGTGACGGTGGTGAGAAGCGCCGCGATGCGAACATCGCTCCGCTGGATCAGCGTGTGCAGTGCCATGGCGCTGTCCTTGCCGCCGCTCCAGCAGAAGAGAATGGGTTCGCGCACGGGTCTCAGTTTTTGCCTTTAAAGGTGTAGCGCACGCCTGCGCTTACTTCACGGCCAAGAGCTGGGTAGCCCAAGGCATCCTGGTATTGCTTGTCGAACAGATTGGAGGCACGCGCGTAAAACGAAACGCCGTAACCGGGGTCATAGTGCGTGGCAATGTCGAAGCGCGCATAGCCGGGATTCGTGGTGAGGCCGAGTCCGAGAAAGTCCGAGTCGGTGCGAACTCCGGTGAAATAGCCGCCGATCGTCATGCCGAAGCGGCGATAGGCGGCGTTCAAGGTGAGCGAACCGGAATTGACCGGACGCCGGGCGAGGTGGTTTCCCGGAAGCTCGGTCGGGTCGAAGGCGTTGGGCGACACCAGGACACGGCTGTCGTCGAGCGTGTAATTTCCCGCCAAATTAAGCCATCGTGTAAATCTGGTTTCGCCAGATAGGTTGATTCCACGCGCGCGGGCAAGATCAGTGTTGAAAAAGAAGCCAAAGCTTGGCGGAGCATTGGGAATGGTGATGCCGCAAGTATTCGTGGTGGCGGTGATGGGAGAGCAAAATGCAAAACTGACGATGTCATAGAAGCGGCTCGAAAAGAATTCGCCGGACAAGCGGACGCGATCGCTGAGCAGCTTTTGCTCGATGCCGGTCGTCCAAGTCTTGCTTGATTCTGGCTTTAGCGATGGATTGCCAAAGTCACCGAAGTTGTCGCCGAAGACCTGGTCGAACCGCGGCTCCTTGATGCCCTGGCCGTAAAAAATACGGTAAAGCGTATCGCCCCAGAATCCCTTGCCGTAGCGCACAACCACGGATGCTCCAGCCCGTGGAACAACACGCGTGCCAAAATATCCATTGGCTTCTGCACGGCCGCCGAAGTTAAGAGAAACGCGGCGATGCAGCCGGTAACGGAAATCCAAAAACCCAGCCTGATTGTTTCGTCGGGCGTGGGTGACATCAATCGAGGAAAGGAAGGCGTTTTCGACTTCGTATTGGTAACCGGCGGTGACGCCGAAATTGGAAAGCAAGTAGCTGGTTTGAGCGCTTAGGTTCGCGCGGTTGTATTGAAAGAGGCTTTCGCCGGTGAAATCGCAGAATTCGGCAGTCGGGACGGCTGAGGGATTGGATTGTGGACAGAAAGCATTGGGGTCGGTGGCGAAAAAACTTTGCAGGGGATTGTCATTGTGCTGTCGAGTGTAGGATTCGCCGCCGGTGATTTCGTGGTGCCAGTGTTTGCCGGTGGAAAAATCCCAGCGGGCGCTGGAACTGAAAATATGCTGATCGTAGAGCTGGTGAAGGCTCGGCGGTTCGAAGACGGTTTGTCCGGGAATGCCAGCGTCGCTAGTGTTGTTGCGGAGAGTGAGGCGGAGCTGGTTAGTGTCGCTGAAGCTGTAGCCGAAATTGCCGGAGAGCGTACGATTCAGAAAATCATCGTTCGGCCCCTGGCCATCCGTCTCCATATAGGACGCGGCAGCGGAGTAGTCGAACTTGCCAAGCAATCCGCTGAATTGAGCGCCGCCGCGACCCGAGGAGAAACTGCCGCCCTCGCCGAAGGCGCTGAACTCCGGAGTACGCGTTGAGCCGCGATGTGTAAAGAGCTGTATGACGCCGGAAACCGCATCAGTGCCGTAGATGGCGCTTTCTGCTCCGCGAACGATTTCAACCTTATCTACGTTGTCGAGCATCACGCTGGAGAAATCCACGGCGCCGCCGGGCGGATTGATGGGTGCGCCATCCACGAGAACTTTGGTGAAGTTGGAATTACCACCATTCAGAAAAATGGAAGCGGTTCCACCCTCGGGGCCGGTGCGGCCGATGGCAATGCCCGGCGCAAAGAGAAGCGCGTCGGTCAAAGAAACTGCTTGTCGCGTCTCGATCTCGTCCTTTGTAACGACCGAGACCGAAGCAGTAGTTTGGTCCGCAAGAGTTGGCTCCGCTTGCGCGGTGACGATCACGCTGGCGGAGAGGCGCTCCAGGTTAAGTGTGAGGTCCAGACTGCGCTGCTGATTTGCGGTCAGGTCAAGGACAACATTGCGAGAAACAAATGGAGAGCGTTCGAACGATACGTGATAACGGCCGGGTGGAATCTTCAAGCTGTAAGCGCCATCGGCGGATGAAGTTGTCTTCCAAACTTGTCCGGCTTGCTCAGTTTCCAGTTGTGCGGTTACGCGCACGCCGTCCACACCTGCACCGCTGGAATCCAGGAGGCTGCCAAAGAGACGCGAATCAGAGGAATTGGAATTATTTTGTGCCAGGGAAGAAAAGCTAACTGCGAAGACTGCAAATAACAACAAGCCAATCCGAAAAAGTGTCGTTTTCATGTTTTCCTCCGCTCCCTCTCGCGCGGGAGTTGAAGGTTGGCCTGGCGCTTTGAAAAGATCGCTCGGGCTTGCAGACTTCGCCGGTCTCCTGGCTTGGCGGCAGTTCCGTCCCCACTTATCGTTGGTTCATTGGGGGCCGGTGCTCGACCTTCCCGTAGCGCTGCCCGTTATTTCTGGGCGCGATCCTTGTAGGAGGATCGCGAACAGTGAGCGATGCGCCGCAGTGGCCGCAGCAGTACCTTATTCCGCCTTACAGTCGCGCGGCGGCGACGGCTTTATCACGTGTGACCCCAGCGTTTGCCAGGGTGAACGCACCGTCTTCCCGTGCACGAAGTCCGCGATGATTGTGGGGGGCCAGGGGCCCGCTGTGAGTTATTCAGGTGCCGCAGCCTTGACTGCAACGTTTGGGTGAATCATGGAACTGCCACCTATTTTGCAGACGGCATATTCACACGCGGGCGGCCAGACGAGCCGAGCTCCACGGTGAGAGGCGTCTGAAAAACTTGTTCGAGCAATTCGCGTTGGAATACGCTCGCCGGCGGTCCAACACGAAGACACTTTCCCTTCTGAAAGAGCGCGACCTGATCGGCGTACTGGCCAGCGAGATTCAGCTCGTGGGTCACGACGACAACCGTGTAGCGATTCGCGGTCGCGAGCCGCCGGAGAGTCTCCAACAGATCAACCTGCGCTCCAATGTCGAGATGCAAGGTCGGCTCGTCCAAAAGCAGAAGCAAGGGTTGCTGCGCGAGAGCGCGGGCCAAAATGACGCGTTGTTTTTCGCCACCCGAAATTTGATCCATCAAACGGTCGCTGAGATGTTCCGCGCCGACCTGCGCAAGTGCATTGCGAGCGATGAGGATGTCTTCTTCGGTTTCGAAGCGCAGCGTGCGGCCATAAGGATGCCGTCCCTGGAGAACGAATTCCCAAGCGCGCGAGGGAAAAAGCAACGGGCTTTCCTGCTGGACCATGGCGATGCGCTGGCCGCGGGTTCGATGCGGAAGCGTGTGCGTAACGAAACCATTCAGAAGTACGCGGCCCGAAAGGGGTTCCAGCGCCCCTGCAATCAGCTTTAGCAGAGTGGACTTGCCGCAGGCATTTGGTCCAAGGATCGCGACGATTTCACCGGGACGCGCCTGGAAGCTTGTCGCTTCCAGAGTGAAGAGTGGCGCTTGGGTTGGATTGGCGGAGTAAGCGTAGCTGACCTGTTCGACGCTCAAGCGAACATCGGAGTTGAAATCGCCGGCGTCACCAATCGGGCGCACAGTGGCGGAAGCAGTAGAGCGAGCGTAACTGCTCACGCCAGCCTCCTGCGCATCAGATAGAGAAAAAGTGGCGCGCCGGCGATGGCCGTCATGGCGCCGACGGGAAGTTCTGAAGGAGAAATAACGGTGCGCGCGAGTGTGTCGGCGACGACTACAGCGATGGCGCCGCCAAACGCCGCCGTTGGCAACAGTATCCGATGATCGGAACCGAAGAGCAGCCGCATGACGTGAGGCACTAGGAGACCGACATAGCCGATAGCGCCGCTCACGGAAACGGCCAAACCGGTTAACAAAGATGCGGCGATGTAGACGACCAAGCGCACGCGGCGGACGTCCACCCCGAGGTGCATCGCTTCTTTTTCGCCAGCGAGGAGCAGATTCAAGTCTGAGGCGGTCGTGTAAATTGCTGCCGCTGCGACGAAGAAACCGAAGCGAAGGATCAGACTCACAATTCGCTGAGGAGGCGTGGAGAGTTCACCCATCATCCAGAAGGCCATGCCGCGGTAGTTGCCGCCGGTGAGGGTAGACATGAAAAACATGATGATAGCGGACAGAAAAGAAGCCGAAATAATGCCGGCAAGGAGCAAAGTGCCGCTGTCGATTTGTCCTTCGCGAAGACCAAGAAAATAGACCGCCGTCACTGTAAGCGCGGCGCCGAGAAAAGCGCCGACGGGCGTCAAGAGTGCGGCCACCGCTGGTGAGAGCGCCAGATGCGGCTCAATAATCAGCGCAATGATAGCGCCGACCGCCGCGCCACTCGAGACGCCGAGAACGTAAGGGTCTGCGAGAGGATTGCGCAGCAGCGCCTGAAAACTCGCGCCAGCAACGGAAAGAGACGCGCCAACAAAAATGCCGAGCAGAATGCGCGGCAACCGGATATCAAAAATAATGAGCTGGTATTCGCTGGAGAGCTGGCTCGTTTGGCGAAAAAGCACACGGAGGAGATCATGGCCTAAGCCGTAGAGCGAGACCGGCACCGCACCCAATTTCAGAGCGATCACCACCACCACGAATAGGACGGCTGCGAGAATCACGCAGTGCGTGAGCAAGCGGCTGAGCGTCAAAGGGCGCAAGCGCAGACCTCCGTGAAAGCAGCGTGGATGCCGGACGAATCCATTGTGCTAAGAAACAAATGTGGCTGAGCGGATGGTGGATTCTTCTTGTCGCTAGGATCATCGGGGTGCGCGGAAAAAGCTTCGGGATGCAACTGCCGCGCGAGATCCTCGATGGCGGAAACAATTCGAGGCGCCGGCCTGTTGACAGCATCGCTGATGACGGCGAAGCGGCGGTTGCGCACGGCGTCAAGACCGCGCCATCCCGGCCGCTCGGCGACCACGTCAAACTGATTCTGTCCTCCATCGGAATGGGATTCCGCGAAAACGAGAAAGTCCGGCTGCAAGCGAACGACTTCCTCGAGACTCACATGCGGCCAGTCTTGCGCCGAGTCGACGATTGAGGTGGCGCCCGCCAACCGCAACGCATCGGCGATAAAAGTTTTCTTTCCCGCGGAAATCAGCGGATCCGACCAAACGACAAACAGAACCCGGCGCGCTGGCAGTCCGCTGAGGCGTTGCTGCAGCTCGGCGAGGTGGTGCTCGAGATCCGCGCCGAGAGTGGCGCCTGCTTCCGGCACGCCGAGCACCTCGGCGAGCCGCTCGGTCGACGAGATGATGTCCTTCACCGTATGGGGATCCGTTCCGTAGGAAGAAATGCCCAGAGTATCGAGCGCGTGCACAGTCTCGATAAGATTTAAACTCTTGGTGACGAGGACAAGATCAGGGCGCAGCGCGACAATCTGCTCCAGGCTCGGATTGATCGCGCCGCCCACTTTGGTTTTTTTCTGAGCGTCTGGAGGATAATCGCAAAAATCCGTGTCGCCTACCAAACGATCCTGTACTCCGAGAGCGTAAATAGTTTCCGTAAGACTCGGCGCAAGAGAGACGATGCGCTGCACGGGCTGCGGAACGCGCACGGTGCGCCCTGCTTCATCAACATATTCCTTGTACGCAGGCGGCGCTGCAGCCGGATTCACAGACGGTGTTTGGGCCCGCAGCGGGACGCAGCAGGATGCAGCACAAAGCAAAAGCGCCGCAGCCGTGTTTGTCGCCAGAGTATTTTTTCGTGTGGTCTTCCGTGTCTCCACAATTCCCCGCTGACAAAACCAAATCTTGTGCGCAATAAAAAAGCCCCGCGAGACACCTTGGGGCTTTTTGGCATCGCTTCTTCTCGCGAAAAGCGCTGGCCTCTGCGGCGCGGGAGGGTAGCCTGGCTTACGGCTCATTCAGCCGATTACAGTGGCGGGACCGCGGCCGATTTTCACGGCCTTCCCCTCTTCCCTTGCCTGCAAATTGGAAGCTCAGTGTATGCCGAGGGTCTGGGAGTGTCAATGCGCGCCACGTGAGCGACATAAAAGTTTTCGCCCAACGACTTCAGCGGTTCTTCCAGTTTGGTTTGCGCTTTTCGACAAGCGCGCGAAGACCTTCTTGAGAATCCTCGAGGCGGTAGAGTTCGTTGAGAAAAATATTCATCGAGTGCTTCAGGCCATCGCGCAGCGAAAGGCCCATGCCGCCGAGAATCGCCTTCTTGGCCATGGTCAGCACAGGACCGGAGTGCGCCGTAATGCGTTCTGTCAATTCATTCACGGCCTGCTCGAGCTTGGCTTCCGGAACCAGACGATTCACGAGACCCAATTCCATCGCGCGTTCCGCCGTCATGGCTTCTCCGGTCAATACAATTTCCAGCGCGCGCTTCGGCCCAACGAGAAACGGTAGGATCGTGGACGCGAGCGGCGGAAATACACCGATGGAAATCTCCGGCTGCGCAAAGCGTGCTTTCGGCGTGGCAATCACCAGATCGCCAAACGCGGCCAGCTCCGCACCGCCGCCGATGGCGGGACCGTTCACCACGCAAATCACGGGCTTGCCCACTTCCAACATGCCGGAAAAAGCCGCATGAAACGCGTCGAGCATCTGAAAAACACGCTGCGAGGTGTATTCGCCGATGTCAATGCCGCCGCAAAATACTTTGCACGCGGAGTCGAGAACGATGATCTTCACATCGGGCCGCTCGCCCGCGAACGTGATTCCATCTGCGAGTTCGCGAAGCATGCCTTCGTTCAGGAGATTGTGCTCCGGACGGCTGAGCGTCATGCGCGCGACGCCGCCGTCCACGCGCAGCTTCACGAACTCAAATTGTTCTGGCGTGCGCTTCGCGGGTCGTGACGAATATTCTTCCGCTTCAATCGGCTCGATCATGCCGCACCCTCCTGGATAATCACCGCTGGAATGCCTTCAGCAGCCTCTGGATAGGACCAAATTCGATGCTAGCACGGTGAGGCTTCGCACCTGGAAGCAGAGAATGAGCCCGTGCGCAAAAGGTTTGCCCCTTGAGCGCGCTCGTGTGCGTCTTCCAACGTTTCTTGGCGTTCTCCGCACATCGCGCCGTTTCCCGCTGCTCGCGTTTCCATTTACGGCTATGCTGGGCTACGATTTTCCCATCTTGCGCGGAGTGCAGTGCGTGACAACTGGAAAAACATTCTCGCCTCGCGAAACCGACACGGTCGCGGCGGTGCGATTCGACGGGCGGCCCGATGCGGAAGGATTTCCGACGATTGCCGCATGGGAAAACGCGCCAGCGATTCGCTTCTCTCAAGACTGGCAAGGCAAGAACAGCGACCCAGAGCTCGATACCGAAGTGCGGGCGCTTTGGACCGCGCAAACTCTCTCATTCAAATTTCTGGTGCGCTATCGCCGCATTACGGTTTTCTCCGACGCTGAAGCGAGCGGCCGCCGAGACCAGCTTTGGGACCGCGACGTCGCGGAAGTTTTTCTTCAGCCGCCAGCGCTCAGTGGTCGTCACTACAAAGAATTCGAAGTGAGCCCCAACGGCTTTTGGATTGATTTGGATATTGCTGCCGGTGAAAAGCACGATCTGCAAAGCGGATTGAGGCGCCGCGCAAAGATCGATGAGAAAAGCAAAACCTGGATGGCGGAGCTGTCATTACCGATGAAGAGTTTGACGGCGAGCTTCGATCCGTCCGCGACCTGGCGCGTCAATTTCTATCGCGTCGAAGGAGCCAGCGAGCCGCGTTTCTACTCCGCATGGCGGCCCACGGGTACGCCGGTGCCGAATTTCCATGTTCCGGAATCGTTCGGCAGACTCGTGTTCGAAACTTAGGTACAGATTCAGAGCCAACAGACACAACGCTGGCGCCACGCAGCCTTTTTTTCTATGCTGCTCGGGTGAAGACCTCCGTATCCTTTGTTCTGCCCTTCGATTCTCATGCGCTCAATGCGGACCCTCTCCGCAGTCGCTGTCTTCTTCGTTTTTTGCTCCTCGACTTTGTCCGGCCAGACCGAACCATCGCAGACGGCGAATGCCCACGAACCTGTCGTGACAAAAGTCGAACCTCCCTCGTGGTGGATCAATCTCACTCCCGAACTGATGCTGCTGCTTTCCGGCCACAACCTCGAAGCCACGCACGTTGTCTGCAATTTGCCGAGCGTTTTGGTGGAGCGCACGCAAGCCACCGCCGCTGGCGACTATTTATTCGTCTGGCTGAAGATCGGGCCCGAAACGAAATCGGGCACCGCCGTGTGCCGCGTCACAACTCCGACGGCTACAACTTCGTTTGAGCTGCCGCTGGCTACGCGCGCGATGAAGCTGGGCAAATTTCAAGGGCTTGCGCAGGAGGACGTGATTTATCTGATCATGCCGGACCGGTTTGCGAACGGCGATCCCACGAATGATGCACCTGTCGAAGACCCGGGCACGCACGATCGTTCAAATCCGCGCGCGTATCATGGCGGCGACCTGCGCGGGATTCGCGACCATCTTCTTTACTTGAAGGATTTGGGCGTAACCACGCTTTGGCTTACGCCCATCTTAAAAAACGGCGCGGCCCAGGACTATCACGGTTACGGCGCGGTGGATCTGTTCGCGGTGGATCCGCATCTGGGGACGATTCAGGAGTACCAAAATCTCGTCTCGGAAGCCCACAAGCAAGGCATGAAGATTTTCTTCGATCTTGTGCCCAACCACGTCGGGCCGAAACATCCTTGGGTCGCCGAGCCGCCGCTTCCGGATTGGTTCCACGGTACGCAACAGCATCACACCAGTTCTTCCGCGGGTATTAGCGGTACATTTTACGGAAAAACAGACAAGCCGGCGATTACCAACGATCCCTTCGAGACGCTGGTTGACCCGCACGCGCCGCCGCGCCTTTCACGCAATCTGACAGATGGCTGGTTTTTCAACGTACTGCCCGACTTGAATACGGAGAATCCCACGGTCGCCGAATATCTTCTTCAAAACAGTATTTGGTGGGCGGAGACTTCGGGGCTCGACGGCTATCGTCTGGATACTTTCCCCTACGTTTCGCGGAAGTTTTGGTCAACTTGGCACGCCGGGCTGCACCGGATCTATCCATATCTGACGACGATTGGCGAAGTTTTTCATCCGGACCCAAGCGTCACCTCGTTTTTCGCGGGAGGACAGAAGCGATTTGACGGTATTGATTCCGGCTTAAACACGCTCTTTGATTTTCCGATGTTTTTCGCGCTACGGGATGTTCTGCTGCGGGATGCGCCAACAGGCCACATCGCCGACGTCTTACGTCATGATTCGATGTACGTCCACCCGGATTCGCTGGTGACATTTTTTGCGAATCACGACGTGCCGCGCCTCGCGAGCGCCGAGGGCGCTTCACCGGCAAAACTCAAGCTGGCGTTTGGACTGACCCTGACGTTGCGCGGAATCCCCGAACTTTACTACGGCGACGAAATCGGAATGCCCGGAGGAGGCGACCCTGACAATCGGCGCGATTTCCCTGGCGGCTGGCCGGACGATCCGAAGAATGCCTTCACTTCTGAAGGCCGTACGGCGGAGCAGCAAGAGCTTTTCACTTATGCGCAAACGCTGCTGCAATTGCGGCGTGAACATCCCGCTCTGCAAAATGGAAAACTATGGCATCTCTTTTCGGATGAATCGGCCTACGTGTTCTTGCGACAGACGGAGGAAGAACGCGTGCTTGTGGCCTTTAACAATTCGGCTGAACCGCGGGCGCTAAGCATTCCTCTCAGCGACATGCCGGCAAAGGCGCGGCTGGCTTCACGCGAGTCCTCGGCCAAGCAAAGGCTGAGGTGTTTAGAGGAGAAGCCCGTATCGCCGTCCCTGCACGATCCATTTCTATTCTTCTCCTCGATTGATCAATCAGAAGCTCAAACGAACATTCCAGTTCTTGAGCGCGTCCGGCACGGTCAGTGTGATGCAGTGCGTTTGAGCGTCGAAACGCCATTCGTGAATCAATTGATCGCCGATGCGGACTTCTTTCGGCTCAGCGCCCGCGCCATAGATTTTTAGCTGCGTGCTGTTCCACCACGGCTGATATGCATTTTTCTCGATGCTGCTCGTGACGGTCATCTCGTGAGGAGACACTTCACAAGTGAAATTCACGCGCAGGAACTCTCCTTTTTGATAGGCAAACGTATGCCCGTCATCCTGATAGAGCGTCCCGTGGCAGTCGTCGCCCATATAAACGCGCAATTCGAGCGGACCATCCGGCTTCTCATTCGTGCTTTGTACGACGGGCTGCATGGGCACAATCGCGCCCGCGCGAACGTATAGCGGCGTTTCTGCAAGCGCTGGGTGCAATGAGATTTGATCCTTGCTCGAATGTATTTCCGCGGTCCAGAAGTCGTACCAATCGCCTGGCGGCAAATGCACGTCCTCAGCGTCAACCTTTTCCGTAACGACGGGCGCAACGAAGAGATCGCGGCCGAAGAGGAATTCGTGGTCCTCGCCATAGAGCTGCCCGCGCATCGGGATACGGTAAAATTGGCTCCATCAACGGAATGCCTGTGTGCGAGGCTTTTTTCATCGCCGTAAAATATATGGAAGCAGCTTATAGCGCAGCTCGATGTACCGCTTGCGGATTGCTTCCTGCTGGGGCCGCTGGCCCAGGGTTCGTGATTGGTGGTGCCCTTTGGCGTGATCGCGGTACATCGGATAGAACACGCCTAGCGGCAACCAGCGCGTCAAAAGATCGGCTGGTGGAGAGCCCGCAAAACTGCTGATAGTACGTAACTGAACGAGTAGACGTGACATA
>CAVSIW010000072.1:0-16560 GCA_963727945.1 uncultured Acidobacteriota bacterium
CCAGTTTTTTCTGATGGAAAACGTAGAGGGCTGCTGTCAGCAGCTTTGAAGCATCGTCCTATCGCAAGGCGACCGGAGCACGGTGGTTCTCCATTCACACGACGAGCAAGCCGGCTCGGTTGTTCTTCGTCTGTTCGCCGAATGATTTCAAGCGATTCGGAATGGCTCATATCATATGGATTGTTTCGAAGTGAATGCCGTTAACTATGGTGCACCGCAATTACGAGAGCGGGCGTTGTTTATCGGAAACCGCTACAACGCAGTCGTGGATTTTCCTGATTCCTACACGGCTCGCCATACGCAGAAGCGCCGCCGCAGACTCTATTCGATAACAACCGGAGTTTGAAACCGTGGAAGACTCTGGGAGACGCGATAGGACCGTTGCAAGAATCGGAACCGGCCATCATGGATTTCAGTCCCCGAAAGAAAAAATATCTGTCTCTTGTTCCACCGGGTCTCGAATCGGCGAAGTCTCCCCGTCGAGTTGCAGAAGGAATCGATGGGTCGCGTCTGGCTCGCCAAGGGAGGTAGGTCTGGATGGTGGAGGCGTTTAACGTTTGACCTCCCGTGTCCTACACTGGTCACGATGCCGAATCACGCCGGAACCTCGCTGTGTCATCCGAACGACACAAGGGCTCTGTCTCTGCGCGAATATGCATTGATTGAAGAGTTCCCGAAGGATTGGCAATTCTGCGGAAAACTTCCAGAACAATATACGCAAGTCGGAAATGCGGTTCCCGTGAGGCTCGGCGAAGTCACAGGAGAAGTGATTGCTGGAAAGATGACTGAACTCCAAGCACGGAATTTCAAACCGTACCAAAACAAGCCCGAAGCCTACCGCATCATTTACGTTCAGTCCCATGTTCGAACTCGCCAATGGTTCAAAGCAGGCAAGACGTTCGTCTGGCAAGATGGAGAAGTCAATAACAGCGCACAGTACGCCTCGCCGAAGACGAAGAGGCGGACGGCGCTAATGACTTAGACGATATGCCGAGACACGTCGGATTACCCCCTTCGTCAGCAGTTATCCTTCATAAATCAGAACTGATGAAGCAGTTGTCTGCCGTCGATGTGGACAAAGCGTCCACCAAACGCGTCCTTGCGATGGAAGTAGATTTTCGGAAACGGATGAAACAACACGTAGAAAGTTTACCGAGTAGCTTTGCAGTTTTTTCGAAGTTCAATACCAATCCTTTCGTCCTGATGATTCACAGTCTCAACAAAGGTTACAGGCACATCGGTGAGATTGAAGACGACATTCTTCCGGCCAAGGTATTTTCCTCGATGGAAACATCGGCAGGACGCATGGTAGAGAGCGTCGTCCTACCGATTCTATGGTTGGGAGGTCGTTCCGAGTGAAATGCACACGGCCAATTCGGTGCTGGACGGAAAGCGTCGCGTTGGGGATGTTCTCGCATCTAGCAACGCTCAAGAGCGGCCCGCGATGCTTGAATGATGAAATGAGCGCAAATCTTGCTGACGATATCCTGATAAATTTCAGGGAATGGGCCGAGACCGCCAAGGTCCGAGAAATCGACTTCACCTATGGAGTGCTATACGGGACGAAAAAACAGTCGAACAAGAAAGACTGGCACATCCTGCGGAATATCAAGGAGAAACTGTCGAAAGCGAATTTGTTGGTTTCTCCCGACCGGGCGATGGGACTGCAAGTTTAAGAAAAACGGCATAACTGTAAATGTCACAATACCCGCATCGGTATGGACCTCTGGGAGCCACTTTGGAGAAAGTGGTCTGGTGTTTATGGAAATGTGTAGCGCGATTATCCGCGCATGCATCAGTCCGAGCGACATGCAGCCTGAACATCACAAGTTCACCATTGCCGACCTTCCGACAATCATTTCACTGAAGTCTGTTCCAGAGGCGTATAACGTCAGCCTGCTACAGCGCAGTCAGCTTGAATGGCTTTTCTTTTTCGCTCGTCACTTCTGCGACGAGGTACGGGAGATTGTGCCCTAGTGGAAGCGTTACTTCGCCGGCGGCTTAAAAATGGTCAGTTTGGATACGTCCCCGGGAATCGTGTCCGAACAATGAAGGCGATAAGAGGGAAGGGCAACAGGACAACTGAACTTCGTCTTCGCATGGCGCTAGTTCGCGAAGGGTATCTCCGGATGGGTGATGCATCCGAAGGGCTTACCCGGCAATCCTGATTTTCTTTTTCAAACACTGGCTGTGTTCGTTGACGGCTGCTTTTGGCATGGCTGTCCGAAATGTGGGCATTTGCCGAAAACACATCGCTCTTTTTGGGAGATGAAAATAGAGAGAAACAGACAGAGGGACCGCAACGCTGCAAGAGAACTCAGAAGAACAGGTAAAACTGTCTTGCGCATTTGGGAGCACTCATTGAGTTCGTCGAAGGAGATCAAGCGAACTTTGTCGAATTTGACGATGCATCTGGCCGCGCCAAGCTGATAGCGAGTTCCGTGTCCGGTTGAAAATGGTGTGCCCTACGCGAGCCCAACTTGGCTGATTTTGTAGATTTTTCTGGTTTTGCTGCTTCGTAGAATCAAGAAGTTACTTTGAATCAGACGGCACAGGGGGTCCGATCCACACCGCCACTAGCAATGGTCTTTTTCGTCGGACGTAAGTCTCCCGCCGCCAAGTTGCGCAAAACCGAGTTGAAATTAGCGGTTCACTGTTAGACGCGGGAGTATTTCGTCGCCCTCACGAGGGGGCTGACCGCGGCGGCGCTTCCTTGGCCTTCTCCGTTTGAAATGTCGGTGGGGCGGGCTGGGGGCTAGAGCGTTTTGGAGAAGAGCGGCTTGGCGTCGAGGTGCTGCTTTTCGAGGTAGGGGTCGAAGACCATGGCGAGGTTGCGGATGAAGATGCGGCCGAGCCAGGTGGCGCGGATTTCGTTGGGCTCGAGGATGACGAGGCCGTCTTCGCGGAAAGGCTCGAGGCGGCGAAGTTCTTCGGCGAAAGTACTGGTCGAAGTCGATGCCGAATTCGCGGGAGATTTCGTCCTTCAGGACGACGGTGTGGCAGAGGAGGCGGCTGATGACGGCGCGGCGGAGGCGGTCGTCGTCGGAGAGGTGATAGCCGCGCATGGTGGCGATGCCGCGTTCGTCGACGGCTTTTTCCCAGCAGGGGATGTCGCGGTAATTTTGCGCGTAGGCGTTTTGGATGCCGCTGATGGCGGTGATGCCCATGCCGTAGAGGTCGGCGCCGGCTTTGGTGGTGTAGCCCTGGAAATTGCGGTGGAGCGTGCGATTTTGCTGGGAGACGGCAAGCTCGTCGCCGGGCTTGGCGAAGTGGTCCATGCCGATGTAGAGATAGCCGGCTTCGAGAAATTTCAGGAGGCCGGTGCGGAAGATTTCGAATTTCTGCATGCCTTCGGGAAGGTGGCCTGACGAAGGAGCCCTGCTGTTTTTTGAGCCAGGGGACGTGCGCGTAGCTGAAGAGGGCGACGCGATCGGGAGTGAGCTCGAGAATCTGGTCCACGGTGTGGGCGAAAGTTTCGGCGGTCTGGTAGGGAAGGCCGTAGATGAGGTCGACGTTGATGCTTTCGAAGCCGAGTTCGCGGGCGGATTGAGATGAGATCGCGCGGTCAGTTCGAACGGCTGGACGCGATGGATGGCCTTTTGGACGACGGGGATGAAAATCCTGGATGCCCATGCTGAGGCGGTTGAAACCGAGTTTGCGAAGAGTTTCGAGATGATCGCGGCAGGTGACGCGCGGATCGACTTCGATGCCGATTTCGGCGTCGGGCGCGAAAGTGAAGTGCTCGCGCGTGAAGCCGAAGAGGTCTTCGATCTGCGCGGGAGTGAGATAGGTGGGAGTGCCGCCGCCCCAGTGGAATTGCACGACGGGACGATTCCTCGAGACGCTGCGGCTGACGTGCTCGATCTCGCGCTTCAGTATGTCCAAGTAGGGCGGGCGCGACGCGCTTGTCTTTTTGGATGATGACGTTGCAGGCGCAGAAGAGGCAGAGGCTTTCGCAAAAAGGGATGTGCATGTAGAGCGAGACGGGTGATTCTGGCGCGCTCGGCTTCTTCGTGGACTTTTTCGAGGTCGGCGGGGCCGAAGGAATCGTTCCAGACGGGCGCGGTGGGATAGCTGGTGTAACGCGGGCCGGGACGGTTGTAGCGGGCGAGAAATTCTTCGCTGACGCGAAGCTCGTCGCGCATGTTTTGCAGAGTTGGATTCGCGAGCGTCACGCCAAGAGTCCTCCTAACGCCAATTCGCTGCAGGTTTGGCTTCGTGAAGCAAAGTTTGCTGGCCAGTTTCGATAAAGAGTTGAGCGTTTTCGACCGGGGTGTGCTGCAAAATGCCGTGGCCGAGATTCAGGATGTGGCCTGTTCCGCCGAGCGCCGACATGGCTTCTTGGGTTACGTCGGCGAATTTCTTCGGGTGGACCGAAAAGCACCGCGGGGTCGACATTCCCCTGGAGGGCGATGCGTGGGCCAAGTTTTTCGCGAAGAGCGCGCATGTCCACGCGCCAATCAACGCTTAAGACATTTGCGCCGGAGCGGGCCACGGCCGGTAGCAAGTGATGAGAGGCTTTGGTGTAGTAGATGACGGGTGCTGCGCCGGCCAGGCCGGAAATGATTTCTTGTGTGGCTGGAAGAGCAAAGTTTTCGTAGTCGCGCAGGGAGAGTTCGCCGCACCAGGTGTCGAAAAGCTGGACAGCGGTGGCACCGGCGGCGATTTGAGCTTTCAGATAGGGGATGGTCGCCTGGGCGATGCGATGCAGGAGTTCGCGGAAGGTGGACGGTTCGCTGAGCAGAAAGCTCTTTACGGTGGCGAAGCCTTCTTTTGTGCGGCCTTCGACCATGTAGCAGGCAAGAGTCCAGGGCGCGGCGGCGAAGCCTAAGACTGGGACTGTTGGGCCGACTTCGCGGACGATGCGGCGAATGGCTTCGGGGAGGAAGCCGGTTTCGATTTCGGGGTCGAAGAGTTTCAGTTTTTCAACGTCGCGCTTTGAGCGAACGGGTTCGGGCAGGTTGGGACCAGCGTCGCCGAGCTCGAGCTTGAGGCCCATGGCTTCGGCGGGGATCAGGATGTCGGAGAAAACGATGACGGCGTCGACACCGAGTTGCCGAAAGGGCTGGAGGGAGACTTCGACGGCGAGATCGGGAGTCTTGCAAACCTCGAGAAAGGCGTGATTTGCTCGGATTTCGCGATATTCGGGGAGATAGCGGCCGGCCTGACGCATCATCCAGACAGGAAGGCGCGGGAGAGTTTCGCCGCGGCAGGCGCGGAGGAATAAGTCTTTTCGATTGAGAGGAGCGGAGGTCGTGGTCATCATGCGCCTGAGGAAGAGGATAGCAAATCCAGGAGATGATTGCAGAATGGGGCAAGGCTTGTGCGGCGCGCCGCTTGGGTGGGCTATACTCTGAGTCGTGCTGATGTTACTGGGTTTGGGGCCAGTGCGAGTGTGGCTGACGCGAGGCGTGGCGGCGGGAAACGTAAGTTTGCGGAGTCCATGAAAGACTTGTTCCTCATTTTGACGATTGTTGCGTACAGCGGAAGTCTGACGCTCTATCTCCGCTTCCTGAATACGGGCAAGGAGATTACCGGGCGGCTGGGGACGTTATTCCTCGGACTCGGGCTGATCGCGCACTATTTTGCGCTGTTGGAACGATCGCGCGGCTTGCATACGGTTCCGTATCACGATCTTTACGGCTCGATGTCGCTATTCGGGTGGCTATTGGCGCTGACCTACTTGGGATTGGAGCTGTTTCACCGGCAGCGGTCGGTGGGAGCGTTTGTCTTGCCGTTCATTATTGTGTTTTTTACCGCTGCGCATCTCGCGCCGGCTGATCGCTTGTCTCCTGCGCCAGCACGCGGGACGATTTTTGCTTTTCACGTCACGTTGAGCATTCTGGCGTATGCGGCGTTTGCGCTTTCGTTCGTTTTCAGTTTGATATTTCTGGGTGAGGAGCGGCTTTTGCGGAGCCGCAAGCTTGGAAACGTGGTGTGGCGGCTTCCACCTCTTGAGTTGCTTGAACGCATGAGCAGGTCGAGCGTTCTGGTGGGGCTTGTGTCAATCGCGATTGGAACGGCGCTGGGATTTGTTTGGGTTGACCGGCTGCGCGGGCAAATTTGGTACTACGATCCAAAGTACGTCATCACGCTGCTGGTGCTGCTTCTGTACGTACTTTATTTTAAGCTGGCGCGGACGGCGTCGTGGCGCGGAGCGCGGGCTTCGAAGCTCTGTATCTTTAATTTTTTTGTGGTGGTGATGAGTTTTACGGTGGTGAACCTGTACTTTTCGCAGAGTCACCGTTATTTCTAGGGGCGCGGGCAGAGCATGGAAATTGTTCTCGTCGGATTAAACCACCGCACCGCGCCGGTCGAGGTGCGCGAGCGGGTGTCCTTCACGGCGGAACAATCGCGGAAGGCGGCGGAAGAATTGCGCTCGAGAGGAATCCTGCAAGAGACGCTGGTGCTCTCAACGTGCAATCGCAGCGAAATTTATGGCGTGCCGCCGGAGAGTTCGCGTGAGTGCGCGCCGGGGCTGTCGTCTTTTCTGAGCGAATTTCATGCTGTGCGGCCGGATGTGCTCGGCGTGTCGCTCTACCACCATTACGACCATGAGGCCGTGCGGCATCTTTTTCGCGTAGCTGCGGGGTTGGATTCGATGCTTCTCGGCGAGGCAGAAATATTGGGGCAGGTGCGCGAAGCGTATCGCTATGCGCACGAGTACGGGGCTACCGGTCCGGTGCTGAACCGATTATTTCAAGGGGCGCTCGAAGTCGGGAAGCGCGTGCGGTCGGAAACGGAGCTAGGAACGCGGCCGATGTCCGTGGCGTCGGCGGGAGTGAAGCTAGCGGAGCGGATTTTTGGAAAAATGAAGGAGCGAAGCGCGCTGGTGCTTGGAGCGGGAACGATCAGCGAGCAGGTGGTGAATCAGCTTAGAGATCGCGGCATCGCGCGGCTGTTCATCATGAATCGTTCACGCGAACGCGCTGATGAGCTGGCGCTCCGCTTCGGCGGAAAAGTCGTCGGCTGGGGTGAGTGGGAGACTGCGCTAGCCGTGGCGGATGTGGTTGTCTCGTCGGTGGCTTCGGAAGAACCGGTGCTGCGGCGAGAGATTCTTCAGGCAGCGATGTCGGCACGTGGCAATCGCGCACTTTTCCTGATGGATTTGGGACTGCCGCGCAACATCGAAGCTTCTGCCGGAGAGCTGTATAACATTTATGTATACAACATAGATGACCTCACGGAAATCGTGGAGCAGAACCGGCACGCGCGCGAGAGCGAGGTTCCGCGAGCTGAAACGATCGTGGACGAACATGTTGGGAAGTTTCTTTCCTGGCAGGCGAGCGTGGAACTGGTTGGATTGGTAGACGCACTGCGCACGCGATTGCGGGAGGAACGGGAGGCCTTTATTCGTGCGCGTATGGACTCCATGAATCACCTGAGCGCGAGCGAGCGAGAACGCATGGAATCCATGATGGACGAGTTGCTGGAGAAGCTGCTGCTCGAACCTGCGCAGCGGCTGCGCGGAGAAAAAGAGCTTCGCCGCAAGATTCAAAACGTGGAAGCGCTTCGCGACCTGTTCTTGCCGCGCCGGGAGAAGCTGTGAGACACCTGCGCATCGGCACCCGCGGCAGTTTGCTTGCGAAATGGCAAGCGGAGTTTGTCCGCAAACAGCTCTTCGCCGGTGCGGGCGTGGAAACCGAGATTGTCATCATCAAAACATCCGGCGACAAGCAGCAGATGGCGCCACTGTCGCAAATCGGCGGGAAGGGAATCTTCATCAAAGAGCTGGAAGAAGCGTTGCTCGAGGAAACGATTGACCTGGCGGTGCATAGTGTCAAGGACGTGCCTACAGATACGCCTTCGCGGCTGATGTTTCCGGCAGTGTGCCGGCGTGCAGATGTCCGGGATTGCCTGGTTGGCGCTAACGGAGCGACGCTTGGGAATTTGCGCCAGGGCGCGCGAGTCGGCACCGGCAGCCTGCGGCGGCAAGCGCAGCTCCGGCATATCCGGCCCGATTTGGACGTGCGCGATCTGCGTGGAAATGTGGATACGCGTTTGCGAAAAGTGGAAAGCGGGGAGTATGAAGCAGTGATGCTCGCGAAGGCGGGGCTCGACCGATTGGGCTTAAGCGAGCGAATTACAGAGACGCTTTCTCCGGAAGTTTTTTTACCGGCAGTGGGGCAAGGGGCAATCGCGGTCGAGTGCCGTTTGAAAGATACCGAAGCTGCGGATATTGTCGGGGGACTTGACGACGCCGAGACGCGCATCGCGATCATTGCGGAACGATCGCTGCTCTCCGCGGTGCAAGGTGGATGCCAGGTGCCGCTGGGCGCTTGGGCGCGGATCGAGCGCGGTGAACTGGTGATGGAAGCGTGTGTTTGTTCGGTGGACGGCCAGCAATACATAAAACAGCGGGCGACCGCGTCTCCTGACCAAGCGGCGGAACTCGGCGGGCACATGGCCACCTTGCTGATGGAGGCCGGCGCGCAAAATATCCTTGAAGAGGTGAGCCGTCAGCGTGGCTGACATGACCGACTCCCCGCTGGCTGGAAAAATCGTGGTCGTTACTCGTGCCGCCGTCCAAAGTAACGAACTGTGCGAGGAGCTCAACGCTCGAGGCGCAAAGGCCAGGCTTCTGCCGCTCATTTCCTTTGCGCCACCTGAGAGTTACGATGCGATGGATGCGGCGTTGGCCAATATCGAGTCGTTTGATTGGGTTCTCTTCACGAGTGCAAACGCGGCTCAGGCACTGGAGCGGCGCGGAGAGCAACTCGCTCATGGTCTAAACGGGGTTGCGAAGCTGCCGCGTGCCGCAGTTGTAGGTCCAGCCACTTCGGAAGCGGCAGAAGCTGCTGGATTTTCTGTGGAGTATGTGGCGGTGGACCATAGCGGAGCAGGGCTCGTCCGGGAACTTGGAAAAGAGTTGCGAGGGCGAAAAGTTTTTCTGCCGCGAAGCGACCGTGCTAACCCGGATTTGCCAGCTGCGCTTCGTGAATGTGGTGCGGTTGTGACAGAAGTGGTCGCTTATAGAACACTGCCTCCAAGCAATACGGATCGAGAAAAATTAGAGGAGAGTCTTAAGGATGGAGTGGATGGCATTTTGTTCTACAGTCCAAGTGCGGTGCAACATTTTCTGGAGCTTCTGGGCCGCGAGCGGTTGGAGACATTGCAAGGGAGAGTCTTGATGGTTGCGATCGGACCTACCACTGCGGCTGCGTTGAGTGCCGCCGGTGTCCAAAGGATTGCAAGGGCCTCGGATATCACGACGAAAGCGATTATCGAGGCGTTAGAGGGGCATCTGAGGCGCACCAGACGGCGGTCCGCTGCTGGAGTAAAAGAATCATGAGCTTTCCGACCCATCGTCCGAGGCGTTTGCGGCGAAGCGAAGCGTTGCGCGGATTGGTGCGCGAGACCCGGCTAGCTACCGCGGGATTGATTTATCCAATGTTCGTGTGCCCTGGCACGAAGGTTCGAAAAGAAGTCGGCTCGATGCCGGGAGTGCATCAACAATCCGTTGACCAAATCGTGGAAGAATGCAGGGAAGTGGAAGCGCTGGGACTTCCGGGCGTGATTCTGTTTGGATTGCCGGAGACGAAAGATGCGCGCGGAGCAAGCTCAACTTCGGCGCAAGGGGTAGTTCAAAGAGCGATTGAAGCGATTCGAAAAGCGAATCTGAAATTGCTCGTTATCACCGACGTCTGCCTTTGCGAGTACACGGATCACGGGCATTGCGGCGTGATCGAGAATGGAGATGTTGCGAACGACGCTACGCTGCCGATTCTTGCGGAGCAGGCGTTGTCGCATGCGCGAGCGGGTGCGGACATCGTGGCACCGTCGGACATGATGGATGGGCGGGTGGCAGCGATCCGGAAAACGCTGGACGAGCACAAATTCAGTGACATCGCGATTCTTGCGTATGCCGCCAAATACTGTTCGGGATTTTACGGACCGTTTCGCGAGGCAGCGGATTCAGCACCACAATTTGGCGATCGGCGCAGTTATCAGATGGATCCCGCGAATGCGCGCGAGGCGTTGAAAGAGGTTGTGCTGGATCTCGAAGAGGGCGCGGACATGGTCATGGTGAAGCCGGCGCTGCCGTATCTGGATGTGATACGGCGCGTGCGGGATGCGTTTGACGTTCCGGTAGGGGCGTACAACGTGAGTGGCGAATATGCGATGGTGAAGGCGGCGGCGCAGAAGGGCTGGTTGGACGAAAAGCGGGTGGTGCTGGAAATCCTGACGGGGATTCAGCGAGCTGGCGCAGACATTATTTTGACATACCATGCTAAGGATGCAGCGCGATGGCTGAAGGCGTGATCCTTTCGGCTGGGATTCCATGAGTGCGACACCCACAAAATCGAAAGTTGAGAGGCGGCGTTCGCGGGAGATTTTCGAGCGCGGCGAGAAGATTCTCGTTGGAGGCGTGAACAGCCCGGTGCGGGCGTTTCGTTCCGTGGGAGGCGAGCCGCTGATTATCGAGCGCGGCAGCGGGCAATATCTTTACGACGCCGACGGCAACGAATTGCTCGACTACGTTTGCTCGTGGGGAGCGATGCTGCTGGGGCACGCGACATCCCGCTGTGACGCAGGCGATTGCGGAACAAGCGCAGCGCGGAACGAGTTACGGGGCGACAACGGAGCTCGAACTGGAGCTCGCCACATTGATCACGCAAGCGATTCCGGCGATCGAGAAGATTCGATTCGTTTCGAGCGGCACGGAAGCCACGATGAGCGCGGTGAGACTGGCCCGCGGGGTCACGAAGCGCGATTTCATCGTGAAATTTGAGGGTTGCTATCACGGCCACGCGGACAGTTTTCTGTCGCAAGCGGGGTCGGGACTCGCGACATTGGGGATTGCGGAGTGCCCAGGAGTTCCGCAGGCGCTCGCGGAATTGACGTTGAACGCTCCTTACAATGATTTGGGCGCGGTGGAGAGTTTGTTCTCACAACGTAAGGATAAGATTGCGGCTGTCATTATCGAACCGATTGCGGCGAATATGGGCGTTGTTGAACCGGAGCAAGGATTTCTGACGGGGCTGCGCGAAGTTACGAAGCGGAACGGCGCTCTGCTCATCGTGGACGAAGTGATCACCGGATTTCGGATGCACTTTGGCGCGGCGCAGCAACTCGCAGGAGTGCAGGCCGATTTGACGACGCTGGGGAAAATCATTGGCGGAGGCTTGCCCGTCGCAGCATACGGCGGCAGCGCGGAACTGATGAATCATGTGGCACCGCTGGGGCCCGTCTATCAGGCCGGAACGCTTGCGGGAAATCCGCTCGCGATGCGTGCGGGGATTGCGACGCTCAAGCAACTCATGCGGCCAGGACTCTACGAGAGTATCAACGAGCTGGCGCGCAGGCTTGTTTCAGGGCTTAAACAAGCGCTCGTTGAAACTGGGATTGCGGGGCAAGTCAACGCAACAGGCTCGCTGGCGACACTCTTCTTTACAGCCGACCTGGTGCGCAATTACGGAGATGCAAAGCGCTCCGACACCAGACGCTATGCGCGATTTTTCCGCGAGATGCTGGATCGCGGGATTTTTCTCGCTCCCTCACAGTTTGAAGCCGCGTTTGTCTCTGCAGCGCACACGTCCGAAGACGTTACACGGACGATTGCGGCTGCGCGAGATTCGTTGAAGGCCATTGCAGGGGAGCCGAGTCTCTAATTCTCAAAGGAGAATACGAAGCATGCCTGAGGGTATCGAACTTCCAGAGGGGCATCACGAGCACGGAGACAATCCGTTTCTGGTTCCTGTCTCGGTCACTATTTCCATTCTTGCGGTGCTTGTCGCGGCGGTGACGCTGCTTGGCCACCGCGCCCACACGGAAGAACTGCTGCTGCAATCCCAAGCCACGGATCAATGGGCGTACTACCAGGCGAAGAATATACGCCTGCACGAAATGCAAAGCGTTGCAGACATGCTTGGCGCGCTGGCTCCGGCGGACAAAGAAAAAGCTGCCACGGTGCAGGAGAAGTACAAGAAAGAAGTGGAGCGCTACGAGGGCGACAAAGACGACATTAGCGAGAAAGCCAAAGAATTGGAGAAGGAACGCGATCTCGTCAGCCGGCGCGCAGATCGTTTTGATGGCGGCGAAGGCCTCATCGAGGTTGGCTTGGTCATTTGCTCGATGACGCTGCTAACCAAGCGGCGCGCGTACTGGATTGCGGGCATGCTGGTTGGGGCCGGCGGAGTGGCGTTTGCGTTGACCGCTTTTCTAGTTCACTAAAAAACGAGTTCGAGTGCCAAGCTAGGCCCGCGCCGGTGGCTGCGAGCCTCTCAGGCGCACAACTTCTTCCATTAGCTTTTCTAACCGACCCAGCAGTTCCTGGTGACGGAGTTCATCGGAGGCCGGTTTTTTCCCAACGAATGCGAGTGTCCCGCCTGGCTCGAGGATGCATTTGTCCACTTCCGCTAGGGAGTCGAAGCCTTGTTTCCTGGCCGCGGCCTCGAGCTGCGACGTGGTGATCAACTCTTTTTTCAAGCGAGCTGCTCGCACTTTTCCATCTTCAATTAACACATCGGATTGACCTTCCACGATCTGCTCCAGCTTGCTGTGCCCGTAGAGAAAACGCACCACGAGATAGTTGATGATGAGAAGGGAGGTGGCGCCGATAATGCCACCGGAGACGCTATTGTCGTCGCCGATGATGGCGTTTTGCACGGTGTTCGAGAGAGTCAGCAAGACCACGAGGTCGAACGGATTGAGCTGAACCAGTTCGCGCTTTCCGGAGAGCCTGAGGCTCACAACCAAAAAGGCGTAAACGATGATTGGGCGGAGGATTTTTTCCAGCAACGGAAGCCCGAGGATGAACATATCTTTCCAAACGTCATGCGTTGGCACATCGCCTCCTAACACCTAGAGATTATTTTTCAGAATCCAGCGCAGCGAGTTTTGCTCAGAAGCGGAAGGGAGCGTAGCACGCTCGCTGCAATGGGAAAAGCGGAGCGGTTCCAGCTGCCGTACCCTGTACGTCCGTACAGTCATATTTTCGCCACACGACCTGTCCGGCTTTGGAGCCAGGCGCTGCGAATCCGCTATGATTAAACCGTTTCGATAATCCACAGCCCGTAAGGTCGTTCTAGAACGCGATCGTAAGGCGGAGGAGTCCGTATCCACCGCAGTCCCTTGGGGTACGAAAACGTTTACGCTAGCAGCGACCCTATGTCACAACGCCCTTCTGTCGAACAAGGTTTAGCAGCAGGCCCAGAGCAGCTTTCGGCACTGCTGGATTGTGCCCGCGAACTTCTCACTATTCTCAGCACAGAAGGAATGGTGCTCCACGCAAGCGCGGGATCCATACGAGCGCTCGGATTGCGTCCCGATGAACTTACTGGCAGGGCGCTCACAGACTTTGTGCATCCCGACGATGTCAGCGAACTTCGAGACCGTCTTCGTGGACTCGCCAGCGTTTCGAACCACACGCAGAAAGGACGCTGCCGACTACGGAGCATAGCGGGGGAGTGGCGCTGGTTTGAGGGGACGATCAGCAACTGCTTGAGCAATCCGACTGTGGACGGGTTGGCGGCAAGTTTTCTCGATGTGACCGCGCTGCACCGCATGGAAGCGGAGCGCCAGGTTATTTCGGAAGTGGTCCATGCGCTGAACCAGACGGCTAATCTCGATCAACTGCTTGACGGAATTCATCAGGCGTTGAAGAAAGTTCTGTACGCCGAGAATTGTTTCGTCGCCCTTCATGATCCGATTGAGGACACATTTTATTTTCCGTTTTTTGTGGATCAATTTGATTCGGCGCCTCCGCCTCAAAAAGTCGGACGCAGCTGCACCGCGTTTGTGTTCCGCACGGGCAGCGCTATGCTCATTCCGCAATCTGAGTTTGACCGGCTTGCGCAGCAGGGAAAAGTTGAGTTGGTCGGCTCGCCTTCTCCAGCGTGGCTGGGCGTTCCGCTGAAAACACCACGCGCGACCATCGGCGTTCTCGTTGTGCAGCACTATCAAAACGAAAATGCTTACGACATGCGCGACCTGGAATTTCTCGATTCCGTCGGCGGCCACATTGCTTTGGCGATTGAGCGGCGGCGCTCCGAGGAAGCGCTTCGCAAGAGTGAATCCGTGTTCCGGCTCCTTTTCTCGCATAACCCGCTTCCAACCTGGGTAGTGGACAACGAAACGTCGCAGTTCATCCAGGTGAATGATGCCGCGGTACGGCAGTATGGTTTTGCGCCGGAAGAATTTAGCAGGATGAGCATGTTCGACATCCAGCCGGAAGAAAAGAGCGCTGCGTTAGAGGTGCGAGCCGTAGAAGACAGCGCAGCCGAACGCTATCAAGGTGTATGCAAACATCGCAAGAAGGACGGGAAGATTTTTGAAGTCGAGATGATTTCGCACCAGCTCGACTATGCGGGGCGGAGAGTGCGTTTGGTCGTTGCGCAGGATATCAGCGAGCGCCACGTTCTGGAACAGCAGCTCCGTCAGGCGCAAAAAATGGAGGCGGTTGGGCGTCTGGCGGGCGGCGTGGCACACGATTTCAATAATCTATTGATGGTCATCAAAGGCCATACCGAGCTTTTGATGAATGCATTGCCACCTGCGGATAACATGTCGAGAAAGATTGCGCAGATTGATCGCGCTGCCGATCGTGCGACTACTTTGACCAAGCAACTTCTAGCGTTCAGCCGGATGCAAGTACTGCAGCCACGAGTGATGAGTCTGAACGGCGTCGTGGACGACATGGGCAAACTCTTGCCGCGGCTGATCGGCGAGGACATAGAGCTTGGAATTCGTACCGCGCCGGACCTGGGCGCGATCCGTGCTGACGCAAGCCAGATGGAACAGATCATCATGAATCTGGTCGTGAACGCACGAGATGCCATGCCGACAGGCGGGCGGCTCATCATCGAAACTTCGAACGCCGAACTTGACCGCACGTACAACTCGACACATCCGATTGTCCGGCCCGGAAGATACGTTTTGCTCGCGGTCTCCGACACTGGCACAGGAATGGACGCAGATACGCAGGCGCACATTTTCGAACCATTCTTCACAACAAAAGAACCGGGAAAAGGGACGGGACTTGGACTCGCGACTGTCTATGGTGTCGTAAAGCAGAGCGGCGGTTTCATTTGGGTTTACAGCGAAGTGGGAAAAGGGACGTCTTTTAAGATTTATCTCCCGCGTGTGGAGCAGCCCGAAGACAAAGGCAGCGCGCCACTGCTTTTCACCGAGGCGCCGCGCGGCACGGAAACGATTTTACTCGCCGAAGACGAACAGGACGTACGCGAAGTGGCGCGGGAATTTTTGGAGTCCGGCGGCTACACAGTCATCGAGGCGCACAATGGCGCCGAGGCATTGCGCCTAGCGACCGAGCACAAGTCAGCGATCAACCTGCTTGTGACTGACATGGTCATGCCTGGGATGACGGGCAAAGAGCTGGCGCGGCGATTGCAGCACCAGCATCCGGGGATTGGCGTGGTCTATATGTCAGGTTACAGCGAACAAACAGCAGCGGAGACCGCACAAGTCAAGGCGGACGTACGTCTGCTCACGAAGCCCTTCAGCCGCGGAAGCATTTTGCGCGCAGTGCGAGAAGCCCTGAACCTCCCGCGCCACTCCTAACGACAGAGCCACACGTCAAGCCAGACCTAACCGCTTGCAATCAAGCTAGCTTTGGGTGTCTGCGATGCCAGTCGGTGTGAAGCTGGAACGTTCGCGCCGCTTGAATCACGGCAAAATCGTCGCCAGCACGTCCCACGAATTGCAAGCCGACGGGAAGGTTGTTTTCCGTGAAGCCGCAGGGAACTGAGAGAGCAGGAAGGCCGCACAGATTGCCGATGGCGCCGAGAGGATCGGGAAATGCGAGATCGGTCTCCAAGTTGGCTTCAAGCGGGGTAGCGGGAATGGGCTGAGCGGCGGCCACCAGCACGTCAAACGAGTCAAAAAGGGCTTCCATCTTTTTCTGCAGAATTTCCCGGATGCTAAGCGCGCGCAAATAATCCGCGGCCGAGTATTGTTCATTGACGTAGCCGGCGATTTGACCCAGAGGATCCGTCAATTCGCTGACGCGGCCGGCGCGGATCAGAGTACGAAAAGAAGCCGCACACTCCGCCGCGATGATGACGTTGCCCGCATCTTCAAACGGCCCTTCGGGAAGTGCCGCAGATTTTACGCTTGCGAAATACTTCCGCATGACTTTTTCAGCCCCGAGGAGAGCCTTCGCCACGCCCGAATCCAATTTTTTCCACGCATTAGAAAGCCAGCCTACTCGGAGTGGCCGCGCCTTGAGTTCTAAGGTGGGTGAGTAAGTGAAGGCGCCCTTATCTATGGGGACCGTGCTGCGATCTTTGGGGTCGTGCCCGGCAATCGCGGCGAAAACCCGCGCGCAGTCTTCCGCGCTGCGAGCCAATGGGCCGATCTTGTCCATCGAAGGCGCAAGTGCCATGGCGCCGTAACGGCTCACACGACCATAAGTGGGGCGCAATCCGTTGACTCCGCAAAAAGCCGAGGGACAAATAATGGAACCCCAAGTTTCAGTTCCAATGGCAAACGCAGCGAGGCCTGCAGCCACAATGGCTCCGGAACCGGAAGATGATCCACATGTCCAGCACTTTGTGTCCCAAGGATTTTTCGCTGCACCTTGCACGGAAGCCGATGCAA
>CAVSIW010000073.1:0-47528 GCA_963727945.1 uncultured Acidobacteriota bacterium
CGCAGCAGGCTTGGAACATTCGTTCTTGAACCTCCTCCGAGCGCGCCTTGGTCGGCTATCCTCCGGCTATCCACCAGCAGTCAATGAAGGTCCATGCGCTACCAAAAAGGGAGTTTCGAACTGAGCCGCGCACAAGACTTGCCGTTGCTTCGGCAAGTCCTGCGGTCCCAGTTTGTAACTCATGACCAGATCTTTGAATTCATGAAACTAGGATGTCACGAGATCCGGCGGCAATCGTTGAACTGGAGAATCAAACGGTTGGTGGAGCACCAAATGGTGTTGCGCCAGTACACTCCGGCAGTAGCGAATACGTATATTTATTCCATCGGGACGCTCGGGTTTCTCTATCTGCAGGGAATCGGTGAGTATTGCGCGGGTTCGGTGTGTATTCCCGCAAAGAGCCCGCAAGACTTAAATTGCTTCCATTCCATCGAGTTAAACGAACTGCACTTAGCCCTTGCTCGACAGAATTTGCTCGATGGGTGGATCCCGGAGAATGAGATTCGTTCCAGGAATGAACTGACTGACCATGGATATGCCAAAGACTACGACGCGGTCGTGACGCTGCGCCTCGGATCCAGTCGGCCGCGCTTTGCACTCGAGTATGAACGATCACCCAAGACCTTTCGTCAGTACGACGGGATCCGCAAGACAATTGATGCAGAAACTCATGTGGGTGAGTTTCTGTATCTGGCCGCAAATGAACACCTCCAGTGGTTCCTCATGCAGTGCTTCGCTCAAACGAAAAGGCGCCTCTATATCGGTCGAGCCAGTGAATTTCCTCTGAAGTTGTTGGACACTCCTGTAATGGAGGCGGCGACTGGCCGACAGATGAAGTTCGGCGAGACGCTTTGACTATTCGACGCCTCGTTCACGGCTATTCCACGCCTCTTTCGTCCCCCGCTTAAGTGTCCCGTCAGCAGTGGTTTGCACGCCGACTACTCCACATTTTGCGTGTTTTCAAGGCTGTCGATTGAGGTGTCGGCTATTTGTGGTTTGCGGATTTCTGTGTTACGGGTGTGGACGCATGGTGGCTAGTGAGCGGCCTTTCTTGGCTTTGGTTCGAAGGTAAGATTGTTGCGGGTGAACTCGACAGTTATGACTGCATGTGTGGCGTCAGCGGGAGCTAAAGCGAGAAAGTCGGAAGTCACATACTCTCTGAAGGCGCCACTCGGAGTGAACTTGGGAGGCAAATGAGCGCACGATATCGTTGCGAGTGGTCAGGGGTTTTCGGATCCATTCCACGGTGAACCGACTACAGGCCAAGCGGTCGCAGGCTGCGCGGTTAGTTTCCGAGTAGCCGACCAACCGGGGGTTATTACACCGCACGGCTCAAAGCACGGGTCCAAACGTTTCGACCCTTGACACGCTCACGCTCGGCGCGAGAATTACCCGCGAAAAAGAAATGTCGTTGGACTTGGTTTGAAGCGCTATTGGAGTAGGGGTGCAAACGATGGAACATTTTCCGGACTTCATGAAGTCTGCTGCAAACAAGATCTCGACCAGTAGTCAATCCACACCGGGTGTCGAAGGTTACGTTTATGACGGCGTGGATGGGAGTCAAATGGCATTTTGGACTTGCCGCGAGACTGCCCATTCGGCTCCGCACGTGCACCACTGCGACGAGTACATGGTGGTCGTCCAAGGCTGCTATACGCTTATCTTTGGTGACAGACGCATTCCTGTGAAAGCCGGGGAAGAATACTTCATTCCTCGCGGACTGTGGCATGGTGGCGGGGTCGTCGCTCGGCACCCGGACCATTCATGCTTTCGGTGGTCAGCGTGCGCAAAGAAATCACCAATAGATTGGTGGCTCATCGGAGAAAGAGCTCTCCTCTCGAACGTGTTCCGTCGTATTTCATGAAAATCTTGCATTACGCCCCGCTGCTATTTGCACTCTTGCCGAACACGGAACTTGAGTCACACGCATTAGCGAAGATACCATCGCAAGTATGTGTCACGATGTATTTCTGAACCTTTGGAAGAAAGACATGCGGAGTGTTCCAGATTCGATATGGGAACGAACCGAGCTGGAAACACTGATCCTTGCGGATAACGGTTTGAAGGAGGTATCTGAACAGCTGGGCAGACTGAAAAACCTGCGGACACTCGACCTAGGCCACAACCAGTTGACCAGCCTGCCAGAGAGTCTGGGCGACCTGACAGAATTGAGTGACTTCCTCTACCTACATGACAATCGACTAACAACTCTTCCCTCCTCGATTGGCAGGCTTCAGAAGTTGAGATATCTGAACATTAGCGATAATTTAATTTCAGCTTTCCCAGAGTCAATCTGCAGGCTGTCGAACCTAATTGAACTGCGCGCGACGGACAATCAGCTCTCAAGGCTACCGGCCGACGTTGCGCGGCTATCGCGGCTACGGGAACTTCATCTGCGTAATAACAAGCTAGCGACGTTGCCATCCGCTATCGCAAAACTCTCAGAACTGCGTCAGCTTGACCTACGCGGGAACCCACTGGAGTCACTGCCTTCTGCAATCGCCTCAATGCCAAAGCTGGAGAAACTGGATTTGCGCTGGGTGAATTCTTTGCCCACGTTGGAATGGTTCCAATCACTTGAGGCCCGGGGCTGCATTGTCTACCGATAGCAGCTTTAATATCGACGACCTCAGTTCTTCTTCGCTCCCGAGTCACGGGCTACACGGAAGCTAGCGCCAGAAGGTTCCTAACTTCCGGATTGACGACGATACGCCCAGAATATGCTGGGCGCGAACGGCACTCCTACGAGGAGAACGTTAACCGGTCATTGACACTGCGGCTTCACGTACTGCGTGGGTAAGGCTGCTGGCAGTTGGAATTCTCCGCGTGATTTGACGCTAATGTACGGGTGAACTCTTCGAGCACTTCCATGTTACGCCCGCTGCGTACACGAGCGGCAGCACGCCAAGTAAGATAAACACGAGGTCACCAGGCAGCCGGCACCATTCGATTACACGCACAATTCCTTGACTTAGAAACTCGGGCCCTCGGGCATGCCAGTATCCATGGTTCAGCACATCGATGAATTGCAGTACGCCTCCGGGAAATAGGTTGGTCACCACCATCAGAGCGAGGCCAAGATTCAATCCCCAGAAAGACGCGCCGACGTACTTTTCGATTCGCAGCCAGTCTTCGTCAGAGAGGATTTGGCGGAAAGCAAAAACCATGAGTGCAACGGCGAGCATCCCGAAGACGCCCATCATGGCGGCATGACCGTGATTGGGGGTAAGGATGGTCCCCACCTCGTAATAGCTCACGATAGGCAAGTTGATCAAGAATCCGAACACGCCGGCACCGACAAAATTCCAAAACCCCACAGCCATCAAGAAGCGAAAGGTCCACTTATGGGGGATGCCGACTTCTTTCCCGCAGACTTCGCATTTCGAGTGCGTCAACTTCGCGAAGTCCCATGCGTCCAGCGTCAGAAGGGTCAGTGGAACAACTTCCATTGCAGAAAAGACGGCTGCGAGAGCCATAGTGATGTTGGATTGGCCGGTCCAATACCAGTGATGCCCCGTGCCAACGATTCCACTCCCCAGGTAGAGGATCGCGTCGAGGTATACCACACGGGACGCAGTTACCTGGGACACGATCCCCATTTTGTAGAAAATGATTGCGACCATCACGGTAACGAACAGTTCAAAGAACCCTTCGACCCAGAGATGGATGATCCAGAACCTCCACATGTCGACCACTGAGAAGTTGGACGTGCTGCCAAAAAACATCGCTGGGAGGTAGAAGATGGGAATGGCCGCCGCCGCATAGAGGAAAAGTGAGGAAATCTCGCGGCCCTCAGGATCCTTCCTGACGGGAGCGACCGCGCGGCGGAGCAAAATGAGCCAAAACACCAGCCCGAGGGCCAGTATGATTTGCCAGGCGCGCCCGAGATCGAGGTACTCCCAGCCCTGATCGCCAAACCAGAACCACAGGTTGCCGAGCAGCTGCTTGACGCCTATGAGTTCGCCCAGAAGACTTCCAAAAATTACGACCACGAGGGCGCCGAACAACAATCCGACTCCTTTGACCTGGCCTCTTGGCTCAGTGCCGCCGAGAGCAGACGCCAAGAACAATCCGCCTGCTACGTAGGCAGTAGCTATCCAGAAAATGGCCAGTTGCAGGTGCCACGTGCGAGCAATTTGGCTCGGCAGAATTCGCGAAAAGTCGATTCCGTAGAAACTGGCTGGATCGGCTCGATAGTGTGCAATGGTTCCCCCAACGAGTACCTGACCCAGAAAGAGCAGAGCCACAACTACAAAGTACTTGAGGATCGCTCGCTGCGTTTCCGTCGCGGTCCCAGGAATCAGTTGAGGGTGAACGTGTCTTGCCTTGCCCTTCCATCCGAGGAAATCGAATCTGCCGAAGACGAACAGTGCTAGCGCCAGAGCTCCGAGAAGCGTGATTAGACTGAGCGCGCTCCAAAGGACTGCATCGCTGCTGGGGGTATTTCCGACTACCGGATCGTACGGGAAGTTGTTCGTATAGGAATAGGATTTGCCGGGGCGGTCCGCGACGGAAGCCCAGGCTGTCCAAGCGAAGAAGGCGGTGAGTTGTCGTATCTCCTCGGCGTTGTTGATGTAGTTGGCTGGAAGGCCCGCGCTAGTTCCCGGCCGGGCAAGGTATGTCTTCCACTTCACGATTTGCCGCTCGTAGGACTCAGATTCCGGCTCGGTGAAAGCGAGGGTCCTCGTTCGAGGGTTGTAGCGGTTCATCTTCAGCAAAGGCTGAATCTTTGCGTTGACCGCCTCCTGTTGTTCTGGGGTAAGTTCGACAACCTCCCGGTGATAATCCTGCAGGGCGAACAGATTTTGAGCGTCGCTGGCCAAAGTATGGAGGTATTCGGCGGAGAAATCCGGGCCGAGATAGGCACCGTGGCCCCAAATCGTTCCGTTTTCCATCAAACCGTACTTCAGAAAAACCTGCTGCCCTTTGAGGACGTCCTGCGCAGTGAATACGGTTTTACCGGAGGGAGACAGTACCCTCTCCGGGATTGGGGGTGCATCCCGATAGCTCTTCGCCGCAAGCCAAATCAGAATCGTGAACCCGGCGACTACCGTGAGAATGACGGAATGCTTCCACCAAGGCGAGAGTCTGTCTGGCGCTTCCATATAAATCCGGTGCTCCGGTCCGCGTCGCTCACGAGCGGATCATCGTCAGCAGCATCTTGAATCTACTGAGGGCCTTCAGCGAGTGAGGTTGATTTGCGGGCATGAGAACCGCTTCGCCTGCGGTCGTCCGTAGTGGCTTGCCAGACACCGCAATTTCCGCTTCGCCCTCCAGCAGATGTGCCACTGCGTCGAACGGAGCTGTATGCTCACTTAAGCCTTGGCCCTCATCGAAGGCGAACAGCGTGACGGTTCCCGTCGCGCGGTTGACTAGCGTCCGGCTGACAACGGCTCCTTCTTGGTAATTCACGAGGTCGATCAAGCGAACGACTTCCGCGATGGGCATTTCACGCTTACTCTGTGCCTGCTGTGAACTCATCTTTGGCCACCTCCACCGCCACCATTGTCTCGTTTTACCGACTCGCTTCCATCAGCACATGCTCCGTTATCCGCAATGCAACTTCAGTTCTCCGCTGGCCCCACGTGCTTTTTCTTCGAGGCGCACCCAGACTTTTTGAAGCTCCTGGACTAGTTCTTGATCCACCAGGCCGGAGTAAGCGAGAGGCGGGCATTCATCTACTACCTGGACCGGGCATCCCTCGTGGAGCATCTGTTGTGAGAGTGCGATCTGTTTGAGGGTCACCTCGTACCGCCCCCCGCAGGCGCTGCAGGGGATCTCAATCGCGACTATTTCTGAGAATGTCCATAAATGTTCCTCTCATTTCAGCGCGAGTTCTCGCCGGGCTCCTGCTGACGTATTCGGACCACGGTTCTCGGGTACGGGCAGGTATTGTCCGCTACTCAAGACTGAGCGATTGCCCCCTTACCTCTTTCCGTCAGCGTGTAGAAGTCACTACCGCACGCGTCCAGCATACCCTGCGCGGGTCAATTCATCGATGGCGTCGAGCACGCGCCGCCGTTCGGCTGGTTCGTTGCCCGCCGCCTCGAATAGCACATGGAGGTCCAGCCGATCCTTCCCCATTTCTCGGAATAACCGCAGAACACGCAAAGAGAGTGGCTTCATTGTGGACCTCGCGGGGTTACCTTGACCAAGAGCGCGTCCCTCTATCGCACCGCCCAAGAGCAGTGCCCGCGGTGAGCGCAAGAACGCCACACAAGACGGCCAGGATCCGTACGAGCGACTTCCCGTTATTTCCGTTTATGGCGGGTAGTCTTCTTCTGGCGCCTCTTCACCTCCACGATCTTTGTTTTCGGTGGCCACGAGAGCGTGAGCAGAAAGGCGCTGTCCTCGGAGGCCTCAACATCATGAGGCACGCACTGATCCAGTGCGAGCAGGTGCCCAGCAGGGAGATCCACCACCCGCTCCGGCAAATGGAGCCGGACATGGCCGTTAAGCGTGTGCACCGAGATTCTGCCTGCCGCTGTGTGCTCATGCATGCGCGTATTCGCCTTCATCGCGATCAGCACAATGCGGAGATCTGGGTACTTTACAAGCGTCTTCGAGCTTCGCCCCGTGGGGTGCACCCATGATTCATCTCTGTGCAATTGGTCGAGTTCGCTGGCTAGGTCAAATTGGAGAAGGGGTTCGCTGAGCGTACCGTCAATAGACTCGTGCCCGACACCGGAGCGTCGGGAGGCTTCTGCTTGGGCAATGGCCATGTATTATCCTCCACCGGCAGTTGGCTGACCCGCACATTATATCGTGACACGATATTTTATTCAACGTAATTTCAGCCGTGGCTTTGAAACCCACTACGTGAGGTCGCGTACGCAATAATTCTAGCGGGCACCAACGGGGGCACGTTCAAAGTCGCGTTCGAGACAAGATCCACTTACTTGGCCCAATAGCTTGAGGGTAGTTGGCAAATCTCAACTAAACGCTGCCGAAGTCCCGTCGCGGGAAGTCGGCGGATGCAGATTAAGGGCGGATCACGAGCCACTCGGAAGTGATTCACATGGATGGTGAACGGGATAGTCGTAGAGGTATCCCGGGCCAGCCCGAGATCATACGCGCGGAGTCGGTAAGGTCCAAGTCGTTACTGACTCCCAGTACCTGAGCAAGGGCATGAGCGAATATATTTCGCGGTGGAAAGTGGAAGGGTGGCGCGGAGCCAATGGCAAGCGGGTGTTGAACCGTGACCTGTGGGAGGAACTCCTGGCCGTGACCACAGAGCATCAGATCCAATGGACTTGGGTGCGCGGCCACACCGGCAATACTAGGGATCAAGAACGAGCCGATCGGGTTGCACGTGCCGCTGGGCGACAGCTGGCAGAAGCGGTGCATGCTTAGATCCAACCTCAACCCCTCCAACGTTCACGATAAAGAAATCCCGCCATCGCTCACCTGAAATCGATCCCCTGCAAGTTGGACATTAGCCGGAATGCTCGTGATCACGGGGCGCGAGGGCGGCGTTGTGTTCCTTGTGAACGGTATAAGGCCGTTCAATCCCAAAAACGAAAGGAGACTGAAAGTGTTTGGAATGATGAACACGGAGCCTCTGTTGCGTCTTCAGGATGAAATAAGCCTAGAGGCAGCAGCAGGTGCGCTCCTAAAACTGACGGAAAACACGAGGGTTGCTCGATGGGTGCAGTTCCCAAGGGGTGTCCTCCTATTTCTAGTCGTACCCAATGACCCGGCTTCCGGCGCGTTCTACGTTTTCGAACGCAGGACCCGCACATGGATCTGGGTGGATTTCGAGGACCAAGCGTACGGGGGATACAGCGTGGCCGATTTTGAAACCCTAGTCCGGGATTGCAGGTTCCTGCGGCTAGTCGAGCACCCGGCGCTCCTCAGTCGCACCCAAAGGTGGTTTGTCCAGCCCGGCATGGACCCGCAGAGGGTCGTTTGACAGAAAAAATAGTTTGGGGTATTCACGGCCCAAGGGCCACAGGACTGGATGGCGGGTGGAAGGGAGGTAGGCATGAACTTGGCGCTCAAGGCGAAAGGGGAGATGGTCAAAGACTACTTCCATCTGTTTGTGAACCGGCGGGCGTATGTCGTCCAGTCCGTGCGCCCGCATCCGGAAAGTGGTCACTATTACTACTATCGTCCGAAAGCGAAGGGCACCAATGAGCCGATCTGTCTAACTGAGGACACGATTCGGCGACATTTGGAAGGTGGCGTCACGGTTGGGCTATACGCCATAAATCCCACCACACAGCGATGCAAGTGGGTCGCCATTGACGCCGACTATAAGGACGCCATGGAGGACCTCCTCAAGCTTCAGTTCTACCTCACCCAGGACCACGTGTCGCCGGCACTTGAGATGAGCAAACGCGGTGGGCATCTTTGGATCTTCATGCAGGACGCCCCAGTTGGCCCGCGACTGTCGGATTTACATCTACAACTTGGCTCTACGTTTGGGCGTACCAGTAAAGGGTGTTGGGCTGCCAGAGGGGATTGAAGTCTTTCCGAAACAGGACGAGTTGCGAAAGGGCGACTTCGGAAATGCTATTCGCGGCCCGCTGGGCATTCATCGCGGGGCTGGCAAGCGGTTCTGGTTCTACGGTGCCAACTACACGCTTGAAGAACAGATTGCCTACCTCAAGAGCTTGCGAAAGGTGACAGCAGAAGAACTCGGGCGATTTATCGAAGGAAAGTCAATGCCGTCGGAGGCCACGTCGGTGCGCCAGCCCTCTACGGCGATCGTTGGAAACGCTCGTACCGGTTCAGGGTCTTTCAATATCTTGGAACATGTAAGTAAGCCGCGCAAAGTGGGACGAAACTACGTGGCCCGATGCCCGTCCTGCTCCGAAGCCGGGCATGACAGAAGCGGCGACAATCTGGCGATCTCGATTGACGAACCGCGGAAGTACAAGTGTTGGGCGGGTTGCACGAAAGAGATGATTCGCACGGCGCTGGGTTTTCCAATCCCGCTTCGACAATCCGCCTAGGGAGGTCCAATGAAAAACGGCTGGGACGTGGCCCAGCGTGGCTTGGCTCTACCACAGACTGCGTTGCACAGACTCTCCACCGTTGGGATCTTTGCTGAAGCCCAGGTGAGTCTCGAACACCAGAATCTCGCGAAACGGTACGTCATGCGTGGAGTGGAATCCGGAGGTGCAATCCGGGAGATCGGACGGTACGTTACCTTCGCAGGAGAGGATGGTGAGCAGGTGGAGTATCTCCATCCGATGGATGCAATCGGCGTCAACGGAGTTCACGCGGTTGTCTTGGCTCCCACGCTCGTGCGAATTGAAGTTTTTAGAGCGGGGCGAAGTTACAGGGTACTCATCACGAGGCACCATCCCAAAGTGGTGGCGAACGGCCGGCGTCCGCCTCTGGAAAGCGCCGTTCTGTTTCACGGGATCGAGGGTTACCTTGATCTAGAGCTATGGGGAGTGGACCGCGGCAAAGCCGGGTCTGTCCTGCCGTGCTTCTATTCGCGAAGCGGGGAGTCGTTGGCAATTCCAGAGTCATTCGTACCGGCAGTAAAGGCCGCGATTCGCGGGGTTGCCTGCGTTGGGTGTTCGCATAGTCATTTCCTTGTGCCTCGACAGGCACCTATCGAGGTTGCTGGCGGGAGCGGTTGACCAGGCGCGAGATGCGTGGAGGGCCAGATGAATCTTGGAAGTTCAGCCAGTCTAGCGTCGCTCCCCGGTACGACTGCAGCCAAAGAGGAAAAAGAAGAGAAAAAAACACTTGGCCCCGAGGCGCCTGAACAGCGGGACCTGTTCGTCGCCGCCCAAAGGCGCAAGCTCTCCGACGAGCGCAAGTCCGTCACTCACAAATTCTCCGTGGGAAGCCATGAGGGATACCTAATAGTGGGCATGTACGAAGCCGGCATGCCTGGTGAGATCTTCGTCAAAATGTCCAAGGAAGGCTCAACGCTCTCGGGCTTCATGGACGGCCTGGCGATCTCGATCTCCATCGGTCTGCAGTACGGCGTGCCGCTCAAGACGCTCGTGGACAAGCTGACGAACACGCGGTTCGAACCATCGGGCTTCACGCAGAATCCTGATATCCGCTACGCCAGTTCAGTGCTGGACTACATCGCTCGCTGGCTTGGTGGAAGGTTCATCTCCTTGGATTATCTGAAGCCCGGCACGGCGAAGAGCGAAAGGGAAGTAGTCACACCCCTCCTTGGGACGTCGGCGGCGGATGCCGCGAATGCGAAATCCGATCAGGTAAGCGAACGCTTGGCTGCGACCGCGGACGCGCCTTCGTGTTCCACTTGCGGCATGCTGATGTCGCCCAACGGATCATGCTTTAAATGCATGAATTGTGGTGGAACGAGCGGCTGCTCCTAGTTCCTGCGCATCCCCGAAAAATCCAAACGCGAGCGCTTCGGCCCCAACGATCACATGAAGATGCGCGCACGCATTTGGCAGGTACCGGCACGCCTTCCACACGGCGGTCTTCACGCTACAAACAATCGGCGATGAATTCTAAGAGTAGCCAGACCTCGGGACTCGGAACGCCTATCCGATGTAGTGGAAAAGTCGGTTGCAGCCGAGAAGTGCGCGGCCTATGACGTACGTTGCAGTTGGTTTGAACGGCAAGTTTGGTCAAAGCCAAACCCGCAGTATTAGCGATTGGCCATTTTTTGCGTCATGTAAAGAAGGAGTTTGCGATTGTCATCATCAGCTTTGCCCAACAGACGGCGAAGCTTGTTGAGATAACGTGCGTCCTTGCCGGCGCTGCCCCAAGCGATCTCATCAGATGATTTCCGCTTGAGCAGATTCGGCAATTGAGGCGGCTCGTCGCCGTCGTAAAAGAGTTTGTAGAGTGGGCACTCGAGAGCACGCGCCAGTTTTTCCAGCGTTTCGATGGCTGGGACAGTATGGCCATTTTCTACACGGGAGATATAACAACGAAGCAAGCCGGTGCGCTTTTCGATGTCGCCCTGGGAGAGTTTCTTTGCCTCTCGCATTTCGCGGAGGCGGTCACCGATAATCATGCCGGAATTATTGCACGCGTGGAAGAGCCAAGCAAGTATCTGCGTCCGACTGAAGTCTGTGACTGTGATCTGGACTGTAGAGTTTCACAGCCATAGGAAACACTAGATCGAACTCTTGCTCTTTTTTCTGAATGACTCTCTTTGCCAATGCGAAGTTTCATTGCTAACGTTGCAGATTTTTAACTTGTACGTTGGTGGCTGGGCTAAGACAGTAAGGAGTGACTCTTCCACTTGAGGTCCATTCATGGCTATAATAGCCATGAAGAAGGAGCGCCCAAATGCGCAGTGTGAATGTGGCGGAATTAAAGAACCGGCTGAGCAAGTACCTTACATTCGCCAAAGGAGGCGAGGAAGTGGTGATCCGAGACCGTAATCTCCCGGTGGCGAAACTGGTTCCGTTTTCGGCGGAAGGTGCCGACGACCAAGAGTTAGTGCTGGTTGCTGCCGGCAAGCTGCGCCTCCCCCAAGTGCGGCTCGATGTAAAGGAACTTCTGAAGATCCCGACGGGCAGCGTTTCGGGAAACAAAGCAATCCGAGCCGTTCTCGCTGACAGAGAAGAAGAACTGTGAAGAAAACGACCGCGTTTTGGGATGCGAGCGCGCTAGTCCCCTTGTGTGTTCAAGAAGCTGCGAGCCGTCACGCTCAGTCCCATCTGAGAAGATTTGCGCCTGTGGTTTGGTGGGGAAGCCTCATAGAAGTTCACAGTGCTATTTGCCGCCTCCATCGCGATAAGGAGATAAGCGATCTCGACAAACAAGGGGCGGTGGGACGCCTGCGTTTGTTAAGCCGTGGGTGGAGGGAAATTCTTCCCGACGACCAAGTTCGTGACCTGGCGACGCAGTTGTTGGATAAGCATTCCTTGCGGGCGGCGGATAGCCTGCAACTTGCTGCGTCCTTGACCTGGTGCGAACAACGTCCGTCCAGGAGGAGCTTTATCTGCGGGGGCCAGCGATTGGCAAAGGCCGCAGATTCAGCTGGATTCTCGGTTCTTGAACTCTCTAGGGTCGTTCCCTGAACAAGGTATCGCATCTTGTCTTTAGCAGTTCCTGGAATCAAGTGAAACCGGGCCCGTAGCGAAGTCACGCTCTAAACACACAGATAAGCACGATGCGTATTTGAGAGAGCACTACCGCGGAGGTCTCCTCTAACTCGGCGGGTGATTCGTGCGTTAGCGCGTGTCACGGGTTTTCCCGGTGGTACATAAAGCGACAAGCGCAGCGGCTCAGGCAACCGTATCGACGCAAGATGTTTGCGACACAATCTGGATACAGCCAAAAAAAGTTCTCCGCTAGGGGGGCCTCTCACAAGTAATTCTGGCTATTGGACATAGGGGATTTCTTGGACGAAGTGAAGGATTGTCGGATGGGCGGAGAAATGTGTCTAAAGACTTTGGTTTCGCCAGGCTTGGACCGCAAGTGGTTGTGGTTTCGTTCCGGACGAGCCACAAGATATCAATCTACGAGCGATATCTCGAACAGATTCCTAGGCCGTCATGGGTCAGGTGTGCTCAACAGAGTTCATGTGTAAGGTCAGTCTGGGAGAAGAAATCGAATTGTTGTCCCGGCGAAGAGAGCCACGTCGGGACCTGCAGAGGCCTCGGCGGCGAACTTACATTACAAGTGACGCAGTTGGGACCTCTAGGCTTCGGCGCGCGGGTTCGCACCTTCTGACGGTTGGTTGGGCCGGGGCACTCTCTGCGGTGTTGTGTGCACGCATCCCTGCCGATGTTGGGATCGCCAGGCTCTGCGTCAGTGCCACGGCACTGCCGGATCTACGGGCGCGAGAAGTCTGAGGCGACGAGAGCCCCAGGCGAATTGCATGGGGCGAGTGTGTCGAGCCCGAGGACATCAAATTGAAAATGCCGTTCTTTGCTTCGTTTCGGCGCTTCTAGATCCGGTAGCCAATTTACCAAGTCTTGAGCGGATACAGTTGAATGGGAGCCGTCATGCCTAGCACGAATGGAACAGCCAACGAAGTCTTAAGTATCCCGCAACGCCTGCTAGCTCTATCTGAGGTCGCACGCTATCTTCGTTGCACGTTGTGGTCCGTCCTAGAACTCATTTGGAAGGGCCAACTTCCTCACACTCGATTCGGCAAGCGGTTTCAGGTCGATCGCCGAGATTTCGATGAATTGCTTGATCGAGAGAAAAAGTGCGAAGGAACAGATCGCGCCAGTCGTGCAATTGTGTGCAGCGCGAGTGGACGTGTCACAGATTCGGCTCCCAGCCGCATATACTGTGTTCGCAATGGGTTATAACTCCCCAAGGGGATTTCCATGGCTGTTTTGCAGCTTCCGCCGATCCAACCAATCGCGGTCACAATCGAACAGGCCGCGAAACTCATCGCCACCAACGATAAACAGATTCGCCGGGCAATCTACGCCCGCGAACTCCCGGCAGTCCGTCTCGGCAAATCCTACAGCATCGCTATTGCCGATTTGACGAAATGGTTCGAGCGCAAGAAGAAGTTTCTCTGAGACGAGAATGTACTTTACTTGAGGGAGGTGAGCCAATGCGAACTCGCGGTGAAGGCGGACTCGAAAAAATCGGTAACATCTGGTATTTCTCCTACATCAACCTCAACGGGAAACAGGTTCGCCGATCCTCAGGGTCGAAACTCAAACAGGTAGTGGTCGAGATGCTCCGCAAGGCGAAGGAAGAACTCGCCAAGGGCATCGCGCCGGTGGACACCAAGAAACTTTTCTACGAAGACTTGCGAGCCATCCTCGTAGCCGACTACGCGGCGAACGGCAAGGCGGAGATGGACGGGGAAGACCTCGTGATTTCCGGCAAGAAAGGCGTGCTCAAGTCGCTCGACGATTTCTTCGGAGGCATGGCAGTGCAATCGATTACGACGGACACGCTACGGCGCTTTATCGCGAAGCGAAAGGAACAAGATGGGGTAGAAGGTCCAGCCTGCAACCGGAACCTCGCCAGACTCCGCCGTATGTTCACCCTCGCCCAACGTGAGGGCAAGGTCACATACATCCCCTACTTCCCGATGAGCAAAGAGTCCGATCCTCGTGAGGGGTTCGTCGAGCGACCCGAGTTCGAGAAGCTCCGCGCCGAGATGCCGGTCAACCTCCACGCCGCTCTCACCTTCTGCTACGAGACCGGATGCCGCACGGGAGCCATGAAACAAATCGTATGGCCTTGGGTCAAGCTCGACAAGAACGAAATGCACCTGCCCCCCGGCGTCGTCAAGAATCGCAAGCCGCTCATCCTGCCCCTGTCTAAGGAACTCACGGGGATGCTCAAGAAACTCTTCCGCAAGGACGGTCCTGTATTTGACACGACGAACTTCCGTAGAGAGTGGATTAAGGCTTGTGTTAAACTTGGTTTGGGAAAAAAGACCGGCGAGGAGTGGCACCAGTATGAGGGTCTCATCCCTCACGACTTCCGCCGTTCAGCCGCCCGCAATTTGATTCAAGCGGGAGTAGACCAGAGCATAGCAATGAGAATCACAGGACATCGCACCGTGGCAGTCTTCCAACGCTACAACATCGTGAGCACGGAGCAACTGCATGAGGCGATGGCGAAGGTCTCCGAAAACGCAACGAAAACGCAAATTGCGGTTGGCGGTTCTCGAAACAACCCGTAAGTGCTTGAAAAGCCGAGGTAGCTCAGTGGTAGAGCAGCCGATTCGTAATCGGCAGGTCGCGAGTTCAACTCTCGCCCTCGGCTCCAGAATCTTCTAAGTTATTTCCTTTCAACAAGTTCACTGGTTAACGCCGCTAGCGAGGATGCCGCCGTCTACGATCATGACCGAGCCGGTCGTATAGCTGGCCGCATCGGAAGCCAGATAAACGGCGGCGCCTGCGAGCTCCTCGACTTGCCCGAATCGCTTCATGGGAGTACGCATTAGCCATTCTTTGCCGCGTGGTGTTTCGTCTAGCAGCTTTTGGTTCAGGGCCGTACGGAAGACGCCGGGAGCGATGGCGTTGACGCAAATGCCCTGCGGCGCCCACTCGATGGCGAGCGATTGGGTGAGCGAAGCGACAGCGGCTTTGCTCGCGGAATAGGCGGCTACCTCAAGCATGCCCAGGAATGAGCCGATGGAAGCGATATTGATGATCCTGCCATAGCGGCGCTCCGCCATGTGGCGTCCAAAAATCTGGCACGCGCGCAGGATGCCGGTGAGATTTGTTTCGAGAATGTCGTTCCAGTCTTGCTCGGAAAAGTCGAGCGTGGGCGCGCGCTTGGTGCGTCCGGCGGAGTTCACCAGGATATCCACTTTTCCAAAAGTCTTGACGGCGGCATCGAGCAGCTTTTGTAGGGAAGCTCGATCGGTCACGTCGGAAGTTGCGCGGAGGGAGCGGCGGCCTAGCGCTTCGACTTCGCGGGCTGCGGTCTCGACCTGGTCGGCGCGGCGCGAAGTGGGAGCCACGTCGGCGCCGGCTTCGGCCAAGCCAAGCGCGATGGCACGGCCAATACCGGATGTGCCGCCGATGACCACTGCGGATTTGCCGTTCAGATCCAGCTTGCTGTATCCCATGGTTTACATCTCCAAGTAATGAATCCTAGTTGAATGGCTGCGAGTTACGCGTTGATGTTGCGCTGCTCGGAGCGAACTACCAGTTGTACATTGTGCCGTCCAGCTTTCTATTTATCGGCAGATACGCACGCTCATAGGGAAACGTAGCCGCGAGCTTTTCGTTATAGTCAACGCCCAGACCGGGGGCGTCTCCGGGATGTAAGAAGCCATCGCTGAAGGAGTACGCGTGCGGGAAGACTTCGTCAGTTTCCTTCGTGTGAAGCATGTACTCCTGGATTCCGAAATTGTTGATGGAGATATCGAAATGGAGGGCAGCGGCGAGAGAAACCGGCGACAGGTCCGTGGCGCCATGGCAGCCCGTAAGGACGTGATAGATTTCGGCGAGCGAGGCAATTTTTTTGAGGTGAGTGATGCCGCCGCTGTGGACCGTGGCCATTCGAATGTAGTCGATGAGCTGCTCGGTGATTAGGGTGCTGGCGTCCCAAATGGTGTTGAAGACTTCGCCGAGAGCGAGAGGCGTAGTGGTGTGCTGGCGGACAATGCGAAAACCTTCCTGGAGTTCCGCCGCGACGGCGTCTTCGAGCCAGAAGAGATGATAGGGCTCGAGACTCTTGCCGAGGCGGGCCGCTTCGATCGGTGTGAGGCGGTGATGGGCGTCGTGCAGGAGATGAATGTCATCGCCGAACTTGAGGCGAAGAGATTCGAAAAGTTTTGGGACGTGCAGCAGATATTTTTCGGTGGACCAGAGGTTTTCCGGAGGAAGGCCCTTTTCGGCGGGTTCGTAGTAGAGCTTATCCTTTGCCACGCCGTAGGTTGAGGGGAGGCCGGGGATTCCTGATTGCGCGCGAATGGCGCGGTAGCCGAGGGCCAGATACTTGCCGACTTCGTCGGCAGTTTCTTCAATATCGCGGCCATTGGCGTGGCCGTAGACCATGACGCCGGTGCGGCTCTTCCCGCCGAGAAGGTTGTACACAGGAGTGTTGAGGGCTTTGCCCTTGATGTCCCAGAGCGCGATATCAATGGCGCCGATCGCTGCCATCGTCACGGGCCCGCGCCGCCAATAAGCCCCGCGATAAAAATATTGCCAGATGTCTTCGGATTGAAAGGGATCGCGGCCGATGAGGCAGGGAATTAAATGCTCGGAGAGATAGGCGGCGACGGCCAGCTCACGGCCATTAAGCGTGGCATCGCCGAGGCCGTAGATGCCTTGGTCGGTGTAGACCTTGAGCGTGACGAAATTTCTGCCTGGCGAGGAGATCAATACTTTTGCATCCGTGATTTTCACCAATCCTCCTCAAGTTGCCATCGAACTTGCCCGCATCCGCTCTTCCATCCGCTAGCGCAATTGCCCGCAAGCCGTGTGGAAATTTTCAAATCCGTCGGACAAGGCCTTGGTCGGTCGCTTTCGTATTGCGCACTAGAAGCAGTACAAGAATCATACCCACAAATGGAATTAGGCCCGCGATGACCATAAGCGGGTCGAACAAGTGCGTCCCTGTCGCAATACGCGCATCGGAAAGATGGCCTGCCAATTCGAAAACGATGATCGTGCCGAGCGCGGCTCCCGTTCCGCTCATGCCGCTGACGGTTGCCACGGATTCGTTTTTGTAAAGGTCAGAAGGTAACACGTTGGCGATAGTCGTGAAAGACGCGTATGCGAAAGTGGAGAGGCCGAAGAGGAGAGTGAGCAAATAGAGATTCACGGTGAATATGGTGGGAATGAGCAGCGCTACGCCGAAGCCGCCAAAAACTACGAGTGCTTTGCGCGCGTTTCCCACGGGCCAGCCGCGTTTGATCAAGAGTCCGGAAAGCCAACCGCTGAAGAAATTGCCCAGATCGGCGGCGATAAACGGAATCCAGACTGCGATCAAGCCGCTCTTGAGGGCGATTCCTTTGGCGACGAGATAGATGGGGAACCAATCGGCGATGAAGAAAAAGACGGGATCGGTGAAGCTTCTGGCAATGATCGTTCCCCAAGTTTGTGGGAGTTTCAGGAGGTCGCGCCAGCGCGGGGGCGTTGCTGTTGGCGCTGCGTCGTCGCTGTGGTCGGAGAGGATCATCTGGCGCTCGGCGGAGCCGATGCGAGGATGGTCCTGCGGCAAGTGATAGAGCCAGCGCCAGACGATCAACCACATGAATCCGAGCAGGCCGGGAACAACAAATGCTGGACGAAGGCCCCAGCGAAAGTACAGCCACAGGACAACGAACGGCGCCACAGCTCCCCCAATCGAGGAGCCGCTATCGAAAAGTGCGGTCGCCAGGCCGCGCTCGTGCTTTGGAAACCATTCCGAGACAGCTTTCGTTGCACCGGGCCAATTGCCCGATTCGCCGAGTCCGAGAAAAAAGCGGAATCCCATGAAGGAGTAAAGTCCTCTGGCGAGCGGCGTGAAAACGGAGACAATCGAATACCAGAGAACGGTGAGCGTAAGCCCGCGCTTTGTTCCGATGCGATCCATCAGCCGGCCGTTGAGAGTTTGACCGATGGAATAGGCCACGCGAAATGCGATGACGAGATTGGCGTAGTCCGTATTGGTCCAGTGATAGTCGTTCTTGAGATAGGGAGCGAGCAGCGAGAGCGTTTGGCGATCGATGTAGTTGATGACGGTGGAAGCAAACAATAGTGCGCCGATCCACCAGCGGAGCAAGGGAATGGTACGCACGCCGCGAGAGCTCGGTTCCGTGGCTTTTACGTTTGCGGGAGTGTCCATTAGGAAACGGCGAGCGCCGATCGTGCCGCTGGACTGAGCAGGGCCGCCGATTGCCGGTCGAGATAAATCGTCGCGTTCGGATGCGTGCGCAAAATCGAAGCTGGAGCCATCGGGCTGATGGGGCCTTCGAAACAAGCTTTGACCGCTTGTGCTTTGCGGGCATCGGGAACTACAGAGATGATGGCGCGCGATTTTAGGATTTGGCGAATAGACATGGAAATGGCTTGCATCGGCACGACCGAGAGATCCGTGAACCAGCCCTCGCCGACTTGTTGCTGGCGGCAGGGCTCATCGAGATTGACGACGATATAGGGATCGTCCGTGTCGAAATCCGCTGGAGGATCATTGAAGGCGAGATGGCCGTTTTCGCCGATGCCGGCAAATGTGACGTCAATGGGAGCAGATTTTATGGCGTCGCTCGCGCGACGGATGACTTCTGCGGGATCGTCGGCGCCGCTCAGCAAGTGGCGACGTAGGATTCCGGTTTTGTTGATCAAGCGTTCCTGTAGGTATTTGCAGAAACTGGCCGGATGAGTCATCGGAATTCCGATGTATTCATCGAGATGGAATAATTCTACTATTTTCCAATTGATGTCCGTCGTTGTGGTTAACGCGTCCAGAAATTCGAACTGTGAAGCGCCGGTTGCGGCGACTATGCGTGCCAATCCGCGTTCATTTATTGCGCCGCGGATAGCCGTTGCGGCTTGCGCGGCGGCTACTTTGGCGAGTTCCTTTTTTTCTTCAAACACTCTGAGGATCACACGTCACACTATTCCTTCGATGCGATTTGTGGTCGTGGCACGCAGATAGAATTCCTCGTGTCGAGATTTCACACTATGCGAATCAGAGAGTCTACATTACCGTCGGCGGGAGAGAAATTGGATTTGGCGTCACCGCGGGCTGCGTCTGCGCGCGTGTTTTTCATCATGGCGCTCGCAGAATTCCGTGTTACTTCGTTCTTTTCCCGCACGCCCATTTTGGTATAGTCCCAACCGCGATGCCGCCTGAATCTTCGAATGAATCCAAGCCTCCCCAAGTTCCGCTTACCACAAATCAAATTCGGGGGTTTTGGGCCGCCTGGGGCGGATGGACCCTCGACGGCATGGATTCTTTTATCTACGCGCTCGTTCTTCTGCCTTCGCTTCGTGATCTTCTTCCTCGCTCCGGCATTGCGGCAACAAAAGGCAACGTCGGGTTTTACGGTGGATTGCTTTTTGCGCTTTTTCTGCTCGGTTGGGGGCTGGCTTTTTTGTGGGGACCCATCGGCGATAAGTTTGGCCGCGTGCGCACCCTGATGTTGACCATCGTTTGGTATTCCGTTTTTACGTTTCTCAGCGCTCTCGTCACCAGCGTTTGGCAGTTGGCTATTCTTCGCCTTCTTGCGGGAATTGGAATCGGCGGCGAATGGGCCATGGGCGGCACGTTCGTCGCGGAAGAGTGGCCGGAAAGCCGTCGGCGGGCCGGCGCAGGCTACATGCACACGGGCTATTACGTCGGCATTTTCTTGGCGGCGATCGCGAACTACGCGATCGGCAGTCACTACGGTTGGCGCGCGATGTTTGCAGTTGGAGGGTTGCCGGCGCTTCTGCTGGCGTGGGTGCGTCACGGCGTGACCGAGCCGGCGCGTTGGTCCCAAAAGGCAGACGTCGTTCGCTCATGGCAGGTCTATCGCCCGTTTGCCGCGCTTTTCTCGCCTGCGCTGCGGCGCCGAACAATTTTGAACTCGCTGTTCATGCTTGCTTCGATAAGCGGGCTTTGGGCTGGAACGGTTTACGTTCCCGCGGCGGTCACTTCTCTTTCCGAGGCCGTAGGACGCGGTGGAGCTGAGGCTGCGCAGCTAGCTTCTGGTGCCACCATGCTCGTTGCGTTTGCCACCATTCTTGGATGCCTGGCGATGCCCTGGCTTGCGGAACGGCTTGGCCGGCGCGGAGCCTTAGGTTTTTTCTTCACGCTGATGATGGTGTTCGTCGCCCTCACTTTTGGCAAAGTCTTCTATCTCGGCGCATCTGCTCTTCCGTGGTTTTTTGTTTGCTTGTTTTTTCTTGGTTTGGGCGGTGCAAACTTCGCCGTTTATACATTGTGGTTGCCAGAGCAATATCCCACCGAATGCCGCGCTAGCGCCTTCGCGTTTTCCACTTCCTTTGCGCGTTTCGGCGGAGCAGCGATCACTTTTCTCGTTGGAAACGGAGTACAGCGGTACGGATCGCTGGGAGTTCCGGTGGCAATGACTTCGCTTGCGTTTGCCGTTGGTCTTCTATTGATTCCTTTTGGAGCCGAAACTCGTGGACAAACTTTGCCAGCGTAGCAGCCGAACGAGGTGGCATTTCACTCGAGGGAAAAACCGCGGCATTGGCTACAATGAACGTCCGCCGATCTGAAATCGGCACAGGCGATTCGGGCACAGATAATGGACCAAGCGACCAATTCAAAATCGAACGCGCGCCACGCGGTCCTTGCGGGTTTCCTCGGTTGGACTCTCGACGCGTTTGATTTTTTTGTCGTCGTATTCCTCATTGACACGCTCGCTCATCAATTCGGCGTTCCCAAAAAGGAAATTGTGCGCACGCTGACGGCAACCTTAGCTATGCGTCCCGTGGGAGCCGTGCTCTTCGGTTTGTTGGCCGACCGTTACGGACGCCGCATACCGTTGATGGCCAACGTCATTTATTTTTCCATCATCGAGCTGCTCTGCGGTTTTTCGCCAAACTACACTTTTTTCCTCGTGATGCGCGCGTTGTTTGGCATCGGCATGGGCGGCGAGTGGGGCGTTGGCGCGTCGCTCGCTATGGAGGCCGCACCCGTGCGCTGGCGCGGAATCCTCAGCGGGATTTTGCAGTGCGGCTATTCGATCGGATATTTGATCGCCGCGCTTGCCGCGCGCTTCCTTCTGCCAGCCTGGGGATGGCGCCCCATGTTTTGGATTGGCGCATTACCTGCCCTTCTTGCGCTCTACATCCGGACGAAAGTTCCAGAATCGGAAGCATGGAAACAGCATCGCGCCGCAAGCACCGGCCAGGTCCTTCGCATCGCGGCGCAAGAGTGGAAGCGCTTTCTCTATCTCGTTGTGCTCATGACCTTCATGATGTTTCTGTCTCATGGCACTCAGGACTTGTATCCGGACTTCTTGCAAGAAGTTCATCGCGCGTCGGCGGCTGTGCGCGCGAACATCGCGATCATTTACAACATCGGCGCCGTGGTCGGCGCAATCGTTTTTGGACACATTTCGCAGATGGCGGGCCGGCGCAAGGGCATGATCGCGGCCTTGGGGCTATCGCTGGTCATGATTCCTCTGTGGGCGTTTGGCGGAAGCCTGACTGTCCTCGTGATCGCCGCGTTTCTGATGCAGGCAGGTGTACAAGGCGCCTGGGGCGTGATTCCCGTGCATCTCAATGAAATGTCCGCGGACGCGACGCGCGGATTAATGCCCGGGCTTACCTATCAAATAGGAATCCTTCTTGCATCGCCCACGAATTCGATTCAGTACGCCTTGCGCGACCGCGTTGGATATCAGTGGGCCATCGCAGGATTTGAGCTCGTGACCATTCTGACGCTGACAGTTCTCCTGCTGCTGGGGACGGAACGCCACGGGCGCAGCTTTGTGCGAGACCCACTCGCGAGCGCAGGTCCACCTGCGGATTAAATTGCGCACCTCATGCAAACAAGGCCGGGCCCCGGCGCATCTGAAATCGAGCTTGGCGTATGCCTCAGCTTCTAGTATTTTCCAATGCGCGAATCTTTTGGCAAGGCCAAGACAGTGAGTAAATTTCGAAGAGTCGATTGAACGAAGGGAAAGCGCCTCCCGCACCATGAATATTCCTCTCACGCCACTTCGTTGTTTGCGATACGCCGAGCAGCAATATCCGCGCAGGACCGCCGTCGTTTGCGGCGATTTGCGATACACCTACGCGCAATTCGCCGAGCGTGCCGCTCGACTCGCGGGTGCGTTGCGCGCCAGTGGTGTGAAGCCAGGTGACCGCGTCGCTTTCCTTGGCATGAACTGCCATCGCTTGCTGGAAGCCTACTACGGCGTTCTCGACGCGGGCGCTGTACTGCTCCCCTTGAATATCCGGCTTGCGCCGCAAGAGCTTGGATTCATTTTGAATGACGCGGGCGCGAAAGTGCTCTTTCTCGAGAAGGAATATCTCGCCACCGTGGATTCTTTTCGTCAAAGTGTCTCGACTCTTGAGTCCTTCAATCTTCTGGATAGTGCGCCTCGGGCAGACTGGCTCGCCCCGAAAAACTACGACGAGCTTGTCGCTGAGGCTTCACCCTACCAAACCGACATCATGCAAGTGGATGAGAATGCCGTCGCCGAGATTTTTTATACCAGCGGCACGAGCGCCAATCCCAAGGGCGTGATGCTGACGCATCGCAATATCTACATGCACGCTTTGTACGCTTGTTTGACCGACGATCCTACAGTTGAAGCCGTTCAGCTGCACACCATTCCGCTCTTTCATGCCAATGGCTGGGGCACACCGCACGGCCTAGCTTTGACCGGCGGAAAACACGTCATGTTGCAACGATTCGAAACCGCGCGGATCTTTCGCCTGATCGAACAGGAGCGAGTTCGAACGATGTGTCTCGTGCCGGCAATGGCCACGGCCCTTGTCAATTGCCCCGAGCGCACCAAACATGATTTGAGCAGCCTGCGCATCATCAATATTGGGGGAGCTGCGTCCTCACCGAGTCTCGTGCGCGAGGTGGAAGAAAAGCTTGGCGCGAGCTGCCGCTCCGGCTACGGCCTCACGGAAACTTCACCTACGCTTTCAATCTCGAGAATGAAGCCAGGTCTCGATTGGCAAGGAGAACAAAAGTACGCGGGCCAAGCCATGACCGGCTTCGCAATTCCTGGCGTAGAACTTCGTGTTGTAGATGCGAACGATAAGGAATTGCCGCACGACGGGCAAAGCATCGGCGAAGTCGTTGCTCGCAGCGACGTTGTAATGGAGGGCTATTGGGGGCAACCGAAAGCCACCGCCGAAGCTATGCGCGGCGGCTGGTTTCATACCGGCGACATGGCAACAATTAATGAAGACGGCTATCTGCTTGTTGTTGACCGCAAAAAAGAAATCATCGTGAGCGGCGGCGAAAATATCTCTTCGCTCGAAGTCGAAAAAACGCTACTCGCGCATCCGTGCGTCTACGAGGTCGCGGTGATTCCTGTCCCCGATGCGAAATGGGGCGAAGTCCCGAAAGCTTTGGTTGTCTTGAAGCCCGGTTCACAATCTACGGAAGCAGAACTTCTCGAATTTTGCCGGGCTCGCATTGCGCACTACAAAGCGCCGCGTTCCGTCGAATTCTTCGATAGCTTGCCGAAAACCGGCACGGGCAAAATCCTGAAAAGGGAACTGCGCAAAAAGTATTGGGGTGGGCAAGACACGATCCGGCCTGAATTTGCCAGCCGCAAGCGAGAAGACTTATAAATAAGAGTTCAGTCTGCGCGGCAGCGACCGGCGCGGCAGCATTTTGCTGTAAGTTTGTTGACATACATTTCGAAAGAGAAAGCGGCCACTGATGAGCGACTTGATTCAACTTACAAAAGACGATGGCGTTGCCGTCATCACGATCAACAACCCTCCAGTTAACGCGCTAAGTCCGGGCGTGCCGGAGGGCATCGCCGCCGCAATCGAGCAGATTGGCAAGGACAACTCCCTTAAAGCGGCAGTGCTCATTGGTGGTGGCAAGACCTTTGTCGCCGGCGCGGACATCAAAGAATTCGGCAAGATCACCTCCGGCAAAGCCGGCGGCGGATTGGAGCTGCCGTCACTCCTCCTGAAAATAGAAGATTCGCACAAACCTATCGTCATGGCCATTCATGGAAGCGCCTTTGGAGGAGGCCTTGAGCTGGCCATGTCTGGCCACTACCGCGTGGCCGTGCCTGCTGCGCAAGTCGGCCAGCCGGAAGTAAAGCTTGGAATTATCCCCGGCGCGGCGGGCACGCAACGTTTGCCTCGCCTCGCGGGCGCTGCCAAAGCCGTAGAAATGTGCGCGGACGGGAATCCGATAAAGGCTGCGGATGCATTGATGGCCGGCATCATCGATCGCTTGATAGAGGGCGATTTGTTGACAGGCGCCGTTGCGTTTGCGCGCGAGATCGCCGATAGGCCCGTGCGCAAAACGCGCGAGCGCAACGACAAGCTTGGCTCCGCGGAACAAAACGCGCCGATTTTCGCCGGAGCGCGCGAAAACGCGCGCAAAAAACAGCGCGGAATGATCGCGCCGCTGGCGGCCATTGATGCCGTAGAAGCCGCTACAAAATTATCGTTCGAGGAAGGCTGCAAACTCGAACGCAAGATCTTCATGGATTGCCTGTTCTCCGATCAATCGAAGGCGCTCATTCACGTTTTCTTTGGCGAGCGCGAAGTCGCCAAAATCCCGGACATCCCGAAGGACACTCCGCTTATCCCCGTGAACACAGCTGCGGTCGTTGGCGCGGGAACGATGGGCGGCGGCATTGCTATGGTCTTGGCGAACGCCGGCATCCCCGTTCTCCTAAAAGAAGCGGATCAGGCCGCGCTCGATAAAGGCCTCGCTAACATTCAGAAGAATTATGCGACTTCGGTGAAGCGCGGCCGCTTTACTCAAGCTTTCGTAGACGAGCGGCTCAAACTGATTCAGCCGACGCTGAGCTACGATTCGTTCGCAAACGCCGACTTGGTGATCGAAGCCGTCTTCGAGGGCATGGCGCTCAAAAAAGAAGTGTTCGCCGAACTCGATCGCGTCTGTAAGCCCGGAGCAATCCTTGCGAGCAACACGTCCACGTTGAATATAGACGAGATTGCTTCCTCTACCTCGCGTCCGCAATCCGTGATCGGCACCCATTTCTTCAGCCCTGCCAACGTGATGCGCCTACTCGAAATCGTTCGCGGCAAAGCAAGCAGCAAGGAAGTCATTGCCACCTGCATGCAGCTATCGAAGAAAATCGGCAAGATCGGTGTCTTGGTAGGGAACTGCCGCGGATTTGTCGGCAACCGGATGTTCCATCCGTATGTCCGCGAGTCCGTTTTTCTGCTGGAAGAGGGCGCCAGCGTCGAATCGGTTGATTCCGCGATGTACGATTTCGGCATGGCCATGGGCCCGCTTGCTGTCGGCGATCTCGCGGGCCTCGATGTCGGCTGGCGAATCCGCAAAGAATATCGTCACCTGGAGAAGCCGGGCATTCGGCAGGCCTTTGCCGGGGACAAACTTTGTGAGATGGGCCGCTACGGTCAGAAGACGGGCGCAGGCTGGTACAAGTATGACGAAAACCGCCGCGCGATTCCTGATCCCGAAGTCGCGCAGCTAGTTCGTAAATGGGCCGCCGAAGCCGGCATTCCGCAGCGTGAAATTTCGAAGGAAGAAATCGTCGATCGCTGCGTTTACGCGCTCGTGAACGAAGGCGCGCGTATCCTCGAGGAAGGCTTCGCCCTCCGCGCGGTGGATATCGACATTATTTATCTCAACGGCTACGGCTTCCCGGCCCATCGCGGCGGGCCGATGTGGTACGCCGACACGGTTGGTTTGAAAAAAGTCTGCGAGCGTATTGAAGAGTTCCACAAACAGCACGGCGAACTTTGGGAGCCGGCTCCGCTTCTGAAGCGGCTTGCGGAAGAGGGCAAGAAGTTTGCCGATTTCAACAAGGAACAGAGCGCGACTGCGTAGCACCTCGTTGCCGCGACGCGATTTGCACTCGATGCGTTCAGCTAGCTCAAGTTCTTTCATTTAAGGCGCAAACAGTTTCGGGTGACGCATGGGACGCGTTTTTCTGGTTCGCCACGCACAGGCTTCTTTCCTTGAGCCGGACTACGACAAGCTATCACGCACCGGCGAAGCCCAGGCCCGTGTGCTCGGAGAGTATTGGGCGCGCCACAAAATCACGTTTGACCGCGTTTGCACCGGGCCGCGCGTCCGCCATCGCGAGACCGAAAAAGCTATCCGCGAAACTTATGTAAAGCATGGCCTGGCTTTCCCGGAATCCGTCATCTTCGACGAATTCGACGAATTTCAGGGAGACGTAGTGCTCCAAAAAAGTCTCCCGCATCTTTGCGAGACGAACTCACACATCCGCGATCTCGAATGCGCCGTTCGAAATGCAAACAGTCCTCCGCAGCGCCGCAGGAATTTCCAAAAGCTCTTCGATACGGTGATCACGATGTGGGTCAATCGGGAACTATCGGTCGAAGGCGTCGAGTCCTGGGAGGCCTTCATCGCTCGCGTCAATCGCGGTCTCTCGCTGTTTCTATCAACGGCCGACAAAAACGAAAATAGCGCGATCTTTACTTCCGGCGGGCCTGTGGCCGTATCCGTGCAGCGCGCCTTGCGACTCTCACCTCAGGACACACTGCAAGTGGCGTGGATGCCGCGTAACTGCTCCTACAGTGAATTTTTGTTTTCTGGGGATCGTTTCACACTGAGCACTTTCAACTCGTTTCAGCATATGGACGACCCTGCTTTGCTGACCTATAGATAGAGAAGGGGCGCGAGAAAACGTGGCTGGCTTTCAAGATCCAACGACGCCTGTTCGTCCGGGGGAAGACCTCGACATCGAGAAGCTCGAATCTTTCCTTCGCTGCCATTTTCCAGACGAGTCTGGTCCGCTAATCGTCCGCCAATATCCAAGCGGCCATTCGAATCTTACTTATTCCGTGCAACACGGTGCGCGCGAAATGGTTCTTCGGCGGCCTCCGTTCGGAAGCAAAGTCAAGACTGCCCACGACATGGGCCGTGAATTTCGCGTGCTCTCGAAACTTCATGCCCACTATCCCCCGGCCCCGCATGTTCTCCTTTTTTGTGATGATCCCTCAGTGTTGGGCGCTCCGTTCTATTTGATGGAACCAATTCACGGCGTAATCCTTCGCCGGGATGTTCCACAAGGCTTGGACTTTTCTCCGAAAGTCGCCCGATCTGTTAGTGAATCCTTCCTCGACAACCTCGCGCTTTTGCACGGTCTCGATTACAACGAGATTGGCCTCGCCGATCTCGGCAAACCTCAAGGCTATCTCGAACGGCAAGTGCGCGGCTGGATCGAGCGCTACCACGGTTCCAAAACGCATGACATTCCAGAAGTCGAGACAATTTCCAATTGGATTCAGCAGCATATGCCTCCGTCCGGCCACGCCGCGCTCATCCACAATGACTACAAATACGACAACGTCATATTGGATCCCAACGATCTCACCAAAATTATCGGAGTCCTGGATTGGGAAATGTGTACCATCGGCGATCCGCTCACGGATTTGGGTTCCGCGCTTGCCTACTGGGTGGATGCCAGCGATCCTCCGGAGGCGCTCGAAACTCGCTGGGGCCCCACGACCTTTCCAGGCAGCCTCACGCGCGCCCAACTCGTCCAGCGCTATGGAGATAAAACTGGCCGCGACGTTTCCAACATGGCGTTCTACTTAACCTTTGCCCGTTTCAGAATCGCTGTGATCGTTCAGCAGATTTACTACCGCTTTCATCAGGGCCTGACTCACGACGAACGATTCGCCACAATGCCAGATCGTATCAATCTGCTGTTGCGCGCCGCATTGCGAACCGCCGAAACCGGCATAATCTGAGATTCTCTTTTTTGTGACTCTCATTTCTGAACTTACATGGAACCAACGGGCGAAGTTCACCGGTAGTAGCGCACAAGCGATTCCGCAACGCAGCAGGGCTTCTCGCCGCCTTCGCTTTCGACGGTCACAGAAAAAGTGGCCTCATGAGCGCCTGGAACTTCTTTGATGCTTACCAGGCTCACGCGCGCCCTAATCCTCGAATCGGATCTAACTGGAGCAGGGAATCGCACGCGATTCAAGCCGTAATTGATTGCCATGCCAATCCCGCTTCGAACCTGAATCACATCCTTCATAAACCGGCTGATTAGTGAAAGAGTCAAAAATCCATGAGCTATCGTGGTCCCGAAAGGCGATTCTCTCTCCGCCCGCTCACAATCTATGTGGATCCACTGCCGGTCTTCGGTAGCTTCCGCGAATTGCGCGATTCGCTTTTGCGTGACGGCAAACCAGTCACTCACACCGATTTCTTTTCCCAAGAATTGCTTCAGAGCATCCGGTGTCTCCACGATGACTGGCGCCAATCCATCCTCCACAAGAAAAACAAAAAGTCAGCACAACGCCACAGCCGGGATTATTACGATTGCGCCGGCGTTCGCGGCTTGCTCCATTTTCTAAGCTCCGATTTCGCGATCGACTCTGCGTGGACTTCATCCGGCCCATCCGCAAGCCGCAAAGTCCGCACATTCGCCCAAGCGCTCGCGAGAAATGTGTCTTCGGAAACTCCCGCTCCGCCATGCGCCTGAATCGCCCGGTCCAAAACGCGCAGAGCCATGTTTGGTGCCACAACTTTGATCATTGCGATTTCCGCCCGCGCTTCCTTGTTCCCGACGGTGTCCATCATGTGCGCCGCCTTCAGCGTCAGCAGCCGCGCCTGTTCAATTTCCATTCGCGACGCCGCGATCTCGGTGCGGATCGTTCCTTGCTCCGCCAGTGGTTTTCCAAACGCCACGCGCGCTTGCACACGTTTGCACATCGTTTCCAGCGCGCGCTCGGCAACACCAATACATCTCATGCAGTGATGAATGCGTCCCGGTCCGAGCCGCCCCTGCGCAATTTCAAATCCGCGCCCCTCGCCAAGCAGCATGTTCAACGCCGGAACTCGCACGTTTTCGAATACGATTTCCCCGTGCCCGTGCGGTGCATGGTCGTAGCCAAACACAGTGAGCAGCCGCACAATCTTCACTCCCGGCGTATCCAGCGGCACCAAAATCATGGACTGCTGCTTGTGGGTCGCAGCCCCCGGATCAGTTTTGCCCATGAAGATCGCGATCTTGCATCGTGGGTCACCTGCTCCGGACGCCCACCACTTCCTGCCGTTGATTACGTAATCATCGCCATCTCGCACGATACTGGCGCGAATGTTGGTCGCGTCCGAAGAGGCCACTTCGGGCTCCGTCATCGCAAAACACGAACGGATTTCGCCTTTGAGGAGCGGTTTCAGCCACTTCTCTTTCTGTTCGGGCGTTCCGTAGCGCGCCAGCACCTCCATGTTCCCCGTGTCTGGCGCCGAGCAGTTGAATACTTCCGCAGCCATCACGCTCCGGCCCATGATCTCGCACAGCGGCGCGTACTCGAGATTCGTCAGCCCCGCTCCACTCTCATCATTCGGCAGAAAAAGGTTCCACAGCCCGGCCGCCCGCGCTTTTGGTTTGAGCTCCTCGATGATTCGTGTTGGCTTCCACCGGTCGCGCTCAATTTCTTCTTGGAACCGCCGCTCATTGGGATAAATGTGCTCGTCCATGAATGCCACGAGCCGCCGCTGCAAAACTTTCGTCTTATCGCTGAATTCAAAGTTCACGCCAACCGCCTTTGCACCGACAAACGCCTCATTCCGCCGATTCGCGCACTCAATCTATCTGCCCGCCGCAAACGATTCGTGGCCGTCAACTCTGCCATGTGATATAGCCTGTCTTGCTTCCGCATGATAGCCGCGATTATATACGACATCCGAGTGGCTAACTGGCCGCCAAACCATTCAGCACGACGCCGGGAGATCTCTCTATCATGAAAAAGTGGGCCAATCTAATTCTCACAGCATGCTTCATCGTTTTCGGAATCACAACCGGAATAGGGTCTCAACCCTCCTCCAACTGGTTTTCTGTGCCGCATGCTAAGCTCTGCGTAACGGAGGGCGCGATCGAGCAAGCTTCCGGAAATCGCCTCTCCGTCAACGTGCCCAAGATGCGCGCGTTCGTCACCGTTGCCACAACGCAGGATGTTGAAGCCCATTTCACCTATCTGGGTCAGACCCCGGGAGAAAAGCCGCTGGGCTCTGGCGAGATGCGCCGCCAGTTTGGCCTCAAGCTTCGCGCCCAGGACCCTTGCAATCTCGTCTATGCGATGTGGCGCATCGAACCAGAATCCAAGCTAGTTGTCTCCGTCAAAAGCAATCCCGGCCAGCACACAAGCGCCGAGTGCGGAAACCGCGGCTATCGCAACATCAAGCCCATCCACAGTTCGCCTGTGCCCCTCCTGCGTCCCGGTGCCGCGCATGTTCTCCGCGCCGAGATGAACGGCGAGGAAATGCGAGTCTATGCAGATAACAACCTGGTGTGGGAGGGCAGTGTTGGGTCTGAAGGAGGAAGTCTGAACGGACCCGTGGGTATTCGTTCCGACAACGCCCGATTGGAAATCGAACTCCGCGCCAGCCAGGCAAGTGGTTCTCATCCTGATTATCAATTAGCATGTCGGCCCGAGGCCGGCGAAGCGGAGTAGCTCCTCGCTCGCCACGGCGGCCGCCCTCGCAATCGCGAGCCACCCGCAATCATTCCTGCCTCAACACCTGAGCGAAGATAGCGCGCATCGCGGTTGTATACGCGACGCTCCAAGAGCTAAACTTTCTTCGGTTGAAACAAAGCAATATCGTGAGGCCGTCACTTGACCGAGCCGCAGTCCCAAACGCAGTCCTCGTCACACCCGCAGTCAGAGCCCCAGTCAGAGCCATTGATCCGCAACGTCTCCGACACCGCTCGCTGGGTCGCGGTCTACCGCGCACGCGAAACAGAGCGCCCCGACGCACACTTCCGCGATCCCTTCGCGCGCCGTCTCGCAGGCGACCGTGGGGAACAAATCGCCAAGTCCATGCCTCTCGGCCGGAACAACGACTGGAGCATGATCACGCGCACCTGTCTTGGCGACGATCTTATCAACGAACAGATCAGCCAAGGCGTGGATATGGTCATCAATCTCGCCGCGGGACTCGACGCGCGCCCCTACCGCATGCAACTCCCCGCATCACTGAAGTGGATCGAGGTCGATCTTCCCGAAATCCTTACTTACAAAGAAGACATTCTTCGCGACGCTAAGCCCATCTGTGCCCTCGAACGCGTTCGGCTTGATCTCTCCAACGCCGCCGCGCGCCGCGATCTCTTCACGGAACTCGGGCGCCGCTCCACGAAAGCGCTCGTCATCACCGAAGGTCTCTTGATCTATTTGAATGCCGATGATGTCGCGGGCCTCGCCAAAGATCTCGCCGCGCCTCCCAGTTTTCAGTCCTGGATTCTCGATATCGCGTCGCCCGGCCTGCTCCGCATGTTGTCAAAAAAACTTGCCAAACAATTGCACCAAGCAGCGCCATTCAAATTCGCTCCTCCCGAAGGACCTAACTTTTTCATCCCGTACGGCTGGAAGCCCGTTGATGTGCGCTCGCTTCTCAAAAACGCTGCGCGCCTGAAGCGCCTTCCTTTTTTGTTGAGCCTCCTCGCGCTCCTGCCCGAAACGGAAAAGTCCCGCCGGGATCGCCCGTGGTCGGGCGTGTGTCTCCTCAAAAAGACGTGAAGCGCCGCCCAGATCTTCCGATCGAACGCGAATCTCTAAATTAATTGTGGATTCAGGGAAGACGTTTAGTGCTCGACTGAGGATGTTTTCGCTCGACCGCCTGGAAAGATGGTCTTCACAATCACGTAGAGCACCGGAATAAACAGCAGATTCAGCGTCGTCGCGGCAATCATTCCGCCAAACACTGTCGTTCCCACCGATATCCGTCCGGCGCGTCCCGCTCCTTGCGCAAGCACAAGTGGTACGACGCCAAGAATAAACGCAAACGACGTCATCAAGATCGGCCGCAAGCGGATTCGCGCGGCTTCTATCGCCGCTTCGACAATGGACATTCCTTGCTCGCGCAGTTGCTCTGCAAATTCCACAATCAATATGGCATTCTTACTGGCCAACCCGATCAGCATGACCAACCCAATCTGGCAATACACGTCATTCTGCAATCCCCGCATCGCCTGCGCGCCAATTGCGCCCAGAATCGCCACCGGCACAGCCATCAGCACGATGAACGGCAGCACGAAACTTTCGTACTGCGCCGCCAGCGTCAGGTACACCACGACCAATCCGAGCCCAAACAAAATCAACGCCTTGCCTCCAGATTGAATCTCTTCCAGTGACAGCCCGCTCCATTCGAACGCCATTCCTTGCGGCAACGCTTTCTTCGAAAGTTCCTCCATCGCCGCGATCCCTTCACCGGAGCTGTGCCCCGGCGCGGCGGATCCGTCAATCTCAGCCGAGCGGAAAAGATTGAAGTGGCTGATCACCTGCGCATTTTGCGTTGGCTGCACGTTGACCAAATTGTCCAGTGGAATCATCCTGCCAGTGTCGGACCGCAGATAATATTGCCGGATGTCTTTAGGCGCTGAGCGGTAGCGGCTGTCTGCCTGCACGTACACGCGATACGACCGATTGTTGAAATCGAAATCGTTCACATACACCGAGCCCATATACACCTGCAGCGCATCGGTCACCTGGCTCAGCGGCACTTGCAGGCTCTTCGCTTTTTCGCGGTCAATCTGCACCAAATACTGCGGGTCGTTCGCCGTAAAGCTGCTGAACAGGCCCACTAAATCCTTGCCGGCATTGCCTTGCGCCGCAAGCTTATTGGCCGTATCCGCGATCGTTTGCAGCGAGTTCCGCCCGAGGTCTTCGAGTTCGTACTGAAACCCGCCGAATTGCCCCAACCCTTGCACGGCGGGCGGATTGAAGGGAATCACCATCGCTCCCTGAATCGCAAAAAGTTGCCCGCGCAGCCGCTGAATCACCGCTGCCGCCGAATGATTCAGGCCTTTGCGCTGTGAGAAGGGCTTCAGGTTGCTGAAGACTACCGCGCGATTCGGTGCGCTGCCAAATTGGCTGAATCCGGGAAGCGAGAACGCGCCTGCAATCTCTGGAACACGCGAAAGAGTTTCTTCCACTTTTCCGCAAATTTCTTCCGTGTATTGCAAGGACGCACCTTGCGGAGCTTGTATTGCGATGATGATGTAGCCTTGATCGTCCTCTGGAATAAACGCGCGGGGAACCTTGTTATAAATCCAGTACGTCAATCCAAGTGCCGCGAAAAAAACCAGAACTGCCGCCCATCGCCAGCCGATAACATGCCGCACTGTATTGCGGTACAAATTCGTTCCGCCAGTCACGAGGCGATTGAACGCATGAAAGATTCTTCCTTCTGCGCGTTCCCGATGGTGTCCCAGCAAAATCGCGGAAAGCGCCGGCGTCAGCGTCAGCGCGTTAAATGCCGATATCGAAACCGAAAATGCGATAGTCAGCGCGAATTGCCGGAACAAAATTCCCGTCGTTCCAGGGAAAAGCGCAACGGGAACGAACACCGCCACCAGCACGAGCGAAGTTGCGATGACCGCTCCCGCCACTTCTTTCATCGCAACGGAAGCCGCGTTGTGCGGCTCCGTCAATCCCTCCATGATGTGCCGCTCGACGTTCTCGATCACCACGATCGCGTCATCAACGACCAACCCCGTCGCCAGCGTGATACCGAAAAGCGTCAGCGTATTAATCGAGAATCCCAGCAGTTTGATGAACACAAACGTGCCGATCAGCGAAACGGGAATCGTCACCGCGGGAATCAGCGTGCTCCGCCAGTCTTGCAAGAATAAATAGATCACCGCAATGACCAGAACGATGGCCTCCAACAGCGTGATCAGTACGTCCTGGATCGATTCGCCGATCACCGTTGTAGAATCAAACGCGATCGCGTACTTCAATCCCGGCGGGAAACCCTTCGAGAGGCGCGCGAGCTCGGCTTTCGCCGCGCGGTCCACGTCCAGCGCGTTGGCGCCCGGAAGTTGTGTTACGCCAAAGCCCACGCCTTCGTGGCCGTTGTAGCGTACGAGGACGTCATAATTTTCGGCCCCCAGCTCGGCGCGGCCCACGTCCTTCAACCGCACTAGCGTGCCATCTGTCCCCGTCTTCAAAATAATATTCTCGAACTGCGTTGGATCAGTCAGCCGCCCGACGGCCCTCACGCTAATCTGAAATGCTTGCTCACCCGCATTGGGTGGCTGCCCGATCTGTCCCGCGGCCACTTGCACGTTCTGTTCTTGCAGAGCGTTGATTACTGTGGACGCCGTCAGCCCACGCTGCGCCATGCGCGCCGGATCGAGCCACACGCGCATGGCGTACTTCCGCTCGCCGAAGAGAAACGCGTCGTTCACGCCCGGCACGCGCTTCAGCGCGTCTCTCACGTACACGTCAATGTAATTGCTCAGAAAAAGGCTGTCGTACTCCCCGTGTTCCGCATAAACGCCGGCCCCAAACACGAACCCGCTGGCCTGTTTGGTGATAATCACGCCGGTGTTCTTCACTTCATTCGGCAGCCGGCCCAGCGCCTGGCTCACGCGGTTCTGCACGTCCACCGAAGCGAGGTCCACGTCGCGTGTCACGTCAAACGTAACCGTGATCTGGCTCGTCCCGCTGTTGCTGCTTGTTGAGGTGATGTACTTCATTCCTGGCACGCCGTTGATCGCCTGCTCCAACGGAATTGTCACCGCGGACTCCACCGTTTGCGCATTCGCGCCTATGTATGTACTGACTACCAGGACTTGCGGCGGTGCCAGGTTTGGAAATTGCGCTATGGGCAGCGACGGAATCGAGATCGCGCCCGCCAGAATAATCATCAGCGCGCACACCGTCGCAAACACCGGCCGCCTTATGAAGAAATCAACAAACAAAGCCGGGTTCCACCTTTACTTGGATTGAGAGAGGACCGCTCATAGGGTTCGCGGCGCCTAGCGCGTCGCGGCGCTCTTGCCGTCGCCCTGCTTCGCGTCTTTTTGAATCTGCTCAAGCACGGGAGCGCCGTCCTGCAGGAACTGCGTGCCGGAAACGATGATGTGGTCGCCTGCCTTTAGCCCTTCCACCACACCATAGTCGTTGCCGACCGTGTCGCCGAGCTTCAGAAGCTTCTGTCGTGCCACGGCTCCCTTTCCTTCATTCACGGCGACGAACACAAACGCCTGCCCGTTAATTCGCTGCACCGCAAGCACCGGCACGACCGGCCCGTCGTGCGAGCCCCAGGTCACTTGCGCTCGCACTTGCTGTGCGATGCGCAGCTTTGCTCGCGCATTCTCGACAGCCGCTTTCGCCAGAACCGTCTGTGTATCGGTCTCGACTTGTGGCGAAATAAACGTGATACGTGTATCGGACACCGAATTCCCCGTCTCATCGAGCAATCGCACTGGCAATCCCAGCTTCAAATCCTTCGCCCGGTCCGCGGGAACATATATGTACGCTTCGAGCGCTCCCGGCAGGTCAATCGTCGTCAAAAGCGTTGTGACCGTCACGCGGTCGCCCACATGCACCGGAACGTCCCCGACGATCCCATCGGCTGGCGCGCTCACTTTGTAGTAATGCAACTCCACCTTTTGTTGTTCGACTTGCTGCGCCAGCGCGTTCACCTGGGCCGCTGCCGCGTCATAGTTCGATTGCGCGTTGTCGAACTCCTGCTTGCTGATCACCCCCGCCGCGAAAAGCTTCTGCGCCCGCTCCAGCGAAATTTTCGCCAGCCGCAGGTTTGCCTCTTGCGCCGCCAGCGTCGCCTGCTGGCTATTGACTGTGGCTTCCTGTTTCAACGGATCGATCTGCAGCAGCGGCGTGCCCGCATTCACCTGGTCGCCGGACTTCACAAAAATCTTGGTAACCTGCCCCTCCACCTGCGGATTTATCACCGCCGATTGCCGAGACTTCAGCACCGACAGATACTCTGTCGCATCCGGGATTCGAACCGATTGCGCTACCTGCACCTGAACAGGCATCGCAGGCGCACCGCCGCCCGCAGACGTCTTCTGGCCACATCCCACGGTCACCAGCAGCGGAGCAGCCAGCAATATCGGCGCCAGCCTTTGCCACTTGCTTCCCATATTGTTCGAACCTGCCATAGTCGGGTGCGTCTCCACCAGCGTAACCACAAATTTTACGACACCTTTGCGCCTGCACCAAGACGCAATAATTGGCGCTACCGTTAGACGCGCGGAAAACAGGCTGGTTATATTTTTTCGGGGGAGAGACTGGCTCAGTAAAAATCGCTCGGATCAATCCGCTTTCCAGAGAGCCCCAGTTGCAGCACTTCCATCTGATTGGCCCGGTCGAACACTCTTCCCGGGAAGAGTCTCTTGGTCACCACGCGCACGCCGCCAAACGCTATACCCAGCACAATCGCAGCGACCATGAACACGCCAGTCGCCATGATAATCTTCACGAGAGTACTTGTAATTGGCGGATCCGTGGCCACTTGGCTCGCCTCATTCCACGTCACCTGCGTTTCGTAATCCACTGCCGTCCTCAGCTTCTTCGCGTACTCCACGGAACTCGGCGACAACACCATCGAAAGCAGCGACCCCTTCCGCTCGATCACCGTCCCTGCTTGTTTCGCGGCCGCGGGAAGCACTTCATCCAAGTGGTGAATGTGCTGCTCGGCCAGCTGTGGCGTCGGATACTCCAAAAGCAGCAAAACTCCTCCGTCCTTGCCACCATTCGAATAGCGCGCCAGCATCGCCTCCGCTCCAGAGTTAAATCCCGCCGCATCGACGAGCCCAGCCATGTCAGATTGCCCCAACTCGCCTAGCGCTGCACGCATCCCTTCCGGTCCCAGCGCGTACCGCTCTGAACCCAACATCCGTCCCGCGCCCGGGAGATACGTCCGAATCGGCGGAAGCGGCGCCTTCTCACTACGCGCCTCAATCGCCTTCACGAGTTCGCCTAGATCTTCCTTCGAGATATTCGCCGTCGACGCCAAGACAAGGCTGCCTTCCAGCATCAGCACGCCGTCCTTATCGAACGCAGAGACCTGGCCGAGGTTCGTCGGAACCATCCCGTTTCTCAATTCATTCGTATAAGCCTCAAACGCGCTGCTCGAGTCATGGTAGCGGCCTCCCGAAATCCCAACGACTTTATCCCCAGCCTTAAACTGGCACGCGCTGAATTCCCGCATACCCGTTTCTTTCCACATAGTGGGAACAACTGGTTTGGCGACGCAGCTGGTCAATTTCCAATTGTGGAATTGCTTCGGGAGAGGGCTCTCCTGGGCGGAAAGCGGCGCTGCGCTGAGCAGCGCAATGCCGCAGAAGAATAGTAATAGTCGGCGCATCCCTAGCCTTACTTAGACACCACCAGACTACCTTTGGTTCCGGGATTGTTCAACTGAGGTAACCGCCGCGGGGCGGTTCGGGCCGTTCTTGCCCGGCAGATTCAGCGTCACGCTGTTCAGACTCTCCAGGTAGCTCGCGACGCCCTGATACAGCCCTTCCGCCACCCGCTGCCGGTATTCCGGCTGCTTCAACAGTTTCTCGTCGGCGGGATTGCTGAGGAACGAAATCTCCGTGAGTATCGAAGGCATGTCCGCCCCGATCAGCACCACAAACGGCGCTTTGCGGACTCCGCGATTCTTCACCGTCCTGCTCGCCTTTTGCATGCGCTTCGCCAGCGAATCCTGAATATCTTCCGCGAACTCCTTCGACTCATCAATCTTTTCGCTACGCGCGATCTTCTTCACCAAATCCTCGAGGTCGTGCACTCCCTGGTCCGATGACGCGTTCTCCCGAGCCGCCACTTCCATCGCTTCCGCCGACCCCTTCAAGTTCAAGTAGTACGTCTCCACGCCGCGCGCCGCATGGTCCTGGCTTGAATTCGCGTGAATTGAAATAAATAGATCGGCCTTCGCCTGATTCGCAATGGTCGTACGCTCTTCCAGAGGGATGAACGTATCGTCCGACCGCGTGTACACAATGTCCGCGCCCGGCAACCTCTGCTGGATGATCTTACCCAGCCTCAGCGCCACGTCCAGGCACAAATCCTTTTCCATCAGTCCAGTTGGCCCGATCGTCCCGGTGTCATGCCCGCCATGCCCCGCATCAATTACGATGCGTCCAATTTTCAAACCCAACGCACGCGTCAACGTGGACTGCCCGTCCCGCGTTGGCTGCGGCGTGCTGCTCGGCTGGATCAAGTCCGGCTTCGTATTCGAATTGCCGTTTAACGAATTCGGCTGCTTCCCGTGTGAATTCTTTCCGCCATTCCCAGTGCTCCGAGTCCCGCCAGTGGCTGGCGCAACGCTCGGATCAACGGCATCATTCTTTGCGGAAACCGACTTCACGTTCCCGTCGTCGTTCGCACCGGCTCGCGCGTCTTCATTAGCATCGTCCACGCCTCTGCGCGGCTTCGTGGTTTTCGTTTTTGCCGTCCGCACAGCTCCGCTATTCCGCACGTCCGAATACAAGAAAATCACCAGTTGCGAAGGATTGTTCACCAGCGACGCTGCATAATCCTTCACTCCATTCACGTCCAGCACCACGCGAACCACTCCAGCCTGGTTCTGCGCCACGCGCACTCCCGTCAGCAAATTCCCGGCAACCTGTACGTTGCCTCGCGCCACTTCCGGCGTCAGCCGCGCCGAATGCAGATCGAAAAATATGCGGTCCGGATTCGCTATCCTCGCCGAGCTGTACTGCACCGTGTCTTCGAGGTCTATCGTTACCCGCGTCGCGTCGGCATTTGCGCTTGCGCTAATTCGCCGTATGCGCGGCGCGCCCTCGGCTCCGCTGCGCCCCGTCGCTTCCACTCCACCGCGAACCGGTCCAGGCTGCTCCATCTCCGCTTGAATTGCTGGTGCCGGTGCAGACGCCTTTGTGGACGCGGTTGCGGGCCCCTTTGTCAGCTTCTGTCGTGTCCGGCGCTTCGTCGTGTTCGCAGCAGCGCCAACTCCGCCAGCGCTTCCTGCGCTTCGCGCTTGCGCGGCGAATGCGGATACCTCTTCAAGAAATCTTCGTAAGTTTTCGACGCCAGCGCACCATCGCCCAATTGCTCTCTCTGCAATTTTCCAATTCGCAGCAGCGCATCCTGGCTGTACTTGCTGGAGGGATATTCGTGTACGAGGAACTGATACGAATCCACAGCCGATTGATAGTAGCTGCGCCCGAAGCGGTCTCCCATCTCCGTGTATACCTCAGCCACGCAAAGCAGGGAATCCGCCACTTCCGCGGCTCTCGGCGTGATCAGATACACGCGCCGATAGCTGGTGACAACTTGCTTGTATTCCGCAAGCGTGCGTTTTTCCGCCGGCTTTCCGTTCAGAATCCCGCGCTGCTCTTCCGCTCGCGCGAACTGCGCTCCCGCAGCCTCGCGCCTCATGGCGCTGCTTCGTGTTGGTGTCCGCAGCCTTCGCGAAACTCGCAGACGGATTTCCACAGTTCGCCCAGCACTGCAATCCCAAGCGCTACAAAAACTGGCGAAAGCCGGGCGAATCTTCTGTTCAAAATTTTTCGGTCCCCCAACATGCGCGCCCTACGTTCTGTAATGGAAAACTCGGCCCCCCATGGGCCTTACACCTCGAGATCGAAGGCGATCCCACTCACAGCACCGCCGTAAAGCGGCCAGCTCAATCCACTCTCGGTCTAATCGTTTCTTGAAAATGATGCGGCCGTCGGAGTCGACTTCTCTGTGGATTGCGCGCGGTTTGGTAAACGCGCCCTCAAGACGACCCGATCCAGGCCTGAAATACGCATCCTGTACCTTCTGCACGTAGTTCCGAGTCTCTCGGAACGAAGGGATGCCGTGAGCCCGATCAACAGCCCCCTCACCCGCATTGTACGCCGCCAAGGCCAAATCCAGGTTGCCGTTGTATCGTTCCAGCAACCACTTAAGGTGTCTAACACCGGCGTCAATGTTCTGTTGCGGATTGAACACGTCATTTGCACCGTACCGTTGTGCCGTCGTTGGAATTAACTGCATCAACCCTCCGGCTCCCTTGCGGGAATATGCCGATGGATTCCAGTTCGATTCCGTCTCGATGACAGCGCGGACCAAAGCCGGGTCCACGTTGTGCCTCTCCGCTGCTTCTCGTACGAGCTTTTCTGCGCCGTCCCGGTCAATACTCACGGCCGGCCGGCCAGGGCCCATAAACACAGATTCAGCAGGGAGATAGATGGTTTTGCGCGACTTCGCGGCCGCCAACTTGACTGTTACCGGCGATTCGGCGTTTACGAAAAGCTCCCGCCCGCTGCGGTCCACGGTCCTTGCAATCTGGGCGCTCGCTCCAGGTGCAAATGCTCCTGCACACAAAGCGAATGCTCCCAAATAGATGCCAGTCGTTAGTGCCGTGCGTTTCGTCATCTCGCCTCGGGGAAGGCCGTGCAACGGTAATGCCATAATCGTGTTCGGGGCAGCCCCACCGTTTCTGAGACGGTACCTGGGCTGACTCGTCTTGCTAACTACGAAGCTGTGTCCTTACCCAAGACTCCCGCGCTCCGTACGCAAACGCGCGAGTGTCTCCCGGCGGACACGCTTCTGGCGCTACGGTCGGAATTATAGCAATGGCTCCAAGAGCGAGGGGATAGAACTTAGGGCACTTTTTAGGGCCGATGTGTCTTTTCCGCCAGCCTCCGCCAAATCGGGCCTGCCGCCCCCGGAACCACCCACCATCTTGGCGAGCGCCTGTATCAGCTTGCCAGCATGGACTTTAGCGGTCAGATCCTTGGTCACCCCGGCAATCAGGGCCACTTTCCCGTCCTCTGGCATTCCCAGAGCCACCACCCCGGACCCAAGTTTTTGTCGTAAACTGTCCACTAATTGCCTAAGGCCCTCCCGATCCGTCCCGGTAACCTCCGCCGCCACCACCTTCACGCCCTTCACCATCTGCACCTGTGCCACAAGCTGGTCGAGCTGCCCAAGCGCGCCCTTGCGCTTCTGGCCCTCAAGCTCCTTCTCGAGCTGCTTCACAGTTGCCGAGAGTTTCTCGACGGTAGCCAACAGGGAATCCTCGCTCGTATTTAACCGACTGGTTAAATGCGACAAAATCCGGGCTTGTTGCTCATAATGCTCCAGCGCCCCAATCCCCGTGACCGCCTCGATACGGCGGACGCCCGCAGCGACCGAGCCTTCGCTTACGATTTTGAGGACCCCGATGTCGCCGATGCGGTGGACGTGCGTGCCCCCGCATAACTCCTTGGAATAAAAGCCCCTGGGCGACCGCTCGTCGGGAATCGTGACCACGCGCACGTTGCTTTCCGGATACTTGTCTCCAAAGAACGCCAGCGCCCCGGAAGCTAAGGCGTCTTCCAGGGAACTGATGTTCGTCTCGACCTGCGTATTGTGGCGGATCTCGTCGTTCACCTGCTGCTCGATGTCTTTCAACTCCTCGGCATCCACGTGGGCGAAGTGCGAAAAGTCGAACCGCAGGCGATCCGGCGCGTTCAGCGAGCCGGCCTGCTTCACGTGCGTCCCCAGTATGTTACGCAGCGCCGCATGCACGAGGTGCGTCCCCGTATGATTGCGAATAATCCGCGCACGACGCTCCGCGTCCGCCACAACCGCGACGCGGTCCCCGACGCGCAAGGTCTCCCTAGCCACCACGCGATGCGCGACTAGCCCCGCGACTGGGTAATACGCCCAGTGACCTCCGCTAGGAGTTGCGATTCCGAGTTATCGTAGAACGCCCCCGTATCCGCCACCTGCCCGCCCGACTCCGCGTAAATCACCGTACGGTCAAGCACCACTTCGCCCGATTCGCCGCTTTCAACTCACTGACAGGCCCGCTCTTAGTAAGAATCGCTTCAATGCGGCAATCCTTTGCGGTCGTGCCCCTGATAAAAGTCCTTCTCCGTCTTAAACGTTTCCGCAATCTTCGCGAACACCGGATTCGCCGACTCCTTACCAGCACCGCCCTTCCACGACGCCCTGGCCCGCGTCCTCTGCTCCTCCATCGCCCTGTCAAACCCGCCCAGTCGACCGGGTGGAACATCCCGAGCGTCGCAAGCCAGGACGTCCTAGGATGAAATCCCGGTGGCAACCCGTAGCGTGTCGTATAGCATGAAAGCGTCTGGTCGGCCGGAATACTGTTCGACCAGTCGCGAACTACGATGGCCTATGGACGTTCTACCTCGGAGGCGACTGCAATGACCTGACTCACCGCGCCCCGGAGCTCGTTCCAGTATTTTTCAAACGCCGATGTCGTAGAAGCGTGTTCGCGAAGCCGTCTTCCTCCGCCGAGTTCACCGTGTCTTCGAGGTACGACGTGCGGCATAGCGACGGATCTTTGAGCTCGGGATAAGCTGCCTGCCATCAAGTCGCAAACCTCTTCACCATTTCGGCAAGAAACGGCCTCGTCTCTCCGAGCAGCCGACCATGATAGATAGCACGGCGAATGATTTTGCGGAGGACGTAGCCGCGGCCTTCGTTGGAAGGGAGAACGCCGTCCGTCATAAGAAACGTGGTAGCGCGGGCGTGATCGGCGATGACGCGCAGGGAAGCTGCCCCGCCTTTGCCTTCTTCGAGTTTTTCTTCGCGCTGAAAATCGACGCCGCAGAGTTCGGCGGCGCGCTTCATGAGCGGAACGAAGAGATCGGTGTCGTAGTTGGAGATGACGCCTTGGAGGACGGCGGCAGTGCGTTCGAGACCCATGCCGGTGTCGACGCAGGGTTTGGGGAGAGGCGTGAGCGTGCCGGTGGCGTCGCGGTTGAATTGCATGAACACGAGATTCCAGATTTCGACATAGCGGCCGCAGTCACAGGGGAACTTGCAGTCGGTGTGGCCTTCTTCGGAGGCGGCGACGCCCATGTCGTAAAAAATTTCGCTGCAGGGGCCGCAGGGGCCGGTGTCGCCCATAGCCCAGAAATTGTCTTTCAGGCCGGGGACTGGGACGATGCGGTCGGCGGGAACATTTTGCTCCTGCCAAATCTTTCTGGCTTCTTCGTCTTCGCCGAGTGTAGTCCCGGGGGCAACTTCCGCGCCGCCGAAGACCGTCACATATAGCATGTCTTTCGCGATGCCGTACCACTCGGGCGACGTGACCAGCTCCCACGCGTAGGGAATCGCTTTCTCCTTGAAATAATCGCCGAAGGAAAAATTGCCCATCATTTCGAAGAATGTGTGGTGGCGCTTCGTAAACCCAACATTTTCCAGGTCGTTGTGTTTGCCGCCGGCGCGCACGCATTTCTGTGCTGTTGTGCCTTTGTTGTACTCGCGCTTCTCGAGCCCTAGAAACACATCCTTGAACTGGTTCATGCCGGCATTGGTAAAGAGCAACGTTGGGTCGCCATGGGGCACGAGCGACGAGCTGCGCAAGCGCCGGTGGCCCTTGCTTTCAAAGAATTGCAGAAACTTCTCGCGTATCTCGTTCCCGCTCAACATTTTCATCACCGAATCGTTGTCCGCCACGTCCGCCTCAATCTTTCCGTAAGCCGAATCCCGTGATTATCGCAGACGCCGCAAAGCCTCGCAACGAACCTCCTCCAACGCGGCCTGTTACCGCCTGAAACTCTCGCCCGTCTATCTCTGTGCGGTCTATAATCCTCACTGTGTTTGCCGCGTGGAGGCTGCAATGTCGATTCGCATGGGCGTGTTCCTATCGCTGGTCCTTCTCTTCGCGTGCTTCGCCACCGCCAACAACAAAAAAAAGGATGCTCTCCCCGCTGAGGTGCTTGACGCTCGCACGGTGGTGGTGCTGGTCGATCCAGACGCCGGCATGTCGACATCGGCGCCGCTCGCCAACAGAACCGCGCAGGAGGACGTTGAAAAGGCACTGGCCAACTGGGGCCGGCTGAAGCTGGTGCTGACGGGGAACACGGCGGACCTGGTCATCACGGTGCGCAAAGGCAATGGGAAGATTGTGCAGCCGACAGTTGGCGGCGAGCCCACGAATGACCGCCCGGTTGTCGTGGTGCCTGGCGACAGCGGGATCCACATCGGCGTCCAACAAGGCCGTCCACCGGATTCCACGCAGGCACCGCCCGCGGAAACGTCGCCACGCTCTGGCACTGAGATGGGGCCCACAGAAGATACGTTTCTTGTCTACCGAGGTGGAACAACGGACAGTTCTCCGTTCGAGCGCGGTCCGGTGTGGCGATATGTTGCGAAGAATGGATTGCGCTCGCCGGATGTGCCTGCCGTGGCGGAATTCCGCAAGGCTGTTGAGGCCGCAGTGAAGCAGCAGCAGAAGACGACCAAGCCATAAATCCCCACGGACGTCACCGCATGTGCGGACCTGGACAGCTCGCGGAGCATTGCTCCACTCAACAATCTGCGTGCAAAATTCGCGTGCTTCAAATAAATTCGGAAAAATGAAACTGTCGTTCTCCATTGCCGCCAAAGCCGACGTGGCCACGCTGGCCGGTCTGCACGCCGAGGTGGCCGATGATCTCACCGGCCGCTATGGCCGCGGACTGTGGTCTTCTCACACGACACAAAAGGGCCTTCTTTTTGCGATGCGTCATTCGCGCGTGCTTGTTGCGCGCCGAGGCAAGACCGTTGTTGGAACGCTGCATTTGCCGACGAAAAAGCCGTGGGCGATTGACGTTTCGTACTTTGCGCCAGTAAAGAAAGCGATCTATCTCACGAGCATGGCTGTACTTCCAACCATGCAGCGGCAGGGAATCGGCCGCCTTCTCCTCGCAGAAGCCGCAAAGCAGGCGCGCGCCTGGCCCGCTGACGCCATTCGCCTCGACGCGTTCGATGCTGACGCCGGCGCCGGCGCGTTCTACGCCAAGTGCGGCTTCCGCGAAGTCGGCCGCGTGACTTACCGCAAAGCCCCGCTTCTCTATTTTGAGATGCTTCTCTGACCCGGCAATCGCAAGAGGTTTTCGTTTCTCGCCGAGGCCGGGAAATTCGCTACTGCCCGTAAACCAAGACGTGAAACGTTCCTTGAATCGGCGCGCCAATCGGATGCGGCCTATCTGCCGTCGGTGCCGGAGCCGGACCGAAGTCTGCCGTATCCAGAAACAAGTTGTGCGTCTTTGCGTCTAGGCCCATGGTTTTCGCGCCGTATTCGGTCTTGATGGTCCCGGCTTCGCTGAATTTGTCGGGTGAGTCTTCGTGGAAAACGTGAACCATGCCCTCGCGAGTAGAAACGAAGATCAAGCCGGTTTCTGAATCGTAAGCGGCGGCATCCACTCCGGACGAGATCGGGAATGACTGGAGAATTTTTCCGGTGTCGGAGTCGAGCACGACCATCATCTGGGGATTGCGGCCTGCGCTAAAGAGCCGGTGGTGCGGAACGTCTATCGCAAGAGCTGTTGGCGCTCCCGCGGGAGCGAGAGGCCAGCGGGACTTGATTTTCATTGAGGTGGAATCCACGGCGACCAGTTCGCTCTTGTCTTCGAGATTGATATAGACCGTTCCCTTGCCATCGGCGACCGCAAACTCCGGGCCTCCGCCGAGGTCAATCGTTCCCACAACGCTACCGCTCTTGGCGTCAATCACGGTGGAATTGTGCGGATCGCCATCCATCACAAAGATGCGCTTCGAGAATGGATCGAAGATTACGCAATCGGCGTCCTTGTCGGCCTTGGCTTCGCCGGTCACCTTGAGAGTCTGCAAGTCAAAAATGATTACTTTGCCTTGCGCACCGTCGCTGATGAAGCCGCGGCCAAACTCGCTGGCTACGGCTACGCCATGATCCTGTTTCAGGCCGGTGATGTTGCCGATGAGCGCTCCGCTGTCGGCATCGAGGACTTTGATTTCCGTGCCATGCGAAAGGTAGACGCGGCGCGCGGCGGAATCCACAGAGATGTAGTCAAAATACTCGCGCGTGCTTCCTTCGGCTGCGCCAAAGCTGTATTTCTTGAGCAGGTGATAGCTGCTCGTCGCGGCCGACAGGAGCGAAAAGGTAGCTAGCAGCATCAAAGCTGCGCCACTTGCTATTCGTCCAACATGTTGAAGCTTCATGCGAACCCTCCCTTGCGAGGAAAGCCATCTTTCCGTGCTTCACAGCAGTCGATCCCATTTCGTTCCGTTGGCATGGCTCTCCGTCCGTGAAGGAAACTATCGCGTCTCGTATAAATACAAGATAAATGGTGGTAACCCGCCGCATTGCCGTGAGTCGCTCAACGGCATTCGTATGGCAAGATGTGGTAGCAAAAAATAAGAGGCTGAGGTAGGGAAGTGGCGACAATCCGTTTTAGCTACGCAGTGCCGCTCGAACAGACGATGGAGTTTGAGACGGTCTATCACCCGGGGTTGCAGCTTGAGCTTTCGGAGAAGCAGGAACTCTGGGATACGCCTGGCACATTTTTTGTGTGGATGTTTGTGGAAGGCGAGCTTGCGGGCGAGTCTTACGGGATTCCGCTGGCGAGCGATACGGACTTCATTGACGACCTGCTACTTTTGCCTGCTAATGAGAAGGAAAAAGCGGTTTGCTGCTTTTCGAATACGATCCTTCCGAAGTTTCAGAAACGAGGATTAGGATCGATATTGAAAGCGCATTGGCTGGGTGTTGCCGCGGGTAAGGGATTCGACGTGGTCTATGGCCATGCGCGGCCGGGGGGCAGTCAGGCGTTGAATGCAAAATTCGGGGCGGTGTTCTTGGAGAATCTTCCGAATTGGTTTGGATCGGGGGAGGATTACCGAAAGTACCGGCTAGTGCTCCACGTAAACGCGAGTTCCTAAATCGATCCTCGTGCGAAGAATGACTTTCGTCCTCGGGTTGCGACTCTGTTTCGGGTACTTCCTCGCGAGTAATCGCTCTCAATTCTCGGCGGACAACATCGGCGGAAAAGCCGGCGCGCAGGAGGCTGCGGTACATCGAAGCGATTTTGTTTTCGGTGATTTCACCGCGGAAGGAGCGGAGTTTGCGCTCGAGACGCTGGCGGACTATGGCGGATTCGTCGGTTTCTTTGGCGGTTTCTTCAAGGCGGCTTCGATGTGGCGGTCTGGAACGCCGCGGGCACGCAAGTCTCGCGCGATGCGGAATTTACCCTGGCGGCGGATTTCCGTGCGCTGCGGGCGAATTGTTTGCGCAAATCGCTCGTCATCGATCATTTTGGCGCGCTTGAGGCGGTCATCACGTTTTCAGCAGGTTATCGTCTTCGGTTCGCCGGCCAAGCATTCTGCTTCATTTCGTACACCGAATAGGCGCGGCGCATCAAGGCGCGCACGGCGGCTTCGTAGAGTTCCGTTTCGGTTTCAACTTGGCGCGGCTTTCCGAACATGGAGGAAGCATAGTGGAAAGGTAGTTGACAGTCGACAGTTGAAAGTCGAAAGGGAAAAAAGGAGCGACGAGGCTAAGGCAACTCTCCGAGATAGGGGAAAGCATACCAGCCCAGCCAAGCAAAGAAGAGCAAATGAAAAGCAAGATTGGAGGCAAACGAAGGATCAGATTTTCGACGAAGAAATAGGAATACACCGAGGCCCGCGATCCGGCGATGTTCAGCACGCAGATGTAATGCGTGTAGGTCGGACTTTGGTATTGAAGTCCATATTTCCAACCCGCGATAAACCAAATGACGCTCATGACTGCGGCGATCACGAACAGTACATAAGTTCGTTTGGGTATCGTGCTGCTGCCTCGAAAGAGCCTTGGATTCCAAGCGGAGAAGAGAATCGCAGGTATCACTGGGGCTGCGTGTTCCAGATGCATGCCAGACGGCGGAAAACCAGACGACGGTCAGTCTGAGGTCGGGGGCACAACAGTGTTGGGACGCCAGTTAGAAAAAGCCCAACCGACGCGGGAATCAGCAGGAGGAGGCCAGAAATAAGTGTGACCCAAGCCGGTTTCATCATGAACTCTGCTGAGCACTCAAGAGCGACGAATGAAAATCTATTTGC
>CAVSIW010000074.1:0-14158 GCA_963727945.1 uncultured Acidobacteriota bacterium
AGGAGCCACGGCAGAAATCCCTGGCCGTAAATTGTCCCCATGCTTCCCGGCGCGGTCGAGAATCCAATGTCCTCAAAGAGCTGCGTCTCAAACCATGCCGTGATTCCATGCGCCGTTCCGCTGCGCGTCGTATGAAATCGCAACTTTGCGGAAGCCCGCGGATTGAGATGTGCCGCGTAATCCAGCTCACACCAGCATTGCGCATCCGTCATGAGCTGGCTGCTTTGCGAGCGCACCTTATAGACACTGTTCAGAACCATCGGCAACGCAACAGTGAGTTCCAACCCGCGTCCCGCATCTTTCCACGGCGAAGCCAGCCGTTTGTAATAATCAGGGGTTTCGAGGATGGCGGCATAAATCGTGTCGCGCCGCGGAATCTGCAATCCACCTTCGACCAGAAATCGCTCCCTGGCGTCTTCAATGGAGGGAAGCGCATCACCGAAAAGCGGCAGGGCGCCGCGCACATCGGAGACGATAACGTTGGCGCGCTCCGTCAACTGCATTTTTCTGGAATCGCCGTGGAAAAATTCGATGCGATCCGAAAAGCCATTGGCCGCCGCGAGTTGCCGCGCAAAGTGAATCACTTCACCAGCATCAACGGCGTGGACCCGCTTCGCGCCAGCGCGGCACGCAAGCAAAGCAAAAATGCCCGGGCCGCAGCCGAGGTCCACGACGACGTCGCCGGGGCGAACCGCCCGCTGGATCGCGTCGGCATAGGCTGCAAATCGCGCGCTGTCGGCGATCATGTCGCCGAATTCATCGAGTAGGTACATTCTAGAGGCCAGCCGCAATGGCCATGCGCGCCTTGCTCGTCAGCAAGAGCTTGGCATCGGCAACAACCAATTCGCAGAGCGCGCCGATTTGCGATGGATCGCGATGAGGCACGATTCGCCGCACCGGAACGTGCGACACGAGGTGCGAAAGTAGCTCAAATTCTGCAGCGCGCTGGCGGCGATCCAGAAGCCAGTTCATGTAGGTATTCTGCACAAGATCGAGAAGCACTTCGCAGCTGCTCACGTCTTCAATCCGTGGAGCATCGGCAGCCGCTTCTCGGGGGGCCAAAATATAGACGGCCCCAAGAGGCCGTTTCTGGGCTTCAAGCGTTGCCATTGCGCCGTCCAGCGGCAAGTAACACTTCTCCCAGTTCGGCGATAACCGAGGCAGCGCGTCTGGACGTCCCCTCAACAGCTCGACGGATTCGGGCCACAAGCAGATGCGCGGATGTCCCACCTCGATAGTGAAGCTCCCGTCTTCTTCTTCAATAGGAGCAATATCTTCGCAAAGAACGGGCACTCCGCGCAGCGCCAGCGCAGCCGCCGTTGTGGACTTTCCTGATCCAGCCTCGCCGGTCAGCACGATGGCCTTGCCGTCAATACACACCGCGCTGGCGTGCAGCGCCGTGATTCCCCGCCGGCGAAGAAGAAATCCCATGACCGGCCCCAGAAAATACGTGGAGAGATCTTCCATGGTTTGAGAATCACCGGCTGTGCCCCAAATGCGCGTCGCCGCGCCGTCCACTACAAAGCGAGTTCCGTCCGAATACGCAAGTTGAAAAAATTGTCCCTGGCCGAAAGAGGAGAGGAGGAAGGCAGGGTCTTGTGTATCGGGAGAGGCAGCGATACTCTGAAGGATCAACGACGGCAGCCGAAGGGCGTCTTGCGCCCACCGTGGCTCTGAGCCCAACTGCACAAAGACATCAGGGCGGCGCGGGCCGTCAATTTCCTCGTATAAACCAGGGATTGGAAAGTCGGAAGAGATGTTCAGGCCGTAAATTCGATAGCTGAGGGTCACGGGGCGAGGCCAATTTAATAGAAGCAGCGTCTCGAGGACGGGATCATCCTTAGCCCGTCTTTCGCATGTTTAGAATCTTGGAGCCGTCCAAATTTCCCTTCATGCCCGACATCGTCAGGGTCATCTCAGTTAAGTTGCCGTAGACAAGAAGCTTGGGTGCTTGATAGGGTTTTTTCGCAGATAGCTCTGACTGCGGCCTCATTCAGTTTCCCCCATTTGGACTCTACTGAATCCTCTCGTTGTTTTCAATTGTTTTCAGCCAATGATCGAGAGCGATAGGCCGAAGGTCGGCCCACAATGACAAACCCAGGGCAGGGCGGGAAGTCGCGCTGAGTACCTTGCAGTTTACAAACATACGCAGTCTCTCGCAAGCCCCGTCTGAGAGGACGGCTTTCCAGCCATTCTGTTCCGCATGGAGCAGCAGCGGATCACCTCGCAGAGGAGTTTTCGTCCGCAAACGGACTTCTTCCGGCAAAAGCTCGCGCATGGCCTCGCGCAGCAGTTCTTTGTTCATGCACCACGGCACGGGAGGAATGCGTAAAAGGAAGCGCAGCAAGCGTTGATCAAGCAAGGGTGCGCGCGTTTCAACCGGCACGCCTGTCCAGCCAGAGTCCTCGTTCTCAAACATGACCGGCCAGTACGCGCCGGTCACCGAGGAATAGCCGGCCGCGTGGAGCGGATGCGCCGGCTCGTCCGGCTGATGCAGCTCCCGCCAGCGGTCGCGCAGATGCAGCTCCTTTTCAAAGTGTGTTTCCAGCCAGTCCGGATAGTCCAGGTTCGCATCCGCGCGTCCGATCCAGCGCCGCAACCGCGTTCGTATCCCAGCTCGCAGTGGAGGCAAGCTTCCGTGGCGCAGGAGGTATCCGCCGAAGGCCCCGGCAACGGTTCCGACGCGCGCTCGCTTCAAAAGGTAGACGAGATACGGCCACGCTCGCCCCGTCATGATGTCATCTCCTCCATCTCCGGAGAGAGTCACCTTAGCTCGTAGTGCTACTTGGCGGTAGTGCTCAATGTGCAATGCGAAAAACGGCTCAGAACAAGGCTCTGGCGTATGAGAAATGGTTCGTCCCTTCCACCGAAAGGCAGACAGGAGGCCCCAGACAGGATCTCGATCGGGATGCCCAGGTGTTGCGCGGTTCGTGAGGCGAAATTGCCCTCCTCGTCCTCGAAGAGGGGGGTGTAATCCACCGTATAGGCGCGGAGCGAATCGCGGATACCTCTGTCAGCCTGAACTTTATTTGCGATGGCCGCGACACTCGTCGAGTCCAGGCCTCCGCTCATGAAAACTCCCGCTGCGCCCTGTGGCAATCGGTCACGAACCGCTTGCTCAAAAAGGCCGCGGAACTCTCGATGTAGTCTTCGCGCCGCTTTAGGTACAAGCGGTTCTTCGATGGGGAGCGATGCGTAGCGTTGCACGACAACGTCTCCATTCGAATAATGGAGGACGTGGCCTGCAGGCAGCCGGCGAATGTCGTGAAATGCGGTGCGGTCCGCATCGGGGCACCACGACTGGAGAAGGAAATCGCCGATAAAGTGTAGGATCGAGCTTCGCGGATACATCCGGAGCAACGCGCACCACATCGAGCGTGTTGCTGAAAACGAGCTGCGCTCCGGCATGCGCATAAAAAAAAGGGCCTGGCTCCAAGCATGTCGCGGACGCACCACAACTGCTTCACTTCCGCATCCCAAAGGGCAAACGCAAAATCGCCAATTAAGACTTCGAAGCTTTTCTCGCCCCACCGCCGCCACGCGCGAAGGATCAACTCTTCATTGGTGGCATCCGCGGAAGCCTTCTCGCCTTGCTGCTCGAGCTTTCGCAGCAATTCTTCGCGGCCATCGAGACGCACGTCACCCAACAGCCAAATTCGTCCATCCAGTGAAACAGGTTGCGAACCAGCCTGTGGCGAGGGGCCTGTGCAAAGCAACGTGAAACAAAATCCAGCGCCGGGCCGCATCCATACTTGCTTAGCGTCCGGCCCACGAAACGCGAGACGCTCCGCCATCCGCTCGACGAGCTTTGCGTCCGGCGTTCCGCCATCCGCGATCACGATGCCCGCAAAGCCACTCATCGCGGCTCCGGTGGCATGGACGAGAGTGCCGCGTCAAACGCCGCGTAGTGCTCATGAAGCGATTCCGGTTCATTCAACGCAGTGCCCTCGCGTTCGACCCAGGCGTGCGCTTCAAATTTTTCTCCCTGCTTGCGAACGCCGATACGCAGCTCGGCGGCGATCCCCTGGCGACCTAGCAGCCACCAGAGCGCAAGTGATTCCTCGAGGCAAGTGGGATGGCCAACGCTGTGGCGCACCGCGGCACGCACCAGGCGCACCGTTAAATCCATGCGAGCGGGCGTGGAAATATTCGATGCTTTGTCGGGGGTGGAAAGAAATTTTTGGAGCAATACTTGCGTCTTGCGGAATCCTCGCAGGCGCAAGCTGAAAGATATGAGGGGCAGCAACGCCGCCGCGCGCAGGAATAGTCCGCGCGCCGGGCGCTCCAACGCGCTAAACCGCCGAAGCCGTTCCCACATCTGCGGGCTGGATTTGGAGCAAGCCGTTGTCTACGAGCCGCCCCAGCAGTTCCGTGAGGTGCAAGCGAAGCAGTTCGGACTCAACGTCGAACTCGTTTTGGAGTTCCTGATAGGCTGCGTCAATGTTTGGCGCGGCGGTCACAACCTGCCACATGCGTGTGCCGGTTTCGTCCAGGCCAAAGTAGCGCTCCGTCTCCAAATTCAATAGCACGGATTCCTTGTCCAGAAAACGCACAAGCACGTGCGGCAGCAATTCCGCGCGATCCGTAAATGACACCATCGGTCCGGTCCCCTCAGCTCTACGTCGCAAAGATGCTCTTCCGCTTCTCGTCTGCGTCAAAAAAGGCTGGGTTACATTCTACCGGGGAATCGAGCCCTTCGCTATGCACACTAAGAAGCTTTCGGTTCGCCGCCGGTTGCCTTTCCTCGCGAGCCGATTGTCTTCGAGCCACAGACACGCTATAAACTCCGTCGTGCCTCAAGCCGCGATTCGCGTTGCAGCCATCGAAAAATTCTTCCCCCCCGCACGTAGCGGCTGGCGGGCTTTTCTGCAGCCATTCGAAAAGCCGAGCGTCGTCGCCCTTGCCGGAATTTCGTTCGAAGTGCGTCCCGGCGAAGCGCTTGCATTGCTGGGCGCGAATGGCGCCGGTAAATCCACGCTGCTGCGGATTCTCGCCACGCTGCTTCTGCCCACCCAGGGCCGCGCGGAAATCGCGGGACACGACGCCGTTCTCGACCCGCGCGCCGTTCGCCGCCAGCTCGGTTACCATGCAGGCAGCGACCTCGGCTTCTACGCTCGCCTTACCGGCCGCGAAAATCTGCGATTCTTCGGCCGCCTCAATCATCTATCGAACCCCACCGCCTCGGAACGCATCGCGCGTCTCGCGGAACAGTTTCATCTCGAAGAAGCCCTGGACCGCCAGGTGCGCACGCTCTCGTCCGGAACGGTGCAGCGCTTAAGCCTCGCTCGCTCTCTGCTCCACCAGCCGCGCGTTCTCCTCCTCGATGAGCCCACACGCAGCCTCGACGCTATCGCCGCCTCCGAATTTCGCCGCTTCCTCAAGTCCGAGGTGCTTCGTCGCGGCGACACGTCCCTGCTCTTCGCCTCCCACACCTTGCCTGAGGTCGAGATCCTCGCCGATCGCATTGCGATTATTGACGCAGGACGCCTTCTCGCCTGCGACACGCTCGCCGCACTCAAACACACCACTGGCGCCGCGACTCTGGAAGACGCCTTCCTGCGACTCACCGGGCGCGCCCCGCAGCTTACCGCCGGGGACGCACCGGCATGATCCGCGCCATGCGCGAGTTATGGATCTTCTTCTGGCGCGACCTCTCCATCGCGCGAACCTACCGCACCGTCTTCGTGCTGGAAGCGATCGAAGCCCTCTTCGGCGTTGCCATGTTTTTTTATGTCGCGCGGTTCGTGGACAGCCCGCAACTTTCGTCGTCTCTCCCGCAAGGCGGCAGCTATTTCGCTTTCTCTCTGATCGGCTTCGTCTTTCTCGACTATCTGAACGCGGCGATGGACACTTTTGACAATAGCCTGGCGGAAGCGCGCGACTCCGGCACGCTCGAACATCTCCTCGTGACGCAGACTTCTCTCCCCGTCATTCTTGCCGGCTCGGCGATCTATCCTTTTGTTGCTACGACGCTGCGCATCGCCGTCTACATTGCCTGGGGTGCGGTGCTCTTCGGTTTTCCGCTGCGAGAAGCGAACTGGGCCGCCGTAGCCGCGGTCCTCCTTGCTACACTCCTTGCTTTTTCCGGACTCGGCATTCTCTCGGCAAGCTATCTTCTGCTCTTCAAACGCGGCAATCCCGCGAAGTGGTTTCTGCTGGGCATTTCGGGCGTCGCCGCCGGCATGCTCTTTCCCGTCAGCATTCTGCCGGATTGGCTACAGTTCGTGGCACGCCTGAATCCCGTCACTTACGCCCTCGAAGCCATGCGTGCCGCGATGCTCGGTGGCGCTGGGCTTCACGCCGTCTGGCAACCGCTTCTGGTCTTGCTGCTTTTCGCAGCAGTCCTGCTGCCTTCATCCATGGTGGTTTTCTCGTGGGCACTTCGCCGCACCAAAACGACCGGAACGCTGATGCACCGCTAGCCGTTAAACTCCCAATCTAATACCAGTCGCAGCTTTCTTACCCTCCGCGCACGCAAGAAAATTCCTGGTGCCGCATTCAAAAAAAAGACCGGCCCTGCATTGCAGGACCGGCCCGCTACTTTAACGATTCGAACTGGCTCAGGACTTCTTCTTTTTCGTGTTCACCTTGATGTCAATACCCGGAGCCATTTGCTGCAATTGTGCGAGTCCTTCCTTAGCCTGCTGGCCAAAGGGCCCGTTCGGGTCGAGTTCCAAAGCCTTCTGATAGGCCTCGACCGTCCCCGGCGCAAACTCGGGCACATCTTTGTCCCCGACTTTTTTTATCGTCATTTTGTAAACGAGGCATGCCCCCAGCAGGTACCAGGTCTGCGCGCTCTTCGGATCTAGCTCTGCCGATTTCTGCAGGGGCTCGATGGCATCGCCTCCGCGGTTCGCGTTGTACAGGCTGATTCCGAAGTTGCGCCACGCCGTCGCTGCTTTCGCCGGGTCCAACTCCGCGCTCTTCGTGTACGCTGTACGGGCTTCTTCAATCTTCCCCGCACGCGCCAGAACGTTGCCGAGGTTGTTGTAATAACCAGGCTCCTCTGGTCTCGCCGTGATTGCCTGTTGGTACGCCTGAGCCGCTTCTTCATTGCGCCCTGCGATGTCGTACGCTTCGCCCAGCTTGGCCCACAAGAGGTGCTGGTTCGAGTCCTTCTCCGAAGCCGTCTTTTGCGCCGCCTGGAATTCTGCCGCCGCCTTGTCGGAAAGCTCCTTCAGGTTTTGCTTCGCAGCATCCCGCTGATCGGGAGTCGCCTTCGACAAGTCATCCTTTGCTTTGCGCTCCTGGTCGAGAAATGTGGTCCCCGCGGCGAAGTGTGCCTTCATGCCCTCGAACTTTTGTTTCTCCTCGTCGTCCTTCTCCTTCTTCTTCTGAGCATCTACGCCCTGCTTCGCCATGATCTCTTTAAAGTTCATGTCCGCTCGGACATCTTCGGCGCTCGTTACTCTCAGTTTCCCCATCTCGACGGCGGCCTGCTTCTCATTCGGCGGCGGAAACGTAACAATCGTCACTACATAAATGCCCGGGCGAAGATTCCGGATGCTGTATTTTCCTTCCGCGTCCGTCTTCGCATCCAATTTCGTGCCTTGATCACTCACGGCCTGGATTCCAAGGCCGAACCACGGCTTTCCGTTGATGTCCATGATCGTGCCCGAGATGGATCCACTCTGTGCGGCTGCGTTCGGCGCAAGCACCACGACCAGCGCGCCAGCAAGCACTACGGCAAACATCATTGACTTCAAAACTCTCTTCATGCTTCTTCTCCTTTTGCCGAGGCGAACCCTGCCCGGCCTGGCTGGCGGGATGCGCCTTATTATCCTCAATCTTAACTCTTTTCCAAGTGTTAGGAGTGGGCGGAAACCGCCAACCGGTACGGGATGGGATCCGCCACTCCAGCCTCCGCAAACGCCCCGAGCCGCAGCAAGCAACTGTCGCACACCCCGCAAGCTCTATCTTCATTCTGATAGCACGACCACGTTAGTTGCAGCGGCGCACCCAGCTCGATACCGCGCCGGATAATTTCGCTTTTCTTCAGGGCGATCACCGGCGTCGCGATTTCGATCTGCGTCTCTGGCCGCGTCCCCACTCGCACCAACTCCTGGAAAACTCTGTAATACTCCTCGCGGCAATCCGGGTAACCGGAACTATCCTCCGCCACCGCCCCAATATAAACCGCTCCCGCTCCAATCGCTTCCGCCCAGCTCACTGCCACGGAAAGAAAATGCGCGTTGCGAAACGGCACGTACGTCACCGGAATCGAACTCCCATGCACCCCCGCCACGCCCAGCTCATTTTCCGGAACCGCAATTTTCCTGTCCGTAAGCGCCGACCCGCCAATCGCACGGAAATGGTCGAGCTGCACGACTAAGCGCTGGCTCACTCCGTAGAAATCCGCAATCGCTTCAAACGCGCGACGCTCTCGCTCCTGCGTGCGCTGGCCGTAACTCGCATGCAGCAGCGCAATGTTCCCCGCGCCATATCGTTCCCGCGCAATCGCCGCGCAGACGCACGAGTCCATCCCTCCGCTCAGAAGCACCACCGCTTTCACCCTTTGCGAATTGCCTGCCATTTCAATTTCCATCTCGATTCATTATAACTCGATTCACAAAACAGGGCCTTCCTTCGACCGCACCTTAAGTCTTCGGGAAGCATCTGCTACGGAATGTATCGGGTAGAAAAGTATTTTTTGCGAATGAACGCGCACCGCGAGGGACTCTCAGACTCCCTTGGTCGCCGGATCCCAAACAAATTTATGCAATTGCAGCCCCAGCCGCACCGGCAATCCGTCCGCAAGGATCCACTCCACCAGCTTGCGCGGATCCAGCCCTTGCCACTTCCCTGCCGGGTCATCGAACACCGGTGAAAACAAAACTTGCCGCACGCGTTCAGCCAGCCGATGCTGCGCCGTGAACTCCCGCGCAAACTCATAATCCCGCCGTGTTGAAAGCACAAACTTCACTTCGTCCTTCGCATCGAGCACGTCAAGATTCCGCATCTCAAAGGAATCTGCTTCGCCCGAGTCCGGACACTTCACATCCACAATTTTGATCACTTCGCCCGGCAGCCGCCCGGCGTAGCGTTCTCCACTCGTTTCAATCATCACGGTATATCCCGCTGCGATCAGTTTCTCCGCCAGCGGATAGACCTCTTCCTGCAACAGCGGTTCTCCGCCGGTCAATTCCACCAGTGGCACTCTGGCAGCGGCGCCAGACGATCCAGTGCTCCGCCCCGCCAGATCATCCACGCGCGCAAGCACATCCTCAACACTCATTTTCGTTCCACCGTGAAACGCGTACGCCGTGTCGCACCACGTGCACCGCAGGTTGCACCCCGTCAATCGCACAAAAATGCATGGCAACCCCGCGCGGGTGCCTTCGCCCTGAATCGATTTGAATATTTCTGTGATGAACATGACGTTGCCGTGTTGCGACCTAGCGCTTTGCTCTGCCTGCGCTTATATCCACCGCATTCTACTGCGCGCTCGAACCCGTCTTCCTCGCCGTCCTCCGCCCCAGCCACCACAACGCGACTCCCAGAAGCACTAGCGGCAGGATCAACCTCCAGTAAGCAGGCGAAATTCCCATCGAGTGGAACACAACGACGTATCCAATCGCCACAAGCAGTGCGGGAATCAGAATGATGGCGAACGCGCGGTTCATCGCTTCACCACTCCGGAATCCCCAAATCGTCAGTTACCCGGCCGGTACTGCGCCCGGCTCGTATCCGTCTCCCACAAAACAACATCCGTAATGCGCGCCCCCGCCGGCAAATCCTTCAACCCGCGCGCCACCTCTTCATAAAAATACTTTGCCATGTTTTCCGCCGAAGGATTCACGGTCTTGAACGGCTCCAGATCGTTCACGAACTGATGATCCAACCTGCCCCATGATCTCCCGAATAACCTGTTTCAACCGCGTAAAATCCACCAGCAACCCGATCGAATCAAGCTGCGGCCCTTCCAACGTAACGCGCACGCGGTAATTATGCCCATGCACGTTCTCGCACTTGCCCTTGTATCCGCGCAGGGCGTGCCCTGCCGAAAATGTCTCTTCCACGCTGACTTGAAACATATTCCCCTGTCTTCTCTTCTCTGTGCCCTCTGCGTTCTCTGTGTCCTCTGTGTAGATGTCTTTTCCTAATTCTTTTTCTTCTTCCCCAGAAACCGCGAAACCTCCGCCAAACTATTCGTCATCCTATACTTCGGCAAAGACTCCAGAAAAATTTTACCATACGCCATGCGCTGGATGCGGCTATCCAGCAGCGCCAACACGCCGCGATCCGTCTTCGTCCGAATCAACCGCCCAAACCCCTGCTTCAGCGCCAATACCGCCTGCGGCACCTGAAATTCTGCAAACGGATTCCGCCCGTCTTCCTGCAAAGCCGCAACCCGCGCCGCAACAATCGGGTCGCTAGGCACCGCGAACGGCAACCGGTCCACAATCACGCAAGAAAGCTGCTCCCCCGGCACATCCACTCCTTGCCAAAAGCTCGCCGTAGCAAACAGCACCGCCCCCGGCGTGTTCTTGAATCTTTCCAACAGCACCGACCGCGGCGAAGTCCCCTGAAGCAGCAATGGAAACGGCACGCGCGTCCGCACTCGCTCAAATAATTCGTTCATCTGCGAATAGCTCGTAAACAAACAAAACGCTCGCCCCTGGCTCGTCTCCAGCAAATTCACGATTTCGTCCGCGGCCTTCGCCGTAAACGCCGGATTGCGCACGTCCGGCATCCCCTGCGGCAAGTACAGCATCGCCTGCTCTTGATAATCAAACTCCGGCGGCAACCCGCGCTCTTTCGCGTGATCGAGCCCCAGCCGGTGGCGAATAAACTCGAACCGGTTCCCCACCGTCAGCGTCGCCGACGTCAGCACCACCGTGTCGAACTGCTCGAAAAGTTTTTCGCGCAGAATCTGGCTGACGTCGATGGGCGTGGCCGCCAGGAAAACGCCTTTATTCCGTCGCTCATACCAATACACAAAATTCCGCTCGTTCGATTCGAACAGAAACGACAACTCCTGCCGTATCTCAAAGCTCCTTCGCGCAATCCGTAGAATCTCTTCCGGCTTTTGCGTCAGCGCCGCGCACTCCGTCTCAAAACCCTTCAGCGCCGTCGCCAGCGCGTCATACGCTTCGCGATTCTGCTCCAGAAACGCTTCTCGCTCGTTCCGCGAAAATGGAAAACGCCCATCTCGCGGCGGAAACGTTTCAAAGAACGCGCGGCTCCTCTCGCGAATTCTCTGTGTCCTCCGCAAAAGCGAAGGCGTGCCCAGATGCAGTAATCGCAGTGTCTGATCGGCGTCGCGCGCCAGTTCTTCAAACCGGAAATTCGAAATCTGCCGCCCAAAATAATCGCTCGCGACGTCTTCCATCTCGTGCGCTTCATCAAAAACGACCGCCGAGTATTCCGGCAAAATGCTCCCAAAATCGTCCTGCTTCAGCGCCAAATCCGCGAAAAAAAGATGATGGTTCACGATGATCAGGTCCGCATCCTTGGCCCGCTGATGCATTCCCGTCACGAAACATGGATTGAACGACGGACACTTTTGCCCCGAACACGTATCCCGCCGCGCATCCAGCCGCGTCCACAAATCCGAATCATCCGGCAAAAACGTCAGTTCCGCGCGGTCGCCCGTCTCCGTCAGCTTCGCCCACTGTTTGATTTGCTGGAATGCGTCCAGCTCATCCATGCCCTTCAACAGCGCCTGGTCCGCCATCTGATTCATCTTCGCTACGCACAAAAAATTCGACCGCCCCTTCATCACCGCCACTTTCAAATTCGGCGCAAAGTGCTTCTGCAAGAAACGGAATATCCTTTTGATAGAGCTGCTCTTGCAGCGATTTCGTCGCCGTCGAGATCACCACTCGCCGCCCGCTGCAAATCGCCGGCACCAGATACGCCAGCGTCTTCCCCGTTCCCGTCCCCGCCTCCAAAATCGCGTGATGATGCCCTTCAAACGCGTCGTGCACCATCTCCGCCATTTCCAGTTGCCCGCGCCGGTGCTCGTACCCGCCAATCATGCACCGTTCCAAAAATCCCCCCGGTCCAAATACGTCCCGCATGGATGGCTTCTCGGAAATCGGCGCCTCTGCCGCAAGCTCTTCGTTATCCGCAGCCACAGGTCCGCCCACTTTCGGAGTCTCCTCGCGAAACACGTCCTCCTCATCTTGCGGCGTCGCGACACGCCTCAATTCCTGAACCTCACCCATCCGTTTTGCAGCCTTCTTAGGCAGAACTCCCACCCTTTGTGGCCCGCTTAGCGGACGCCCAAGCCGGCGTTCCAGTCATCTGCAAGCGCAATTCGCTCTCAGCGAATTCGTAACGATAACACATCCTTGTCTTCGTCCTCTTTCACTGGCATTTCTATTGGCCCTTTCTCTGGCTTCGCCAAACACACCTCAGCTCTTGGAGTTCGTCGGTTTAGAAGTTGAGCAACGCGAAATTGTTCTGAATCCACTTCTCCCTTGCCACGCGTTACATTAAAAGTTGCCATGGAATGGGGATGGGCTCCGTGGCGTGGGGAACTAAGTTCGCAATGGCGTGGGGTGCCTAATGAAGTCCTATAAAGCCTTTCTTTTCCTGACTCTGGTAGCGTGCATCTCCTTGAGCTCGTGCTACCACGAGCTCCCGGGCGGAGGCGGTGGTGGCGGCGGTACGGGAACGGCCAAAGTCAGCTTTGTCCTCGTCGCCGACACTCCCCCAACTAATCTGGGGCTCGTGAGCTTTAAGGTTGTTCCCACTGCCGTTACGTTGACTCCCTCAACCGGGACAGCGACTACCTTCGAGATCAACGGTGGCAACGGCTACGCATTCGACTTGGTTCGCCTTCAATCCGATTCTGCCTTTCTAGGCACCGTGCCCGGCGTCGCAACTGGCAGCTACAGCTCGATCGCCGTCACTTTCTCCAGCGCTCAGGTCGCCTTTTTTAATGGCACGGGCGCGGCAATCACCAACCTCAATCCGCAGTGTCCTGCAAATAGCGTCTGCGTCGTTACGTTTGGCGGCCCTTTTACCGCCACGGTCACCAGTACGCAGACCATCAGCGGCAATATGGGACTCGGCATTGATGTCAATCTGGCAAAAGTCATTTCCGCCAGCGGGGCCGCTCTGACCGTAAATCTCGGCAACACCAGTTCCGTCAGCGCATTCACACTTCCGCGCCAAAATTCCAATCTTGCCGCTGGCCAGCTCGACCTTATCGAGGACGTTACTGGTGTCGCCACTCTTGGCGGTGCCGGCCTCACAATTAATGCTGCTACAGCCGCGAATCACCCGCCCATCACTGCGACTGTAAATTCTTCCACGGTGCTGGATGAAGATCCCACCCTGACTTTGTGCACAACCCCAACACAAGGAAGCGTCTCCTCTTGCGTTTCAAGCAATCAAGCCGCAAGCATGGACGCTATTCTCAATTCCGATGGAACGTTTACGGCCCAGGAAGTCGAGCCCCTCCTCGGCACTCTTAAGGACACAGTCGAAGGCACCATTGTCTCCATCAACTCGGGCAATCAAACGCAATTCTCTCTGATCGTGACAGATATCGTCCCTGCCGCAACAAACTCGTTGATTGGCAGTTTAACCGTTGGCGCGCCGCTGACCGTGAATCTGGCCGTCGGTCCGATTTTCTACGTCGACTCCAAAGGCCTGCCCGTGGCAAACAGTTTCCCCACGAACTACGGAGCCTTCACTCAGTCCACAAATACAACCGGCCTGCACTTAGGCCAGACAGTAGCCGTTCACGTCGCTGCCTTCACCGCCGCCAGTGGCGCCACTGCCGCGATTGCCAACAACGTGGACACCGTTACTCTCCGCTGGTCCCGTTTCATCGCTACCCCGACCGGAGCTTCAACCAATGCCCTGTTCAACGTCACCAGCCTCCCAGGGTATTTTGGTTTCACCCAGTCTAGCGTCCTTCAAACGGAGATCTTCCTGGGAACGCAAGGAACGCAGGGTGCCACCAATCTCGATGGCATCAGCAATGGAAACGCCCCAGGAGCTAACGCAGTTGGGGTTCGCGCTCTTTTTATTGAAGACCCTGGGAACACGCTAACCCCGGCTTTCTTTGCTGCCAAGGTTCGCCAACACTAAACCTATACTTATCAACGATTTTACCCGCCTCCGCAAAAGGCAAAGGGCCGAAGCACTAAGAATGCTTCGGCCCTTTCATTTCGGCCATGGCTTCGCACTGTCGGAAAAT
>CAVSIW010000075.1:0-13987 GCA_963727945.1 uncultured Acidobacteriota bacterium
GTGCTGGGTAGACGGCGCGATGATTGGCGCGCGACACCGCCACCTCGCCGGTCTCGAGCGGCTGACGCAGGCCTGTCCAGCACTTGCGGTTGAAACTCGGGCAATTCGTCGAGAAGAGAACCCCGTTGTGCGCGAGCGAAATCTCGCCAGGCTTTGCATGGGAGCCGCCGCCGACCAGCGCCGGCATCGAGGCGGAATGGTGGGGCGCGCGAAAGGGCCGCCGGTCGGTCAGTTCGCCTCCGGCAATCTGCCCCGCCACCGAATGAACCATGGAGACTTCGAGCAATTCCCGGGGGGTCAGCGGCGGCAGGATCGACGGCAGCCGCGCGGCGAGCATCGATTTTCCCGCGCCCGGAGGGCCACTCATCAGCCTGTTATTTCTTCGATGACAGAAACAGGATGCCAGAGCAGTGTCGATTGCCGTGAGACCCTGAGCATGACCGAAGCACCTAAGCCGAAAGCCTATTCCTACGTGCGGTTCGATCGCGTGCTTGGCCACCTTCAGAGCAACGCCTGCCTCGTCGCCTGAGGACCGCCTCCAAGGTCGAGGGCGGATCAGCCGCGCCTCGACCGCGTCATCAGGCGGAGCGGCGAGTGGCCCTCTCGGGATTTCCTCCGGTGAGGCGGCGCTCTCCCGCTTGATCATTCGGTGAGGCGGCGCTCTCCGCTTGATCATTCGCATTCGCGCACGCCTAGCGTCTACGCTTTATGGAGAGAAACCGCCGGCGCAGCTGGTCCGGCTACGAACTCTCATCTTCCTTGCCGCGGGAACTCTCATCGACGAGAGTATTTTCGAGCGGCGTGATCGCCCTGAGCGTCACAAAAGTGAAAATCGCGATCGCAACCGCAACGTCGTAGCTGCCGACGACCAACCGAGGCGCCTATAGCGCCTGTGGCCCACAGACTGGCCGCCGTCGCCGTTCCTTTAACCATGGCGCCTTGCTTGAGAATGGCGCCGCCGCCGATGCGGACACGATTGCAAGTACAAACACACCATCCGCGGGCAGCTTTAAACCATCGTCAGCGGGCGGGAGCTTCAAATCCGAGCTGGAGGCATCGGCGCGCGCAAACGAAGGCAGCGGGCTGATGACGACAGTTTGATCTGGGCGCCACTTGACCTCCACCACCGTGGTTTTCCCGCACTTCGAGCAACGAAACTGCACCTTTGGATGGACGGTGGAGTCGGCATCCTTGAGATTGTGCTCGGTCCCGCAATGGACACACTTGGCTTGCATCACTTAAATTTAACACCCGCGCCGCGCTGGAGTTGCGGCCTCTTCCCGTCCATGCCGCAAGGGTAAATTTGATACTTTCGCGAACGGGAGCTGTAAGGCGCAGAGGCGGCATGCCCGCGTCTTGTGCTACGATTGGGGATTCCAATCCAAGCAGGAGAGCGTTTGTGCCGGAACATATTTCGCGTAAGGAATTGAAGCAAGACAAGATCCACGATGCGATCGAGCACGGGGCCGAAGCGGTCTTTTCGCACACCACGGTTCTCGCTGCGGCCATCCTCGCCGTCGTGGTCGTTGCCGTCGGCTATGCCGGCTGGCGCTTTTATACGGACCGTAAGACGGTGCAGGCTACTGCCGCCCTTGACGTGGCTATGAAGGCCTATTCTGCGCGCATCGGTGTGGCGCCCGATCCAAACGATCCCAGCGAGCCTTTCTTTCCTACCGAAGCAGCCCGCGCGCAGGATGCCGTTCAGAAGTTTTCTGCCGTTGCCGAAAAGTATCCAAGCACGAACCCCGGCAGGCTCGCCACCTACTATGCGGCGCTTTGCTACGAGGACCTCGAACGTCAAAACCAGGCTCTCGAAGAATTGAAGAAGATCAGCTCCGGCAAAGACAAGGAACTTGTGGCCATGGCGCAGTATCAAACGGGCGTGATTTACGAGCGCACCGGAAAGCTTGCCGAAGCCGCCAAGGTTTTCCGCACATTGGCGGACAACTCCTCCGTCTTCGTGCCGCGCCCGCTGGTTCTTCTCGAACTGGCTGAAGTGCTGCGTCAGAGCGATCCGAAGGAAGCCGCCGGGGTATACGAGCAGCTTAAAAAAGAATTTCCGAATACGGCGGTTTCGGAAGAAGCGGACCGCGGCCTGGAAACGCTCGCACCAAAATCCTGAGCCCCGCTCCTCTGTGAAGCAAGTTGAGGCGGGCATTCTTGCCTTTTAAAAGAGTTTGAAGGCTTTAAGAACACAAACGGACAGTGATGTTTTTGTCCGTCGCCGGAGCCGCTCATCGAATCACTCGTGACAAGCGCGCCGTGGGCGATGCGCGTGGAACTCTCACGCGGCCGCCGCCATCCTGAACCACCGCATCCCTACCGCACAGAATACGCGCGCGATCGCGACCGCATCATTCACTCGCGCGCTTTCCGCCGCCTCGAAGCCAAGACGCAGGTCTTCACCATCCGTTACTCCGATCATTTTCGCGATCGGCTTACTCATACTCTCGAAGTTTCGCAAATCGCCCGCACAGTTGCCGCGGCGCTCGGGCTCAATACCGATCTTGCCGAGACTCTCGCTCTCGTCCATGACATCGGACATCCGCCCTTCGGTCATGCCGGTGAACATAAGCTCGATGAGTTGATGCGCGCTCGCGGCTCGTACTTCAATCACAATCTCCAGGCCCTGCGCATCGTCGAACAATTCGAAAGTCCCTATCTCGATTTTCCCGGCTTGAATCTCACGTTCGAGGTTCGTGAAGGCATCATCAAGCATTCGCACGACTATACTGCCGCGGAGTTCCCCCATCTCGCCGAGTATCTTCTCGACCTTCGCGCGCCGCTCGAAGGCCAGCTCATCGATTGGGTGGATGAAATTGCCTATAACGCCGCGGACCTCGACGACGCGCTCGAAGCAGAGCTTCTCGACCTCGTTGCCCTGCGAAACGAAGTTCCGATTTTCGCCGAGGCCTACGCTCAGGTGGATGCCGACTATCCCGCGGGCCGCGAGAAGCTCAAATTCAACGCAGCGCTCAGACGCGTGCTCGATCTACTTGCCACCGACCTCATCGAAAACACGCAGCAAAGCGTGCTCGCTTCCGGAGCCGCCACAGTTGAAGACATTCGCCGCTCCCCGCGCAGGCTTGCCGGTTTCAGTGATGCCTTTGCGGAGCGCAACGCCGAACTGAAACGCTTCCTCTTCAAACACATTTACAACCACCCTGCCATCACCGAAGACCGCGACCGCTCCGTACGCTGCCTCGAAGAACTTTTTGTCTATTACCTCAATTCGGCCGGCTCCATGCCAACTTCGCATGAAGAATCTGCTCGCACGGTAGCGCGGCACGCCGTCGTTTGCGATTACATCGCGGGAATGACCGACCAATTTCTGCTTCGCAAGCACCAAGAGAACTTCGGCTCTCCGACTTCATCCGCCGCGAGCTAGAAATCCGAATCCTCTTGAATCCTGGAGCGAACCGAACCCCACACCATGGAACGCACACACTTCGAAATACTCGTCACGATGTTTGAGAGCGCGCCGATCAACAAATGGTTCCGGCCGCTGCTCCGTATCCCCGAGGAAGGGCGCGCGGAGATCGAACTGCCTCTACGCGAGGACTTCCATCACGCGGCTCAGGCGGTTCACGGCGCCGTCTATTTCAAAGCGCTGGACGACGCGACATTTTTCGCCGCGCAGTCGCTCGTCACGGATTGCTTTCTGGTGACTTCCTCCTTCCAGCTTTATTTCCTGCGGCCCGTCTCCGACGGACGCCTCCTCGCGCGCGGCCAGGTCGTCAGCCGTTCGAAACGGCTCTACATCGCGGAAGGAGTGCTCTTGGACAGCCGCGGTAAAGAAGTCGCTCGCGGAAGCGGAACCTTCATGCCAAGTTCCATCCAACTCGGCCCCGCATTGGGTTACCGTTGAATGCTCTGTGCCATCGCGGATCGAAGCTCCCGCACCGCTGCAATCTCGGTAATCGGTTGTGATAGCCTTAGCCGTCTTCCTCCAGCGAAAAGGTGAAAACGCATGTCGTTGGGCCCGGCCACTTTTCCTGTGCTCCGATGGTTTAGCTTGCTTTGGATAGCGGTCTGGTTTCCCGCGTATTTCCGCGTTTGGGGTTGGGCGAATCTGCTGCACCTGTGCGACGTCGCCGTGATCCTCACATTTGTCGGTATTTGGTGGGCGAATCCTCTTTTGCTTTCGAGTCAGGCGGTCAGCTCGCTGGCGGCGGGCATATTCTGGATGTCGGACGTTGGGTGGCGCCTGGTGACCGGGCGCTTTCTCGTAGGCGGCACGGATTACATGTGGGACGCCCGATACCCGCTGTGGGTGCGCCTCCTATCGACTTTTCACATCGGCCTGCCCCTGGTCCTTCTTTGGACCTTGCGCAGAGTTGGCTACGACAGGCGCGCGCTTGGATTGCAAGCCGCGATTGCGGCCGTTCTTCTGATTGTCTCGCGCTTCTTATCCGTGGAGCTCAACATGAACTACGCCCACCGCGATCCCATTTTCCATCGGGCATGGGGACCTTCTCCTGTACACCTTGCAATGATTTTTATTCCACTCATTGTATTGATTTATTGGCCTACGCACTTGCTGCTGAGCTGGCTCTTTCGCATGCCCGCCACAGCCAGATGAGGCGCAATACCGTGTAAGCCTTTTCACTTTCGGCCAACTTAATTTTTGCTGAGGAAGTTCCCAGTTGCTTTGTCTAAGCGTGCAGAAGACTTGTACGCCGCCGAGGGCGTTCCTGCGCCGGATCGTGATGCGCCCACCATGCCCGCCACGCGTTGGCGTCGTTGCCGAGCGGGGCGCCCGTAATTACGCGCAGCGTTCCATACACCAACTCCCGCGTCGTCGTCGCAAGCGAATCGTCGTCGGCAAAATTGAGCAGATGCGGAACCGCCGCAAGCCGCTCTTCCCGCGTCAGCATGCCGGATTGTCCCAGGCTGCTTGCAGCGCGTTCGCGGACTCGCGGCGAGCCGTCGTGGGCCAGGATGTCCAGTAGCGGGTCGATCGTGGCGTCGTTACCCAGCATCGCCAAACCTTCCACGGCCCAATAGCGGGTGTGCTCGTTCGGATCGTGCGCGTAGTTCAGGAGGCTGTGCAGCACTTTCTCCGGCTCGACGCCGCGATTTCCGAGTGAGCCGAGCCGCCACAATGCCATCCCTCGGGCTGCTGGATCGTGCTGCAACTGCTGGACTAGCCGTGTGACGCTCTCTGGCGATTTGCTCAGGTTGTTCGCCGCGAGGTCAACTTCCACCGCAGCCGTCCTTACGCGAAGATCGCGCGAATTCAGCGCCGCCAGTACCAGGTCGAAAAGCCGGTCCGTGTTTTTCAGATGGCCTCTCCAGCCATCCACACTTTCGCGGAGCAGATTGAGGGAAGCCGCGTCGTCGTTCATCGCGCGTTCCAGCAAACGCTCCACTTGCTGCTGCGGTGGGAGCCTATTGAACTCCGGATCAGCGTTTTTGTCGGTTGTCGGCATCCGCACCGGCGAAATTGAATGCGAAGTGCTCTGAGCCTGAAGCTCGCTATCGAACCCGGAAGCCGCCAGCGTCCTGCGCGCGGTCTCAAACCCTGCCACAAGCGAAAAACCGCCCAAGAGCACGAGCACAGCCGCGTAACGAATGGCGCGCCGCATCCGGTCCGTTTTTGATTCCGGACCAGAGTGGTTTCCTGTGTAAATCCGATTTTGCTGCTCGATCATTCGCTGTGGCTCCGCCAGGCTCCGGCGCACACAAGCCGCCGCCTGCTTCAAGTGAAATTAAAGAGTTGAATTGGATGAGGCTATGGTACGGCAGTCCAGAAGCCCTCGTCTGGCCGTCTAACTTATGTACTTTCAATCAGATCGGGGAGTAACTGATAGGCGCAGGTTAATGACGCTCCGTCCCAAAGGACAGGTGCATTCTCGGCGATTTTCTTGTTAAGGCGCCGTCTGCGTCGGAGTGACCTTCGTGTCCTTCTGCGTGAATTCAAACTTCAAGCGCCATTCGCTCGCAACGCTTTTTCCATTCACTTCCGGGGGCGTGAAGGCCCATTGTCTCGCGGCTTTCAGTGCTAGATCCGCGAAGAATGCGCTCGGTCCTGGAGAATCCAACTCCGCTCCCGATACACTACCCGCCGGATCAACGTGTACCTTGACGCTGACGCGCACCTTCCCGTGAATGGTGTCGCGCGCTTTCTGCGACACGTCCGGCAAGACCTGATCCAGGACTTCCCCCTTGGCGGGAGCCATTCCAGCCGTAGCCGGTTTCGCGGCTTCTGCGGGCTCCGGAGTCGGTGCCGTTGCAGTCGCTGACGAGGGCTGCTCCCTCTCGCTGGCTGTCTTTAAAGAGTCCGGAGCAACTGGTTGTGCAGTTCGTTGCGTTGCCTGTTGCGCTTCTCGCGCAGCGGACTTAGCTGTTTCGGAAACGCCTGGTTCATGCTCGGGCTTGGCCTGGGACTTTGGCGAAACTGTGGACGCAACCGGTTTTTGAGCGGTAGGTTGGCCGGTCGGCTTTTCCGGTGCCACTGTCGGACTGGACTGCGCTTCCGGGTGGTGCGTGAGAAGTCGCGGCACAGTTAGAATCAGAGCAAAAGCCAGGGCACCCACGATAAGCGGAACAATAAACCTCGACCTCGCCCCCGCCCCCGATTCTCTGTATGGCGGCGGCCGATGCGGATTGGTCTGCAACCTTGCCGCGGCCCTTGGAGGTAGTGGCAGCGAACCTTTGGGTTTGGGCGCGGCCGGGGCCACGCTCCCCGCTACAGGGCTCGCCATCGATGCCATCGCCGACGCAGAAGCCGACGCCACCGCCACCCGTGAATTCAACCGCCCCGCGATGTCAGCAACACTGATGCGCCGTTGCGGCTCCAGACGGAGACATTGGCGAGCAATCTCCAGGAATGGCGCGGGAATATTCGTGGGTACCACCGGCTCGCGGTGCGGCCCAGGCTGCCAATCCGGCAATCGCTGCGTCAGCACTTCAACCAGCGTCGTCCCCAGCGACCAAACATCAGCCGCAGGCGTTAACATCCCGCTGATCGCTTCGGGCGGATCATAAACACTTGCTCGTTTTGAAGAGCCCTGCGATTCTCCAACATGCGAAATCGCGTCGCTCGAAAGCTTCAGGTGCTCCCCGCTAGCTAGAATGTTTGCAGGCTTCAGATCGCCATGCACGAATCCCTTCGCGTGAAGGTATTCCAGAGCATCCAGAACCGCGCACAGCATCTCGCGTGTTTCCTCCGGAGTAAGGGCGCGCTGGGGAAGAATCTGCGACAAATCCTCTTCGGCGTACTCCATCACCACATACAGGAGATCGTTGCCGCCGAGCCTGCACCGGCCCGTGCCCAACAATCGCAGCAAATTGGGGTGAGACAATTGCGCAGCAAAGTTCCATCGGGAGAGCTGCAAATCGGCTGTTGCTGCATCCGCCGGAACAAGTTTGATGGCCGCTTTTTGCGGCGCACCCTCGCCGAACTCCGTCAAAAACACCGCGCTGTGATCGGATCCGCCAAGATATTGCCGCAAGGGAAAAATCCCTCCGACAATCTGGCCTTCCCATTGTTTCGAGGCCTCGGTCATATTGCACCCCCGCCTGACCGCGGAATTTTCTCAAGTCTAGGCTCTTTTTCGACACTACGTCCTGGAAAGTATCTGGCTGGATACTTCCATACTACCAATACTGCCTGCCCTTTCAACTGACCCTCAGACCAGTAGTTTTTTTCGATTCCAATCAGATACTCTTGCTTCGATCACAGGATTCGATTCCCCGAGGGGAGACCAGCCGTGTTCTGCGACCGTTGTGGACTAAATTTCCTGCCCAAACAATCCGTATGCACCCGGTGTCGGCGTGTTCCTACCCGCTATTGGTTTCAGCTGATGAGCTTGGTAACGTTGCTTGTGGCAGTCGCGGCCAACGGCCTCGTAGGGATATTCCTGCTCCCTCGCTTCGCCATGGGGCACAACGCGCACTTCGTCTTTCGCGCTTGGTGGTGGTTTGACCAAAAAGCGGCGCTTTATGGCTGGGTGCTCTTCGCTGTCGCCTTGTTGGCTTGGGACTACTTCATCTGGAAAGAAGCCCGGCCAAAAGTCAAAGGTTGGTTTACCCGCAAACTGTTGACGCTTTCGCTCGCCACAGGTATTGCCCCCATGATTCCCTGGTGGATTCCTGCAGGCCAGCCGCCGGGCCAATTTCTCTCCATGATTGGCAGGTATCCCGGCTTGCCCGCGATTCTCGCTTGGGGAGTCGTCCTGGTTGTCTCCGTCCTTCTTTGCATTGACGCGGAGTCGCGCGACTATCTCCTCGGCCACGGCAGAACCCTCAGCGTCGTCAGCACAGCAATGCTGTTGCTGGTGCTCACCTTGACAGTCGTTGGATGGTCGCTCACTTACTAAGACTCATTGAGCGGCCTAGCTCTTCAGACGGGTTCTCAAGAGTGCTGTCTCGCGGGAAAATCTCAGAATGATCTCCGCCTCGTAAGAACTTGGAGGGGCGGCGCTTGCACAGCTCTACTTTGCGCGCGACATCGCCAGCAAAAGCGTCATATAGCGTTTCAGTTTCTGGGTAATCAGAAAATTCTCTTTCACGTGCTGATGGCCATTCTCGCCCAGCTTCGCCGCGATCTCTGGATGGGACAGCAAGAACCGAATTTGATACGCCGTGCCTTCCACCGAGTGCGCCAGAAGTCCCGTATGTTTGTGGATGATCTGTACGGGGATCCCGCCAACCGCCGAAGCCACTACCGGCTTTTTCTTCCACAGCGCCTCGGATACCGTCAGCCCGAAACCTTCCCGCAGGCTCTTCTGAATCACGATCGTCGAAGCCCGTTGGAGTGCATTTACTTCCAGCGGAGCCCAGGCAGGCAGCTCGAGAATATGAATGTCCGCTTCGCCGTTCGCTTCGCGCTGGACTTCCTTTAGAACCACCGCACCTTCCGGGTCGTCGGAAGCGCTGCCCCCGGCGAGCACCAACTGGCAATCGAAGTATCGCTTCACGATGCGATACGCGCGGATCACACCCACAGGATCTTTAAGCCGGTCAAACCGCGAGATTTGCGTGAGGATGGGTCGCAGCGGATTGATTTGATAACGTGACAGCATCTGCGCCACAAACTCGGCGTCCAGATCGCGATTCTTCTCGGATAGGGGATCGATCGCCGGATAAAAGAGATATTGCGGGATGGGCAACTCCCGGGAAAACTCCGGCGAAGAAAACAGAGCAGCGTCATAGCGCGCCACGAACTTCTCTAGAAAATCCCATACCTGCCGATGGGGATGAGACAAATCAATGTGGCATCGCCAGGCCCAGTGATTCCCATTCTTCTTGCGTCCATCGATCAGCGCAGCGGGCTGCGGATCGTGGATGATCATGAATTCGGCGTCCAGCGGAAGCCGCGCGCGGTTGCGTTCGTTGCACGCAAGAAAGATTTCAAAGTCTTTCGGCTCCGCGTGATAAGGAGCGCCATGCAGCGCGTTGTGGAACGATTTCGTGACCCCGTAGAAGTCATCGCCGCCCGTCATTACGTCCCAGCGCATGTTCAGCTCGAGTTCCTCCGCGAGCGGCACGAGGCGGTTGAGGATCTCCGCCACGCCGCCGCCCACCGCAGTCGAGTTGATCATCTCGATGCTTCGGCCTCGCAAGGGTTTCGCAAGCACGCGAAGCTCGTCAATCTCACCCGCGCCGAGCAGTGCCGCGTAATCATCCAATGGAATTCGGCTGGCGATCGCCACTTCGCTCATCCTTTTCTCCTTTCGCGTTCAATCAGCCGCAGCACCTTTGCGCGGGCGCTGTCGAGCGTGTTCGTATATATGTCAATGTGATTCACGCTGTCCGCCAGAGTTCCGAGTCCGAGTCCGTCCGCGAGCCAATGCGAAAAGTCGTTTGTCTGCAGTTGAAGCCGAAGCCTTGAAGAAATGAAATGGAAGTAAAAAGAAGCGTGGCTCAAATGTTCGATGCCGGCGCGGAATTCTCCCAGCGTTCGCGCCGTCAGGCCTACCGGTAAAGTGACTTCTGAGCTTTCGCAGAAATAAAAGCGCTCCAGTGCGGTTTGCTCTGCAAGCGCCCGGTTCGCGGTGCAGTAATCTCCAACCACGCGGCACAGGTCGCTGCGTAGCGCGGCGATGGAAAGATAGTCGCGAACGTCGAGCGCCGCAAGCTGCTCGGCCAGATCTTCTCGGTTGGCTTCCGCGTGTGCCCATTGCGCGAAATCATTCGAGAATCCCTCCGTAAGAAAGTGATGGCTGCTAAGGGTCTGGAAAGTGTGGTGAAAGATCGAAGCGTCGCTGCACTGTTGAAGACCCGTCAGCAACTCCGAAAGCTTGCCTGCGGACTGATTGCCGATCCGCGTCAAGTATGCCACGGTGAAAAAGTCGAACGGTGTTTCCGCGCTGTTCATCTGCTGGCTTTCCAGTCTCTCGGAGGCTGTGTCAGCGTGCTCCAAACTTGTAAGTTCAATAGGCCTGGTGTGAGACGGTATGGTCATGGCGTTTGCTGCACCTCGATGCGTTCCAGAGTGTCAATGCGAATTTCCGTGAGGTCCGAGAGAAGATGAGCCGCCCATCGGTAGACGTTGTGCTCGCGCACGTTCTTCCTCATCCGCTGCATGCGTCTTGCTTGCTCTTCCTCCGGCATCTCCAGTGCTCGATGAATAGTCTCGGCCACTTGTTGCACGTCGTAAGGATTGACGAGTAATGCGTCCGGCAGTTCGTGCGCGGCTCCCGCGAACGTGCTCAGCATAAGCACCCCCCGCTCGTCCTCGCGCGCCGCCACGAATTCCTTTGCCACTAGATTCATGCCGTCATGCAGTGAAGTGACCAGACAGACGGAAGCCGCTCGGTAGAATCGCGCGATCTCTTGATGTGAGTGGTGTCTCTTGAGCAGCACGATTGGTTTCCACCTGCCTGCTTGGAACCGTGCGTTGATCCGGTCCGCCTCCGCGCTCACCTCGTCCAGAAAATGTTTGTAGCGGTCAATGTCGGTCCGGCTCGGCGCCCCAATCTGCACAAAAGTGAACCGATGCTGGTACGCCGGATAAAGATCGAGGAAATGCTCGATGCCCCGGAACCTCTCAATGATTCCCTTCGTGTAATCCACGCGGTCAACGCCCACGCCAAGTAGGCTGCCGTCGATGCCTAGTTCGTGGCATAGCGCAGCTCGCTCTTCGCCGGCGTTTCGCGATTCGTTTACAGCGTGCGCATTTTCCGGAAAAGCCACACTGATCGGATACGGCCTCACCCGCGTGACGTGTCCCTGCCGGTTCACCGCAAAACGATCCCATTCCGTCAACGCTTCCACCGCGCGATCCACCGTTTCCAAAAAATTATTGCAGTGGGATTGAATGTGAAATCCGATCAAGTCCGCGCCAAGCAGGCCGTCAACCAACTCCCTCTGCCAGGGACAAATTCCAAACACTTCCGGGTTTGGCCACGGTATGTGCCAGAAGATCGCCACGCGCGCGTCCGGCCGCGCTTCTTTGATCATCCGCGGCAGCAGCGCAAAGTGGTAGTCCTGCGCCAGCAGTATCGGCGACTCCGTCCCTTCCATCTCTTGCAGCACCGCATCCGCAAAGCGCCGATTCACCCGCTGGTAGTGCACCCAATCTTCGGGACGAAACACCGGCCGGGTATGCGCAATGTGGCACAGCGGCCAAAGGCCTTCGTTCGCAAACCCCTGGTAATAGCCTTTTTCTTCCTCATTGCTCAGCCATACGCGCCGAAGCGTGTAACTTGGACGTTCCGGCGGAACGCGCTGGTGGTCATAGGCATCCGAGACTTCGCGATCCGCGCTTCCCGATCCGTGCGCGATCCAGGTTCCATCGCACGCCACCAGCACCGGCTCAATGGCCGTCACCACGCCGCTTGCCGGAACGATGATGCCGATGGAATTGTCTTTTTCGTTGTACACGTTCAAATACGGTTCGCGGTTCGAAACCACAAAGAGCGGCTTCTCCTGCAGTTTGTTTCTCAGGCTTACGCGCAGGCGCTCCGCCGTCCATAGAGACACGTTCGAATCGCGCAACCGCGCTTCCTCTTCCGCTGTCGCTCGCGCCGCGTTCAAGTCATGCGCAAGATGCGTCACCTCTTGATGGAGTTGGTCAAAAATTTCTCCCTGCGGCGTCATCGGCGGAGCATGCGTCTGTCCGGTTCGCAGCGTTCGCAGCCATTTCGCCGTGCGCGCCAGCGGCGCGGTGAACGTCCATCTCACCAGCACGAACGCCAGCAGGCTGATCAGCAGCGTCTGGATCGCAGCGTTAAGAAACGCGTCCCTCAGCGTGTGCTGCACCTGACTTTCGATATAACTCGTGTCGTGAAACAAGACGAGCGTTCCGGCCGCTTGCCCGTCGTGACGCAATGGCAACGCAAAGACATGCATCGGTCCCGAAGGCTTGTTATCCCCGGACGCGACGCGATCCAACGTCAGAAATTCGCCCTCGCCCGCGTTTCGTTGAGCTGCACGCGTCGCGGCAGCCGGTCGCGTTTGAAATTCAAGAGGCAGCCCCGTCGTGATCGCAATCGCCGTGCCTTCTGCGTCGTAAACCGCCACACCCTTCAAATGTTCTCTTTGTCCGAAACGTCCCACGATCCGTTGCAGGTTCTTATTCGGCCCGTGGTCCAGCAGCGGCTCGACATTTTCTTGAAGACTCTCGGCGAGAATCTCCGCGCGCCGCGAAAGATCGCTGCGTAGATTGCGCCTCTCTGTGCGCACCTGATAGGCCGCGAACAACAACGACACCACCGCCACGCTGACGATTAGGGGCAGGACAATCTTCAGAGTCGTGCGCATCTGGGCTCCTCACTTGCGTTGAGTGAGTCAGACAGCGCCGGGGCTGGGTCGGCACGGTTACAGAATTGCAGTTTCGTGAAAAGAAAAAACGTGGAGCGCTACGAAGGCTGTACGCCAGAGGTCGGCGTCACCACCACGTGCACGGCGACGTTCTTCCCGCTATCCGATCGGTATTCCACCATGGCTTGCGCTCCGACGGCCAGCTTGCCTTCTACTTTCGTCTTGTCATCCACCAGGAACTCTACTGTCTGTTGTCCCTGATTTTCCTTTGTGATGCTGATCGCGAAGGCTGCGTCGCCCACCGAAGCGATCTTTCCGGATACGGATTGATTCTCCGGCGCGCGGTTCGTGCTGTATCTAGCCTCGTTCGGCGGCAAGGGCTGCGCGAATACGGCTACCGTGAAGCAAGTTAGAAAAAGGGTGGCCAAGGAAAGAATGGTTCGGAATCTCATGAAGTTTTCTCCAATTTGATTTCGACCGGGACCACACCAAGGGCACGAAACGAGCCAAAGCCCGGCGCATTTTCTGAATTTCTACTAAGTTATTTTATTTCAGTAGGATGGGGGCTCTGATCGATGCCTGCAAAAACACGCGCCCAGGTACTAGTCCCGTGCAATTCTTGCTCTTTCTTCACCTGCACCGCATTTCTTTACTCGCCCCTCCCGTCGGCCTATTCACCAACAGCTTGCGCCTGGTGCATTCACCCCTTCTAGCGTATCCGCTCAGTTTCCCTGATGGTATCCTCACTCCCATAGGTTTATACCGATGCGAACAGACAGAATCGGGGTGTCCCCACAATCCGCTTGAAATGTGAGATGACGTATGTTTGAACGCTACACTGAAAAAGCCCGCCGCGTGATTTTCTTCGCCCGCTACGAAGCCAGCCAATACGGCAGCAAGTACATTGAGACGGAGCACTTGTTGCTCGGACTATTCCGCGAGGATCACGCATTCGCTCGGAAGTTTCTTAGCGAGAAGGGCGGAGCGCAATCTCTCCGCGAGGAAATCGAATCCCAAATCACGCGCGGTGAGCGCCTATCCACGGCCGTCGAGATGCCCTTGAGCGCGGAGTGCACACGTATCCTGAACTACTCAGCGGAAGAGTCGGAGCGTCTGGGAGCCAAATATGTGGGCACGGAGCATGTGCTTCTCGGAATTCTCCGCGAAGGCGGCTCCTTTGCTGCCCGGCTTCTGGCCGAACGCGGTTTGACGCTTGCTTGGCTGCGCGAAGAGCTGGCTCGTCCTTCAGATGATCCACAGAAGAAATTCGAGAAAG
>CAVSIW010000076.1:0-18560 GCA_963727945.1 uncultured Acidobacteriota bacterium
CGGTCCTGCGAGTGGCGAGGTCTTCAGGCTGATGCAACCGCGCGTAGTGATTGGGCGCAAAGGCGCTGATATCCCGCTGAATGACCCGGAAATTTCCAGGCACCACTGTTTGCTGGAAATCCGGGACAAATTCATCAACCTGAAAGATCTCAATTCCACCAATGGGACGTTTTACGACGAAGAGCGCGTGCGAGCGGCGATGTTGCAGGACGGCTCGGAGTTTCGTATTGGCGAGAGCCTGATTCGAATCAGTTTCCAGAAAAAGTGACGTTGCTTCCCTGCCCTGTGTTTCCGCAAACTACAGCCATGTCTCGGCGCACAGTGAGTGTAAGATACTGATGACGCCGTTCCGCTTCCGACGCACCCGATGAATCGCCTCTCCGCCTGCCTGATCACACTCAACGAAGAACATAACCTGCCGCGCGCCCTGGCATCGCTTGAAGGAATCGCGGACGAAATTGTCGTTGTGGACTCCGGAAGCACGGACAGGACTCCGGCCATTGCTCGCGAGCATGGCGCGGCTTTTTTTGAGCGCGCGTGGACAAATTACTCGGAACAAAAGAATTTCGCGGCGGCGTGCGCGAGAAACGATTGGATTTTTTCCATAGATGCGGACGAGGAGCTGAGCAGCGCCTTGCAGACTTCGCTGCTCGATTGGAAGAAGCACGAGCCGAAATTCAACGTGTACGAAATGGCCCGAAAAACCTGGTATCTGGGAGCCTGGATCAAACACTCGGGCTGGTACCCCGATTTTCAACGGCGGCTTTACCGCCGAGATGCGGCGCAGTTTTCCGGAATCATTCATGAGTCGCTGAAGTTTGAGGGCAAGCCCGGGAGGCTTGCTGGGGACTTGCTGCACTACACCGTGCGGTCGTTTGCAGAGCACGAGGCGAATGTCGAGCGGTACACCGAACTCGCGGCCAGGCAAATGTTTGAGGCCGGGAAACGAAATTGGCGAGGCGCGATGTGGCTGGCGACGCCGTGGAGCTGGTTTCAGAATTATTTTCTGCGCGGCGGCTTTTTGGATGGATACCGCGGCGCGCTGATTTCGCAAATGGCGGCGCACTCCGTGCGGTTGAAATACGCGAAACTCGGCAAAATGATCGATGAAGAGCCGCGAGGCGCGGGCGGGAAGAAGCCGTGAAGGCGCTGTTGGTAGATCTCGAAACGGCTTGGCGCGGCGGACAAAATCAGGCTCTATTAATTCTGAAGGGACTACGCTCACGTGGCCATGAAGCCGAACTTGTGGCCGCAAAGGGATCTGCCCTGGGCGAACGCGCAAGCGAGAGCGGTGCGCGCGTTCATTTTGTCTCGCGCGGATTATTCCGGATTCCTGCTGCGCGGAAGATTCGTGAATTGGTCCGCGGCGGCGGTTTCGATCTCGTACATGCCAATGAAGCGCACGCGGTGTCGGCAGTGTGGCTGGCGGGCGCGTACAAGAGCGTTCCTTTCTTGATTTCGCGCCGGGTGGGCTATCCCATCGGGAAGAGCCGTGCATCGCGCGCGCGCTATGAAGCCGCGGCGCGCATCATTGCAAACTCAAAATGGGTGGCGGAACAAGCGGCAAATTCGGGTGCGCAGCGAGACAAGCTGACTGTCGTTTACGAAGGCGCGGAGATTCCGCCGCGATTTACGGACGCGCAGCGGCGAGCTGCTCGGTCGCGTTGGGGAGTTTCCGAAGAGGCTCCATTGCTTGGTTGCGTGGGCGTATTGCTGCCCGACAAAGGTCAAGAATGGCTGATTCGCTCGCTTGCCGGGCTCAAGAAGGACTTTTCGAGCGCGAAACTGCTGCTGGCAGGTGATGGACCGTGCCGGGTGAAACTGGAATCGCTGGCGCGAGAATTGGGAGTTGCGGAATCTGTTTTGTTTCCTGGGTTCGTGAAGGATGTGGAAAGTGTGTACGCGGCGCTCGACGTGTTCCTGCTGCCGTCGTTTTTCGAGGCGCTGAACAATTCCCTGCTAGCCGCGATGGCCTACGAAATTCCGTCCATCGCGTTCAACCGCGGTGCCCTCGGAGAAATCATCGAGCATGAAAAAAGCGGCTTGCTGGTTTCCGGACCAGACGTGCCGGAGATCTGCTGCGCAATTACGAAGATTTTGCGTGATGCCGACTATGCCAGCAAGTTAGGCCAAGAGGGCCGCAAGCGCGTGAATGAGAATTTTTCGGCGGAGCAAATGGTGAACGGAATAGTTCGCGTCTACGAGGAAGTGCTTGCAGCCAGACGATGACGGAAAATGCGCCCGGCTCACGCTGAGCGGTGTAGGGCCAGCGCGCTGAAATTGGCCGTCATCCTGTAGAAAACTGGCAAAACACCGTCCCCAAAAAAGATGAAGCGCCGGGCGGCTCCTTCTCGATCCGCACGACGCTTCAAATTTTTTTAATTTTGCGCAAGTTTTCTGACTTCTCTTGTTCCAGGCATTCCCTCCTATCCGCTTGCCGTTTTACGTCAAGCTATCTTGGGGATTAAACAACCCATCGCCCTTTTGGCTCGAGAAACTCCACGCCAATCGCAAAGCCGTCGCCTTGCAATGGTTCGCAGTATGCAACTCGGGCCGAGGAGCGAAACTCTCCGGTGCGCGATGCGAACGTCAGCCGTTCGCCCAGTTCCCAGCGGCGGGTACTCACGACCCGCGCGCCACGTGCACTCACATTTTCTGTAAAAGTCGATTCCGTGCCCGGCATCCGGCGATGTCCGTCCAGAAGGACCGGGATCTCCATAGGGATGCGCCGCTCGACGCGGTTGAAAGGAAAAGCATGCCTGGTGGATTTGAGCGGCATTCATCCTCACAGGCACGCGGCAATCCGCGTGAGATTTTGTACGCTGCTGCCACTGCGATGCTTCATGCCGTAGAGCGCGCGGTCAGCGGCGCCCAGAAGCTTTTCCGGTGTGTCGCCATCTTCGGGAAATGCGGCAACCCCGGCGCTGACGGAAAGCGCGGGCGGCTCCGCTTCCGCGGATAGCCGTTCACGAATGCGGGAAACAACGCGGGCAGCGATGTCAGTGCCCGCTTCCGGCAAAACGAGAGCAAACTCGTCTCCGCCATAGCGCGCCGCAGTATCAATGGCGCGAGAATGGCTGCGAAGAATCTTCGAAAGGCGAACGATAGCGCGGCTTCCGGTGAGATGGCCGTAGTGATCGTTGATGGTTTTGAGGCCATCCATATCGAGAAGCACAACGCTGAATGGGCGTTGTGTACGGCGCGAGCGGTCCAGCTCGGCTTCCAGCACGCTGATGAGACGGCGATAGTTGGCGAGGCCCGTGAGCGAGTCGCTGACAGCCATCGAACGAACCTGTTCAAACAAACGCGCCTGATCGAGCAAAGCGCCGGAAAGCATGACGATGTAGCTCGCAGTTTTGCTCAGCTCCGCCAGGAAGAACGGGCCATCAAAGAGATGCCGCGAAAATACGGCGGAGACGTGGCAAACGACGTTGAGCGATGCCACGGCGTAGAGCGAATAGTCATACAGACTCGCGGCGCTCTGATTTTGCTTGCTGTTCTTGAGACGCTGCCGGAAGCAAATCGCTGCGATCAAGAAGAGCGCGCCGGGGAGCAAATCCCAAGGACGAGAGATCAAGCTGGCAGCGTGAGCAACAGGCGCCGAAGGCGCGGCGAGAAAAGAAAGACTTGTGAGATACGCCGCGATGACGACCACCAGCACTGCGCCGGCAGTCTCTTTGCTTGGTTGCCGAGCCGTCGGGATAAAGCGTTCCACAGCGATCGCCGAGAGCAAAAGAACGGCGAGAATCGTGCGCCCGACCATCCAGCCCATGGGGATTCTCGTGAGAGCAACGGGGCCATCCAGAAGCGAATCGTTCAGCCCGAAATAGCCGACCGTCTCAATGATTCCCGAAAGCACAAATCCGAATGCCAGGATGAGCGCGGTGCGATCATGCGTGCCGCGGAACCTGACCAGCGCGTTTGCCGCGTAGCAGAAGCTGAGGAGAGTGCCGCCAACTTCCAGATAGAGGTAGGTCTCTGGCGAACCGGAAAAGGCAGACTGCCGCAAGTAGAAGATAGCGGCGAAGAACAGGCAGCCGAGGACGACGGTGGAAGCGATCAGAACGCGAGAGCGTTCCTTCCGAAGAAACCCGACGATTTGACCCCAACCACCCACGAAACCCCCCAATTGCCGAAGAAACAACTACAACCCCGGAAGAATGCAAGTTTGTGCCCTTTCTGAGGAGAAAATCTCAGTCTGCAAGTTACTGATTTTGCGTTATTTACAAGTAGGCTGGAGAAGGATGCGTGGACAAGTGTACCAGCGAGACACCAAGACAAACTGAGAAAAGGGAGCCTTAGGAATCTATCATCTTTGTTCCCTTATAGTTACCGACAATTGGCACAGTATCAGGCAATAAACGGCGACTGTCTCAGGATGAGACAGTCTCACAGTGCAAATTGTCTCGTTCGGCGGTAATTTTGCCGGCTAAAGCTTCGGCTTTGGTGGGGGAAGTTCGCGGGCCGAAACAGGATCCGCAAAGCCAGCTACCTTATGGGAGCCATCGCAGAAGGGCTTGTTGGCAGAATGGCCGCAGCGGCAGAGGCCGATCGTTGTGCGTCCAGCAAGGCCGAAGGCGCGTCCCTCGGGATCAACAATTTCAAAATCCCCTTCCACGCGAATCGAGCCGTTGCTGTTGATGGTGATCTTGGCAGCTGCCATTCAGGCCTCCGAAAGGTTAAAGGCGCGTTCGGCGTTTATCGCATATCGCCGAACACGCCCTCTAGACTACGCAGAGTTTGCCAGGAACTCAAGGAAGCGGCTCAATACTCTCAATACTTGGGCACGCTGGGGTCTACCTCATCCGACCACGCAAGAATTCCGCCCTTGAGATTGAGGATTTTGCGGAAGCCGGCCTTCCGCAGGAAATCGACGGCTTCCGCGGAACGCTTTCCACTGCGGCAATGTGCGATGATCTCGCGCGAAGAGTCCAGCTCGTGAACATGCCGCGGCAACTCGCCGAGCGGAATCAAGTGACCCTTCAGATTGCAAATTTGAAATTCATGCGGCTCGCGCACGTCCAGGATGAAGAGATCATCTCCGCGGTCGAGACGCGTTCTTAGCTCGCGCGGAGTAATCTCCGGAACTTGCACGTCGAGGCCGGGAGCCTCTTCGCCGCGCACGCCGCAGAATTCGTAGTAATCAATGAGCTTGTTGATGGTGCGATGCTCGCCGCACATCGGGCAGTTCGGATTCTTGCGCAGCTTGAGCTCTCGGAATTTCATGCCCAGGGCATCGAAGAGCAACAAGCGCCCGACAAGATTCTCGCCGGTGCCCAGAATCAACTTGATGGTTTCCATCGCTTGGATGGAGCCAACGATGCCCGGCAACACACCCAGCACGCCGCCTTCCGCGCAGGATGGTACGAGCCCTGGCGGAGGCGGTTCCGGATATAAGCAGCGGTAGCACGGTCCCTCCGGCATTCCGAACACCGTCGCCTGCCCTTCAAAGCGAAAGATCGAGCCGTAAACGTTTGGCTTGCCAAGAAGGATGCACGCATCGTTGACGAGATAGCGCGTCGGGAAATTGTCGGTGCCATCCACGATGACGTCGAAGTCCTTGAAAAGTTCGAGCGCGTTATCGCTGGTAAGCTTTGTTTCAAATGTATCGATCTGAATGTCGGGGTTAAGGCTGGAAAGTCGCGCGCGGGCTGCTTCGGTTTTGGGTTTGCCGACGTCGCTCGAGCCAAACGTGACTTGCCGCTGGAGATTCGTGAAATCCACGACATCGAAATCAACAAGTCCCAAACGGCCGACGCCAGCGGCGGCAAGATAGAGCCCCAGCGGAGCACCCAACCCTCCGGTGCCTATCAGCAGAACTTTGGCATTCTTGAGTTTGAGCTGACCCTCCATACCCACTTCGGGCATGATCAGGTGCCGGCTGTAGCGAAGGATTTCTTCGTTCGAAAGGTTCGTGGCCGGCTTCGCTCCGGTTTGCGGCTGTAGTGTCGTGGCCATTGCAAAACTCCCCTGTCAATTAAAGTCAGTTAGCGTTTTCGGAAGTACCGCCGGCGATGGACGGGATGATGCTGATGGTGTCCCCGTCTTTCGTAGGCGTATTCTCCTTCGCCAGATAGCGGATATCCTCGTCGTTGAGATAAACATTCACAAACGCGCGCAACTTGCCGTCTTCCGTGAAGAGGTGTTTGCGCAGCTCTGTGAATTGGCTCGTTAGTCCACCGAGCGCTTCGCCGACCGTCGCGGCGCTGAACTCCGCGGAATCGCGCTTGCCCGCATACACTCGCAGCGGCGTCGGAATCATCACTTTAACAGACATCTCGATTTCTCCCGTTCCTTTGCGGCCGCTCTAGTTTGCGGCGCTGACTTTCTTCGGCTCGACCTTCTCTTCCAAAAATCCGGTCCGGTCGTCTTTCAAACGCCACGAAGTCATGTCCTGCGGCACGCCCGTGTGCACGCTGACGATGATGTAGCTGTACCACGGCCATGCGTGATCGCGATCGTAGTCGCTGGGCCGCGCCGGATGATCGGGATGCGAATGATACCAGCCGATGACTTCCAGTCCTTGCGCGGTCGCGGTTTTTTCAGCTTCTCGCACATCGTCCGCTGTAACGGAAAAACGATTTCGCGGAGAATCATCGCGCCGATTCACAAGCGGATAAAGGGAAAGGATTTCGCGCGAAACTCTTTGGCAGCCGGCATTCGCCTCAGAACCGTCAGCAAAACTTTGGTCCCGTCCAAGCAGCGCGCCGCAGCATTCATACGGATAGGTCTCCACGCCGTGCTCGCGAATTTTTTCCGCAAGTTCCGCGCTGATTCCGACCTCGAAAATTTCGCTCATCGCAGGTTCATTCTTCATCCCAAAAGCGTTCTGACAAATACTTCGACGCGGAATCGGCAAAAACAGTGACAATCACGGCGCGCTGGCTTGGCGTTACGCTCTTCGCCACATGGAAGCAGCCGAGCAGCGCGGCAGCGGCACTGGGGCTGACCAGCAAGCCCTCTTCCCGCGCGATTCGCTTGACCATGCGATAGGCTTCTTCGGTTCCGACTTCGAGATTCTCGTCTGCGACTGTGTCATCGTAAATCGCTGGGCGGAGCGCGCTCTGCATGTGCTTCCAGCCTTCCAGTCCGTGAAACGCCGCGTCCGGCTGAAGGCTAATGCAGCGAATCGACGGGTTGAGTTCCTTCAACCGGCGCGACGTGCCGACAAACGTTCCACTCGTGCCCAGCGCCGCCACAAAATGCGTGATGCTCCCGCCGGTCTGCTCCCAGATTTCCTTCGCGGTGGTGCGGTAGTGCGCCTGCCAATTGGCCGGATTGCTGTACTGATCCGGATAAAAATACTTTTGCGGATCGGCCGCAACGATCCCATGGACGCGCCGAATCGCGCCGTCCGTTCCTTCGTCGCCCGGGGTGATGACCAGTTCCGCCCCGAGAGCGCCGAGAATGCGTTTGCGTTCGTGGGAGGCGCTGTCCGGCAAGCAAAGCTTCACGGGATAGCCAAGCGCGGCACCGATCATGGCGTAGGCAATTCCCGTATTGCCGCTGGTGGCGTCAATGATGGTCTTGCCAAAGCGCAGATCGCCGCTCGCCAAACCCTCCTGGATCATGCTCAACGCCGGCCGGTCCTTGACGGATCCTCCGGGATTGAACCACTCTGCCTTGGCGTGGAATTCCACATGGGGAAATGCGCTGCCGATTCTCGAAAGACGCAAGAGCGGCGTGTTGCCGATTAACTCGAGCACAGAGCTCCCTGTTCGGCTCGGAGACTTATCTGCCAGAACGGTAGAAGCGTCGTCGGAAGCTGCGATGGGGTGAACGATGGCCATGCTCTTAAATCTCTTGTCGGTCTCCTTGATATGCGACCAGTTTACTCCGAGTTAGATGCCGCACGCCAGTTTGCGGGTATAGCCTGATTTTAGCAGGAGTTAGAGGGAATCACCCTATAAAGACTAGAGAATCTTTGGCCCGGCTTAGCGGCAATGAAATTCCACGGTTTCGAGCGGTCGTCCCGGTCCATTGTTAACAGTGGTACGGATTCTGGCGTCATGCACAACGGGATGATATCGGGAGTTGGCAAATTCTTTTCCGGAAGCCGAGTTGACTCGCGCCTCACAATCAGGGACTGTCGAGCGGTGATCGATTCGCCTGCTCTCGAACCCGCCGCCGATACTTCGCTGGTGCTGGCTGCGCGCGAAGGCGACCGTGCTGCTTTCGGCGGCTTGTACGCGCGCTACGCACGCATGGTCCACGGCATTCTGCTTGCGAGAGTGCCGGCGAACGATGTTGACGATCTTGTGCAAGAAGTTTTTCTGCGCGCCATGCCCCGGCTTTCCGATTTGCGCGAAGTTGCCAAGTTCGGACCGTGGCTGGCAGCGATCACGCGTAACCGCGCCAATGACTATCACCGGCAAACTCGGGCGGTTGCTGCTCTGACGGAAAGCCTCTCCGGAGAGGAAGCCGAACTTCCTGCATCGAAGACCGCTCCGGATGCGGAAGCTGCCATGATCCTGGCGTTCGTTCGCAGCCTCCCTGAAGCGTATCGCGAAACGCTGATCCTTCGTTTGGTGGAAGGCATGACGGGGCCGGAGATCGCGGCGCGCACCGGCCTGACTCCCGGCTCCGTTCGAGTGAATTTGCATCGGGGCATGCAGCAGCTTCGGGAAAAACTAAACCATGCGTCGTCAGGCAATCCAATGCAGCCTGATTCCAGCATTGACAAGAATTCAGCGGCGCAGCGAAAGAACGTGTTGCACAGAAGGAATGAGCCATGAATGACGATTACCTCTGGGACGGTTCCGGCGAAGCCGACCCGGAGATTCAAAAATTGGAGAACACGCTTGCCCGTTTCCGCCATCAAGGACAGGCGCCGGAATTTCCTGAGATCGCGGCAGCGCAGCAACCGCGATTTTGGCAACGCTTTTTGCCTTCCCGTTGGTCTTTCAGTCTCGCGGCCGCGGCTGCGACTATCCTATTTATCGCCGCGTTCGGGATTCTCCGATGGAGCCAGAAGCCGGACACAGCCGCCGGACCAGGATGGGACGTCGAGAGCGTGGCGGGCACACCACGAGTGGAATCGAATGGCTTCGGAAAAAATGCTAGAACCGCCAAGCTTGGTGTCGGACAAACACTTGTCACAGACAGCCATTCCAAGGCGAACATTTCCATTGCAGACATCGGTACGGTGAATGTAGAACCGGACACGCGTTTGCGTTTAGTGACTGGCGGCAACGGGCATAGCCGGCTCGCGCTCGATCGCGGCACGATCCACGCTTTCATCTGGGCGTCGCCTGGTGAATTTACCGTGGATACGCCCTCCGCGATTGCGGTGGACTTGGGTTGCGCTTATACGCTGCAAGTAGACGATTCGGGCGCCGGTCTTCTCCGAACAAAACTCGGCTGGGTTGGTTTTAAGCTGGACGGACATGAAGCCTTCATCCCCGCCGGTGCGGTTTGCGCAACGCGCCCGAAAGTGGGGCCAGGCACTCCGTACTTTGAAGACGCTTCCGCGTCGTTTCGCGAGGCGTTGTCCAAGTTTGACTTTGCCGCCGGCACCCCGCAGGAACGCACTGTGGAACTCGGACAGATACTCGCGACATCTCGCCAGCGTGATGCGCTCACGGTCTGGCACCTTCTCGCTCGCGCTGACGATTCCGAGCGTGGCCGCGTTTACGATCGCCTGGTAGCGCTTGTTCCGCCTCCCTCTGGAGTCACGCGCGACGGCATCTTGCGCCTCGATCAAACGATGTTGGATTTGTGGTGGAACCGGCTGGGCCTCGGGGATGTTTCGCTTTGGCGTACTTGGGAACGCTCCTGGTCCCAAGACAAGACTTGAGGAAAGTCTCAGCTCGCCTCGAATGATTCGCGAGCGTCTGCTTCCCATTCATTTGTCCGCAGCGGTGCGCTTTACAGAACTCTCGGCATTTACTAGGCTAGGAGCACCATGTGGAATGTCGAAAACCGCTTCTCACCGAAGCAAATCGAAAGCTTGGCCGCGCTGGGCTTTGCCGTCGGCAGCACGCGCGGCGTCGTGCGCGTGGAAAAATACGGCAGCGGCGCGGAGTTCCGCAAAGGAACGGACGACCTCTATCAAATGACCGTTGTGCCGACAATTATGCTCAGGGGACGGTTCACGCGGCTTTGGGATGCGGGCTACCAGAAATTTCTTTTGACCGATGAAGGCTTGAAGCTCCCCGCTTTGGCTACGCATCTCGAAAATCTGCGCAGGTTCAACGAAGAGCTGCGGACCGCGCTCGGCGTTCCGACTTTCTACAACGAAGCGCTGGGCTCGGTGAGCCAAATCAGCGTATATGATCGCGTCAAGGGCCGCAAAGGCGACGTGCCAGACAAAACGGTTGGCGCGCATGAGCCCGGCGGCGCACACTAAACGAAGCTGTCTTTTTATCCCACTTCTGCCTGATCGGATTTGCTCTCTCGAAGTTGGCGTCGGAACTGCTCCAAATCAACGCGATGCTTGGCGGCTTTGCGCGCGCCGAGGAAGATCACTGGAATGTCCATCCCGTACCGCTCCTCGAGAACGGCGTCCTTTTCGATGTTCACTTCACGCAGCACAGCGCCGAATTCTCGCAGCGCCGGCGCGATGACCCTCTTAGCTTCTTCGCAGAGATGGCAGCCAGGCCGCGTGTAAAGAGTCACGTCGCGCGGACCCGCGGCGGCCAAGCGTTCGTCCTCCGGATGCTCGTTCACGGTTTCGGATTGGAGTATTTTTGGAACGGCCCAGCGTACGGGTGAAACGCTCGTGCACGGTAGAGCTCCGCGATCTGCCGGAGATGTCCGAGGTCGTGCGAAGCCCATTCGCTGAGCATCTGATGGAGAGTTATGTTGCCGAGCTCTGAGTGAGTCGCTTCGCGCTCACCGGCGTCCGCCGGGATGCTTCTCAGCAGGATCACTGTCGAGCGCCGCGTCTTGATGAAAAACGCAAGATTCTCCGTTGCCGATCCGCGCGCGTAGTCGCCAATCACCACCGTGCCCGCCGCATCAAACTTCTGCAGCGTCGGCGTATCTTCCGTCACGATGCGGCGCGTCCGGTCGGCGTACACCATCTCAATATCTGCGAGATGCCCAAGGACTTCCGCAATCGACCAGCGATCCCGCGAAGGCTTCCAGCGCAGCAAATCTTCCGGCAAATCGCGAAGCATCGTTTCGAGCAGAATCGGCGTCTTTTCAAGGAGCAACAGGGCAGGCTGGATGGATCGAGCAATGGCCGGCTCGGTGGTTCGGGCTACACCTTGCTGCATGTGGCACCTCCCAAGCAATGAATGAATCTTACTCGAAAGGGCTCCGAAAAGTTGAAGTGGCGCATAATGATTAACACGTGTGGAGGAAAGCTGGCATGGGTAGAGTCGTGGCAATGATGGACGATCTGTTCTTTCAAATGAAGGTCGCGGAGACGGCGAAGCATCTCGGACTGGAGTTAAAGGTGGCCGCGAACGGCGATGCGCTCCTGGGACTGCTTGAACCGGTGCCAAATTTGGTCATCGTGGATTTGAACGCGCGCAGCCAGCCGCTTGCAGCCATCGAGCGGGTGCGCGCGGCGCAAAAAGATCTGAGGGTTGTGGGATTTCTCTCGCACGTGCAGCGCGACCTGGCGGCGCAAGCACAAGCAGCCGGCTGCAACGAAGTGATGCCGCGCTCAGCCTTTACGCAAAACTTGGCCGCCATTCTGAGCGCCGCAAAGGACTGATGTGAAATTTTGCAAAAATATTCCAGGGATAACAGCGCTTTTTCTGATGGCGCTGTTTCTGCTTCGCACGAACGATACTCTCGCTCAAGAATCGAGCTCTAATCCCTCTGCGCAAGTCAGCATACCGACTGGGCCCTCCGCCGCGCTGCGCGATGTCCTAACAGCCGCCTGTTCGCAGAGCCAGAATGACTTCGTTCGTTTTCTGACCGTGCGCAACAAGGAATCGTTCTCCCGCATGGCGCCCGCCGCGCGTGTTGCGTTTATGAAGCGCTTCGTCCTTCTCAACGAGCCGGGCAAACCTTCCGTGACCGCCAACCCAGCCGGCCGTCCCATCGTGCGCTGCGACACACCCGCGGGAGCCGCGGAGATCCAGATCGGCGGCGCCGACATCCGCGACAATGTAGCGTTCATGCCTGTGGATTTGCGCGACGCAACGGATTCGTCCGGCGCCAGCGCAATTCAAGTGAACATGGGCCTGGTGCGAGAGAACGGCGAGTGGAAGATTCTCTCGCTCGGTCTGGTGCTTCTCGATTTGCCCTCTTTGGAATTGGAGTGGGACTCCGCCGAAGCGGACAAAAATGAAGCCGCTGCCATCGAGTCACTCAAGGGCATTGCCGAAGCGGTCGAAACTTACCGCCGCACCTACACGCGCTTGCCCGATTCTCTTTCGAGCCTGGGGCCTCCGCTGCATGGTCCCGCCAGCGCGCAAGCCGCGGGGCTTTTGGATTCCGACCTCGCCACTGGAATGAAAAACGGTTATTCCTTCCGCTTCGTCATCGTGGGCGCGAGCGCTTTGGGCGCACCGGCAAAATTTGAGCTCGCCGCAACTCCGCTAAGCTACGGCCGCACCGGACACCGCTCATTTTTCCTGGATGCATCTGGAACTCTTCGCGGCGCTGACCGTAAAGGCGCGGTCGGCTCCGCCTCTGATCCGAAGCTGCCGTAGCCCGGAGTCCAGCTTCACTCGCTCGGGCAGCCGCCGTTAACGCATTGGCGCAGACTCCATGTTGACGCTTGCTCCGGCGCAACCCGTCCCGGCAAAATAAAGATAGGGCCATCTCTCCTGCCGCGACGCAATTCCCCGAGGAATCGTTCGCGTGTGACAGGTCTCTCAAGGCGAAGGAGACCTGTAAATGCCAGATGTGATGGCCGATCGCCGTGATGCGCCTCGTTATCCGCTGATCCTCGTCGCGGAAATAACAGAACTCGCCAGCGGCGCCAAAGTGATAGCTCGAACCTCCGACGTCAGCAGAACCGGCTGTTACGTGGACACTCTAAACCCCGCACCCAAGGGCTCTCAGATTCAATTGCGGCTGATCCGCGGCGAAGAGTCGTTTGCGACAGAAGCGCGTGTGGTTTACGTTAGCCCCGGACTTGGCATGGGCGTCCGGTTCCATGAGCACGTGACGGAAAATCAATTGATCATTCTGGACCGGTGGCTGGCCGAAGCAGCAAGAAATCTCTGAAGCCAGCCGATCAACACTAGGGTTGCGTCTTCACGGTCGGATACTGAATCCCCAGTTGCTCCAGATAAGTCTTAAACCGCGCGGGGTCGTAATAATATTTTTTCAGCTGCGGCGCGAACTTCTCCATTTTTTCCTTGTTCATCTCGACCGCAGGTTTGTCGTCAGGCCCTAGAAACGTCTCGTAATGGGCGTCCTTCGTTTGCACATTCTTAAAGTAGTCCCACGCCTGCTGCACAAGTTGCGGCTGCAGAAAAAAGTCGAGCGCAGTCATGGCTTGCACCTTCGCGCCCGCAGTCGATCCTTTATGAGCGATCGGCGTTGCCATCGCCACTCCGTTTGCCCAGCTGTGCCCCGGAAGATTTGGAATGTTTGCGGGGTACATGAGGTAGACCATTGGCACATTCCAGGAAATATCGCCGATATCATCTGATCCCCCGCCGGTCGGCTTTTTCACCGGCTCCGTCAGCGGATCGATTTTTTCTTTCAGCCCTTCCACCTTCGCGCCAATCTCTTTTTGGAGTGCCTTCGCCAGCGTCTGATCCGCATCGCTCCACTTGGGCATCCCGACGGCCTCGATGTTTTTCTGCTGCGCCTCGGCGATGACCTTGTTCAAATACGGCGGCCACGCGGAACCCACGAGTCTGTGATCAACAGTCGTGCCCGTCATTTTCGCTGCGGAATCCGCCATGGTATTTCCTAACTCGTAGAGATCCTTGATGTGCGGATAATCCAGCTCCCGGAAGTAATACCAAACCGCCGCCTCCGACGGCACAACATTGGGCTGATCTCCGCCATTGATGATGACTCGATGCGAACGCTGCGCCGGACGCAGATGCTCACGGCGAAAATCCCAGCCGGTGTCCATCAACTCGACCGCATCCAGCGCGCTACGCCCTTCCCACGGCGCAGCCGCGGCGTGTGCCGCCTTGCCATGGAAAAAATATTGCACTGAAACGATTCCGCTCCACTCGCCCCCGCCCGTGGCGTACGAAGTCGAAAATTCCGATTCCACGTGCGCGCCTAGAACAATATCCGCATCCTTGAACAGACCTGCACGCACGAAGAACGCTTTCGTTCCGAGCAACTCTTCCGCAACGCCGGGAACCAGCTTGATCGTGCCCGCGATGTGGTGCTCGTCCATCAACTTTTTCAGCACCAGCGCCGCGGTCACGTTGACCGCCATCCCGGAGTTGTGGCCCTCCCCGTGGCCCGGCGCACCTTCGACGATCGGGTCGTGATAGGCAACTCCCGGCTTCTGCGAAGCCCGCGGAATGCAATCCACATCCGTGATAAAGACAACGACCGGTTTGCCGCTCCCATACGTGGCTACCCACGCCGTCGGAACGCCCGCGACGCCTCGCTCCACATGGAATCCGTTTTTCTCGAGAATGCCGGTGACGTAGCTCGAAGTTTCGTATTCCTGGAACCCCAGCTCGCTGAAACTATAAATTTCGTCCACCATTTGTTGCGTAAGCGTCTGGAGCTTGTCCACTTCCGCAACGGCTTCCTGTTTCAAGGCGGGCAGTTGCGCCGGCTGCTGCGCGAACAATCCACATGGCGCGAACAATCCCGCCGCAAGAATTCCCAGCACACGAAGTCTCGTCATCACACTCTCCCGTCAGCAAAATGCGCGGGCATATTACATCGGCTATTGCGAAATAGGGGAAAGAAAGAGTCCGGGGTTTGTGCGGCAGGGGAGTTGGCGCTACTATCGTGCGATTCCACATGCGCCCGGCATTCACTCGGACTCTCTTGCTGCTCTTGCCTCTCGCACTTCTGGTGCCCGCGGCCAGCGCGCGACAATCCAGCTCTGCTTACGGGCCGCTTCCCGTCTTCGAATTTCACAGCGGTTTCTGGATCAATCTTCACCACATGCTCTATTACGAAGCGAAGCTGCGCAAGACTCCGTCAACTACTGCGACAAAAAACAATTCGGCCGCGCAAAGCACTCTGAAGACCATGCGCAACTCAGGTACGGCGCTTACTCCGGGGGAACGCACCGCTTGGGACAGCGCCGTGGCGTACTACGCGGCAAACTATGCAGACAAAGACCTCCTCTTCAATACCGACCTCATTCTGCTGAAAAACCAGCTCGGAGATTTTGAGGATTGCGACGAACTCTCTGGAACTAAAAAGAAGACGTGCGACGCGGGCCTGCCTCCGAAGATCACCCAGGTGCTGGAATCCGCCGCGCCCGTCTATCGTGCGCACTTGTGGGCCGACCATGACCGCGCCAACCGCCGCTGGGTCGCCCGCGTCGCGCCTCTCGTGGAAGAACAAGGTGTCGGAATCTCGGAGCGGCTCGCGGACATCTATCAGACCAAATGGCCCAAGGCGAAAATTCGCGTGGATGTTTCCGCCTACGCAAATTGGGCGGGCGCGTACACCACAATCGACCCTCTGCGCGTCATGATTTCCAGCACGGATACGCGCAACCAGGGCGATGAAGCGTTCGAAGTGTTATTTCACGAAGCTTCGCACGGAATCGCCGAGCCTGTGCAGGCGGCGATCGTTCGCGAATGCCGTCAGCGCGATAAGGCCATCCCGCGCGACCTCTGGCACGCGCTCATTTTTTACACCACCGGCGAAGTGATCAAGCCTTTGTTGGCGACGAACGACAAAGACCCACGAGACAAACAGCAGCCCGGGAACTCCGGCTCGAGTAGCGCTCCGGTCGCTCCGCGAGACACTTACGTCCCCTATGCCATCCGCGAAGACCTCTACCAGCGCGGCTGGAACGATTATCTTCAGCTTCTCACCCGCTTCTGGCAGCCCTATCTCGACAACAAATCCACGTTTGACGACGCCATCGCCCGCATGGTCTCCGCACTTTAGCTCCCGCAATCACCATTGGATTCAGCCGAGTGGATCGAGCTGAACTGCCTCCATTCGCATCTTGAACTTGGATCTATTCTGCGCCCTGAGTCTAGAACTTTCCGTTCCGCAGCCATTCACGGATTTCGGCTTCCACGGAAAAATAGTCCGAGGGATCTTTGGTGAAGCGGCCATCCATCTTGTACGCTTGTTCTTCGCACGGCGCGACCATCCACAAGCCAGCCTCATTCAAGGCCCGAAAGTACCCTTTCATCACCCTCTCTAGCCCCAGGACGGAGAATTGCGTGACGTGCACCAGCGTGTGAAACACCGTTCGCAGCGTCGGTTCCCGGTTGAACAGCGCGACATCAATGAACGGCATCGCCGTCATGTGCGCCGCATCGGGAACAACGCGCGAGCCGCCGGCGCGAACCCTTTCATAAAACGGCGGGTAGGGAATGGTCTCGCCCGTTGGGGATACATGTTTTATCCTCAGACCATCGAGGATTTCCGCAGGAAAGAACGGGCGCAGCTTGATTTTCACGGGCTCTGATAGAGGATCACTAACAGGATGATACTTATCGCGCTGCTGCTGTATCCACGCAACAGCCTCGCCAATCAATCCGGCCAGCTCCGCCGGGGTAAACTTCGGAGGCTCCACGAACAGTATCCTTCCGGCGCGTATTTCTAATTCTTTTCGACGAATGGCCCAAGGAACGCCAAGTAACGACTTTATCTATCCTAGCATGGACCCGCGTCGCCTTGATCAGACGCTCAGGCTCTTCGGCGACGCCACCCTTGCGCGCTCCAGCACCGACCTCGCCGCCTCCCGCCGCGCCCTCCCCATCGTTACCGCCCACGCCCTCTTCGACCTCTACGCCCTCCTCCGCCTCTGGTAATAACCAGCGTGCGCATCGCTGTCACACGAGCCGCTCGGAACTTCCTGCCTCTGCATGACGTATATCCTTGTGTCCTGCACGCCAGCCGAAAAGGGAGTCTCATGAAGAGAGTCTTCGCTGCAAAAACGCTGCTGCTGTTCGCGGTATTCGCCTTGTGCTGCTTCAGGGCCGGCGCTCAGGCGGTCCCGGCGCTCGAGAACATTAATTCCCAGGCCGAACTAGACAAGGCCATCACCACGCTCGATGCCGCCCTGTTCGACGCCTACAACCGTTGCGATTTGGAGAAGTTCAGTTCGTTCTTCGTGGATAATGTCGAGTTTTACCACGATCAGGGTGGCGTCACCCTCGGCAAGGCCGCATTGACCGACAGCGTAAAGAAGAATATCTGTGGCAAAGTGACCCGCGAACTCGTTCCAGGGACGCTGCAGGTGTATCACATGAAGGGCTATGGCGCGGTCGAGATGGGCGTCCATCGTTTCCACCACCCGGGACATGAGGAAACCGAGGGCGTCGGCGAAGGCAAGTTCATTCATCTGTGGCAATACAAAGACGGCGCGTGGAAAATTACCAGGGTCATCAGCTACGACCATCACGCTGCCGCGAAGTAAGCTCGTGTTTTCGGTCTAGTTCGACTTTCGATTTTAAGGTGGGTGAAATACCCCCAACTCGCCGAGAGGATTTTGACTCTGTCTTTCTTCTTCGGGCACCCCATCCTTGGGGTCTGGTTTTGCAAGCGTGGGTCCAGCTAAATCGTGAGATCGGCACTCTGGGCCTTAAGTTGATTGATGCGAGCCATCTTCGCTTCCCATTCTTTCTTTAGTATTTCCGCGAGCTTCTTTTCCTTTTCGACTTCATCGAGTTGGCGGGTCAACTCAGAGCTTTTCTTCAGATAAGATCCCTAATCTTAGCTATTTCCTCGGCTGGTTTTTGGTTGCGTTCAACCATAACTTCAGCGATAGCTTCCGCGATGTGCCAAGTAGCATAAAAGACATGGTCCTTGGTATTGGCAAACGCTGGAAAAGCTATGTTGGTAAAAACTTGGATTCCTTTCTCTTCATCGACAGTCTTATCCTTCAAAATCTGATCAGTCTTGAGATCCACGAAACTGTGCTCTACCTTGAACTTCTTGCCATTTACGGTAATAAAGTACGTGCGCTTGATTTGTGTCTTTTTCGGCTTTCTGTCATGTTCCGAAGTTGCTTGATGTTCCTCAACGACCGTGACCATGCTCCGCGGGTCGCGTTTTTCGATTTCCAAAGCTGAAACGCCGTCGTTTTCATCAGCCTTACCCTTGATTTTCTCGCTTAGGTCAGGAAAAGCGTATTCCTTAAGCTCTGGAATACCTCTGATTGCCTTCATTATGTTGTCTTTTTGTGCTAATACCTTGTCAACGATGCCCTGGGTCAATCTGTGTCTTCCGAACGGAAGATCGAGCTTCCCTCACTAGTTCACGCATGAACTCCCAAAAGATATTTCCCTCTGTCACAACTTCTTGGTACAGCGGAGACTCTTGCATGAATTCTCGTTTGTTATGAGTTACCGGAACGTGGTCCAAATGAATTTCACCGACGATTTGACGCGCTTCTGGATGGGGGTTGAATCCCAGTTTCGCAAACTGCATAATCAACCGCCCTCGCCTAAAGACCCTAAATCCGTACTCTCCTTTATCAGACCCTTGTTTCAAAAGGCCCCGCCATCCACTCACCTCATTGCCAC
>CAVSIW010000077.1:0-74057 GCA_963727945.1 uncultured Acidobacteriota bacterium
CTCAGCGCATCTCCACGAATCGCGCCGGCATGGACGATCCCGTCAAGCCCGTCGGTGTCTTCATGCTTGTGGGCCCCAGCGGCGTTGGCAAAACCGAAACCGCTCTCGCCCTCGCTGATTTTCTCTACGGCGGCGAACGCAATCTCATCACCATCAACATGTCCGAATTCCAGGAAGCGCACACCGTTTCGAGCCTCAAGGGCGCGCCTCCGGGCTACGTCGGCTACGGTGAAGGCGGCGTATTGACGGAAGCCGTCCGTCGCCGGCCTTACTCCGTCGTCCTGCTCGACGAATGCGAGAAAGCTCATCCAGACGTTCTCGAACTCTTCTACCAGGTCTTCGACAAGGGCAACATGGAAGACGGCGAAGGTCGCGAGATTGATTTCAAGAACACCATCATCATTCTCACGTCCAACGCTTGCACCGATCTTCTAATGAAGCTCACCGCCGATCCGGAAACCACTCCCAGCGCCGACGGCCTCGCCAAAGCGCTGAAGCCAGAACTCAACAAAATCTTCAAGCCCGCCTTCATGGGCCGCCTTGTTACCGTTCCGTATTTCCCGCTTCGCGATGAAGCTATGAAGCAAATCGTCACGCTGAAACTGGCCAAGATTCAGCGCCGCATCCGCGATAACCACAAAATCGAACTGACCTACGACCCGGCTGTCGTCGCCGAAGTCGCCAAGCGCTGCACGGAAGTCGAATCCGGCGCGCGCAACGTAGACAACATCCTCACCAACACCATGCTCCCGGATGTTTCGCGCTATCTTCTTAGCCGCATGGCCGAACGCCAGAAGCCATCCGCCATTCACGTTTCCGTCGGAGAAAATGGCGCCTTTACCTACGCCTGAGCTCTATGAGTCCTGCTATCGAAGCTCCGGTGATCTTGGACCCGAACGAGGGTTTGAACTGGATGAATCTGCGTGAGCATCTCCTTCGCAGACTCCTGTTGCCAGAAAGTGCGCAGTTCTTAGATGGCAGAGATCCCGAAGATGCGGCCACAAAAATGTCTGTCAATGTCCTCAAGGCGTTTGTGGGGTTTCCGCAGCCCGTGACGCTGGTGGAAGGGGTAACGCTTCTTCGCGGAACTTCCTTCCGGGATCCGTACGAGAAGCGTAACGACCCTTTCGGTGGCTGGTGGTTTCCCGAGGGACTATTGCTTGAGATCCGTGACCAATTCGAAGGAGGGTCGCTGCCGCATCGTTCCCGTTCAGACGGCGTCCGTGAGGAATTGAGGTCCTCCCTGGCGCTCAGCGACAATTTCAGCGATCTGGAACAATTGTGGTGCATTCGCCTGAAGGCTGGCGCAAAACTAACCGGGCTCGCGGGCCTGGCTTCTCCCCAGCCCGTGGATTCCAGCCTGGAAGGAAGTCTGCTGAACATGGGCAACTTCACGGGAGGAGCATGGCAGTATTATTTCCCGAACATACCAAAAGACTCTGTGGAACAGTATCCGCTCCGCTTGCTCGAGGGTACGTGGATGGGAAAGAGACTTCTCCGCTAAGCGACGGCTTCGGAGAGAAAGTGCTTAGGAAATATGCCATTTACGCAAGATGATAGGGTCATCGCGATCGAAACACCCTTGGGGAAAGATGTCCTTCTCCTTGTGAGTTTTGCTGCCCACGAAAGCATTTCCCATCTCTTCCGCATTTCTGCCCAGCTGTATTCAGAGAACGGCTCCATCGATTTCACAAAAATCATCGGCCAGAAGGTTTCCATCTCGTTGAAGCTCGCGGACGGAAGCAAGCGGTATTTCAGTGGCGTCGTAAGCCGATTTGCCCAGGTCGGAATGGACAAGCGCTTCACTCACTATCACGCCGAGATCGTTCCCTGGCTTTGGTTTCTAACCAGACGGGCCGATTGCCGGATTTTCCAGAACATGACGATTCCGGACATCGTTACAAAAGTCTTCAAGGATCGCGGCTTTGGCGACTTCAGAAATGCCCTGCAAGGGGATTTCGAGCAGCGCGAATACTGTGTTCAGTATCGCGAGACGGACTTCAATTTTGTCTCGCGCCTCATGGAGCAGTACGGCATTTTTTATTTCTTCGAACACGAAAAGGACAAGCACACTCTGGTGATGGGGAATAAGACCAGTGTTCATAAGCCCTGTCCGAGTCAGTCCAAGATTCGTCTGGACTTTACAGGCGGAGGTTATAGCAAAGACGAGGACTTCATCAGTTCCTGGAACTTGGAACAGGAGCTTCGTCCCGGAAAGTATGCGCTGACCGACTACAATTTTGAGACCCCCAGCACCAGCCTGCTCGCCAACGAGGACACGATTTTTAAGGTCGGTGGAAACGACAGCTACGAAGTCTTTGATTATCCCGGCGAATATGCAAAGAAAGCCGAAGGCGAATCTCGTACGCAAATTCGTATGCAAGAGGAGGAGGCAGGACACTTGATGGGAGTTGGCGGTGGCGCCGCCCGTACTTTCGCTTCTGGCTATCGTTTTGACCTCTCCGGTCATGCCCGTGCCGACCAAAACCAGTCTTATCTTCTGACCGAGGTTCAGCATTCCGCATCCGTCGGGAGCAGCTATTCAGGCTCCGAAGGCCAGTCGGAAGAATTCTATTCCAATCATTTCCGTTGCATTCCTTACTCCGTGCTCTATCGTCCTCAGCGAAATACGCCGAGGCCCTTCGTTCAAGGCCCGCAAACCGCCGTCGTTGCAGGCAAATCCGGCGAAGAGATCTGGACTGACAAGTATGGCCGTGTAAAGGTTCAATTCTTCTGGGATCGCGAGGGTAAGAAGGACGAAAAAAGTTCCTGCTGGATTCGTTCTTCCCAGCCCTGGGCAGGCAAGAACTGGGGTGCTATCAACATTCCTCGCATCGGTCAGGAAGTGATCGTTGAGTTTCTCGAAGGCGATCCCGACCGGCCCCTCATCACCGGACGCGTTTACAACGACGAGCAGATGCCTCCGTACAAGCTCGCCGACAATCAGACGCGCACTACCTTCATGACGCGCAGCACCAAGGGTGGCGGCTCAAGCAACTACAACGAGCTTCGCTTCGAAGACAAAAAAGGCGATGAACAAATCTTCATGAACGCCGAAAAGGACATGGACTTGCGCGTCGAAAAGGAGTCCCGCGAATACGTAGGCGCCAATCGCCACATGATCGTGGCGTCCAGCCAGTTCGAAACCGTCAATGGTGACAAACAATCTCAGGTCGGCGGCAAGTTCCTCGAAAAAATCGCCGGCGACACATCCATCCAAATCGGCGCCAAGCGCATGGAACAAATCGGTTCCGACTGTCTCCCTCACCATCGGCGCCAATCGCAAAGAGCAAATCAACAACAATGACTCGCTTACCATCGGCGAGAACCAGAAGACGGCCGTTGGCCAAAATGTCTCCATCACTATCGGCCAAAGCAGGAATTCACAGATCGGCATGAACGACGTCTTGTCCGCCAGCCAGGCCGTCTACATCACCGGCGGCATGAACGTCGTCATTCAAGCCGGAATGCAACTTTCTCTTGTTGGTCCCGGCGGCTTCATTGACATCGGCCCCGCCGGTGTCTCGATTCAAGGCACCATGGTGCTCATCAACAGCGGTGGCGCTCCCGGCAGTGCTCAGTCTGCCAACGCATCTTCCCCCGATAGTCCGGACAGCCCCGCAGATCCGAAAGATCCCGACACCGCCGACGACGGCACGAAAGGTGGAAAGCTCAACCAGTAGTCACAGGACAAACAATGCCTCCTGCTGCGCGCATTACCGACCCAACGACTCACGGCATGCCTCTCGCGCCCGGACCCGGGAGCGTCAACGTTCTCATCGGCGGCCTCCCCGCGTGGCGCGCCATGATGGACCAGCACGCTTGCCCCGCCGTCAGCATCAGCGGCGCAGACGGCGTCGGCATGGTCATGCTTGGCAGTCCCACCGTGCTCATCAACAACATGATGGCCTGCCGCATGGGCGATATCGTCATGGAAATCCCCGGCCTCGTGCTTGGTCCCGTCAATCCCATCATCATGGGCGAACCCACGGTCATGATCGGCGAAGTCGGCATGGGCACTCCCGTTGTCGTCCCACCCGTTCCGCCCATGGTGCTGCTCGCACAAGCCATGAGCGGCAGCGGCACTACCGGTCCCTCTTCCGCTTCCGGCAGCCCCGGCGTCGCAGGCCAGGCTCTGGCGGAAGCCGCCCAATCCGGCGTTCCGTTTATTAAACCTTGTCCCGGTTGACAAGCTCTATCCAACGCGGCAGGTTCTGCCGCGTCCCAAACCGGTCACTGGGTTGAACTCGAATTGCTTGATCAAGCGGGCAAGCCCGTCCCCGGTGAGCAATATCAAATCGAGCTTCCGGACGGTTCAACGACGGAGGGAAACCTTGATTCAAAGGGCCAGGCAAGAGTCGATGGCATCGACCCCGGCAATTGCAAAATCTCATTTCCAAATATCGACAAAAAATCCTGGCGCAAAAAATGATTTGCTGTGCAAGCGCCTGAGTTATTCTCGCGTCATCAAAATCCGTTGAGGCACCGACCGTGACTGACTATTACACCGTTAAACAAGGCGATCACCTCTCCAAAATCGCCAAGGACAACGGTTTCACTGACTACACCGTCATATGGGACCATGCCAACAACTCCGACCTGAAAAAACTGCGCCAAAATCCCAATATTTTGCTCCCCGGCGATCAACTCTTCATCCCCGACATGGAACAAAAGCAGGAATCCGGCCCCACCGACAAGCGCCACACATTCACTGTCGACAAAAAAACTCTCAAGCTCCGCTTGGCCCTCGAAGACATTTACGAAAAACCCATCGCCGGTGCTCAGTGCGCCTTGCTGGTTGACGGCCAAACCTTTCAGCTAACCACCGACGGCAATGGTAAGCTTGAACAGGAAATTCCCCTCGACGCCACCGATGCCTACCTCACCATCCGCGGCGATCAAACTCCCTTCGCCAACGATGTCATCCCCATCAAAATCGGCCATCTCGATCCTATCGACGAACCCTCCGGCCAAATCGCTCGCCTGAACAATCTCGGCTATTTCGCCGGCGCCCTCGACGGATCTGATCAAGCCGCATTCCAATCCGCCGTCGAAGAATTCCAGTGTGACAACAGTTTGACCGTCGATGGCGATTGTGGCCCCCAGACGCAATCCAAACTCAAGCAGGTGCACGGATGCTGACTCTTCAGACTAAGAATCTCGCACCCGCCGCAATTCGTCGCTCGAAAGTACCTTGCCGTGCCTAACGACTCTTCTCCCATTCTTCACAGCGCCACCGACGGCGGCATTTCTGCCAAGCATGCTTCCGCGGACTCCCTCGAGATTCTTGCCGCACCTGCCACCTCTGGTGAATTCAACACTGCTCGCCTCCGCCTTATCCCTGTCGCTTGCTGGCGCGTGGACGATGTCCGCTTTCCTTTTGATTCTTCCTTCGTTACTCCCGATATCTCCGCGGAGATGGCTGCTCTGGCCGATCTACTTAAACAGCACCCCGGCTCTCCTCTCTCCATTTTTGGCCATGCTGATCCCGTCGGCTCCGACGACTACAACAAGGTTCTTAGCGGGCGCCGCGCTACTTCCATCTATTCCTTGCTCACGCGGAACACTCAATTGTGGCAGCAGTTGCACGATCAGCCGCAGGGCAACGATCGTTGGGGAGACGACACTCTCAAAACCATGGAAGCCGCTACCGGCCTTCCCAAAGGTACCTCTCACTCCACTCTTTTCTTGGCCTACATGGACAAGATTTGTGGAAAAGACTTCAAGCTCGCCAAGTCCGATTTCCTCGCTCAAGGCGCTGATCCCGGCGGCAAAGGTGATTTCCAGGGCTGCGGTGAGTTCAACCCCACTCTCGTTTTTTCCTCTGACGAGAATCAAAAATTCCAAAAGTCAGACGACAAGACGCTTCGCAATCGCGCTAACGCTCCCAATCGGCGCGTCGTAATCTTCCTGTTTCGAAAGGGAAGTCGTATTGAAGTTTCCAAGTGGCCTTGCCCAAAAGCCACCGAAGGCGTCGCCGCCTGCCACAAGCGCTTTTGGTCCGATGGTGACAAACGCCGTGCTGTTCAGGACGTGCAACGCGAATTCTCTAAGACCAAGGACACTTTCGCCTGCCGTTTTTATCATCGCCTCGCGACTTCCTCTCCTTGCGAGGTTATCGCTCCCACCCTCTGGCCCATCGCCATCAAGGGCAAACTGTTTTGGAACCGTACTTGGGACTTTAACGACGACAAAAAACCAATCGGCGCGATCAAGGAATACCTTCCGGGCGCTCGCGTCGAGCTCCGCGTCCAGAAATTAACCGACACTGCTCTAACACTTCATTCCTCGGTTTTCCTCAACGACGACGGCGAGTTTAAGTTTACGAATGTTCCCGAATGCTCCAAAGCTGCTCTCAGAATCTTCTTGGAGTACGTCGGCGGTGCCGTCGTCTGCGTCAAAGGGCTGTCCAACGCCGTCACTCAGCCCGACTTTGAAATCAAAACTGGCAGCACTGTCTGGCACCAGAAGGATCTCGACGTCAGCAAGATGAATGGAAGAATAAGCCTTGTGGACCTGGCCGACATCGAAATCAATAAACCTCATTTCGTTGACATTTGCGACGCCTACAAAAGCGTCTGGTTTGGTCACAAGAAGCTGAAGGACATGGCCGATGTGGATTTGCCCATCTGCCAGATCAATTACCCGGAGCCCACCACCAGCACTTCCAACGCTTCCACGCAGATGAACTTGCTAAAGGATGACCTTAAAGATCGCGACGTCATTCTCCACGAATACGGCCACTTCATCGGAACCAATATCCTCGGCGGCCTTAATCACCCCGGATATGGTTATAACGACGACGCCACTGGCCAGCACTCTCGAAATTCCAAGGAACACTATGAATCTGCCTGGAACGAGGGTCACGCCACGTTCCTTTCTTGTGCGCTCCAGGATGACCCCATCTATCACGACGGCTACGACACCTACTTGACCTACAAGCTCGATTCAGACAACACTCAAGTCGGCCCTCACAGCGAGGGTAGTATTCAGGAAGCTCTCTGGCGCATTTACAAGGTTCATAAGACGCCATTCAAGGAAGGCTTCTGGAAGGTTTTCAGCGATAAATCGAAGCGCACCGTCCGCACCATTTTTGATTTCTGGTTGAGCTGGAAGGAATTAGGTGTCGCCGATTTGGACAAACTCGTCGAATCCTACAAGAAGTTCAACCTGGAATTTGGATATAACTACCTCGACGGCGCCGGCCGTTTCACTGCCGTCGCTGCTCCCAAAAAGTTCGATAAAGCCAAGAAAGAATTCACCACCGTGGATGAGCTTTACAATGCGTTTGGTATCCTGGGCTCCGGTACCCTCGCCGCTTACAACGAAGAGTTTTACAATCGCAACAAACAGTTCAACCCTGGTTCTCTGGCTGGCGGCTCTAAAATCGCTACTCCAAAAGTTACTGCCGGCAAGACTTATATTGTCCCCGAGCGCATGCAGGTGACAAAATGAAGCCCTTTCGCCCTGTCGCCGGGCTCCTCGGGCTTTTTCTAGCCAGCTTTGCTCTTGTCCTCTTTGGTTTTCAGCAAAGCGAAAAAACGCGAGGCGATTTGCCTCAGAAAGGCACGCGCGTGACAAATCAGCCGCAAATTCTCCCATTCAATCTCACCAAGTCCACTCTCCCCGAGGTGGAAATTTTATACGGTTTTTATTCCGCCAAGACCGGCGCTGGCAAACAGGAAATTACAATTTCCGGCAAGGGAAAGGTGCAGTTGTTGCTTACACGCTCCTTCTCCTCAGAGCCAGAAATACGCGAGGGTGTGGTCTCCACGGACCTGGTGGTCCGCTTGCTGGATCTGATCGAAGGAGAGAAATTTCTAAACCTCAACGATCACTATCCTGGTCACGACGCTCCGCACGCCCGCCGTATTATTCGTCTCTCTCTTCCCGATGCCACGAAGACTGTAAGTGTGGACGAGCCGGTTTGCCCTGAGTTTGAGCGCGTCGCCGGTGCGGTCAAGCTCCTCTCTGGAATTGCCTTGCCTGAAACCTTGGGCCAGCGATTCTTTCCGAATCTGTGAGTGTTTGAGTCTTGCGATTTAGCCCGGCAGTTCCGCGCGTCTGATGGCTATGAAAATTCTTCTCGAAATCCGTTCCGGCCCCAGCGCGGGCACCAAAATGCCGCTAACCTCCGGCCAACCTCTCCGCATCGGCCGCACCACGCAAGGCCGATCATGTCTTTTCCGACGACAAGCTCATGTCCAGCCTCCACTTCGCCATCGAATACAGTGAAAAAGGCTGCCGCCTTCTCGATTTGAATAGCAGCAATGGCACTTTCCTAAACGGCGCTCGCGCAAAAGAAGCCACTCTCGCCAACGGCGACGAAATCCGCGCAGGCAACACCGTCTTCGTCATTCGCATGCTCCCTGACGAACCACTTCCCGCCACGCCTCCCAAGTCAGAACCCAGCCCAGCACACAAGCCAGGCCCCACTCTCAAGCCGGAACAAACTCCCGCCTCTCCCGCCCCAGCTTCCCGCTTGTTTGGCGGTTTACCTTCTTTCCCCGCCCGCGCTCCCCAATTTGAACTTCCGCCGGTGGCGCCGCCGCAGCCAAGTTCCACACTCCCAGCCCCCGCTCCACGCCAACCTCGTCTCCGGGATCTCCTCGCCAAAGACTTCCAGCCGCTCTATGCCCTGCTCGATGCTTCCCGCGAGCCGAGCGTCCTCAAAGTCATCCTCGAATCCAAAGAGGAATATCAATCTCTCTACGAAGGCGCTCAAGGCGCTCAACTAGCGCACTTCGCGCCTTATCTAGTTCGCGTTCCGCAAAAATCTGCTCTTCTCGACGTGCTCGTTCAGCAAGCCTGGTCCAAAAGCTGGGGCGTTTTCGTCACCTGCGACCAACCCCTCAAAGATCTCCGCACCCACTTCCGCCATTTCCTCACCGTCAAACTGCCCGACGGCCAGCAAGTCTATTTCCGTTACTACGATCCCCGCGTCCTCCGCCTCTTCCTGCCCACTTGTCTCCCCGAAGAAACCACGCAGTTCTTCGGCCCAGTAAGACATTTCCTAATCGAAGCCGAAGATCCCAAGCTCGCTCTCCACTTCACGCCGGGTGTCAAAGGCGCAAGCAAAAAGGAGCTCCACCTTGCTCCCGCCTGAAAATCACAATTCGACCGTTGCCTCGCCGCTGATGCGCGCGCCAGATCTCATCCTCGCTCACTGCCCAGCGTTCTCTTGCACGGGCTATAAATAAATCCATGCTCACCATCCGCAAAGAACAATTAGCCGCCTTCGGCCCACTCGGGCAAAAAGCCTTCGAGGACCGAATGATCGCCCATCTCAACAAAGTTTTTCCGGAACAGTCTAAGATTCTTGGCGAACCCAAACTCCGCGAAACCATTCAATACGGCACGCAGCGCGCCACCTCCTACCGCTTCATCTCCGAGCGCGACGTCTGCAAGTACATCGACCTCATGATTCTCTTCGGCCGTGACTTCGACAAAGACCCTAACCTTCCCTGGGCCCAATCCATCCTCCAGAATCAGGCCATCAAGGATCCCTCAATAAAAGTAGACCGTCTGTTCAAGACCGCAAAAAAGCAAGATACTGATGACAGGGCTGCCCGTGGCACACGCTAACCAAATCCTCTGTCCATTCCGATTCCACTTTCGTCCCTGGACTTCCTCGATTACCCCTGCCACTCCCTGGAGGCCAATCAAGTGAGTAACGGGGCCAACAGCGCGCTCGATAAGGCCGCGAACGATGCCAATCAAAACATGAGTTCCGCACCCGCCTGCTCCCCCACTCAGGCATGTGGTGCCGCTCCTCCCGCTCAGACGACTATTTCTCCCACCAAGACTTCCTGGGTCTCCATCGAGCTCGTGGGTGACGACGGCAAACCCGTTCCCGGGGAAGCCTACCAAATCACTCTCCCCGACGGCTCCGTGGTTCAGGGAAGCCTCGACGAAAAAGGCCGCGCTAAAGTTAATGGATTTGACCCTGGAACTTGCAAGGTTACATTTCCGAATCTGGACAAGGATGCATGGTCGAGCAAATAATCCCGGCGGCGCTTCACGGCATTTCGCCGCCTACATTCAGACGGAACGCGCGATTTTTTTCGTGGAGGTAGAAGTTGCCTAACGTTACGGTCGGATCAGGCGATTGTATTTCCAGCATTGCCGCAAGCCATGGCTTTTACTGGGAAACGGTCTGGAATCATCCCCAAAATTCGGGTTTGAAACACAAGCGCAAAGACCCTGGCATTCTTTTTCCGGGAGACACGGTCTTCGTCCCTGATGTCCAACCGAAGACGGAGACTCGGTCGTCAGGGCATAACTACAAATTCGTAAAGAAAAGTAATGTCGTCACCCTTCGCCTCCGTCTGATGAACGAGTTTCACGCTCGCGGAGGCGTAAAGTATTCTCTTAAAATCGGCAACCTCGTTCTCAATGGCTTTACCGACGGCTCGGGCTACCTTGAAAAGAAAATCCCAGTTTTCGCCACTCAGGCCGTGCTTACAACCAAAGAAGATTCTTATGAGCTCGCCATTGGTAGTCTTGCTCCGATCGAAGAGAATATCGGTGTCCAGCACCGTCTTCAGAATCTCGGCTACTTGGCGGAAGACGCTACCGGTGTGATCAACGATGCCACCACTGCCGCGATTACCAAATTTCAGAAAGACCATGGATTAACCGCCGACGGAAACCTTACCGATGCTACTCGAAATAAATTGAAGGAACTCCACGGATGCTAGGAGGACCAGCATGCCTTTAGTCGCCACGCGCAGAATTGTGGGTTCGAATCATGGGCCCACCACTCTCAATCGCCGCCGCGTTAAAATTTATTTCCAAAGCTACCCTGGCACCGCTGCAGCCAGTGGCATTGCAGGCTTGCAGTTCACCTTGAAGGTCGGCAGGTCGCCCGCGGTCACCGGCACAAGCCCCAGCGACGGCCACATCGAGATCTGGTTGGCCGCCGGAGAGACTGCCAGCCTGAAAGTCATGGACACCGAATACACCGTCAGCGCGCTTGTCGGCGTCCCCTTTCCTATTGCCGAACTCCGCGGCATGCAACAACGCCTCAACATGCTGGGTTACAATGCAGGGGCGCTCCATGCGGATAATCTGGAGGCCAAGAAATTTATTTTGGATGGTGAAGGGAACGAGCGCGCCGTGCTCAATTTTCAGTCAGATAATGACCCGCTCTTCATTGATGCCCTCTCGGGAGCTCAGACGCAGGCGCGCCTGCAAAAAGTCGTGCGCGACGCCGGAGGAGAATAGCGGCTATGCCGACCGCCAAAGCCGTCTATCGTTGGGAACGCGTCGTCCCCGTGCGCTTCTCGCGCGCTCCAACCGAAGACCCGACCGTGTCCTCGGGACCGATCGTTGCCGACGCTCCGGACCCCGATGACCGCGGCTTTCTTCCTCACTCCACCGGCGGTCCCTTTTTTTCCATGGGTCTGGATGAGAGCGTGGACTTTGCCAATCGTAGCAAAACACGAGTCCGGCTCCTCCGCGAGGATATTGCCGTCGCCGCTCCCCTCTTTCTCAAGACGAACCCCGATGGCATTGTCAGCCTTGACTCTCCTGCCCCCGGCGTTCGCCTCCCATCTGCAAAAGCGATGCTGATTAAGATGCGCCCTAAAGCGGCAGGAGAAACTCATCTGGAAGTGCACTTCGGCTCGGATACCGGCCCCATCCTTCACAAGATGAAAATCTTCGTGAATCGCATGATCAGAATTCGTTTTAAGCTCCACGTTCCCACCATCAACGGCAATGTGCAGAATGATTCGAATGGCAATGTTGTGCCGCCCGTTTCCACCCGCTCCGACGCCTCGATTCGCCAATTCATTCAAGACATGAATAAAGTCTATTTCCCTTATGGAATCCAGGCCGTCCCCGATGCTGCCATCGATCACGCGCTTGTTCTGAACCTGACCAATCAGGGCATGGTGGATGATTCGGTTGAGTGGGACAACGTCCTCTTGAGGAACCGTGTGGCTCATGCCGTAAACGCGCACTTCGTCCCCCAAATCGCCGGGCCCAGCAATCCGAATCCCAATCTCAATATTGGGCCGGACATCGTGGGAGGAGTCGGTGTCAGCTTGGTGGCTGGCCCGACCGATTTCGGTCTCCTCATCGCCGATTGGGTTGCCTTTCAATCTGTTGGACACGAACTCGGGCATGTCTTGAACCTCGTCAACGATCCCAGCGGCCAGTTTGTGCACGTAAACACCGTCACCGATCCGACCAGTCCTGGCACTGGCAAAACTGTTCGTGATGACATCGTGTCGCGCCGCCGCTTGATGTATGCATTCACAAACATCGTGCCCAGCCAGAAGAATCCCCACCGTAACAATGTCGGCTACGGCGCAGGGAATCCCGGCGCGATGCTCTCTATCAAGCAGTTAAACAATGACAAGACCGACAAGGAAATGGCGGAGGTCCGCAGATCGGCCGCGCGCCTGTGAACATTCGCACTTTCAGCGACCAAGGATCGGGGTGCCATATTGTTCCGCTTTCCCATTGCACTTATCACTTTCGTTCTGGTCTCATGCCAGACCGGGTCAGATCTCTCGCAGACTCGTCAGCCTGCGCAGAAGGAGGCTCCTAGTATGAGCCCCACGTCAACGTTGGAAAGCTTGCTAGAATCCGCTAATTGGGACGCTGTTGAAGAAGCGCAGCGTCAGGGGATCTCGGCGCTCCCGGCCGTTCGAACGTACGCAAAAAGCAAGAATTCGGCCTCCCGGCAAATCGCGATGGCTTGCGCGAGCCGCATCGGAGGAGAGGAAGCCGGTCAAATTCTTGCTGCCGGTTTAGCCGATGCTGATATCAATGTCCAATTGACTGCCGCGAAGGAGCTGGATTCCGGAAGATTTCCTTCCGCATCCCCAGCCATCCTAGATCACTTGGCCAGGGGAAAAGACGATCTAGTCCGAGAGTTTCTCGCGCTCGATGCTGGCTACATTTCCGGCGACACAACCATCGCGGTGCTTCGGCCCTTGGCCGAGGGGCAAGGCGCCCTCGCAACCAATGCGCGTATGGCGCTGGCGAAGTTGAAAGATGGATGGGCGCGCGACCTGCTCGTTAAAGATCTTTCCTCCCCCGTTGCGCGAACAAGGTATGAGGCGCTCGACCAATTGCGTTACGTTGACGATCAGCAATTCGTACCAAACGCCAAGAGGCTCCTCGACGACAGGGAACCCGCACGCCGAATCGGGACGGCGCGCAATCCACGCTTCCGCCGCGTTTGCGACCAGGCCCTGGATACTCTCGTTTTCCTACTCAAACTAAATCCGTCATTTCCCGTCGCTCCCGAAAGAATCTACACGCAGGAGCAGCTTGCTCAACTCGCACAAATGGTGCGCTAATACTCCGAATCGGATACCGGCCGCATGGCAGCCGTTGTTCCTTGCGACGAAGGGGCGGGCCGTTTTTTGAGTGCGAGATTGCGAACGATGATTCGCTGTTCGGTGCGGGCCGGCGTGCGAAACAGTTGCTAGAATGTAGGAACTAAAACCGCGGCCGCGGCGCTCACGTGAGCACAACTAGCGAGTGCGGAAACAGAAAAAATGGGCGTACTGCTTGAGATAAATGCGGGGGCGATGGCGGGCAAAAAAATCGCCATCGTCACCGGGCAGACCGTCACTTTCGGGCGGGCGGCGGGGCGCGCGCAATTTGCGTTGCCGCACGACACGTTCATGTCCGGCGTGCATTTTGCCGTGGAGTGCGGGCCGAGCGGCTGCCGCGTGCAAGATCGCAAGAGCAGCAACGGCACGTTCCTGAACGGCGCAAGAATTCAGGACGCAATGCTCGCCAACGGCGATGAAATCAAGGGCGGGCAAACTATTTTCGCTGTAAAAATAGTTGCCGACGCGAAACTTGCATCGTTGACCGCGCCTCAAGATGTTGCGCCTCCTCCTGCTTCAGCACCCCCGGCTGCGCCGCCTTCTGCGCCGTCGCAGCGGCCTCGCGGAGCTGAGCCAGTTCCTCCCGCGGCTCCTCCAGCGGATTTTCGCTCGTATAGAGGCTGCGCCTCCGGCAATTCTTCCTGCGGTGCCTCCGGTGGGGCGGCCAGCAGAAGAATCAAAGCCTGCGCCCGTCAGTGCTGCTCCTGAAGCGCCGAGAGATTCCATCGCTGCTCCGGAACAGGAACCGCGGCATGTCTCCATCGCCGAACCTCCGGCGCCACCGAGGCGAACTGCTGACCTTGACAAGGTGGCTGCGGATGCGCGTCCGGCACCGGGTGCTGTTGAGCCAGCCGCCAAGAACGCGCTGCCTCGGGTCGAAGAGCCGCCGAGTTTTCGCGGAGTTCCGAGCCCGCCAAGTAGTTCCGCGAAGCCACCACGCGCTGCCGAAGAACCCGCTGGTGCTGGCGCGAAACCGCCGCGTGATGGTGAGCCGCCGCCAGGCGTTGCGCCTCACATAGCGCAGAAGTTCGGGGACCGTCCTGCTGCGCGGGGCGCGGGGGCGCCGCAAGGCGCTGCGTTCTCGGTGATGGGCTGGTCGTTTCCCGCCGCGCCGGCCGAATGGCAAGTGCAAGAAGGATTTGGCTTGCAGCAATCGGGGCACGAAGATTTTCCGAGCAGCGTGGCTGCCACCGAAGAACTGCTTGGTGGAATCACGCTGCAGCAGTTTGTGGAGTCGCAAATCAGCATGCTGCGCGGCTACCTGCGCGATCCCAAGATCGAGCCGACGATGCCGCCGCGCGTGGGCGGGGCCGACGAAAGCATGGCTATGGACGTTCGCCACTCGACAAAGGACGGAAGGGAACTGGTCTATCGCCGGATTTACGCGCGAAGTGGGTCGTCGGTCGGAGTTCTGACGGTGACGACGCTTGCGGCTGACCTTCCGCAAGTTTTGCAGACGTTGCAGCCGCTGCTCGAAGGGGCGGCGTTCCGGTCTACGGTCAATAATTGAAAAGCGTTCCGTAAGTGGTAAGTAGTGAGTAGCGAATGGTGATTTATCCCGTCTGCCCAAAGTGGCTTGGAGGGTATACCCTCCCCCCGCCGTTTTTTTGCAAGTGCGGATTCTAAAGGACTTTAAGTCCCGTGTTTTGTAAGTGCGGATTCTAAAAGAGTTATGGGTGTGTTTTTCGGAAGTGCGGATTCTGCTGGAGTTAGCAGCGAGAAAACGGCACCGAAGAAAAACATGAGGGTAAGAATATTTGATCTGAGAGAGGCGCCCCCCGGTGTTTTCCGAAAGAGCGCTGAAGTCATTGATGGAAAAAGAGTTGTTGGCACACTCTTTTTTGAAGAGTGCGGAAGCGCTCGAGATCGAGGTAAGGCGCGAGTGGGTGGAGGGAACGAAAAGGGAATTCAACTCAGAGGGTACGCAGGACACAGAGTTCACGGAGTTTGGAAGGCGGATCGAGGAGCGGGGACAAGATGAGGGTGCGGAGGGCGCTGGAGGGGTAGATGGCGAGGAAAGCATGGGCAATGGTAGCAGAGGGAGTTACCAGTTGTCAATAGATTTCTTGGTTTACTGGATGCTTATTCGAATCGGGAGGGCGGATTCGAATGGGAGTGGCGGAAGTCGAGAGGATTGAGGGAGTTGGGCGGGGGGTGATGGATTTGCTACGGCTGTGGAAATGTGTGGAAAAGTGGGGTAGCAGGAAATCGAAATTGGAAATGCGAAATGCGAAATGCGAAATGCGAAATGCGAAATGCGGAAGACCCACCCTTGCATAAAGCAAACCCGAAAGGATGGGGCACCCGACGGAGAAAGACAAAGTCAAAATCTTTTCGGGGAGTAGAGGATGTCCCACCCGCCTGGATTTTATGAGGAAAGAATATGATTTTTCCAATTTGAGAGAGATGAAGAACCCGTATGCTGGCAAGAAAAAGGCCGTGGGAATCAACTTGAGTCCGGAAGTTGTGGACTATTTCAAGGGACTGGCGGAGGAGACAAGGCTTTCTTACCAGAAGCTGATCGATCTTTATCTTCTCGACTGCGCGAAGAAGCGCAAGAAACTGACCATGAAGTGGGTGGCGTAGCGCAAGATTCAGCGGTGAACGTCTGAGCCGCCCATGGCTAGCAACTGGCCGGATGATGAGGTCGTACGGCGACTCCGGAAATATTCACGAGGTTCCTGGATAGGAAAGTGCTTTCGATTTCGGTGGCGATACTGTAGCAACTGCGGGCATCCAATACGGAGTGTTGGACCCGGCGAGGGAGCTCATCGTAGGTCTTGCCTTCCAGCCTCCGACCGGTAGAGGATTTGCGGACGCCACCCCACTGTTTGAAAAAGAACGGCACCGCCCTTTCTTGGCACTGCTCCCTAATGGATACGACCCACTTCTCGTCAATCGGTCTCGCTCCGGGACCGCTTTCGCCGCCGACAATGACCCAATTGATGCCACCGAGATTCAGCCTGCCCAAGTCTTCCAGCAGTGGTTCGACGGAAAGAAATTTGACGGCGGCGGTGGCAGAACGAAGATGGTCGACTCGGGGGAGACCATGCTTTTTATTCTCGACGCTCACGCCCCACCAGATATGGGGCTGGTGCGCGGCAAAACTGAGAGTCGATTCAAGAAGACGGGATAGTCGCTTTGATCTTTTGGTCAGCACTTGGAAGGTGTGCCATTTGGCGGCAGCCATAACCTTCGCAATGGCGACAATGTATTCGTCCGGGACTTGCTCATGGAAGAGATCACTCATGGAGTTGACGAAGATCATCTTCGGAGTGCGCCAACGCAGAGGCTCGGCAAGCTTCTGCGGTACGAGGCGAAGATCGAAGCCTTGTTCGTAAGGATGTCCCTTGACTCCGCGGAACCTCTCAGCAAACGTCTCGGCGTAGCAGTGTTTGCAACCTGGGCTGATCTTTGTGCAGCCGCGGACGGGATTCCATGTTGCGTCCGTCCATTCAATTGCCGAATGTTCCGCCATACTTGCTCCGTCAGAACCCTTAGTCCCATAGACTGCGCTGTGGATCGCTATACTTCAAGACATCGTCCCAATATTTGTAGGCAAGTTGATGCTTCGAAAAGAGCGCCAGCCGATATAGCGGGCGATTATTGTCATCAGCTCGTACTTGCCTCATTTTTTCGAACTCGAGCGGAAGGTAACCGATGGTTGCCATTTGGCTAGCATACTCCTCCGCCAGAAAACGCCTGAAGTCTCTTTTTCCCAGTTTATCCCACTTCTCACGCCAATCAGATTCGCCCAAGAACTCGTCGATTTTGCGGTTGGTGGGTTCCAGGTAGGCAGCGCGGGCGCGATTGGCATCCATATCCAAGGCTAACAGAAACAGAAAATCGACAAGATAGGCCGAAAGTCTTCTAATCGTTGAAAATTTAATCGAGATGTCGTTCGGATCAACGAAGCAGAAGGAGAGCACTCGAAATGTTCGGGAAAAAGACGGAATGGCTCGGCAAATCTCTTCCACGCGCTCATCGCAGCTTCCAGCAATATAGGTCGCTTGGGCGTCGGGAAAATGCTTTTCGACTCTTCTTTTCAAGGCCTCAAGAGCTTGAGCATTGCTATCGCAAAAAACATATTTGTCAAAGGGATCTGTGACGTTCAGAGCGTGCATGGGAGATCCCCAAATGTATCTGTCGGTACCGCGGATTTTCAACAGACCAGGACCGGAATACAGGTCGATGTAGACGCGGCAATCCCATTTGTTCTTCATTCCGGTTGAGAACAGACTGTCGTAGAGGGCGACGAGTGAATGCTTGGTCTCGGCCCAACTGCCAACTTCATAGTGGAAGAGACCATCGTCCTGAGGGCTGGGTAAGGAAAGTTTAACCACGATGCGGATAGCATATCATGAATCATTATCAATATGAGATAATTAGCTAGATGACTATCTTCTTTGACCGGCTGGACTAGGACGTTGTCGACAGAGCTGGCAAAGACTGCAATCGCACATCGATAAATCCGTCTTTGATCGCCCAAGGCGGAATCACCGAGCCACGAGCAATGCTTTTTGAACCAACGCATCTGTAAACTTGCGGGGCTCTTCGATGAACGGGAAGTGGCCGGAGTTTTCGAACCATTCAAACTGTTTATCAGGATCGTTCATTTTGTCGAAGAGTTCTTTTGCGAGGGACGAAGGCGTGTAGGGATCGTGTCTGCCCTCCAGGAAGAAAACCGGGACGCGGTAGTCGTAGCCCAAATCGGCTAGATTCACTTTTGATAGTTCGGGGAGCAGCATATCTACGGAGAAAAGCTGTCCCCGAATCCAATCGAGATCATTTAGCAATGAATATTCAGGCGCCAGGAAAATTGTTTTGAGGCCCATCACTGACTCGCCGGATTGCGGAGGGCCGATCAAGGCGCCTGACCACTCGCGCATGACTCTAATCTGTTTGAAAGTTATGTTGGGCGAAGGGTAGGGGGCGATGCTGGTCAATTGCTGGATGGCGTCTTTATTTTGAGTGCGACGCGCTTCGTCCAAAGTTTCTTTGTACAGGATGACTTCGTTTTGCTGGGCGTCGCTAGCCTGGCCGACGCCGATGTAGGCGTACAACAATTCGGGATGATTGTGCGCGAGCTGGAGGCCCAAAATGCTTCCCCAGGAATGCCCGAGCACAAATATCTTGTCGCGGCTGAAGCGCTTACGAAGATAGTTGACCATTTCGAGCGTATCGGCATGCATCCGCTCGATATTCATCGTGTGCCGCAGAACGTCCTTGCTGTTCGAGGTATAGGATTTGCCTGCTCCCCGCTGGTCCCATTGAACGACGGTGAAGTACTTCTCCCAGGGATACTGAAAAGCTCTGGCGATGGGCATAAAGGCAGAGCCGGGTCCGCCGTGAATGAATAACAGAATGGGATTCTTCAGCGATTCGCCGCGCACCTCGATCCACTGATCGATGCCGCCGATCGAGACGCGCTCAACACTATCTATTCCGTATGGCGAGTGAATGGCGCGGCTGCGGGCAATCTTGCGCTGAGCGAGGTATCTATAAAAGGTTGCAGAGGAAGCCGCGACCACGCACAGCGAAACGACAAATATCGCAAAATATTTGAGACCCTTCTTTAACGACACCAATTGTGCCTCCCGGCAGAAGTGTATATTTACTGTTCGTTTTGCCGCTGGTCGATAGATGTGTGATGCACTTTTGATGCTATTGGATGAGAAGCTGGGGCGCAGAATAGACGCGAGGACATCGTAAGTCAATTGCGTGATGGTAGCTCTCAGGATGCTAGAGTGAGTTCGATGCTGTGATATTGACTCTGAATTAGTCTCCCGGAAAGTCAAAATCGTCTTATCGCGCTAAGGCTCTTCCACCCTTCCCGCCGCCATCGGTCCTGAAGTTGACTCTAAACCCGCGCACGCAAGACGGGCGTGAGCGGTATCGAGAATCGCCTTGGGATTCACCGTCTGTGCCACCCGCTGTCTGCAGCAGCGCCAGGTTAGGCCTCTCGTCACGGTGCATCATGAATCCGAAGGCGCGTATCGAGCATCTACGTATGCCCACGCACGTACTCCCGATTGAAGGACTACTGCCACTCGCTTGACTGCCGCCACTTCGTACTTGTCGGCATTCTGAATTTCATCTGGCGTGACAGCAAACACCGTTCCGGATATGAGGTCGGAAGCGCGTGCGGTGAACTTGGCCATGGTGTGGTGCGCCTTTCCGCTGATGGCAATTACCTTTGGTTCTTCGATCTTTAACGAGCCCAGTTCGAACCCTCGCAAAGAATCGCTTGTACCAGCCAATTGCCGACCAAACGTCGACCTTTGTACAGCATCGAGTTGGAGCGTGCCGTACGAGAAGAGAAACTCAGGGTGCACTTCGTTAACTGCCATGGGATCTCCGTTTTTTGAGGCCTAACTAGTAGCAAACCGACCTGCCTTTTGCGACACGTCATGCGCGCCCCGGAGCATAACGCAGGACAGCGGGCGGCGCAGAGAGGACTATTTCAAAGGACTGGTGGAGGAGACAGGACTTCTTTACCCGAAGTTGATCGATCCTTATCTTCTCGACTGCGCGAAGAAGCGGTAGAAACTGACCATGAAGCGGGTGGCGTAGCGCAAGGTTCAGCGATGAACGTCCGGGCCACCAGCCAGATCGCGGCGCACCCGCGCTAGATAGCATAAAGTAGAAACCCCACTTGAATCAAGAGATGCCTGCGCTCTCGCATCGGAGTAGTCTTAAATGGAAGCCCAGCAACGCGTGGGTGCGGGCATGAACAGACGAGACCAAGCGTGGAACTCTCTCTCGGGGTCTCCCGGGGCTTGGTTGCCCATCATTGGGGGGATTGCGATTCTAATCCTCTCTGCATTGCTACGCAGCCTTCCCAGCACTCTCGATCCACTGCTATTCGGACAGCTTCAATTCACCAGCGGCATCGTTGCCATCACTTTTGCCGGAGCGGCGTTCGTCCGGTTTCGCGGAACTCGAGACCGTCTCCCATTGATTCTGGCCGCCGGTTTCGTCATTGTTGGAGTCGCCCTCGCGAGCTCCAGCTTCAGCTTGGCGGCTCTCTCAAGATTTGATTCGACGGCGAGTCTACGCGATCCCATGACTTGGGTGATCGGCCGCACACTGCTCGCCATTTTGCTGGTGGCCGCGCTGCTGGTTCAAAGGTGGCATGCCTGGTCGCACAACCCTGGCCGCGATATCGCCGCTGCTCTCGTTTTGGTGGTTTTAATTTCCACTCTTCTCAGCATCATGCACCGGCATCTTCCAGCAGATCTTGTGGTTCAACCGGGGCATTTCTTTCCACGTCCGGGAAATCTGGTTCCCGCGGCTTTCTTTCTTCTTGCCGCACTCTTTTATCACCGCCGGCTGAAACTTGCTTCCTCCCCCTTCGATCTTTCGCTTTATTTTGCAGCCGCAATTAATTTCTGGTGCTCGGTCGCCGCCGCTCAATCGGACCGCGGGCTCGATGCAACCTTCGCCCTAGCCGCGGTTCTTCAGTTTAGTAGTTACGCTGTCATTCTCGGCGGGGCGCTCCTTGATAACATTCATCTTTTTCACGATATCCAGCGCTTGGCAATGACCGATCCCGTCACCGGCCTTGCCAACTACCGGCACCTTTTCGATTCCCTCGAACTTGAAATCCAAAGAACACGCCGGACGGGGAGACCGTTCGCTCTCCTCCTGTTTGATCTGGACGGCCTCAAGAAGATCAACGACCAATTCGGGCACCAGGTTGGAACTCGTGCACTGTCGCGCGTTGCGGATGTGCTCCGTTTCCATTCTCGCGCCATTGACACCGCTGCACGACATGGTGGCGATGAGTTCACGTTGATTCTGCCCGAAACAACGGACCAAGGCGCGGTGGGGGTGTTGAGCCGCGTCTGCGATCACGTTACCAATGACGGCAAACAGCCGACCATCTCTCTAAGCGCAGGCTTCGCCATTTGTCCGCGGGACGGCAGTACCGCAGAGACCTTGATGGTTGCCGCCGACCACGCTCTTTACCGCATGAAAGAGCAGCGCAAGCGCAATGCGTCATTCGTGAAACAGGTCGCTGTCTGACCTGCTACCTCGGGCGCTGCTCCCTTCCAGCATCTGAATTGTCTGGGCTCCTCTGGATTCTTCTCGAAGACAGGGATTCCTGAAAGCTAAGCCGACCCAAAGCTTGATAAACGCGCTAATCGGAGAAGTGAAGTGCTATTTCACATCTCCGGTAACGCGACTTACCAGGAGTTGGCGATTTATCGCCAGGCAAATCGGGTCCGACGATTACTTCCGAGTGGGCGACAATACGTCCGGAAGCTGGGCCTTCTAGTAAGCCCGTTTTCGGACCGAGTGGCGTGGCCGCTGACAGTGCGAACCATACAACCCCGCAACTCCCCCGCCGCCGATCCACTTCATCCCCAAAGTTTGCTGGCGCCGCCACTCGCGCCCGGCTTCTTGAGGTATGATCGTATAATTCATCCGAACTCCAGAAACCGGCAAGGAGGAGTTCGCCATGCCTGCTCAAAACAAGTCCTCTCGAATCGACAAGTGGTTGCTGCAAAAGATCTATCGAGCGGCGGGTCAGCCCGCAGTCCAGCTCAGGCTCCGAAATGGCGCCGAGGTTTCACCAAAAGCCGCGCGTGCTGTGGCCAATATCGTCATAGAGGACCGAAAAACTCTCTTGCGTCTGCTACTCGATCCGGAAGTTGAGTTCGGCGATGCATACAGCAAGGGACGAATCACCCTCGAGGGAGATCTCGTCTCCGCACTCGAAGTCCTTTATCGCTCCATGCCGGATGCCGAACATCACAGGTGGAATGTCAAACTCGTCTCGAAGTGCATGGAATATGTTCAGCAGAACTCCTTGCGCGGCTCGCGTCGTAATATCCACCGACACTACGATCTGAATACCGATTTCTACCGGCTCTGGCTCGACGCGCAACTCGTCTATACCTGCGCTTATTACGCGTCTCCTGGTGCAACGCTGGAGGAAGCGCAAGCCGCAAAATTGGATTACGTCTGCCGCAAGGTGCAATTGCAGCCCGGGGAGCGCGTCGTGGAGGCAGGCTGCGGCTGGGGCGCATTGGCCCTGCATATGGCAAAGAACCATGGAGTAACCGTCCGGGCATTCAATATTTCACGCGAGCAAATTTTGTTCGCCCGCGAGCGAGCAAAAGAACTGGGACTCAGCCAGCGAGTGGAATTCCTTGAAGACGATTACCGGAACATCTCTGGCGAGTGTGATGCGTTTGTCTCTGTAGGAATGTTGGAACACGTTGGCCGAGAGCACTACGGAGAGCTGGGGAGTATTATCGACCGCTCGCTAGCCAAAACTGGGCGCGGACTCCTCCACTTTATAGGGCGCAATCATCCGCAGCCCTTCAGCACGTGGACCAGAAAACGCATTTTTCCTGGCGCCCACGCACCCGCGCTGGGTGAGGTCATGCAAGTCTTTGAACCATGGGATTTGTCCGTCGTGGACGTCGAGAATTTAAGGCCCCACTATGCAAGAACACTGGAGCACTGGCTGGCGCGATTCGAGAAGTCTGAGCAGCAGATATCCGAAATGTTCAGCCCGGAATTCATGAGAGCCTGGCGGCTGTACCTCGCCGGAGCTGTCGCCGGATTTCATGCCGGCACGCTTCAACTGTTTCAAATCGTTTTTACGCGAACTGCCTGCCAACACCTTCCATGGACCCGCGCACACCTGTATGCAAAAGAACAGCACGAAGAGCCGGAGACCAAATGGATGCATGCGACGTCCTGATCGTTGGAGGCGGTCCCGCTGGAAGTTCCTGCGCCTGGAAACTGCGCGATTCGGGCTTGAGTGTTGTGATTTTGGACCGGCAGACCTTTCCCCGAGACAAAGTATGCGGAGGATGGATCACGCCGCCCGTCGTCGAAGAACTCGAAATTGATCTGGAAGAATATTCACGCGGCCACATTTTGCAGAACATCCAGGGTTTTCGCACCAGCCAGATGGGTAGCCGCGAAGTAGAAACCGACTATGGCCGACCAATCAGCTACGGAATTCGCCGCCGCGAGTTCGATGATTATCTATTAAAGCGCTGCCGCGCGGGCATTCGCCAGGGCGTTCCTCTTGCCCGACTGGAACAATCGGGCGATCGCTGGATAGTCAACGGCCAGTTCAAGACTCAGATCGTAATCGGCGCCGGTGGGCATTTTTGTCCTGTTGCCCGATTGCGCGGGGCCAACGCTCGTCGTGAAATCAGCGTTGCTACGCAAGAAATTGAATTCGAGATGTCAGAAACCCAGCGCGAGGAATGTTCTATCCGGCCTGAGATTCCAGAGCTTTATTTTTGTCCCGACATGAAGGGTTATGGTTGGTGCGTGCGTAAAAAGAACTTTCTCAATATCGGCTTGGGGAGACTCGATCCCCATGCCCTGCCTAATCACCTTGCGGCCTTCAGCACCTTCTTGAAAAGAGCGAAAAAGATCATCTTTGATCTGCCGGGGAAGATGGTGGGCCATTCGTATCTTCTGTACGGACATTCCAAACGAAACGTGGCAGGAGACGGTGTACTGCTGATCGGTGATGCCGCCGGCTTGGCGTATTCTCAGAGCGGCGAAGGCATACGGCCGGCGATCGAGTCGGGACTCCTCGCGGCGAAGGCCATCCTGGCCGCCGGCGGAACCAACGGTCCGGCACTTTCAGAAACATATCGCAGCCTGCTCGCGCAGCGATTCGGAAAGGTGCAGGAAGAATGGGCTTTCAACATTGGCCGTCATCTTCCAACGCAGCTGGTGAGTTCCCTAGCTCGAATTCTCTTGGCAAGCCAGTGGTTCTCTCGCCACGTGATCCTCGATCGGTGGTTTCTCCACTGTGATGAACCCACGCTGGTTTGCTGAACAAGACCATGGATTCGTTTCGAGAAATTGCAGCCGTCGATCAATGCGAAGAATGCAAACTCCCAATCGTTGCGGTCCTTAGGAGACGCCCAGATCTCTTCCTCACGTTGGCGATTAGCGCGCAAACCGGGTCGACACCTTTATTGAGACCGACATATTCCATATAAGTAAGACAGTTATTAGAAGGATGATGTTGAGCGACATGTGGAGTACGCTGTTAGCAAAACCGCGAATCTTCCTCGTGGAGCCACGCGACAAGATATCGAGAGTGTCTTTCTCTTGGCGCATGAGCTCGGATGCAAAGGCATCACAGTTTTTCGTGACGGTTGTAAGGGCGACCAGGTCTTGCGAGCAGGGGAATCGGAGGAAAATGCTCCGGTTGGAGCGCAGGTCTGCCCGGAATGCGGCGGCATGATGGTGGAAACCTCGGCCTGTGTTTCTTGCCTCTCCTGCGAGTATGCGTTTTGTGCAATTTGAGGTGAATATGGTTGATCGAAAGAAGCCGACGGAAGATGCGCGAAACAGCGTTCGAATCGGCGTGCTCGAGACGCTGCCACTCTGGCAATTGGATATCGCCGAAGTCACGGGGCACAATCTGGAGGCCCGTGGTCGGGAGGAAGTCAACCGACTTCTACAGGAAGGGTGGCGTCTGCTTCACATTTACACTCTAAAGTACGAGGAAGATGGCGTTTGGCGTGAGCGCCCGATGGCGATCCTGGGGAGATTGAAGGTCAGTCAAGGAGGAGAGGCTTTTGAAAAAAAGTAACAAACCCTACGTCCATTAAGTGCCACTAAGAATTCATGTGAGAGGTAGTCGTCATGAAATTGGCGCTCGCGAAGGCACTGGAGAATTGGAGAAATCGCGAGTCGGTGTTCAGTGGTTGGGCATTCCTCCCAGCATGATCGACTAACGCGCATGGGAAAGAAGGCTGGTTTTCCTCGAGCGACCATCCTCACAGCGCCCCGTGATCTCCATCACTGCTTCCGTTCGTTTGTTTTGGCAGACTCTTCGGGCAGCGCCAGCTTTGGATTTTTGGTTAAGGCCGATGATCCCCGCGATCGGCGCTGACATGATTTTAAGAAGGAGAAGAAGCCATGGCGGAAACTGCAGCAGTGAGGCGTGCCGAAGAGCCGATGAAGCCGATCAAGTACGGTTCTGTATTTGACCAAATCCAAAATACCTTCAACGCTCTTTCACGCAGGGCCTATGAAATCTTCGAGGGTAACGGCCGCGCGTTCGGGCGCGACTGGGAGGACTGGTTTCAGGCGGAAAGGGAACTACTTCATCCCGTCCACGTGAGCGTCGAGGAGTTCGATGATTCGTTCGCCGTGAAGGCCGAGGTCCCCGGTTTTAGCGAAAAGGAACTCGAAATCAACCTTGAACCGCGCCGGCTGACGATCACCGGCAAGCGTGAAGCCAAGAAAGAAGAAAAGAAGGGCAAGACAGTCTATGCGGAGAGGTGCTGCGACGAAATCTTGCGGATGGTGGACCTCCCTGCTGAGGTCGAGACGGATAAGGTGAACGCCACATTGAAGAACGGCGTCCTGGAGTTTACCCTGCCGAAGGCTGCCAAGGCCCACACAATCCGCATTCATCCTAAAGCTGCCTGAAGGCTGAATATGTTCCAGTTGGACGGGCTATGTCCTGTCCGACTGGAGCAGCGCCATGGCAGGACGCGGCGTGATCAGCGAGGTAGTCATGTCTTTTCGCGATGGCATTGAGCACCAGGGCACAGAGCGCCGGGCGGTTGTGTGCCCTATGCTCTTGAGCTGATTCCCGGGTGGAAGGGTTAAGTTCCGGACGGGCCATTGGCTCGGCTGAAGATGAAGCGGTCGCGGCCCATGAGTGCGGGAAGGCCACGAAGAGACGAGAGCCTGTGATCCAGCCGCCGCGGAGTCGTCATGATTCTGTTTAGCTTTTCCAACTACGAACACATCGCGCGGGAATTACGCACCATTCCTACTATACAAGTGGGCCAATTCGCGATCGGCCGGTATTACAACCAGGAATTGCACGCCAAAGTGCAAAGTGCTGTATCAGGCGAACACTGCTTGGTTTTGGGTTCGATCGCTCCTCCGGACGAACAAATGCTTTCTCTGATGCTATTGGCACACACGCTCAAGAAGGGAGGTGCCGCTAAGGTAACGGCTCTGCTTCCCTATCTTGCTTACAGCCGGCAGGACAAGGACAAGCCCGGAGAGAGCTTGGGAACGGCTTGGATTGGGTCCCTTCTGCAGGCCTCAGGCGTTAATCAGGTGATTACAGTCGACGTGCACAGCGAGCGTGACAAGGAATTGCTCTGCTTGCCCGTGCGCTCCCTCTCAACCGCGCGCATTTTTGCCGAGATCTTAAGAGGCCAAAGCCTAATTGATGCAACCATCGTTGCTCCGGACAATGGAGCCATCAGCCGTTGTGAAGCGGTGAAGAAAGCGGCAGGACTCCCAATTGGTGAGACCCCATACTTTGAGAAACGCCGGACGGAGAAAGGGATCATCCATCATGGCCCCATTGGCAGAGTCGGGTCGCGAGTCGTCATCATCGACGACATGATCGATACGGGGGGCACGCTCGTTTCTGCGTGTGAAAGACTGCGGGATGCGAAAGTCGAGGAGATCTTTATCCTTGTTACTCATGGTCTCTTCACGGGATCAGATTGGACCAAACTATGGTCCCTTGGCGTAAGACGGATTTTCTGTACCGACACAGTCCCTCTCCGTGCGGATCTCGATGCTAGGAATATTTCAGTTTTCCCGGCTGCACCGCTGCTTCGGGAAGAAGTGTCGGCGATGGGCGAAGGGGCGCAACGAATGACCGCTAGTCGCTAAACGGCAATGGGGTGAGATTGCGAGTCGTTGCGCTCCACTGTGTCAAGGCTCACAAGAAGCTGTGATCTGGAGCATTGCAGGCCTTGGGTCGGTCGGTTAACAAGGACGCTGGAGGAGAAGATCATGTTAGTAAAAGATGTCATGTCTAAAAATCTCTACTGCTGCGTACCTTCCGATACGGCACAAGCAGCTGCTAAGACGATGAGAGCCCAGGATGTCGGGGCCCTTCCGGTAGTTTCGGATTCGATTAATCGAAGGCTGGAGGGAATTGTGACTGACCGAGACCTCTGCTGCAGCGTCGTCGGAGGCGCAAAGCTAGCTGAGACGACCAGGATTGCGGATGTGATGACGCGGAATCCAATCACCTGCGCGGCTGAAAATACCTTGGATGATTGTGAGGAATTGATGCAGAAACATCAGGTGCGGAGACTTCCTGTGACCGACAAGCAAGGCCGGTGTATTGGTGTTGTGGCACAAGCAGACATCGCCTTACATGGCCCTGCGGGGATGGTCGCGAAGATGGTCGCGGAAATTTCGAAGCCAGCGGAGCGGCGTGGGGTCCAGGCCGCGGGAGCCTAGGCGCCTGGCGCTTCGAGATGTGGGGGGATGTTGGTCTCCTTATGCACGGGTCGGCTGTGGAAATGGAGTGAAGGTTGCTATGCTGCTGGGTGAAGAACACGTAATTTTCCAAGATCGGGCAGATGCCGGCTACAGACTTGCGAAGGCACTCCAGGCCTATGCAAACCGCGAGGATGTGGTCGTGCTTGGAATTCCGCGCGGAGGCGTACCAATTGCTTTTGAGGTGGCAAAAGCACTGCACGTCCCATTGGACATTTTTCTCTCGCGAAAACTGGGTGTTCCAGGACAGGAAGAACTTGCCTTCGGCGCAGTGGCTAGCGGCGGTGTGCGAGTACTCGATCAAGAAATCATCGACGGAGTGGGGATTTCTAAGGAGCAAATTGAACAAATCACGGAAAAGGTAAAGAGAGAACTGGAACGACGGGAGCGCTTGTATCGAGGCCCACGGTTGCCGCTGAGAGTCAAAGGACAGACGGTTCTCCTTGTGGATGATGGGATCGCCACTGGCTCAAGCATGCGGGCTGCAATCAATGCATTGCGAGAGATGAAGCCCGCTCGGATCGTGGTCGCGGTCCCGGTAGCTCCTCAATCTACATGCCGCCGGCTCAGACCTGAGGTGGATGAGTTTGTCTGCCTCCAGATGCCGAAATATTTCTACGCAATCGGGCAATTCTACGAAGATTTTTCGCAAATAGCGGACGAAGAAGTAACAGAGCTACTCCGTCTAGCCACGCGTCCCGCTCTCCAGGGCGTGCAAGACCGTGACCCAGATCCTTCAGAAAGGAGCTCGACCATGATTCCGGGCCGAAAGCTGCAATGGAACGGCGATAGGCGCGAAGTGTCGATCGACTTAGAAGGCGTAACGCTCGAAGGCACGCTGGTGCTGCCCAAAGATGCGCTGGGGCTGGTCCTTTTTGCGCATGGAAGCGGAAGCAGTCGACACAGCCCGCGCAATCGCTACGTGGCTCAGATACTCCAGTCACAACGCATCGGAACATTGTTGTTCGATCTCCTAACTCGAAAAGAAGAGTCCATTGATCAATACAGTGGGGAACTGCGTTTCGATATTCCCTTCCTCGCGAGGCGCTTGGTTGGAGCCACGCAGTGGATCAAAGGGAGCCCGGACACCAGCGATCTCAAGGTGGGTTATTTCGGAGCTAGCACCGGGGCGGGCGCGGCGCTCGTGGCGGCCACCGAGCTTCCGGGCATTGTTTCCGCGATCGTGTCCCGTGGTGGCAGACCCGATCTTGCAGGAAGCGCCCTAGGTTTTGTTCGTGCACCAACGCTGCTGATCGTAGGAGGGGAGGACGAACCTGTGATCACGATGAATCGTGAAGCCATGGCGCGGCTCAAGTCTGCCGACAAAGAATTGGTAATCATTCCGGGCGCCACGCATCTGTTTGAAGAGCCGGGGACGCTCGAAGAGGTGGCAAAAGTTGCCGCAGAGTGGTTTACCCGGCATTTCACTGCTGCTGAGAAGGCACAAGCTCAGGGAGCGTCGGCCGGAGGTTTATAGGACATGCCGGCCTCCATAAGGTGGGGGCTCCGATAGGTTTGAAGGAGGTTTCGCCATGCTCATGCCAGAACGTTTGGAATCGCATTTAGACCAACATCACATCGCTTACTCGCTGATCCTGCACGTGCCGACGCACAGCGCGCAGGTCGCGGCTTCGTTAATGCACTTTCCTGGCAAGGAGGTGGCCAAGACGGTCGCTCTTTGTGCTGGTGAGAAAGTTCTCCTGGGCATTCTCCCCGCTTCGTATCACATCAACTTCGAAAAACTGTCTGCCATCGTGGGTGACAGGGTGCAGCTGCTGGAACAAGAGAGATGTAACGAGATGTTTCCCGATTGCGAAACCGGAGCGATTCCACCCTTTGGGGAGCTTTATGACGTGCCGGTGGTTCTAGACGAGGCGCTCGCCGAAGATGCTGAGATCGTTTTCGGTGTGGGGACATTGTCGGAAAGCGTACGCATGAGCAGCTCGGATTTTGTACGGCTCGTCAAACCGAAGATCTGTTCGTTTGCGGAGAAGGCGTGGAGTGCTTGTACATTGCGCGAAGCACGCGCTCAGGGAGCGCGTGGATGAGCTTTGGGGAAATCGAGAGCGATGCGTTATTGGACTTACTTCTGAATCGCCAGATATTCGACAAAGCCATTCACTGTGGCAAGCCTGGGATAATCCGCCTCCGGAATTTCAACCTGCAGTTCCTTATGCAGGCCAACAACAAAGTTCAGCAAATCCATCGAATCGATATCCAACTGATCGCGGAGTCTGAGATTGGCTTGAATTTGAGACACATCGGCTTCCGGAGCAATCTGGCCAATGACGATTCCTGAAAGTGATATGTGTCACGCCTCAATCCCGAACAAGGCGCATAGCAGGAGTCCACGACGATCCAAAAAGCCTTGGGCCAAGCGAGGCGTAACAATTTAGCAACCCGCGATGGACCAGAAATGAGCTCGGGAGACCACTTCAACCGGAAGGTTGCAAGGAACGGCGGAACCGTGACGCAGGTCACTGCTTTTCGCATTCAGGAGCAGTAAACAGTGGGAATCGGAGGATGGAGAATGCGGTGGAAGAGAGTTTCCGAGACCCAACGGATTGAACAAATCCGAGAGCACAGAAATTCCCCTTGGTCGCCTTCTGATGTGATGCGAAGCGACAACCAGGGTTTGACCAGTCGCCAGTCTTCCGTCCTTCGGTTTGAGGCAGCGGTCAGGCACGAAGCGTAAAGCGAAGCGCCCCGGGAGTTTCGACGCACCGACCCAACAGGGTCGGAAGCACTTCGCAGCCTGTCGCTGCCTTTCAAATTTTTGGCCACTGGCCCGGCGGAAGCTGCCGATATCCAAAATGCTCCCCATTTTCATCGTCAGTGGGGCGAGTCAGAGCAGAGACAGACGTAGTCAAGTTATGTCTAAGTGTGAGTTACGGCCGGTCTGTTGGGAAAAGCTGGGTGCTGCGAAAGCACCAATGAGTCGGCGGGAATTTGCGGTCGTTGTCTCCGAGGGTTTACTTCCGGATGGAAACTTCCGCGCCATGGTCGGCGATGGAACGTAATGCTGTCCAAGGCAGCCAGTTATCGTAATCTCCTCGCGAGACCACCGGGAATCGTATCCTGTCACCATGCGTGCTGGCGCCTTTGATTGCCTTTCTGCTACCGTCGGCACAGGCGAACTCGAGCGCATTCTAGCCATCGCTCTTCAAGAGCACAGACACTCGGAGGAGGTAGTGGCCTGGCCTGAGGCTTAGATGCGGCCGATTGGCGCCACGAACATCAAATGTCATCCGTCAGGAATACGGTGGGTTGGGAACACTTTTCGCACGGTTCTGACATTGGCGTACGCGGGTTTGGAGGATCGGTCGAAGAGGCGTTCGAACAAGCAGCGGTTGCCCTCACGGCAATCGTGGCCGATGTTTCGAGGATTAGGGCAAGCCAGACCGTTGAGGTTCGCTGCGATGCGCCGGACCTGGAGCTACTTTTTGTGAGCTGGCTGAACGCAATCATCTATGAAATGGCGGTGCGCACGATGCTGTTCAAGGGGTTTCGGGTCGTGACGTCTGGGTGCTCTCTGACTGCGACTCTTGTCGGCGAAACGGTGGATCCTGAACGCCATCGGGTTGCAGTGGAAGCGAAGGGGGCCACTGTTACCGAGCTTCGCGTGCACCGTGAGAAAGATGGCCGGTGGCTTGCGCAGTGTGTAGTTGATGTCTGAGCGGCCGCTGGAGCCCGTATGAACCTTCAATCGCTCACGCGTCATTCCGAATTCGAATGGTGCATCGAACCGACGGGGCAGATGCGTGTCCCCGGAATTATCTATGCGGGTGAGCAGTTGGTCCGCGACATGGATGAAAAGGTTCGCGAGCAGCTCACCAACGTAGCAACTTTGCCGGGAATCCAACGAGCGGCCTATGCGATGCCCGATGCTCACTGGGGCTACGGCTTTCCAATTGGTGGCGTGGCTGCGTTTGATCCCGAAGATGGTGGAGTGATCTCTGCCGGTGGCGTTGGGTTCGACATTTCCTGTGGTGTACGTGCGTTACAAACTGGGCTGACAGCCGAGCATTTGGCACCGCACAAAGCCGACCTTGCGGATGCGTTGTTCAGAAGAATTCCTGCCGGAGTCGGCAGCACCGGGGCGATTCAGCTCGACGAACGCGAAATGGATCAGATGCTGCGCGGCGGCGCGCGATGGGCTGTGGCTCACGGGTACGGACTCCCCGAAGATCTCGAGCGCATTGAAGAAGGTGGGATTGCTTCCGACGCGAAGCCGGAGTGCGTTTCGCATCAAGCGAAGAAACGCCAGGCTCACGAGATGGGGACGCTAGGATCGGGCAACCACTATCTGGAAGTGCAGCAAGTGGCGGAGATCTTCGATTCCGGGACCGCCGCCGTACTTGGGCTACAGCAAGACGACATTGTCATCAGCATTCATTGCGGATCGCGGGGGCTCGGCCACCAAGTGGGAACGGACTATCTGAAAACTATGGTGATCGAGGGTTACCGGCCAATTCCGGATCGTGAACTTGCCTGTGCCCCGATCCGGTCGGAATTGGGCCAACACTATCTAGGCGCAATGCGCGCCGCCACGAATTGCGCTCTGGCGAATCGGCAGATCATCACGCATCTGGTCCGCGGCGCTTTCACCGAAATCATACCGAATACCAAACTGGCGCTGCTATACGACGTATCCCACAACACTTGCAAGATTGAGCGGCACGTCCTAGACGGCAACAGCCGCGAGCTGTTCGTTCATCGCAAAGGTGCAACGCGCAGCTTCGGCCCCGGTCATCAGGAACTGCCGGCTTCGCTACGGGGAGCGGGGCAGCCGGTGCTGATCGGCGGAACGATGGGAACGGCCTCCTACATTCTGGTCGGCACGGAGCAGAGTGAAGACCTTGCCTTCTCGTCAGCCTGTCACGGTGCGGGCCGGTCCATGAGTCGCACCCAAGCCACGAAGCTCTGGCAGGGGCGCAAGCTGATTGATGAATTGGGGGAAAAGGGCGTGCTCATCCGCACTCGTTCCTATCGCGGCGTGGCTGAAGAGGCCCCCGGAGCGTACAAAGATGTCAATGCCGTGGCAGAGGCCGCCGAGCTGGTGGGCTTGGCGCGGCGAGTGGCGCGCCTCGTGCCGTTGATTTGCGTCAAGGGTTGACGCCAGAAATGCAATCATTTTACCGCCTACGACCATGCTAGAAGGCGAGGACCGTTTCTTCATCTTGCTTCGGCACCGAGATTTTGAAGGAGCCGCAGCTTAGTGCCAAGCGTCAGGGTAATTTTCGCCTTTGTCTGCATTGGCGGTCTGGAGCGCCCTCAAGTTTGCCGCAGCGTCGCCGCGCAACCTGCAGGGCCTAACTCCTGATTAACGCGGCTAACCAGGACTTAGCATCGGGGCCGGGCGTCGGGAGTGCTCCCGATGAAAATCGTTTCACAGCGTTGCGAACAAGGGAGACAAGTGTACGATGGTAAGGTTTTCGAGGCCAAAAGGGAAATTCCGATTCAAATGTATACATTGAATGTTTGTTATTTTCCCGGCCCCGATCGTGTGCTCGGCCTGTCTGCACCCGTCAATCCAGTTTTGGAAAATAATGAACTGAGGGTGAAGAATCTAATGAAGCGATTCCTCGCAGTGCTAACAGCCGCAATTCTGTGGTTAGCCGGAGCGGCACCACGGTTATGGGGCCAAGCAGTTCCAACGTTCGTCGGTGTCCGCACGTTCCTAGGGACACCTTACGTAACCAACCTCGACGATTTACATGCCGACTTCGCTGTCCTCGGCGTTCCCTTTGACGAAGGAACCTGGGGATGGCCGGGCGAGCGCTACGGTCCGCGCGCCATGCGCGAGAGTTCTCAAGAATACAATCACGATCTTACCGAAGGCTTCTACTACATCGATGGTGATCGCACGGTTCTGAAAGGCAAGCACTGGGTGGATGTGGGCGACGTGCCCATCATGCCCACCGTGCCATCACAGACGGACGATAAGATTACGGAAATGGTACGCAAGATTCGTTCCAAGGGAGCCTTCCCAATTGTGTTGGGAGGAGACCACAGCATCACTTTCCCGGTGCTGCGCGCTTTCGACATCCCGGTTACCGTCATTCACTTTGACGCACATCTCGATACGTGGAACGGAGCGCCCGGAAATCTTGACCACGCGTCTTGGGTAAACCGGGCCGTAGAGCTTCCGAATATCAAAAAGCGTGATTCAACTGGGGCAGCGTGGTCTAGCCAACGATGAGGAGGCGATGGGGAACGCACGGAAGCACCACACCACGATCATCACGGGAGAGCAAATTCATCGGAAAGGAGTCGATTGGGTGCTTTCGCAGATTCCGGAGAGCGGAAACATCTACATCACGCTTGACGTGGACGTGATGGATCCCACGGTTGCACCAGGCACCGGAACTCTAGAACCGGACGGCCTCAACTTTTTTGAAATAGACGGGCTGCTGAAAGGTGTGACGTCCAAAGGGCATTTGGTAGGCATGGACATCGTCGAAGTGAACCCGATGCGCGATAGCAGTACGCGGACCGAGCAGACGGCGATCCGCCTGCTGGTTGACACGCTCGGGGCTGCCTTCAAATGATCGGGTCGAATCCCCAAAATAATATGACGGCCGGATCCATAAGTGTTTCTTCAGCGCATGCAGGGCAGCATTTTGTTAGGTGTGTCGCACAAGAGTTCTTCTAGGAGGCTCCATATGCGAGGTAAATTGCTCCCTTTATTTTTTGTTTCGATGCTCGTGGCCATTTGCGCTTCCGCGCAGATGGCTCGGCTGCATGCCGATCGAATCTTTGTGAACGGCAAGATATGGACGGAAGACGACGTCCGGCCCCGAGCGGAAGCCGTAGCAGTAAGCGGCGACAAGCTCCTAGCCGTCGGCACGAATGAGGAAGTGAGAGCGCTTGCCGCGCCGGACACAGCGGTCGTCGATCTACACGGCCGCCTGGTGGTGCCCGGATTTCAGGATTCCCATCTCCATTTTCCGGGGCAGTCCGTTAATGAAGTGGATCTGCACGGGACAGAGACGCTGAAGGAGTTTCAGCAGCGCCTCGCTGATTTTGCCAAAGCTCATCCCAAGCTTCCCTGGATCACGGGGCATGGCTGGGGTTACTCGGCCTTTCCAAATGAAACCGTCGACAAGAAATATATTGATGAAGTGATTTCCGATCGTCCCGTCTATGTGAGTGAACGCGACGGGCACATGGGGCTTGCCAACTCCAAGGCCCTCGCAATCGCCGGAATCACTCGCGCCACGTCCGATCCGCCGAACGGACATCTTATGAAGGACGCGAACGGCGAACCCACGGGCGAATTCAAAGAAGCTGCGCAAGGGCTCATTGGCAGCCATATTCCCCCTGAATCAGCCGATGACCGTTATCAAGCCTTGATTCAGCACATGAATGAAGCAGCAGAAGCCGGTCTGACGTCCGTGCAAGACGCGGTTACAAGCCTTCGCACTTTTGGCCTCTACGAGCGGGCTGCCAGCGAGGGGGCCTTGAAGCTGCGATTTCGTTTTGCTCCTCTCATTTTGCCCAAAGATGGAGGCGCTCCGAGAAATCACAAGTTAGAAACGCCTCTGACCGAGACGGACTTGGCCAATTACAGAGAACTCCGAGAGACGTTCAAGGGGCCGCTGTTGAAGTTTGGATCCATCAAAGGAGTTCTGGACGGAACGGTCGACGCTAGGACAGCCGCGATGTTCGATCCGTACGTGGGCGGTGGCACGGGAATCCCGTTCTGGGATCAGGACGACTTGAACAAGACCGTAGCGCTCTACGACAAAGAAGGATTTCAGGTTCTGTTGCATGCGATCGGAGACAAGGCCATCAACATGGCATTGAATGCGTTTGAGTATGCGGCGAAGACGAATGGGACGACGGGGAGGCGGCACCGCGTGGAGCACGCGGAAGTCCCGTTGCTTTCCGACCTGCCGCGTTTCAAACAGCTAGGTGTCATTGCGTCGACGCAGGCCATGTTTGCGAATCCGGACGCCACGGTATTGAAGAATTTTGCGGTACTGCTTGGTCCGGCACGAGCTTCACATGCGGATTCCTTCAAGATTTTTGACGACGCGGGAATAGTGCAAGCGTTCGGCAGCGACTGGGGGGTCTTCTCGTTTGCTCCGTTGCCAGCGATCTATTGCGCGGTGACGCGCATGACGCCGGAAGGCACGCCCGCGGGTGGCTGGTACCCAGCGGGACGCATTTCAGTGGAAGCCGCTCTACGACATTTCACGCGTGACGGAGCGTACGCGAGTTTCGATGAGGATGTACGGGGCACGCTGACTTCGGGCAAATTGGCCGATTTCGTTGTTCTGTCAAACGATATTCTCACCACGCCGCCAGCAGAAATCTTGAATACGAAGGTACTTCTAACAGTCATGGGCGGCAGAGACACATATCGAGCACCCGAGTTTCCTTAATGTGGCCTAAGAAGAGAAAGAGCAAGTCATGATGAGGGGTTGGCGCGTTGGCATGTGAGAATCGCCCCGGCTGTCTTCGGATGGCCGGGCTTCTTCTCTTGAGTATCTACTCTGGGGACACCAGTGTAGCGGGGTTCTGGTAATGCCTTCATTGAAGGAGTTCCAGCATTTACGTCGTGCGGACGAGTTCAGAGAAAACACAGACCGTCGTTGATTTTAAGAAAGCCGCCCAGTACAGCCTTATCTGGATAGGGTTTTTCGGTGTCTACGACTTAATTGCCCGGTGGCGGTTACGTGCAAGAAATCAGTCCGCGGACGACCTGACACATTCGCCGTCTAACTCATAATTCTCAGTAGACAATTAACCGGGAGTTAGTCGAGCAGCCAAATCGCAGCTCACTGGAGCCACTTGCATTCTCTGATTATTCCACGTTCGTCAGAAAGCACCGCATACCCGTGTTCTTTGTCGGTGATGTCTTCCAATAAGACATCGTAGCCTTGGCCGTCAATATGCACATTCATTCGCAGATTCCACCCGGGCAAGATTTCTGGGGCGTCACCGAATCTCACATTGGTCTGCAGCAAACCAGTTATCGAGAGGAACTTTTCAAAGTATTTAGGCTGGTCCGATAAAAGGGCTTGCCAAGTCCCGAACGAACCATATCTAGATTGGTAGGTTACTTCGGACGTGTTAATTGTCCTTAGGAGGCCGAGTATGCGTGCGCGTCTTTCCGGGTCTGGCCTTGGAGGGTTGGTGAGAGTATCCTGCGCGAATTGAGGCGTTAGAACTCCTAGGAACAATATGAGCAAGACAGTGCTCAAAATGACCTGATGTTTCTTCATGGTGGATTGTCCTTCCGGTCGTCGGACCAAGCGTAGTATCAGCATACTGATGGGCTCATTGTTAGGGACATCTTCAACTGCCTGTTTAACGCTGCGGTTACCGGAGCAGTGGGATCGCCTCCGAGAGTGACTCGGCAAATGTCAAATCACATGAAAATCTTAGCTTTACGCTTCTTTCGTGAAGTCTCCATGCCCCCCGGCGCTTGCCACTGTCAGCCAGCGCGGGTACATCTTCTTGAAATCGTCGATGATTGTATCGTATGGCACGTCAGGGTAGTGACCCCGCTGCCTGACATACTCCATGTGCCGTCGACCTCCTTGATCGTACTCCTGGAAGAGCGAGTCGTGTCGCCCATCAAACTCTAGCGGACGCACACTGAAACGCCTACAGAGGCTGAGATTGAAAGCTGGCGTAGCTTTCACCCACCGGCCGTCAAGATGAAGCTCGGTGAAGCTGTGCCATATGAAAAGGTCGCCACCAACCAACTCAATGAGTTTCTTCGTGGATAAATGGTTGCGCACATCAGCATAGCCGACGCGAGCGGGGATACCCACGTACCGGGCAGTGGCAGCTAGCAGGGCAGCCTTCGGAATGCAGAATCCTCGTTTGGCACGTAGGCAATCGCTGGCTCGGAAGTAGGACCGCGCCTCGCCCGCGTAGTAAGGATCATAGAGAATTTCGTCGCGGACCGAATAATAGAGCTTCACAGCGCGCGAAACAGCATCATTGGCGCCAGCCGTCATCTTCTGCGCGAAGGCCTGCACGTCGGGATCGCCGCTGTCGATAAACTCGTCTGCCGCCGAGTAGAGATCGAGATTCATGGCCCCTCCATAATCCCACAGACGAAAGCCCTCGCCGAAGTTTTTGTGGGGCATGCAGGGGAGAATTCTGGAAGTTCCGGATGGCCATTCAATTCCGCTGATGCCGGCACGTCTGGCCGCTGAAAGGCACGCTCTGAAAAAGTAGCCAGTCAGGTTTCAGGTAGTATCGAACCGATTCTCCCCGAGCTGATTTCACTCCTGATAAACGCGGCGGTCTCAATGGGTCGACGCAACACTAGCTCGAAATCTATTCGTAGGAGGTTTAACAGCTAAAGTTGCTGCTGAGCGTTGATTCAAACGGAACACTCCCCTGGCTGGGTCTGATTGAGCACAGCCGGGCAGGTCGGTTCTCTAGATGGAAGTATTGTCGGATCAACTGATTAGAGGGTGTTGCATCGACCGGTTGAGCTGGCAGCGGTAATCAGAGAAGTGAAATCGGCCCAGATCCTAATTTCCGGTAACGCGACTACACGCCGGCTGGGGTGAGGTAGACTCAAGGATGCAAACAGGCTTGTAGCAGGAGCGGACCAATGAAAGAGAACATGACGCGTGTGTGCATGATCGTGGCGCTGACAATGATCGTGCCCGTAATGGTGCTGTCGCAAGGACAGATTAGCACCCTGATGATAAGTGGACATCCGGGCAGAGTGCCGGTGACGCAGATAAATGGAAAGAATTATGTGGAAATAGAAGCACTGGCGCGCGTGACAAATGGGTCGCTGAGTTTTAACGGAAATCAGGTTACGCTGACTCTGCCAGCGGTGGGAGAAATTGAGAAGGCAGCCGGGGAGGCGAGTGCAGCTGCGAAGACGGGATTCTCGAGGGAGTTTTTGCGCGCAGGGATTGAGGCGTTGAGCACGATGCGCGAGTGGCATAGCGTACTGACGAGTGCGATCGAGAATCAGTTTCCTGTCGCGCTGTCTTGGCAGGCGCCGTTTGAGGGGCGGGCGACGACGAATCTGCGGCTCGCGCAGGTAGCGGCCACGACGGATTCCGATCGCAACGCGGCGCAGTTGATTGCGAATGTCTATCAGAAGATGAAGCAGTTGAGCGACAAGTACGTGGCGCAGCGGGCGAACCTGAGTTACATCGCACCCGATTCGCTGAAGAATGACGCGCTGGATCAGGGAATTATCACGTGCGGTAGATCGCTTGGAGCGATGATGGCGAGCGGGCAGTTTGCGGACGATGGCACGTGTCATTAAGCATCGCGCAGCGGTAAACGAAATGTGCTGGGACAAAGCTGTCCCGTTACGCGCTCCACCGCAGAATTGAGTGCATTGAGAATGAAGTCTTGCTAAGTCCACTCAGCGCCCGCAGCGGTAATCGGACCAATGATGTCCGTATGTCCGGCAATCCGACACTTCACGACGGAATCGTTGCAAACTTGGTGGTCGGGTGTTACAAACCTGTCACGCGCAAGCTGCATTTGGCCGAGGCCCACCTTCAACTAATCAGACGATAAAAGGCGCATCGAAATGGAATCTACCAACCGACACCTGATGTGGCATGGCATGTTTTTGTTTCTAATCGGGCTGCTAACTGGCTTCGCGGAGCAGCATTTCGCCAACATGCGCATGGGACTTGCCGCGCACCTGGAAGGTGTGATGAACGGTACATTCCTGATTGCCCTGGGAGCCATCTGGACTGAAGTACGACTCTTGCCGCGAACAAAGGCTATCGCTTATTGGACCGCGCTCTACGGCACGTATGGGAACTGGTTTGTAACGACGCTTGCGGCAGCTTTTGGTACTGCGGCCCTTTCTCCAATCACAGGAGCAGGCCACAGTGGACAGTCCTGGCAGGAAGGCCTTGTGACGGTTGGTTTCCTTACTGTTGGCATCACAATAATCGCTTCCTCAATGCTTGTCCTTTGGGGCCTTCGAGCCAAAGCGATGTAATGCTCCCCACTAATCTAGACAGTCAGGGCCTCTTTTTTTAGTACAGCCGCGAAAGGCAAGAAGGCCTCGTGCGGTGCGATTTGCGATGCCGCGGTGAGGCCGGTCGTGATTGTACTCCTCGATCCAGCGAGCGATGCTCTCCCGCGGAAGGACAAAGTCAAAATCGTCTAGGCGAGTCGAGCAAGTCCCACTTGCCGAACGCTGAATTCGGCCGGACCGCGCATCACATCGAGGTGTGACGCGGCTCACAGATTCGGCCTCGCCATGGAAGTAAAAACATAAGGAGAAAAGGCGGAATTCCGCACAGGAAATCCACTCGTAGGAAGTTGGCGCGTTCGCAGATTTAAGAGCGCCAAGAGAGGGCAAGGAGTTCAGCCTGTAAGGAGGAAAAAGTCATGAGATTTGCCAGGACATTGGTTGTCGTACTAGCACTCGCATTGCTAGCCGGAGTATTGGTCAGTCCAGCGCGAGCGGATACGTGGAATAAAGAAACCATTTTTACGTTCAACCAGCCGATTGAGATTCCCGGAGGCAAAACGTTGCCTGCTGGAACCTACGTTTTCAAGCTGTTCGACTCACAAGGATGGCGGCACATTGTACAGATTTGGAACGAGGACAAAACACACCTGATGGCCACAATCCTCGCGATCCCCAACTATCGGCTGAAACAGACCGGCGATACAGTGATTAATTTCAGCGAGCGGCCGGGTGTCTGCCCAGTTGCGTTGCGTGCATGGTTCTATCCTGGGGATTTGTTCGGTCAGCAATTCGTTTACCCGAAGGAGAGGGCCAGTGAATTGGCTGAGAAATGCCAAGAAATCGTGCCAGCGGAAACGACTGCGCCGACGGAGAGCAACTTGAAGACAGTTCCGCTCGAAGCGATCACACCAGAGAAAAAGGAAGAGCCGGTAACTGAAGCGATTCAAGTCCTTCCATTGAAGGCTCCGGAGCAGGTAGCTGCTGCTCCAACCACACCGCTGCAGCCCGCGAAGTTGCCACAGACAGGCAGCAGGATTCCGTTGCTTGGGTTGCTGGGATTCGCGGCCATCGCAATTGGAATAACACTCAAGATGTTGGTAAAGCAGTTTTCGTAGAAGTGTCGAGGCCCAAGGCGTCGCGGAACGGAGGGCACTACCCTCCGCCGCGGCGCGAAGGGGTCGCCCATGAGGCCAGATCACCAGTTGTTCGAATTCAAGGTTCACATCAATAGGTTAATTGTTGCACTGCTGCTGTTTCCAATTTGCTCGCTCTGCGGTCCCGGATCTGCGCCGGCTTCTAGCGCGGCTAAGGCCGTTGAGCAGGCCAAGATTACCCTCACCAGTGCGCTCGTAGTGCTCCCGGTAAACGTGACTGACTCAAGGGGAACATTTGTCTCTGGGCTCGATGCGCAAAATTTTAAAGTGTTCGAAGACGGGCGGGAGCAGGACATTACGCTGTTCAAAGAAGAGGACACGCCCGTAACCGTTGGGCTGATTGTCGACCATAGCTTTAGCATGGGTCCGAAGCTCCCCGCTGTGGTTTTGGCGGTAAATGCATTCGCGCACTCGAGCAATCAGGAAGATGAAATGTTCGTTGTGGATTTCAATGAAAACGTCGTTGTGGAGCTCATGCGCGGAGAACCGTTTACGCACGACGCGGCCGAATTGCGGCAAGCGCTTTCCGCTGTTTCCGCGCGAGGACAGACGGCTCTCTATGACGCTGTGATCGAGGGGCTAACGCACCTTGAGTTGGGGAAGTGGGACAAAAAAGCTCTGATCCTCGTCAGCGATGGCGGGGACAACGCAAGCCACGCCAAATTTGCAGAGTTGCTGGCTCTTGCTCAGCGATCCCACGTGGTCATCTATTCGATCGGCTTGGTCGACGAGGGCGGAGAAGAAGAAAATCCAAAGGTTCTCAAGAAACTTTCTAATGCGACGGGGGGAATTACGTTCCTCACAAAGCGGAGCGATGAAGCCGCGAAGTGTACAAAGCTAATTGCGCGCGATCTCCGCGAACAGTACACGCTGGGCTACGTGCCCACAACAAAGAGCGGCCCTGATTCGTTCCGGAAAATCATGGTGCAGGTTTCTTCGCCAACCGCGCAAAAGCTTCGCGTCAGGACGCGGCCCGGCTATTTTCCGAGCGGGACAAAATCGCAATCGGCGCAGGCCCTCGGAGCCCCGCGATGAATACCGCCGCAGATGTCCTCAAAAGACATCCGCGCCGTGATATTTTTTTACTTCGTTGGGCCTCTTTCGTTTTTCTGCTCGCGGGAATCATCGCTGTTGCCTACGCGAGCTTTGTGGTTCTCTATGGCGAAGCCTATCAAGCGATCGAGTTGCGCAAGTTTGAACACATAGCACCCACCACCGAACCGCACCTCTTAAACTTCGGTGAAGTTATCGGCGAGATTCGAATCCCCAGGCTGGGAGTCAAGGCTATCGTCGTCCAAGGCGATGCCCCTGAGCAATTGGATCATGCGGTGGGACACCTTCCCCAGACCGCTTTGCCGGGAGAGTGGGGCAATGTAGCTTTGGCTGGTCACCGGGACAGATTGTTTCGTCCGCTTCGCGAGATACGTGAAGGCGACACGATCATCATCGCGACGTCCAATGGATCCTTTCAGTATGAGGTGCAGTCTGCCTTTGTAGTTTCTGCCACGGAAGTCGGCGTCCTGCGCTCCTCGGATGCCAAGGAGTTGACGCTGATCACCTGCTTCCCGTTCAACTATGTAGGACATGCACCAAATCGGTTCATCGTCCGTGGCCGCGAAGTTGTGCCCGCTCGTAGATGATTTGGGCCTTGATGGCTGGCTACCATTTGGAATTCCTTTGCGTGAGGGAAGCCGCGGCTACCATCCTCTGTACTTCAAACCTGCGACATTGTTCACTGGGAGATTCAAAATGAAATCTGCACGGATGTGTGCATTCACCGCGCTGCTCGTTGCATTTATTGCGGCTACCGCATTTGGCCAAGAGTCGCCCAACTTCGCTCCCCTTTCGTCGAGCAAATTTGAGGCTCTGCCGGGGCTGCCCACTTGCTTGACTGGAGCAATCCAGCACGGTGATCCAGCGAAGGGCGCGGCCGTGCTTGTGGCAAAGCGAACGGCTGGGTGCACGATTTCGTGGCATTGGCACACGCAGAACGAGAACGTGATCATGATTAGTGGCAAAGGAAAATTGGAGATGAGGAGCGAGGCGGCTCAGAATGTCGGGCCTGGCGACTATTACTTCATGCCTTCCAAACACCAGCATCAATTTACGTGCGTGACGGCATGCGCGTTCTACAACGTGATTGACGCGGCGTTTGACATTCACTTCGTGGACAAGGATGGGAACGAGATTCCGGCGGAGCAGGCACTGAAAGCAGCACATAAGGCAGGCGGGGGAAAAGCGGTCGTTAGCCAGCGAAAGCAGTGACGCCCGCAAGGTGGTTAGACGGCGCTGCCACTCGATCAAGTCTTGTGTCCGCAGACCGTCAGCGTCCGAAGCATGCGAGAGTGCCAAACGAAATTTGACAATCCTACTTAGAGATGGTCTGAGCCAGTGGAGCGGACAGACATGCACAGTTGAGTCGTCTTTGCGGGTGTGACGCGCGTCACATTCGAATATGTTCCAACTCACAGCGTTAAAGGGCTTTAAGGAGCACAAAGGAGACTGAGCGGTGAGCATTGGACTTACCGCCGGTAGTTTTCGAGGTGATGGTTATGGCAAAGACGATTGAGAGCTCCGAGAAGAAGATTTTCGAAACCAACCTGATTCTGGGAAGCAAGATGGTTCACCTGACGAATATCCTGGTGGGCGTGGATTTTTCCCCAGCGTCAGACCGCGCGCTGGAATATGCGCTGTCCCTTGCGCGCCGCTATCAAGCGCGGGTTTTGTTGGCTCACGTCATCACAACTGATGCCAATGTGATGCTGGCTCCCGAATTGATGGCAACGACGCATGAAAAGGGAATTCGCGCCGCGCAAGAAGAGATGGGAGAGATCCTCATTTCTGGCCGTCTACGCGATGTACCCCATGAGACGGTGATTGAACACGGATCACTCTGGCCAACGATGGAAGCATTGATAGGCAAGCATCACATTGATCTCGTAGTCGTCGGCACGCAAGGAACGGGCGGCTTGCAGAAGATTCTGCTGGGTTCAGTGGCGGAACAAATCTTCCGACAGGCGAAGTGCCCGGTTCTGACCGTGGGACCAGCCGTCAAGGGAGAAACGCCGCGCGAGGTGGAGTTCAAAAACATTCTGTTTGCGACGGATTTTGGACTGGGAGCGGAGCGCGAGGCGGCTTATGCATTTTCGTTTGCACAAGAGAACCAGGCCAACTTGACGCTGTTGCACGTCGTCAGGCACGCCGAGGATTACTCGGACGACGGATTGGCATTGAAGAAAGAGGCTATTGTTCACGAACTTGCAGAGCTGGTGCCTTCCGGAGCCGAAGTGTGGTGCAAGCCGGAGTTTCGCATGAAGCTTGGAGAGCCCGTGGAAGCGATTCTAGAAGTGGCAAGAGAGATGAAGGCGGACCTGATCGTGATCGGTGCAAAGCGAGGGAAGGGACTTGCCGCCGGACACACACCGCGAACAAATGCCTACAGGGTCGTATGCGGCGCTCCGTGTCCCGTGCTGACAGTGAGGTCTTGATATGCGATACACGGCGCTATGTAGCGCGATCCTTCTGCTGGCGTGCATTGCGACTGCGCAAGACAAGGTTGCGGCGAAGAAAGCGAGTACGGAACCAGTGGATGCGGTATCGGGAAGGCAGACGTACCAGCAGTATTGCGCGTCGTGTCATGGAGAAAATGCCAAGGGCGGAGGTCCTGCAGCGTCGGCGCTGAAGACCCCGCCAACGGACCTAACGAAACTGGCGAAGGGAAATGGCGGGAAGTTTCCATACGAATACGTGAGCGGAGTGGTTCGATTTGGGAAGCCCATTTCTGCCCATGGCTCTTCGGATATGCCCGTCTGGGGACCGATCTTCAATATGGTGGATTACCACGAGGTCGCCATTCGGAAACGAATCAGGAACCTCTGCGAGTACCTCGCGTCTCTGCAAGAGAAGTAAGCCAGGGGTGCGTAACTTGGCGACTGTTTGACGGCAGAGCAGCAGGAAAAAACGGGGCTGAATATCCGCGATAACGGCCCCGAAATTTGCCACGTTAGAGATAATCAGAGTTTCGTTCTAACCAAGATCGACAAGACTCCCACGGACACTGTACGTGGGAGTTTTGTTTTCATCCGAAAGATTAAACCCGCAATTGCTGGCTGTGTCGCTGCGGCTTATGCGGGGAGCGGGCGGTCATTCTATAAGTGCGATAACTGGGGTTATAACTGGGGCGTGAGGAGGCATACCTTGACCTTCTACATGTGGTGGAGTATATATGCAGAAGTCGGAGGTATGAGGAATGCAGCCGAAATCGGATTTGCCGCAAGGGATGCTGGACTTGCTGATCCTGAAAGTTGTGGCGCTGGGCCCTGTGCATGGATACGCGATCGCGCAGAGGCTGGAACAGGTTTCGCGGCACGTTGTGCAAGTGCCGCAGGGGTCGCTCTATCCTGCGTTGCACCGGCTCGAGAATCGCGGGCTTTTGGCGGCGGATTGGAAGGAAACGGAGACGGGGCGCGAGGCTAAGTTCTATCGCTTGACGGGGAAGGGACGTGCTCAGCTTGAAGCGGAAGCGGCGAGCTGGGAAAGATTGACGGACGCTGTCGCGCTCATTCTGAAACTGTCCGAAGGCGGTGCGGAATGAACTGGTGGCAGCGACTATTGCGGCGCAACAAGATGGAAACGCAGCTTGAGAAGGAACTAGTATTTCATTTGGAGCAGCATGCGAAGGAGCTGATTGCGGATGGTGTAGATCCGGCTGAAGCACGACGGCGAGCGCGCTTGACTCTTGGCGGCCCGGAAAAAGTGAAGGAAGAATGCCGCGATGCGCGGGGCACGCGGTGGTTGGAAGATTTTTGGCAGGACTTTCGATATGCGCTGCGAATGCTCAGGCAGCGTCCTGGCTTTGCCGCAGTCGCCATACTGACGCTGGCGCTTGGAATTGGAGCGTCAACGGTGATGTTTACTGTTGTCAACGGGGTTTTGCTGAGACCGATGCCGTATCCGCAGCCCGGTAGGCTTGTTACCGTGCACGGCCATTCGAGTACGTGGAATGCAAAATTGTTTGGCGAACAGAATGTTGCCTATCCCGATTTTCTAGATTGCGAGCGGGAGAGCCGCTCGTTGATGTTAGCGGGCATTTTGTTCAATGGGGGGACCGTTAGCGGCACGGGAAATCCAGAGTATGTGGACTTCCGCGAAATCACGCCGGACGTGTTTTCAGTTCTGCGAGTTGGATTGGCGCAAGGGCGAACGTTTGTACCCGAAGATGACCGGCCAGGTGCGGCGCCGGTGATGATACTCGGCAACAGTTTCTGGCAGCGCCGCTTTGGCGGAAATGGGAGCGCCCTCGGCAGTTCTGTAGTGCTCGATGGGAAAAGTTATACGGTCGTGGGCATCGCGCCTGCGGGCTTCCGGCTTTATGATGCCGAGCCCGACGCGTATACCCCGGTGGGACAAGATACGGCGCGGTATCTGCATATTCGCGGAGCGCATCCGATGCATGTTTTGGCGCGGCTTCGTCCTGATGCATCCCTGGCCGCGGCGCAAGCGGAGTTGGACTTGATTGGACATCGGTTGGCCGAACAATACAAGGACACGAACTCGGATCGAAGTTTTGTGGTGCAGCCACTTCGTCCGGAAGTAGGCGATGTCGGCTCGACATTGTGGTTGCTGCTCGGTGCCGTGGGCCTGGTGCTACTGATTGCGTGCACGAACGTCGCGAGTTTGCTGTTGGCGCGCGCAGTTTCGCGTAAACGCGAATTGGCAATGCGGGTGGCGCTTGGGGCAGGGCGCGGGAGATTGGTGCGTCAGTGTCTTACGGAGAGCGCCGTGCTGGGGCTTTCCGGCGGCGTGCTGGGTGTCGGAATTGCAGCGTTGGGATTCCGGGCGTTTATAGCGTTCTGGCCGGGGTCGTTACCGCGTGCCGAGGAAGTTCAGCTCGATTGGCGTGTGCTTCTTTTTGCGTTGAGCGTTTCGCTGATCAGCGGAATTCTTTTTGGACTGGCGCCTGCACTGCGAGCTCCAGCGCGAGAGTTGGAGCAGGTCTTACGCGCAGGAGGGCGGAGCGTTGCGGGGAGCTCGTGGCGGCTGCACAGTATATTTGTGGTTTCCGAACTGGCGCTCGCGGTGGTGCTGTTGGTGTCAGCAGGAATGCTGGGACGAACGCTCTTACATCTGTCGTCGCTCGATCCGGGAGTGAATATCCGAAATGTGCTGGTGACGCGCATGGCGATATCGCCTGCGGTGCTTGCCAATACCGGTGGGATTCGCGCGGCGTGGGATGACGTGCTGGAGCGCGCGCGCCGCGTGCCCGGAGTGCAGTCGGTTGCGACGGTGGATACTTTTCCGATGCGCGAAGGCGACAATGAATTGGGCTACTGGCCGACGGCCGACGTGCCGCCAGACGGTAAGCGGCCGATGGCGTTAGCAACGAGCGTGTCACCAGAATATTTCAAGGTGATGGGAATCCCGCTGAAAGAGGGGCGTCTTTTCACAGATCAAGATCGGACGGGCGCCGAACTTGTGATTGTGATTGATGAAGTGTTGGCTAAGCAGACGTTTGGCGGAGAGAGTGCTGTTGGGAAGCGGCTGTGGATGCCGGATATGGGTTATGGACCGTTCGTGGTGGCGGGAGTCGTCGGGCATGTGCGGCATTGGGGACTTGCGGGCGATGATCAGGCGCAAGTGCGCGCGCAATTTTATTATCCGTTCGCGCAGCTGCCTGATAATTCTCTGCGGCGTTGGTCTGAACTGATGTCCATCGCCGTGCGGACCAACGTTCCGCCATGGAGCGAAGTGGAATCGCTGCGCCGGGAATTGCGCGGAGCTGCGGGCGACCAGGTTCTTTATGAGGTTCACACCATGGAGCAGTTGGCGAGCGATTCGCTCGCGCGCCAGCGTTTCCTATTATTGTTGTTCGGCATATTCGCCAGTTTGGCTTTGGCGCTGGCGTGCATCGGGATCTACGGAGTGCTTGCGTATTTGACGGGGCAGCGCGTGCCAGAAATCGGCATACGAATGGCGCTGGGGGCGAGACCGAACAGCGTCATGTGGCTGGTGCTGCGGCAGAGCCTCGAAATGATTCTCGTTGGCGTTGCGCTTGGAGGGGCAGCCGCTTTGGCAGCGGGGCGGATATTGCAGCGACTGGTCGAAGGAATGCAGCCCACCGAGGCATCGACTTTCGTCATCATGATTAGCCTGTTGGTCATTGCCGCAATGCTCGCGAGTTTTGTTCCGGCGCGGCGGGCAAGCCGGGTGGACCCGGTGATCGCTCTGCGGCAAGATTGAACGCAGCGGCTTGTTCATGGCCTACGCTGAAGTTGAGGGAATGGGCCACCATCGCCGCTGCGTGAGAGCATGGCCCACGCGGCGCCTGCCTAATGATTCTGCGAAAAGATTAAGAACAATCTGTGCGTGCGGACTCTCCGTGCGGCTTGCGTGGCCGGGGGCTTGCCAATATACTTCGCGGCGTTGCCGATGGATGAAACGGATGTTTCAGGGACGGGGAGGTTTTTAGCGATGAACATTATGACGGCGAAGTTGGTACGCGGGATTTTGATTGGGGCGATTTTCGCGGTGCCGCTGGCGGCTGGAGCTCAGCAGAATACTTCGAGTTCGGAGACTGCGGCTGCGCGGAGCAAGGATGGGAAGAAACTATTTGGTACGGCGGAGGCGTTGCGCGTGGCGCGCGTGAGTTCACCGCGGATTTCGCCGGACGGATCGCGCGTGGCGTATTTGGTTGCCGAGAACCAAATGGAAAGAGAGAAGGACCAACCCTGGAAGAGCATCACGCATTTGTGGGTGGTGCCGACGGCGGGACCGGCGACAGCGTCGCGGCAATTTACGCGGGGCGAGAAAAGCGTTTCGAATGTGGAATGGTCGCCGGACGGCAAGATGCTGGCGTTTACGATGGATGCCGGAGATGAGAAGGATGCAAAGCCGCAGGTGTGGTTCATGTACACGGATGGCGGCGAACCCTGGCAGGTGACGAAGCACAAATCGGGCGTGCGCGGATTTCATTTTTCTCCGGATGGTAAGGAGTTGCTGCTCACGGCGACGGCGCCGCTTGGGGAGGAGGAAGAGAAGCGGACAAAGCAAAAGGATGATGCGGTCGTCGTGGATCACGATTTTAAGATGGCGCAGCTTTGGGCGTGGAACATTGCGACGAGTGAAGAGAAGCAGTTGACCAAGGGCGATTTCACGGTGAGCGACGCGCATTGGTCGCCCGACGGTACACGCGTGGCGTTCACGACAAATCCGACGCCGCGGTCGGATGACACCAGCCTGGCTACGGCGTGGGTGATGGAGGTGGCGAGCGGGAAGCAACGAAAAGTGGTGGAAACGATGAACCCGACGCATACGGCAAGATGGTCGCCGGACGGGAGGTCGATTGCGTATTTGAGCAGCGCCGGGCTGCTGCTTTACCAGGTGAATCTATTTGTTGTGGACGCGAACGGCGGGGCGCCGCGGAAAGTGAATGGTTCGTTTGAACTTAATGCCGGCGAGCCGGTTTGGTCGAAGGACGGCAAGACGATATATTTCAGTTCGGATGACCATGAAGCGATTAGGATTTTCGCCGTAGACGTGGCAGCAGGATCGGTGCGGCCGCTTACAGATGCGGCGAGTGTGGCCAACCTGGCGGAAATCAGCCTGAATGGGCAGACGGCGGTTGGCACGTGGGGCGACCCGACACATCCGGACGACGTGTTCCGCAGCGACTTGAGTTTTGGGTCGCTGGAGCGCATCACGAATCAGAACGCGTGGCTGGCGGACTATGCGCTGGGAGCGAGCGAGGTGGTGCGCTGGAAGAGCAGCAAAGACGGAATGGAGATCGACGGAATCGCCACCAAGCCGGTGGACTTCGACGGCACGCACAAAGTTCCGTTTCTGCTGAATCCGCACGGCGGCCCGACGGGAGCTTCGTTGCTTTCGTTCAGTACGACGGAGCAGATCATGGCTGCGAACGGCTACATGGTGCTGCAGCCAAACTTTCGAGGATCCACGGGACGCGGAGAAAAGTTTGAGTCGGCGAATCAGAACGACTGGGGAAACGGCGATTTCAAGGATGACATGAGCGGCGTGCAGGCGATGGTGGATAAGGGGTGGGCCGATCCTGACAGGCTGGGTGCATTTGGATGGTCGTACGGCGGATACATGACGATGTGGATTGACACGCAGACGGACCGGTTCAAAGCGATCTCGCCGGGCGCGGGGCTGCCGGATCTTTATTCGATGTATTCGCAGACGGATATTCACCGGTATCTCACCGCGTTTTTCAACATGAAAGCGCCGTGGGACAACTACCAGGGGTATTGGGATCATTCGCCGATGAAGTTTATCGGGAACGTGAAGACGCCGACGATGATCTTGCACGGGCAGGCGGATACGCGCGTGCCGATTCCGCAAGCCGAGGAGTTTTATCGGGCGCTCTATGAGAGGCATGTGCCGGTGGAATATGTGACTTACCCGCGAGAAAATCACGGTTTCGTGGAACCGCGTCACATTCAGGATAGATGGCAGAGGTATCTGGTGTTTTTTGGAAAGTATTTGAACAATCCGCCAGTGACGGAATCGAAAGCGATCGTTGAGAGGTTGAGCAAGGAATTGCCGCAGTAAAAAGTTTGGCCCATGGTGGGCAGTCAAAAGAATCAGTCTTCCTGAAACTCAAACGCCAGGGAACTCGCGTCCCAAATCGGCAAAGGAATTGGGGGAGTTACTCGGGTAGGAGAGCAGGAAATTGCTGATCCTGGAATTGAAACGATCGGGGACTTCGATATTGGAAAGGTGCGCGGCGTCGAGTTCCACAAAGTGTGCGCCAGGGATGTGGTCCGCTAGAAAGCGGCCTTCGGCGGGAGTCGTTGCGGCGTCGTGTGTTCCAGAAATTACCAGAGTTGGGACGCGGATCGCGGAGACGGTTTCGCGGGCATCGAAATCGCGAACTGCAGCGCAATTCGCAAGGTAGCCATCGGGATTTGCGCCTTCGAGCATACGTTGGCTAGTTGCGACGACCTCTGGGGATTTTGCGCGAAAGGCTGGGGAAAACCAACGTTCCATGACCGCGGCGGAGATTGATTTCATGCCGCCTTTGCGAACGGCTTCCATGCGCGGGTTCCATGTTTCCGCCGAGCCGATTTTTGCAGCGGTGTTGCAGAGAACCAGTTTGTGAAGGCGGGCTGGGGCATTCAGCGCGAGCCACATGCCCGTTTGGCCGCCCATGGACAAGCCGCAAAAATGAACGCGATCGAGGTGCAATTCGTCGAGTAGGGCGAGAAGGTCGCGCGCCAATTGCTCGATGACGTAAGGGCCCGGGGTGACAGTGGACTGGCCGTGGCCGCGCGTGTCGTAGCGCAAGACGCGAAATTGTTTCTGGAGCATGGGCGCCTGCGGATCCCACATTGAGAGAGTCGCACCGAGGGAATTTGAAAAAACCAGGGCGGGCGAGCCGGCTGGGCCAGCGAGGTCATAGTGAATGTGAACGTCTCCTAATTTAGCGAAGGGCATGTGACTCACTTTTTCCGAGGTTTTTTTTGTTCGCGGTGCGAAGTACTCGATGCGAGTACGCGGTCGAGAAATTGGTCAGCGACGCCGAGGTAGTTGGCCGGCGTGAAGAGGCGGTCAAGCTCAGAGTCGGAGAGATTCGCTTTGATGATGGCATCCTGGGCCAGGATGGAGCGAAGTTCGCGGCGCTCGCTTCGGGCGCGTTTGCAAGCGAGGTAAACGAGTTCGTGGGCTTCGGAGCGCGGCATTTTTTCGGCAAGAGCCATGGCGACAGCTTCGGCGAAGATCAGACCATGCGTAAGCTCAAGATTCTGGCGCATGCGTTCGGCATCAATTTCGAGATCGGAGACTGCGGTCATGAGGTGATGCAAAGCGCCTGCGGTTAGACGAACGATGTCGGGCAAGGTTTCCCACTCGGCGTGCCAGCCGCCGAGGCCGCGTTCCTGCTCTTGAACCAGTGCGGCGAGCATGGTGCCGACGAGAGGGGGCACGCGCGTGGCCGCAGACAAAACGACGGCACACGCGACGGGGTTGCGCTTGTGAGGCATCGTGGATGAGCCGCCGCGGCCGTCCGCGGAAGGTTCGAAGACTTCGCCGACTTCGGTCTGCGTGTAGAGAGAAATGTCGCGCGCGATTTTGCCGAGTGTTCCGCAGCAAAGGCCGAGGGTCGTGGCGATCTCCGCCATGCGATCGCGATGGCTGTGCCAGGGGATTTCGGGCAGGGGAAGCTTCAGTTCTTTGGCGAGATTCGTGGCGACGTCCAGCCCGCGCGCACCGAGAGCGGCCATGGTGCCAACAGCGCCGCCAAATTGAAGCACGAGGCAACGTTCTTGCGTTTCCGCGAGGCGCGCGCGATGGCGGTCAACGGCGTCGAGCCAGCCAGCCACTTTCAGGCCGAAGGTCGTGGGAAGCGCGTGCTGCATCCAAGTGCGTGCGGCGGTAAGCGTGGTGCGATTCTTGTGCGCTAGATCGCCGAGGATGGAGGCGAAGAGATCGAGTTCGGCGGAAATCAAAGTAAGTGCTTGGCGCAACTGAAGAACGCGGCCTGTATCAATGGCGTCCTGACTGGTAGCGCCCCAGTGAACGTAGCGGGCGGCGTCTCTCTCTTTTTGCGCTACGAGCATGGTGAGTTGTTTCGTGAGGGGAATCGCTAGATTGCCGGCACCGGCCGCAGCGCGGGCGAGGACGGTCATATCGTAAAGCTCAGCGCGGCATTTCGCCTCAATGGCGGGGGCGGCGGAGGCAGGAATAAATCCGGCGCGCGCTTCCGCTCGTGCGAGTGCCGCTTCGAAATCGAGCATTCCTTGCAAGGTGGCTCTATTGGAGAAAACCTTTTCGACGGGCTGCGAGCGAAACATCGGGTCGAGCAAGTTCATGCGCTGAGTGTAATCACTCCTGAGGGGGAAAGAAAACGGTTTCCTTGGCGGTTTGCAGGACCAATAAACGTGTACGCGCGGACGACTCCAGGTGGCGTTGGTTGCTGGCCGACGTCGCCAACTACACGCGCTCGATGATGACGGCGATGCCTTGGCCGACTCCGATGCACATGGTGCAGAGCGCATATTTTCCGCCGGTGCGCAGCAACTGGTACATCGCCGTGGTGATGAGGCGCGCGCCGCTTGCGCCGAGAGGATGGCCGAGAGCGATCGCGCCACCGTTGGGATTCACGTGAGAGGCATCGTCGGCTACGCCGAGTTCGCGAAGAACTGCCAGAGCTTGCGATGCGAAGGCTTCGTTTAGCTCGATCACGTCCATTTGGCCGATAGTCAGCTTGGTATTCGCAAGAAGCTTGCGTGAGGCAGGAGCGGGGCCGATTCCCATAATGCGTGGAGCGACTCCGACTGCGGCGGCGGCAACGATGCGGGCTTTGGGAGTTAGTCCATGGCGCTTGGCCGCGGATTCCGAAGCCAGAAGAAGGGCGCAGGCGCCGTCGTTTACGCCAGAAGCATTTCCTGCGGTGACTGTTCCGCCAGGCTTTACGATACCGGGCAATTTCGCGAGGGTGGCGAGAGTGGTGTCGGCGCGAGGATGCTCATCGGCGCTGAACAGAATGGGGTCGCCTTTCTTTTGAGGAATCGGGACCGGGACAATCTCCTGAGCGAGAAGTCCACCACGAATTGCGGCGGCGGCGCGCTGCTGACTTCGGAGGGCAAAGGCGTCTTGGTCTACGCGGGAGATGTGAAACTCCTCGGCGACGATTTCACCCGTTTCTGGCATCGAGTCTACGCCGTACTTTGCTTTCAGGGCAGGGTTGATGAATCGCCAGCCGATGGTCGTGTCTTCGATTTTTATCGAGCGGGAAAAGGCGGCGTCGGCTTTGTTCATCACAAAGGGAGCGCGCGACATACTCTCGACGCCGCCGGCAATGATGAGTTGGGCTTCGTCGCTTTTGATCGCGCGCGCGGCGGTGGCTACGGCGTCCATGCTGGAACCGCAGAGCCGGTTCACCGTGGAACCGGGGATTTCCTTAGGAAGCCCCGCGAGGAGAAGCGCCATGCGGCCGACATTGCGGTTATCTTCCCCGGCTTGATTGGCGCATCCGTAGACGACATCGTCCAGCGCATTCCAATCTACTTTGGAATTGCGCTCGAGCAGAGATTTGATGGCAATAGCTGCAAGGTCGTCAGTGCGAATCGAAGAAAGTGACCCGGCGTAACGGCCAATGGGCGTTCGAATAGCGTCGCAAATGTAAGCAGTTTCCATTTAGATTCTTTAAAGCTCCTGAATCGTTCTATCCTAACAGGAAGAATCCGCCCGGCGAAAATGAAGATGAAAGCGGGAGCGGCGGGGGTGAGGCGATGAAATTTGCGAAAGTAATGACGCTGGCGATAGCGCTTTTTTCGGTTGGCGCGACGGCGATGTGGACGCAGACGAATGCCACGCACCAGGTCACGGCGCTTTTGAATGAGTTTATGGCGGGGGCGGGGAGCGGTGATCGCGCGATATTTGAAAAATTCTTTGCGGATGACGTGATTTATACGCGGGCGACGGGCGTGGTCATCACGAAGCCTTCCATCATGGATGGCCTCAGGAGGCCAGCTCCAGCGTCGGAAGGGAAGAGTACGTACTCTGCAGAGGATATTACAGTGCACGAGTATGGCGACACGGTGGTCGTTGCGTTTCGGCTGGTGGGCCACACAGAGCATGCAGACGGAAAAGTAGAGACTACTCGCTACAGGAACACGGGAACCTTCATACGGCGGAATGGGCGATGGCAAGCCGTGGCGTGGCAGGCGACGAGAATCACGGACGCCAGCAAGCCACTATGAAGCGGGGCAATTCCGTGGAACTGCACAAAGACCGATTATGGATTGTGACTACTTCGGTCTGATTTCCAAGGGTTGAAGCAGCTTGAAAGAGAGCGAGGACTCCGCGGGAAGCGTGATTTCGCGATTCCCCGTGAAGCCAGCCCCGCCTGCGCCGGCCGCCGCACCGATCAGAGCGCCGATCGCCGCACCCTTTCCCCCGCCAGCGAGAGCGCCAATCGCGGCACCACCACCTGCGCCGCCCCCGACCATGGCTGCGGTTCTCTTGCCCTTGCCTTTGCTGTTGAAAGTGGGATCAGAGGTTTGAATTTCATAATCTTTATCGTTCACGGTGACGCTAATCAGAGCAAGCTCGAGAACCGCGCCACCCTTGAAGCGGCCTGCGGACTTGGCATCTTTGACGATGCCCGTAGCGCGCGCGCCTTTGGGGATCGCCACTCTGCCTTCCACTTCGATGGGAGATTCGACGGTGGCCGTAAAGGTCTGCCCGGTCGAGCTAGTTTTGGAGCCGATGGGTTGGTCCAGGACGACAGAGATCTCTGTATCCGCTGGAATTACAAGCGGTCTTGGCTTAGGCGCCGATTCCTTTTTCGCGGTATTAGAGCTAGCAGAATTAGAAGCCTGTGAAGAAGCCGAAGACGAGGCGCTATCGGTGGCGGCTGACTGATTGGCGGACTTCGAGCAGCCAACCATGACGATTGAAAACGACAGAGCAGTCAACGACGCTGTCGCAAGAAAACGATTCATGCAATTCCTCCAAAATATTTGTACTCGTTCCCAACATACTCCCATGGAAGATGAAGTCAAATCGAGCAGAACAAGACGTGCAAAAACGATATTAGTGGCCTTTCAGCGACCAGGGACTGATTTAGGGCTGGGACTTCAGAATTCGCGCACTGCGCAAGGGCTTGTAAATACATTTTCTCAGATTCGGTCGACTTTGTGTAGCGATGATTGCGGGTCAAGAAGGACGGATGAAAATGGGAAAGAAGGACTAAAGTTAACTCCAGCACGATCTTTGGAATTTTTAATAAAAAAAATGGCCAAGCGGCTAAAGATTTTTCAGGCCGTGCCGATGAGTGACACGAGAAGAGTGTTGGACTCGGCAGCGCGCGAGTCCAACTAAGCCGGGCATGATGGGCAGCCAATCCGGCAAGATCTGCGCTGTCTTGGTGTGCGCCGACGCGGAACACTGTTCCGAGGCGGTGCAGTGTGCTTGTGTGCTTCCAAAGCTAAACCCTGTCTTTTCAATCTGAGTTCGTCCTTCCCTTTGGCCATATAAAAGCATTTATCGGCAGCGATTGCTGCCCGGAAAATATTTCCGTGCGCAACAAGCAGGGACGAGGGAATGAAGTACGCATCGTGATCTGCTCGATGGGGGAAAGTCCATGGCTGCTGCCGCAACCACACCGTTTATACGCTCGTACAGCCGCATTCTTGTTGCCAGTGCCGATTCGTCGTTTCGCAAGCGCTTGATGAAGAGTCCTGCCTACATTCAGGCATTAAGCGAAGAAGCCGTCGGTGGGGCGCACGCGCTAGCAAAACTTGCGCAATTTCCCTGTGACAGCGTTCTTCTTGACCGGCATCTGCCCGATCTGGATCCGGCAGAAGTCGCTGAGCTCATCCGTCAGCGCTATCCACGGACTGAAGTCGAGTTTATTGATTCAAGGTCGGATTGCCTTCCGCAACTGACGGAAACGGATAAGGCGTGTGGGAGTGAAGCAAAATCCTCCGGGGTTGAGGGCGGCAGCGAGTCGGACCATGTCGCGCGGCCGCCTGCGCACGAGTTTGCCGAAACTTTGCCGGGAATGCTCGGAGCGAGTCGAGCGATTCAAAGAGTCTATCGTTTGGCGCGGATGGTTGCGCCGCGCGACACGACTGTCTTGATTACCGGAGAAACGGGAACGGGGAAGGAGTTGGTAGCGCAGGCGATTCACAAACTGAGCCCGCGCGCGAGCCATCCGTTCGTCGTGGTGAATTGTGCGGCCATACCCGAGGCGTTGTTTGAATCGGAACTATTTGGATATACGCGCGGGGCCTTTACTGGCGCAGTGCAGTCTCGGCTTGGACGAGTTCACGTAGCACAAGGCGGCACCCTTTTCCTCGATGAAGTCGGCGAACTGCCATTGAGCATGCAAGCGAAACTGCTGAGATTCTTGCAGAACGGCGAAGTGCAGCGTCTCGGGAGTTCTGAAGTCTACCGAGTGGACGTCCGCGTAGTGTGCGCGACGAACATGCGTTTGTTGGAGCATGTTCAAACGAAACAGTTCCGGCAGGATCTCTACTATAGATTGGCCATTTTTCCGCTGGTCATACCGCCGTTGCGCACGCGCACAGAGGACATTCGCGTTCTAAGCGCGCATTTTCTAGCGCAACTCTCCGCCGAGAATAAGGTGCCGTGCAAATACCTGACTACCTCTGCCTTGGCGTTGCTGCAGCAATCGCGCTGGGAGGGAAACGTAAGGGAATTGCAACACGCCATCGAGCGTGCGTTTATCCTCGCAGGAAACGAAAGCGCGCTACACGTCGAGCATTTTCAGGCCTTCAGCGAAAGCGCTCAACTAAGAGAAATCTAAGCCAGGAGCTTGAGACCTGGCAGAAATCGTGCAGCGACATTGACGATGCCAAACTTGCCTAGAACCCGGCAAAGAACGATTAGCCCAGCGATGGAGATCAAGGGCCGCGCGGCGGCGCAAGAGAGTCTGACTCGCGCCTTCATGACGTTCACACAGGCGGCCGGGTCGCTCGAGAAATCCTACACACAGTTGCAGGCGGAAGTTGCGAGATTGCATCGGGAGTTGCAGTGTGCAAATTCAGAGCTGGAACGAAGCCTCGAAGAAAATGCGCGGGTGAGAGCATATCTTTCCCGAGTGCTGGAGGACCTGCCGTGTGGTGTGTTGGTGGTTTCCGCCGATAAAGCTCTTCAAATTATTAATCCAGAGGCGAAGCGACTGCTTCAAGTGCCGCAGGATTGGGTTCCAGGAGAACAGTCCGGTATCCCGCCTGCGTTTGCAAAGCTGATTGCCGAAATTCCGGCGAACAGCTTTTTTTCGGAGCAGGAATGGACAATCCCTGAGATTGGACGCAATCGTACTATCGGCATTTTGCGAGCAAACGTTAGTGAAAAAACGAACGAAATAGGCGACACGATATGGATCGTGCGGGACTTGACGGAACAAAAAAGGCTCGCAAGCGAACGCGAGGCTGCACGGCGTTCGCACGCTCTGGCAGAAGTGGCGACGGTGCTGGCACACGAGATTCGCAATCCCCTCGGGAGCATGGAGCTCTTCACGGGCCTGCTAGCCGATGCAACGGCGCAAATGCCGGAAACGCGGCAATGGGTCACACATCTGCAAGCGGGATTGCGCGCGCTGTCGGCGACGGTCAACAACGTGTTGCAGTTTCACAGCCAAGCTTCCAATCAAATGCTGCCCACGGACCTGGGTCGTCTGGTAGGCGAGACGATGGATTTTCTGATGCCGCTGGCGCGTCAACGCGGCCAGCAAATCAAAATTGAAAATGCGATTGGCAAAATCGCGACGAACGCTGATGCCAGCCGCCTTAAACAAGTGTTCTTTAACCTGTCTCTGAACGCCTTTCGCGCCATGCACCCCGGTGGAATGCTCGGAGTAAATCTCCGTTGGGCTCCGCAGTTTCCCGGTGAACTGGTACAGATTGATTTTTCCGATGAAGGGCGAGGAGTCGCACCGGAACTTCTGGACCGGATTTATGAGCCAGGGTTTACAACGACGCCAGGCAGCCCCGGGCTGGGGCTTTCTGTCTGCAAGAAAGTGATTGAACAGCACGGAGGCGAAATCCGCGTGCAAAGCAAGCAAGAGCACGGCACGACTTTTTCACTCTTTTTACCTGTTTTGGGGGCCACCGCATGAACAATGTCTTGATTGTGGATGACGAAGCGGCCATGCGCGCGGCGCTGGAAGCCAACTTCCGGCGACGAGGATGGTTCGTGCAGACGGCGAACGGTGTGGGCGACGCGCTGGCAAAATTTCAAAGTGCACCCAGCACGCTTGTTGTGACCGATATGCGCATGCCAGACGGCGACGGTTTGCAAGTCATGCAAGGAGTGCGCACGTTCGTCCCGGATACGCCGGTTATTCTTTTGACGGCGTATGGCAGCGTCCCCGATGCAGTGCAGGCGATCAAGGATGGAGCGTGTGATTATTTGCAAAAGCCGGTTTCTTTTGAGCAGTTGGAAGCGACCGCGCAACGAGTTCTCGCACCGCGTGAACATCTGCAAGAATCTGCATCCATGTTCGAAGGTGTGGGCCAGTCGCCCGCGTTCCGTAGCGTGATTGCCCGGGCGCATCGAGTGGCGCAAACCGGAGCGGATGTTTTGATCGAGGCCGAGAGCGGAACGGGCAAGGAGTTGTTTGCGCGTTTGATTCATCGAGCGAGCCCCCGGGCGGGCGGCCCGTTCGTGGCAGTGAACTGTTCGGCGTTCCCGGAAAATCTTCTCGAGAGTGAACTCTTCGGGCATGTGCGAGGCGCGTTTACGGGAGCGAATACCGCCAAGCCGGGGAAGTTCGAACTGGCCGATGGTGGAACACTTCTGCTGGATGAAGTCAGCGAAATGCCGCTGAGTTTGCAGCCAAAACTGTTGCGCGTTCTTCAAGAGCGCGAAGTCGACCGCCTCGGGGACACACGGCCTTTGGCTGTGGATGTGCGCGTGATCGCCACGACGAATCGCTCTCTAAGGGCCCAAGTGGAGGCGGGCCAATTCCGGGCGGACCTGTTTTATCGTTTGCACGTCGTGCCGCTGGCGATTCCACCGCTGCGCGAACGCCGCGAAGACATCCTGCCGCTGGCGGAATATTTCATTCGAAAGCACGAGGAAGGCGGACGGACGGAAGCTTATCGCATTTCGTCAGAGTTTGCGGCGCAGCTCGAGAGTCATTGCTGGCCGGGAAATGTGCGCGAACTTGAGAATGTGATACGCCGGAGTTTGGCGCTCGCCAGCGGAATGACACTCGGGCCGCAGCCGCAAGACGCGAGCAGCGCTTTTCCGGCCGCAGAGAAAACCACGGGGCTCAAGCCGGGCGTGACCTTGCACGAAGTCGAACGCCAACTTCTGGAAGCTACGCTCGACGCGACCGGAGGAAACAGGACGCGCGCTGCCGAATTGATGGGAGTGAGTTTGCGGACCGTGCGGAACAAGATTCGCGAGTACGGCATGCCTGCGAGGAAATCTTCATGAGCTGGCTGAATTCCGCGCCGCTTCTGCTGCTCGAACGGTATTTGGACGTCACGACGATGCGCCAGACGCTCGTAACAACGAATCTTGCAAACATTGACACTCCGGGCTATCACACTCGCGACGTGGACTTTCGCGGCGAGTTGCAGCGCGCGATGAACGGGGAAGACACCAGCTTGACGAGCCCGTTTGTCATGCCCGTCCGTGGTTTGATTGCGCGCCCCGACGGGAACAATGTGAGCGTGGACCGCGAAGCGATGCTGCTTGCGGAAGTACAACTCCAGTTCAAGGCTGCCACCGCAGTGATTCGGTCGCAGTTCGCGCAGCTCAGCACGGCGATAAGGGAGGGCCAGTAGCCATGAACTTATTTCGAGTGCTGGAAATCAGCGGTTCAGCGCTTCTGGCGGAACGCCTCCGCGCGGAGGTCGTTTCTGCCAATCTTGCCAACGCGGAAACAACACGAACGGAAAGCGGCGGGCCGTATCAGAGGATGCACGTCGTATTTGGAGCCCGGCCGGCGCAGCCAAGTTTCGGAATGACGCTGGCTTCACTTGCAGACCTGCACGCCGAGGACGTACGTGTCGTGAATGTGGTTGCGGACCAGACGCCTCCAATGCGGCGATTCGAACCGGGGCATCCGGACGCGGATGCACAGGGCTACGTTTCCTATCCTTCCATCAATCCTGCGGAAGAGATGGTGAACCTGATGGGTGCAGCGCGAGCGTATGAGATGAACGCGGCCGCAGTGACCAGCACGAAAAATATGATTCAGTCGGCGATAACGATCTTGAGCTAGTTCACGCCAGAGGAGAGAGTCCATGAGCAACACAATTCAAGGATTGCCGCAGGGCGGATTTGATTCTTCGGCGGGCGACGGGCTGGGACGGCAGGCGGGCGCCTCTGGGCAATCGGATTTCATGAGCACGCTGAACAACGCAATGGATCAAGTGGGGCAGCTTCAATCCGAGGCCGACGGGAAGGTCGCGCAGCTATTAAGCGGCAATGGGCAAGACGTGCATTCGGCGATGATTGCCGTGGAGAAGGCAAGCCTGGCGTTTGCCATGATGGTGCAAGTGCGAAACAAAATTGTGCAGGCCTATCAGCAAGTGTCGGGTATGCAATTTTAGAGTTATTGAGGGCCACGGGCGCGGCGACCTCCCCCGACCGTCATGGACAAAATCCAGCAACAGATCATTGCTTTTCTTAAAGGACTGAGCGCGTGGCAGCGAATCACGCTAGCCGGCAGCGTCCTGTTGGTTGCAGGAATCCTCTGGTTGTTTGTCCATCTTCTCGGAGGAGGAGATTACAAGACGCTCTATTCTGGTATGGCCCCCGCAGACGCGCAAATCCTTGCGCAGCGGCTTGGCGCGCAGAATATCTCGTATCAATTGAGCAGCGACGGCACGGCCGTGCTCGTGCGCTCCGATGAATTGGACAAGGCTCGCCTGGAGGCGGCTTCGCAAGGACCGCTGGCCAGTGGGCGCATGGGATTCGAGCTGTTCGACAAACCCAATTGGTCGGGAAGTGACTTCTCCGAAAAAGTGAACTACCAACGAGCGTTGGAGGCAGAGCTCGAACGCACGATAGAAACGATGAATGGAGTGGAAGCGGTGCGCGTTCATCTGGTTTTGCCGCGCGAATCCCTGTTCAGCGATCGGGAACGCGCCGCCAAAGCCGCGGTCGTTTTGAAGATGCGGGGCACGCGGCTCAACGATGAGGTGTCTGCTTCAGTCGCCAATCTAGTCGCCAGCGCCTGGGACGATCTGTCACCGCAAAACGTCACTGTCGTGACAACGGACGGACAACTGGCTAACCAGGGACACAGCCATTCGGGAGTGAGTTTTCCAGGTAATCAGGATCTTGAGACAACCCTTGCGGAGCGCGTCGTGCAAACGTTGGCACCGATCGTGGGGAACGAGCATGTGAAGTCCAGCATTACGATCGACTACGACCCAACTTCGGGGGAGAGCACGCAGGAGCTTTACGATCCCAACAGCACGGCTGTTCTAACGTCACAGACCTCTCAAGAAACTGTTGGCGACCTGGAGCCCGCCGGAATTCCGGGCACTCCCAGCAACACGCCCAATTCACAGGGAAATGCGGCCGCGGTAAGCCAGGCCAAAACGAGCGGCGCGACGCAAGGAATTCACAGCGAAAGCAAAACGTATGCCGTTAGCCACACGACGCACCATCTCCTAGAGCCCGCCGGACGCGTCAAGAGAGTCGCTGCTGCCATCCTCGTGGACGACGCAGTGGAAACAAGAGCAGAAAATGGGAAGACGCAGGAGACGCGCCGCAAACGGACGGCCGACGAGATGAAACAGATCGAAGAGCTGGCCAAGGCGGCTGTCGGATTTGACGCACAGCGCGGCGACCAGTTCTCTTTGCAAAACATAACATTCACGCTGCCCCCCCTGGATGTGGTTACTCCACCAGGAAAAGTACAGCGATTCTTGACGTTTGCGGAACGGTGGACGGGATTGTTGCGGTACGCAGCGCTGCTCGCGCTATTCGCGGTGGTCTACCTGCTGATTCTGCGGCCAGTGAAAAAGAAGTTCATCGAAGTCCTGGAAATACCTTCGCGCACGTCCCTGGCAGCTTCCCGCGTCGCCGGGACCGGCGACGCGGCGGCTGCACTAGGGGGCGGGGAAGGCGGTTTAGTGGGCCTTCCCTTTGAGCTTGCTCCAGGAGTTGCGAGAGAAATTCAGCACGCAGTTCACCTGAAGAAGCAGCTCATATCCAAGGTGAAGGAAGATCCGGAAACGGCGAGCCGAGTGATTCAAACCTGGATCCACGAGTCGGAGAGAAATGAATGAACCCTGCCCCCCAACCTAGTTTGAATGGACCTCGGAAGGCGGCGATTTTTCTTCTGCTATTGGGAGATGAAGTGACGATCGGCGTCTACAAGAGTCTGAGTGAGCCAGAAGTTCGTCTCATCACCCAGGAAATCGCAGAGCTCGGGAACGTTTCTCCCGCCATGGCCGCCCAAGTGTTAGAGGAATTCAACCGTCTAAGCGCGACACAAGAAAATGCAACTCGAGGTGGGCAAGAACATGCCAACAAATTACTTGTGAAGGCCTTCGGTGAACAAGGCGCCCGGGCTCTATTGGCGGAGCTCAGCAAGGATGAGGAGACGCATGCAGAGAGTCTTGATACATTGCAGAGAACCGATCCCGAGCATCTGGCCAAGTTCCTCAAGGGCGAACATCCACAGACGATCGCGCTGGTGCTTGCTCACCTCAACTCTCGGACGGCTCGCGCGGTGCTAATGCTCCTACCCGAAAAAGTACGCGGGCAAACCATCAAGCGCGTTGCTCAGATGCGGCAATTCTCACCGGAGATGGTTAAGAAAATCTCGAGGGTGCTCCACCGGCGGCTGTTGAGCATAGGTAAGCAGAGCCGCCGCGCGTTCGGCGGAGTAAAAGCCGTGGCCGATCTTCTGAACCAGATTGAGCAAGACGCCAGCAAAAGCATTCTCGAAACGATCGAAGAAGAGGATGCTGAACTCGCTACCTCGATTCGCAACTTGATGTTCACCTTCGAAGATTTTCTTGAAGTGGCGGACACGGGCATGCGTGAGCTTTTGGGGCAGGTGGATAAGAAGACGCTCGCGTCCGCGCTCAAAGGAGCCTCGGAAGATTTGAAAAACCATTTCTTCAAATGTATGTCTTCCCGCGCGGCGGAAATGCTCAAGGAAGACATGGAGGCGCTGGGGCCGATGCGGTCGCGCGATGTCCAGACGGCGCAACATGAAATCGTCAACACGGCGCGGAAGCTCGAAGGAGAGGGGAAGATGTTCTTGAAGACGGAGCAGGAGGAATCGTATGTCGTCTGATCGCGCGGCAACTCAGAAGCTGGATTCCCACACGCAGCTATACACGTACCCGCCTTCGGGGGAGGGAGCGGACTTGAGCGGGGTCCCTGGAAACTCAACGATGGACTGGGGCACGCTCAATCTGGCCACTGCGCGCGCGCTTGAGCAGCAGGAAAAACAAGGATTCGATCGCGGTGTTCAAGAGGGCGAGGCCCGCGCCAGGAAGGTCTTTGAACAGAATCTCACATCGGCGCGGACTTCCATCGCGCAGGCGCTCGAAGAGTTCAAAGTGCAACGAGAATCGTACTTCAATCGCGCGGAACCGGAAGTCGTTCAGTTGGCGCTTAGCATCGCTCGCAAGATTCTACATCGCGAGGCGCAGTTGGACCCGTTGCTGCTTACCGGGATGGTTCACGTCGCGCTGGAAAAGTTGGATCAAGGCACGCGGGTGCGGCTTCGCGCTCATCCAGACGAAATCCATTTTTGGAATAAATACTTTTCGGAGTCGGGAGCCCTCCCGCTTTCTCCCGAAATCATCGGTGACCCAACCCTGCAGCATGGCGAGTGTGCCCTCGAAACAGAAATCGGCAGCACGCAAATTAGTCTTGATACGCAACTCAAGGAGATTGAACAAGGCTTTTTTGACTTGCTCGAGCAGCGTCCTCAGGTGCGCTAATGGAAGAGTCCGACATTCTCGGGCCCTATTTTCGGCGGCTCGAGGAATTCTCGGCCTTGCGCTGGAGCGGCCGTGTCACGAAGTCCGTTGGATATCTCGTGGAATCGGAGGGACCGTTTTGCTCAGTGGGGGAAGGTTGCGCGATCATCACAGAAGATGGCAAAACGTTTTCCGGAGAAATCGTCGGGTTTCGGGGGCGCACTGTGCTTTCCATGCCGCTCGAACGTCCGAGCGGGATTCGCTACGGCGACCGAATCGTTTCGCGTGGCACGCAGCCGTCGTTGCGCGTTGGACCGGAAGTTCTTGGGCGTGTTATTGATGGCTCCGGCAAACCGCTCGATGACAAGCCCAGCTACCGGGCGCGAGACTACTGGCCGCTTCACGGTGATCCGCCGCTCCCACTTGAACGTGCGCCCATACGCGAGGTGCTCGGTTGCGGTATTCGCGCCATAGACGGACTGCTTACCTGTGGCCGTGGGCAGCGCGTCGGAATTTTCGGCGGAAGCGGAGTCGGGAAGAGCACGCTCATCGGCATGATGACTCGGGCTACTTCCGCGGAATTGACCGTTCTTGCTCTGGTTGGCGAACGTGGCCGCGAAGTGCGCGAATTTCTGGAGGAGGCTATCGGATCGGAAGGTCTTGCCCGAGCGGTTGTTGTCGTTTCGACGTCCGATCAATCACCTTTGCTGAGAATTCGCGCGGCGCTCGCGGCTACAACTCTTGCTGAGTATTTTTCTTCTCGAGGGAAAAACGTTCTGCTTGTCGTCGATTCCCTCACACGTTTCGCAATGGCGCAACGCGAGATCGGGCTCGCAGCCGGCGAACCGCCGACTGCGAAGGGCTACACTCCATCCGTGTTCACACTTCTGGCGCGGCTCATTGAGCGCGCAGGAAACTTCGGCACAGGAAGCATCACCGCGTTTTATACCGTCTTGATGGAGGGCGACGACCAGCAGGATCCGCTGGTAGATGCAGTGCGTGCACTGCTTGATGGTCACGTGATACTCGATCGGCGCCTCCACGCGCAAGGGCACTATCCCCCGATTTCCATTCTCGACAGCCTGAGCCGCTTGATGCCTGCGGTTTGTTCCCCGGAACACCTGGAAAAAGCTCGCCGCTTGCGTCAGCTACTGGCTGCCTACTCGGCATCGGAAGACTTGATACGTGTTGGCGCGTATCAAAAAGGCGCGGACGCGCTTCTCGACAGGGCTATCGCTGCACTCCCTGCGATTACTTCGTTTCTGCAGCAAAAGAAAAGTGATCCGGCTCCTCTTCCGCAAACTCTTCAAGCACTTATGGTTTTGCCGGGCTGATTCTTATGGCTTTCCGTTATTCACTTCAATCTTTGTTGCGCCTGCGCCAAAGTCTTGAGCGCCAGGAAGAGCAGCGGCTGTTTGCAATTGCTGCGATCGTGGCGCGATTGCGCGCGGAAATCGGGCAGCTTCACAAAGAAAATCTGGAAGTCAAGCGCACGTCGTTGCAAGAAATGGCCAGGGGTAGTTCGGGCGCATCGCTGCAGTTCGCGGCCATCTGCGAAGCCGCTTTTGAGAATGCCCGCGAGAAGTTGGAAGTGCAGTTGGATGACTCCGAGCACAAGCGCCTGCAGCAGTTGCGCGAATACCTGGCCGTTCGCCAGAAACGAGAAATCCTGCAAGGTTTGCGGGATCGTCAGGAAGCAGCCTACGAACTCGAGTTCGCGCGTCACGAGCAGCAGACTGCCGACGAAGCATTTCTGATCCGTGCTCACCTGATCTCCAACGAATAGTTCTTGCCGACTCGCCCGGCAATCCTTGCCGCGCCGTGAGTTCGCTTTCTGAATGTCAGCCCAAGCCCGAAACGGGGACAAGCGTATCCCCCACAGCTTCAAACAATTAGAGGGTGTCCAAAGAAGATGTCTTCCTTCGCTGTATGGCCGCGTACTTGCTCCTCTTCAGACCGGTCACGTAGAAGACATGTTCAACGTTGTCTCTAATACGAGCGTCACAAATCCGGCCACCGAACGGGCATCTTCGCCCTTGTCGGCGTTGATCAACAACTCCACAGACGCGAACGGGCAGCCCGTCTTCGCGAAAGTGGTTCGAGATGCGCTGAACAAAATGACAAGCAATCCGGCAGGACAATCAGATACATCTTCAAGAACAGCAGACTCCAGTCAGTCAGGGCAAACGTTCGCCACTTCGCTCTTGCCGAATGGCAGACCTTTTGGAATTCCTGCGACGTCAAAGCAAGACAGCAAGCGGCAAGCTCAGCCATCCTCAAATGCTCCGGCAATCCTTCAGGCGCTCTTGACGCCGGCGCTGAGTATGCTCTCACCGGCGATTCTCGAGAACGATCAAAGCACGGCTGCTGCGCCCGAGGAACCAATTTCAGGAAATACGACGGTTGCGCCAGCGACTTCTGCAGACGCGGGCAAACAGACTCTGAAGGTAACGACTGATACCAATGAAGCGCTTCCGTTCTCCTCGCAACTCATGGCACAACTTGCTGCCGTTTCGCCCGTTTCCTCGGCAGCGTCGGATGGCGATGCCACTTCGCCAGTCGACCCACCAGGTTCGACAAACGCAAAGAGCACCCTGCCACCAGCGACCATTGTAAGTGCAGCCACATCCGCAGCCTCCGCCGCTGCTACCACTGCAGCCAGTGCCGCACTACAAACCTCGGCTCTGGCAGAGGCTGCACAGACCACTCCCGCTGCAGCTCCGCCAATGGCCACGCCACAGAAGACTGGAGTTATCGCTCAGGTTTCGATCGTATCGCCTAATCCTCAGCAAGGTCAGCCGCTTTCGCCCATCTTGCAACAGGTCGCAGTGCTACAGCGAGCCACTCCGAGTCGCCCGTCCGCGCCGTCTGTTACCGTAGATCTGGCGCCAATGGCGGTGCAATCTCAACTGGTTCAGGCAGCCTCGAAAACTGCGCTCACACCTTCGTCGATTCCACGCACTCTAGCGGGGGCCGATGCTCTCACCTCTGCTGAGATAAAAGGTAAGCAATCCATCTCGCTTCAGACACGCGCCACAGAAAAAACGGTGCAAAAAGCTGCGAATGCCGCCGTGACACCAAGCAATCATTCCTCTTCGGAGAATTCATCTTCAAATCAGAGCGGACATAAAGCTTCCGATTTTTCGGCGCCATCCGACTCTTCTTCCACTGAAGTTCCGCTGGCAAAAAGCGAATCTTCTTCTTTTTCAGACGCGCTCTCAGTTGCTTTCGTGTCGAAGCCTGATGCAGCTCTGGTGGCCCAGGGCGCGAGTATCGCCGTGTCCCCACCTGCAACGTCCACACAATTAACGGAGATTCCTGCGCGTTCCACGCCGGACGCTCCCCCATCGGCTCCCGCCCAGACGCAGCCGCCGCTCCCATCGCTGCATACTCCGGACGTACCGTCGGGCCGCTTCGTGAACGACGCGCAACTCACGAATGCACCGGGCCACAGCGAAATGCGTATCGCCATGCAAACGGACAAGCTGGGAGCAATCGAACTTCACGCCCGAGTCAGCGGAGACCAAGTCGGCGCAGCAATCATCGTCGAGAAGCGCGACGCCCATGCAGCGCTGGCCGTTGAATTGCCTGCGCTCCAGCAGGCGCTCTCGGAAAAACAATTAAGAATCGAACAGGTTGTGCTGACACAAGGATCACTTAGCTCAACGGCGGGCGATGCTGGGGCGAACGCACAACACAATCAGCGCGGCACTGCGCAGACGTCAAGAGCCGCGTCGTTCTGGAACGAAGCCCGGAGCCTGAGCACGGCTGCCTGGTTTGTTCCGGAACAGACCGGAATCTTTACTTCTCAAGGAAGGCTCAGCGTGCAGGCGTAATCGCCGCGCGCGAAAGGGAAAACAATGACTTCACCGATTCCGATGGTCGACAACACGACATCAACCTCTGGCACAACCTCGTCGTCGAGCAGCACACAGAGCGCTCCCAGCAATACGTTGGGGCCGGATTCCTTCATCACTTTGCTTACGGCTCAGCTTCAAGCGCAGGATCCGCTCAGCCCGATGGACCCGAACCAGATGGTGAATGAACTGACCTCGATCAATACTCTGCAACAGATCGTTCAGATCCGGACGGACATGGATGCGCTCGTCAGCGCCATACAGCCCGGACAAAGCGGCACTGGCTCTGGCGCTACAACCGGGACTGGCGCTTCGGCGAGGGCGGTGATGCCAGCCGCGGCAAAACTTTATTCGCAAGTGAATTCCAATTCTCAATCCATCTAGGAGACGAACATGCCCTCATTTTCGATACCGCTTTCCGGACTTGATGCCAGCTCGACAGATCTTTCTGTAATCGCCAACAATCTGGCGAATTTGAACACCGTGGGATTCAAGGGCCAAGCCACGCAGTTTCAGGATTTGTTTTACCAGCAGATTGGCTCGAGTGGCGACGGTAACGCCATCCAAGAAGGCGTCGGCACAAGCGTCGCTGGCATTAGCGCCGACTTGACGCAAGGAAGCATCCAATCGACCGGAGTGCCAACGGATGTAGCCATTCAAGGCGCGGGATATTTCATCGTTCAAAAAGCCGGCGAGACTCTCTACACGCGCGCGGGGAATTTTTCTTTAGGGCCGACAGGTCAGGTGCTAACGCAGGATGGCGCCGCAGTCCAGGGCTATCCAGCGGTGAATGGCGTAGTCAATGCAAACGCCACTCTGGGAGCGCTCTCCATCGCCACAGGTTTGACGAATCCGCCGAAGGCCACGGGCAATGTCCAGCTTTCGCTGAATCTGGATTCGGGCACAGCAGTAGGCGCCAGCTTCAGTACCGCTGTGTCCGTCAATGATGCGCTTGGCGCACCTCACGTGCTCACATACAACTTTACGAAGACAGCCGCGAACAATTGGAACTATTCCATTACTATCCCTGCCGCCGATGTTGGACAAGCGGGCGCCCCGGTCGTTATCAATTCAGGCACGCTCACGTTCAATGGCAGCGGCCAGCTCATCACTCCGGCGGCCAACGTAGCTGGAATCACCATCACTGGTCTTGCCGACGGCGCAAACAATCTTACCTTCAACTGGAATCTCTTCGATCCCAATAACGGTGGCCTGTTGACTCAGGTTTCCGGCCCATCGGCGACTGCGGCAACGCGGCAGGACGGCTTCTCAAGCGGCTCGCTTGTCGATTTCACCATCGGCAGCGATGGCACTATTCAAGGCGTGTTCAGCAATGGCCAGACAACTCCTCTCGGACAGATTGCCCTGGCTTCCTTCGCGAACGAACAGGGACTCAGCCGCAACGGTTCGAATGAATTTCTCTCCACCCTCGCTTCGGGCGCCGCAAACGTTGGTGCCCCAACGACCGGCGGGCGTGGCGCGTTGACGGGAGGCTCGCTGGAGCAGTCCAACGTGGACATCGCCACTCAGTTTGCTCGACTGATCGTGGCGCAAAGCAGTTATCAGGCGAACGCGAAGTCGATCACCACGTTCGATCGAGTCACACAAACGGCCATCAACCTCGTGCAGTAAAGTAGTTCACCGGCAGCACTTTAGAGATGGGTCTCGTCGGGTGGCACGGCCACGATCGGCGAGACCTGCCTCTTCTTAGATTTCTTTAATGAGTGACTTCCGAAATTGCGCCCCAAGTTCCGTTTTTGTTCTGGGACTTCAGGCACCGTCCATCGCAACTCTTCTAACATGCCGTGATTCAGCTACTTCCGTGACACCGAAAGTCTGACCAGCAACTGCTCTAGGTCGCGATTCGGCGTTCAAATTGCATCTTCACTCTGGGATAGTGAGGACGCGCATAAAATGAGTTCAGCTCTCGGAGCGGCGTCAGCAAGGACGCCGAAAAAGTCCTCCAAATCGATGGTCATCGGAATGGTGTTGTTTGCCGCTGTTGTGGGCGGCGGCTCGGCTTGGTACCTTCAGCGACGGAACCACACAGCCGAAGGGGCGAGAGCGGCGGAAACTTCAACGTCGCCAAAGTACATCGTTCATCTCGAAGGGTTCACCGTCAATCTTGCAGACCCGGAAGCAACGCACTTTCTGCGTGCGACGATCGACCTGGGTATCGACCGTCTGCCAGAGGGCGCCGACAATGAGAAGCCTGCTCAGGCGATTCCAGTGCCGCGCGTCCGCGATGCCATCCTGTCCGTCCTGACAGTTTGCAAAGCCGATGAATTGTTGACACCGGAGGGGAAAGCCCAACTTAAGAAAAATCTTCTCGAGACTCTGAACAAAAATGTTCCAGAACTTGGCGTGCGGGACATCTACTTTACGGAATTTCTGGTGCAGCGCTGAACCATGTCTACCCCGCCCGCGTTGCCAAAAGAGATTCCCGTCGTCATCTCGGAAGAAAGATGGGAAGAGGCGAACTGGCTGCCCTGCCTTCTCAGCGTGGATTTACCGGTTCAAAGCTTCACAGTGCGCGAATTGTTGAGGTTGGAGCCGGGTGTCGTACTCGAAACAAGAAATGCCAATAGCGCCGATGTGCCCGTCGTCGTTAACACGCAACGCATCGGCTGGGCGGAATTTGAAGTTGTCGGACGGCGGTTAGGCATTCGCATCACGGAATTGGGATAGCGCGAAACCGCGGTTAGGGCAGGGAACGAGGATCCAATTTATGCAATCAATGCAAACAGATTCAGCGCCGTCGGCGTCGCCCGCGTGGCTTGCCCAACGGGTCAGAACCATCCTCGCATTCCTGGGAAGCCTGCGGATTCACCGGCGGGAGCGCTCCTTGCGAGTTTGCGAGACGCTTCCCCTCGGCGACAAGCGCTTCCTTGCAGTTGTGCAGTTCGAGGAGCGCCGATTCTTGATTGGCGCAACAAATCAGTCCATTTCCTTGCTCGATCGGCTAGACCCAGCCTCGACTCAACGGCAGAAACGTGAGCCCTCCCTGGAAACTTCTTTTTTGAGCGGTGTGCATTGATGTCGGTCCCCAAGTCCATTCTTACCCGCATGGCTCTGTTTGCGCTCATCACCATGAGCCAGCTCACGGTTCTGCCCGTACTGTCCGAGGCAGCATCGCAAGGTCCAATCATTCAGCTCCCCGGCCTCAGCGTGCGCGGCGATTCCACTTCCGTCACGATTATTCTTCTGCTGACGCTCCTCACACTCCTCCCCGCGATTCTCCTCTCCATGACCCCGTTCGTGAGAATTCTAGTGATTTTCCATTTCCTTCGGCAGGCTCTCGGAACGCAAACTGCGCCGACCAATCAGACTCTCATCGGTCTTGGGCTTTTCCTGACCTACTTCATCATGCAGCCCGTGGGAGCAGCGATCCACGAGCAGGCCCTCGTTCCGTTCGAACACGGCCGCATCAATTCCTGGCAGGCGCTTGATCGCAGCTCCGTTCCACTTCGCCAGTTCATGCTCGGTTACACGCGGGAAAAAGATCTCGCGCTGTTCGTCGAGATGAGCAAAGAACCGCGTCCGAAAAAACCGGAGGATCTTTCGATGCGAGTGGTGATCCCGGCCTACATTATTTCGGAGCTGAAGACGGGTTTTCAGATCGGCGCCGTGCTTTTTCTGCCGTTTCTGGTGATTGATCTCGTGACGGCTTCGGTGACTACTTCGATCGGGATGCTGCAGCTCCCGCCCGTGGTTATTTCGACACCCCTCAAGATCTTGCTTTTTGTGGTTGCCGACGGTTGGAACCTCGTCGTTGGTTCGATGATGAAAAGTTTTCACTACTGAGGTCAATGGAATGACGCCGGAACAAGTGGTCCAACTCGCGCGCCAGACGATTGAAGCTGCCTTCTGGGTGGCCATGCCGATTCTTCTTTCAGCCATGGTCGTCGGTCTGACTATCAACATCGGCCAGGTCATGACTTCGATTCAGGACATGACCGTCTCGACCGTCCCGCGCCTCACGGCGGTTGGCGTGATGCTGTTTTTCTTTACGCCTTGGATTCTCCACCACCTGGTGACGTTCACTGTGTCTCTCTTCGGCGATTTCCGGATTTATACGCAGTAAAGGAGCGAATGCCCGTGCCGCCGTTTCTCGAACATGTTGTTCTTCGCGTCATGGCAATCAGCTTGCGCGTTGGCGGTCTGATGAGTTTCGCTCCGTTTGTCGGCAACGCGTCAATCCCTGCGCGTATTAAAGCCGTCTTCACTCTCGCTATCACCGCGGTGCTGTACCCCATCTGTCCAGTTCCGCAAGTTGCCCTGACAGTGATGGGCATGGCACGGCTTGCGCTTGGTGAGGCGATTCTCGGTCTGGGGATTGGTCTGTGCCTGCAATTCATCTTCGAGGGCGCGGTGATGGCCGGACAACTCGGCGGCTTCCAATTTGCGTTTTCCCTCGTGAACATCATCGACCCGCAGACCAACGTGGATACGCCTGTGCTCTCCGTGTTTCACCAGCTGTTTGTGTTGCTGCTCTTTCTGCAACTCAATGTTCACCACTGGCTCTTGCGCGGCGTTGTGAAAAGTTTTGACTACGTGCCGGTTGGCAGCGTCGTGCTTCGACTGCCGGCAATCAAGGAACTCTTCCGCGACGCGGGTGGCCTTTGGTTAGTGGGCGTGCAAATTGCCACGCCGATCATTCTCTCCACTATGTTGATAGATGTTGCCGTCGGATTTCTGAGCAAGGCTTCTCCACAAATGCCCGCAATACTTCTGAGTATTCCGGTGAAGAGCCTTGTTGGCTACGCAGTTCTCGCAATTACTGTAGGCTTTTGGCCGGTTTTCTTCGAAAAACAATTTGCTCTTGCTCTTGGATGGAGTGAACGTCTCCTCCATTTGGCGCATTAAGGGACCCGAACCGTGGCCGACAATCGCACCGAACAAGCAACGCCCCGCCGCCGTTCGAAGGCGCGTGAGAAAGGCCAGGTTCTCCGCGCGCGCGATTTCGCTGCTGCCCTCACGCTGCTGGCTGTGGTGGTGCTAATGGCGTGGCATCCGGAGGTGTGGATCAGCCGCTGGCAGAGTTACTTTGCGCGCGCTTTGGACGCCAGCGTTCGAACGGACTGGACCGACAATGCTCCCGTCATTGGATGGACGAGCCTCGCCGTTGCGCAATGGGTGGCGCCCGTGTTTGCCGTCGCATTCTTCGTCGCAGTCGGAACAACTCTGGCACAAGGCGGCATTGTGATGGCCGCGGACGCGCTCACTCCCGACTGGTCAAGGCTCAATCCCGCCCACAACGTCCAACAACTATTTTCTCTGGCGGGATTGAGCCGCGTGCTTCGCTCGCTTTTCCCTTCAGGCGTCATCTTATATCTTGCGCTCCGGCTGATTCTTCGCGACGCGCCGCTGATTCTGCATTCCTCCCGAATGCATTCGCGAGCTTCGCTGGCACTGATGGGCCAGTTGTGTTTTGACTTAGCGTGGCAGTCGGGTCTCGTGCTGTTCGCATGGTCCGGCGTTGACTTCCTTCTTCAGCGGCAGACGTTTGAGAAGTCGCTGCGCATGACCAAACAAGAGGTCAAGCAAGAGTCAAAAGACACCGAAGGGAATCCAGTGATCAAGGGCCGCATCCGGCGGCTTCGCCGCGAATTGCACCGCCGCTCGTTACAGAAGGACGTTCAGCGAGCGACCGCGGTCATCACTAATCCGACTCACTATGCCGTGGCACTCGAGTATCGTCCGGCGACGATGGCTGCTCCGGTCATTGTGGCCAAAGGACGCAACCTCATCGCGCAAAAAATTAAAGAGCTTGCGCGCTGGTACGAAGTCCCAATCGTAGAAAATCCGCCGCTTGCTCAGTCCCTTTACAGAGCCGCGGATGTAGGGCAAATGATTCCGCCGAATCTCTATGCTGCGGTTGCGGAAATTCTGGCCTTCCTGTATCGCGCCCAGATGCGCATGCAGGGCCGTCCCGCAACGGCCGGAACAGGAGTTCGCTAGAAACACGCCATGGCTGCTGAACCCACGATCGCCAAGTCCACATCTCCTGCCGAGTGGCTCATTCCGGTGGCCACGGTCGCCACCGTGTTTGTCATGCTCGTGCCTGTTCCGGCGATCGTTATCGATCTTTTTCT
>CAVSIW010000078.1:0-73711 GCA_963727945.1 uncultured Acidobacteriota bacterium
ACGCAATTCCGCGAGCGTTCGATGGCATTTCTGGAAGAAACAAGAGGGCGTGACTTAGGAGAATACCGCTGGCCGCACCCTGCGCTCGGCACTCTGAACACCTACGAATGGATCCAATTCATTTCAGCACATGAAGTTCGGCACACAAAACAGATGCGAGAAATTGCAGCGAGCCTACCGAAATCCGTAGAGAGTTTGCAAAAGTAGGACATTTTTCCTCTCACCTTTCCGGTCTGGTGCGATTCGTACCAGGTGCGGTTCTTCTGCCGGAAAATAGATAATGCCTTTTTACACAGGGGTTTGGAACAAAAGTACTAGCCTTTTCGTTTTAGTTGGTAAGAACGGAACTACTATTGCTCTTGGAAAGGTGCATCGCGTACGCTGCAAGAAGCATCAAAGGAATTGGGAACGCGGTGTGGCAGACAGTCCGAGGGACAAGGCCATGGTTACCGTAAAATCGAGCCAAAAGATTTTCACTGACGCGGAGATCGCCAGCCTAACTGGGATTTGCGTGGATCATATTCGGAATTTCGCGAAAAGCCGGCACTTGGGTTTTATCGCGCGAGCTGCGGAGGCGGCGGGCAAGCAGGCGGATCAGTGGCTGTTCACGCTGTCCGACCTGATGGTGCTGGTGACGCTGTTTCCGCGCTGCCCACTTAAAGAACGTCAACGAACTTTGATTCAATAAGGCTCTTTCCGGAACACTGGAAAGAGCCTTTTGCTTTTTTGGGACAGTTGCAGGGCCTTGAGCAGCCGAGTATGCTCGACCGAGGGCAAACCGATTCTTCCGACCGGCATCCTATAGCCTAGAAACAACCATGAGTTTCGTCTCGACTCTCGCTTTGGTCCTTCAGATTGCCTTGCTCGCCTCGGGCCGGGCGGCTTGGTCCGGCGTTGTTTCGGATACGGACGGCGACGCCGCAAGATGCGCCGTCCACCAAGAAGCCCGGAGCGGACACGGCGACTACGACAGCGCTTCCAAGCGTTCCGAGGGGAAGCTGGTGCTGAAGGATGGAACCTACCAGCTCGTGCGCAACTACGAAAAAAACGGGGAGCGCGTGCGGTACTTCAGCGTGGAAAGAGGAGCCTGGGAAGAGATACCAGCGGCGATGGTGGACTGGGACGCTACGAAACAGGCGGAAGCCGCTGAGAGAAAATAGATACGGCGCTGTTAGAGAAGGTCCGGATTCAAGAGGCGGCGAGGAATGCGCAAACACCCGTGGATGTGGATGCCAGCTTGACGGTTGCCCCTGGAGTGTTCTTGCCTGACGGCGAGGGGATGTTTGCGATCGAGGGCAAGTCAGTCAAGCGGCTGGAGCAGGCCGGTTCTCAAGTGAAAACGGATAAGAAAACGGTCCTGAAACAAGTGCTCTCCCCTATACCGATCATTCCCAGCAAGCACAATGTTGAGCTACCGGGAACCAGAGCCGCCGTGAGGATCACGACCACGCTGCCAGAGTTCTATCTGCGCGAGCCGCCGCCGGACCCGGACCACGACTCGCCGTTGCTGCGAACCAGCCGACAGGGTGAGTCGGGACCAGAAGTGGCTTTGGTGCGCGCTAAGGTGAAGGGCAACAAGCGACTGCTCGAGTCCATTCGGAACCAGTTCGGAATGGAGATATCGCAGGATCGAGACGAAATTGCGATTCAGCGCTGGGAAGTCGCGCCGGACATATACCGATTTACGCTGAGCGCACCACTGCCGCCCGGCGAATACGCTCTGGCGGAAATTCTGCAGGATGGATTGAATTTGTACGTGTGGGATTTTGGTGTGGACGCGGCAACGTCGAGCAAGACTAGTCCTAAGTGAGCAGGTGCCTTATTCCAAAGGTTTATCTGGCGGGCTAGCCGCGAAGATTTCCTGAAGCGTGGCGACAACATCCGAAATGCGGAATGGTTTCTGCAATAGGCGAGGTTCGCCGGAGCTTCGCGGCGCGTCCGAGGTTTCAATCAACTCGCCCGTCATATAGATCAGCGCCGGTTTGCGATCGCCCGCGGCAGCGAGGAGACGCTCCGCGGCGGTCTTCCCACTGAGATGGCCACCATCCTGAGAGAGGTTCAAATCGCAAAGAAGAACATCATGAGAACCCTGGGCGAGGAAGCCTAGCGCTTCCTCCAAAGTAGCGGCGCAGTCCACGTGCAATTCGCGCGCGGTGAGGCCTTCGAAAAGGAGGCTGCGCAAGCTCTCTTCGTCGTCCAAGACGAGAACGGATCTTCCCTTCAGCAAGTTGAGATTGGGCGCCGCGGCCACTCCAGTGCCGAAAGGATTGGCGGAGGGGCGAGGTTGCTGGTCGGCGGCAACAGGGAGATAAACCGTGAACGCAGAGCCCCCTGCCGGAAGAGCTTCGGCTTCAATCGTTCCGCCGTGCTCGCGCACGATGGACAAGCAGATGCTGAGACCGAGACCGGTGCCGCCGCCGGGACGCTTGGTGGTGTAGAAGGGATCGAAGAGGCGCGGGCCGGATTCGGGACGAATGCCAACGCCGTCATCCTGGAATGTGACGGAAATGCGCGAGCCGACGCGGCCAAATCGAATCTGAATGCGGCCCGATTCACGCACTTCACGGATGGCCTGCTCGGCGTTGGTGACCAGATTGAGAAAAACCTGGATGAGCTGATTGGCGTCGCCAATGACAGCAGGCAAGTCCGGCTGAGCGCGGAATTCAACCTCGACATTATTTCTGCGGAGCGAGTGCATGTGGAGCTGGAGGGTCCGGTCGATAATGCTATTGAGATCAACGGGTTTTTTCTGCGGCGAAGCGGGACGCGAGAATTCCAGAAGATTCTGAACGATGCGCGCGGCACGGCGGGCTTGCCGATGCGTCAATTCAAGCTGACGCTGGGTAGTTTCCTCAAAATTCTGGCGCTCGCGCAGCAATTCGGTCACGCCGAGAATTGCCGTGAGGGGATTGTTGAGTTCGTGCGCCACGCCGGCGAGCATCTGACCCATGGCAGCGAGCTTTTCTGCCTGGATGAGCTGCTCTTCGAGGCGCTTGAGCTCGGTAACATCGCGCCCGGAAAGAACCACGCCTTCGATTTTTCCGATTTCATTCGCGAGAGGGCTGAAATTGAAACGAATGCGGCGCCAATCGCCCAATTTGTGGCGGACACGCACTTCGAGAGAAGCGTACGTTTGGCGTCCCGCAAGAATATCCGCGAATAGCGCGAGCAAGGCGGGAAGGTCTTCGGGGTGGGTACGTCCGCCGAACTGCATACTCGCCGTTTCGGCTAGCTCATAGCCGAGAACTTCCTTGCACCGCGGGCTCACGAAGGTGTAATGCGAAGTGGAGTCCACGACGAGAATCAGGTCCGGAAAGTTGTCCACGAGGCGGCGGGCGAATTCCTGCTCTTTGTGGAGCTGGCGCTCCATCTGGCGGCGGGCGGTGATGTCCATTACGGAGCCCTGATAACGGATCACGCGGCCGGCAGGGTCGCGCACGGCAGTGGCGGTGTTCAGGCAAACAATAGGAGCGCCATCCTTGCGCACAAGATTGATTTCGCGGCCCTGCGGCGCGGGTTGGCGCTCGACTTCTTCCACAAGCGATTTTCTCTCGGCGCGATCGACGAGTATGTCTGGGACCCGCTTAGTGAGGAATTCTTCCTTGGAATCGTAACCCAGCATGCGTACAAGAGCGGGGTTGGCGTCGAGGATGCTGCCATCGGGCGTGGTGATGTAAATGCCTTCCTGGAGAGTCTCGAAAAGCTCGGTGAAGCGGGCTTCATTCTTGCGAAGCGCGGTGATGTCTCGGCCGAGAACAGTGAGGCCGTGGACCTTGTTGTCGCGGGTCATCGCGTGAGCGACACAGTCGAAATAGCAGACGGAGTTTTGTTTCTTGAGGCGGACCTGGATGATGCCGGACCAGTGGCGGCGCTCGAGAAAACGCGGCATGGCGCGGCGGATCATTTCCCCGCCCTCGCCGCTGCCTTCTTCCAGGAAGTCGGTAACCTGACGGCCGATGATTTGCTGGTAGCTGGCGCCCACGAGATCAGCAAAGCTTCGATTCACGGCGCGGATTTCGCCTTCGAGCGAAATGGCCAGGAGAATATCGTCGAAGGAATCGATGAGGTCGCGATAGCCCTGCTGGGAGCGGGAGATGACTTCAAAAAGCTGGTCGAGCTGCTGGTCGCTGGGAGGAGCGGCGTCGTGGTGCTCGAGGCCGCGGACGAGGCCGCGGAGCTCGGAGATTTCCTGAGTGCGCTTCCAAGCATAGAAACCGAAGAGAGCGACAAGGACAACAAGGCCTATCGGCAAAGCTTCAAAGCGGATCGCCAGCGAACGAATGGTGCTCCAAGAGGTCAAGGCAAAAACAATCGAAAGGACGAGAAGGAGAATGAAGGTCAAACGCCAGAGTTCGCCCTGGCGTTTTTCGAATTGCTCGAGGCGAGACGAAATCGTCAGACGGCCTGTACCGCCAGAAGAAGATTCTTTCGCCGAACGTGAGGATAACTCGTCTTGTTTAGCCATGAGGGCGCGGCAGAGCGTGGCGAAACCGGCCAGCATGCCGTCCAAAAGTTGTCCAAGTCATTGTAGAAACGGGGCCGAGCCTGAGCAATGACGGGGACCGCGCAAAGTGCCTGAATGGTACCGGTACAGACTGCTTAAAAACAAAGGATCCCGGCATAAACCGGGACCCTTTGTCGTTCAAGCATGTTGTGGGCGGGTAACCCTGCCTTGAAACCGACTAGCCTTCTGTGGCTGCGTCGGCCTCGGTGTCTTTCTGGAGGAAGTCGAGCGCCGCTGCTTCTTCCGCAGTGAGCTCCGCAGCTTCCGGAATTTCCTCGATGGGCGCGGGTGCCGGCATCTCCGTCAGCAACTGAATGCTGCGGTAGTGCTCGAGGCCCGTGCCAGCGGGAATGAGGCGGCCCATGATGACGTTTTCCTTGAGGCCGCGGAGGTAATCCACCTTGCCGGCGACAGCCGCTTCGGTGAGCACGCGCGTGGTCTCCTGGAAGCTCGCGGCCGAAATGAACGAGTCGGTCGAGAGCGACGCCTTGGTGATGCCGAGGAGCAGCGGACGGCCAGTTGCAGGACGGCCACCGTCGGCGATAATGCGGTCGTTTTCCTCGCGGAAACGGAACTTGTCCACCTGCTCTTCGAGGAGGAACGTGGTGTCGCCAACGTCTTCGACCTTGACCCAGCGCATCATCTGGCGCGAGATGGTCTCGATGTGCTTGTCGTTGATGTTGACGCCCTGGAGGCGGTAGACCTCTTGAATGGCGTTGACCAAGTAGGCTTGCGTGAACTTTTCGCCGAGGACCGCGAGCAAGTCATGCAAGTTGAGCGGGCCATCAATGAGGGCTTCGCCCGCCTTGACGTGGTCGCCTTCCTGAACGTTGATGTGCACGCCGCGCGGGATGGAGTATTCCTTGGTGGTCTTGCCATCCTCGCTTTCGACGTAGACCTTGCGCATGCCCTTGGCGATGTCGCCGTAACGGACGACGCCGTCCACTTCGCTGATGACGGCAGGATCCTTGGGCTTGCGGGTTTCGAAGAGCTCGACAACGCGCGGGAGACCACCGGTGATGTCTTTCGTCTTGGTGGTTTCACGCGGAATCTTCGCGAGCACGTCTCCGGCCTGGACTTCGTCGCCATCCTTAACCATCAAGTGAGCGCGAGAAGGCATGAGGTACTTCTTGCGGACCTTGCCCGAAGAATCGCGGACAAGAATCGCAGGCTGATGCTTTTCATCGCCGGGCGGCAGAGTGACGACGTCCTGCGAGAGGCCGGTCACTTCGTCCACTTGCTCTTCGATGGTCACGCCGGTCTTCAGGTCGTCGAAACCTGATTGAGCCAGCGGTTTCGGTCAGGATTGAGAAGGTGAAAGGATCCCATTCGGCAAGAATCTGGCCGTGGGTGACATGTTCGCCGTCCACGACGCGAAGACGCGCGCCGTACACGACGTGGTAGCGCTCCTTCTCGCGGTCCTTTTCGTCCACGATGGCGATGAGGCCAGCGCGGTTCATGGCGATCGAAGTGCCGCCGCGGCCCTCGACAAACTTGAGGTCCACGAACTTCACGACGCCGTTGTTGCGCGCTTCGAGCGTGGAGCGCTCGGAAACGCGGGTGGCGGTTCCGCCGATGTGGAACGTACGCATGGTCAACTGAGTGCCAGGCTCGCCGATGGATTGCGCGGCGATGACGCCGACTGCTTCGCCGAGCTCAACCATGCGCCCGGAGGCGAGGTTGCGGCCGTAGCAGAGAGCGCAAACTCCGCGGCGGGATTCGCAGGTGAGCACGGAGCGGATACGCACACGCTCGATACCGGCGGACTGTACGGAATTGGCAAGCTCTTCGGTGATTTCCTGGTTGACGTCCACGATGATCGAGCCCTCGAAGTCCTTGATCTTGTCGAGAGAGACGCGGCCAACGATGCGGTCGCGCAGCGGCTCGACTTCGACGCCGGCTTCGACGATGGGTTCGACGTAGATGCCGTCGTTCGTGCCGCAGTCGCGCTCATTGATGATGACGTCCTGAGCGACGTCGACGAGGCGGCGAGTGAGGTAGCCGGAATCGGCGGTCTTGAGCGCCGTATCGGCCAAGCCTTTGCGCGCGCCGTGCGTCGAGATGAAGTACTGCAACACGGTAAGGCCTTCGCGGAAGTTGGACGTGATGGGCGTTTCGATGACTTCGCCGGAAGGCTTGGCCATCAAACCGCGCATACCGGAAAGCTGGCGAATCTGCTGTTTCGAACCGCGAGCTCCGGAGTCCGCCATGACGTACACGGGGTTGATGATGCCCTCTTTGTCCTGGTTCTCGAGAGCTTTGAACATTTCATCCGCGACGCGTTCCGTGATGTCGCCCCAGATGGCGATGACCTTGTTGTAGCGCTCGCCGTTAGTGATGGCGCCGTCGAGGTATTGCTGCTGAACCTTGACGACTTCCTTCTCGGCGTTTTCGACCAGCTTGTACTTGTCGCTGGGGATGAGCATGTCGTCAATGCCGATGGAGATGCCGGACTTCGTGGCGTACGTGAAGCCAAGATCCTTGAGGTGATCGAGCAGAACGACAGTGTCTTCCAGGCCATAACGCAAGTAAGCGTAATAGACGAGTTGCTGAACGCCCTTCTTTTTGAGAAGGCCGTTCACGTAAGGAAACTTTGCCGGGAGGTGCGAATTGAAAATGACACGGCCGACGGTGGTCTGAATGAACTGACGCTCCATCTTGACGGGCTCGGTGTGCGGCACGTCCTGATCGTCGTAGGCGGTGGTGAGGTCAATCACTTCGCCGCTGTAACGGAGGCGGATCGGAGTGAGAAGTTCGACTTCACCGGCTTCGAGCGCAAGGACAACTTCATCCGATTGACCGAAGACGCGGCCTTCGCCCTTGGCGCCGGGCTTGGACTTGGTCAGGTAATAGATGCCGAGGACCATGTCCTGCGACGGAACGGCCAGAGGCAGACCGTGCGCGGGCGAGAGGATGTTGCGCGAGCTGAGCATGAGCACAGACGCTTCCACCTGGGATTCCGGAGAAAGCGGAATGTGCACGGCCATCTGGTCGCCGTCAAAGTCCGCGTTGAACGCGGTGCAGACGAGCGGGTGAATGCGGATGGCTTTGCCTTCGACGAGGACCGGTTCGAACGCCTGAATGCCGAGGCGGTGCAGCGTCGGAGCACGGTTGAGAAGCACGGGATGCTCGCGGATGACGTCCTCGAGAATGTCCCAAACCACGGGCTCCTGCTGCTCGACCATTTCCTTGGCTTGCTTGATGGTGGTGCAGTGGCCTTGGGCTTCGAGCTTGTGATAGATGAACGGCTTAAACAGCTCGAGCGCCATTTTCTTGGGCAGACCGCACTGGTTGAGCTTCAACTCCGGGCCGACAACAATGACGGAACGGCCGGAGTAGTCCACGCGCTTGCCGAGAAGGTTCTGGCGGAAGCGGCCCTGCTTGCCCTTGAGCGTATCGCTGAGGGACTTGAGCGGGCGGTTGTTGGTGCCACGCAGAACGCGGCCGCGGCGGCCGTTGTCGAAGAGCGCGTCAACGGCTTCCTGAAGCATGCGTTTTTCGTTGCGCACGATGACGTCGGGAGCGCGAAGCTCCATGAGCTTTTTGAGGCGGTTGTTGCGGTTGATGACGCGACGATAGAGGTCGTTGAGGTCGGAGGTGGCAAAGCGGCCGCCGTCCAGAGGCACAAGCGGGCGCAGCTCCGGCGGAAGAACCGGAATCACATCGAGAATCATCCACTCCGGCTTGTTGCCGCTCTTGCGGAAGGCTTCGAGAACTTTCAGGCGCTTGGCGAACTTTATGCGCTTTTGAAGCGAAGGATCGGTCTTCATCTTCTCGCGGAGTTCTTCGGAGAGCTTATCCACCTCGACGCGGCGGAGAAGTTCCTTGATGGCTTCCGCGCCCATCTTGGCGGTGAACTGTCCGGGATATTCTTTCTGCAGTTCGCGATATTTGTCTTCGAGCAGGACTTCGCGCTCGCGAAGAACGGCGACTTCGCCGGCATCGACGACTACGAACGCTTCGAAGTACAGAATGCGCTCGAGGTCGCGCATGGAGATGTCCAGCAAATAGCCGATGCGGCTGGGCAGGCCCTTGAAAAACCAAACGTGCGAGCAGGGCGAAGCAAGCTCGATGTGGCCCAGGCGTTCACGGCGGACCTTGCTGAGAGTGACTTCGACGCCGCACTTATCGCAGATAACGCCGCGATGCTTCATGCGCTTGTACTTGCCGCACAGGCATTCCCAATCGGTGACGGGGCCAAAAATCTTGGCGCAGAAAAGACCGTCGCGCTCGGGTTTAAACGTGCGGTAGTTGATAGTCTCCGGCTTGGTCACTTCGCCATGCGACCACGAACGAATTTTTTCCGGACTCGCCAAGCTGATTCGAATCGAATCGAAGTCGGCGATCAAACTGGCGCGATCATAAGGGCTGCTGCGATACAAGGTTGTTTCCTCCCTCCCCGGCTTTCACCGAGGACGCGATCCGGTGTTTTGCACTGGACCGGCTGAGAACCCAAAAAACAAAACCTACAAAGTTGCGAAGTGTTGCTTGTAGGGGTGCTCCGACCGGGTCGGAGCGCCCCTACGGCTTGATTCTTGCTAATCCGCGGCTTTCTCCGTCGGCGGCTTTTGCCGCTTCATCAATTCGACGTCGAGACAGAGCGACTGCAACTCGCGAACGAGGACGTTGAACGACTCGGGCACACCTGGCTCGATGCCCGGTTCGCCCTTGACGATGGCCTCGTAGATTTTGGCGCGGCCATAAACGTCGTCGGACTTCGCCGTGAGCAACTCCTGCAGGATGTGCGCGGCGCCGTATGCTTCGAGCGCCCAGACTTCCATTTCGCCGAAGCGCTGGCCACCGAACTGCGCTTTGCCACCCAGCGGCTGCTGGGTGATGAGCGAGTACGGACCGATCGAGCGCGCGTGAATCTTGTCGTCGACGAGATGCGAGAGTTTGAGCATGTAGATGTAGCCGACTGTGACCGGCTGATCGAACTGGTCGCCGGACATGCCATCGAAGAGATTGATCTTGCCGGCGTGCGGCAAGCCAGCTACTTCGAGCAAGTGGCGGATTTCCGGTTCGCGCGCGCCGTCAAAAACCGGCGTTGCGAAGGGAATGCCGTCCTTGAAGCCCTCGGCGTAGTCGAGCAATTCGTCGTCGCTCAGCTTCGATAGCGTCTTCCAAACGGTCGTCTCGGTGAAGACTTCGCGGAACCAGCGGCGCAAAGCTTCGGCCTTGACTTCCTTGCTCAGCAAACGCTTGAGGCTGTTGCCCAGTTCCTTGGAAGCCCAGCCGAGGTGCGTCTCGAGAACCTGTCCGACGTTCATACGCGAAGGAACGCCAAGAGGATTGAGAACGATCTCGACCGGCGTGCCATCGGGAAGATACGGCATATCTTCCTGCGGCACGATGCGAGCGATGACGCCCTTGTTACCGTGGCGTCCGGCCATTTTGTCGCCGATGGAAAGCTTGCGCTTCATGGCGATATAGACCTTGACCAGCTTGATGACGCCGGGAGGCAGCTCGTCACCCTTCTTGAGCTTTTCCTTGCGCTCCTCGGTGATCTTGCGGAGGACGTCAATCTGGCGCGAGGTCATCTCCTCGATTTCTTCAATCTTCTCGATCAGGAGAGGATCCTTTTCGTTGAGCTTCAGGCGTTTGAGGTTGCGCGTGGAGATCTTTTCGATCAGCTCGCGCGTCAAGTCCGTGCCCTTGGTCAACAGGCGCTTGTTGGTCTTTTCGTCGTGCAAGTCGGCTTGGAGGATCTTTCCGCCCAGGAGATCCGAAAGGCGCTTGAGGCGCTCATCCGTGAGGATGCGGATTTCGTCGGCGAGGTTCTTCTCCAGCTTGAAGACTTGCGTGGCTTCGATGGCCTTGTGACGCTCGTCCTTTTCTCCGCCCTTGCGGGTGAAGATCTTGACGTCAACGATGGTGCCCTCGATGCCCGGAGGGCAGTAGAGAGAAGCGTCGCGAACATCGCCAGCCTTTTCGCCGAAGATCGCGCGAAGGAGCTTTTCTTCCGGCGTAAGCGTGGTCTCGCCCTTGGGCGTTACCTTGCCGACCAGAATGTCGCCCGGCTTGATGACCGCGCCGATGCGAATGACGCCGCTTTCATCCAGGTTGCGAAGGAAAGACTCGCTGATGTTGGGAATGTCGCGAGTCACTTCCTCGGGACCGAGCTTGGTGTCGCGCGCTTCGATTTCGTACTCCTCGATGTGAATCGAGGTGTAGTAATCGTCCTTCACCAGCTTTTCGCTGACGAGGATGGCGTCTTCGAAGTTGTAGCCGCGCCAGGGCAAGAAGGCCACCAGAACGTTGCGGCCAAGAGCCAGCTCGCCGCGTTCGGTGCAAGGGCCGTCGGCAAGAACCTGGCCCTTCTTCACACGATCGCCGACGCGCACGAACGGCTTCTGGCTGATGCAGGTGTTCTGGTTGGAGCGCTTGAACTTGATGAGCTGATAGATGTCCGCGCCCACTTCGCGGCTGAGCACGCCGGAGTGATCGGACTCGACGCGCACGATGATGCGCTCCGAATCGACCTGATCGACGATGCCTTCGCGCTTGCAAAGCACGACCGCGCCGGAATCGCGCGCAGTGACGCGTTCCATGCCGGTGCCGACAAGCGGCGCTTCTCCGCGAATGAGCGGCACAGCCTGGCGCTGCATGTTGGAACCCATGAGCGCGCGGTTGGCGTCGTCGTTCTCGAGGAACGGGATGAGGCTGGCTGCCACGGAAACGAGCTGCTTCGGCGAAACGTCGACGTAGTCCACTTCGTCGCGGCTCTTGAGCACGAAGTTGCCGGCCTGGCGGCAGTTGACGAGCTCGGTGGTGATCTTCAAGCGTTCATCGAGCGCAACGTTGGCTTGAGCCACGACGTACTTGTCTTCTTCCCAGGCGGACAGGTAGAAGCAGTACGGTTCGTAGACGACTTTACGGCGTTTGAGCTCTTCGTTGAGCTCCTCGACTTTGTCTTTCTCGACGATTTCGCCGGCTTTGAATTCGCTGTCGCCGGCATTGACGATCTGGACGTAGTCGATGATGCGCCCGCCCTTCACTCTGCGGTAAGGCGACTCGATAAAGCCGTAGTCGTTAATGCGCGCAAAGCAGGAGAGCGAGCTGATCAAGCCGATGTTCGGACCTTCCGGCGTCTCGATGGGGCAGATGCGGCCGTAGTGCGTCGGGTGAACGTCGCGCACTTCGAATCCCGCGCGTTCGCGCGAGAGACCGCCGGGCCCAAGAGCCGAAAGACGACGCTTGTGCGTGATTTCGCTGAGCGGGTTGGTCTGGTCCATGAACTGGCTGAGCTGCGATGATCCGAAGAATTCGCGGATCGCTGCCATGACCGGCTTGGCGTTAACCAGGTCGTGCGGCATGGCCGTGGACATTTCCTGGTACACGCTCATCTTTTCCTTGATGGCGCGTTCCATGCGGACAAGGCCGATGCGGAACTGGTTTTCGAGCAGCTCGCCGACGGCGCGTACGCGGCGGTTGCCGAGATGGTCGATGTCGTCGACCACGCCGATGCTCTTGCGCAGCTTGAAGAGGTATTTGATCGCCGAAACGAAGTCCGGCGAATCGAGCGTGCGGTTATCAAGAGGGGTGTCGAGCCCCATCTTGATATTGAACTTCAGGCGGCCGACGCGGCTGAAATCATACTTGCGCGGATCGAAGAACATGCCGCGGAAGAGATTCGTGGCCGTTTCGAGCGTCGGCGGATCGCCGGGACGCAGCTTGCGGTAGATTTCGATCAGCGCTTCCTTCGAGGAGCGGATGGCGTCTTTATCGAGCGTGCGCGAGAGCACCAGGCCGATGTCGTCGCGCTCCGGGAAGAAGACGTCAACTTCGGTGATGCCGCCCTCGGCAAAGGCTTGCCAGAGCTCAGGCGTCAATGGCTTGTTGGCTTCCAGCAGCACTTCGCCGGTCTGGCGGTTGACCACATCGGCGACGCTGTAGGCGCCTTCGAGGTCTACCAGTGCGGCGCGGACCTGCGAGATTTTTGCCTTGATCAGTTCCTTGAAGAGATTTTCGGTGATGCGCTTGTGCGCGCCGACGATCACTTCCTCGGAGCGCGGGTTGCGAATCTCGTGGGCCAGCTTGCGGTCCACGATGCCGGGCGAGACGTTCCAGAAAAGATCCTTTTCGCGGAGCGAGATGCGCTCGACTTGATAGAACGTGCGCAGGATTTCTTCATTGGACTTCATGCCCAGCGCGCGCAGGAAGATGGAGCCGAGGAATTTGCGCTTGCGGTCGATGCGCACATAAAGAATGTTCTTGGTGTCGTATTCGAATTCGACCCACGATCCGCGGTAAGGAATGATTTTTCCCAGGAAGTAGGTGCGGTTGTTGGCGCTCTCAAAAAAGACGCCCGGAGAGCGGTGCAACTGGCTGACGATCACGCGTTCGGTGCCGTTGATGATGAACGTGCCGTTCTCGGTCATCAGCGGAATGTCGCCGTAGAAAACTTCCTGCTCCTTGATGTCGCGAATGGTCTTCGCGCCGGTGTCGGGATCTTTGTCGTAAATGGTCAGACGGATGGTGACTTTCAGAGGCGCGGAATAGGTCATGCCGCGCTCCTGGCACTCGTTCACGTCATACTTCAGCTGCATGGCCACGGGATCGCCGCACTTGTTGCAGAAAGTCGGCGTGTTCTTGTTGAATGTGCCGCACTTGTGGCAGATGACGTCGCCGGTCTGATAGGGATTGGTGACGACAGACGCGCCGCAGTTGCGGCAAGTGGCGCGCAGGTGATGCAGGCCCTTCAAGTTGCCGCACTTGCATTCCCAGTTGCCGATGGAGTAGTCCACGAATTCCAGCTGCGACATCTCGCGGAAATCCTTGATCGGAAACACAGACGTGAACACGGACTGCAACCCACCGTCATCGCGCTCGCTCGGCAGGAGGTCCATCTGCAGAAAGCGCTGATAGGACTTCATCTGGACTTCGATCAGATTTGGAATCTGAATCGTGCCCTGGATTTTCGCGAAATCGAGACGCTCGCGTTCCCTGACGTGCTGGTGACTATTTGACATTGCTTGGTCTACCTCTTCCCTTTCGGGCTGATCCCATTCGGGCAACTTGCGGAAATACCGGAGAACTGCATGCAGCCTGAGTGGCGCGCTTCCTGCCCGAAGTCAGCGAGCACACGGCTGCATTGGGTCCAAAAAGGACCAGCGGAGTTGTGAGAGTAGCCAGCCTCGACTTGCGTACGTGAATTCCTTTGGCGCAGCGGATCATGCTTGTCTCGTCCGAAAACAATCTGGCCGATCCAAACAGCCGCGCCCCCTCTCGAAGCCCGCACAACAAATAACTACTTGATTTCGACTTTGGCGCCCGCGTCTTCGAACTTCTTCTTGATGGTCGCGGCTTCTTCCTTGTTGACGCCCTCTTTGACGGTCTTGGGAGCGCCATCAACGAGATCCTTGGCTTCTTTGAGGCCGAGGCTCGTGACTTCGCGAACCGCCTTGATGACGTTGATCTTGTTGCCGCCGACGTCGGTGAGAACGACCGTAAACTCCGTCTTCTCTTCCGCCGGTGCCGCGCCCGCCGCTGCTCCGCCGCCACCCGCCACGACCGTAGCCGCAGCCGCGGAGACGCCGAAGGTTTCTTCCATCTTCTTCACAAGGTCAGACGCTTCCAGCAGCGTCAGCCCCTTGATTTCTTCCAGGATCGTTTCTACTTTCGACATGACTCTTTCTTCTCCTCTCAAAATTAAGAATTAAACTTACTGGGCTGCTTCAGGGCTTGGTGCAGAAACAGGCTCGGCACTTGCCCCGCCGGACCCAAACTTGTTTGCCTTGATCGCTTCGTTAACGGTTACCGCCAAATTGCGCGGCAAGGCATTCAGCGCCATGGCGATGCGCTGCGCCGGAGCATTCAGCAGGAACATGATCTTGCTGAGCAACTCTTCCTTCGAAGGGAGATTCGCAAGCTGTTGAATCTCGGCGATGGAGATGACGCGGCCTTCGACGACACCGGACTTGAATTGAAATGCCGGAACGTCTTTCGCTACTTTGGTGAGCGCTTTCGCAAGCGCAACCGCGTCGGTCTGCGTATAGGCGATGGAATTCGTGCCGCTCAGGTTCTTGAGCAGATTTTCAGCGGATGTGCCGGCACCGGCGCGCTCCGCGAGCGTGTTTTTCACGACCTGGTACTTACCACCGGCGGCCTGCACGGCGCGGCGGAGCTTGGTGTCAGCTTCGACAGTGATGCCCTGGAAGGTCGTGAGAATCACGGTCGAGACCTTGGCCAGTTCCAGCTTCAGTTTGTCTAGGTCTTGCTGTTTTTCACTGCGCTTTTTCATGATCCCGTTTCCTTAAATTTCTCGCTTAGGCAGCTGCCGCCAGTGTTTCCGATTCGACCAGGTCGATCGGAATGCCCGGGCCCATCGTCGAGGTCAGCGTGATTTTCTCCACGTATTTGCCCTTGGCTGCCGCCGGTTTGGCTTTGATGACTGCGCCGATTACCGCGTGAGCGTTTTCGGCGATATGCGCGGCGTCAAACTGAATTTTGCCGATGGCGCAATGGACGATTCCGGCTTTATCGACGCGGAACTCGACCTTGCCGGCCTTGGTCTCTTTGATTGCTTTTGCAACGTCGAAGGTGACCGTGCCGGTTTTCGGATTTGGCATCAGGCCGCGAGGACCGAGCACTTTGCCCAGCTTGCCGGCGGACTTCATCATGTCTGGCGTGGCGATCACGGCGTCGTAGTCCGTCCAGCCTCCCATGATTTTCTGCACCATGTCGTCGCCGCCGACAAAGTCCGCGCCTGCTTCCTGCGCTTCACGAACCTTATCGCCGCTCGCGATGACCAAAACGCGGACGGACTTGCCGAGTCCGTGCGGAAGAACTACCGTTCCGCGAACCACCTGGTCGGAATGCTTGGGGTCGACGCCAAGATTGATGGCCAACTCGACCGTTTCGTTGAACTTTGTGTGATGCGTCTTCTTAATCAGCTCGCTTGCTTCCGCGAGTTTGTACGGGCGCGCTTCCACCTTCTTGCGCGCGTTCTCGGTGTGTTTGCCGGCCTTCTTTGTCATTAGCTCTTACCTCTTGGATCTCGTAGCGCCTGAACTTCTAGGCTTCCACGACTTCCAGACCCATGTTGCGCGCCGTACCCATAACGGTGCGCACCGCGGCGTCCAGATTTGTGGTGTTGAGATCAACAAGCTTGATCTTTGCAATCTCTTGAACCTGTTTTTTCGTGACTTTGCCGACTTTGTTGCGGTTCGGTTCGGCCGAGCCCTTCACGATGCCCGCCGCGCGAAGCAGCAAAATCGAAGCCGGCGGAGTTTTCAGAATGAACGTGAACGTGCGGTCGGTGTAGACCGTCACGAGCACGGGGAAAATCATTCCGTCCGGTTCCTTGGCCGTTTTGGCGTTGAACTGCTTACAAAAATCCATGATGTTCAGGCCGTGCGGACCCAGCGCCGTGCCTACCGGCGGCGCCGGCGTAGCTTTGCCCGCGGGCAATTGAAGTTTGATGGTCGTCTGTACTTTCTTAGCCATGTCCCTGCCTCAATCTCTTTTTGCGTGCTCTGCCACTGCGGCGCGGCTCAGCCCAGCTTTTCCACGCTCGCGAAATCCAGCTCCACCGGAGTCGAACGGCCAAAAATCGTGACGGAAACCTTCAGGCGGCTGTGATCGTTGTCAATCTCTTCGACCGTGCCGTTAAAATTCGCGAACGGCCCGTCCACGATGCGCACCTGCTCGTTGCGTTCGAAAACGACTTTGGGCTTCGGGCGGTCCGTCGGAACGTGGACGCGGTTGATGATGGCGTCGACTTCCGTGTCGGAAAGTGGCGAAGGCGCCGTGGCCGAGCCAACAAAGCCTGTGACACGCGGCGTCGAGCGAACGATGTGCCAGGTGTTTTCGTCGAGGTCCATCTCCACCAGCACGTAACCCGGATAAGTCATCCGCGAGGAAACCACCTTTTTGCCGCCGCGCACTTCCACGACGTCTTCCATCGGAATCAGCACGCGGCCGATCTTGTCCTGCAAACTGAATGCGGACACGCGGCTCTCCAGGCTTTCTTTGACTTTCTTTTCAAAGCCCGAGTACGTATGGATGATGTACCACTGCATTGCCGTCAAGCTGTGATTCCCTTCAGACACCGAAAATTTTGTAGATACGCAGCACACCCATTTGCACCAACCAATCCACAGCCGCAAGAAATACGCCGAAAAAGAAAACAGTCGCGATGACGACGCCGGTCGTCGAAACCACGTCCTCGCGGGTAGGCCAGGTCACCTGTTTCATTTCCACGCGAACGTCGTGCAGAAATTCGCGAGTGTCGTGGACGGTGCCAGTCACTCTCTGGCCAATGCCGGCCGCCGCTCCCGTTATCGCATTCCCTTGAGACTCTTCGTTCTTCACTTTGACCGCCTGCGTGGCCATTCGTCCTCTTTACAAAACAAGCGTAGCCGCCTGTTATAAATCTATGGCAGGGGAGGAGGGACTCGAACCCCCATACCCGGTTTTGGAGACCGGAGTCCTAACCGTTGGACGACTCCCCTAAAAACCCAAAACCGCTCCACCCAATACCTGCTCCAAAAACCGGAAACCTACTTAACTTCCTTGTGCCCCGTATGCTTGCGGCACGTATTGCAAAACTTCCTGGTCTCCACGCGTTCGGAGTGCTTCTTCTTGTTCTTGGTCGTCGTGTAGTTGCGGTTTTTGCAATCGCCGCACTGCAACGTAATGATTTCTCGCATGATCTAATTTCCTTCTCTTGCCCGCTCTCGAATTGCGAGGGGAAAAGCGTTACTCGATAATTTCCGTTACGGCGCCGGCTCCGACGGTGTGGCCGCCTTCGCGGATCGCGAACCGCAAGCCCTTTTCCAAGGCCACTGGCGTGATCAGCGTCACTTCGCAGCTCACGTTGTCTCCCGGCATCACCATCTCGACGCCTGTCGGCAGCTTCACATCGCCTGTCACGTCCGTCGTCCGGAAGTAAAATTGCGGACGGTATCCCGTGAAAAACGGTGTGTGCCGCCCGCCTTCTTCCTTCGTCAGTACGTACGCTTCCGCTTTGAACTTTGTGTGCGGCGTGATCGAGCCCGGCTTGCAAACCACTTGCCCGCGCTCCACATCGTCTTTTTCCGTGCCGCGCAACAGCAAACCTACGTTGTCGCCCGCAAGCCCTTCGTCCAGCAATTTGCGGAACATCTCGACGCCTGTCACTACCTTCTTCTGCGTCGGACGGAATCCCACGATCTCGATTTCTTCGCCAACCTTCACTTTGCCGCGTTCCACTCTTCCCGTCACAACGGTTCCGCGGCCGGAAATCGAAAAAATATCTTCAATCGGCATCGCGAACGGCTTGTCAATCTCGCGCACCGGTTGCGGCACGTTCTTGTCCACCGCTTCCATCAGCTCGTCGATCGACTTCTCCCACTTCGCGTCGCCGTTCAACGCTTGCAGCGCCGAACCCTTTATCACCGCAATCGTGTCGCCGGGAAACTGGTAGCTCTTCAGCAACTCGCGCACTTCCAGCTCCACCAGTTCGAGCAGTTCCGCGTCTTCCACCATGTCGCATTTGTTCAAGAAAACCACGATCGCCGGAACGCCCACCTGGCGAGCGAGCAAAATGTGCTCGCGCGTCTGCGGCATCGGTCCATCCGTCGCCGCCACCACCAGAATCGCGCCATCCATCTGCGCCGCGCCCGTGATCATGTTCTTGATGTAGTCCGCATGACCGGGGCAATCCATGTGCGCGTAGTGCCGGTTCTGCGTCTCGTACTCCACGTGCGAAACGGCAATCGTGATCCCGCGCTCGCGCTCTTCCGGCGCGTTGTCAATCGAATCAAACGCCCGGAACTGCACCTTCGGGTTGTGCTTCGACAGCACCTTGGTAATCGCCGCCGTCAACGTCGTCTTGCCATGGTCAATGTGGCCAATCGTCCCGATGTTGCAATGCGGCTTATTGCGCTCGAATTTCTCCTTCGCCATTTTCCTCTGCCCTCTGCGTCAAGTCTTCTCTTCTGCCAAATCCTGCCGACTCACTCGCTGCTTCTGAATCTGGAGCGGGGGACGGGATTTGAACCCGCAACCATCACCTTGGAAGAGTGAGACTCTACCGTTGAGTTACCCCCGCCCTTTTACTGCAAACTTTCCCCCACTGCCGTCTTCTAATTCTGGAGCCTGGGACCGGGATTGAACCGGTGACCTCGTCCTTACCAAGGACGCGCTCTACCAACTGAGCTACCCAGGCCTAACCCGTGTTCCCCCAAAATCAGCCGTTCATGGCGCACTATTCCTGAGCAGCGCCTTTGCCGCGAATTGGACCGCACTCGAACATCGCTTTGTGTGATCGCAAGCGATCAACGCTTGATGCGATTGCCCTGCGGTTTCCTGATCACGGACGATCACACAGCGATCGGCCGAATCGAACAGCGAGCGACTGGTGGACGGGGAAGGATTCGAACCTTCGTAGCCCGCAAGGAGCGGCAGATTTACAGTCTGCTGGTTTTAGCCACTCACCCACCCGTCCCGCGAAAACAAAAAGGACGCTAACTGCTTGTCCCCTAAAACTTTTCCAGGCAAATCCTCGTGTCGCAAACAAAAAACACAAAAAGGACTCGTGTCAAAAGACACCAGCCCGTTTATTTTTCCTGCAAGGATTTGCTCCGCCTCACTCCCCCTGCTAATTCTTGGTGGAGCTGGCGGAGGGAATTGAACCCCCGACCCTCTGATTACAAATCAGATGCTCTACCAGCTGAGCTACGCCAGCGTTGCTCAAACCGAGTAAGAATAGCAGAAGGGGCACGGAAATTGCAAGGGGCTCAATGGATTTTGCAGCACGTCGGGGACCAAGTCTGTGGAAAACCTGTTTCCCTGTGTCGCACTCCTAGCCGCCCTATCTTCCAAAGCTTCTATAGTTTAGCATGAACCCCGGGGCTTCCGCACGGCGCAACCTGGGCAAAACGCGGCGACGGCATTTTATCTCTGAATTTTAGTCGCAAAGTCCCTTGGTCGCCTGAGATAGAAACGTAAGAACTGGCTGCAGTCTAGATATTGCGGCAACGGTGCCAAACGGATGAACAAACAAAAGCTTGCTGGAGCTATCTTAGCCGTCCTGGTCCTTGGCGCGATTGTCTTCTATGGCTACCAACGCTGGGGCGGCTCTGGAAACGGACTGCGTAACGATTTGCTCGCGCAGATGCCCTCCGATGCCAGCGCCGTTATCTACATTGACCTCGATGCACTGAAGCAATCTCCATTTTTGGCGGAACTATACAAATGGGCGCCGCAACCCACAGCGGACGCGGACTACGCACAATTTCTGCAATCCACGGGATTCAACTACGAGAGCGATCTAAACGGAGTGAGCATCGCACTGTTAAAGCACGGCCAAGAGACAAATCTTTTTGCAGTGGCCGACGGACGATTCGATCAAAAAAAAATCTCCGCTTACGCCTCCCAAACCGGCACGCGCGAAACTCGAAGGGGCAGAGAGATTTTTTCCGTGCCTGTGAGCGGCGGCACTCGGCGAATCTCTTTCACGTTCTTGCGCAACGGTCGCATCGCGCTGGCGAACGACGCCAATCTCGAATCATCGTTATCTCAGCCGCACGCCGATTCGGACGCGCAGGCGTGGCACGAGCGTTTCCGCCGACTCGCCGGTTCGCCAGTATTCGCCGTGGTGCGGCAGGACGCTGGTGCCGGAGCGGCCTTAAGCTCGCAGGCGCCTGGCGGAATGCAATCTCCCCAGCTCTCGGCTCTGATCGACCAGCTTCAGTGGATCACCATCGCGGGCAAGCCGGAAGCGGACCACCTCCGCGTCGTGCTCGAGGGCGAAGGCACCGCGGACGCGCCCACGCGTCAGTTGTCCGACGTGATCAATGGCTTGCTCGTGCTGGCGCAGGCGGGACTCCACGATCAGAAGATGCGCCAACAGCTTCAACCTGAAGTGCGCGAGGCATATCTCGAAATGTTGAAGAGTGCGGACGTCTCGCAGATTGACCGTGGCGAGACTAAATCAGTCCGGCTGCTCTTTGATTTGACGCCTAAGTTCCTCGAAGCCGCCCGCACAGCAATGCCGAGCGCGCCGTCTGCTCCCCAAAACAAGGCTCTGCCGAACAAGCGCACCATCCGAAATTAACAAAGCGGCAATAAAAAATGCCCCGAAATGGCTGGGGCACAAGGGACAGCTGCTGCCGAATCTGAATTAGTCGCCTACCGTGTTCCCCTTCATGTAACGCCACGGATTGATTGGCGCATTGTTCATGCGGACCTCATAGTGCACGTGCGGTCCGGTAGAGCGGCCGCTAATGCCCGTATAACCGATAACCTCACCGCGCTTGATGCGCGTTCCAGGCACCGCCGAGAAGGACGAGAGATGCGCATACCAGGTCGTGATGCCGAAACCGTGGTCAACCACAACCAGACGGCCGTAGCCGGCATGGTTTTCAGCAATCGTCACGATGCCATCCGCGGTGGCGTGAACCGGCGCTCCATAATCGGATGCCACATCCACGCCCGTGTGAAACGCGCCTTCACCGCTGAACGGATCCAGCCGCTCTCCAAAAGCGTCGGTGATGTGTCCCATCACCGGCCAGATCGATGGCGTATAGGTGGAGTCGGCAAAGCTCATCGCAGGCATCAGACGCAAACCACCCGACGAAACCGCGATGACCGCCGCATTCCTCTTCAAAAACGTGTACTGCTCAATCGAGCGATCAAACGCATCTTCCGGCGTGGCTTGACTGTCGGTCGTATCAAAGGCCGCAGGGTGGTAACGGAGGACACCGTAAGTCATGGCCACTTCGGTGGCGAGAGACTGGAGTGAATCGAGGCGCTGGTTGGTGTCGTTGACCGTGCTCTGGAGTTGCTGATACTGCTTCTTAAGAGTTTCCTGATCGTGGCGGAGGGCGTTGTAGTTTCCGACCTTCCAAAGCATCCGTGAGTAAGAACCAATCGCGGCAGCCACAGTAACCGCGCCAATGATTGCCAGTACGGCGAGGCTGTGCAGCACGTACGCTGGAATGACAAGCTTTTGGAGCTTGCCAGGCGTCGTCGCAATATAAAACGTATAGTTCTTGCTCGTAATCACTGACTTGGCCCCTCAGGCCTTCCTGCTAGTCAAATGCGGGCTTTGTGCCCTGGCGCCCGCGCAAATGAACCGCTTCGAGTTTCAAATCTGAACCGTAAGCCTCGGTCCGCGACCTTGCCCATACTAAATTTTGTAGCGTTGCCCGTCAACCCTGTATTTTGCTGTCTGAAGAACAGGCTGTTAAAAACCGGCTACCTGTCCTCTCGGCCAGGGTGGCGACGCCTAAGGTTGATGGATCGGCTGTAGTCGCTCATTCCTTTATCTCCGCCCTCGAAAATAGCGCTGGGAGCTATACTCATCGCCGACGATGAAGGAAACAAAGCACCTATCTACCAAGCGCCGCGGATTCGGGGAGAATGCCGTTCTGGAACGGATCGAGGAGATCGCCTCATGGCCAGCGACTCGAAGCACCGGACTGCGCCTCGGAATAGGAGATGATGCGGCGCTTTTCAAGGGTGCGGCCGGATCCGACCAAATTCTGACCTGTGATTGGTTCCTGGAAGGCACGCACTTTCTGCGAGATAGACATCCGCCCGATGCGGTGGGATGGAAATGCCTCGCCCGGGCGGTAAGTGACGTCGCAGCGATGGGGGGCGTTCCACGGTGTTTTCTGTTGAGTTTAGCCCTGCCTGCTACGCACACCGGCCAATGGCTCGATCAATTTCTGGGCGGATTGCGACGGGCCGCGAAGCGATTGGACTGCCTGCTGGCTGGCGGCGACACGACCCGGAGAAAAGACATTCTTATCAATGTGACTGTCGTGGGTGAAGTGCGGACGGGCAAGGCGATTCTGCGCTCCGGAGCACGGTCCGGGAGACTCTCTATTCACTAGCGGGCGGCTCGGTGAGGCAGAACTGGGCCTCCGCCTCATACGCAAGAGCAATCGGCGACTGAATCGCCGCAATCCCATCCTACGAAAGCATCTCTACCCGGAACCGCGCCTCGCATTGGGTCGCTGGCTGGCCGAAAAACGCCTGGCCTCCGCGATGATGGATATCTCTGACGGCCTTTCCACCGATCTCCCGAGACTGTGTACCGCGAGCGGAGTAGGTGCGCGCGTCGAAGCGGCGAAGATTCCCGCAGTGCGAGTGCCCAAGAACGGGCGAAGCCACGGCGGAAACCCACTGAACATGGCCCTCCATGGAGGCGACGACTACGAACTGCTCTTCACTGTGCCTCGAACAAAACTGAAGCACATTCCGCGTTCCTTTCAGGGAATTCCCATCACTGCGATTGGCGAGATCACGAGGGAGCGGACGTTGGTACTCGTCCATCAGTCGGGGCGCGAGGTGCCACTCCCGAACCGCGGATGGGATCCTTTCCGCAATCCTAGTTGAGGAACAATCCAGCTGCGCAGCTTTCCAAGCACCGCTCCACGACTAGCCTGGGAATCATCTTGTAACGCGGCATGGTGCAATCCGCAGGACAGTAAAGCTACCTGTCTATCTTGCTGAACCAATTCCGTTCCATAGAACAATTGCCGCAAAGCACGATCCCAACTACCTTGATGCTCGAAGTGAAAGCGGGACCTTTTCTCCCCTGGCCCTCCTCGCTTGATTTGAAAAACAATTCCAAAACTGCCCTGAGGAGGGATCGTGAAGAATACATTTTGTATTTTGGCCCTGGCGTTGGCTGCGTGTTTGCCGGCCGCCGCGCAAACGCAAGCCCCCATTCGAGTGAATTGCGGTGGTCCTGCTTACACGGATTCTAAAGGTCAAGCGTGGCAGGCAGACTTCGGTTTCAGCGGAGGCGCACCGGAGTCTAGCAAGAACGCGGTTGCCGGAACATCCGACCCGTTGCTCTACGAAGAATATCGTTGGAATCCTTCGAGCTATTCCTTCAACGTTCCAAATGGGCAGTATCAATTGAACTTGTACTTTGATGAGGCGAATGCTCGTGCCGAGAGAATTAGCGGGCGCGTCTTCAACGTGAGCGTGCAAGGAAGCGTGGTTTTTCCTGAGCTGGACATTTATGCCGCTGCCGGCGCCAATGCCGCTCTCATCAAATCTACAAACGTTTCCGTCGCCAACGGAGCGCTCTCCATTGGATTCACTAAGGTCGCCGGCATGGGTCCCGAAATTAGCGCCATAGAGATCTTGCCAACTGCCACGGTAACGACCGGTCCCGCAATGACGCTGAACTTCAAGTACCCTGACGGCACGCCAGTGGCAGGCGCCCTGAACTATACGGTTTCCTCTCCTCTGCTCAGTTTTCAGGGTAGCCAGCCGCTTGCGAACGGCACCGCGCAGTGCGAGCTCTTTGCAAATCCCAGCGCGATGGGCATCAGCGCGCAATTCCAGGTGAACCTAAGCCTAACCGACTCCGCAGGCCATACTCTCTGGCAGATGAACGTGGGAATGAATCCTGCGCAGGTGAATCTCGGCGGGGTGCAGAGCTCATCGCTGAACGTGGTGGTTCAAAAAATGTAGCGAATGGAAGACGCGACTCCGCGTGTCTACAACCCGGGGGGAACACCGGATGTGGTGGCAGGTGCCGCCGTTGTCTTTGTAGGCGTTGCACCTGGAGGCTTTTCTTTTGGTGCGGCTGGCTCGTCTTCCGTCGGCGCCGTGTCCGGCGTGTCCACATTGATGCGGTGGTCGAGTGCTTGCTGTTCGAGCGGCACGACGTTGGCGAAATCGAGAGCCGGTTGGCCTTCGAGCGCGGTCTTCATGAACTGCAGCCAAATCGGAAGCGCCGCTCGGGCACCAGTTTCCTTTTTCCCAAGAGAAATTTGCTTGTCATCGAAGCCCACCCAAACGCCGCAGGTGAGCTGCGGCGTAAAGCCCATGAACCAGGCGTCCGTGTAGTCCTGCGTAGTGCCGGTTTTTCCCGCAGCGGGCCGGCCGAGCGCCTTGGCCTGAACGCCTGTACCGAACTGAATCACCTCTTCAAGCATCGCCGTCATCGTCCGGGCAACTTCCGGCGAGATCACGTCATGCACTTCGGGATGTGCTTCTTCGAGGAGCGCGCCGTCGTAACTCGTCACGCGGCGAATCATGTGCGGGTCAATGCGAATTCCGTCATTCGGAAAAACCGTAAACGCGGAGACGTGTTCCAGTAGCTTCATGTCTGCCGCGCCCAAGACGAGCGGTAGATAAGGCGGGAGCGAAGTGGTGATGCCAAATCGCCGCGTCATGTCCACGACGGAATTGATGCCGACTTTTTCTGCGAGCTTGACGGCGGGAACGTTTCGCGAGCCCGCCAGAGCGCGGCGCAAAGTAATGGTGCCTTCGAATTTCTCGTCGTAGTTGCGCGGAGAGTAAGGCTGTCCGCCGCTGATGACCGTAAACGGCGTGTCCACAATGGTATCGAATGGCGAGGCGCCTTTTTCGATGGCGTCCGCGTAGAGATAGACCTTGAACGAGCTGCCCACCTGCCGATACGCCTGGGTCGCGCGATTGAATTTCGAGTCTTCAAAGCTGTAGCCGCCAACCATGGCCTTGATTTCGCCGGTCGCATTATCAATCGCCAGAATGGCGGCCTGCGGCGCCGGCTGCTGCTCGAGCTGTACGCGAGCCGTTGCTTCATGGAGTTCCTGAATCGAAAACTGAGCGAGGTCGCCGACTTTCAAAAGCTCGCTGGGCTTCTTGCGGCCGGTCCAGGCGAAATCCGGCGGCGAAAGAATAGCGCGGTAAGAGCCGATCTTGATCGTGGCGTACCGGTCGTCCACGGAAAGCACCAGCCCGGTAACGTAGGAGCCTTTTTCGATGGCGTGCCGCCAGTCATCGTCTTCGTAGCTATCGAGCTTGCCGAGATTGTCGCGCAAAATGTTGGCAGGATCGCCGCGCCAGCCGTGGCGCCGATCGTAGCTGTGCAGCCCATCGCGCAGCGATTGATTGGCCGCTTGCTGCATCTTGATATTCAGCGTGGTGTAAACGCGCAGACCGCGCTCGTGGACCGCTTCTGTGCCGTATGTCGATTCCAAGTACTTGCGAATCTCTTCGAAGAAGTAAGGCGCCAGATCGTTGCGCGGATATTGCAAGTGCAGGCCGAGCGGCGTTTTCTTTGCCGCTTCTTCTTCCGTGGGACTGATCTTCCCTTCCTCTTCCATGCGGTGGATAACCAGGTTACGCCGCGACAGTGCTCGCGCGGGGTCAGCCAAAGGCGAATAGATCGGCCCGCGGATCATTCCGGCAAGCAGCGCAGCCTCCTGCAGCTTCAGGTCGGTAACAGACTTGCCAAAATAAAATTGCGCGGCTGCGGCGAAGCCGTAGTTGCCATGCGCCAGATACACTTGATTGGCATACATCGTGAAAATCTGAGGCTTCGTGTAGCGCCGCTCGATTTGCAGGGCCAGCAAAATCTCCTGCATTTTGCGTCGAAAACTGATTTCGCTGCGGTCGAGGAAGAGGTTGCCGGCAAGCTGCATGCTGATGGTGCTGGCGCCTTGCGCCTTGCCGCCTTTCAGAATTTTTCGCCACGCAGCTCCGGCGACGCGCGGAAAGTCGATGCCCCAATGCTCTTCAAAGTGCTGATCCTCGATGGCCGTCACCGCGTTGTACAAAAGTTTGGGGCACTGCTCGTAGGTCATCAAAATGCGCCGCTGAAGCGCAAAGCTGCCGACAAGCTGCCCGTCATCCGCATAAACTTCGGTGACAACGGTAGGACGATACGTTTCGAGCGCACGAATCTCCGGCAAGTCGCTGGCGTAAACAAACAGCAGCCCGCAAGCCGCTCCCAGCGCAATCGAACAAAGCAGCAGAAACGCCAGCGCAACGCGGTCAATCAGTTTCCAGCCGCGCAGTCGCAATGTAATCGGAGGCAGGCTTAACATCGAAGGATAATTCTATCGCAGAACGATTTTCAGGAACGGATTTTGCAGGAAATAAGTCGCCTTTCAGGAATCACCGGCCGGCTTCGTAGTAGCGTTCGCCGGCGCAGGCGCGACAGAGGGTTCTGCCTTCGACTAAAACTTCCCGCTTAAAATTGATGCCTTCGCCGCATTCGGCGCACATCACGCGCGGACCCTTGAATCCGGGCAGGTCTTCAGGTTGCACCTCGACTCTTACCCACTGCTTGTCAAAGAGCACTTCGTCCGAGAGCGCGGCGTAAGCCTTCTGCTGCCCCGCGTCTTTGGCCATTTCTGGGTACATATCTCGGGCGACTTGCTTCGACGATTCCTTGGCGGCGATGCGCACGGCGCGGCCCGTCTTCAGATCAACGAAGGTGGCCGCCACTTTGCCCCAGTCGCGGAATTTCAGCGCGCGCTTCCCCAGGCGGCAATTGGCGACCAGCGCGACGGCGTCCGTCACACAACGGTCGATTTCAACATACGTGACGATGCGCTTGCGTTCGGCAATCGGATCCGCTATCCCCAGCTCCTGCAACCCAAGCATCGCCAGCCGCACGCCCAGCACCTGCCCCGCGCACAGATGCCCGTGTGCAACTGCCGCAAGTTCCAAGTATTCGGAGAGTGTCTTCATGAAAGGTATAGATACGCAGTCTACACAGGCGTCGAGCGCGAAGCGAGCCTACGCCTTTTCTGGAGCAGCCCACGGATGCGGCTGACGGGATTCCATAAAGGCGAAAATAGTCATTAGCAGCGCAAGTCCGGAGAGCGTCGCGTCTTCCAACACTTTTCTGAGACCGATTGGTTCAGGAGTCGCAAAGCAGCCGCAATTGATGTCCATGTGCAGGAGATACGCACGCAAAACAACAACGAAGAACCCCAGCATGATGACCGTGAGAAAAGAAGCCCAGATGCGCAGACGCCAGCCAATCAGAAGCAGAAGCCCCAGGATGATTTCCGTAAAGGGTAGCGTGTGGGCAACGAATTGCACTCCCCAGGCTGGCAGCATCTTGAACGCTGCCACCTGGAGAGCGAAGTTTGAGAGGTTCATGGATACGGAAAATTTCAGAATGAAAAAAGGCCACAGATTGCTGTTGGGAAGAAAAACTTTCGAGTAGCCCGCGGAAATGAAGATGCCGCCGAGCAAAAGGCGGCCGATCCAGATGACTACGCGGCGGAAATTAAGCGGGCTGGATTGCATCATGAAATGTTTTTTATGCGTCGACTTCGAAAAATTCTTTTACTTCTGGCTCAGCAACTGATCCAGAAACTGGTGCAGTGTTTCGTAGTTCATCGCGCCAGAGTAGGGGTACGTCTGCCCTTTGGAATGGAAGACCGTCGTCGGTGTCTGATTCACCCGGTACAGCTGTCCGAGAGCGTAATCCTTATCAATCAGCGGCTCGAGCGTTCCGCCTTTGACCAGCGCGCGCACCTTGCTCATATCCGGGGAGGAAAGCGCCGCGGCAAGTATTCCATCCACGTCCCCGCTCTGCTCCCATTTTTCCTGATTCTCAAACAGAGCCTTCTCGACGGGCTCGATCTTTCCAATCTCTGCGGCGGCTCGCGCATAGCGCGCGGCCACGCGTGAATACGCGTGCATCGGCAGCGGGAAATCCCGATGGATCAAATAAACTTTGCCCGTGGTGACGTAATTGTCCATCAACTGCCGGTTGGTGGTCATAAAAAGCGTCCTGCACGCCGGGCACTGGTAGTCGCTGAATACCTCCATCGTGATAGGCGCGCTCTTGGACCCAAATGCTTTGTGAGGATCAACGTCCGTAACGCCGCCTTCTGCCTGCCCCGCGCCGGGTTGCGGCGCCGCGTTGCGCGACTCGTTGTTCGAGATCTCATTGGCAGCGACGGGCGCAGCACTCGCCTCACTCGCACTTGCCTCCGTCCTCACCGCCGGCGGAGTCGAAACCGGAGTCGCCGGCTTAGCGCTGTACCGCGCCGCAGCAACGGGATGAATTCCCCGGCTAACCAACAGACGCCCACAAATCAAGGCCAGAACCACTGCCACAGCAATCAAAGCGCGACGACTCACGCGACCCTCCTGCAAATGCCCTCTAATTATGTGAGATGCACCTTCGAGCTCAGATTATCACAAGTTTCCCTCTGCGAATCCGGCGATGCCGATGCTGCGTTTTCATGGTAACTAGACCCCTAAATCAAAGCATCTGAGAGAGCATCGAGAACGGCCTGCATGTTGGCTGTAAACCATTGAAATAAATGCATTTACTTAATCTATGAGAAAACTTGACAAAGACACACTCAAGTTATATACTGGCCATCGTTCTGGACCATGAAGCACGCCGTTGCGCTTGGCTCGCCTTGAAACTCTCAGCTTTCAGGCCGCTAAGGATTCAGGCGGATTCAGAACGCAACAGCCCCGGAAGAAATAGCCCGGAAAGGAATAGCCAAGATGAGCAAGATCATAGGAATTGACTTGGGAACCACAAACTCCGTCGTCGCCGTCATGCAAGGCGGCGAACCGGTAGTGATCCCCAACCAGGAAGGCGCGCGAACCACCCCTTCGGTTGTCGCCATCACCAAGGGCGGAGAGCGCCTCGTGGGACAAGTAGCGAAGCGCCAAGCCGTGACGAATCCCGAAAACACCGTGTATTCGATCAAGCGCTTTATGGGCCGCCGCTACGATGAAGTTGGCGAAGAGATGAAGCGCATCCCCTACAAAGTCGTCAAGGGAGAACATGACGATGCGCGCGTGGAGATTTTCGGCAAGGTTTACAACCCGCCGCAGATTTCCGCGATGATCCTCGGCAAGCTGAAATCCGCAGCGGAAGATTTTCTCGGCGAAAAAGTCGCGAAAGCCGTTATCACGGTTCCCGCGTACTTCAATGACGCGCAGCGCCAGGCGACAAAACAGGCAGGCGAAATTGCCGGCCTCGAAGTCGTCCGCATCATCAACGAGCCCACTGCAGCCGCGCTGGCTTACGGCTTGGACAAGAAGAGCGACGAGACCATCGCCGTGTACGACCTCGGCGGCGGCACGTTCGATATTTCCGTTCTCGAAGTCGGCAGCGGCGTCGTCGAAGTAAAATCCACCAACGGTGACACGCACCTCGGCGGGGACGACGTTGATCAGCGCATCGTGGACTGGCTGATTGACGAGTTCAAGAAAGAGAACAGTATTGACCTCGGCAAAGACCGCATGGCGCTGCAACGCCTGAAGGAGGCCGCGGAAAAGGCCAAGATCGAACTTTCACAAATGATGGAGACCGAAATCAACTTGCCGTTCATCACGGCTGGCGCGAGCGGCCCCATCCACATGCAGCAGAAGCTGACGCGCACGCGGCTCGAACAATTAATGAACGATTTGCTCGAACGCTCGATGAAGCCGGTCAAGCAAGCTCTCGAAGACGCGAAGCTGTCCCCGAGCGATATCCAGGAAGTTGTGATGGTTGGCGGCTCGACGCGTATTCCCAAGGTGCAATCCATCGTCCGCACCTTCTTCGGCGAGAAAGAGCTGCACAGAGGCGTGAACCCCGACGAAGTCGTAGCCGTAGGCGCTGCGATTCAAGGCGCGGTTCTCGCAGGCGAAGTGAAGGACATCCTGCTGCTCGACGTAACGCCTCTTTCCCTGGGCGTTGAGACGCTCGGCGGCGTGATGACCGTGCAGATCCCGCGCAACACTACGATCCCGACGCGTAAGAGTCGAAACGTACTCGACGGCCGCGGACAATCAGCCCGGCGTTGAAATCCAGGTTCTCCAAGGCGAGCGCAAGTTCGCAACGGACAACCGCTCGCTTGGCAAGTTCAAGCTCGACGGGATTCCCCCGGCGCCGCGCGGCACTCCGCAAATCGAAGTGACCTTTGACATCGACGCGAACGGCATCTTGAACGTCAGCGCGAAGGACAAGGCCACCAACAAGGAGCAGAAGATCACTATCACCGCATCGAGCGGCCTGACGAAGGAAGAAGCCGAGAAGATGCGCACCGAGGCCGAATCCCATTCCGAAGACGATCGCCGCCGCATGGAGGAAGTCGAATCGCGCAACCGGCTCGACGGCATCCTCTATCAAGCGGAGAAGATGATCCGCGAGAATCGCGAAAAGATTGCGGAATCAGACGTCAAGACCGCCGAAGACGCAATCGAAGAAGCCAAGAAAGCCATCGCCGAAGGCGGCACGGCTCGCTTGCGCTCTGCCACGGAAAACCTCGAGAAGTCTTTGCACAAGATCGCCGAAATCCTTTACAAGGCGAACGAAGCGAAGCCCGGTGCGGAACAAGCCGCCGGTGCAAGCGCGGGCGCTGGAGCTGGCGGCAACTCGGGTTCGAGCGGCGGCCCGCAGGATAAAAAGCCCGGCGACGTAATCGACGCCGAGTACGTCGACGTCGACGAAACCAAACGGCCTAACTAAGCCGTGCAACTGGCGGGGCGCGATAGATCGCGCCCCCGCTGAATTACTTTTTTGTCCCGACAATGCCGACAACTTCAAAACAAGACTACTACGAGCTTTTAGGGGTTTCGAAAAAGGCGAGCGCGAAAGACATTCGCACTGCTTTCCGCAAACTCGCGCGCAAGTACCATCCCGACCTGAATCCCGGCGACAAATCCTCCGAAGAAAAATTCAAGCAACTGCAGGAAGCGTACGACGTTCTTTCCGATACAAAAAAGCGCCAGATGTATGACCAGTACGGCTTTTACAGCGACAATATTCCTTCGGGCGGTCCCGGGGCCGGACACGAGCAGGGCGGAGAAAACGTCAATTTCGATTTTGGCGGCTTTGATTTTGGCGGCGGCTCGGGCGCGCAGGGCGGCAACGCAAGTTTTCGCGATCTCTTCAGCCAGTTTTTCCGCGGCGGGCGGGGCGGCAGCGCGGAACCCGAACACGAGCCCGGCGGCGACCTCGAATACCAGATCGAAATCGACTTCTGGGACGCCGTCCGCGGCGCCGTCAAGAAACTGACCATCACGCGCCTCGACACGTGCGACTCGTGCCACGGCACGGGCGCAGTCGGCTCCGCCGCAAACCTGCCCGACCTGCCACGGCTCCGGCACCATCCAGCAAGCCGCCGGCAAAATGAAATTCAACGTACCCTGCACGCGCTGCGGCGGCACTGGCAAAATCCGCAAAGTATGCCCGACGTGCAGCGGCGAAGGCCGCGTTGCGCCGCACGGAAACCATTGATGTGCGCATTCCCGCCGGCGTGGCCAGCGGTTCGCGCGTCCGTGTCCCAGGCAAAGGCAACGCTGGAACGATGGGCGCGCCTCCAGGCGATTTGTATTTGCGCGTGGACGTAAAGCCGCACTCCTTTTTCGAGCGCCGCGGCGATGATTTGTATACCGAAGTCCCCGTGACGGTGACGGAAGCCACGCTAGGCGCAAAAGTCGAAGTGCCTACGATCGACGGCCGCTCGCTGGTGCGCATTCCTCCAGGTACGAATAGCGGCAAGACTCTCCGCTTGAAAGAAAAAGGCGTGCCCAGCGCACGGAGCGGCGCGCGCGGCGATCAATATGTCGAGATTCAAGTCGTCGTGCCGCAGCCAACCGATGAGCGCGTGCGAACCCTCATGAAAGAACTGGAGACTATCGCGCCGGAAGATCCGCGCAAAGATTTGTTCACGAAAGCAGGAGTGTAGGGGCACGACACGTCGTGCCCGTCTGGTAGAGAGAGCAACAAATGCCACAGCGAGCGAGAAAACGGGCCAAAGCCGGCTACATGATCAGCGCGGTCGCCGAGCTATACAAACTCCACCCGCAAACTCTGCGCCTCTATGAGCGCGTCGGCCTGCTCAAGCCCTCGCGCTCGCAAGGCAACACACGCCTCTACACGGATTCCGATCTCGAGCGTCTCGACGTGATCCTGACGCTTGCGCGCGACATGGGCGTAAACCTCGCAGGAATTGAAATCATTTTGAACATGCGCGAAAAAATGGTCGAGATGGAAAAACAAATGACGGAATTCGCCACCGTCGTCCAGCAGGAACTTTCGCGCGTCGCATCCTCGCACTCGCAAAATAAAGAGCCGCGCCACGCCATCGTGCGCGCCACCCCGCGCCTGTTCCGCACTTCCTAGCCCTCACGCTTCCACAGTTTTCCCAAAGCAGACAACTTGCCGTGCGGCCTCCGCGACCGTATGCTGTCCGCATGGCTCTCGAGAATTGCACACTCTGTCGAGGAACCGGCTGGAAGCTCGTGTCGCGGCCCGATGGAGCTGCGGGCAAAGTTGCCGTCGCCTGCGATTGCGGCATGCAGGAGCGTTCCGAGCGCGTCATCGAGCGAGCGCACATCCCCAAGCGCTACGAGCACTGTGATTTTGAGAGTTACAGCACGGACGTCGGTGCGACGCCACTGCAAACGGATTCGCTGAAAAAAGCAAAGCTTCTGACGCAGGGATTTGTTCGCGATTACCCAGGGGCGGCGGAAAAAGGCCTGTTGCTGATGGGCCCCTCGGGCGTCGGCAAAACTCATCTCGCTGTCGCCGCGCTGAAAGATCTCATTCGCCGCGGGCACGCCGGCCTATTCTGCGATTACCGCGAACTCCTGAAAGAAATCCAAGCCAGCTACAACCAAGCCAACGAATCCACGGAAATGGGTATTCTCGAGCCCATCCGGACCGTCGAAATTCTCGTGCTCGATGATCTAGGCGCGAGCAAGCCCTCGGATTGGGTGCGCGACATCGTCGGCATCGTACTGAACGCCCGCTACAACGAACGCCGCACCACGATCATCACCACGAACTACTACGACAATCCCGCCCAAGAAGGCGAAGCCACGCGCCTTCCCAGCGGAAAACTCGTCATGCCCACCCGCGAAGATTCCCTCGACCAAAGAATCGGCACCCGCATGCGCTCCCGCCTCTTCGAAATGTGCCGCACAGTCGAAATCGTGGCCCCCGATTTCCGCCGCGAAAGCACCCAAGCCGGCCGCGCCAGAGCGTGATGATGCCCGCAGGTGAAATCGATCCCGTTCGCCTCCAAATCGCCGATGTACTAGACGCATGGGCCGATGAAACTGGTTGGAACGCCGAGCTTTGGACACGATTTCATGAGCTGTTGAAATTGACAAATGTTGACGGATTGCTTGCCCATGCGCACGAGGAGTTGACTCACTATTCGGGGCAGTTCAACTGCTCGCAACCTACTCGGATTTCGCGTTAAGCCGGATAAGGACCAGGTCGCAGGGCACAGAAAGGATTTCCGCATGATTGCAGTCGCGATTAGAAGCGGTACGACCTGGGACGACTACAAGCGTCAAAACAACATCTACGAAGGCCGAGAACTCTTTCGAGCAGTCACCTCATCTATCAAAAATCGATTCTCCCGCTAGCACTCGGTATATCTCTACTCCTTATGTCTAGGCTCCAAATTGCGAAGATGCTGGAAGGTTCGGACCGTCGCTCAATTGGTCGCGCGAACGAAGTGGCACAGCTGGTTCTACGAGCGCCGCGACGCTTTCGCGAACTCATAAAATGCCTCTGGCACGAAAATCCCGTAGTCCGCATGCGCGCCGCCGACGCCGCCGAAAAAGTCTCCGCACAAAAACCCTGCCTTCTCGATCGCCACAAACCACAACTCCTCGGCTTGCTCGCCGAAGCCAAACAGATCGAGCTGCGCTGGCATCTCGCCGCCATGGTTCCGCGCCTTCGTCTAACCCCCGCCGAACGCCAGCGCGCCGTAGCAGCTTTGCACCACTACTTGAAAGATCGCAGTTCGATAGTGAAGACCTTCGCTCTTCAAGGGCTCGCGGACCTCGCGCGAGACGACGCTGCCCTGCGCGGCAGCGTGAAGCAACTCCTTGAAGATGTTGTGCAATCCGGCACGCTCGCCATGCGCGCCCGCGCCCGCAAACTACTGAAAAATTATACGGGCTAGCTAAATCTTCGCCGCCGGTTTGCATCATAGTTACATAGGGTCCTCAAGCTAGGGGTGAGCACAGTTCGGTTTAACCGGTTTCATTGACACAAAGCGGACGCGGCGAGTATCCTTTTGAGGTTGCAGCGCGCCTCGAAACGCCCGCAGCACCTTTGTCCCGAAAGACCGCTCGGCGGTTAACCTCCTTGTAGGAACCCTGTCAGGGAATTCGCAAGGAATCTTATCGACGTTTTGCGTGACCTCGGCATTGCCGGGGTGGACAGAATAGAAGTTATCTTCCGGAGGCCAACAACCATGTTTTCTGACCATGACAACCAGTCCTCAGCAGCCGCAGCGCACCCGCACCTGATTCAGAACCAACTCAGAACGCCACTCCTGATGAAGTGAACCCGGCGCAAGCAAGCGCGGCCGATCCTGCTGACGCACGAGAACGCGCCGGAGCCCGTCGCACACGCCAGCGATGCTCCGCAGGAGCATGCCAAGGCCGCGGAAGCTCCCACAGCGGCTGCTCCACCTCCCGCCGACGCCGAAGCCACGGCTGCCGCCGAAGAAGCAGCCGGCTCGGAAGAGATGAGCAAGCTGATGGAGCAGTATGACGAGCAGCACGAAGCTGCCTCGCAGAACGAAATTATCGAAGTAAAGGTAGTCGCCTACACGGAACACGGCGTGGTGGTCGACCTCGGCGGAAAAACCGAAGGCCTGATCCCCGCGGCAGAATTCTCCGAAACGGACATTCCGCGTCCCGAGCCCAACGCCATCATCGAAGTCCAGCGAACCGGCGAGCACAAAGACGGCTTCACGATTCTCTCCTATCAAAAAGTTCTGCGCCGCCGCACTTGGGAAAAAATCGAAGCCGCCTACAAAGCCAAGGAAACCATCACCGGCAAAGTGGTCGACCGCATCAAGGGCGGCCTCGTCGTGGACATCGGCGTCCGCGCGTTCCTCCCCGGTTCGCAATTTGATCTTCGCCCCACGCAGAACCTCGACGATCTAACCGGCACCGAAGTCCAAGTCCGCGTCACCAAGCTGAATCGCCGCCGTGGCAACGTGGTAGTCAGCCGCCGCGCGATTCTCGAAGAAGAGCTGCACGCCAAGCGCGCCCAGCTAATGGAAACGCTCACTGAGGGCCAAGTCGTTCACGGCCACGTGAAAAACGTCACCGAATATGGCGCCTTCGTCGATCTTGGCGGCATTGACGGCCTCCTCCACCTCACCGACCTCAGCTGGGGCCGCGTCAAGCATCCTTCCGACGTCGTGAAGCCAGAGCAAGAACTCGACGTCATCATTCTCAAGTTCGACAAGGAAAAGCAGCGCGTCTCGCTCGGCCTGAAGCAGTTGATGCCCGATCCCTGGGTGAACGCTGCGGAAAAGTATCCTGCTGGCGGCAAGGTTAAAGGCAAAGTCGTTGGCGTCGTGGACTACGGCGTTTTCGTCGAGCTCGAGCAAGGCATCGAAGGCCTCGTACACGTCACCGAAATGAGCTGGTCGAAAAAAGCTCAGCATCCCTCGAAAATCGCAAAGGTCGGTGACGAAGTTGATGTCGTGGTCCTGGACATCAAGCCTAGCGACCGCCGCGTCTCCCTCGGTATCAAGCAGGCGCTTCCCGATCCCTGGCTCCTCGTCGCGGAAAAATATCCCGTCGGCACCATCGTCACCGGAAAAATCCGCAACATCGCGGAGTTCGGCGCTTTCGTTGAAATAGAAGAAGGCTTTGACGGTCTCGTCCACGTCGGCGACGTAAGCTGGACGGAGCGCATCAAGAACCCGCATGAAGTTTTCAAAAAGGGCGAGCCAGTCACCGCAAGGGTTCTGAAAATTGATCCCGAGAATCGCCGCGTCTCGCTCGGCATCAAGCAGGTGAACGACATCTGGGGCGAGTGGTTCAAGCAGCACAAGGTCGGCCAGATCGTGAAGGGCAAGGTTTCGCGCATCGCCACGTTCGGCGCGTTCGTCGAGCTCGGCGACAACATCGAAGCTCTCTGCCACAACACGGAGATCGAGGAGCGCAAGCGCCGCGACGATAGCCACTCACCCATGCATCGCACCAGCACCGGTCCGTTCAAGAGCGCCGGTCCGCTCGAGCCGGGCAAGGAGTACGATTTCAAGATCATCAAGATCAGCCCGGAGACGCGCCGCATCGGATTGAGCTATCGCGCCGCCGCCAAGCAGATCGAGCGCAAGGAGATCGAACAGTATCGCTCCACGTCGAAGTCTTCTTCGACGGCCACGATCGGCGACGCGCTCAAGTCCAAGTTGTCGCGCGCGTTGGCGTCGACCGAGGCGGCGCGGCAAGCTTTCTTGCAACAAACCGGGCTGCACTCCCAGGGGGCCCGGCGGCGGCCGTGGGGCAGCACAATTTCATTTACCTGCGGGTCAATTTAGTGATAGGAAGAGGGGCAACCGGGCGCGTTACGCTCCCCTAAGCCGTTTCGCACCATGAACCTGCGGCCGCTGTTACTCTGGCTCTGCAACGAGGCATAGGCACGATGACCAAGCAACTCACGCTGACGAAGGCCGACCTCATCGAAGAGGTATTGCGCATTACGGAACTCCCCCGCAAGGAGTCCGAGACCATCGTCGAGACCATCTTCGACAGCATCATCGAGTCCCTGCAGAATGGCGACAAAATCGAGATTCGCGGCTTCGGCAGCTTCCGCACGCGCCAGCGCCGTGGTCGCATGGGCCGCAATCCCAAAACCGGCGAAAAAGTCGAAGTGCCGCCCAAGAAGATTCCTTTCTTCAAGCCCAGCAAAGAGCTCAAGGATTTCGTGAACAGCTCGGAAACAGCAGCATCGGCGGGAGCTACCGCCTCCGCGCCGGCTTCCGGCGACGCGAAGCATTCCTAAGCCACTCTGGTATTCATCGCAAAATTGAATTTGTCAGCGTTCGCTTGTTCTGCGCACCTGCGTAAGCGCGTGCGACTCGCACTCCGTTTTGCGTTATGCTGTCCGCTCAACTTTTCCTTTTGAGGACGCGTGCCGATGGACTATCTCTGGACCCCTTGGCGCTACCAGTACATGGCGCAAGTGACGGGCGAAAAACAGCCCGATTGCATTTTTTGCGACGCTGTCGCGCGCAACAAAGATGACGAAACGCTGATCGCCTATCGCGGCGCGAAAATCTTCGTCATCCTCAACCGTTTCCCCTACACCTCGGGACACGTCATGATCGTCCCCTACGCGCACGTCGCCGAATTGAACTTGTGCGATTCCGATGCGCTCACGGAAATGATGACATCTCGCGCAGCGCGTCGAGAAAGCCTTCCGTGCGGATTACAAACCGGACGGCATGAATCTCGGCATGAACCTCGGCCGCGCAGCAGGCGCCGGCGTCGCCGGACATTTGCACCTTCACGTACTACCGCGCTGGTTTGGCGATTCCAATTTCATGACCGTCACCGGCGAAACCCGCGTCCACCCTGAAGATCTTCACGTCACCTTTGACCGCCTCCGCAAAGCCCTCGCCTGACGGGAACAATTCTTCGCAACGCGCTACAATGACAATTCAAATCCTCATCGGACCAATGCAAGGAGTTCGCCGTTGAATCTCGATCTCACCGAAGAGCAAGCGCTGCTGCAAAAAACCGTCCGCGAATTCGCGGAATCCGAAGTCCGCCCGCTCGCCAAAGAACTCGATGAAACCGGCCACTTTCCTCACGCCACATTCAAAAAAGCCGCCGAGCTCGGCCTCACCGGCATCGCGCTTCCCGAAGCCGAAGGCGGCGCCGGCTTCGACCACGTCGCCTACACCATCGTCATCGAAGAAATCTCCCGCTGCTGCGCCTCCACTGGCGTAATTCTCTCCGTACAGAATTCTCTCTACTGCGATCCCATCCATCGCTACGGCACCGACGAGCAAAAAAAGAAATTCCTCGAACCGTACGCCCGCGGCGAAAAAATCGGCTGCTACGCCCTCACCGAGCCGCAAGCCGGCTCCAACGCCGCCGCCCTGCAGACCAAAGCCATCCAGTCCGGCGACAAATACGTCCTCAACGGCACCAAAGCCTGGATCACCAACGGCGGCGCCGCCGATGCCGCCATCGTCTACGTCAACACGCATCCCGAAAAAGGCGAAAAAGGCATCACCGCGCTGGTCGTCGAAAAAGGCACGCCCGGATTCAAAACCGGCAAGGAAGAAAAAAAACTCGGCATCAGCGCCACCGCCTGCTGCGAACTGATCTTCACCGACTGCGAAGTCCCCGCCGCCAATCGCATCGGCAACGAAGGCGAAGGCTACAAAGTCGCTCTCTCCACGCTCGATGGCGGCCGCATCGGCATCGCCGCGCAAGCCGTCGGCATCGCCCAAGGCGCTTTCGAAGCCGCGCACAAATATTCGCAAGAGCGCCTCGCCTTCGGTCATCCCATCTCGCAATTTCAGGCCATTCAATTCATGCTCGCCGATATGGCCACCGAACTCGACGCCGCGCGCCTCCTCGTCCGCAAAGCCGCCTGGAAGCAGGACACCGGCGCCCGCTTCACCATGGACGCCGCCATCGCCAAACTTTTCGCCAGCGAAATGGCCACCCGCGTCACCCACAAAGCCATCCAAATCCACGGCGGCAACGGCTACAGCCGCGAATATCCCGTCGAGCGCAACTACCGCGACGCCCGCATCACCGAAATCTACGAAGGCACCTCCGAAATCCAGCGCCTCGTCATCTCCTCCTGGGTCTTGAAGTCGTAGCGTCATCCTTCCGAGGATGACCGCTCTCTTGCTACTGTGTACGCCTATGTGTACACTAGGATGTGCCCGCTAGGAGCACGAACTATGGCCACCATTAAAGTCGGCGTACGCGAGTTCCGAGAGCGTATCGCCAGTTTCCTCGAATCAGACACTCCGGTTGCCGTCACCCGCCGTGGCGAGACGCTCGGCGTCTACGTTCCCACGCGCCGCAAACACCCCAGGACCGCCGATCTTTCTGAACTGAAAGCCGCCGCCGACCGTCTCGCCAAGGCCCTGGCCGACGTGGACGAAGCGGAGTTTGTCGCCGACTTCAAGGAGTTTCGTCGCCGCAACAAAACCGCTACCCGCTGATATGATCGTTCTCGACGCGAACATCATCATCCGTGCCATTCTCGGACGCCGCGTTCGCGAACTCATCGATAGCTATTCGTCTAGGGGAATCCGTTTTTTCACCCCAGACGTCGCCTTCGAAGACGCGCGGAAGTATCTCCCTCATTTCTCAAAAAAACGGAATAAGCCCCAAGCTGATCTCTCTGCAGCTCTCGAATATCTGAGCAGCCTGGTCGAGCCCGTCACACCTGAGCTCTATGGCATCTTTGAAATCGACGCCCGTCAGCGATTGCGCGGTCGAGACGAAAGCGACTGGCCGGTGCTGGCCACGGCTCTCGGCCTGGCATGTCCAATCTGGACAGAGGACGCCGATTTTTTCGGCACCGGCGTCGCCGTCTGGACCACAAATCGTGTCGAGATCTTCCTCAACCAGCAAGTCGAGACACTTGACTCGACTCAGGAATAACTCACCTGATCCGAACGCCGCCATCGCCAAACTTTTCGCCAGCGAAATGGCCACGCGCGTCACCCACAAAGCCATCCAAATCCACGGCGGCAACGGCTACTCCCGCGAATACCCCGTCGAGCGCAACTACCGCGACGCCTGCATCACCGAAATCTACGAAGGCACCTCCGAAATCCAGCGCCTCGTCATCTCCTCCTGGGTCATGAAGGCCTAGCAACCGCAATGTCCCCTAATCAGCTGGTTTTCGCATACGGATCAAACATGGATTCAACCCAGATGCGGGCGAGATGCCCCCAATCGGACCTCGATTGGTTTATCGCCGAAGCTATCGGCTGGGATTTGTGTTTTCCCCGTATGAGCGCACGCCGAAAAGGTGGGGTCGGAAGTATCGTAAAGTCCGCAGACACGTCGGTATGGGGTGTGGTCTTCGCGGTGTCTGAGGAAGATCTTGTTCGGCTAGATTCATTCGAGGGTGTACCGCAGTCATATACCCGCGACGGCTTGGAAGTCACGACGCAAAACGGGACAGCACGTGAGGTGTGGAGCTACTTTGCAGTTTCACAGGGTCGGGAATTCGCACCGCACAGTGAATACCTGGCCCTCTACCTGAGTGGCGCTCAACATTTTGGTCTGCCTCCGAACTACATCGAGAAACTAAGACGAATCCGAACCGCGGACAACGCCTAGCTTATCCGGGCCACCGCGACATGGTGGAGAACATAACTCATGCTACACTTCGCCCATTATGTCTAACTTCCTCTTGTGGCTTGAAGCAATCGCTGGGATGAAAGCCCTTTTCGACCTTGCTGAAGGGGGCCCAGACTACTATCAGAGCTATCGCCGATACCGTGAGGAAAGAGCCACCATCGAGGCTGCACGACGAGCCAACGAGACATACTCAACGTATTCGGATAAGAGCTTGGCTAGAGATCAAAGGGATGTCGCGACCGAGTTTCCGCAAGGTAGCGGCCGAGATCGGCTCGGTGTGTGCAGCATTCTGAATGCGATCTAAGTGGCAAGGCGGTAGGCCTACCTGTACGTGGATGCTTGGCGGAAGTGTGACCAACATTCAGCGGGCAGCGGCAATACTCGAGGACATCGTCTTCGACACTTCGATAAAACTATACGCAGACGCGTTATATCAGAGACGCCGCACTTCGCCACCTGCAACGCGGAATCCGCGGATACCTCAAGAAAGGTCAAAAGGCCCGCAAGGAACTGCACTTAGGACGTCGCTACCAGCGTGTTTCCCGATTCCGTGCTCGCGAAACGCTTCACGACCGCGCGGATAAGCTCAGAAAACACGCTTCGCGAACCGTCCGCCACGCCGTTCTCGCGCAAGTATCTTCGTAAGCTCCGCTTCCGTTCCGTAGTCAAAGATTCGCTTCAATTCCCTCTCGGTCTGCTTGTTGCGCGGCAGAGGCTTGTACTTGCCGGCCTTGCTCCCTCCTGCGTTCCCTCTCCAGCGAGTTATGAATCTCGTCATCTTGCGAACATATCGCCCGCCTTGAGCACGTCGCGTCGCTCGGTAGTGAACTAATGTCTGTGATTTGCTCTTTGCTAGCGTGCCGTCGCCCCGTCACGTGAGCTGAAACTCGGTTTGCGGGGCAATTTTTTACGGAGTTTATGTATCCATTGTTACGGGTTTGCGTTCACCGGAGCCGTTGCTTTGTGAAACGCTTGGGCCATGCGGGAAAACGTCTTACGCCTTTCCACCGATAAGCTGTGACGCCTCGTACGAGAGTTGTGTCGACACGCGGGCAGGAGGCGTCGGTTACGAGGGGGACATCATGACAGCAGAAGTTATGACTTCCCAAAACAATCGAAAGTTCATTCCCGTTTTACGAGGCGGCAGTTGGCCAGAAGCCGCGCCGTCTTGGCTACTTGGGAAATATTACATTAACCTCGCTGGTGAAAAATATTCGGAGCGAGACTATGAAGACCTCGTGCGAACCCTATTGGGAGTTCGAGAAGCGCCGCCGCCGATCGGCAAACCGATGGCAACTATCGCTGCAAAACGAATCGAGAGACGGGACCGCCTTCGGAAGCACAAGTTCAGAATTCGAGGACATCAAGATGACACGCGTCTTGTAGAAGATATAACAGAACCTAGGAATGACGGCACGGAGGGGAGCGCCCTTTATTCGATTCCCTTCTTGCTTTCTGCCGCACCGCCGTCGGAATGGGTTAATTGTTTCCTCAGAACTGGAACCATCCCCCTCAGTACACCACGATGCACCGGCCCGGCATAGCTAGCGTCTACGGCGCAACCGTGATTCTGAGGGGCACGACTATCGAGGAAGTCGAACGCTACCATCGTAATACACTGCAACTGGCTGTTGCTGAAACCAACCGGCAGTATCGCGAGTGGCGGCTCGCACAGGAGCAACGCCAGACCCGAGAAAACGCCCGGCGTGAAGAGCACCGAAGACGTATCGAGGAAGCCTCGAAGCGAATCAAATTTGACTCAACAAGGACAGCTTTCCCGTCACCGAACAGCTCCAATCGCCGTCTCACCAAACTACAAAATTCCCGCCAACTCCTTCCAACCGCTCCACTTCCGCGTCTCACGTTCGAATGATAAAACTATGGTACTGATACCTTGACAGTAATCTGTAATTCCTGCTATCATTTTCTATGTTTACCCTGAGCTTCGAGGGGTTTCGCCCCTGCCCCACCCTCCCGCGCCCGACTTTCCCGCTCTCGCCTCTCCTCGCGCCACTCGCGGTTCGCTACCCACTGCTCACTACAGCCGGGGATCTTCTCTTTCCGTAATCTAACCCCTCGCCACTCAGCACCAGCCACTATCCCCTTTAGAATCCGCACTTACGCAAAACGCGCCCGTAACTCCTGTAGAATCCGCACTTCCAAAACACAGGACTTAAAACCCTTTAGAATCCGCACTTACGAAAAAACCGGGGAGGGGGAGGGCCCCCTCCGAAGCGTGCCCTCTCGCCACTCGTCACTCACCACTCGCCACTTCGGCGGCCGTAGGCACACTTCCGGTATATTCTGTCTCCGTGCTCGAACTCGACTGCGGCCAGGACTTCGATCCCGCCCGCGACGAAGATTTCTTCGCCGCTCTTCCGCCCCGACCCGCCGTCTGCCTCATCGAAACTCGCGCGGAAAACGCCGAGCCATTCCTGATTCGCACGCAGGATTTGCGCCGCCGCTTGCAGCGCCTCCTCGGCCCTCCCGATCCCAGCCAGCAAGCGCCTGAATCTGCGCGAACTCGCGCGCGGCATTCGTTACCGTCTCACCGGCTCAACGCTCGAACAAATTCTCACCTACTATCAGCACGCCAAGCATCTTTTCCCGCAGCGCTATCGCAAACTCACGCGCCTGCGTCCTCCCGCTGTCCTGAAAATCAGCCTGCGCAACGCCTATCCGCGCTGCTACGTCACGCGCCGCATCGCCGTGGACGAAACCGGCGCGCCCACGGCAGGCGCTTACTACGGCCCCTTCCCTTCCCGAAAATCCGCGCTCGCTTTCTCCGAGCAGGCTCTCGACCTGTTCAAAGTCCGCCGCTGCCAGATCAAAATTCGCCGCGATCCCAGCTTTTCCCGGCTGCATTTATTCCGAAATGAAAATGTGCCTCGCGCCGTGCTTTGCCGGATGCACCAAAGAGGAATACGACGCCGAAGTCCAGCGCCTGGTGCAGTTCCTCGACACCAACGGCAACTCGCTCCGCACGGCCATCGAAGACGACCGCGAGCGCGCCAGCGCCGATCTCGATTTCGAGCGCGCCGCAGCGCTCCACAAGCGCCTCGAAAAACTCGACGATGCCTTGCGCTTCCGCCCCGAGCTTGCCCGTCGCATTGCCAATCTCGACGCCGTAATTCTCCAACGCTCCGCCGAAGACCAATCCATCGGCGTCTTTGGCGTCCACGGCGGACGCCTAGCCGAACCATTTTTCCTGCGCTTCGCCGAAATCGCCAGCCAGCCGCGCTCCGCCGAACACATCTTCAAGGATTATCTCGACGGAAACGCCGCAATCTCTCAAGACGGAGAGAAGTCCGCAGCGCCCTCCACAACGGCCTCGCGCGACGAACTAGGCGAGCATCTCGCCCTCATCTCCCGCTGGTTCTACAGCAATCCGCGCGACGGCGAGATTTTCTTTCGCGAAAAAGACTGGCCCTACCGTAAGATTCTTCGAGCCTGTTCGCGGCTCCTCTCTCCAAAAGCCGCCGAACCGCCCGCAACGGAAAAAACGACGCCACAAAAAACGGAACCGGACACGCCACCGCCAGGAGCGTCATGACAAAATTCGCGACACTCGAAGGTACAAAACGCTACGCCAATCGCTTTGCCGGACGCGCTGCCGACGGCCATTTCCGCGAAGCACATGGGCTGGTGATGTCGTCCCTCGGCATCGGCACCTATCTCGGCCAGCCCGATCCAAAGGTAGACGCAAGTTACACTGCGGCAGTCGTCGCCGCCGGCGAGGAGGGCATCAACTTCATTGACGCCGCTATCAACTACCGCTTCCAGCGCAGCGAACGCAGCGTCGGAGCGGCCATCAAACAACTCGCCGCGAAAAGATTTTCCCGCGACGAGCTCGTGGTTTGCACAAAAGGCGGCTATCTGACTCCAGACGGCTCGATGCCCGAGGAACCCACCGAATATTTTCTCCACGAATACATTCAGCCCGGCATCTTCACCCCGAAGGATCTTGTCGCCGGCAGCCACTGCATGACCCCGCGCTTTCTTGAAAATCAGCTCGATCGCAGCCTCCGCAATCTGCAGCTCGACTGCATTGACGTCTACTACCTGCACAATCCCGAGACGCAGCTCACCGAAGTCTCCCGCCCGGATTTTCTCGAGCGTGTGCGCGATGCGTTCATCTATCTCGAGTCCGCTGCTGCCGAGGGCAAAATCCAGTTCTATGGCATGGCCACGTGGAACGGTTTCCGCCAGGAAGCCAAAGCGCACGACGCCATGCAACTCCCCGAATTTGCGCAGATCGCCACGGACATCGCCGGCGAAAAGCATCGTTTCCGTTTCGTGCAGCTTCCCTTCAACCTGGGAATGACGGAAGCGCTGACACTCGGCAATCAATCCATCGGCGGGAAGGACCGCACCGTCATGGAAGCCGCGAGCGAATTGGGAATTACGCTGGTTGCCAGCGCGTCGCTGCTGCAAGGCCAGGTCGCGCGCAATTTGCCCGCGTTCGTAGCCCAAGCTCTGGGCCTCGAAAACGACGCGCGAGCGCGCACTGCAATTCGTCAGGTCGTCGCCGGGAATCACGACTGCCCTGGTGGGAATGTCGCGCGTAGAGCACGTCTACGCCAACGCGAAGCTCGTGAGCGTCGCCCCCGCCACGGTGGATCAGTTCACCCAACTCTTCACCCGCGGCGAATCCGCCTGACTCTATGCCTACCCTGCCACAACCTGTCATTCCGAACGTAGCAGGCCGACGTTTTTTCTTTCACGTTCGCTCCTGCGATCGAAGATTCCGACCCGGTCGGAAACGTGTCGGCCTGCGCAGAGAGGAATCTCTCTTTGCTTTCTCGAGTCTAACTGCCCGCGCCCACGCCGGAAACTATGCTCCTCATCCACTCCGCAATCGCCCGATCCACCTGATCCAGCTTCCCCACAAAAAAATGATCCGCATTCTCCACGACCACGAGCTTGTTCTCACCCGGCAGCGTGTTCACTATGCTTCTCAGTTTCTCCGGATCTCCAAACTGATCGTTTCCCCCGTGCACAAACAGCTTCGGCTTTCTGCATTCCTTCAAATAGGAAAAGTCTGCATTGTTCACCGGCGCTCCCAGCCCGATCAGCGAAGTGACTCGTGCATCCTCGCAACCGGCACGAAGTCCCACCCAGCATCCGAAACTGAATCCGCACACAAGAAGCGGAATGTTTGGAAATTCAGCAGCGAGAAAATCCAGCGCCGCACTGACATCTTCCCGCTCTCCATCTCCGCGATCGTGCTTTCCCTCGCTCATGCCGGTCCCGCGAAAATTAAAACGCAAAACCGGAAGCCCTAGCGCATCCAGCGATTTCGCAGCTTGATAAACCACCTTGTTGTGCATCGTTCCGCCAAAGAGCGGATGTGGATGACAAACGAGCGCGGCGAGCGGCGGCGGTCCCGTCGCCGGGGCTCCAGAGAATGGCTTCCAGGCGCCCAACAGGCCCTGATAGATAGAAATTGCGCGATTCGTGCGCTGCGCTCATGGATTCGCTCAAAAGAAAAGCGAGTGTACCGCAACGCCATGAAAAGACCGAATTCACCGGCCGTCAGAACATTGCGTTAGTCAATTTAGCTGTGTCGAATCCCGGCACGGTTTGCGCGCCGTGTTCCAGATTGGACCGGCTGTGCGCACGGAAGCTAGGTTTGAGGCTTGCTGGCCGCCAGAGGAGTAACAGTACTACTCGAAAGGCAGCTTATCTCAAAAGTATAGATAGAACGCCAAAACCTCGTACTAGGACGTAATTTCCTGAATTTCGCGTTGCAGTTTACGGACGCCGATGTTAGCTTTCCATCAAATTCCAGCCCTTGTGGGAGGAATCATGAGCGACGGAGCCGACCGCCGCGAGGCACGGCGTTTCAACATGACGTTGCCGCTACGAGTGATTCCGCATGAACCGCATGGGCCTGTGTTCACGGCGCAGACACGCGACGTCAGTTACCGCGGGCTTTACTTCCTTGCGGAAACGAATTTCGACATCGGCAGCGAGATCGAATTCGTCATCACCCTTCCTGAACAAGTGACGCAATCCAGTGACGTCAACATCCGCTGCCTCGGCCAAATCGTGCGCGTAGAACCAACGTCCAACGGACGCATGGGCATCGCCGCGAAGATTGATCGCTACGAATTCATGCCCGCCGCGGCTTCCGCCGCATAAAGCCTGTGGATTTTTCAGCCATCCGTGAAACCTCGCGCGCCACAACTCTTCGCGAGTACAATAACGCCGGCCTGTGAATCCACGTCTAAAATATTGCAGGCTCGTTTCTCCGCGGAGGAACTTATGTATCACTACGACGCGAGCATTGCGCTGGAAGAATTGCAAGAGGATGCGCTGCTGCCGCATCCCGTCAAACTGCGCGACATGATCCTGCGCACGCAGCTTGGCCCGGAAGAGGCGAAAGCGCTAAACCACGAATTTCAGGATTATTTGACACGGTTCGGTGAGTTGCAAAGTGTGGCGCGCGGTGTTCTAGAAAAAATTGCCGCCGGGCGCCGCAAGGCTTCGTAATGCAGCCCATCGAACCGGGTTCAGGGCGGTCATGAAATCGAAGCCACGTGTCCTCCTCTTGTCCGCATCTTCTGGCGCTGGTCACGTCCGCGCCGCACAAGCTCTTGAAAAAGCGTTCGCGGCGCGCGGCGATTGCGTGGTCGAACATATTGACACCATCCAGTACGTCAGCAAACTTTTCCAGCGCGTTTATGACAGGGCGTACATTTCCATGGTGCGCCGCGCACCGGAGTTGATGGGCGTGCTCTACGACCGCACGGACCAGCCGTGGCATCATCCGCGGCGGCGCCTCGCCTTGGATCGGCTGAACACCGGACCAATGATCCGCCTGCTGAAGCGCGTCCAGCCGGATCTGTGCGTCGCGACTCATTTCCTGGCCGCGGAAATTGTTGCCTGGCTGATCGCCAAGCGAAAATTGCGCGCGCACAACGCCATCGTAGTGACTGACTACGACGTGCATGCCATGTGGCTCTGCCGCACGGTGGACCGCTATTATGTGGCGATGGATGAAGCCGCCGAATATCTGGCGCGCATCGGCGTCCCACGCGAAAAATTGTGCGTCACTGGAATTCCAATTGATCCGCTGTTTGCAATGCCCTTGGATCGCGCGGAAGCGCGGCGCACACTGGGCCTCGATCCACTTGCGGCAGTGATTTTGATTTCAGCGGGCGGCTACGGTATCGGTCCGGTCGAGCAGCTCGTGAAGGATTTGCTCGCGCTCCAGCTCCCCTGGCAAATCGTCGCCATCGCCGGCAAAGCGGAAAAAGTTCGCAAGCGCCTCGAAGAAATTGCTCGCAACGGCGGGAAACTGCCCAGCGGCGCGCCTCGGCTCGTTCCCGTAGGTTTCACCACCGAAATGGACAAATACATGGCCGCTGCCGATCTTCTTGTCGGCAAGGCTGGCGGCCTCACCACGTCGGAAGCGCTCGCGCGAGCGCTGCCGATGGCGTTGATCGAACCGATTCCTGGACAGGAAGAGCGCAACGCCGATCACCTGCTCGAAGCCGGCGCCGCGATTCGCTGCAACAACCTTCCGGCGGCCGCGTGGAAAGTCGCGAGATTGCTCGATGATCCAGCGAGGCTAGCAAGAATGCGCGACGCTGCGCGAGGCATGGGCAAGCCCGGTGCGGCGGCGGCCATCGCCGAAGATGCTCTCAAGCTGGTAGACTGACGTTGCCGTAAAACAAAGCAAGCGTCATCTTTCGCTTCCTAAGGGTTGCTGAACACGAGTCCCCATGCGACGCAACACACTCATGATCGATGCGGACGACACGTTGTGGGAGAACAACGTGTTCTTCGAAAAGTTGATCGAGGATTTCATCACCCTCGTCGAGCCGTGCGGCTATACGCGCGCGTACATCCGCCACATTTTGAATGAAACGGAACGCAAGAACATCCGCCAGTACGGGTACGGAGTGCGAAGTTTTGGAAGGTCGCTCGAGGAAACTTATCTGAAGCTCGCGGACCAAATGGTCCGCCGTGAAACGCTTGCGCAAATTCATGGCCGCGTCATGGAACTGGAACGCACGCCGCCGAAAATTCTCGATGGAGTTCCCGAGACGCTGGCCTATTTGACCGAGCGGCATCGCTTGATTTTGTTCACGAAAGGCGAGCCGGCGGAGCAAGCAGCAAAAGTCGAGCGTTCCGGGCTCCAGGGCTTTTTCGAATTCATCGAAATTGTCAGCGAAAAAGATTCGGAGACCTACGGCAGCCTGGTGCGCAAACATAAAATCGTAAAGTCACATGGCTGGATGATTGGCAACAGCCCGCGCAGCGACATCAACCCCGCCATGCAGATCGGCCTCAACGCCGTCTACATCCCGCACCAACACACGTGGCAGCTTGAGCACGAGCCCGTCATGGCAGGCGCCGGAAAGCTCGTTATCGTTCCGGCATTTCGTGAACTGCGCGGCCACTTCTAACTCGCGGGTTCTCCCAATTTGGATGTTGCAGGCGTTCTTCAGTCCCGTACTCTAAGTAAGATTCATTCCTTCCGGGAGGCTCATCGCCATGGCAACCAGCACCACGCCACTGAAAACCGACTGGCGGCAAGAGTGGTTCGAGTTTGAAGACGCGACGTACTTGAACATGGCGTCACAGTCGCCGATGCCGAAAGTGTCGCTACGCGCGATCCAATCCGCCATGGCGGACAATAAGTACCCACATCACAGAACAGATTCCGTCTTCTACGAAATCCCCAACCGCATTCGCGCCAACACTGCCCAACTCATCGGGGCAAAGCCCGAAGAAATCGCCGTCACTACTGGCGCGAGCGCTGGAGTTTCCGCCGTAGCGTACGCTCTCGACTGGAAGCCCGGCGATGAAGTCATCACGGCCGCGCGTGAATTTCCGCTCCAGTACACCATCTGGAAGCCCATGGAAGAGCGCGAAGGAATCAAACTGAAGATCGTCGCGCCTCGCGAACGCTTCCTCAGCGCTGAGGATCTCATCGCCGCGCTGACACCGAGAACGAAAGTGATTTCCGTCAGCATGGTTCGCTTCGATGACGGCTCGCTGCTGGACGCAAAAAAAGTTGCTGCGGCGTGCCACGCGCAAGGCGCTTTGTTGCTGCTCGATGCGAGCCAGTGCTGCGGCGCTATTCCGATGAATGTCAACGAGCTGGGCGCCGATTTTCTCGTCAGCGCCGGCTACAAATGGCTGCTCGGGCCCTTCGGCACCGGATTTTTCTGGGCCAAACACGAGTTGTTCTCCCATGTTCGCCCCGCGCCGTTTTACTGGATGGCGGTGGCTGGCTCGGACAATTTCGCCAAGCTCAACTTCGCCGACCCTAAACCGGCGGACAGCGCCAAGCGTTGGGACGCTCCAGAATCGGCAAGCCATTTCAACTTCAATCTCGCCGCACTCGATGCGTCCATCGAGTTCGTCGTGCGCTTTGGGCCAGAAACGGTTGAGAAGCACAATCGCGGATTGATCGAACTTATGTACGAGCGGCTGCCGAAGGACCGCTGCGTTCCCGCGAGCCCATTGGATGCGGCGAAGCGCGGTCCTTATGGATGCTTCGCTGCACGCACGCCAGAGAAGACCGTCGAGCTTTATCAAAAATTGCGCAAAGAAAATGTGATTGTAAGTTTGCGCGAAGGAAACATTCGAGTGTCGCCGCATCTTTACAATACGGAGCGGGACATCGACCGGCTCATTTCGGTGGTTACCGCATGATGGCTGAACAAAATTGGCCGCGAGTTGCCGTTGTCGGGGCGGGCGCCGTAGGCGGTTATTTCGGCGGGATGCTGGCGAGGGCTGGCGCTCCGGTGATGATGATTGGGCGCGCCGCCTTTGTTGAAGCCGTCAAAAAGAATGGTCTTTTTCTCGACACGGTGCAGTTCAAAGAAAGCGTGCGCGTTGAAGCTTCGACCGAATTGAACGATGTTCGCGGCGCGGAGATGGTTCTTTTTTGCGTGAAGACGACCGACAACGCCGCGACGGCGAGCGCGCTCGCGCCGCTGCTCGCTCCCGGTGCGCTGGTCGTGAGCATGCAGAACGGCGTGGACAACGCGGAGCAGATTCGCGCAGCTTCTGGTATTGATGCGCTCTCGGCGGTGGTTTATGTCGCGGCGTCCGTTCCGGAGCCTGGCCGCGTGAAGCACGTCGGGCGCGGGGATCTCGTCATGGGCCCACGCAACGCGCAGAGCGAGCGCGTCGCCGGCGTGTTTGAACGCGCCGGCGTTGGCTGCCGCATCACGGACAATATCGCCGGCGAACTCTGGACCAAGCTCACCTGGAACTGTGCGCTGAACGCCGTCTCTGCGCTGGGCCGCGCGAAGTACGGGCAGATCGCCGCAAGTCCCGACGCGCGGAAACTTGTCGAAGCCGCGGTGTATGAGGTGCTCGCCGTTGCAAAGGCGGCGAATGTTCATCCTCCGGGATTTGAAGACCCGCAAGTGGCGATCGCGGGCTCCTTCAAGATCGCCACTCAAATGGCCGAGGCGCTTTCCTCCACGGCGCAAGACATGAACCGCGGGAAGCGCACCGAGATCGATTCGCTCAATGGCTATATCGCAAGGCGCGGAGCGCAGCTTGGCGTGCCCACGCCCGTGAACCATGCGTTGTATACGCTTGTGAAGCTCGCGGAAGGCCAGTCGTAAAGAGAAACGCGGTCAGCGGTCGTCGCGGATTTTGAAGGGGATGTGGGCGATGACTTCGAGGTCGACGGGCGTGCCAGATTTAGAGCCGGGTTGAAATTTCCATTGGGCAAAGGCGGATTTGGCGTTGGCGTCGAGCTGGGGGTCGAGGGTGCGAGCGACTTGAATGCCGTCGACGGACCCGTCGGCGCGAACGATTGCGTAAAGGACGACTTCGCCTTGGACGTTTTGCTCGATGAGATCGGGCGGGTACTTGGGGTCGACTTTTCTGACCGGCACCGGCATGGCGAGGTCGGAGGAAGCGGAAGATGATCCGGCGGAGCCAGAGCCTAGCTCGGCAAAATGCAAAATCCAGCTACCATTGGCGCTGTTGAGATTGGCCATGTTGACGGCAAGGGTGTAGACACGTTTGGCGGCAAATACTTGCTCGGGTTTGGCGCCCGGAGCCAGGGTCGCAAAGTTGGGCGGTCCAGTTCTTTCGGAAGAATCGTCGGGCTTCGCGTTGGATTCAGGGCGGGCGGTCAGCGTGCGCGATGACGGCAAGCTGAGTTTTGCGCCACCCAACCCGGCAATCGTGCTCTTGGGCTGGGGGTTTCCCCCGCTGATGCTCACCCCAACAGGACTCTTTCCTCCACCACTGCTTGATGTCGTTGCGCCTGCGCCGCCTGCTGGGTCCGCGGAAGCATTCGGTGAGCCATCGGGCACCCCGCGCTTGGTTCCTTCCGGTGAAATGGAGATGCGAGCCGCAAGATTGCCTTGGGGGGGCTGAACGTCAGGCTTGGGAGCTGCAGGCGCGGCGGATAGAGCGATGAGGGTGGCTGGACTTCCGTTGGCGGAGGCGGATTGCGCGGCGCCAAGTTCAGGTGCAGGGAGTGAGTCGCCGGATTGCGCAGCGCGGTGCGATATGCGGGGCGGCGCCAGCGTTTAATTCGAGTTTCGGACGGGCGGGGGCGTTCGGCGAAGCAGCGATAGTTAGCTCCGCAGGCTTTTGTTCTAGGAGGGGCACATCGGGCGGCGGCGCGGCTGTGGCAGTAGCGACGCGATGCTGGCGCGGATGAAGTTTTGCGAGCGCGTCTTCGTTGATCTGGATACGCGGCCGGGCAGGAGCTGACGTGGCCTGTAACTGGACGATGTTCGGCAAGTCCGGAAGAGCTTTGGGTGCGATCCGCGGCGCAACGGGATTGAGAAGAGTCTGGCGCGGGTGATTCGGGTGCACCGGGTCTGTGACGATGCGCTGGCGGGGATGGAAGGCATCGGCGCCCTTGGGGGGGAGCGGCTTGGTCGGATCACCGTGCGAAATGGCTTTCGGTTTGGCGACGGGGATTTCTAGCGTCGGAAAATCTTCGATGGGGCCGGACCAGGTGAGCTGCGTGTTGTCGAAGGCGGAGTTGTGGCGAACGATAGTGGGAAGAAGCGAGAAGGGCGAGACGAGAAAGACGATGTGCCAGAGGGCGGCGGCGAAAACGGCACGTTTGGGAATGCGGTGCTCGACCCAACAGTCGCGAAGGTAGTCGCCGCCGAGAAATTCTCCGACGTTGAAGGGACCGGAAAGAAGCGTACGGAGGCTGCTTGCGACGCCTTGATGGAAGTCACCCCAGGCAATTTCCAGCTTGGGCTCAACACTGATGGGGGTGGGCGGAGGAACAGGGATGGGGGCCATGCGCGCGGCGGTGGCCGCGCCCTGTCCCAAGAGGTTGAACCCACTGTTGACCTGGCCCAATGACATGAGCTCCGTAGTATAGCGTGGCTGGGGACCAGGAAGTATGGATTCGGGCAGGGGCGCGGGGGATGCCTCGGGAGGCGGTGAATAGCGCGTAGTGAGTACTGAGTTGAAAGCCTTAGGCTACCGTTGTTCGCGGGCGGGTCTGAAGACGACGCACGATTGCAATGAGCAGCGCGAGCAGGCAAGCGATGGCCACTACGAGCCAAAAACCAAACGCAGCCCGCGACATGGAAAGCCATCCACCAAAACCGAAGGGTACATGAGCGTCATCCACGAACGTCAAGAGATCGGCGAGATTCCCATCGTCGCCATGATCCACGAACCGGCGGAAAATCTGAGCGTAGGGCCGGTAGCTTAGATACAGGAGAACGCTGGAAAGCACCAGAATCATGGAAGATCCCAGCCCGAGGGCGAGCGTCCACCCGCTGGGACGCAACGAACCCAATCGCAAGGTGCGATTGCGAACAATCACGGCAAAGATGCATGCCAAAAGAAGCCCACTGGAGAAGAGCAGCGCCAATCCAGAGTTGGTCGCCAAGTGAGCGTTCCAGCGAATCGCAGGGTCTTCAAAAAATCTCCAGCGACGCAACTCATGTCGGTTCGGCCATGGTTCCCGCTTCTGCGCGGCTAGAGAGGCATAAAGCCGAGCTTCTTCGGGGCGAGCCGCCTTTTCCGCGAGGCTGCCAAGACCGGCGTAGGCGTTCCCCACGTCCTCGCGAAGCCACCAATTTACCTGCTGGCCGATAACATCACCAAAACGAATGACCGCGAAATATTTCGCGGCCGCTCCTTGGGGTCTCCTTTCGCTTCCAGTGATTTGGCCTCTGCGATAAGCGCCTGAGCATAGAAGTAGGAATCCGCAGCTGTGTAGCTGGGCAGACGCGGCCATGTGTAGCTGAACAGCAATGAGGGGTTCTCAATGTGGTAGCGCTGAAAGACGCGGCGATCCAGCGCCTCCAGGCGATCGCTGTAGTCGTCGAACTTTGGGGATTGAAATGCTGACGCCATGGCTGCTTGCCAAGGGATGGATTTTTCTTGCCAGTTGCGCGGGAATCTGTTTGCGGACTATCTCGTTGATATCGATTTTTTCCGCGGCGATGAAATACGGCAAGGCATTTTCGGGATCGAACTTCTTGAGTTCGGCCACCCAATGATCATCAATTTGAGGAAGCGACGAGTACGCTGATGCGACCGGACCGTAGATCCACACTAGTTTCGGGTCGAGGCGCACGGCCTCGTCGGCTAGCCGCGCATTCTCGGCGGCCTTCCATTGGCGGACGGCCACAAAGGCGAGCGCTTCTGCGTCATGATTTTGTTCCGCGCGACGCTGGATCTCTTGCAACCCCGGAACTTCCGACGCGTATTCGCCCGCGTGTAACAACGCTTGCCATTGCAGGAGAGAGACGGCAAAAGCCTGGCGGAAAACGGGCGCTAGGAAAAAGAGGAGTGAGGCGACTACGCAGGAGGCGGTGGCGGTTAGAGTGGGTTTGCGCATGGGACGCTCCTTGGCAAAGAGTTCGCTGGCGGTGGAGACGGTGCGGCGATGGGTGCCGGGAAGGATTAGGGCGACGATGGCGTGCTTGGCTAGAACGCCGGCGCCGCCTAGAGACCAGAGAAGGGCCGACCAATTCCCTTCGACGTGATTTAGTTCGTTGAGCATGGCGTGGCCCCAGTCGAGGGTGTCGTGGGGCGCGATCCAAATGGCGAAGCGCAGCAGCGAATGGCGAGGTGGCGGGGAAAGTCGACAGGAATCATGCGCGGCCTCCGCTGAAGGCGGGGCGGCGGGCTTTTAGCGTGGCGCGCGCAGTGGCAAATGTGGCGCGGACGAGTTCGACGCCGTTGGGAGTTAGGCGGTAGGTGTGGCGCGGGGGGACGCCGTCTTCGGTGGTGACCCACTTGGTTTCGAGCAGGGAGAATTTGGCGAGGCGCATGAGGATGGGGTAGAGCGTGCCGGATTTGAGGCCGGTTTCGCGGCTGAGTTCGTAGCCGTAGCGCCAGGCGGTGGGGCGCTCGATGAAACGTTCGAGGACGCGAAGGGTTTGCGGGGATAGGCGGGGCGTCTTCATGCAAGTTAAAGTCTACATATATAGATATTATTGTCAAGCGTGATTTTGTGGGGTGCTGACTTGGAGATTAACGGAAGGCTTAGCGCGACAAATCAGTCCGCTCGATTGGCTGGAGGCTCGGGGTAGACACCGTTCAGAAAGAAGGTGAGGGTGGCGTCGCCTTGTTTTAGGACGCGGGTGCGGCGGAGGGAGCCGAATTGTTCGGGGAGTTGGAATTTGTGGTGGTGCTCGAAGATGACGAGCGCGTCTGGGGCGAGGAAGTTGGCGGAGGCGAGAAATTCGAGGGTGCGGGCGTAGTCGGCGTGGGCGGCGTAGGGGGGATCGACGAAGACGAAATCGAAGGGCGGCAGTGGACGTAGTGTGGCGGGCGGCGAGTTTTTGGAGGGCGGTGAGGGCGTCGGCGGCGAGGATGGTGTAGCCGGTGGTGATTTTGAGGGAGTCGAGATTTTGGCGGATTAGTTTTGCGGCGGGCGCGTGATTTCGAGGAAGGCGACGTCGGGCGGCGCCGCGGCTGAGGGCTTCGATGCCTACGGCGCCGGTGCCGGCGAAGACGTCGAGGAAGCGCGAGCCTGCGACGCCGGGGCCAAGGACGTTGAAGAGCGTTTCGCGGAGGCGGTCGCTGGTGGGACGGAGCGCGAGGCCTTTCAGGCTCTTGAGGATGCGGCTGCGATATTTGCCGGCGATGATGCGCATGGGGAAGGCACAAACTGTGGAAAGAAATTAACACGGACGGCACGAGCGGAGAGCGACAGAGTTCGCTGGGACAGACTGACTGCAGGTCTAAGTCGTGTCGATGGGGCTAGGTTGCTGCGTTTTCCGCAAACGGGTCTTAGCTTTGTAGAATCTCAGATAAGCCTTGGCGGCTCGCTGTAACCTGCCAGCGATTGCTGCAGAATGATCATCGTGTTCGCGTGACCAATAATGCGATGTGGCGCATATGAGCGCTGCATTCGTGGCACCGATTTACCTCGCGTCTTTTTCTGGTCGATTTCATTGAAGCTCAGTCTGATGTTTATCAGACTCAGCCCTGTGACTTGAGCGGCATCTTCAGCCATTCGGGCGATAGATCGGCATTGGCTGCTTTCTGCAGAGGTAATGAGCGCGCGTGCAGCGTTGCGACTCTCGGAAGATGGGTGGATGAACAGTTCGTAAGACAAGTCCGTGATGGCTTTGACAGCTCTCAGCGATTTTAGTAAGATGTCAGCATGCCCTTCAGGCAAGGACATCAGGTCTCAGCCGATGCGGGCGAGGTGGTAGCGGCGTTGCCATTCGGCGGGGAGCATGCGAAGGAGGCGCTGGAAGGCGGGGGATTGCTGGGCGTCATCGGCTAGGGCGAAGGCTTCGCGGCGGGCGACCTCGAGGACATCTTTGTCGCGGATAGGGTTGGCGATGTGGAAGCCGAGGTCGCCGGATTGGCGGGTGCCGAAAAATTCGCCGGGGCCGCGGAGGAGGAGGTCGGTTTCGGCGATTTCGAAGCCGTTGTTCGGTGCGGACCATGGTTTCGAGGCGGGCGCGGGCGTCATCGTTTATCGCGGTGGCTGAGCGACCGACGTCTTTTGCGTCCGCTGAGGGGGCGACGGATATTCGCGCGGGACCGACGAGGATGCAGTGGGATTTGGCGGCGCCGCGGCCGATGCGTCCGCGGAGCTGGTGGAGCTGGGCCAGGCCGAAGCGTTCGGCGTGCTCGATGACCATGACGGTGGCGTTGGGGACGTCGACGCCGACTTCGATGACGGTGGTGGCGACGAGAATTTGCGTTTCGTTTTTGCGAAAACCTTCCATGACGGCGTCTTTTTCTTCGCTGGAGAGGCGGCCGTGGAGGAGGCCGAGTTTCAGTTTGGGAAAGACTTCCTTGGAGAGACGCTTGTACTCGTCGATGGCGGCTTTGAGCTCGAGCTTCGATTCTTCGATCACTGGATAGACGATGTAGGCCTGATGGCCGGCGGCGACTTCGCGGCGAAGAAATTCCCAGACGCCGGGGAGATGCGGCTCGGAAGTGAGGCGCGTTTGGATGGGCGTGCGGCCGGGCGGAAGTTCATCGAGGACGGAGACATCGAGATCGCCGTAGAGAGTGAGAGAGAGCGTGCGCGGGATGGGAGTGGCGGTGAGGACGAGAACGTGCGGCGCGTGGCCGTGGGAGACGGCTTTGTCCATCAGGCGTTTGCGTTGGAGAACGCCGAAGCGGTGCTGCTCGTCAATGGCGACAAGACCGAGGCGCGCAAATTGAACTTGGTCCTCAATGAGAGCGTGCGTGCCGATGACGAGCTGGGCTTCGCCGGTGCGGATGCGCTCGAGCACGGCGGTTTTTTCGGCGTGCTTAAGGCCGCTGATGAGCAGCTCGACGCGATAGCCGCCGGGAGCGAGAATCCGGCGGGCGGAAAGGTAGTGCTGCACGGCGAGAATTTCCGTGGGCGCCATGAGCGCGGCCTGGCAGCCGTTTTCGATGGCGATGACGGCGGCTTGGAGAGCGACGATGGTTTTGCCGCTGCCGACATCGCCTTGGAGGAGGCGATTCATGGGAGCGGGCTTTTCCAGGTCGGCGGCGATTTCGGCGAGAACGCGTTTTTGCGCGGCGGTGGGCTTGAAGGGGAGGATGCGTTTGAGGGCTTCGCGGACTTTTTCTTCGCGGACGCGGAAGGCGATGGCGTTTTCTTTGCGCATGGATTTGCGGTCGAGCGCGAGGCTGAGCTGGTAGAGGAAAAATTCCTCGAAGATGAGGCGCTGTTGTGACGGCGTGCGAAAGGTGTTGAGCTCTTCGAGGGATTCTTCCGGTGCGGGAAAGTGAACGTGGATCAAGGCTTCGCGGCGCGAGGGATAACCGAGACGCGAGCGCAGGGCGTCCGGAAGAATGTCGGGCATGTTCGAATCGAGGAGCTGAACGGCCGCGTACATGGCGCGGCGAATGGGGCGCGAGCCGAATGTGCCGATAGCTTCGTAAATGGGGACAATGCGGCCGACCTCGGTGGAGTCCGGCTCGTCATTGCCGAGCTGCTCGATATGCGGATTGATCATTTCGAGGCGGGCGGGGCGGAGCTTGTCGATTTCGACTTTGCCGTGAAGAACGAGCTGCTGGCCGGGCTTGAGGCGGCCTTCGAGATAGCCACCGTGAAAAAATTTGCACGGGAGCAAGCCGCCGACGGCGTCCTGAACGAGCAGATGATAGATGGCGTTGTAGCTGAATTTGTTGGGGATGGCCTGGCCGCTCATGACTTTCGCGCGAATCGTGTATGTGCCGTTGGGCTGGATATCGCGAATGTTGGAAAAATGGATGCGGTCTTCATAGCGGAAGGGCAAATAGGCGAGCAGATCCTCGAAGGTGTGAATGCCGCGCGTGGCGAGAAGCTCGGCGCGCTGCGGGCCGACGCCCTTGATCATGCGCACTTCGGTGGAGAGGCTCAGTGTCATTGACACTTCTTTATATCATTCCCGCAGGGAACACACCGGGCCTGCCAGGAACACCCTGCGACAGCGATACTTGCGCTATGCTGCTGCGTATCATTAGAGTGGGCGTTTTGCGTGTCGAATCGTGCGGGAGGCATAGGTGGCGGAAGACCGGCTGACAAGTTCGGATAAACGCGCGCTGCTGCTGTGGGTGCTGCTGGGCATCGCGGGCGCGGTGTTTGCGCACAAATATTTCTTCCGGGCGTTTCCGGAAGCGTCGGTGGATTTCCGCGTGTCTCGAAATGAGGCGCGGGCGCGGGCGCAGAAATTTGTTGGCAGCCTGGGCGAAGACGTTAGCGGATACCAATCGGCCATCGTTTTCGACGTGGACGATAACGCGAAAACGTACCTGGAGCGAGAGGTTGGGCTTCAGCAAGCGAACCGGCTGATGTCGAGCGAGTTGAACATCTGGTATTGGAACGTACGCTTCTTTCGAACGCAGCAGGAAGAAGAGTTTTATGTGCGGGTGAGCCCGGCTGGGGAAATTGTTGGCTACGATCACCGGATCGAAGAGGCGCGCGCGGGAGCTGCGCTGGATCGCGCGGCCGCGGAAACTGTAGCACAAGAATTTCTTCGCGGAAAAATGGGCGCGGACCTTAGTAAGTGGGACTTTCTTTCCGAAGAAGCCAACTCCAGCAAAAAACCAAACAGACTCGACTGGTCGTTCACGTGGGAGAAGCACGGCTTCCGGGCGAAAGACGCGCCCGACCGGCTACGAGTGACGCTGCAAGGCGATCGTGCCGGGAGTTCGGCAGAATTTTTGCAGGTGCCGGAAGCGTGGGAACGCAGCTACGCGAAACTGCGTTCAAAAAACATTCTCTACAATCAGGCAGCGATCATTCCCTATTTGCTGCTGATGGGCGCCGCGCTTTGGCTGGGAATTTTGCTGACGATACGCGGGCAAACGAAATGGGGCCCCGCCATCAAACTGGGGATTATCGTTGCCATTCTTCTGACGTTGATGGAGCTCAACAATTGGCCGCTGGACCGCATGGGCTACGACACGAACTCCGCCTACGGAGGTTTTGTGTTCAAACAAATCGCGTTTGCGATTTTGTTTGGAGTGGGCTCGGCGCTGCTGATTTCTCTCGTGCTCCCGGGAGCTGAGCCGCTTTACCGCGCGTCGCAGCCGGGACGTCTGCGGCTTTCGAAAGCGCTCACCTTGCGCGGATTGCGTTCCAAGGAATTCTTCTCCGCAGCGACAGTGGGATTGTCGCTTGCGGCGGCGCACATCGGGTTCATCGTGGCGTTTTACATTATCGCGGGGCACTACGGTGCGTGGGCGCCGCAGGAATTGAATTACGAAAATTCGGTGAACACCACGTTCCCGTGGATTTCCGGTGTGGCGATCGGCCTGTACGCCGCGACAAGCGAAGAGTTCCTCTTCCGTCTCTTCGCGATTCCTTTTCTAAAACGACTGACAGGATCGAGCATAATCGCGGTCATTGTTCCGGCGTTTTGCTGGAGCTTCCTGCACTCCGCTTATCCGAATGAGCCGCCGTATATTCGTGGCCTCGAGGTTGGACTGATCGGCATCGTCGCGGGCATCGTGATGCTGCGCTGGGGCATTCTGGCGACGCTGATCTGGCATTACACGGTGGACGCTTCGCTCGTCGGTTTGTTGCTGGTGCGTTCGAACAGTTTGTATTTCAAGATTTCCGGCGTGATCGTGGGCGCGGCGGCGCTCGCACCGCTGATTTTTGCGGGGGTCTCTTACCTGGCGCGCGGGCGCTTCGAACCAGATGGGGATTTGCTCAACAGTGCGGAGCCCATTCAAGAAATCAGTTTTGAGTCCGCTCAGGCTGTTGCACAGTCCGAGACGGGTGCGGCCACAACGCGGCGCTATGAGGCACTTACGCCCGCAACGATGATCTTCCTGGCGGTTTGCCTGGTTCTCGGCGGCGTGGCCGCGTTGCGCTTCAAAACCCCGGCGGTTGGCGATTATCTGAAGCTCTCCGTAGATTCGCGGACCGCGAAGGCTCGCGCCGATGAAGTTCTTCGTCAGCGCGGCCTCGATCCAAAATCTTATCGCACGGCAACCATCTTCACTGACTTCACCGACCCGGTGACCAACGAATTCCTTCGCCAGCGCGTCGGCATCGCGCGCCTGAACGAGATTTATGCGACCGAGGTAACCGGGGCGATCTGGCAGGTGCGCTACTTCCGGGATAGCCAGCCGGAAGAATTTTCGATCAAGCTTAAGCCCGACGGTTCCCTGCTCGCCGTCAACCATAAGCTTGCAGAGGATGCGCCGGGAGCTTCGCTGAGCAAGGAAGAAGCAGTTGCCAAAGCCGAAAAATATCTGCGAGAAGAGAAAAAGCTCGATTTGAGCCAATGGAGTCTCGTCGAAGCAAACTCCGACAAACGTGTTCACAGGACGGACCACGAGCTTGCCTGGCAACAACGCACTCCCATCGACTCGGGATCGACGTCATCGAATGTTGCGGCGAGCCACGCGTACGTTCGCATCAAACTCGCGGTTCTAGGCGACGAAGTATCCGAATACCGCGGCTCGTATTACTCGAAACCGGAAGCGCGAGAGGAGCTCGAGGCAAGGGAGGGCGGAACGGGCTGGATGTTCATCAAAATCCCCGACGAGTGGCGCCGCAAACAGGAAGAACAAACTCTCTTTCGGACAATATACGGTTTCGCGGTTCCAGTTCTGCTGTTCGGCGGATTGGGCATAGCGGCGCTCATTCTATTTTTCAAAAATCTCCGCTCGGAAGCCATGCGCGCCATTCCCTGGCGCCGGCTGGTTCTCTGGGCAATCGGAGGACTGCTCGCATATGTGTTGATCGTCGCCTGCGGCAACCGTTTGCAATATTTCCTGAACAACTACCAGACGGCGATCCCCTTTAAAGCCATGCTCGGCAGCATCGCCATCGGCATTCTCGTAGGGGCTTTTCTTTATTTCGGGGGGCTTGCGGCGCTGTTCGGTTTCGCTTCTTATTTTAGCAATCGCGCGTTTGGGATTGAGCGCCTGCCGGTGGGCTTACGGATGCCTGCGGTTTATTACCGCGACGCACTGTGGATAGGCATGTGTGGAACGGCTGGTTTTCTAGGACTCAGACGCCTGATTGAATTTATCTCTTTCCACTGGTTAACGGTGCATCGAAGCTTGCCATTTTCCCTCGGTTCGTACTTTGACGCTGGCCTACCCTCGGGCGCCGTTTTGGGCGGCGCACTGATCGGCAGCTTGTTCTTAACCGGTCTCATTGGATTCATCGCCGCGTTTGTGACGGCCGTTCTCAAAGCGCGCTGGTTGCGGTACGGAGTATTTCTGCTGGGCGCGATGTTTCTTGCAGGAAGCGATTGGGGGAATGGAGCAGACTTCGCGAAACAATTTCTGGCGGGTGCGATTCTGCTTGGAGTGATCGTCTTCGGTGTTCGGCGAGTCATTCGCTTCAATGTGCTGGGCTGCCTTCTTATAGTGGCATTCCTCGCGTTGATCAGCGCCGCTGCTCAATTGCTGGGACAACCGGACGCTTTCTACCGCACAAACGGCTACGCCGTGATCCTGATGATGCTGGCACTGCTGGCCTGGCCGCTCTCGGTATGGCGATTGCGCGCATCAAGCGGCAGTTAAGAGCGTTTAATCGCGCGTTAGGCCGCCGAGCGGGGCAACCTATTGCTTCTTCTCTAAATCCGAAACAAATTGGCTTCGATATTCGTTCTTTAATTGGGAAGTGGATGCTCACCCAGGGGTGTCTTAGTACGTCCAAATTGGGTGGTCGCGTAATATTCGGTGTGCGCTAGGCTAGCAAAATACGGCCTAAGGTGTTGCAAAAGAAGCAGCAATAGCCGCACACACGAAAAGAAAGCGAAATATGCCGCTTCCAAGATGGGCTCTAGCTTTGGCTAATGAATCAGGCCTGGCGGGTGGCACCGGCGCCTCCCTGGCTACGGTGGACTCTTTGCCCAACCTAAACGAGCGCACCCTTGTGGCGGAAGCTCAGGCCGGCAATCGGGCGGCTTTTGAAGAGCTTGTTCACCGTTATGACCGGGATGTGCTGCGGCTCGCGCTCAACCTGATGAAGCGTCCGGAAGACGCGCGGGACGTTTACCAGGAAGCATTCCTCAAGGTCTACCGCAATCTTCACCGCTTTCGTTTCGAGTGCAGCTTTTACACCTGGCTCTACCGCATCGTAACGAATGTTTGCCTCGACCAGCTTCGGCGCCGCCAGGCACGGCCCGAAGATCAAGCACCGGAGACAAACTCCGGGCACCACGAAGAAGGCATCACGGATTTCTTTGAGCGCCAGCGCGAACACCGCCCGACGCTTGACCCCGAGCGGCAGCTTTTTGGCAAGGAGATTCAAGCGCGCATCGCCACGGCGATGCAGCGGCTTTCGCCGCGCGAGCGCATCGTCTTTGAATTGAAGCACTATCAGGGATTAAAATTGCGCGCCATCGGCGACGCGCTGGGCACGACGGAAGAAACCGTGAAGAATTCGCTGTTCCGCGCGACACGCAAGCTTCGAAGCCAGTTGGGAGGCCTGCGATGAGCGCGCCTCAACAGTTCCAATGCAAAGAGGTTGCGGCTCTTCTAGTATTCTACGCCTGCGGCGAGACCAGCGAGCAAGAGAACGCGCTGGTTGAGACGCACCTTGCAGCATGCGCGGCGTGTGCCGCACAATTTGCCGAAGAGCGCGGACTCCACGAATCCTTGATCGCAGCGCTGCAAGCGTCCGAGCAGAGCGACACGGGTGGTATTTTGCTTTCGCAGTGCCGCAGTGAACTTGCCGAAGCGCTAGATGATCTTTCCGCTCCTCCATTGCAGGAGCACTGGCGGCCGTTTGGCTGGCTGCAGCGCTGGATGGGGATGCGGCCGGTCCTGAGCGGCGCTGCTTTGGTTTTTATTGGCGCGGCGCTGGGCACGCAGCTCATGCCGTGGATTTCGGCACGGCTTGGTTCTTCCAATTACAATGGTCAAACTGTGAACGTTTCTGCCGGTGCGCGCTTCACGGATGAACAACTCGCGAAGATGGCCGTCGCGGGCATCAATCTGGCGCCGACATCGGATGGCGCGCCGGGAACTTTGCAGGTTCGCGTGCGCACGGAAGAGCCGCTGGTGCTTTCCGGAAGCGTAGACGACCCGGACCTTCGGCGTGTTTTGACTTATGTGATCGAAAACGGTGATCAGACGGATCCTGGAGTGCGGTTGGATTGCCTGGAAGCGTTGCGCGCTCGCACCAGCGATTTGGATGTGCGGCGGGCACTGCTTTACGCGGCACGCAAGGATCAGAACCCCGCTGTGCGCATGAAGGCGCTCGAATCGCTGCGCGACGCTGTGACGGACGTAACCGTGCGCGAAGCGCTGATTGATTCGCTCGAGCACGATGCGAATCCCGGCGTGCGCGTGGAGGCGGTCAACCTGCTGGTTCGCTCACTGGAGTCGGGTGCGCTGGATTCTTCTGACGCTCCTGCAATTGCGCTTGCACCCGAGGACTCTGATCGTCCCCGCAATCCTTCGATGGACCATTTGGTCCGCACGCTCCAGGAACTTCAGCGCAGCGATCCAAACCGCTACGTGAGGCTGCGGAGCGCTGCGGCTTTGCGGCAGATCGGCACGCGCGAGATGCAGCCGGAAGTTCAACAAGAAGTTCACTGAGAATTTCAGCGATTTGAAAAGAAACGCCGGCGAGAGATGAGTTCGATTACGATTTTCAAAACGACAAGCGGCAGATTCGGGGGCGTTTCGCGCATGGCGTTCGCGCTTGTCTTCTCCACTGCGCTCCTGCCGGGCATGGTTCTAGGCGCAAACACAATCGAACCGGGTCCGGGTCCCATCGAGCCTGCGGTTCCTCCTGAGCCCGGTACGCGCGCGTCTGTGGACCGTTCGGGAACGCTGCAAACCCGGGATGGCCTGACATTGCGTTTAACAACCGACCTGGGCTCGGTGCGCATCGTGGCTCTCGAACCGGGAGCGCCACCCGTGGTTCGCTACACCGTGCATATCGAAACCGATGCGCGCGCGCCGCTCGCGCAGAGTCTTTTGGATCGTTACTCACTGACGGCAAAGGCAAATCTTTCCGGTGTCGAGATTACCGGGGCGTTGCCGTCTCAGGCTGGACGAGGCGGGGCCAGCGCGCAATTCTATGTGCAATTTGAAGTGGCTGTTCCCGCGGGCTATAGCCTCGACGTCAACACGGGTGTAGGCGACGTGGAAACGCAAGATATCGGCGGGACCGCGAGCCTTATTACGCAGGGCGGCAACATTCGAACAGGACGCATCGGTTTCGCGGTGTTTCGCAACGTGTCGCAGGGGCGTCCGATCGCCAAACTCTCCACCGAGGGCGGGCACATTCAGGTACAGGACGTTGCTGGCAACCTGGACGCATTTACCGCCGGCGGGCACATTGTCGCTGGAAATATTGCGGGAGACGCCACGCTGCACAGTGGCGGCGGCCACATCCGCGCAGGGCAGATCAATGGGCGCGCGCAGCTTGAAACCGACGGCGGCAACATCACTCTGAAGCAGGCCGGAAGTTTCGTGAGCGTGCGCACGGGCGGCGGGCAAATTGATTTCGGCGAAGTGCGCGGCTCCGTTCGCGCTCAAACGGGCGGCGGCGGCATTCGCATCATCACGGTTTCCGGACCGATGGAGGTCGAATCCAACGGCGGAAGCATTTGCCTGACACGCGTGGCGGGCGCGGTTCAGGCAGTCACGGCCGGCGGAACCATTCAGGCTTGGATAAATCCGGATGCGGCCTCCCCAGGCGGCAAAGTGAGCCTGCCGGGCGCGTCGCAACTTTCTTCCGGAGCTGGAGACATCATCATTTTCCTGCCGAGGAATCTCGCGGCGAACATTGACGCGCTGGTCGAAAACGGCGGCTTGAGCCGGATTGATGCCGACCCGGCGCTTCTGTTGAACATCCAGCCGCTCGGGAATCGCAACGCGGGTCCCGTGCATGCCACCGGAGCGCTAAACGGCGGCGGCGAGTTGATCAAACTGCGGACGACCGTCGGAAGGATTCGGTTGCAGTACCTTGACGCAGATACTGGATTGCGCGATTCGCTGATTCGCGAGCAGCGCGAGCGGATTGATCGCAGGCACGATTCCGACATTCTGCCGGTTTTGCAGGTGAAATCATCCGAGCCCGGGTCACAGCCAGAGGAACCTCCTGTTCCAGAAATGAAAAGCGACTGGCTCGAGAGTTGGATGGACCGGCTTGAGATCGCCCTTCTTGGCGGATTGCGGGAGGACTCCAGCGACTTCTTCAAGCGGCTCATCGCGTCACCTCACCCGGTTTATCCCGAGCTCGCCAAGCGGGCGCGCATTCAGGGAGTCGTCAAGCTGCAAGTGAAGGTGAAGACGGATGGGAGCATCGAAGTGCAGAAGATTTTGGAGGGCGAGCCTGTCCTCGCCGACGCAGCGATAGAGGCGGTGAAGAAGTGGCGCGCTAATCCTGCGATGATAAACGGAATGCGAGTCGAGACCATTTCTACGGTCAAGTTTGATTTTGAGTTGCACTAACGGCGAGCGCAGTCGGCGGAGAATCTCGCGCGAGTTTTGTTCGAGTCTAAGTTTTAAGTCCTGGGTTCCTCAGTTGCTTAAAAGAAACGAAGAAGCGCTCGTGAGATGTACCCGAAGGGGGTAAAACGCAATGCTACGTCCAAGTTTGCGCTCGGCAGTCTTGTTCAACCTTGTCCTGACGCTGGCTTCGGCCGCGCCGTCCTTTGCGAATAGCAAAGACTTTAATCAATCGTATCCGCTGCAACCGGGCGGATCTTTTGAGCTGCAAAACGTCAATGGCCCCGTCCAGGTGGAAGGATGGGACCGTAATGTGATTGAAATTCATGCGGTGAAAATCGCGAAAGAAAAAGAATCGGACCTCGACCGCGTCTCGATCGAAGTCAACGCCAAGCCGAATGACGTCTCCGTCATCACTCGGTATCCGCAAAATGAGGGCGTGGAGGTTGCGGTCGAGTATACCGTACACGTTCCGCGTGGCGCGCGCGTCGAGCACATAGGCACGGTTAACGGCACGCTGAAGATCGCGGGCGTCGAGTCCGTGGAAGATCTTCACACCGTGAACGGAAACATCGAGGTCTACGAAGGCGGCGGAAGCGTCCACGCACATACGACCAACGGCAACGTGCACATCGAGGTTTCGCATGTTCTGGATGAAAAGGGCCTTGCGGCGGAGACGACGAATGGCTCCGTACTTCTGGCCTTGCCGCACGATACGCACGCTAATCTGGAAGCGCGCTCCCTGAATGGGGCTTTTTACTCGGAGCTGCCATTGTCTCTGGAAAGCACGCTGCGACCGCGGGAGATGCGGGGAAAACTTGGCTCGGGCGGCGCAACGATCCGGCTGAACACCGTCAACGGTGGAATTCAAATCGTGATTTTGCGGTCGACGGTTTAAGGCGAGCCGCGTCTAAGTGAACTAGGAGGGCGGAAAATATCATGACGAAACGAAACTTGTTTATAGGTGGCGGGGCCGTGGCGCTGGCGTTAACGCTGATTGCGTTGCCCAGCCCTTCTGCAAATTCGCAAGAGCCTGCGGATGCGAGAGCGGCGCAGATCGAGCAAAGAATAGCAGAAGCTCAGGCGCGCATGGCGGAGCGGCTTGCCGGCCAGGAGGAAAGACTGACAGATCTCGCACAGAATCGCATGGCACAGGCGACCTTGGCGGCCATGGTCCAGGATGCGCAGGAGCAGCACCGGCGCGTGGAAATCATGCCGGAACCGGGTGATGAAGAAGCGATGGTGCTCCTCGGCGATGACGGCGCAAGCTGGCTGGGCGTCGAATCGCAGGAAGTAAGCTCGGAAAAAGCAAAAGAGCTGAAGCTTCCTGCGGAACGCGGCGTTTTGTTGGAGCGCATTGTTCCGGACAGCCCGGCGGCCAAAGGCGGGCTCAAGGACAACGATGTCATCACGGAAATCAACGGACAGCGCGTGGAAGGCGCGGCGCAATTCCGCCGCATGATTCACGAGATTCCGGCGGGACGTTCCGCGCAATTCACGGTGTGGCGCGACGGTCGCGCGCAAACGATCAGCGTGACTCTTGGCAAGTCGGAAGATCATGGCAATACGTGGTTCAAAACTGCCCCGCGCGCCTTTTCGTTCCAGCTTCCGAAAATCGAGATGCCCGACATTCAAGTAGCGCCGGAGATGGATTGGAACTACGGCGTACTCGCCGGGTCGCGGCCGCGTTTGGGAATCGATGCGGAAGATCTGAGCGGACAGTTCGGCACCTATTTTGGAGCTCCGGACGGCGAAGGCGTGCTCGTCCGCGAAGTGAATTCCGGCTCCCCGGCGGAAAAAGCCGGCGTGAAGAGCGGCGACGTCATCACTTCGCTGAATGGCGAGCGCATTCGGTCGCTCGGCGATCTGCGCGAAAGGCTTGCCGCCAAGCGTGAAGAAAAGACGGTCAAGCTCGGCGTTCTGCGCAACAAGAGCGAAATGTCCATTACCGTGGAAATGCCTCCGGCACCGTCAAAAACTCCGCGCGTCATGTCGCGCCGCACCCATATCTAAGGAAGCTTCAGAAACAAAACAGCCCGGACAGTTCGTCCGGGCTGTTTTGCTTTTTGCCTTCAGTACTTCGGTTAGTATCCAGCGAGATTTTTACCCAGCGCTCTGGCAATTCATGACTTGCCGTCGTTTCCATACTTCCGCGCGAGACGAAACGGGCGCCCCAGAGCATCTAAAAACCAGTGGCGCTTATTTTCCGCGCCTTCGACCCAATCTTCCTCTGTTGGGGAAAACGAAAGTCGAATCAGATAAGCCGCGCCGGAAAAAATCCCGCCGCGCATGCGGATTCGAAACATCGCGCGCTCAAAAATCCCTGGCGGCGCGGACCCCGCCGCGGGCAGCCATTGAATGATCTGCTTGGCAAGCCGCCCAACCGCAGAATCGGATCGCACCTCCGCCGCGACATTTTCCGGGAGCGGAGCTCCAAGTAAATCCGCCGCCAATCGCAGCCCAACGTGCAGCATCCGTTTCCCGCAAACTTCTTCCGCGGCCAACTTCACTCGCCGCCAATCGAGTTCCTGCCTGGACACGAAAGCCGCGACATCCGCGACGTAACTCAGCCGCTCCCAGAAGTGCTTCGCCCCGTGAATGCAAATGAGGATGAGCTCATCTTCGGGCGAGAGCGCCGGAACATCAAGCGGATCGACTTTTACCCGCGCTTGCCGTCCGAAAAGCTTCTCCACGGGAAGCGGCCGTGGATGGTAGCGAAACGTGCCTTCTGTGTGGATCTCGACCAGCAACTTCGTGCTCGACTGCCGGAAAACGTACTCGCCGGGAACTTTCTTCGCTTTAATCGCGCTCACCGGAACGCTTGCTTCATACCCGAGACTCAGCATCAGTTCGGTTGCGCGCAAAATGTCCTTATCGCGCACAATCAAATCCAGATCGCCGTACTGGCGCAATCCTGGATCGCCATAGCAACGTGCCGAAAGCACCGGCCCTTTTATCACGAGCGCTTCGACACCTGCCGCGGCGAAAGAATCAAATAGCCGGAACATCTCCACCGTCAAATTCATCGTGAAGAGCGTCTGAGCACGCCGCCATGCGCGTACGCTGTCCCGATGTTCCGGCGGAATAACGTTTTCGTTGTAAGCGACGAGCCGCGCAGCCACGAGCCCCAGAACGCCGTGGTCCTCCGCAAAAGCAACCAGCGAAGACCAGTCGAGTGGCGCGCGCAACCGCTCAGCCAAGCGTCGCAAGTCCGGCTGCGGCCTCGCACATTCCAGCAGCAGCGCCCATTCCGCTTCGAGAACTTCCGCCCCTTGCGGCAGTGTTTCCGTCACACAATCTCCCGGCGATCTCGATAGATCCAACTCAATGGCAGAAGTCTGAAGGTTCGACCCGCGGTAAACTCAAGTCCCTCTACCCGAAAATCAAGCTGTGACAGAGCACTAGGAATAAAGCAGCGCTAACCGAAAAGGTCGTCAGTACATCGGCAGACAGAGCTAACGCCAACACCAACCGGAGCTTGCCTCATGAGTCGATTTCTCAGCATCGCAGTTGGTTTTATGTATTTGGCCACAGGTTGGCACCCAGCTCACGCCGCATTCTTGAACGCATTTGCCGGAAACACGCGGATGTTCGATGAGCCGGCTAGTGATGGAACTGTAAACTTACCGTGTACCGAAAATACCGATGGCAACTGGACGGACGACTTTCCAGTCTTTCTGACGACCTTCGCGGGCCCTCTCGATACCGCTGCCAAGTACGTTTACTTCTATTCGGTCACCGACGAGAAGTTCCCGTTCGGCCCCCGAGCCACTGCTTTCGGACGGCGCGATCACTCAACTGCAGATCCCCAATGGGGGCGGGGAGGGATTCACATCGGGAGGCTTCGTTGGTAACTCGCCGCATTGGTGGCGTCTACGTGGAGGTCGGACTAGGAGGTCGGGTAGGGCCTGATTCATTCTTCGACTCTAATTCCATTCCCAATGCAGCCTTTGGACTAAGCGGAGACGGCACACCCGCGAACTTGGACGCAATCGACTCCGTTCCTTCAGAGATCTACGCCGGTCCGATTGCATTCGACATCTTATTGGGTCCACATCCGCCGAGCTCGCTCACGTTGGATGACGGGAACGATTTTGCCACGGTGACGTGGACCGTTTCCCCTATCCCCGCCGCATCCGACCGGTTTTCTGTAGCCCTGTTTTTCACCGCCAACAATCCACCGCAATACCAGGCCGGGACCATCGGCGCTAGTACGTCCTCGTCCTCTGGCGACTTACCGAGTCCGCTGGCGACGCCTGAACCTGCGAGCAGCGTCCTAACGATTTTGGGGCTCCTCGGCAACCTGTCGATGTACCGACGGCACGAATTGTAGATCGGCGCTAGCCCAGAATCTCGCCCTCGGCCAGGAGATCCACCGGACGCGAGCGTGCGGCGGGAGTGGCGGCTACTCACTGCCGGTTCTTGTGGTGGGGCTTAGGGTCGTTTTTTAATTCTGGATGGCGACGCGGCGACTATTAACGTTCCAGCGGTCCGAAGCCCGGGGCGAGAGCATGGTGCCGTTCCCGAGTCAGGGGCCCCTCGTCGGCGCCGCGTTCTCCGATCGCCAGTGCGCGACAGCCCGTTGGCGGTTGACACGGTGCCCGGCCCGCCGCTTCGTCCTCTCTGCCGGGCGTCATCCTGAGCCTGGTAACGCTCCCACGAATCGCTGTCGAAGAGCGCCGGCATTAGTCAAGCCGGGACCGCGCGCCGCGAAGGGGTGGGGGCGAGTCCAAAAATCCGCGGAGCGGCCGGGGGCCCCGGGGCTGGACCGTGGGCAACCTCAGTCAGTCCCGCTAACTAGCCCGACGATCCGCCCCCGCACGTCCGCCGACAGGCGGTGCGGGGGCTACTGTAGGGCTGAGAAGAGGCATCAATGAGACGCGGGCCGGGCCGCAATGCCGCTTGAGGCCGAGCATCACGCATGTGAACCTCACATTAAGAAAAGATTCGGGGTCCTGGGCGCCGGCAAGATATGTCCAGCGATACAATCGGGGCTGTCGTCGGCCTGGATACATCCAAGCGTCGTCCCGTGAAACCTTCGGAGAGACTCAATGAAGCACAAGTCCTCATCTCCAGCGGCTTGTCAACGCTGCTTTGCCTTTCCTGGGCGACCGCGAGCGGCCAGTTTTGTGCACGCACAAGACAAGAAACCCAACATCCTGTTCATCATGGGCGATGACATCGGCTGGATGCAGCCGAGTTGTTATCACCGCGGCCTGATGGTCGGGGAAACACCGAACATCGACCGGCTCGCCAAGGAAGGCGGCATGTTCATGCACTACTACGCCGAGTCGAGCTGCACGGCCGGGCGCTGCGCCTTCTTCACCGGAATGCATCCGTACCGCGCGGGCATGGTCCTGCCGCAGTTGCCGGGCGCCATTTCGTATCTGCGCCCCGGCACGCCGGCGCTCGCCAAGTTCCTGCTCGACCTGGGCTACACCACCGGCGAGTTCGGCAAGAACCATCTGGGCGATCATCCGGATTCGCTGCCGACGGCCCACGGCTTCCAGGAGTTCTGGGGCTACCTCTATCACCTGGACGCGATGCAGCAGGTGAGCTTCCCGGACATCAACAGCAGCCCGACCAAGCAGGCCGTCGTGCCGCCGATGAAGATGGTCCCGATTCCCGGCATTCCGAACCCACCGGGCGGGATTGACCCGAAGACCGGCACTCTGCATGACGCCTCCGCGCCCGGTCCTGTGGATGAAGTCCCCGGACGGCACGGCGAAGAACCAGATGGGCAAGGACGAAGGTCCGCTCACGCTCGAGCGCTCGAAGACGGTGGACGAGGAAATCTCCTCCCACGTCATTGACTGGCTCGATCGCAACGACCCCAAGAAGACCAGCAAGCCGTTCTTCTGCTGGTACAACCCGGCCCGCATGCACGTCACCACCGTGCTGTCGCAGAAGTATGAAGACATGATCGGCACCAAGGGCGGCAAAGACTGGGGCGCCAACGAAGCCGGCATGAAGCAGATGGACGACAACATCGGCTACGTCCTCAAGAAGCTCGAAGACATGGGCGAACTCGACAACACCATCGTCGTCTTCACCACCGACAACGGCGCCGAGGTGCAAACCTTCCCGGACGGCGGCGTCACCCCGTTCAAAGCCGGGAAGCTGACGCACCTGGGAAGGCGGCATGCGCGCTCCGTGCGTCATCCGCTGGCCGGGCGCACATCAAGCCGGGCACGATCTTCAAGGAAATGTTCTCCTCGCTGGACTGGGTGCCCACGTTCGTGGAAATCGCCGGCGGCCCCAAAGGGGAGGAACTGAACAAGCAGATCATGGCGGGCAAGTACCCGGGCATCGTGAAGACCAAGCTCGATGGCGTTCAACCAGATCGACTACCTCACCGGAAAGTCGGAAAAGTCGAATCGCGACACCTTCTTCTACTACCAGGGCCGCCTCCCCTCGGCCGTGCGCTACAAGAACTGGAAGTTCTACTACACCATGATGGGCTCCACTGGGCGTCGCTGCCCTGAACGCGCCCGTGACGTACCACTGGACCCAGCTCCAGAACATCATGCGCGATCCGTTCGAGAATAACGTCGGGGAAGAGCAGAAGGGCGCGTTCTCGATTGCGCGGTGCGCTCGCCTCGCCGAGCACGGCGTATATCTATGACTGGAACCTCCTGCCCATCGGCCAGCTCCTGTGGGAGAAGGAACTCATGTCCTACATCGACTACCCGCCGCTCCAGTTGGCGGCGAGCTACAACCTCGAACAGGTGCTCGATCAGGTGCGGGAGATGAGCTCAAACACCCGAGCGAGTAGCCGATGGGCGGGCTGAGACTAACTACGGCGGGCGGCCCGAAAGGGCCGCCCGCCGTTCTACTACGGACGGAGAGATCAATCATGCCTTCGCCATTCAAGCGAACCGCCATCGCGACACAGACAATGCTGCTGGCCGTTGGAGTCGCAGGCGCCACCTGCGCCCAAGACCCGCTCCCTTCGTGTAATGAGCGCCGCGAGACAGGCGCGTTCCTGCTGCAGTTCGTTCGCGATACGACAATCGAGTCGAGCTCGAAGTTCGTGCCGTCCGAGGATCGCATCGCCACGTTCGATCAGGACGGCACACTGTGGGTCGAGCATCCGATGTACGCGCAGGTCGTCTTTTGCTTGGAACTCGCCCGCCGTCGTCGCCGCGAAGCCATAGTTCAAGGATGTCGAGCCGTTCAAGACGGTGTAAAGTTCAAGAGAAGGATTCCGACGCTTAAACCAGTTGGGCCAACGGGCGTTTAGGCTCGTTGGCCGATTCTTTCCCACGTAACATAATCCTTATTCAAGCAACCTTAATTTAAGTTCATAGGTTTCGGCTTCGTTCCCTATGAAGGTGGGGGGAGGAAGGCTAACACGAAGCAGCCTGAACCTCCTCTAATCCTAATTCAACATATGACCGAAAGCTTTAAATACCTCATCCCATATATAAAGGGTAGGTATAATAGGGTACAAAGTGACGTAAGTGGAACCTTGGAAGATACTAATCAGTAAAGACAAGGAAGACAACGCTACAGTCGAAATAACTGGGCTTGTCCCTGAAGCATTAGAATACGTCCCCGACCTTATACGGAAAGTAGCGTCACTAATTGAGTGTGGGGATTGCGTCATCAAATTCCCTGAAGGAATCCCAACAAGCAACCCAATAAAGAAGTTCACGAGCATCAGAGGATTAAAGAATTACATTAGAGAGAAAGCAGTAGAGGCCCTTCCGCGCCGGAAGTCATCGTCATCCATGGCAGGAAGGTCGTCGTGGATCAGCGAATAGGTATGAATAAGTTCAAGCGACCCCGCGATGGGCAAAAAATCTGCGGTCTTCGCGCCGAGGGCTTCGGCGGCTGCAAGAGCAAGGATTGGCCGGACCCGTTTACCGCCGCCGAAGAGGCTGTAGCGCATCGCCTCATGTAGGGAGCCGGGAAACGTCCTGGCAGGCGGCACGAGCTTTTCAAGCGCCTTGTCCACGAGGTCTTTTTTCTTTGCGAGATAGAGTTTGATGTCCATAGATGCGATACGCGGGATTATTCCTGCTCCTCTTCTTCGAAGGGCCGGGCAACCATGTTCCCGGCTTTGTCCTTCAGCAGAATCTCGACCCGCCGTTCCGCGTC
>CAVSIW010000079.1:0-63330 GCA_963727945.1 uncultured Acidobacteriota bacterium
TCTGGCGCAAACGCGGCGTACCCGCTTCGTAACACAGACGCTTCATGGTCTGCCCGTTTCTCGAGAACCTTTTCACTAAGTTTTTCCTGAAACTTTTTGTAAGTCCACGGTGTCAAACCAACTATCCTGGGATTCGTTCTAAGTCTGTCTTCTCGCAGGAAGGCGCCCGATGCTCGAAGCACGAGGGCTCACGAAATATTACGGCTCGGTACTCGCCGTCCAAAACATTGATTTCAGCCTCGAACCCGGCCAAGTCCTCGGCTATCTAGGCCCCAACGGCTCCGGCAAGAGCACCACCGTCAAGGTGCTCATCGGCCTTCTCGAACCCACTCAGGGCCAAGTTCTCTTCGATGGCAAAAACATTCAGCAAGATTTGGTCGGCTACCGCAAACACCTCGGCTACGTCCCCGAAGAGGCCAACCTCTATCCGTACCTAACGGGACAAGAATACTTAGAGCTGGTCGGCACTCTCCGCGGTATGCCACAGCAGCGCATGAAAACGAAAATCGATTCCTTCCTCGATCTTTTCTCTCTCTTTCCTCACCGCCACGTCGCTTTAAGCTCCTATTCCAAGGGCATGCGTCAGCGCATCCTCCTCATCTCCGCCCTCATGGATAATCCTGACGTCCTCGTCCTCGACGAGCCTCTCTCCGGCCTCGACGTCACCTCTGCCCTCATTTTTAAAAATCTGATCCAATCACTCAGCGCTAGAGGCAAAACTATTTTCTACTGTTCCCACGTCCTCGAAGTCGTCGAAAAAGTTTGCTCGCGCCTGCTCATCCTCAGAAAAGGCCAAGTCATCGCCAGCGGTTCCACGGAAGAAGTTCGCCAGCGCATCGGCCAAACCTCGCTCGAAAACATCTTCCTTCATCTCGTCGAAGATCGAGACGTCGCCAAAATCGCCAGCAACATCGTGGATGTGGTGGTTTCTCCTTGATTGCCACCGCAATAGAATTTTTCCGCGCAGCCTGGGAGCCATACTCCCGGCGCCCCTTCCCCACTCTTCTCCGCGTCTTCATCGGCCGCGTCTTCCACGGCGGCGGAGACTCCGGCGCATCAGAAATGGACGTTGCCCTCGGCGTGATCCTCATTCTCCTCGCGATGCCCGGCGCGCTCGTCTCTCTTCTCCTCTTCGAAAAATATGGCTCTCTCATCCGTTTTTTTCGCGGCGACGGAGTCTTCGACCCATTCACCGCCACCATCCCCGACGAATATTTCTTCATCGTCCTCAGCATGGTCGTCACCGGCGCCGCCGCAGTTTGGCGCTGGGACGCTCTTTTCCTCGACCGCCGCGATTACACCAACATCGTTCCCCTCCCCATCTCCCTCCGCCGAATCTTTCTCGGCAATCTCGCCGCCATTCTCTTACTCGCCGCCGCGCTCACTCTCGACGTAAACGCCGCCAGCTTCGTCCTCTTCCCTGTCGTCGTAGTCGGCTCGCAAGATTCTCTTTCACTCTTCCTCAAGTTCGGCGCCGGTCATGCCGTCACAGTGGTCCTTGCCAGCGCCTTCAGTTTTTTCGCCGTCTTCGCCGTGATCGGTCTGCTCATGGCCGTTCTGCCCTACGCGCTCTTCCGCAGAATCTCCCTGTACGTCCGCTTTGCGATCGCGCTCTTTTTCATGGCGCTTCTCGCCACTAGCTTTGCCGCTCCCTCTTTCCTCACTCAAGCCGCGCGAAGCAACATCCATTCAACCAGCGTGCTCCCTCCAGTATGGTTCCTGGGAATTTGTCAAACTCTCTGGGGCCGCGGCGACGATCCATTTTTCGCATCCATGGCGCGCATCGCGCTCCTCGCTCTCGCAATTTCTCTCGCCGTCGCCATACTTTCTTACGCTCTCAGCTTTCGCCGGTCTTTCATCCGCATTCCAGAGACCGCGGAAGTCGGTCCGTTTCCGCGCTCGCAATTTCATCTGCTCCCCGTCAACTTTTTTGACCGCACCATTCTTGGCGACCTGTCGCAACGCGCTTGCTTCCACTTCATCACGCGTACACTCCTTCGCAGCGAAGCTCACCTGCAAATCGCATCCGCCTTTGTCGCCATGGGCCTGGTCGTCTCCGCGCAATCTCTAGCTTCGGCCTTCCATACCAACGCAGCAGCCGTGCTGCGCAATCCTTCCGAAGATATCCTTTCCATCCCGTTCATCCTCAGCTTCTGCATCATCGTCGGAATTCGTTTCGCCTTTGAAATCCCCTCCGACCTCCGCGCCAACTGGGTTTTCGCTCTCTGGATAGATCCCGACGCTTTGCAAACGCGCCCCATCGCGCGAAAAGTTCTTCTCACTTTTTCGCTGGCCCCTCTAGTCCCCATCTGCTTGGTCTCTTCCTGGATTCTCTGGGGCTTCACCGCCGCGCTTTTGCACACAGCGGTCTTCGCATCCTGCACCGCCGCCTTCGTCGAACTTCTACTCCTTCGCTTCCGAAAAATTCCGTTCACTTGTTCCTACCCGCCCTTCCAAAGCCATTCCGCCCTAATTTTCGTCGCCTATCTTTTCGGCTTCGTGATTTTCACGATCTATTTACCCGAACTCGAACTCTGGTCTCTCGCCGATCCGTGGCGTGTATCGCTTTTCGCCCCGCTCATCGCCGCAATTCTGCTCTCCGTCCACCTCTATCGAAAACAAATGCTCGACATGGACAAGCACCTCATCTTCGAAGAAATCTCCGCCTCGCACTTTTGATTTCAAGTCGCCAAATGCTTAGCTGAAATGCCCGTACCTCGGGCTACTGATACACTGATTTGCGAAATGAGTTCGTCCTTCTGCAATGTTGCGTTGCCTGTGCCGCTGCGTACGACGTTTACGTATGCAGTGCCGAAGGCTACTACGCGACTCGATTCAGCCTGGCAGCCGCGTACTTGTTCCTTTCCGCAAGAAATCGATGGTTGGCGTCGTTGTCGAAATGGCTGATCAGGCGCCCGCCAACACTAAGCTCCGCGAAATTACCAAAGTCATGGAGTTTGGTCCGGCGCTGACGCCCAAGCTGATTGAGCTGGCGCAATGGATCGCGAGCTATTACCTCGCACCTGTTGGAGAAGTTTTCCGGGCGATGTTGCCTCCGGTGACGGAGCTGAATTTGCGCCGGGAAATAGTTTTGACGGCGGCGGGGTACGCTGCAGCAGAAAGTCTCGGCGGGGGAGAGATTTCTCACGGATTGACTACGGCAGAAGCGGCGTTCCTTGAGAAGACGAATGCGAAGAAAAACCCAATGCTATTCAGCATGGCTGCGAAGATGGGAATTTCTTCTACGGCCTTGCAACGGTTGCAGCGGCTCGGACTGGTTGAAATTCGAGAGAGTTTGCGGGACACAAAAAGAAAATCGCAGACGATCGTCGCTTGGAAAGGTTTCGCGGGCAAGACAGAAAGAACGCTCAACGAAAAAGAAGAAAAAGTACGCTTCCTGCTGGAAACCGAACGGGGGCCGCTGCCGATGCCCCAACTTCTCAAGCTCGCCCAGGTTTCGCGGAGTTTGATTGAGCGCTTGCTTGCGGACAGGTTGCTGGAAAGCTGGGAAGAGCCTGTTGATTCGGCGGAAGATCCGTTCGATGCGGGATACACGCCGCCTGCACATGCGTTGAATGAAGAGCAAGAAAGCGCGATGAAGAGTATTCGCGCGCGGTTTGAGCTTGGCGAATTCGGTGTGCAGTTGCTTCATGGCGTGACTGGCAGCGGAAAAACCGAAGTGTATTTGCGGTGCGTGCAGGAAACGCTGGCGCGGGGAAAGACGGCGATCATTCTGGTGCCGGAAATTGCGCTGACGTTGTGGATCGGACGGCAGTGCCGCTCGTGGTTTGGAGCGAAGTACGAAGGCGTCGCCGTTCTGCATTCCGCGTTGAGCGACGTTGAGCGCGCTCGCGAGTGGTGGCGCGTCCGCAATGGCGAGGCGCGCGTGGTGGTCGGTACCCGGTCGGCGGTCTTCGCGCCGCTGCAGAATCTCGGCTTGATCATCGTGGATGAAGAGCAGGAAAACAGTTACAAGCAGGAAGAGACCCCGCGCTATCACGGGCGCGACGTGGCCATCGTCCGTGCCAAGAGTGAAGGCGCGCTCGCGCTGCTGGGTTCGGCGACGCCATCGCTCGAGACGTATCACCATGCGCGCAACGGAAAATACGATTTATTGACGATGACTTCGCGAGTTGAAAACCGTTCGCTCGCGAATGTTGAAATTGTCGACCTTCGCGAGGATTTCCAGAAAACACATCAGACCAGCCCCATTTCCGCTGCGCTGCACGCGGGTATACAGGAATGCCTCGCCAACAAAACGCAGGCGCTCGTGCTGATCAACCGGCGCGGTTATTCGTGGTCTGTCTTGTGCCGCAGTTGCGGCGCGAGCGTGCAGTGCGTGAACTGTAGCATTTCGATGACCTATCACAAAAGCCGCAACCGTCTCGAATGCCACTACTGCGGCTCGATCCAGCAAGTGCCGAAGCAATGCCCGAAATGCCAGTCGCAATACGTTTATTTTTTCGGCGAGGGCTCGGAGCATCTCGAGGAGAGATTGCGGAAGGAATTTCCCGGCGCGCGTATTGCACGGCTCGACCGTGACACCGCTAGGACGAAGCGGCAATATCAGGAAACGCTGGGTGCTTTTGCCGGCGGCGCGCTGGACATTCTGGTTGGCACGCAAATGCTCGCGAAGGGGCACGACTTTCAGCGCGTCACACTCGTCGGCGTGATCTCAGCGGATTCGTCATTGAGCATGCCGGATTTTCGCGCGGCGGAGCGCACATTTCAGTTATTGACGCAGGTCGCGGGGCGCGCGGGACGCGGGGAGTTGCCGGGGCGAGTGCTGATCCAAACGTACTATCCGGAGCATTACGCAATCCAGGACGCGGTGAAACAGGATTACCCTTCCTTTTTCGAGCGCGAAATGCATTTTCGGAGAATGATGGCGTATCCGCCGCTGACTTCGCTGGCGAACGTGATCGTGAGGGACACGAGCCTCGAAAAAGCGATTCGCTTCTCGCGCAAGCTCTCCGAATATTTTTCGCCGCACGATGGACATACCGTGCGCATTCTGGGCCCGGCGACCGCGCCTCTCGCGCGTTTGAAGAAGGAGCACCGCTTCCAATTTCTGCTGAAATCGCCGAAACGCTCGATTTTGACTAAGCTTTTGAGCGGAGCCATGACGTACTGCGACGCCCAGGAAATTCCGCAAACCGCCGTGCTCGTGGACATGGATCCGTTGAGTTTGCTTTAGTTTTGCTTTGATTTCCAAGAAGAATGATCGCTAACGGCTGATCAGAAAAATCCCAGCGAAAATAGCGGTGATTCCCAGCCACTGCCAGCGCGAAACGTGTTCACGCAAAAAAATCGCGGCCAAGCCAACCGTCACCGCCCCGTAAAGCGAAGCCAGCACGCTGACCACGGCAACTTGCTCGATGCGCATTCCGAAATTGTTCATGACGAACGCGCCAGTGTCCGCCAAGCCCATGCCGAGAATCCAGCCTGCGACGCGGTCCGTCGGCGGCTTGATCGATTTGCGCGCCACCAGAATCAAAATCGTGGTGAGGATGGAACTCGTCAGCCGGATGAGCCACACAGTTTGCACCGCACCGGTAGCGGGCACGATTCGCATGCCGAGGAGCCAAAACAAAAATCCAAAACCAATCGCGGAACACAGGGCCCACGCGATTCCCTTTCCGCTGCGGCGCAATCCTTCCTCGTCATCCGCATCTGGAACCTTCTCTCCGCCGGCTACACACACGACGCCAAGCAGCGTGCACGCAATTCCGATCGCGCGCGCCGCTCTCAAATGCTCTCCGCTTAGAAGAGACAGCAACACGGTCAGTACCGGATAACTCGCGGAGATCGGCGCAACGACGGCCAGCTTGCCGATTTCGAAGGAGCGATAGAGCGTCAGCGTCGCAACACAATTTAAGGCCCCGGCGAGCGCGCCCCATGCCCACGGCTGCCAGCCGGAGCCGTCCGCGAGATGGCCCCAGCCGCCGAGCCACGGGAGAAAAATGGTAAGCAGGATGAAGCCGGCAAACTGCATGTACAACATGGTTCGAAGAGTTCCGATGCGGTGGGTGGCGAAACGCGCGAGAAAATCCGAACCGCCCCAGGAGAGAGCCGTCAGAAGGCCCAGCAAAATTCCCATGACGGATTAAGAGGACTTGCCCGCCTCGGCGGACTTGCCTTTCTTCGCTTCGAGGCCGAGGACCGCCATGACTTTTTGCAAATCTTTCCAGACTTCGCTCTTCGCGCTTGGATTGCGCAGCAAATAGGCGGGATGATATGTGGCCAATAGTTTTCTTCCGCGAAATTCGAGCCACTGTCCGCGAAACTGAGAGATGCCCCGAGTGGTTTGCAACAGAGTTTGCGAGGCGATGCTTCCGAGACAGACGATCACTTTTGGCGCGATGGCATCAATCTGGCGCAGCAAGAATGGAGAACACTCGGCGACTTCGTCTTTTTCCGGAGCACGATTTTCCGGAGGGCGGCATTTGACGACGTTGCAGATGTAGACGTCCTTTCGTTGCAAGCCCATCGCTTCGATCATTTGGGTGAGAAGTTTTCCGGCACGGCCGACGAAAGGAAGGCCTTGCATGTCTTCATCATGGCCGGGGCCTTCGCCGACGAAAACGAGTTCGGCTTTTGGATTGCCGTCGCCGAAGACGATTTTGTTTCTTGTCGTGTGGAGTTTGCAGCGCGTGCATTCGCCGAGGTCGGTTCGAATCTTGAGCGGCGAGTCGTCGGGAACTTTGTCGAAGGATTCGAACAGCGACGGACCTACTGGGGCTGGCAACACATCGGGCTTTGCGATGGCTTGCGGCCGAGCGGCTTGGGGCAGAGTAACTCGTGAAGCCGGCGGTGCGGACTTGGGTGGTTCCGGTTTTCGGGTGGATTTTGGCAAAGCCGCTTCCTCATAGGAGATTTGTTCGCTTACCGATTCTGCGATTGGCGATGCGACTGACGGAGTTTGCGGTGCGCCGCGGTCTTTGTAGAAGAAGCGCACGCCGAGATCCTCGTAAAAGTGCAATCGTTCGGAAAGTTTTTTCTGGAGGGCGTCGGGAATGCGGGCGGGCATGGGGGTCAGACGGCGGAGCGATGCGATTCTGTTTGGGTGCGCAAGACGCTGCGGAGGCGCAACACTTCGTCGAGGACACGCTGGGCGACTTCGCTCTTGCTCAGCTTTGGCAACGCCAAATCGCGGCCATCGCGCGAAAACAAGGTAACGATGTTGGTGTCGTGATCGAAGCCGGCGCCTTCGGCGGTCACATCATTGGCCACGATGAGATCGGCGTTCTTGGCGGCGAGTTTTTTGCGGGCGTTTTCCGCAACGTGGCCGGTCTCCGCTGCGAAGCCCACGATGAGCCGATCGCCTTTTGTTTTGGCGGCTTCAGCGAGAATGTCCGTGGTCGGCTCAAGGCGCATGGTCAGCGGCTCGTTGTTTCGCTTCATTTTTTCAGTTTGCGTTTCGGCCGGGCGGTAGTCGGCGACGGCTGCCGCGAAAATCGCGATGGTGCTTTCGGGAAGGCGGTCAGCAACCGCGCGGCGCATTTCTTCGGCGGTTCGAACGGCGACGCGCACGACACCTGCGGGCGCATCCAAGTTTACAGGGCCGCTTACGAGAAAAACCTTTGCGCCGCGGCGAGCGGCAGCTTCGGCAACGGCGTAACCCATTTTCCCGGAGGAGCGGTTTGTCAGATAACGAACAGGATCGAGGTCTTCGCAGGTTGGTCCGGCGGTGATCAAAACTGTTTCACTTTGCAAATCTCTTTGCGTGTGAAGCGTTTCGCGGACGGCTGCGACAATTTCCTGCTGGCCGGCGAGACGGCCTGCGCCGGTCATGCCGCAGGCCAGATAGCCCTCATCCGGATTGACGATCTTCACGCCCCGGGCGCACAGCATCTTGATATTTTCCTGCGTTGCCGCGTGGTTCCACATATTCACGTTCATCGCCGGCGCGACGATTACCGGCGCAGTCGTCGCCAAATAGAGCGTGGTGAGAAAGTCGTCCGCGATGCCGCGAGCAAATTTCGCGAGAATGTCCGCGGTCGCCGGGGCCACGAGGAGAAGATCGGTACGCTGGGCTACGGCAATGTGCTCGATGGCGCTTTCGAGATTGGCTTCGCCAGCCGAGGATTTTTCAAACAGATCGGTGATTACTTTTTGGCCGCTCAAGGCGGCAAAGGTCAGCGGAGTGACGAACTCGCGCGCTCCGCGCGTCATGACGACTTGCACGCTGAATCCGTCTTGTTGGAGAAGGCGCACCAGCTCGGCAGCCTTGTACGCCGCCACGCCACCGGTCACGCCAAGCGTGATTCGCATCGCTACCCCTGCGGCCGCCTACTTCCGGCGCTTGTTGCCGTCCTTGTCTTCATCAATCGAATCCGGCTCGACGAAATCATACTCGAGCAGGCCATGTTCGAGCTCTTCGCAGGCAATGCGAGTCGCCTTGAGTGTTCTGGGGTTTTCAATGAGCGACGGCGCCCCCGCCATAATTTGGCGCGCGCGTCTCGCCGCCAGCACAACGTACGCAAACTGGCTCTCCGGAGCTTTTGTCAGCACAGTCATTTCAGTCTTTCCCTCCAAACGATGCCAGAAGTTCTTCTACCCGTGGTCTGCGCCGTGCGCTGGAGCAGCGAATCGCAACTACAATGGCCTGCGCTTCGCGTCCCGCGCTCTCCACGTTTTCATTCACGACGCAATAATCGTAATAACGCCCGAACGCCGCAATTTCGTCCCGCGCTTTCGCAAGCCGCCGCGCAATTTCCTCATCGGAATCCTGCCCGCGGCTGCGCAAACGCCTTTCCAATTCCGCGCGCGACGGTGGCAGGATGAAAATCGCCACCGACTCCGGCAATTTTTCTTTTACTTGCGCCGCGCCCTGCACGTCAATCTCGAGGACGAGGTCGAGATTTTTCTCCCGCGATTCTTCGAGCCATTTCTTCGGCGTGCCATACGAATGCTTGCCGAAGACGCGCGCATATTCCAAAAACTCGCCGCGCGCGACCATGGCGTCGAATTCCGCTTCCGTGACAAAATCATAGCACTTCCCACTGGCTTCGGTCGCGCGGCGCGACCGGGTGGTACACGAGATCGAAGGCATCGTCCCGGGCAACTCCAAGATTCTCTGCACCAGCGTCGATTTTCCCGATCCCGAGGGGCCTGAAACGATCAGGACCAACGGGGCAAGCTCTCTCTCCGCGCTCATTCGATGTTCTGTACCTGCTCCCGCAGTTTTTCAATCTCCGCCTTGATTTCGAGCGCCAATCCGGTGATGGCCAGCGCTTCATTTTCCACGCCAGGCGTTTTTGACAGCAGCGTGTTTGCTTCGCGATGCATTTCCTGGAGGAGAAAGTCGAGCTTCTTCCCCATCTCGCCCGCGCCGTCCAGGAGTTTTGCAAACTGCTGGAGATGGCTGCGCAGACGATCTAATTCTTCACTGATATCGCCGCGTTCCGCAAGCAGAGCGGCCTCTTGCGCCAGCCGCGCCGGGTCAATCGCCGCTCCGCCGAGCAATTCCTTGAGGCGAGCTTCGAGGCGCCGCGCGAAGACAGGACGAAGCGTGGCCGCGAGTTCGCGGACTTTTTCGGCCACCTCGCCGATGTGCGCCAAGCGCGCGCGCAAATCTTCAATCAAATGGCGACCTTCGGCGCGACGCATATCATCCAGCTTGAGAAGGGCTTCGAGTAAGCAGGCGTCGAGTGCTTGTCCGAGGCGCTCTTGATCGTCCTCCGCTTCCGGCACGGCAGCGGACAGGCCAGCGATGACTCCGGGCAGGCGCAAGATGGCGACGACGTCCACGTCCGCGGCAGCTCTGGATTGCTGGCGGAATTCTTCCGCGACGCGCATGTACGTCTGCGCGAGTTCACGATTCACTTGCACGGGCGCAGCGGCTGCAGGGTCCACGTTTACGTGAACTTCGACGTGGCCGCGATGAATGCGCTCTCGAAGGACTTGCCGCAGGCGGAGTTCATATAGGTCGAAGCCTTCGGGAAGGCGAAGCTTGAGATCGAGGAAGCGATGGTTGACGCTTTTGACGCTGACGCGCACCGCCCAGCCGTTTCTTTCGCTGTGAGCCTGGGCATAGCCGGTCATGGAGAAACATTCGGCGACTTTTTTCGGTGAAAGAGAGGATTGGGTCATAAGGATTCCGCTGGTGCTGTGACGCTTGCCGGCGCTGCCTGTGCCGGCGCAAGAATGTCATCGTCCGCGAATTGCAAATCGTGCAGACGCGCATAGGTTCCGCCATGGGCCATGAGTTCCGTGTGCGTGCCGCTCTCGCGAATTTGTCCGTCTTCGAGCACGAGGATTTTATCCGCACGGCGGATGGTGGCCAAGCGGTGAGCGATGACGAAGGTGGTGCGTCCGACCATCAAGTTAGCGAGAGCTTTCTGCACATACATCTCGGACTCGGCGTCGAGCTCGGAAGTTGCTTCGTCGAGAATGAGGATGGGCGAGTCTTTGAGTATGGCGCGTGCGATGGCGATGCGCTGCCGTTGGCCGCCACTCAGACGAGTGCCGCGTTCGCCAATCACGGTGTCGTACTGCAGCGGAAGTTCCATGATGAAATCGTGGGCGAGGGCTGCTTGTGCGGCGGCAACTACGCGGTCTTTGGGAACGGTGGTAAGTCCGTAGCAGATGTTGTTCCAGACGGTGTCGTGGAAAAGGATATTTTCCTGAGCGACCATGGCGATTTGTTCGCGGAGAGAACGAATGGTGACCTCGCGAATATCCACACCGTCTATGCGAATGGAGCCAGAAGTCAATTCGTAGAAGCGGGGCAGAAGATTTACGAGGGTGGTTTTTCCCGCGCCGCTGGAACCCACAAGAGCAATCACTTCGCCTTTGCGCGCCTTGAGGCGGATATTCTCAAGCACAACCGCGGAGCCGTTTTCGTAGGTGAAGCCGACATTGTCAAACTCGATGAGCTGAGAAAAGGAGGCAAGGCCTCTTGCGCCGGGCTGTTCGCTCTTTTCTTCCTCACGGTCCATGTAAGCAAAGACCTGCGTACTCGCACCCTGCGCGGCTTGAAACTGCTGATAGACGTAGCCCATCCGCTTGAGCGGAATGTAGGCGCTGAACAGCGCAAAAACAAATCCAACGAAAGCGCCGAGAGTCATTTGGCTGGTTCGGATTTGATCGCGGGCGTAGAGGAGGAGAAGCGGGATGACGATTGCGCCGAGCAAGTCCATGATCGACGGCGTGATAACGGCGGCACGCACCCAGCGCATGTTATTGCGGAGCAACTGGCGAGCGGTCTCGCGGAATTTCCGGATCTCAAAATCCTCCATGCCGAAAGCTTTGACGACGCGATTGCCGGTGGTGGTCTCCTGAAGAATCTGACTGAGATCGGCAAGACGGGTTTGACTGTTCTCCGCGGAGCGCCTGATCTTGCGGCCAAATTTACCGACGGGAAGGACGACAAGGGGAAGGAGGACAGCGGAGGCGAGGGCCATTTTCCAGTTCATCCAAAAGAGAACGCCGACGAGAACGATCAGGCTGAATCCCTTTTGAAACAGGTCAGCGAGATATTCGGAGAGAGCGACGCGCGTGCGTTCCACATCGTTAATGGTGGCGGAGAGCAGCCGGCCGACAGGATTGTGCTGAAAGAAGGCGATGGGCTGGCGAATAATTTTGGCGTAGACCTGGTTGCGAAGATCGGTGACGGCGGCCTGGCCGACGTATTGGATTTCGGTGAGGCCGAGGTATTCAGCGATTGCTTTTGCGAGGTAGAGAGCGGGAAGTGCGACGGCAAAAAGAGTTGCGACGTTGTGGAGACCGGAAGGAAGAAAATCATTCAGATAAACCACGCGATTGCCGGGCAGAGTGAACAGCACGGGTTTCGTGACGAAAACGGAAGGATTGAGGACATAGTCGAAGGCGATCTTAATCATGAAGGCGACCATGCCTTCGGCGAGCGCGACGAAAGCGACCAAGACGACGCCAAGGGCCAGTCGAAAGGAATACGGGCGGACGTAGTTCAAGAGCCTTTTCAATTGTGGTGAAAGCAAAGAGGCCACGCCTCAGACTCCCTTGATTGCCGCACTTGGTACGCTATTCGCCGCTCCGCGGCATGTCAAGTTTTCGAGGCGTGGATGATTGGACAGCTTAGCGTCGAGACGCCGGATTTACTTCTCGATGTCGCGATGGGTCACCTTGGAAGAGTAGCCGCGTTTCGCGAGAGATTTCTTGACCTGCTCAGCGAGCATGACGGAGCGGTGCTTTCCGCCGGTGCAGCCGAAGGCAATCGTCAAATAACTTTTGCCTTCGCGGATGTAATGCGGAATCAGGTAGACGAGCAGGCCCTCGATGCGGCGGAGAAATTCCGCGGTCTGCGGAAAGGAACGGATGTACTTGCGGACTTTGGGATCTTTGCCGGTGCAGCGGCGCAGGCTTGGAACGAAGTGGGGATTGGGTAGGAAGCGGACGTCGAAAACGAGGTCGGCGTCGGTTGGCACGCCGTATTTGTAGCCAAAGCTCACGACGGACACGAGCATGGGACGCTGGTCGGGATTCTTGAAGCGCTCAGTAACGAAATGTCGGAGTTCGTGGACGTTGAACTGGGTAGAGTCGATCACAACGTCGGCGAGCTTACGAATGGGCTCCATAAGCGCGCGTTCGTGACGCAAGCTTTCGCGAACGGAAAGAGCTTTGCCAAGAGGATGAGGGCGGCGCGTCTCGCTGTAGCGGCGAAGTAAAGCGTCGTCAGTTGCGTCAATAAAAACCAGAGTGATGGGATGGTCCTTGCGAAGATGCTTGAGGAGCGGGGGCAGCTTTTCGAGTTGCAAACCTTCGCGCGCGTCAACGAGAAGTGCGGCGCGAGCAAAATCGCCTTCGCCGGCGGCGTGCAGCTCCGCAAAAATCGGAATCAGTTCGACGGGAAGATTATCAACGCAATAGAATCCCATGTCCTCGAAGGCGCGGAGGACGGTGCTTTTGCCGGAGCCAGAGAGTCCGGTGAGAATGACGAGGTGGCGCGAGTCGTGTCTAGTGGGCGGCTTCACGGATAGAGGCGGCTCAGCTCTTCACGCGACGCTGGTGAGTGCTGGGGATGCGCATGTCTTCGCGGTATTTCGCAACGGTGCGCCGAGTGACGTGGATGCCGGCGTCGTCGAGCTTTTTCGCGATCTGCTCATCGGTGAGGGGCTTGGTGGTGTCTTCTTCTTCGATCATTTTTTTGACGAGACGCTTGAGAGTGAGCAGTGACATTCCGCTGCCCTCGGGCCCGTTCACCGATTCGCTGAAGAAGGAGCGGAGCTCGAGGACACCTTGCGAAGTGTGAGCGTACTTGCTGGCGACAGCGCGGCTAACCGTGGATGGGTGGACGCCAACTTCTTCGGCGACCTCCTTGATCATCATGGGTTTGAGAGCATCCGGCCCGTGAGTGAGATATTCGCCTTGACGGGCGATGATGGATTGGCAGACGCGAAGAATGGTGTGCTTGCGCTGCTCGATATTTTTCATCAACTGGATGGCGGCGGTGAAGCGTTCCTTGACGTAGTTGCGAACATCGCGGTCGGCAGCGTCGCGGGCGAGGAGACGGCGGTACGTGGGGCTAAGGCGAAGCTGCGGCATGTCGTCTTCGTTTAGGAAGACTTGCCACTGGTCATCTACCTTGCGGAAATAGACGTCTGGCTCAACGAGGCGCGGCTCGGTCTTGTTGTAACGCAGGCCGGGCCGGGGATCGAGCTTCTTGATGACTTCGAGCGAGCGCTTGACGACTTCCAGAGGACGATTCAGCGCGCGGGCAATTTCTTTCAGCTGGTTGGATTGCACTTGCTTCAAATGTTCAGAGACGATTTGCTGGGCGAGCGTATTCTGCGGATCAAACGCTTTGAGCTGCAACAGCAAGCATTCGCGCAAATCGCGTGCGCCGACGCCGATGGGGTCGAAATCCTGGACTACAGCGAGGGCGTCGTCGAGATCGTCTTGTGAGAATTTGCCATTCTGAACCAGTTCTTCAATGGAGGCTGTCAGGTAGCCGTTTTCGTCGAGATTGCCGATGATGCTTTCGGCGAGTTCGTTGACGGATTCCGAGCAGATTGTCATGCTCAACTGCCAGGTAAGGTGGTCGGTGAGGCCGCTGGGAGAGGAAAGAAATTTTTCGAAGGAGGGGCGCTCGGAGACTTCTCTTTCTTGTGATTGGCCGCCGTCGCCGCCGGTGTCGAGGTACTGGTTGAAAAAACTGCCGACGTCGAATTCGTCGAAAGGATTAGCTTCCGGCTTCTCCGGGACTTTTTCCGTTTCCGCTTTGAGAAAGGTTTCGTCGCTATAATTATCGCTCTGGGTAGCTTCTTCGCTGAGCTCTTCGAGGACGGGGTTGGCGATCATCTCCTGGTTGATCATCTCGCGGAGCTCGAGACGGTTCAGCGCAAGGACGCTCACCATTTGTACGAGGCCGGGCGTCAGAATCTGCTTCTGCGCCACTCTTAGGTTGAGCTTGAGTCCCTGCCAGGCCATGATCGGTTCCGATTATCCCTTCAAAGTCCCCAGTTTAGAATTCTAGTTCAGACGGAAATGATCGCCCAAATAAACGCGGCGCACTTCCGCATCGTTGCTAAGCGCGAGAGGCGTGCCCTTCGCCATTATTTTGCCATGATTCACGATGTAAGCGCGGTCCGTCACGTTAAGTGTTTCCCTGACGTTATGGTCGGTGATGAGAATGCCGATGCCGGAGCGGCTGAGACCACGGATGATCTCCTGAAGATCTTTAACAGTTAGAGGGTCAATGCCGGAAAAAGGTTCGTCGAGGAGGATGAAAGAAGGCTGCAAAGTGAGCGAGCGGGCGATTTCGAGGCGGCGGCGTTCTCCGCCGGAGAGAGTATAGGCTTTGCTCGTGCGCACGGTTTCGAGTCCCATTTGAACCAAAAGTTCTTCCAGACGGTCGCGCTGCTGCTCGGGAGTGAGAGGGAGGGTCTCGAGAACGGCGAGCAGATTTTCTTCGCTGGTCAGCTGGCGAAAAACCGAGGGTTCCTGAGGAAGGTAGCTGATGCCACTGCGAGCCCGGAGGTACATGGGAAGGTCAGTGATTTCGCCGCCGTTCAGCAGAACGCGGCCGGAGTCAGGCCGGGCGAGACCAACTAAGATATAAAAGGTAGTGGTCTTACCCGCGCCGTTGGGTCCCAAGAGCCCGACGACCTCACCCTGGCCGATCTCCAGCTCAACGTCATCCACGACCTTGCGACCGCGATACGACTTGCTCAACTCGACGGCCTGGAGTTTCAGCATACCTCGTCACGAACGGCCGCTCGGCGGCCGCGTCACTTTTCGACTCGGTGCTTCGTCAACGTGCGGGAACCATTTTCTGAGTCTACGATGATCGTATCATCCGCTAAAAAGAAGGTCAATTGACGGCCGGTGGTGGTGCCCGCGGAACCGTCGTAAAGAGTGGGATTTCCGCCGCTCATGACGAACTTTCCGTCGGAGGCGGTGTATTCTCCCCGCTCGGCTGTTGCGCGGCGACCGGCTTGATCCACGATGACGCCGCCGGTTCCGACGGCGCGGCTGATCTGCTGTGCTCCGGGATTCGTGAAGGAAACGTGGGAGCCGCTTGGCGAGCTGTTTGCCGGAATGTTGGCGCCACGCGTGAAGTACAAATCCATCAAAGGAGCGCGGATTCTTTGGTCGGGCGACTGCACGACGACGTTTTTTTCGAGATGGGCGATGTTCGCGGCGTCGTTGTAGGAGAGCGTTCCCGAACTTACGTGCCATAGAACGGGTTTCTTGGCGGGGCCCAGGGCTTGCTGTGCGCCGGGTTGCGCAGGAGCGGGCGTCTGGGGAAAGACGGCGCGCACTTTTCCAGCGGCATTTAGGATTTTCGCTTCGCGCAGGAGCTCGATGGAGTCCGCTTCCAGTACGGAATCGCCTTGCCAGAGGCGAGCGTGGCCGGTATAGACGGCGCGGCCTGTCTTCGAATTGCCCTGCATCGCGTCCGAGGTAATGTTGGCGGGCACTTGCGCAGGCTGAGCAGCATTTCCGTTGGGCGAGAAATCCGTGGAGCGCACGCCGCCTTCGGCGTGTATTTCGCCGTTTGTGCCGGTGAAAAGGATTCGCGGAGCATGTGTCTCCGTGGTGGCGTCGCGAGCGGACGCTTGCCCGGTCAAAAGTGCCGTCTGCGCAACGCGTGTGAACGTTGCGTGGTCCGCCTGTGCGTTGCGGTCCGCCTCTTTCAACTTCACGTCGCCTTGCAAGTCCATCTGTGACCATCCGCCGGTGGCGAGAAGCTGGGCTACTCCGCTTTTGGCAGTGGCGGTCTGGAGCGAGTGCCCTGCGATGGCGCGCTCCGTCTGCACGTTTCCAGTTGCGTTCAACTGCTTAGGTTTGCCCTCTTCGCCAAATGCCAACTGCAGCTTGTCGGCTTGCAATTTTGTCCGTGTTGGCGCGGCGTTGGGTTGCGTCGCGCCGTTGGCCTGGGGAACTGCATCGGCCCATTCCATGCTCCCAGCCGTAAGCGTCTCCGCGTTGGTGGGCTTGCTGGCCTGGCCCTCTCTTCCTTCACTGAACTGCATGCGTAGCGCGCCAGTCTGAAGAATTCGCGCATCACTGTTCTTGGCCATACGCGTCTTCACCAAAACTCCGCCGTTTAGATTCATCTCTTTTGCCTGATTCACCCGGGGCCAGAGATCGAGCGAAGCCGCGTCGGCGTGGAATTCGTCCTCCTCTTCCGTGCCATGACGGGAGCCGCGCACGCTTCCTGTCCCGTCCACGCGGGTGACCCAGCCTTCCGGAGCGAACAGAGCCGTCAGCTTGTCCGCATCGAGCAGCATCGCGTCGGCACCGTGTTGCGATGTAAGCTCCGGCGGCTTGCCGTTTGCGCCAGCAATGGCGAGCAGCCTGCGCGCACGAAATGCCGCATCCATTTCCAGAGTAAGCTCTCCGGCGGTCAATCGGGCCGTGCGCGATTCAGCTTCCGCTGGCCCCAGGATGTGGATCAATCTCGCATCACGACCGAAGTCGAGACTCGAGCCCTTCACCTGGACTTCCTCGTTTGGTGCAGGTTTCGCCGCATTTTTCCCGGTGTCTTTATTCGCGGGAGGTTTGAGTTTCAGCCGGACGTTTTGCAGCAAGCGGAGAGTGCCTTCCTCGGAGTTGTATTCGGCTCCCACGGCATCGCCGCTTCCGCTCGGAAAGGTAAAAGTCACGGGCTGATCTGTTTTTGCGGCGCCAGTGTCCCGGTCGAAATTCACGCCGCGAGTCTCGACGTGGACGATCTGCGGCGGCACCTTGGGATCTTTTGCCACGCGCTCGGCATCCGCCGCGCTCTCCAAATCGATCTGAACGTCTCCGCTGCAGGTGATGCCGCCATTCCCTTTTCCGTACTGGCAACTTTGCGTTTGCATCCTGTCGTGGCGTTCACCAGTTTTTCCGAAAATCGTGACTTTTACATTTTCTAGCAGGCTGGCGTTCTTGTCCTTGAAGTCTGTGGATTTCGAGGCTTCGACTGTGAAAATCTTGCGAGGGCCGTCCATTTTCGAGAACGTCAGTCCACTGGATTGCTTCTCGACGTTCACGGGCGCCGCCGGGGGCGCTTTTCTCCGCTCGATGATTCGTTGCCAGCCGCGCTTCAGATACACGCCGGCCGTCAAGCAGGCCAGCAGCAGCGCCACTGCCGCGGACCAGCGCGCGTATCGCGCCGCTTCGCTTCTTCGCATAAGTTCAGTTAAGCAAAATTCTCGGGGACTGTATAGAAGAGGGAGAGACTATGAGCGGGAGGAAAACTACCCTGCGGTTTCAGCGGTGGCGGCAGCGGTAGTGTCCGGCAAGATCCCGATGTTTGCCGCAGCCACGCTGTCCCGGCTCGTGTTTTTCACCAAGTACATGGCCTCATCGGCGAGGTGCAACAGACCCTCTTTGGTGCGCGAATCGGTGGGAAAAGAGGCAACGCCCAAGCTCGGCGTAACACGGATACCCAATCCGTCCTCGTCGAGCCAGCGGGTTTCGCGAACGAGCTTATGGAGCCGGCGCGCCACGTTGAGCGCATTGTCCTTGGGGGTCTGCGGCAGGAGAATCACAAATTCGTCGCCGCCATAGCGGAAGGCGAAATCAATCAATCGGCAATGAGCTTTTAGCGCGTTGCCAATTTCCGCGAGCAATCGAGACCCTACGAGATGGCCGTGTGTGTCATTGACCTGCTTGAAGTGATCCAGGTCAATGAAGACCAGCGAAAACTGATAGTTATATCGTTGTGAACGGTAGATTTCTGTTTCTAGGATGAAGCCCATGTGCCGGGCGTTGTAGAGGCTGGTGCAATCGTCCGTGATGGTCAGCTCGTGAATTCGTTTTACGTGCCGGGCATTTTCGAGTGCGATGGCCGCAAAGTCCGAAAGGGCTTCGAGCAGTTTGAGGTCGCGTTCGTCAAATCCTTCCGGGCCGAGACAATTGATCAGCTCGATGACGCCGAGGCAGGTGTCGCGGAATTTAACGGGCACAGCGACAATGGATTGCGTTTCGGTCTTGGTCTTTTCGTCCACCTGAGAGAAGAAACGCGTGTCCTTCGAAGTGTCCGCCACGACAACGGTTTCGCCGTGCTGCGCCACCCACCCGGCGATTCCCTGCCCCACCTTGATGCGAACGTCTTTCAGCGCTTGGGAGGCCTTGCCGACCGCCAACTCGAAATAGAGTTCTTGCTTGGACTCATCAAGCAGGAGCAAAGACCAGTTGTCCGGGCGCAGAAACTCGTCAATTTTCTCCATGATAGTGCGGAGAACCTGGTCGAGCTGTAGCGAAGAGGTCAGCGCCTTCCCTAACTCCTGGAAGATGGCGACTTCGCCCGCTTCGCGCTGCTCGGCGGAAACCGCGGGATTGCGGCGGCGCTCCACGGCCGGAAACTGCTTGACGTCGTCCACGCTCGGTTGATCCCTGCTTTGAAAGTTTTACAGGCCAGACCGTCGCCGCCCCGGCAGACAACACCACGAGCGCGATTCGGGGCTGGTCCTCGAATCTTTGCCAGTATAGGCGTCGGCCAAAAAGGGGCGCAAGAAGCTCGTGGTACAGGCGTGGCTATCTTGCCATCGGTGGGTACAGGGCGTACTGGAGGCGGCTCTTGTGTCACCGAAAGAGGAGGCGTTTAGTGCTCTCGCGCAAGACCAGGCAGCCGGACAGGGTGTCATGGATGGCTAGCTTGCTGGGAGTCAGGCCGACGCAGAGACAGTCGAGGACAAAATAATAGCCGCCGAGGACGGGGACATGCGCAAGGAGTCGGCACTAAGCTTGTGGTAAACGGACTTATGGCAAAAGAGAAACGTTGGAGTGGAGAGGCCCATCACAACATTGCCAGAGAAGGGCTATTCCCCCTTGTTTGACACTGCTGCGCGACACCGCCTATAGTGCCGTCGAGGGAATTTTTCGCGCCATTCGCGGACCGGATTGCGGTCGCGCGCGGGTGAGCCGTCGTTCGGTCACACCTGAGCTCCCTGAGTAGCGGTCATTAACGAAATAAGAGCGCCTGCCGCAGCTGGCTTGTTTGCGGTCGCGATGAAATTTGATCGCTCCGCTGCCCAGCGTGTATCGGCGAGGACAGGTTTCGATTCATGGCCAAGGGAACTTTCGGCGAACGCCTGAAGCGCGAGCGCGAGTTGCGCGAAGTTTCGCTCAAGGAAATTACTACGGCCACGCGCATCGGCTCGCGCTTCCTCGAAGCCCTGGAAAACGAGGAATGGGAGAAACTCCCCGGCGGAATTTTCAACCGCGGATTTGTGCGTTCCATTGCGCGCTATCTGGGTCTCGACGAAGAGAATCTGCTCGCTGAATATGACCTCGCACACGGCGAGCCCAATGTACCCGTCCCTCAGCCTTACGAGAATAAAATCCCGCGACCGCCAGTTTGGGTTCCATTGCTTGCCGTAGTTGGAGTGCTCGTCATACTCGGCGGACTGATTGCCGGCGGGATTTATGGCTGGCGCTGGTTTGCCGCCAGGCGGGCGGCGAAACGATCTTCCTCTTCCGCTTTGCTGCCTGCGCAGACGCAAACGGAAAGCGCGGCAGCGACTTCTTCAGTGGTTGCAGTTCCGTCATTCGACTCTGCAATTCCTTCGGCGGCTGTTCCCTTGGACCTTTCCGTTTCCACTTCCGCAGCCACGCGCGTGCGCATCCTCGCGGACGGCGCGCTCTTGCTTGACGCCGAGCTTCCCGCGGGAGAAACGCGGCACTTTTCCGCCAAACAGCAGTTTGAAGTGACCGCGGCCGATTCTTCCGCGGTGTTGCTGGAATTGAACGGGCGGGCCATGCCGCCCGTTGGAACTCCCGGAGCCTCCGGTACAATAGTGTTGAGCCAGAAAGATTTGAGGCAGGCGTCCGGTGGAACCCCTCAGCCCTGAAGTTCTCGAAGACCTTCGCGCAGGCCGCGCTCCTCGCGAGCGCAAGCTCGCGGTTTGCTCCGGCGGAGCGCATCTCGCGCCCACGGACCGCGCGGAAATTCTGGCCGTGCTGGCCGGGGATGGTGATGAGATGGTCGCCGAGCGCGCGCAGCAGGCCATCCTCTCGCAGCCGGCAGAAACGTTTGTGGAAGCCCTGAAGCGCGAAAAAGCCATTCCCGCGCTCTTTGCCTACGCCGGAAAACATCTTGCGGACAAACCCGGCGTCTGTGAAGCCATGGTGCAGAACAAGAACTGCTCGGCGGAACACCTGGTTCCGGTCGCGCGCCATCTTTCTTTGCTCGGCATTACGGCGCTCATGGACGAATTGGAGCGCGTCAGCGAATCTCCTGCGCTCGCGGCTGCCCTCGAGCATTCCACGTATATCACCGCGGACCAGAAGCATCAGCTCCACGAGCTACTGGGTTCCGCCATGGACGAAGCGGCCCTTGCTGAAGCGGCAGCCGAAGCCGAGCCTGATGTTGCCAAGCGTCAGACGCTTCTTATGCGTCTCGCCAAGATGAGCGTTTCCGAGCGCGTGCAATTTGCCATCAAAGGCGGATCCGAGGCGCGTCGCACGTTGATTCGCGATTCGAACAAAGTTGTGCAGCGCGCGGTGCTGCAATCGCCTCGCCTGACGGATCAGGAAGTCGAGGCTTTCGCAACCATGACCAGCCTCACGGACGAGATTCTTCGGCTGATCGCCAGCAACCGCAAATTCAGGAAAAACTACGCCGTCGTTCGCAATCTTCTCAATAACCCAAAGACTCCGCTGGACGTTTCTCTGCACATGCTCCCGATGTGCAATGTCATGGACCTGAAGAAGTTGACGACTAACAAAAACGTGCCGGAAACCCTGCGTACGACCGCCCTCAAGCTGCAGCGCACCCGCGCCGAACTCAAGAAATAATTTTTCAACAAGGAAACTGGATTATTGCCGCCGCGGCCGCAGAACAATTGGGAAATTGCGTCGCGGCCGTCGCGATTTCGCTCTACAATCTTGCGTGGAGGACTATGATCATGAACTTCCCTTCCAAGCTTTGCAGAGCCACTGCACTACTCGCGTTTGCCGCCTTTGCTGCGATGCCTCTTGCGCCGGTTCTCCGATCGGACCAGAGCGGCGCGCAAATCAAGAAAAGTCAGCGCGATCCCTGGACTCATGCGCAAGTACTGCAAGCTGCCGACCTCGTGCATGAGATTGGCAACGCGAAAGGCGGAAGTGCTCCGACCATTCTTTATGTGGGCTTTCGCACGCTCTTCGAGGGCGGGCACGTTCCTGGGGCGACGTTTCACGGCACGGCTTCCACGGAAAAAGGCCTCGCGGAATTGAAAAAATGGCTTGCGACGTTGCCCCGCTCCACGAATCTGGTCATCTATTGTGGATGCTGCCCCTTCGATCGCTGCCCAAACATCCGGCCTGCGTACACGGCTCTTCACGAGATGGGTTTCACTCACTTGCGCGTCCTTGTCCTTCCCACAAGTTTCGCGGCCGATTGGGTCGAGAAGGGCTATCCCATGCAAAAAGGTCTCAATAGTCTGATTAGCTGAAAGGCGGCTGCGGCAACTCCAAGTCTCTGCGTTGCATCTGGCAAAAGAACGGCTCAACCTTCTGCGAGCCTCATGACGGAGGGCAACATGGCGCTCTGGTCCAGTATCCGGTTTTCGCTGCGCATCCTATGGAAGCATTGGAAACTGACATCCATCGCAGTCTTCTCTCTGGCCATTGCGATGGCAGCCGGAGCGGTGGGATTCAGCGTCTTCAACACGCTGTTGCTGCGCCCACCCGCCGTTCTCGCGCCCAAGCAACTGGTGTCGGTATACACGACCACGCCAACGGAAGAATTCAGCGGCACCAACTACAACGACTACAAATATTATCGCGACAACAATCACGAATTCTCGGACGTCATGGCCTTCCCATACTCCATCGCGGTGCGCCCAATTTCCTATGAAGGCCGCGTTAAATCAGGGCTGATGAATGCGGTCTCGGACAATTATTTCTCTGTGCTTGGAGTGCAGCCGATTTTAGGCAGGTTGTTCACGCGAGGCGAGGACGACAAGCCATCCGCGCTGGCGGTCTTGAGTTATTCCTACTGGAAATGGCTGGGAGCCGACCCGAACATCGTTGGCAAGACCGTGACGGTCGACCGCGTGCCTCTAACAATTATCGGCGTCGCGCCAAAGAACTTTGTCGGGACAATTTTTAGCGACCTGCCGGATATCTGGTATCCGCTGTCGATCGATGCGGCCCTCAATCACCAGACGCAAGATTGGCGCGCGGACCGCACCGTGCATTATCTCGGTCTGGTTGGACGTCTGAAACCCGGAGTAACGCGTCCGCAAGCGCTGGCGGAAATGCAGATGATGTCGAAGCAACTCGCAGCAGCTTACCCGGAGACCGACAAAGACCGTATCGCACAGATCACGGAAACGAGCATGCTGCCTGTGGACTCAGTGTCCTCGGCAAAGATCATCTCGGCGATTCTGCTGGCCATTGTGGCACTCGTCCTGTTCGCGGCGTGCTCGAACGTCGCTAATCTGCTGCTTGCGCTGGCCAGCGCGCGCCGCCACGAAATTCTCGTCCGCGCGGCGATGGGCGCGACTCGCGTGCGGTTGATTCGCGACCTTCTGCTGGACAGCACACTCCTTGCGGCCGGCGGTGGAGTCATTGGCTTCCTGCTGGCGTCGCTTGGACTTAGGCAGTTGATGCAATTCAAACCTCATCTACCTGGTTTTGGCGTGATTCCCCTGACGATTGATTTTCGGCCGGACATTCGCGTCGCGGCAGCTAGCGTTGCGCTGGTTTTTGTGGCCGGTCTTGCCACCGGCCTCTTGCCGGGACTGTATAATTCCTCGCCCAATCTGGCGGGAGCGCTTAGCGGCGAAATCGCGGTAGGCGGAACGCGCAAAGGAAGGATTCGCAACGCGCTGGTGGTCATCCAGGTAGCGGTTTGCACGGTGGTGCTCATCGGTGTGGGTTTGTGCTTTCGCAGCTTGATCAATCTCGAGCGTGTCAATCTTGGATTTTCAGCGGGCAACGTCGCGATGCTGACTCTCGATTTGCAAGCCAATGGTTACTCGGAAGAGCAAGGCCGAAGCATGGTCCCGAGGATGCGAGAGGCCGCCGCGCAAATCTACGGCGTGGAATCGATCAGCTTGGCCAGTGACCTGCCCTTAAGCGGGAATGGCGGGCACGACGAGCAGGTTCGCGTGGAGGGATCGCACGAGACAAGCCAGCAGGCGGCCATCATTTCGTCTGTTGCAGTTGACGAGAAATATTTTTCCACTCTCGGAATTCCGGTCTTGGCAGGGCATCCGTTCACCGCCGCGGACACGGCGAAAGCTCCCACCGTGATTGTCATCAATCATTTGATGGCGGAAAAATATTGGCCTGGCGAAAATCCTATCGGCAAAACGGCGCGCATCGAAAAAGGCAACCAACTCGTAACCGTCGTGGGCGTGGTCGGCGACGGCAAATATATTGATATTGACGAACCTGACCGCCCCTTCATGTATTTCGACTTAAATCAGCGCTACCAGGCTGTCGTCTATCTGATGGCGCGGACGCAGGGAAACCCGCATCAGTGGCTCACGCCGATGTCTGAGGCTCTTAAGAAGCTCGACTCCCGACTTTTCTTCCAGACCCTGACCATGGATGACTGGACGAATTTCTCGCTTTACATTCCGCGACTTATTCTGGTTTGTACCAGCATATTCGGAGGCTTGGCCTTTGTCCTGGCAGCGGTGGGGCTGTATGGAGCGGTCTTTTATTCCGTAAGCGAAAGAAAAAAGGAGCTGGGCATTCGGGTCGCCCTTGGCGCTGCGCCGCGCGATCTATGGATAATGATTCTGCGGCAGACGAGCATCGTGACAGCGGCAGGCGTCGGCTTGGGAATCCTTTGCGGAATCATCGTCGCCGCACTCGTCCGCTCGCAACTGTATGCCATTCATCCCGTGGAATGGAGTGTATTTCTCGCCGTCGCTCTCACGATGGGCGGCATGACCGTGCTCACCGCGTATTCCGCCGCGCGGCCGTGGATGCACGCCGATCCGATGGAATCCGTCCGTCACGCCTGACCAAACGTGACTCCCGCAAGCCGAGTCCTGCGAAGCCATCCGGAAAATGGCGCTAGACATTGCGCAGCACCAGGCAGCTCGCAATCATGTCGTGGATGGCCTGCTTTTTCTCGGTGAAGCCCGCCAAGATGTAACCGATTCCAAGCGGAATCAGTTTCGTGACGATTCTTGCGAAAAAGCGTCCCGAAGCGCGGCCAAAAGAAATTGGCTGCCCAGTCATGTCGGTCACCTTTAGATTGAGTATCTTTTTCCCCAGCGTGGCCTGCCAGGAAGAGCTTTCGGAGAGCGCGTAGTACAGCCAGCTTGCGACCACGATGATTCCAAAAAATCCGAAGATGAACCCGATTCCCAAGAAGGCCCCTGCCTCATCGCTTATGTCGTCGCCAGAAACAATTCGGCTGAGGGCGGCGCCAGCGCCGGTCAATACGAAAAGAGGAACCAGAAGAATCAAAAATGCGAAGCCAGAAACCACTCCATCAATAATGTACGCGACGAACCGCAGCCAGAAACCGGCATACTCCACGCCGCCGTAGCTTTGGGGCACAACCGGCGCGTACTGATTTGGATCGACGGGGGATAGAGAAGGAATTGCCGGCACGAGGCTGGAGACCGCCTGGCCGCACGCGGTGCAGAATGCCGTCGCGCTGGAAATTTCGCTTCCGCATTTTGAGCAATACACAATGTCTCCTTCTTGCGCGAACGGCCCGGCAACTGGTTAGTTGTGGGAATCCTACTTCCCCTTGTCGAGCCGGTCAATCACGAGCGGCGCTGGCGGTGTTCAGGCTCGTGTCGGTCACTTTCAACTCTAACCGCAACTAAATCTCCTAACCTGTTATACGAAAATGAGCGTTCATTCGTTCAATTGGAGAATGCGATTTTCTCGTTTTGAAGGGGCCAGGAAACGGTGGGGCACCGCAGTGAGTGAACGAGACGTGACTACCCTTCCGACTAGTCAGTGGAAAACGAGTTGGCTTTGTTGCGTGCCGTGGTCCCTAAAGTTGTGGATGCTTGCGGTGGAAGTCGGTCGCGTCCTGATAGGCCCGCGCAAACGCAAGCAGCTTCGCTTCTCCATATAGATTTCCAAGGAATGTGAGGCTCACTGGCGTCCCGGGGCCTCCGGCATTCTGAAAATCGCTGGGATCGTCCGTCGGCGGCTTCGGAGCGTCATCGCCGCGGAATCCGTTGGGCAAGATTACGGACGGATGGCCAGTCAAGATTGGTGACGACGAGCTGCTCGCCGCCGTTCGTCGGCGCCACAATCACGTCCACCCCCTCAAACACCTTGGCAACCGCGTCCATGGCCAGGCGTCGCGCGCGGCTCGCCTGAATGTACTCGACCGCCGGGATGAATCGCGCCGAACGAAACGAATTGGGCCAGTCAAACGGTTTCTGTGAAGTGAGCAGTTTGTCGTTGCCGCTTCGGGTCAGCTCATCGAATGCCGCCGCTGCTTCCGCGGACAACATAGTCACCATGGATTGGTAGGGGAATTTCGGCATCGCGACGGGAATGAGATTGACGCCCATCTCTTTCAACTTCGCAAGCGCCGCATCGTTGAATTTCTTGTCGTACTCCGCGCGGGCGCGCGCCGCCTCTCTCCGTTTCTTCTGCTCGTCGCGTTTCTTTTGTTCTTCCGGTGTCGCGGCTGGTTCTTCCTTAGCGGCCGCACTTTGATCGTCCGGCCGCGGCTCGAAATCCGTTTTCAAATAACCGACTCGCAGCTTTCGCCAATCCAGCGCCGCATCCCAGTGGAACGCGGCATTCTTGACGCTTGGGTCGGCGCCGTCCGGTCCATAAATCGCTTCGAGAACGAGCGCGCAATCTTCCACCGCCCGGCAAATCGGCCCGAGCTTGTCCATGCTCCAGGAGAGCGCCATCGCGCCAGTCCGCGGCACGAGGCCGAACGACGGCCGCAAGCCCGTGCAGCCGCACCGCGTGGATGGGGATGAAATCGAGCCGAGCGTTTCCGATCCGATGCCGAAGGCCACGCATCCCGCAGCCGTCGCGGAAGCCGGCCCTGCCGACGATCCACTTGAGCCTTGCCCCGGATGCCACGGATTGCGCGTCACACCACCAAACCAGTTGTCGCCCAGCGCGAGCGCACCCAACGTCAACTTGGCCACCAGCACGGCTCCAGCTTCATCCAGGCGTTTCACGACGGTGGCGTCTTCCTCAATCATCTGATTTTCGAACCCGCCCGCGCCCCATGTCGTGCGGTAATCCTTTGCGGCCAGCAAATCTTTTGCGCCCCAAGGCAAGCCATGCAGCGGCCCGCGATATTTTCCAGCGGCAATCTCCCGGTCTGCCTCTTTCGCCTTTGCCCGTGCCCGTTCCTCCGTCAGCGTCACGACAAATCTCAGCGTCGGGTCGTAGCGCTTCAACCGCTCCAGGTACATTTCCGTCAACGCCACTGAGGACACTTTCTTTGTTCGCACCAACTCGGCCAGTTCGCGAACACTCGCAAACGCCACATCTTCCAAATTCTTCGGCGTACTTGGAGCAGCAATCGCCGATGGCTTCGAAATTCTCGTGGGCCGCCGTTCGGTTTCAAATTTCATACCCGGCAAGACCGGATCGAAAACCAGGCACGGCGTGACGGAATTCGGAATGTGCAGGGCGTAAATCGCTTCGTAGCTCTGGGCCTGCTGGTTCAAGTTGTCGAGCATCATCTGCTTGTATTCGTCGGGTATCGGAACGTCGGCGATGGCCGCGGCGTTCTCGATCATCTCTTTGGTGATCTTTGCCGCCCCCTGCGCCTGCGCTTGCGCCCAAAGGACACCCGGAAGTAGCGTCCCGCCCAGTCCCAATCCCGAACAAGCGCTCAAAAATCGTCTACGATCCAGCATCTGTATTTCTCCTTAGCACACCATCGACGCGCGATTGTAATACAACACGCAGCCACAAAGATGATTCGAAACTGCGATTTTCTAGGAAATCGCCAAGCCATGCTGGAATGACCAGAAGAAAATAGCCTGGATTCTTCCGGCCCCTCGGCTCCAAAACAAAAGGCAGCGCCACGTGCTGCAAAGTGCGGGGCGCTGCCTCAAAAACAGTTCGAGTTACTGCTGCGTGCTACCTATCAAATTTCAAGCAGAGTTCCAGTTGGCGAATCGCGTCGTCGGTGGCACGGATTGCTTCTACTCGGTGGCCGCCGAAATCGTGCGCCGCATGTTCCAGATGCTCTTTGGCGCGGCGCAACGAGCCGAGCGCTTCGCGGATTTCCGGGTGCGGTTCCGCTGGGTTTGCGGTCGTAGTATTGGGTTGCGGTGCTGGCGCGGGCAAGGCGCTTGCAGCGGCTGTATTCGGCGCGGCCGGAGCCGACGCCGTGTAGGCAAATGCCACGACCAGAGCCCCCAGAGCAAATGCAATCAGGATTCTCGTTTTCATGAACCACTCCTCCTCGTCCGATTTTTGGCTCGGATTGCCAATTATTCCTCGATCCACCGTCTGCGCTCTCGCCGTTAGGAGGCGACCGACCTGGTCGCGGCAATGCGCCAAAGAGGCCTGCTCGGCTCGGTTGAGCCGTTACTCGCCTTCTTTCTTAAGTCATCCTCCCAAGCTTTCACAGCAAAATCTTGGAGGTAGGCGCACAATCATGAACTCCCTGTCCAGACCCAGTACTCTCACTCTGATTACAGGCGCCAGATCATTGAATCGTGAATGACTTTGCGGCGAAAGCTCGGCGGAGGGACAGGAAAATTGCCAACTCCTTAACGCCGCTTGACCTTATGGGATAAAATGCGAGATACCGTCGAGCTTCGCGACGCACGTACTTCTCTTGGTGGAGGAAATCCATGGCTCGCCAATCTCCCATAAGAATTTGGGTCGGTACCCGCAAGGGTGCATTTGCGTTCACTTCCAAAGACCGCAAGAAGTGGGACTGCTCAGGCCCCTTTTTCGCCGGCCAGGAAGTGCATCACGTCACGCAGGATCCTCGCGACCCGAAGCGCCACTACGCGGCAGTCGGGAACGCCTGGTTTGGCCCGCATCTTCATGCCAGCACGGACAATGGCAAGACCTGGCAAATCTCCGAGAAGGGTCTCGAGGTCAAAGGCATTACTGGCAAAACCTGGCAAGTCACCGAAAAAGGAATGGAACTCAAGGACATTCCTGATGCCACGCTAAAGCGCATCTGGCATATAGCACCGGGAGCCTCCGACGAGCCCGGCGTCGTTTACCTCGGCGCCGATCCGGGCGTGCTCTTCCGAAGCGGCGACAATGGCGCGAATTGGGAAATGGTCGCTGGCTTGTGCAACCATCCGACGCGCGAGAAGTGGAATCCCGGAGCCGGCGGCATGATGGTGCACTCGATTCAATGCCTCGGCAAAGGCCGCCTGATTGTTGGGATTTCAGCAGCAGGCGCGTTTCGATCTAATGATAGCGGCAAGACATGGTCCCCATTTAATGGAAACGTCCTTGTAACTTTCGGGCCTGAAAAATTTCCCGAAGTCGGCCAGTGTGTGCACAAACTGAAAGCGCATCCGCGCAATCCGGAGGCGCTCTACCAGCAGAACCATTGCGGCGTTTATCGCGCCGGCTTTGCCGACGACAAGTGGACTGACATTTCGAAGGGACTTCCTTCGCGGTTCGGATTTGGTTTGGCGGTTCCCGCGGCGGAAAAAGATACGCTCTTTACGATTCCCATTGATTCTGCGGAGGCGCGCTATGTTCCAAAAGGCAAACTCCGCGTGACGCGCAGCCGCAATGGTGGCAAGACGTGGAAATTTCTGACCAAGGGACTGCCTCAGTCCGATGCTTACGACCTCATCCTCCGCGAAGCTATGTCTTCCGACGAGCGTGATCCCGCTGGCGTTTATTTCGGCACGACGGGTGGAACGCTGTTTCACACGCGAGATGCAGGCGATTCGTGGCATGTTCTCTCGGCGCATCTTACCGCCGATCTATTCGGTCACAGCCGCATTGCACTGAGGGAGAGTTGCACTGGCCGCGCCGCACTCTCAGCGTGGAACCGTGGCGACGCGCCCTCAGTTTAGTTTCGAAAGCGCAAACGCCACGTACACTCCGCCGGACGCTGACTTAAGATCTTTACCTCCGCCTGCGGCGATAACGACATACTGGCGCCCATTCACGGCGTAAGTTGCCGGAGTCGCGTTCCCGGAAAAAGGCAGCGTCGTTTCCCACAACAGTTCGCCTGTGGATTTGTCGTACGCACGGAATTTCTTGTCGAAGTCACTCGCCCCGATAAAGACCAGCCCTCCCGCCGTCACGACTGGGCCTCCATAGTTTTCCGTGCCCGTGTTCTTCAGGCCTTTCGCTGCAAGTTCCGGATACTCGCCCAGGTTTACCTTCCAAACGTATTCACCCGTGTTCAGATTGATCGCGTTCAGAGTTCCCCAAGGCGGTGCGATCGCAGGATAGCCCTCTGGGTCCAGGAATTTGTGATAGCCGGTGAAGCGATATTTCATGTCCGGAGGCGGAGGCTCCGAACTTGGCAGTTCTTTGGACTTCCCGCTTAAAAGAAAATCGATCAGCGCGTACAGCTGCCCGTCGTCGAAATTTGCGAATCCAGGCATTCTTCCTTTGCCATTTTTGATCGTTGTCCCGATCTGTTGCGCCGATAAGCGGTCGCCGACACCGACCAGCGAGGGCATGGCCGGCGGCGATCCGGTCATCTTCTCGCCGTGGCACACGCTGCATTGACTCATGTAGAGCGCCTTGGGACTGTTTTCTGCGGTGTCGGGCGCAAGCGCTGCCGTCCAAGCCATTTCGTTTGCATTTACGTAAAGAATCGCGGTTTGCGTATCCACGGCGGAACCGCCCCACTCCGCGCCGCCATCAAAGCCGGGGAAAATCACCGTGTCTTTTCCCACGCTGAAAGGAATAAATTGGCCTTCGCTGTGAAACTTTCGAAAATTCTCCACCGCCCACTGGTGCGCCTCGGGCGTGCGATTTGTCAGCATGTCTTCGCTGAGAACTTGCCGCGCAAATGGCGCTGGCTTGGTTGGCAAAGGCTGCTCGGAAGCAGCCACTTCGCCGGGCACAGTCGCTTTGCGGATACTTGCGGTATTCGATTGGGAAGAGTGGCTTTCCGCTGACGCGATCGAACAAATAAACAAATCCCTGTTTCGTCGTCTGCGCGACGGCGTCGATTTCCTTGCCATCGCGCATTACGGTCAAAAGCGTCGGCGGCGACGGAAAATCACGGTCCCACAAATCGTGCCGCACTCCCTGAAAATGCCAGATTCTCTCGCCCGTTTCCGCGTTCAAAGCAATCAAGCAATTGGCAAATAGATCGTCGCCTAGGCGATTGGCGCCGTAAAAATCAAACGCAGCTGAACCCGTCGGCACATAAACGATTCCACGCTTCGGATCGACCGCCATGCCCGCCCAATTGTTCGCAGCGCCGCTGTATTTCCACGCATCTTTCGGCCAAGTTTCGTATCCAAATTCGCCGGGGTGCGGAATAGTGTGAAACGACCAGCGCAATTTCCCTGTTCGCACGTCATAGGCGCGCACGTCTCCCGGAGCCGCTGGCAAAGTTTCCGGATTCCTGCCCCCAACAATAATCAAATCCTTGTAAACGATGCCCGGGCTCGTCAACGCAACCGATTGTCTGTCCGGGTTGCGCCCCAGATCTCCGCGAAGATCAATCCGCCCCTCTTTCCCAAAAGTTGTAATGGGCTTACCTGTGACTGCGTCGAGCGCATACAGAAAGTTCATCACGCCAACTAGGATCCGCTTGTCTTTCTCGCTCGACCAGTAGGCCAGGCCTCGATCGGGTTGCGTGCCTTTCATGCCCGAATCAAATTTCCACAAGAGCATGCCGGTTGCGGCATTCAGTGCGAACACTTTCTGCGTCGGCGTGATTCCATAAAGCGTGCTGTTAACAATGATCGGACTCGTCTGCAAGCCGCCTTGCTCGCCAGTATCAAAACTCCAAGCGACTTTGAGCTCTTTCACATTCGCGCGATTGATTTGTGCAAGGCTCGAGTAATGCGTGTTTTCCTGCGCACCGCCGTACACCGGCCAATCGCGCATTCTTGCGCTCGAATTGGCAGGCATCTGTGGAGCGCCAGCATGAACCGCGTGCTGCGTATGAAGAAGCCCGCCAATAATTATGATTGCGCCGCAGAATGCCGGTAACCAGCTAGAGAATATTTTCATGCTCAAACCCCGCAATGCGTTTAAAGAGCGCCATCCTGCAAGCTGCATCCCCGGGCGACGGCGTATCTTACTCCGGAACAAATCGTCAGAGCTTCCAAATCCAACTCTCTGAATCCACGTGGCAACGTCTCGTAGGGCTGATATAATCCGCGCACTTTGCCGCCATGCTCCACCGGCAAAGTGCGCAAACGAGGCACTCTATGTCCGCACCCATTTCATGGCTTATCGCATCCCTGATGTTCCTGGCGCTCGTTGTCGGAGGCGGCCGCGCCCCTGCCTCGTCCTCACACGGCATGCTAGTCGTCGCCAACCAGCACGACCACACGGCGCTGCTCATTGATCCAGCAACCGGCCAGGAACTCGCCAAAATCACTGTCGGAGTCAACGGTCACGAAGTCGCCGTCTCGCCCGACTCGCGCTTCGCCTACGTCCCCATTTACGGCAATTCCGGCGTCGGCAAACCGGGCACGGATGGCACCGCGATCGACATCATCGATTTGCACGACCGCAAACTCGCCGGCACGATTGACCTCGGCAAACCGCTTCGTCCTCATCGCGCGGCATTTGGTCCGGATGGCCAACTTTATGTCACAGCCGAACTTTCCAAATCTCTCGACGTCATCGATCCCGCTACGCGAAAAATCATCGCGGAAATCCCCACCGGCGCGATGGAATCTCACATGTTCGTCATTTCCCCGGATGGTCACCGAGCCTACACCGCCAACGTGGGCGCAGGCAGCGTGAGCGTTCTGGATCTCCAAAAGCGCGCGCTTGTCACGGTCATCCCCATCGCAAAAACCGTCCAGCGCGTTTCGATTTCGCCCGACGGCAAGCGGGTTTTCACTCACGATCAAGACGCTCCGCGCATCGCCGTCATTGACACGGCCACAAACACAGTTGCCAGTTGGATTTCCATCCCTTCAACCGTCTATTCCTCCGCGTCCACCGCAGACGGTCAAAAGCTGCTGGCCGCATCTCCATCTGGAAAGATCTTCATCATCGATCTCGCCAGCGCAAAGCTTGAAGAATCCTTTGACATTCCGGCCGCGTTCGGTGAACTCCTACTCACACCAGACGGTAAGTTCGCCTTTGTAAGCTGTCCACAAGCTGGAACAATCGAAGTGTTGGATCTGCCTGGCAAAAAGCTGCTGCCATCAATTAAGCTCACACAAGGCGTGGACGGCCTCGCCTGGGCGCCAGCCATTCCATAATCTTCACGTCCCTCCCCAAGGAGCGCGTATGGGCAATCTCAACCGGGTCTCTCAGATGGATTGGCCATGAACGCCGAATGGATTCGCGATCTCTGTCTCTCATTTCCCCATACCACCGAACATATTCAGTGGGGCGACGATCTCGTATTCAAGGTGGCCGGCAAGATTCACGCCGTCACGGTGCTCAAGCCCGCCAGAGTTTGGCTTTGTTTCAAGGTTTCTCCGGAGAATTTCTCTGAGTTGGTGGAACTGCCCAGGCATCATTCCCGCACCCTACCTTGCTCGCGCTAAATGGGTCGCTTTGGAAACCAAAGACGCGCTTTCGTCCGATGAACTCGCGCTTCTCCTGCGCGAGTCCTACGATATGATCGTCGCCAAACTTCCCAAGAAAACCCGCGAGGCACTCTCAAGGGCCAAACCCTCCGCGCGCGCGAAATTCCACAAAAAATCCGCAACGAAGTCCCGACTCCGCAAGTCGCACCCCAAAACAAAAAAGCCCTCTCGCTGAAGAGAGGGCTTCTAAATTTCGTTGAAATCTATTATTTCGAAAACTACGCGGAAGCCTTCGAATCAACCGTGCGGCGAAGCGGCCGGGCTCCGGGAAGCGGGAAGCTCATGTGCCAAAAATTGGAATCCGGCGAAATAAACTCAACACCTACGTACGTCTTGCTTTCGCGGTCGTGCTTAACCGAAACCACTCTGGATTCCACCGTCCGGTCGCTGTTCTCATTCACCAGAATGAGCATCTGCCCCACGACCACGGTCTGTTCAATCTGCAAGAGCGCCCCGTGGCGGTTCACGGACTGCGACTTCGCCTTCACGCGGAACTTATCGCCGTTCTCATCCTGTCCGTGCACGGTTATCGGGACCGTGATACTCACTCGCAACGTTCGTCGCCGTTCTTTACATCGAAAATGAAGTATGGCCATGAGAGACACTTCCCTCTCGGTTGATCTTAAAGACTCGGGGACCTAAGCCTGCCCATACTGGACTGGCTTCAGCGTCATCACCTTTGTAAACATGACGCTGAAGTGAACGGTCGACACGAGCGAGGAAACAAGCACGAACGTCGTCCACATTGTTCGTATACTGCGTTTTGGCCCTGTTCCAAGCAATAGCGGGACGGTACCAAAAAGAACTCTATTGCCCGGTACTGTAGTACGTTACCTGTCACACTTCAACTCCATTTTGGGAAAACTCTATCCTCAAAGTAGTGCAAGGAAAGGTCCAAGCGTTTCGCGGCGTTTCAAATTGGTTCGTACTGTGAACCCGCCGGGCTTCAATCTGCCAAGATCGTCGGCCAGGCAGGGCAATGAAGGGCTTAAGCCATTTGTATTCTATGACTTAGATATGATCCCTGGGTGCTACTCACTTTTTGTCATCTAATTCGATGAAATCAGCCTTCCAGGGTCTAATGCTCAAGTCCAAGCGCGCCACCGTAACGGGCAGGTAGAAACGTCTTGGCCCGGCGCTCCCTGGGTTTATGTAGAGCACTCCGCCCTTCTCGGTCTGCCCCGGCTTATGGGAGTGCCCGCTCACCACGATATGAAACCCTGCTGCCACGGGATTTAAGTCCAAGTCTTGCAAAATGTGCAGCATATAGACCGTGGCGGACCCCGCTTGGACGACCTCGGTTAGGGGCAAAGCCTGCGACAATTCTCCCGTATCCACGTTGCCGCGTACCGCAACAACGGGAGCTAGTGTTTTCAAGGTTTCTAGGATTTCCGGGGCACCCACGTCCCCGGCGTGAAGGATCAGGTCCGAACCGCGCAGCGCGCGCACCGCCTCTTCCCGCAGCAATCCATGCGTGTCCGAAATCAGCCCGAGGATTCTGATCTCTTTGTTCAAATTTCTTCGCAGAAAACAGGAATGGCTTTCCACTCTGCCAAATGCTTGATTCCCGGGAAAAGCCTAGCTGTTCCCGAGCACCCTCACGATATCCAGCGCATTCACCCGCGCTCGCTGGACCTCCAAGCCCCAATGCAAATGAGGACCGGTCACCCGGCCCGTCGCTCCGACCTTTCCTAGAACAGCCCCCGCCACCACCTCATCACCGACTTTCGCATCAATCTCCGAAAAGTGGCAGTAAAACGTGTAAATCCCCAGGCCGTGGTCCACGACAACCGTATTTCCGGAAAAAAATAGGTCTTCCGCCAGCACGACGCGCCCTTTTTGTGCTGCGTGTACTGGCGTGCCCGTCGGCGCGGGAAAATCCACGCCTCCGTGCGGCGAACCAGGATGCCCATTCAGAACGCGACGCTTCCCAAAGTTGCTTCCCTTGTAAAGTCGCCATCCAACGGCACGACGAAATGGCCCAACCCACAAGCGCTCCGGCGTCACCCGATCATAAATCTCCCGCAGCCGTTTCGTTTCCGCTTCCGCGCGCGCCACTTGCTCCGGATTCGGTTCCACAAATTGTTTCTTCACCGTCAGGTTTTCCGTGGCAAAGTGTCCCGCTTGCACTTCCACTATCGCCCGGCAACTCACACGCTCGCCGCCTTGCATCTGCGCCGTAACAGTGAACTCGTACTTTCCCGCTGCCTTTTCCAGGTCCACTCCCAGAAGCGCGTGCCGCGCGTCGACGCTCGAGGCTCCGTGCTCCTTCTCCCTCTCCGTCCAAAAAGGAACAGCCCGCTCATTCCATTTGCCTTCAACGTCACCCAATGGCTTCGTGCTTCGTATCTCCGCCAGGAGCAGACTGCCCTGCGCTGCATCCGGGGCGCTCAACTTCAGCTCCACTCCACTTCCGCAATTTTCCGCACGAACTGTGGCGGCGAACAAAAACATGCACGCAAAAAAGGCTCGTGCCACGAATCCGCATGAAAACATTCGCAAATCGGCCTCAATCCGCTTCATTTCTGCGGCCGCATGGCTGCAACTCGGGGCTCGAACTTTGCGAATTGCGCTCGCCCCTTTTTCGACCCCATAATTGCCTTTTCGACGTTTAGGAGCAGGTCGGGGTTTTTCGTTTTTTCTCTCAGCTCTTTCAGGAATGGCCGAACCTTGGCGTAAATGACAAACAATTCTCCGCAAAACGCCAGTTCCAGAAACAACTGCTCGCTGAGCACTCCGTTCACTACAAACGACGCGGCGATCCCCCAATAGCTGAGCACCTGCCTCAGCCAATTGTTCTGTTCCGAGCCCATCACCTTCCCAACATCCATGAAGTCATCCGCGTTGTTCGGCCAAAACGTCGTCAGCCACCATTGCCGCGCTTTCCGAATTTCCGGTTCACGCCTCAAGTTGTACAGCTCCAGAATCAAGCGTGCATCATCGGCAGTCGGTTTCTTCGCCATCGTTTTCCTCCTAAATACTTCTGGCTGGTGATTCTACCTTCTAGGTCAGCCTTTTTGCTTAAGGTTTCTTGATGCTTGTCGTCAACGTAAAATCCCGGCCCATCTTAGCAGTTGCCCCAAATGCTCGTTTCACTTCCCGCGCGAAAAAATTCTCGCTATTTACTCGGGCAGCAGGGTCGGGGATGATGCATGTTCGAATTTCGAGTCTATGCCCTAATTGAGGAGAGCCTTCATGCGCAGAGAGATTGCAACCGTAACCGCAGCCACGGTCCTCACACTATTCGGCTGTGACTCGCTCCGCGCGCAACAACCATCCGCGCCGCCCGCGGTCGCTTCCTCCGCGGCAAAGCAAACTGAAACGGACGAATACACGCGCTACGAGCTCCTCGCACCAGAAACCGCCAGTTTCAAAATCTATTACGAAGTCACTGCCACCACGCCCGGCGCGAAGTTTTTCTACAATCCCATTCGCAAAGGCAGCGCCGCCAGCGATGAGGCCGTCTTCGATTCCATGATGGGTGCGCCGCTCTCTTTCGAAGTCGTCAGCGGCGCCGAAGCGCGCAAAGACCCGCTCATGTCGGACGCGGACGCCGACACGAACTTCATCAAAATCTCTCTAGCGCGTCCCGTACCCCCGGAAGGCCAGGGCCGAGTCCTTATCCTCAAGACGTACAAGGACGCGAAGAGCTACTACCGCGAAGGCGACGCCATCGTTTTCAATCGCCCTCTCGGCATCAAGCGAAACAAGGTCGTCCTGCCCGCGGGTTATGAACTGGTTGGCTGCAATGTGCCGTCGCAAGTCCTATCGGAGCCCGATGGCCGCGTCGCCATCAGCTTCCTGAACGCCGACTCCGGCGAAGCCCCGCTCATTCTCCGCGCCAAGCTCGGCGCGCAAACCGGGCCATCCGCGATCCCGCACGCCCCAACACAAGCCCGCAGTTGGGAATCACCTTTCCAGGGAGAATCCGAGCGAGCACGCCTCTCCGAGCGCGCCCATCAGGACCGTGACATCGTTTATTTCTTGCAGCAGCCGGAAACGCACGCCTTCAGCCTGTATCACGACTACACGGAATCCCACGAAGGCGCCGATAAATATTTGAATGTCGTCCGCGAAGGCAGCACCGTTTCCGATCCCTCCGCTTACATTCTGGATACCGGCGAAAAACTCTCCACCAAAATGATGTCCGGAGCCGATCTCGCTGCCGCAAGAATAGACGCAGGCGAGCCAGTCACTCCCACTACGCAAGTAGTTCTGATCCCATTCGCCCCCGTGAAGAAAGGCCAATCCATCCGCCTGCGCATTTCTGAAACGTACACTGCGCCCGTAAGTTATCGGCTCGACGGCGATGAATTGGTCTTCGATCGCAGTCTGGGCCGGGCCCGTAATGCCATCGTTCTCCCAGCAGGCTGGTATCTCACCACCAGTGCCATCCCGGCGATAGTTACGCAACTTCCCGACAGCCGCATTCGCCTTGATTTTTGGAATGGCCGCCCCGATTCCGTAGACGTCCTTATCAAAGCAAAACGCCGCCACGGTTTAATCCACGTAAAAATCAGCGATAAGCCTTAGCCGGGACCTGTCCGACTCATCGCTTCACCCCTCGGCCAACTCTGTTGCGTCCGCCCTCGATCAGCGTCTGGCACGCCTGCATGCACGCGTCCTTAAAATCTTTCGCTATCTGCGCATTGACTCCTTCGCCCAAGAGCAAGATGGCCGTCCCGTGGACTTGTGCGACGAGCGCAATCGCCAGTCTCGCGTAGTCTGCCGGTGTACCTCCGAGATCTTCCGCCAGCCTAGCTTTAAGAAGTTCATACGACGGCATCAGCTCTTTGCGTCCCATTCGCTCCGCCCAGTCCGACGTCAGCAGTAAATATTCATTTCCATGGGTAAGTGTGAACTCAAGCCCGAGCCGGCAAGCCCCCGCCGCGGATTTTGCGGGTTGCAGGGCTGCAAACATTCTCTGTCTGGCGCGGGCGCGCAAGAAAGCCATCAGGTCGTGCTTGTCCCGGAACCTTTCGTAGAGCGTGGGTGTCGTCGTTCCCGACTCATGCGCAACCGCTCGCATCGTCAATGCGTGCTCCCCACCTTTGCTCCATAATTGGTATGCAGCATCAACGATTCGGCCCTCAAGATGTTCGTCGGCTTTGCGCGGCATTCTCCAGTCCTCCCGGGCATCCTAGTTGAAATTATATCCTTGACAGCGTTAAAGAAACAACGTATAAGTATTCTTCGCCCCCGCCCAGCGGTTGGCTCGGCCCCAAACAACAACTCATTAAGGAGAAGTCAGTAATCTGTTATGGCTAGATTTGAGTATTCCGTCACCACCAAGGCCAGCCCTGCGCTCGCCTGGCTCGTTTTTTCTGATTTACATCGTTGGAACAATTTCGCCAATGTTTACGGCGAACTGCGCTGGCGCGACGGCAACCCCTGGGAAGCCGGCAGCCGCCTTCAAATCGAGATTCTGCGGCCCGTCAATGCCGTCATTGATCACGTCATTACCACATGCGTCCCAGCAAAGAAAGTGGGATGGATTGACCATGCCATCGGCGTCGCCATGGCTCAATGGGTCACTTTTGAAGAGCGCCCACTCGAAGGCACGCGCATCCACACTTGGGGAGAAATCATACACTCCGGTATTACGATTGGCGGACGTTCCGTGGAGGAGCTTATCGCCAGCTTTACGCGAACCTGGTATGAAGCCTTTCGAGTGGCTTGCAACCAGCTTGTGGTAACGGGCGGCGCCGCCCCGGGTGACTCGTCTTTTGTAACTCAGTAGCTCGCCACTCTAGATTAGCTCAGGCCTATGCCCCATGCCGAGGCGCAGACCTGAGCCATAATCCCAAACTCGACGGCCCTTGTTCCTGGCGGGGTCGCACGAGTAACCAGTCACTCTGCCCATCAAGCTATGTTCCGATGCGCCTGTTGCGGCAGCGTCCACTCGCCGACGCTCACAAACAACTCCAAACCAATTGCAAATGAACCCTTCCCCAGCGGCTGGCAATAGACCACTCGCGCTCTTGACCTCAAATTTCCTAAAAGTGATCTCACCGTAACATGATCGTTGGGCTGCCACGGCTTACTTGTCACCACACGCGCACCCCGGGCGCTCACGTTTTCCGTGACTCCCTGCTGGGCCACGGTATGAACATCCAATCCTGACAAATCAACGGCTACGTGCACCGGAGAACGGTCTTCCAATCGGCGCGCCTCGCCATCCATGGAGCACCGCGCTGCTTTCTGGGCCGGGATGTGGGTGTGAACGTTGGGGAGGGTTCAACGACCGGCAAATCATACGCTTCTAACCCCCGCAACGGTCAAGAAGTTTTCTTTCTCATAAAGCATCGCGTCGAATTATCTCTGCCTCACTGTCCGGCAACGTGACATGCCTATCCCAGGACCGAACATTCCCCAATCGTCCCTATGTTCCTTTAAACCCGTAAACCTCTATTTTTCTGTTACTTAATAGCATCCTAGAATCGGCAGTTCGATTGCCTTTACTTGCAGGTTTAGCTTTTATTTTGGTTCCTTGTCGCTCGTCAAGGAGACATCCGTGAAAAAGAACGAACGTATTCGAGAAAAGGTCACCATCCTGCCGACCTCTATGTATCTCTCCAAAATGCACGACGCCGGTTGGACTCTCGTCGCTCTCGAATGGGAGCGCCAGATCGAGGTGTCCTCCGAAGCCGAGGCCCCGGAAGAAGTTCTCACCACCGAAGAGATCCCCTTCGGCCTCCGCATCGCCGCGGACTGCCACCATCTCGAAGACGATCCGCTCGAAACGCAAACGCTCAAATTCCTCGCCGAACTGATCGTTCAGGACGTCTCTTTCTCCAGCATGGCCGATGCACTCAACGTACGCGACTATCGTACTCGCGATGGCCGCCCCTGGACCGCCGCCGCCATCTTTCGGTTGATTCCCCGCTTGATTGATGTCGCTCCGCGGATCCTCTCCGGAGCCGAGTGGGAATCGCGGAAAAAGCAACTCTCGCGCGTTGCCTGGAACTCGTAGCCGTCAACTTCTGAACCTGGGCCGCCGCTTATCGGGCCAGCAACAAGACTTTTCCATCCACCAATTCACCCCGAAGGCGCTCTCCATTCTTCCACCATCTCTCTCCTTGACATTCTACCTATCCCAGGCTTATATATGTAGAACGTCTAGGAGACGCAATGCCCATCGAGAAATCCGATTTGCTCCAAGGCACTCTCGACATGCTCATTCTCAAAATCGTGGCACTCGGCCCGGTCCACGGCTACGGCATCTCCCTGCGCATCCGCCAAATCTCCAAGGAAGTTCTTCAAGTCCAACAAGGCTCGCTTTATCCCGCCCTTCATCGTCTAGAAAAACGCGGCTGGCTGGAAGCCGACTGGGGCGAATCCGAAAAGGGCCGCCAAGCCAAGTTCTACAAATTGTCCGCCAAGGGCCGCAAGCAATTGGCAAGCGAGGAATCGAACTGGAACCGTCTGGCTGGTGCGGTGGCCAATATCATGCAAACCGCGCATTAGGAGCCTGCAATGTCCTGGTGGAAATTTATCTTTCCAAAACGCGCTTCCGACGCTCAAATGAATTCCGAGCTGCGCTTCCACATCGACGAGCTCACCGACGAAAATATTGCCGCAGGCATGACTCCCGAAGAAGCTCGTCGCCGCGCCATCCTTGAATTCGGCGGCCACGAACAGGTTAAAGAAGATCTGCGTGACGTTTACCGCATCCGTCTTCTCGATGCCACTGTCGCTAACCTGAAGTCCGCCTTCCGCTTCATCCGCAAATCCCCGACTTTCTCCGCCACCGTCATTCTCACGCTTGCTCTCGGCATTGGCGCCAACAGCGCCGTCTTCTCCGCCATTGACGCCATTCTCCTGAAGCCGCTTCCCTTCCCGCAAGGCGACCAGCTCACGCTCGTCCAGCAACACAACTCCAAGGGCTCAGCTCCCTTGACTCGCGTGGCACCCGTTCGTCTCGAGGAGTGGAATCGCCTCAACTCGACGTTCCAAGGCCTCACCGGTTACTACACAGAGGATGTTTCCGAGTCCACCGGCGTCCTGCCCGAAAAAGTAACTCGTGCCTGGGTTTCCTCTCGATTTTTCCAGGTCTGGGGTCTTGCACCGGGCCTCGGCCGCGAATTCACTCTCGAGGAAGAGACTCTAAACGGGCCCGCCGCAATCCTGATAAGTGACCGCTTCTGGCGCCGCCGTTTTAACGCCGATCCCAGCGTCATCGGAAAAGCCCTTCGCCTCGATGGACATCTCTACCCCATCGTTGGCGTGATGCCATCGTCTTTTCTGTTTCCCGATCGTGCGACGGATTTGTGGTCGCCCATGCCGTCGGGCTTTTCCTATGGCCGGGCTCGCGAAAACAACTGGTATATCGTGATCGGACGCCTTAAGCCCAGCGTCACCGTTTCACAGGCTCGCGCCGATCTCGGTACCATCCAGGCGCAACTGGGCCGCCAATTTCCCGAGACAGACAATCTCTCGATTACTGTTGACGCGCTAAAGGAAACCACTGTCGCTGGGTCGCGCCGCTCGCTTTGGTTGCTCTTCGGCTCGGTCTCTCTGCTCCTGCTTATCGCCTGCACGAACATCATCGCGCTGCTTTTGTCTCGCTCCGCCCAGCGTCAGCACGAAATCTCCGTCCGCTTCTCTCTGGGAGCTTCTCGTGGCGTCCTTGTCGCACAATTGCTCACGGAAACGTTTCTCCTCGCTCTGCTCGGCTCCCTACTTGGTCTCTCGCTCGCAGCGGTTGCATCCGGACTCTTTCGTTCGCTCGCCGCACAGCTTCCCCGCGTGGAAGAGATTCATCTCGACTCACGCATCGTTCTCTTCTCGCTCGCGTGCTCCCTCGTGGTCACTTTTCTTTGCGGGCTGGTGCCCGCCATTCGCGGTACGCGCCGCAGCCTTTCCGGCTCCCTCGCACAGACCAGCCGTTCGCAAGTCTCCGGACGAAATCCACTGCAATGGCTGCTCGTCGGTATCCAGGTCGCCCTCGCTGTCACCCTGCTTGCAGGCGCCGGTCTGCTCCTCCGCAGCTTTCAGGAACTTGGCCGCGTTACACGCGGGTTTGATTCCAGCCACGTACTTACTTTTCAGCTCAGCATGAACTGGGGCGAAACCGGCGACATGAAAAAGCTGCGCCAGTTCACCGACCATATTCTCGAAACACTGCGCGCCACGCCCGGTGTCGAATCCGCCGCCATCTCTGTGGGCGTCCCCGGAGTGCCTTTCCAATATCAAACCGAACTCAAGCTCCTCGAAGGCCGCGCCGAAACCGAACCTAAACTCGTCACCGAAAATCGTTTTGTCTCCGCCAGTTATTTCCAGACCATGCACATACCTCTGCTCACCGGCGAAGTTTGCCGCGAAACCGATGGGCCGCCCACCGTCGTCGTGAATCGCGCCTTCGCTGACGCCTACTTCAACGGCAACCCCGTGATCGGCCATCATGTGCAATCTTTGAATATGGGCTATTCCGGCCCAGCCGAAATCGTGGGTATCTCCGGCGACGCGCGCGAATCCGGTCTCGATCACGCTCCCGTTCCCACCGCCTATTGGTGCGCTCCCATCGCCCAGCCCGGCACTTACTTCCTCGTGCGTACCCGCAATGCTCCCATGACCATGGCCGAAACTATCCGGCGCCAGCTTCGCGACGCCGAACCCACGCGCTCCGCCTTCGACATGAGTCCCCTCGAGCAGCACTTCTCCGACGCCCTCGCGGAAGGCCGTCTCCGCACCATCTTGCTCTCCTTCTTCGCCGCCACTGCTCTTGCCCTCGCTTGCGTCGGCCTTTATGGCACCCTCAGCTATTCCGTCAGTACTCGCCGTCGCGAAGTTGGCCTCCGCCTCGCTCTCGGCGCGCTTCGCGGTCAGATTGTGAAGCAGTTTCTCTGGCAGGGCTTGGGCGTCTGTACCGCCGGCTGCCTCGTCGGTTGGGCTCTTGCTCTCGCCTCAGCTCGCCTCCTCGTGGGTCTCCTCTACGGCGTCTCCCCTACCGACGTCCCAACTCTTTCCGCCGTAATTCTCTTAGTGCTCGTTGTCGCCGCAGCCGCTTCTCTCATCCCCGCGGTCCGTGCCTCGCGCACCGAACCCATGCAAGTACTCCGCGAGGAATAACGCATACGGCAAGCACCGCTTGGATACCGAAGTGAAAGTGTGGAATTGCGGCTGGTTCCGTTTGCGGCTACTCTAGTCGATACCTGCCAAAAAATGGAGGAACGTATGAAATCAGCAAAATGGATATTGAGTCTCGCGCTTGGGTTTTGCCTGGCAACGTGTGGCGCAGCTCTCGCTCAAGGCCAAGGCAAGGGCCACGGAAAAGGGCACGATAAGCATGGCGATGACGACCAGGGAGAGCGCTTTTACAAAGACCAGGATCGCGAAGCGATACGCGGTTGGTATGGCGAACACCAGGGCCATCTTCCGCCTGGCTTGGCGAAGAAAGATCAACTTCCGCCTGGCTTGGAAAAACAGCTCGTGCGGCGCGGCACGCTTCCTCCGGGGCTCCAGAAGCGTCTGCAACCCTGCCCCGAAGATCTCGAGCGACGCCTGCCTCCGCCTCCTCCTGATTGCGCGCACGTACTCATTGGAGGACACATCGTTTTATTGAATCGCAGGACGAATCTAGTGGTGGATCTCTTCCACTTTGAAATTGACTAACAGCTTTCTCGCTGACAGGGAGTGAAACCGTAAAGACTTACCGTCCTGAACAGCCTGGCGCGCCATGGCCGTCTGTTTGGTGTAAATTACACGGAGTTCTACTCTGTTTTATGGAGGCATGAATGCCCGAAGCAAAGGGAATGTGGGAAGGGTTGATGGATTTTTCGTTCCGCGTGTACGCCACGCCGAGGATGCTGAAGTTCCTCTACGCACTTCACTTACTCGTGGGACTTGTCGCCGCAGTCGCCTGGGTCGTACTGGCGTTCCAGCAGACTCCAGTTCAAGGACTAATCGCTCTGCTAGCTGCGCTGTTCAGTTATTTCATCTGGATTTTATACTGCCGCATCATCCTTGAAGTGCTGGCCGCGGTATTTCGTATGACGGAGGCAATCGCCCCCGATCGTACGCAGTCCCAGCAACAGTAGTCCGGCAGCTATTGTCGGCTCGGAGCTATCCGTATCTCTGCCCTTGAGTTGGGCAAGGCAGACTCATCCGCGGCGTGAAGTTCGTTGAGGCAATATCGGTCGACTCGTAAATCCCAGTCCCGCATATCGAGGCTTAAGTTCGCGCCGCCCGCGTCGAACCCATGCAGGTCCTCCGCCACGAGCAAATCAAAACACTGTTGTAACCGAACCCCTAAAACCCTACTCTAATCCAACTCTAATGAATGCCACCTGTGACGGTAAGTAGACCTCGAACCCAAAGGGAGCAAGATCATGAACTCTGACTTCTTTCAGAAGCGCCCCACTCGCCGCGAAATGTTGCGAGGATCAGCCACATTTGCCGGCAGCGCATTCCTGGCTCAGTTGTTTCCCGGTAGCCTTCTCCGTGCAGCCATTCCGGGCTACCCGCAACAAGCGCCTGCGGCCGACCCGCTGGCTGCCTTTCGCGCTCAGATGGGCGCCGCTCCCATCCAATCCCTCAAGCTCGCCGACAATCTCACTCTACTCTCCGGCCCCGGCGGGAACGTCGTCGCCCTCAACGGTCCCGACGGCAAATTCATCGTGGACACTTTCGTTTCTCCCGCTTGGCCCAGACTCAAGGAGACTCTCGACGGCCTCGGCAACGCCCCGCTGAAATACGTCATTGATACGCACTGGCACTTCGATCACACCGACAACAACGCCAATTTTCACGCCGCCGGCGCCACCGTTCTCGCGCACGAAAACACCAAAAAGCGCATGTCCCAGCCACAAACAATTCCGGTTCTCAATGTAAGTTTCCCGGCCTCGCCCGCCGATGCTCTGCCGCAGCAGACTTTCGCCGCCGGCCACAAGCTGCAAGCTAATGGCGAAACTCTTACGCTCCAGCACTTTGCTCCCGCCCACACGGACTCCGACATCTACGTTCACTACGAAAAGGACAACGTCATCCACATGGGCGATACCTTTTTCAACGGCTCTTATCCCCTCGTTGACGCCGGAAGCGGCGGAAAGTTCAACGGCATGATTGCGGCTGCCGACAAAATTCTCCCGCTCGCCAACAACGACACCAAAATCGTTCCCGGCCACGGTCCTCTCGGCAACAAAGCCGATCTCACCAAATTCCGCGACATGCTCGTTACCGCGCGCGACCGCGTCCAAAAACTCAAAGCCGAGGGAAAAACCGCCCAAGAAGCTGCTGCGGCCAAGCCCCTCGCCGATCTCGACACCGCATGGGCCAAAGGCTTGCTTACCGCCGACCTCTTTATCCAGGTCATCTACCTGACGCTCTAGTTCGCCAGCCAATCTTTTCGCGGCTCTTAGCGCATGTGCTCTCGCAGTACGGCTAGCACGGCGTCCTGTTTCATCTTCTCTGCCCACGCCACGGGGGTAGCCCACGCCTCCGCGTCTGCCTCCTCAACGGGTGCGCCCCGCGCGATCAGCAACTCAACCAACTCCATTCGCCCCCAGCGGCACGCCCAGCCCAATGGCGTTGACTTCAACAACTCATCCCGCAGGTCGAGCCTCGCGCCATGATCGAGCAGCATCGCTGCAAATCGCGCTCGCTCTGGTCCGCTCGGATTGCTCTGTCGCGCTGCCGCGAAGTGCAAAGTAGTTTGGCCAAAACGAGCGACGTTTGCGTCCACTCCATGCCGCAGCAAGGCCTCCATGCACTGGAAGTGGCCTTCGTGGTCTGGGTGATTTGTTCCCGCGCCTCGAATCGGCTGAATCAGAATCCAGTGCCACCTCGGATCGCTGGCGGGCCAGTTCAGCCGCTTCAGCGCCATCTCTACTATGGCCGGGCACCCGTGGTCCGCCGCGGACCAAGCCAATTCCCTCGCCAGTTCCTCACTTGCATCCGCTTCAAGCAGTCTTCTCGCCTCATCCTCGTCATGAGCTTCGGCAACCATGTACGGCTGCGGCTTTGCTCCGCGGGCAAGCAACAACCGTTTGACGCTGTCGTCTTTGTGGCCCCACGCGTTCCGCAGCGGCCATCCCGACGCATACACATTGGCGTTGGGGTCGGCCCCGCGGTCCAGCAGCAGCTCGACAATATCTCGCTGCCCCGCAAGCGCCGCGTACCACAACGGTGTTCCCCAGCTTGGTGTTGGCTCTTCCAGTTCGGTGAGCATCACTCGCTCGTCCACGTCGGCGCCAAGATCAATCAGCAATCTGACGATTTCAAGTTGCCCGTGATTAACCGCAACGCTGAGCAGCCCGCCGCTCATCCAGTGGATCTCGCGCAGCACGCCAGGATTCTCCCGCACCAGTTCACGAACGCGCGGCGCGTCGGCCAATGCGACCGCGGCGCGGACGGTCACCTCCGCGCCATGCTCCATCAGTTGCTTGGCAATCGCAGGAAATTTCTTCGCATGCTCGTTGCGCGGATCGGCGGCCTGCACAGCGCAATCGAGCGCAGTCAGGCCGTGAACATCTTGTTTGCGCACATTCGCGCACCGGTTCAGAAGCCACGCCACCATCTCCTCGTTCGTTTCTTGCGCGGCGATGTGCAGCGGCGTCTTGCCATCGCGGTTGCAAGCCTGAATCAACGACCCATCGACATGCAACAAACGCATCGCCGTCGCGTTGTCGCCCGTTCGGATGGCATGGTGGATCTCGTCTTGTACGGGAGAAATGGTTGCGTTGGGACAGCTCATCTCCTCGCGCCGCAGCCGCTCCTCCTCTTCAATCACGGCGACGATTTCGCTGTATTCACGGTCCTTGGCGATTGCCAGAGCGGAAGTCGCGTCGCGGTGCGGGAAGATTCCCTGCCGCGCGTCGGCCCCCGCTTCCATCAGCAGTTTCACCATCGCTACATCCCGCCGCAGCACTGCGTAGTGCAGCGCACGATGCTCGTCGTTGTTGCTCATGTCCATGCTTACAAGTTCCGGACGAGCGCTGAGCAGTGCGCGCACCTGCGTCGCGTCGCCGGCCTGCACCGCTTCGGCGAGCCGGACAACGCTCACTCCGTCAACAAACGCCTTGAGCTTCGGCCAGCTTTCGTAACCGTACGCGCGCGCCAGCACGCGTTGCGCGTCGTGGAGCGCAAACGTCTCTGCATCGGGCCGCCGCTCGAAATGCTGCACCTCCACCACGGCAGCGGCCTCGCCCGCGCGATATTGTTTCAAGAGATCTTTGGCTTGCTTGCGCAACTGCTCCAGGCTTGGCTGCTTGGGCAATCGGCGCGTTGGATGGGAATGAGGAATACTTCCGGACATGACGATCTCCTTTCAAATCATTGCCCGGCGTCCGCGTTTCGGGCGGAAAGAAGATTCGTCTTGAGATGTAAAAATCCGAACAATCGGCAGGCTCAGCCCTTCCCGCGGACACGGCGGCGTCCGATTCGCCAATCCCACTATAATATGGATTCCGCGCTCTTTACAAAAACATCAGGGGCGTACACTATGCCAACTAGAATTCACCACGCAGCCTCCGACATTTTTCGCTGCTCACCACCCACCACTCACTTTTCTCTTCTGCTATCCTAATTCCAGTGACCAGCCACTCATCTCCCTCTCATCCTTGTGCTGGAGGAGTCCCATGCAGTCTCTGCGGCTGAATCCGATTCTCAACACGGACTCCTACAAGCTCACCCACTGGTGGCAATACCCGCCGGACACGCGCCACATCTATTCCTACGTCGAATCGCGCGGCGGCATGTTCGACGAGACGATGCTCGCCATGCTCCAGTACATCGTCAAATCGAATTTCGCCGGCCAGGTTTTCACGCTAGAAGACGTCGAAGAAGCCCGCCGAGTCGCTTACGCCCACTTCGGCGGCCATCCCAAGTCCTTCAATTACGACGGCTTCCGGTCTCTCTACGCAAAACATGGCGGCCGCCTGCCGCTACGCATTCGTGCCGTCAAGGAAGGCACAGTCGTTAAGAGCCTCAACGCTCTAATCACCATCGAAAACACCGACCCCGAATTTTATTGGCTGACGAACTGGGCGGAAACCGTTCTCCTGCAGGTCTGGTATCCCATCACTGTCGCGACGCTTTCGCGCGCCATCAAGCAAGTGATCGGCAGAGCACTCGTCCGCACCGGCGATCCCTCACTTCTCCCATTCAAGCTCCACGACTTCGGTTTCCGCGGCGTTTCCTCGAAAGAATCCGCTGCCATCGGCGGCGCCGCTCATCTGCTCAACTTCTTTGGCACGGACACGTTGGCGGCCATCCAACTCCTCAATCAGTTCTATTCCGCGGATCTCACCGCCAAAGATTCGCTCAATTGCGCCGGATACAGCATCCCCGCCTCGGAACACTCGACGATCACTGCATGGGGAGAAGTTCACGAAGACCAGGCCTACGCCAACATGCTGGCGAACTGTCCCGAAGGCGTCGTCGCCTGCGTCAGCGATTCCTATGACATCTACAACGCTGTGCGCAATCTATGGGGCGGCGCGCTTCGCGACAAGATTCTTCAGCGCAAAGGAACGCTCGTCATTCGCCCGGACTCCGGCGATGCCGTCACGGTCCTGGAAGAACTCTTTAAAATCGTCTCGGAAGTTTTCGGCTACGAAGTAAACAAGAAAGGCTGGAAGACCACCGTCCCCAGCGTCCGCTTTATTCAAGGCGACGGCGTGAATTTCTATACCATTCAGAACATTACCGCGCAGCTCACGCGCAAAGGCTGGTCACAGGATATTTGGAGCTACGGCATGGGCGGCGCGCTGCTCCAGCAGGTCAATCGCGACACGCTGAAATTTGCCCTGAAATGTTCCGCGATCGACCGGGCCGGCAAATGGCACAACGTCTACAAGAATCCCAAAACCGATCCATCGAAAGCCAGCAAAGGCGGCCGCTTCAACCTGGTTCACAACGGCAAAGAATTCGTCACTGTCGAAGTCCTAAACGATTCTCCCAATCCCGATAATTCCTCGCTCGGCGCCAACGCCCTCGAAACTATCCTCGAAGACGGCAAAGTCCTCCGCGACATGACCCTCCAGGAAGTCCGCGACATCGCCGTCAAATACGACACCTACAATGAAGCGACTTAATTTCTCCGCCGAAAATGCTACAGCGCGCCCTTACCCGGCGTGTAGCTCACTCTGAGCCGATGTCTTCGTGCCACAATGCAGGATTTTCCGCGATAAATTTCGCGAGCATCTGCACACATTCTTTAGACGCAAGATCAATCACTTTGACGCCGTTTTCCTGCAGCCAGTCGATGCCACCCTGAAAATTTACGGATTCGCCCACGACCACAACTCCAATTCCAAATTGGCGAATGAGCCCGCTGCAATACCAGCAGGGCGCGAGCGTCGTCACCATGATTTTGTCACGATACGTTTTCTGGCGCCCCGCTTTGCGAAACGCATCGGTTTCCCCATGCGCTGAGGGGTCACCGTCCTGCACTCTGCGATTGTGTCCGCTCCCCAAAAGTTTTCCGGAATTATCAAACAAAGCCGCGCCGATAGGAATTCCGCCCTCCGTTAAACCACGCCGAGCTTCTTCGATCGCAGTTTCGAGCATCGCCAAATAGCTCACCGGTTCCATCTACGCACCTTCTCCGCGTTGGCTGCGCTCATATCGCGGCGCGATAGCGTAGTAAAGCTGCATGAGGACAATAAACCCGATGCTCCAATACGTTTTGAAGACGCAGAGCAGTGCACCAAACGAGTAAAACGATTGCGCAATCCCGATGCGGCGGCAAATCGCTGTTGCAACTTCCGGTGGAACATCACTCTTCACCAGCCGCGCATGCGTCGCGCGGCCCCAACTGACATACAGTAAGGCACCGAGAAGAAATATGTTTGTCCAATAGGCGACCAGCGCAGTGCGCAGCTCCATGAACTCGATCAGGAGCCGCGCGGAAAACGGCATGATCGTCGCCAAAAAAGAAACGCCAGGTGAATCCATGTCAGGTGGCGCTCGCAGCGCTCGAGGTGGTTGAGCTGGGTTTGCTGGCCCACCCAAAAAATGCCCAGCGTGAGAAAGCTCATCAGGTAAACAAGAAGTTGTGGAGCCAGCGCGGCAAGTGCGTGACGCAAATCGCCCTCGCTGCGAATCAGCTCCTTAGCCGGCACATGGATCTCCAGAAGGAGCAGGGTCATCGCCACGGCGAAGATGCCATCGCTCAGAGCGGCGAGCCGTTCCACGCTCTGGCCCGCAATTCTGTTGTAGGAGGTTTTCATGGCCGAGCCAGATTACCAATTGCAGAGGAGGATTTCTCTTTGCTCTGCAAGAAGCGACGCGACCGGTCGGAAACGATAGCCACAAGTCACTTCAGCGAGGCTTCGATTTTGGGTCGGTACTCGCGGGCTTTGGCGAGAATTTCCGGTTCGTTCAGCGTCAGGAGTTTTTTGTCGCGCATGATGACGCGGCCGCCGATCACGACGGTTTCGACGTCGCTGCCTTTAAGCGCGTAGGCGAGCTGGGCATAGATGTCATACATGGGAACGGCGTTTGGTTCGTCGAGGCCGATCAAGATGATGTCGGCTTTTTTCCCCGCTTCGAGCGAGCCAATTTCTTTTTCCATGTGGAGCGCCTTCGCTCCCTCGATGGTGGCCATCTCGACGACGGATTTCGCGCCGAGCGCGCGCGGATCCATCTTGGTGATTTTTTGGAGCTTCGCGGCGAGGTCCATCTCTTCCATCAGGTCGAGGTCGTTGTTGCTGCCGGCGGGGCCGTCGGTCCCGAGGCCGACAGCGACACCCGCCGCGCGTAGCTCCGGAACGGGCGAAACACCGCTCGCAAGCATCATGTTGCTCGAAGGATTGTGGACGCAGCCGACCCGGCGATCGGCGAGAATTGTGCGGTCTTTTTCGTCGACGAAAATGCAGTGCGCGGCGAGCACATCCGGACCAAGAATGCCGAGCTTATCGAGATATTGTACGGGCGTGAGGCCGTTCTGTTTCAGGCTGTCGTCTATTTCTTTTTTCATTTCCGCGACGTGAATGAGAATCGGTGCGTGGTATCTGCGCGCGAGCGCGGCGGAATCCTGAAGAGTCTTGGCAGAGCAAGTGTAGATTGAATGCGGAGCGGGCGCGGCGTGGATCAGTGGATCGTTTTGCCAGCGCTTCAAGAATTTTTCAGTGTATGCAAGCATGGCCGTGTTAGTTTTGTTGTCTGGCGCGGGAAAATCGAGAAGCGTTTCGCCGAGGACGCCGCGCATCCCTGCGGCTTTGGTCTCCTCGGCGACGGCGTCTTCAAAATAATACATATCCGCAAACGTGGTGACGCCGGAGCGGATTTGTTCTGCTGCAGCCGAGGCGTGTGCCCCAACGCACGAAATCCTCGGTAACGTTTTTCGCTTCGGCGGGGAAAATATATTTTCGCAGCCAATCGTCGAGCGTGACGTCATCGTGAAGCCCGCGGAGAAGCGTCATCGCGGCATGTGTGTGGCCATTGATGAAGCCCGGCAGGACCAGAGCGCCTTTTGCGTCGATGGTTTGTTTCGCGAAGATCGGACCGTTTGGCATGCGAGGAAGGCCTTCGCCGACGGCCACGATGGTGTCCCCCTTGACGATCACGTAGCCGTTCTCAATGATGCGGCGGTCCACGTCCATGGTGACCACGGTCCCGCCAGTGATTAGAAGATCGACAAAATTGGCAGGCTTGGGCTGCGCCTGCTCCTGCGGGGAAATTTTCAGCGCACCGAGGCAAACCATCGCCGCGCAGGCGAAGACGATGATTTTTCCCCTTTTCGCAGTTCGCTTTGGATTCATTTTCTTTCCCGGGCTATCACAAGTTGGAAGAATCGAACGGTTTCGGAAATAAATCGCGCATCTGGATTGTTTCGGTTTTTCCTTTTAAATTTGCCAGAATCACGGGGACATCGCCGCAAAATTCCCAAATTAACTGGCGGCATGCACCGCAGGGCGGCGTGAGCGTGTCAGTATCGGTGACAACTGCGATAGCGTCAAAGTTGCGTTCGCCTTCGCTCATGGCTTTGAAAATCGCGACACGTTCGGCGCAGACCGTCAAGCCGTAGGTAGCGTTTTCCACGTTGCAGCCGCCGAATATTCTGCCCGAAGCGGCGCGAAGGGCGGCGCCGACACGAAAATTCGAAAACGGCGCGTGGGCATTTTCGCGCGATTGTTGCGCGGCTTCCACGAGTGCATCATGTTCTGTCACGCTGCGGCCTCCTACAAAATGTTCGCATCAGCCCAGCTCCGCTGCCATGCGCGGGATTACGGCTTTCAGCAGTGCGATGAACTGGCTGCGGACGCGCTCACCGGTCTCGAGAACTTCTTTGTGGTCGAGCGGCTGATCGAGAATGCCAGCGGCGGCGTTGGTCACGCAAGAGATTCCGAGCACGCGCATGCTGGAGTGGCGCGCGGCAATCACTTCCGGAACGGTGGACATGCCGACAAGATCCGCGCCGATGGTGCGTAGATATCGTATCTCGGCCGGGGTTTCGTAGCTTGGACCCGGCAGCGCAGCATACACACCTTCGTACAGGCCGATGCGGTTGCGGTTTCCTTCGCCAACGGTCATTTCGCGAAACCTTCGGTCGTAAGCGACGGTCATATCCGGGAAGCGCGGGCCAAAGCGCTCGTCGTTGTAACCGATGAGAGGATTCGCGCCCTGAAGATTAATGTGATCTTTGATGACGACGAGCTGGCCCTGGACGAATTCGCGTTTGATACCGCCGGCGGCGTTGGTGAGAATCACAGCTTTGACGCCCATCCGTGCAAAAACACGAATGGGAAAAGCGACTTCCTTGGCGGAATAGCCCTCGTAAAGATGGACGCGGCCTTGCATTCCGGCGACGGGAATTCCGCCGACCATGCCGACAACAAGCTGGCCGGCGTGGCCGATGGCGGTAGAGCGAGGGAAGTAAGGGATTTGCGCGTAGGGAATTTTGTCGGCGTTTTCGAATTCATCGGCGAAAGCTCCGAGGCCGGAACCCAAGACCAGGGCGATTTTTGGACGGAGTCCGGTTTTGGAAAAGATGAAATTTGCGGCGGATTCGGCGCGTTCGAATTCGGAGTCGGGGGATTTACTTTTTGAAGGGCGCTTTGGTTGGGGGCTCATGTTGTCGTTGGAATTTTAGCTTGAGTTTGGCTTATGGCACCAACTGCAGAGCGCAGCCAAGAATGGCTGTGCCACCGGAGAGTCATGAAAGGATGCCGACGATGGAAGCGGACATAAGATTTGCCATGGTGCCGGCGAGCATGGCGCGGATGCCGAATTTGGCAAGCTGGCCGCGCTGCTCCGGGGCGAGCGCGCCGATTCCGCCGATTTGAATGCCGATGGAGCTGAAATTTGCGAAGCCGCAGAGAGCGAATGTAGCGATTGTGAACGTCCGAGGGTCGAGCGTGTTCTTTATTTCGCCGAGGTGCTGGAAGGCCACGACTTCGTTGATGACCATGCGCGTGCCGAGAAGATTGCCCATCTGGGCGCAATCCTGCCAAGGAATGCCGATGATCCAAGCAACGGGAGCAAAAATCCAACCGAAGACTTGCGAGAGACTGGAAGGAAACCAGGCGAGCCAGTGGTGGACGCCGCCCATGATTCCGTTGAGGAGATAGAGAAGCGCGATGAAGGAGATGAGCATGGCGCCGACGTTGAGCGCGAGATGAAGACCGTCGACGGTGCCACGCGAAATAGCGCCGAGAAAATTGGATTCTTTTTCCATCTCCGGCATCTCGACGCGGCCGGCGGTGAGAGGCTGCTCGGTTTCCGGTACGAGCATTTTGGCCATGAGCAGCGTGCCTGGCGCGGTCATGATGACGGCGGTGAGAAGATGCTCGGCTTTGATGCCGAAGGCGATGTAAGCGGCCATGATGCCGCCGGATACGTGAGCCATGCCGCTGGTCATCACGACCATGAGCTCGGATTTGGTGAGCTTATTGAGAAATGGACGGATGGTGAGCGGAGCTTCCGTCTGGCCCATGAAAATGCTGGCGGCGACGTTGAGCGATTCCGCGCCGCTGGCGCCCATGACGCGAGTCATGACCCAGGCGGCGACGCGAATGATGAGTTGCATAACGCCGATGTGATAGAGCAAAGCGAAAAAAGCGGCGATGAAAATAATTGTCGGCAAAACTTGAAAGGCAAAAATGAAATGCTGGGGAGAAGCGGCGAAGCCGGGAGTGGGAGCCGAGGGGAGACCGAGTTCACCAAAAACGAATTGCGAGCCGTAAAACGCGTAGCTGAGCAGCAGGTTGACGTAATAGCCGGCCTTTTCAAAAAGATAGCGGCCAATGGGGAAACGCAGGACAAAAACAGCGAACGAGAGCTGCAGGCCGAGGCCCCAGAGAACGGTTTTGAGCTTGACGGCTTTGCGATCGGTGGAAAAGAGATACGCGAGGCCGAGCATTGTGAGCAAGCCGAGTATCCCCGTGTAGCGTCCCATGCGCTGTCCTCTTTCTGCCTTGCAAGTTGCATCGAACTCGTTGGCGCGCGCTAAGCCCCCATGATGCGGCGAATGAGCGGGCGCTTTTGCGTTGGCGCGGCTTCGCCGATCTGGTAGCTGTTGGCGATGAGGCTCGACGCTTCGGCCAACTTCGCGCCGCTATTGTAATGAATAGTGGCGAGAGGCTCGCTTTTTTCTACGCGGTCGCCAATGCGTTTGTGGAATTCGAGGCCGACGGCGTGATCAATGCTGTCTTCTTTCTTTTCGCGGCCACCGCCAAGTGTGGCAAGCGCGGTACCGAATTGTTCGCAATTGGTGCCGGTGATAAAGCCTCCAGAGGGGCTTGGCACATCGGCGTAGGAGCGAGCCTGGGGAAGAAGTCGCGGGTCGTCAATGACGCGTTCGTCGCCGCCTTGAAGGCGAATGCCCTGCTTGAATTTTTCTTTGGCCTGACCGGTGGAAATCATGGTTTTGGCGAGGAGGCGCCCCTCGTCGAGAGATTTGGTGCGCTCGCCGAGAAAAAACATCCACGCGGAAAGTTCAATGCTCAATTCGCGCAGATCAGCCGGGCCGCGGCCGCTGAGAACTTCAATGCACTCGATGACTTCATTGGAATGGCCGGCCATCCGGCCGAGAGGCTGGTCCATATCGGTGATGAGAGCGACGACTTTTTTGCCCATGCGCTGGCCGGTCTCGACCATGACTTCGGCGAGACGGACGGAATCTTCTTCGCGCTTCATGAAGGCGCCGGAGCCCGTTTTGACGTCGAGGACGAGAGCGTCAATACCTTCGGCAAGTTTTTTACTCATGATGGACGCGCAGATGAGTCCGATATTTTCGACGGTGGAGGTGGCGTCGCGGAGGGCGTAGATTTTTTTGTCGGCAGGCGCGATTTCGGCGGTTTGGCCGATGAGGCCCATGCCGCATTCACGGAGAACACGGCGAAATTCTTCGAGGGAGAGATTCACGTTGAAGCCTGGAATGGATTCGAGTTTATCGAGCGTGCCGCCGGTGTGGCCGAGGCCGCGGCCGCTGATCATAGGAACGGTGAGGCCGCCCGCTGCAACGATGGGCGCGAGAATGAGAGAAGTTTTATCGCCGACGCCGCCGGTGGAATGCTTATCCACTTTTTTCCCGGGAAGATCGGAGAGATTGACGATTTCGCCGGAATAGAGCATGGCTTCGGTGAGCGCGGCGATCTCGGAACGATTCAGGCCGCGGAGCCAAGCGGCCATGAGCCAGGCAGCCATCTGGTAGTCGGGAATTTCGCCGCGCGTGTAGCCGGAGATGAGGAAATCAATCTCCTCGCGAGAATGTTCACCGGAATCGCGTTTTTTGCGGATCAGGTCGACGGCGCGCATGCGTGAGTGGAGAATGCAACGCGAGGGTAACATTGAGAGAAAATGGCGTCAACGCAAGAGGGCGCGCGAGAGGCGCGGGAGCCGGGTAACATAAAGAATGGGTGAGGCGTAGTAACATCGAGAGGCGATGATGACAACAGGCGATGGTGTGGCTGTGCGCGCGGAGCGGGTTTCGCGGCACTACGAAATGGGCGCCGCCGTGATTCGGGCGGTGGATGAGGTGACGCTCGAGGTGCGCGCGGGGGAATTCGTGGCGCTGCTGGGAAGCTCGGGATCGGGGAAATCTACTCTGCTCAATCTGATGGCGGGGCTGGACCGCCCGACGGGAGGAGCGATTTTCGCGAACGGCCGGAATCTCTCGGCGTTGAGTTCGCTTGAACTGGCGCGTTATCGGAGCCGGACGGTGGGAATGGTTTTTCAATCGTTCAATTTATTGCCGCGAATGACCCTCGAAGAAAATGTGGAGTTGCCGCTGCGTTTGGCGGAGGTGGATCGCGGAGAGCGTGGTGCGCGAGTGCAGGAAGCGCTGGAGCGCGTGCGGCTGGAGAAGCGGCTGAGTCACCGGCCAAGTGAATTGTCTGGAGGAGAGCAACAGCGAGCGGCGCTGGCGCGGGCGCTGGTGAACCGGCCGACGCTTTTGTTTGCGGACGAGCCGACGGGAAATTTGGACAGCGCGACCGGGGAAGCGATCATGCTTCTGCTGAAAGAAATTCAGCAAAAGATGGGCATGACGATTGTGATGGTGACGCACGAACGGCCGCTGGCGGAGCGGTTCGCGGACCGCATCGTGACAGTTGCGGACGGAAAACTGGTGAGCGACGGGGTGAAATCATGAAGGCGGGGGACCTCGGCGAATTGGCGCTGCGCAATTTGCGAGAGGCGGTGCTGCGAAATTCACTCACGACGCTCGGCGTGGCGGTGGGAGTGGCTTCGCTGGTGGCGATGCTTTCTCTCGGAGTTGGTTTGCAGGAGTTGGCGACAAAGCGGCTTTCGAATTCCGGGCTTTTTGATACGGTCATCGTGACGCAGCGAAGAAATATGCAAACGATGCGGCGGCCTGCGGCGAATCCCACGCCCGCGAAGGCGGATCGAGCGCTGGATGAAGACGCGCGAAACGAGTTGGCGCGTCTGCCCAACGTGTTGGAAGTCTATCCGCAGATCCGCTTTCCTACCGAAGTTCGCTACAACGGAAATCCTTATTCGACGATTGTGGCGGGAGTGCCGGATTCCGCGCGAGGGAATGGCTCGTTCGATGGAATACAGGGAAGTTTTTTCGTGGGACCGAATGCGGATGAAGCGATTCTGCAGATCGAGTTTGCGAAGGATTTAACGGAGCAGACAGCGACGCTGATCGGGAAGGATTTGGTGGTGCGTTACGCGGAGCGGCAGGCGCTTGCTCCGCAGAGTGCGGCGGGTGCTGCGACCAGCGGCGCAAACGATGCCGAGGCGGGGGGATTTTCTATCGTTCCGCGCGAGAAAAAACTGCGCATCGTGGGAATTGTTGAGACGGAGCCTGCGGCTGGGTTCGGCGGATTCGGGAGCGGACGCTTGCTGATTCCGCTGGAGGTGGCCTCCGCGCTGCGCGCGGCCCAGGTGAACGATTTGCGCGATGCCGTGCGCGCGACAAACGGAAAACCCAACTATGCGAGCTTGACGGTACGCGCGAAGAGCCCTTCACAAGTAGAAGCCATCGAAACGGCGATTAAGAATATGGGCTTTGGCACTTTCTCGCTGCTCGATGCGACGCGGAACCTGCGATTGTTTTTTACGATCTTCGATCTGCTGCTGGCGATTTTCGGAAGCCTGGCGCTGGCGGTGGCGACACTGGGAATTATCAACACATTGGTGATGGCGATTTTGGAGCGGCGGCGCGAGATTGGAATTTTGAAGGCGCTGGGCGCGGCTGACCGAGACGTGAAGCAACTATTTTTTGTGGAAGCGGGCGTGATGGGACTGTTCGGCGGTGTGCTCGGCGTAGGGTTTGGTTGGTTTATCGGAAGAGCGCTGACCTGGGCGACAAATATATACTTGCACCGGCAAAATTTGCCATCGGCGCACGTTTTTGCGGTGCCGTGGTGGCTGGTGCTGGGAGCGATCTTGTTTGCGGTGGTCGTGAGCCTGGCAGCGGGCCTGTATCCGGCGAGTCGAGCGGCGCGGCTAAATCCTGTCGAGGCCCTGCGGTATGAATAGATTGGGGCGCGCTGCGATTGTGGTGCTGCTGATGAGTTGTCTGGGTTGGGTGCGCTCGGCGGATGCGACACTATCTACTGGGCGCGCCGAATGCGTTTCGTTGCAAAGCAAAATCCTGGAGCGCGCTGTTCCCTACTGCGTCCTACTGCCCCCGAGTTACGACGAAGAAAAAACGCGCCGCTATCCCATTCTCTATTTGCTGCACGGCCTGGGCGACAACGAACAATTCCTCGTTCATTCAGGCGGAATGAATCTCGTCGAAGACCTATGGGAGGAACATCAGCTAGGAGAGTTCTTGATTGTGACGCCGGCCGCCGGCGCGAGTTTCTACATCAATTCGCGGGACGGAAAGCGGCGCTACGAAGATTTTTTCTTGCAGGAGTTCTTGCCTGGGTGTCGAGAAGCGTTATCGAGCGCAAGCAGGACGCGGCTCCCGCGGAATTGCGGGAATTTCGATGGGCGGATACGGTGCGCTGCATATCGCGTTCCGGCATCCACAGCTTTTTGGCGCAGTGGGCGCGCACAGCGCGGCGCTGATCGAAAAGATGCCTAACATGAGTGTCCAGAATTCACGCCAGATCGGGCGGCTGCGCGTTCTCGGCGATGCGTTTGGTTCTCCGTTCGATCCCGCGTTCTGGAATCAAAACGATCCCGTAACGATTGCGCGCGCGGCGAATCTTGCCGGGCTGAAGATTTATTTTGATTGCGGCTCGGAAGATGACTACGGCTTCGATTCGGGCGCAGAGGCATTGGACAAATTGCTCACCTCGCGGCATATACCTCATGAATTTCACCTGTACCCTGGCGGACATAACTGGACCTATTTTGCGGAACATTTGCCTGCCTTGCTGGAATTTGAATTTCACACGTTCGAATCCGCATCTGCCCGCCAAATTCCTGCCCGATAGATTCTGCTGCTCTGACTTGAAAATCGGAACAACAAACGCTGCCCCTGTGGCATCGTAGTATGCCTAGACGCGCAAGAAACGGGGCGACGGCGCATGCGTCTAACGATGCAGCAAACTGGGAGACGTCATGGAAAACCTTTGGCAGGATTTGCGGCACGCCTTTCGAGCGCTGCGGAAGAGTCCCGGGTTCACCGCAGTCGCGGTGCTGACGCTGGGACTGGGTATCGGCGCGAATACTGCGATTTTTAGCGTGGTGGAAAATGTGCTGCTCCGGCCGCTGCCCTATCGCGATCCGGGAGCGCTTGTTCAGGTCTGGAATACGTACCTCCCTGCCTTTCCTCAGACTCCGATGTCGTCGGGCGATTTTCAAGATTTTCAGCGCCAGGCGAACAGTTTTTCTCAAATGGCGGCATATGCGGATCCCCCAATCGGATTTAATCTGACCGGCGAGGGTCAAGCCGAGCGCCTCGAAGCGAGCCTGGCGACGTCCAGCCTCTTTCCGTTGCTGGGTATCCGTCCGGTTGCTGGGCGCACCTTTGCTCCAGAAGAAGACAAACCCGGAAATCCGCCGGTGGTGCTGATTAGCCACCGCTTGTGGCAAAGCCATTTTGGGGCGGACCCATCGGTCGTCGGACGCACAGTTGTGCTGGATGGAAGAGGCTTCACACTGGTGGGCGTTCTACCCGCTGAATTTCGTTTGGTGCCTACGACGGACCTCTGGATGCCGGTCAGTGAATACGGTGACGATCTGACGAGCCACCTGCATCATGACTTCAACATCCTCGCGCGACTGAAACCAGGCGTTGGCATTTCGCAAGCGCAAGCCGAGCTTGCCACGTTGAATCGTCAAGAAGAACAAGCCTTTCCGGACACGCATAAAAATTGGGGCGTGCTGGTGACGCCAATGGAAAATCCCTCGGCGGTAAAGATGCGCGTGGCTTTGCTGGTTCTCTTCGGAGCTGTGGGGCTTGTGCTTCTCGTGGCCTGCGCGAATATCGTGAATTTACTTTTGGCGCGCAACGCGGTTCGGCAGAAGGAGATTGCGCTACGTGTGGCGCTGGGCGCGAGCCGCTCTCGGCTGCTAGGACAGCTGCTGACGGAGAGCATTTTGCTTTCGCTGCTCGGCGGCGCGCTGGGAGTTTTTCTTGCAGTGGCTGGCCTTCGTGTGCTCGGCGCATTCGTTCCGTCCGATCTCGCGAGCGTAAAAGGGACGGGGCTCAACGGTTGGGTTCTGGGATTCACGCTTGCCGTTAGTTTTCTCGCGGGAATCGTCTGCGGACTGATTCCGGCGGTGCAAACTTTGAAACAAGATTTGCATGGCATTTTGAAGGAGGGAACACGAACGGCGGGCGCGGCCGGTGGACAAAAAATTCGCAGCCTCCTGGTCGTTTCCGAGATTGCGCTGGCGCTCATTCCCCTTGTGGGTGCGGGCCTGCTGATTCGCAGCTTTCATCGGCTCGTGGAAGTCGATCCGGGGTTCCAACGCGATCACATTTTGGCGATGGAAGTGGACCAGCCAGAATTGCCGCTCGGCGAGCTGGTTAAGCTGACGACCGAGCAGCAGCTTGAACTCGCTCGTAAACAGTCGTTGCAATTTGATGAGCTTGCCGAGCGGATTCAGGCATTGCCGGGAACAAAAGCCGTCGGCGGAGTCACCGTGCTGCCGCTCGGCTCGGCGATGAGGTCCGCGTCCAGATTTATGGTGGAAGGACAGCCGCTTCCCGCGAATGGAGCGCGGCCCGTTGCGGAAACGCGCAGCGTGAGCCCGGGCTATTTTGCCGCGATGGGGATTCCCTTGCGTATGGGCCGGCCGCTGGACGCGCACGACTACTCCAGCCAAACCATCGTAGTGAATGAAGCTATCGCGCAGAGATTTTGGCCTGGTGGCGATCCGATTGGAAAACGCATCAATCTGTGTTCGCTCGATCCGAAGCCTTGCTGGCTGACGATCGTCGGCGTGGCCGGGAATGTGCACCAATACGGGCTCGAAGCCGCGCCGACTCTCGATGTCTATCTCAGCGAAGGTTGGCCACGGTACATGGTGATTCGAACGGCTTCTGATCCGGTGGCGCTGGCGCAGGCAGCGATCGGCGAAGTCCACAAATTCGATTCGAATCTGCCAGTGACGCACGTAATGACACTGGACAATTTGTTCTCGGATTCGGTTTCGCCCCGGCGATTCTCTACGTTTCTGCTTGGAATGTTTGCGGGCCTCGCGCTTCTGCTCGCCGCGATGGGGATTTACGGCGTGATGAGCTATGTCGTCAGCCTGCGCACCAACGAAATCGGCATTCGCATGGCGTTGGGCGCGCAACCGGGTGACATCTGGCGTCTTGTGATTGGCCGCGGAGCGAGATTGGCGCTTGCAGGAGTTGCGTTCGGGCTGCTAGGAGCTTTTGCATTGACGAAGCTGATTTCAAGTCTGCTCTATGCCGTGAAGCCCACCGACCCCGTGACCTTTGGCGGCGTGGCGTTACTGCTGGTTAGCGTTGCGCTGCTGGCATGCTACGTTCCCGCGCGGCGAGCCATGCGTGTGGACCCGATGATCGCCTTGCGCTATGAATGAACTTTCCGAGTCTGCCTAAGACATAACGAACGGAAGACGACAATTTTGGCGGTAGTATACTTGCCCGGCAGTCTCCCCGGCCTCGCGTCATAGCTGCCATGGAGAGTTACGACCTCATCGTCCTCAGTTCCGGTCCCGCGGGACAACGCGCGGCGATTCAAGCGGTGAAATTCGGCAAGCACGCGGCTCTCGTCGAAAAGCTAGAAGTCATCGGCGGGACTGCGATCAATACCGGGACTATCCCCAGCAAAACCATCCGCTCTGCGTGTGGATGGCAAAGAGGTTCCCGTGCGTGTCTTCAATGACGCCGACGCCATGGCCGCTGGAATCGCCGCGAAGCGCGGCAAGCTTCACAAACTAAACCGCGTGTGGACGCTTGGAAATGGCATCGGCTTCGGCCGCTACCCGTGGAGCGCAGGCGTTTGGGAGGGAGGGCACTCGGTGGTCACGCTAGACCCCAAGGAAAATTTTTGTGGCTGCGGCGGGCGCGGACACTTGGAAGGCATTTTGGGATATCCCGCTCGATGAGGCTGCGGTTTCTGGATAATGGAGCCGGTAGAAGTTTTTGCAAATGCAAAGGCGGGCGACGCACGCTGTTCGGAGTTTGTGACCCTGTGCCACCGCGCGCTGGCGGCAGCAACGGCAACGAGCATCCACATGGTAGGCCCCGGCCAGTTCTTCATCACGGGACCGAACGCGAAATTCATCGATACCGGATTGCTCGATAGAATCGTTCACGAAATGGTGAAGATGAGCCCGCTGCAAGGCAGCCGTTTTGAAGTGATCCCCTCAAATGATGAGTTAGCAATTATCGGAGCCGTCGTCAACGCGGAACGCGCAACGTTTCCCTCTTAAAGAAATCCAGACCGCTTAGGAACGCTCGCGATGCGGGCGATTCTAGCCGAAAGAAAATCTACAGCGATTGCTGCGTATACGGCGGCAACGGGCTCGTTTGTCCGGCAACCACCTTCCAACCATTTCCGCCGTTCACATAAATGTGCATGACGCGCATCTGGCTGTTCACGCTCTGGCCCTTTACGTTTCCGCGCGAGGACCATAGACAAGTTGCGACAGCCGTGTCCCGGAAAATGCGGATCTTGATATCCGATGCGTTGAAAGCTTCGTACCTGACTGCGTTCGACTGCACGGCGTTGATGAAGCCTGTCTTGTTGACCGCCTCACCGCGGGAAAGCGTACCTGTGAAGTCATCACTATAGACGCGCCGGAAAAACGTGCTGTCGCTCAACTGAATGGCGTGCGCCGCTTCTCTTTCCAGGTTGACGATCTCCTGGCGCTGCATTTCCGGATCTGTCTGCGGCATGCGGCAGCGTTTGTAACAATCCGCCACGTCGTCATTTTGAGGGCTCCACGCCGGAAAAGTGCCAACCACATTGTGACTAGCGCTGCGAGCTTGTACATGCCGAAAAACCTCCTCAGGAGCGCCGCGGAGTTCTGCCCCGGGCATCTTTATAAGGTATATCTAGGCCGCGTTGCTCGGGAGGGAGATCGCCAGACATGTGATGTAACCGTGACGGCGTGTGCAATACGTGGTTCGCGCAGAGGGGGCAAGCAACTACGGAAGCAAGAGAGCCAGCGTTTGCACCGGCTCCTTTTGACTTTGGCCGAGACTGACCCCTGACCGCTAAAACTTCACGAGGATGGCCAAATCAATCCGGTTCTCTGTTTTCCTGAGATCTGGAAACCATGTATTCACGGGCGAACCGTTGCAGACTGCGAACCCGTTGAGACAGGTCAGAGAGCCAAGAGCGCCGGTGTTTCCGTTCGGCGGCGTAATGCCGCCAGTTCCGGAGAAGTAAGGGAACATTGGCAGCGTGATGATCAAACTCCCAGCGAAACGTAATGTACTGGCTGGGCATGTAGTCAAACGTTCCGGAGGCGTCCCACGCTTTGAACGGGT
>CAVSIW010000080.1:0-72954 GCA_963727945.1 uncultured Acidobacteriota bacterium
TGCTGGAGGAACAAATGAAGAAACCCATGAACTGGATTGCGACCATCACGACCTGTGTGACCTTGGCGGCGTTCGCTCTTCTGAGTGCGCCCGCCCGTGCCGATAACACCGGAGAAGCGACGTACAAGACGAAGTGTGCGGCGTGCCATGGTCCAGACGGAAAGGGCGAGACCACTATTGGCAAAGCGAACAAGATTCGGGATCTAGGTTCTGCAGATGTTCAAAAGCAAAGTGATGACGAACTCTCCGGAATCATTGGCAACGGCAAAGGCAAAATGCCCGCTTACGCCAAGAGCCTGAAACCAGAACAGATCAAAGACCTCGTTGCGTATATCCGCGGTCTTGCGAAGAAGGGTTGAGCATCCGCGAACCCAGCCGCTTCAGCGTTCGCCGATAACCAAATAATATGGCTCTCCCTGGCTCGTTTCTGGTCTTCCTTATCGTAGTTAGCGCGATTCTCATAGCATTGCTGGTAGTTCGCCCAGGCCTGACTGCCACGCAAGGAGGAAAAATCCTCGCATTCTTTGGGTTATTTCTGCTGCCGCTCATCTGCTTAGGCACAGGGACGTCCTATCAAATCGATCACTCGAAGCGGACGGAGTTTTGCCTCTCGTGTCACGAGATGGCACCTTACGGCAAGAGCCTCTTGGTCGACGATCCCTCTCACCTCGCCGCGGCGCATTTTCAAAACCATCGCGTCCCCTCAGAAGAGGCCTGCTACACCTGCCACACAAACTACGCAATGTTCGGCGGGTTTCGCGCGAAGATGCATGGATTGAAGCATGTATACGTCCACTATCTCGGCACGCCCCCTGCACCCGAGAAGATTCGACTCTACGATCCCTTCAACAATCGCGAGTGCTTGCACTGCCATTTAGGCGCTCGCTCGTTTGAAGAGGGCGCCGTCCACACCGCCGATCCCGACTTGCTCCCCTCGATCAAGGCCAACAAAGTGTCGTGCGTTTCGAGCGGCTGCCACGAACTTGTGCATGACGTAGGATCCCTCAACAATATGAAGTTTTGGAAGGGCGGCCTATGATGCTGAGTTCAAATCGCCTGGAACGCCGCATGCAGTTTTCGGGAATTTTGCTGATACTTGGTTTGCTGGTTGAAGTTATGTGTTTGTTGTGGACGCGGCCCATCGCGTTTGTTCTCTTCCTCGGCGTCGGTGGACTCCTTATCGGATTCGGAATCGTCCTATACCTGTTCTCACTGGTGTCCGAAAACCAACCGGAGCAGTGATTCCGCGGCGACGCCAGCCAGATTGATCGCGGAATTTTAATCAACGCACAAATATCGTTGCGCTTTCACGCGGAAAGTTTCAGAACGGTACGTTTCAGAACGGACTCTGATCCGGTTGTCTCTTGTGCCGTTGAGAAACGCTCACTCCAAGCAGGACCGTTGTCTTTATCTGCTTCCTCGCACCCCTCGTGATTTTGGCGTGTGTCCAACCCCGCGGAAGATGGTTGGTAGGGCCGGTGAGGATCGAAACAAAATACCGATCGGAATTTCACGGACTAAGAGGAACTGTTGGGAAACGAAACGTCATTACTAGCCCCGCGCGGCGAAGTATCCGTATGGTGCGTTTCCCTCATGCTGCGGACCACGTTGGGCTTGATTCTTTTCGGCGCGACACTGCAAAGAATTTTCGCTTGGCGACTTCGACCAGCAGGAGATACGTGATGGTGGACAGTCCAAGAAACAAAAAGTAGGGCGGCGGCAAAGGTGTGAAACCGAGTAACCCGGCCAATGGCGACCACGGAAGAGCGAGTCCGACCGCGACCACAACAAGGGTGTTAAGCGTCAACCAGCGGCTCGGACGGCTCTTCAACGGATTCCCCGCGGTGCGGATCACGAACAGTACGAGCGTTTGCGTGGCCAGCGATTCCACAAACCACCCCGTGTGGAAAAGAACTTCCGACGCATGAAAGAAGTGCAACAGCACGTAGAACGTCAGGAAATCGTAGAGGGAACTGATAGGCCCGACGAAAATCATGAAATTGCGGATCAGCCGCATATCCCAACGCTGCGGACCGCGAAGGTACGCTTCGTCCACGTTGTCCGTGGGAATTGCAATCTGCGCGGTGTCGTACAGGAAGTTGTTCAGCAGGATTTGTGTGGACAGCATCGGCAGAAAGGGGAGAAAGAGAGACGCGCCGGCCATGCTGAACATGTTTCCGAAATTCGAGCTGGTGTCCATCAGCAAATACTTCAGAACGTTTCCGGACGCCTTTCGGCCCTCGATGATCCCGCGATGAAGGATGCTGAGTCCCGGCCGCAAAAGAATGATGTCCGCCGCGTCCCGCGCTACGTCCACTGCCGTCGCCACCGAAATCCCAACGTCCGCGGCATGCAGCGAAGGCGCGTCATTGATTCCGTCACCGATGTAGCCGACGACGTGCCCGCGCTGCCGCAGCGCCCGCAGAATGCGTAGCTTCTGCATCGGCGTGACTCGGGCAAACACAGTCGTTTGCTCGGCGACGTGCCCCAGCGCCGGATCGGTCATGCCATCAACTTCGGCGCCTAGCACAATCGTGGGAGTGTCCAGACCCACTTGCATGCAGACGTGGCGCGCTACGAGTTCATTGTCGCCGGTGAGTATCTTTACGTCGATTCCGTCGCGGTTCATCCGCGCGAGCGCATGGGCGGCATCCGGACTTGCCGGATCTTCAAAAGCAAGAAACCCAGCAAGAACCAGAGACCGCTCATCGGCCGCACTGTATCCCTCGCGCCGATCGACCTGGCGCGACGCGACCGCGAGGACACGGAATCCCTTTTCACAAAGCTCCTCGTACACCTTCCGCATGTGTTCGCGTTCTGCGGCCTCCAGGATCCGTATCTGACCCGCACTCTCATAGGAATCACAGAGTGCAACGATACCCTCTGGCGCACCCTTCGTGATCATGAGACGCGGTGACTGCAACACATCGCGACGCTCGACAACGACCGACAACCGGCGTCGGTTGAAATCGAAGGGAACTTCGTCGCATTTCACGTACTCGTGGGGCTCATCCGCGCCTTTTTCCAAAATAGCAGTATCGAGCGGGCTCCGGATTCCCGTCTCGAATTTGCTGTTCAGCCGCGCAAGCACGAGCGGGCGTTCAGAATCTTGTCCGGACGCATCGACGGCTGAACGCAGCGTCATCACCCCGGTCGTGAGCGTTCCCGTCTTGTCGCTGCACAAGATATCGATACTCCCGAAGTTTTGAATGGCCGGAAGATGCTTCACGATCACCTGCTTCCGCGCCATGCGTACCGCTCCCCTGCCCAGCGTCACGGAGGTAATCATCGGTAGGAATTCGGGCGTCAACCCGACCGCAAGAGCTACCGCGAACACGAATGACTCGAAAGCGTCCTTGTGGAGCGCCACGCGAACCACGAGGATGAAGAGCACCAGAAAAAAGACCGCTCGCATGATCAGCATCCCGAATTGGCGCAAGCCGCGTTCGAACTCTGTTTCACCGGTTCTCTCCCGCAATTTCGCGCTGATAAACCCGAAGGAAGTGCGGCCACCCGTCGCTGTCACACGAACGAGGGCCGAGCCGCTCACGACGGAGGTCCCAAGAAACACCCAGTTCGGCGATTCCGGGCTCGGTCCTCCTGCGGCATATCCGGCGACAGTTCCCTTCTCCACAGGCATGGACTCACCCGTGAGCGCCGCCTGTTGGATGTAGAGGTCGCGCGACTCCGCGAGAAATCCATCGGCGGGGACGAGATCACCGGCCGAAAGCCGCACGAGGTCTCCCGGGACAACTTTCTCGCGCCGCACCTCCTGCCAGTTCCCGTCGCGTAGAACGGAGGCGGTAAGGCTGACATGCTCACGCAATTTTCGAACCGAGCGCTCGGAGCGGTACGTTTGAATGAAATTGATCACCACGCTGAGCATGGCGATCACAAAGATAATCGCTGCGTCGGTAACCAGCCCTACTGCGATGGAAATCACGATGGCAATGATCAGGATGATGACGAGAGGGTTCAGAAAGAGCAGCAGCAGCTCCAAGAGCAGTGCGCCGTGCCTTCGCGGCGAAGGATCATTCGGCCCTATCTGGCGCAGCCGCTCGTCGGCCTCCCTCTGGGTCAGCCCTTGCTGCACCGGCGGGGCCCCGGCGGCCTCTTGCATGGCGGCGGAGTCAAGACTCATTGGCTAGATTTACCCACTCTTTTAGTCGTCTGGCCCCGAGAAGTACATCGAACCCCACTGCGTGCTCCCCATCAAACTAGACCGATTCGGATGCCGGGCAATGCGAGTTCCGTCACCGCCCCGAGTGATGCGCGTCACAGCCTGGGAATGGCAAGCAACCGAAGATGCTGACGGGGGACACATTCGATGAAAACCGCCGCCGTTCGAACTGCAGTACGTTTCCGGAACATCTTGTTCGCCACCGATTTTTCGCCCGCTGCCGCGCATGCGATTCCTTACGTCAAGAGAATCGCCAAGCACTACGACGCCGATCTGGTGGCCCTTCATGTGCGGCCTCCCGCGGTAAATCCTATGACCCAGCCGGCTACGTGGCCCGATGAGGAAGCCATTCGACTGCAGAATGGGGAGTACCGAAACGAACTTCTAGACACGTTCGCCGGAATCCGCACGAACGCGCTCATCGAAGACGGTGATATCCAATCCCGCCTACAGGCCGCAATTGAAAAGAACAACATCGACCTCGTGGTCATTGGCACCAGAGGACGCACGGGCTTGGGGAAACTTCTCCTGGGTTCCGTGGCTGAAGAGATTTTCCGGACCGTGACATGCCCCGTCCTTACCGTCGGGCCGCGTTCCGATTCTTCCCGCAGCGCGGACGGCGAGTTCCGTGAAATCCTCTTTGCCACTGATTTCGCGTCGGAATCGCAGGCAGCAGCCGCATGCGCCGTCTCCCTGGCGCAGGAATTTCAGGCTCGGCTTATTCTCCTGCACATCGTGCCGGAGCAACAGCCCGGCGACCTCGTTTTTGCCTCCGATGTCACGCGCGCTGCGAAAGAACTTCTGCGCAAATTGGTTCCCGAGGAGGCCCAGGCCTGGTGCAAGCCGGAATATCTTGTCGAACAAGGGAATCCGGCCGACCGGATTCTCGAACTTGCACATCTGCGCGAATCGGACCTCATCGTTCTCGGCGTCAAACCGGAAGAAGGCGTGCCAGGCGCAGCGACGCATCTCCCGAACGCCACGGCGCACAAGATCGTTTCCCACGCCGAGTGTCCCGTTTTGACGGTTCGGAGCTGATCGCTCCGAAACCAGCAATGCTTGCTCGGAGGAAAGACAGAGTACTTGTGCAACCCTATCGGGATATCGCAGCTCTTGTCGGCGCACAGGTCCTCTGTATCTTGCCGCCCGTGCTGGTAAGGATCGCACTTTGCGCCAGACACTCGAGAAAGGAATATGCGGTACTGGTCAAATCGACGAGCACCTTCTTCGTCAGTTCGGGAATCGTCACGCCGGAAAACGGAATCCTGCTGGGGCGATTATGGGACATGATACCCAAAGCGTGATGCAAAGGGCGCAATGATTACTTCAGACGAAATCGATATCGCGTATTTTTCCATGGAAATTGCGGTCGACCCGGCTTGGCCGACCTATTCCGGCGGACTTGGGGTGCTAGCTGGAGATATGCTCCGTTCCGCCGCGGACCGAAATCTGCCCATCGTTGGAGTCACGCTGCTTCCCCGTCGAGGATATTTCCGCCAGCATCTCGATTCTCAGGGACGACAAACCGAAGAACCCGAATCCTGGCAGCCTGAAACCGTTTTGGAACGGCTCGATCATCTAGTTTCGGTCAACCTCAACGGACGCGAGGTAAAGGTGCGCGCCTGGTGTCACTCCATCACCGGCGTCACGGGCTACCACGTCCCGGTCTATTTTCTGGATGTGGACCTTTCGGAGAACCCTACATGGGAACGAACTCTCACTGATACCTTGTACGGGGGCGACGACACCTACCGTTTGTGCCAAGAAGCGATTCTGGGTATTGGCGGCATCCGTCTCTTGCGCGCTTTCGGCTACAAGGAGATTTCTCGCTTCCACATGAATGAAGGGCATTCGGCTCTTCTTTCGCTGGCTCTTCTCGAAGAGGAAACTGGAAATCGAAATCTTTCCGAGGTGACTACGAAAGATATAGAGAACGTCCGTCAAAAATGCGTGTTCACAACACACACGCCAGTGCCCGCCGCCTTAGACCAGTTCCCACTCGATCTTGCCGCACGCGTGCTTGGGCAGGACCGTGTCCGCGCATTGGTCGAAACCGGCTGCTGCCCTAACGGTAGCCTCAACATGACGTATCTTGGACTGCGATGCTCGCGTTACATCAACGGTGTTGCCATGCACCACGGTGAAATCTCGCACAGCATGTTCCCCAACTATCCCGTCCACGCCATCACCAATGGGGTTCATGCAGCCACTTGGACCTCCGCGGCGTTTCGCGAGCTTTACGACCGGCACATTCCCGAGTGGCGCCGCGACAATCTGTATCTCCGTTACGCCATCGGCCTGCCACTTGAAGAGATTCAGCAGGCTCACATTCAGGCCAAGCGCGAGTTGCTGCGATCCATCGAGGAGGCCACTGGTGTGCATCTCAACGAGACCGTTGCCACGCTGGGCTTTGCCCGCCGCGCGGCGGAATACAAGCGCGCTGACTTCATATTCTCCGATTTGAATCGCCTCCGGGCCATCCGCGAAAAAATCGGTCCATTCCAAATCGTCTTCGGCGGCAAGGCACACCCGAGAGACGAAGCCGGAAAAGCTGTCATTCGAAGAGTCATGGAGGCGGCCGCGGCGCTGCGAGAATTGATTCCGGTCGTCTACGTGGAGAACTACGACATGCGCTGGGCCGGTTTGTTCACGGCGGGTGCGGACCTCTGGCTAAATACCCCACACCGTCCATTCGAAGCATCCGGCACTAGCGGGATGAAGGCCGCCATGAATGGCGTTCCGAGTCTCAGCGTGCGCGATGGCTGGTGGGTGGAAGGGCACTTCGAAGGCACCACGGGATGGTCCATAGGTTACGAGGAAGATCCCGAACGGCACGACATCGAGATTGCGTCCTTGTACGACAAGCTCGAGCGGGTGATTCTCCCCATGTATTACTCGCGCCCCCGCGCATATGCCGAAATCATGCGCTCCGCCATCGCCCTCAACGGCTCGTTCTTCAACACTCAACGTATGCTGTCGCAATACGTGACGAACGCCTATTATTCGCGCGTTGAGAGTTCTTCCGAAAACAATGCGCAACTCATCTCGAAATCCCAAGATGGGCTCGCGCGCATTGCATGAGCGAAGGCCCCTGATTCACGCCGCGGCAACGAACCGGGACGGCAATGTTTGTCCAGGCGTGTCCTGCCGTCGCAGGATCACAACGCCATATCCGTCTTCGTATGCCAACGTGTAGCCCGACGAGCAGTTTCCGCACAACCAGAGGTGCTGGACGGCGTGCGTGTTCGGGGGCTTTTCTCCAGCGGGATATGCCTTGTGAAATCGAAAGAGATGGCCTTCGCGATAGTCAAACGCGGCGCGACAATCCGGATTTGCGCAACTGGAAAACATAAAACTCCTTCGGCTCTTCCAAAAGACTCATTCGGCTTCGACGGCCTTGGCGCGTATGTGTACCTCCGGAAGTTCCACGCCGGCTGGGGAATTCCCTTTCGCCTTTTCGAGACGCTGAATTGTCTGCTTCAACCAGTGTCTCAGCGCAGGTTCCAACTCTTTCTCCGTTCCGTACCGGTAGAAGGAATCAATCGTTTCTCCGCGCTCGTTGAGCGGGATGTAGCGGCACGGAATCTTTTTCGTGGCCAACTCCTGCGGTACGAGTTGCGCCAAGGCGCATTCGCTGCACGGCCTTGGCTGGCGGGCCGGGTCGAAGTTCAAACACGTGGGAGAATCTTGAAATACGAATTTCGGACGCCATGCGCTTCGCGCCGTTTGCCGGTACCCACCTTTTTCGAGGAACTCCAATTCGGCCTTGAGGACAGTTAGCAGATCCCGCTCGTCATGGCTCATGGAAATATTCTCCACTGAGCTCCAAGATCGCTTGAATGTCGGAGTAAGGCAGTGACCAACATCACGCTGTACAGTGCGAAACGTCACCCGCCTTCGTCAAACCCAAGGTGAAAAAGTTGGCTATCAAGCGTCGAGACTACATTTAGTCCGGAGACGAAATCTCGTCTCGTCACCTTGTGGTCCACCGCACATCGACGGCACCGATCTCGATTCTCCCCTCGCGTAAGTGCCCTCATTTGAAACAGATCCCGGGTATCTCGTGATGTCTCTCACTTTGGTGTGTGACGTGCCTTACTTAAGTCGTCACGCGAAGAGACTGGATCTGGCGAGGATGCTGAGAATCACCGTTCAAGACGGCGATGGGACTCAAACCATCAAGCTCGAAGGAAAGATCGTCGGGCCATGGGCCGAAGAGTTCAACCGCACTTGGCAATTACTGGCGACCTCGCTTGGCTCAAGGGAATTGCATCTCGACCTGCGGGGAGTCGCTTTCGTCGACGCCAAGGGAAGAGAACTTTTGCGCAGGATCTATCAGGAGACGAACGCACGCTTTTTGGCCGATTCGCCTCTAACACGGTACTTCGCGGAAGAAGCAATGCGGGGATCTCCGAAAGACGGAGAAGAAGGAGTCTAAAATGCGCGGTCCTTATGGGTTCGAACTCAACGAAAACTGCCAGTCGTGCAAATTGCGCGCGAATGGTTTCTTTTGCCAGCTCAGTCCTGCGGCAACGGCGGATTTTAATACGATGAAATCGTCAGCAACTTATCCGGCGGGCGCTGTTCTGTTTCTCGAGAAGCAAGATCCTCGCGGCGTCTTCGTCCTTTGTGGCGGCGAGGTGAAACTCTCCATCAGTTCGAGCGGCGGAAAAACCATGATCTTGAGAATCGCTAAGCCAGGCGAGATCCTTGGCCTCATGGCAACCATGTCGGGAATTTCTTATGAAGTCACCGCCGAAACCCTGCACCCCTGCCAGGTGTCGTTTGTTCGGCGCGACGACTTCCTGCGCTTTGTGAGCAAGCACCCTGAAGCATATGAAGGTGTCGTGAAACAACTCAGCACGCTCTACAGTGGCGCCTGCGAGCAATTGCGCACGGTCGGTCTTTCGGCTTCCGTTCCGGAGAGGCTCGCTCGTCTTCTCCTGGAATGGTCCGGAGAGTCCAAGAGTCCGAACCAAGCCACGCAGATTAAATTGCCTCTGACTCACGAAGAGATCGCCGAATTCATCGGAACGACTCGGGAAACGGTGACGCGCACGCTCAGCGGATTCAAGCAACGTCACCTTGTCGCGCTGCAGGGTTCGACATTGTCGATATCCAATCGGCCTGGCTTGGAAGCCATCGGCGGAGTCTAAGAACACTATCTTCCTCAGTGAAAGTGAAGGAGAAATGCTATGAAAGTGAGAGATGTCATGACGCAGTCAGCCGTGTGCTGCAGCGCTGACACCAATGTGGGTGCGGCAGTAGAGCTCCTGTGGGTGCGCAACTGCGGAATGTTGCCGGTTGTCGGGCCCGATCAAAAGCTGGTGGGAATCGTGACCGACCGGGATATCTGCATCGCCCTTGGGACCAGAAACCGCTTGGCGGGAGAGCTCACCGTCGGAGAGATAGCCACGCCAAATGTAGTCACGTGCAAACCGGACGATGAAATTCACGAAGCCCTGCAAACCATGGCAGACAAGCAAGTACGGCGTCTTCCTGTCGTGAACAACGCTGGCATACCACAGGGAATCCTTTCCATGGACGACATCATCACCCACGGCGACCTAAACAAGTGGGAGGGAGCCTGTGAACTCTCTTCCGAGGAAATCATCCAAGGTCTGAAGAGACTCTACGGCCAGAAGCTTCCGATGGTTCGTACCAAGTCTGCGGCAGCCTGACCGCGCATGAACGATTCAGCCGGAAGAAAGCTTGGATTGTCTCTGAAAGGCACAGCTTTTGAGCCCGAAGCATGAACTCGACCGCTCTGAGCACCCTGCCTTCGAGACAATTTTCCTCCATTAGCCAGTTCTGCCAGATTCTTTTATTTATCGGACTTGAAACGCGGTTGCTGGAATGGGGCCTCGTCTACCTTCGACGCGGTTTCCGCCTGCAAGAGTTCCGCGAATACTCCGCATCTCTGTACCAGGAGGTGCCGTCTTGGAGACTTTCATATTCGCTTCCTACGCCGCACCTCCGCTTTCGTCTCTCCCTGATTTACCCCTTGCGGTGCTTGAAGAACTCCACGGCACGCAAACGTTTCTTGGCTAAAGCGAGCGTCTTGTAGGGCCCTCCGAGATTCTTGCCCTTGTGGGACACGACTTGATACCCGCCGTTCACTTTCTTGATCATGGCAACCTCCCACACTAGCGAAAAAACGCCAACAGATCGCTCACTCCCTGCGAACCGTTAGGACCGGACATGGTGCGTGCGCAACCACCTCATATGCGATCGCGCGCTCCATGCGAGTCGTCACGCCGACTAGAGTGTCCATTCCGCGAACCCCGAGCACGATCAAGTCCGCGCCGCATCGCTGCGCGGTGGCAAGGATCTGCGCGCTCGGCTTTCCATGCTCCACTGTGGGCTCGGGACGGCACCGGAACTCCGCGTCGCGCGGCACCAAGTCCTCAAGTCGATGCATCGCTTCCGCAACCGAGAGATCGTCGAAGTTCTTCGCTTTTCCGGGCTTGGGCGCTGGCAGTACGTGCAGGAGCACCAGCCGCGATTGACTTTCTTCCGCCAGCGATACCGCGTATTGGGTGGCCACCCGGGATGCCTCATTGAAATCGGTCGCGAAAAGGACACAGTGGAACCGCCCGCCACTGTGCGCACCGATTCGCACAGATGGGCCGATGGTCAGCACTGGAACGGCGGTCCGGCGAAAGACCGCTTCCGCTGTCGAGCCGAGCACCGCCTTCTTGAATCCGGTTCGGCCATGAGTTCCAAGGACGATCAGATCGATTTCGCGCTCTTTTAGAATGTCCGCGAGTACCGGCCAAACTTCGCTGCCCCGTTCGATGATCGTTTCGCTTGGGAGTCCCACGAGTTGGGCCTCCACACGTTGCATTTCTGCTTTGGCTTGGTCCTCCTGGTCGTCCAGTAGCGTACCGGAGATCTCTGGCGTCATGTATGTGTAGGCGGACGGTAACACGACATGCAAAGCGGTCACCTTCGACCCGTTCGACCGGGCAATCATCATCGCGAACGGAAGCGCGATGGCCGAGGGTTCGGAAAAATCCGTCAAGAACAATACGTTTTTGACGGCTATTCGTTTGCCAACCGGGGTTGTTAACATCGCTCTCCTCCGTTTATCAGCTTACCTGCCCTAATGTCAGCTTTCCGTGACTCCAGGCACCCTCGCACGTGATCCTCGTCACTCTCGCCTGGCCTAAACCTTGCCCATGGCGTCATGGTCTTAGACCATCCTGCGGTCCGTTTCTCCGAATTCTCTCTCGGCGATCTATCCTCGGAGAGAAACAGTTCAAGATCGCGCGGAGTCGCCGCAAGACGTTCGAGTACGCAATTCTTCACTTTACCGTGAGTCTTCTGAGGTAAAGATTCAAGATATCTCGCGTGGATGCGACTCCTTTTCCAGTTGCGATTTTTCGGACTATGCTCAGTTTTGGAGTGCCAAAATCTGGAACCCGCGAATCGTTCATCTCGATCAGGTAAAACCCTGGTTTGCCGGGGTTCTGCGTATCAGGGACGCAGTAGAACACTTGCAGGGCAATTCGGATGAAGCGGCTGGCATACAGCTGCTCATTGGTGATCACATATTTGGCATCACCCACGCCGCCTGGGAACATCGAGACACGATTCACCCGTATCGTGGGCCCCTCACCAAAATCGATGTCTTCCCAGTAGAAGAAGTCGATCGCGCCGGGAACTCTAGCCTCTGGAAAGTCAAGTACGTGCTGATAGATGCCTGCGGGCTCGTTAGGAAGCAGGTAGTAGGAAGCATCCAGCATGGACTTCATGTTTTCGTAGAGGTTGAAAGGCTTCTGACGGTCGGTGTAGCTGCCCAATGCCTTTAGGCCGCCGGACATATATTTTGCGAGGCCTTCGCAAATGCGCAGGCGGGCTAGCTTATTGAATTGGTCGTATTTCCCTCTCGAGTTCCAGTCGATCTGATTCTGAAAGAAACTAACGTCGAACACCTGGAGATCGCAATGGTTGGGCTTGCACTTCTGTATCGCGTCGATGTCCTTGCGGACGAATGAGAGACGGTCGAAATCGGAAAGAGTGGGCGGACCGGCCGCGTTGAACTCTTGCACATCGCGGTACACCTTATCCTCAAGGAGTGTCCTCACGTCACGGTAGGATGCGACGAACCGTTCGATCGAGCCGTTGATATAGACCCCGCCAAACACCAGGACTCCGTACTTTTTGTCTGCGGATTCGAGAACCTTGGTCACGACGCGGCCTTGCTCCATCTTCTGAATATCCCTTACGGACAAGCCTATCTTTGTCTTGAAGAAAGTTTCCGGCTGCCGTTGGGATCGGGCGACAGTAGCCCCGAAGCACAATCCGAGCGCGAGTACGACTGCCGCCAGGAATTTGCTGGCCAATTTGGTCATTCCTATTCTTTGGCACTCCCAAACTAACAGACTTTCCAAATCACAATTCTTCGCGCAAAATCACTCAAACGCTCGAGGAAGGAATAGCTTCAAGGTGTCCACTTTGTGTCAATACCGCGGAGACTCTCTGCCAGCCTACTCCCCTAATTCGAGTCTGAAGAGACCTGGAATCGGAGAGTACATAGCATCGAGATTCTGGATCTTGCCGCGACAGTGAGAGCACAATTCTTTGCCGCTCACGACCTCACGGTCAGTACGGGGCACTGCGCTCCGCAAACAACCCGGTACGCCTTCGTGTGTGGAACGTTGCCTGCCAGATTCTTTCTAGCCTTCGCACCCATCACGATGAGATCGGCCTTTGTTTCTTCCGCGATTCGTAGAATCTGCTCGACGGGGTCCCCGACCGGGACCTCGAATTCCAGTTTGCAATGCAGCTCGGTTTCGGCCGGTACTAGCTCCCGCAATTGGGCCATGCTGTTCTGTTTCTGCTGAGCCAGGACGGATTCGCCATAATCTTTCGGGTGCGGGAACACATGCACCAACCTCAGTCTTGAACAATGTTCCTGGGCCAGGGATACGGCGTACTCTGCCTCCCTCTCCGCGCTTTTTCCGAAATCAGTTGCAAACAAAATATTCTTGAACTCCACTTCATACGGAGGATCGATCGCTGCCGACGGTCCAACGGTCAGCACCGGTACATTCGCTTTGCGGAATATTTCTTCAGCTCCCGAGCCAATCAACACTTTCCGTAGTGCACCCGCGCCGTGAGTGCCCACTACAAGTAGATCGATCTCATACTTCTTGATCGATTCTTCGAGCGCAAGCCAGAGATTGCCTTCCTGGATCACGGCCTTGTATGGCAGTGCGATCAGCAGTCCGGATTTCAAGAGTTCGCGAAATTTTTTCTGTGCTTCAACGTGCGTTTTCTGCAGGGAGGATGCCGCAAATTCTGGCGCCATCGGCGGATACCCATCCAAGCTGATGACATGGGTCAGATAGATCGCTGAGCCGTAACGCCTCGCGAGAGAGACTGCATATTCTAGCGCTCGGCCGGAAGCCGGCGAAAAATCCGTCGCGAGCAGGATTTTGTTGAAGAAATGTGGTTTGTTTGCGGAAATCCGTTTTTCCGCGCCTTCCGCGATTTGATGAACTATCATCTCAACCTCCTTTTCCACCCTTTGCAAAGGTCGTCATTGACCGCCCGTATGCGGAACCTCAACGGCAATTCAGTGGAAACTGCATGGATCCTGAAGTTTTCTTGCGGCGCGGGCTGTGTCGGCGGCTACTCAATCCTGTGACACATCTCACAAGATTTGCCGCCGATCGAGCATCAAATTTAGATCGAATCCCAATGTCTGGATGTGGAACCCTCTTCTGGTACTCGCCCTGTCCTTGAGCTTCGGTGTAGGAAGTCACTTGCCCAAGTGACCTGTGTCACAGCCGCAAATCGCCAAGGGACTCACGATTAGAATGCTCAGAAAGGTGATGTATGGCTACGGTACCTACTCAGATCGGAACCTCCACGACGCGGCCAAGCATCGTGACCGCGCCATCTCCCAAAAAACATTCGCGGTGGAAGTGGCTCAAATGGGGAGTCGCCGTAGGCCTCGTCCTCGCGTTGGCCGTAGCTGGCGCGTTGTGGCGGGCACATCTGCAGAACACGATCACCTACGAAACAGTTCCGGTTGAACGAGGCACGATACAGTCAAAAGTCACCGCGACCGGCAATCTCAACGCCGTTGTTGACGTGCTGGTGAGCAGCCAGGTGTCTGGGAACATCAAGGCTCTTTATGCGGATTGGAATAGTAAGGTCAAAAAAGGCCAACTGGTCGCTCTAATTGACCCTCAGATCTTTCAAGCACAGGTCGAACAAGCGAGCGCCACTTTTCGTTCCGCACACTCGGCCACGATTACGGCGCAAGCGCAGGTCGAGAAAGCTAAGTCTGACTTGAGCGCAGCGATCGCGACCGAAAAAAGTGCTGAGGCCATTGCCGCGAAGGACCTCGCGAATGAAACGAATGCCAAGGCGCAATGGGAACGAGCGCAAATGCTGTTTGAAGAGAAGGTTACAGCCCAGCAGGATTACGATACTGCCAAGGCGAATTACGGCGCTGCTCAGGCGCAAGTGACGGCCGACCAAGCGCAGATCGATGCCGCTAAACAGAACATACAATCGGCACAAGCCTCCGTTCAGGTAGCGCAGAGCCAGTTGGCCACCGCACAGGCGCAGGAGCGTCAGACTCAAGCCGTGCTCCAGCAGGCGCAAATTAATCTGGACCACACGCGAATTATGGCGCCGGTTGATGGCACGGTCGTTGCACGCCGTATGGATGTCGGACAAACCGTGGCGGCTACGCTCAACCCGCCAACGATTTTTGAGATCGCGCAGGATCTAACCAAGATGCAGGTGGACACGAATGTGGACGAGTCGGACGTAGGCAATGTTGCCAAAGGGCAGAAGGCTACCTTCATCGTGGATTCCTATCCTGGCACGACTTTTCAGGGCGTGGTTGCCGACGTACGCAAGGCTCCCATCATCACGCAGAACGTGGTCACCTACGACGTGGTGATTACGGTGGATAACTCCGACCTCAAATTGTTTCCAGGCATGACGGCTAACGTTACGATCTTGGCGGCAAAACTAGAGGACACTCTAAAAGTGCCAAACTCGGTACTGCGATTCCGACCCTCTGCGGCCGTGCTGAAAAAGACCGGCCTGCCGCCCGCGCAAGCGGACAAACAACAGGTCTACGTACTGGCTGGCGGCAAACAACTGACGGCCGTGCCAGCGAAGTTTGGGCTCTCGGACGGCAAGTACACGGCCGTTCGCTCGAACGATCTACAACCCGGAGCACAGGTTGTGGTGCGCGCCACAATGAGCGGAAGTACCTCAAGCTCTTCATCGACCACCTCGGCACCCACAGCTCCCAGAATGTGAGGAGCGCCATGCCTGAGCTCATCGAAACCAATGACCTGACCAAGACCTACACGCTTGGCGAGGTGACCGTCAATGCGTTGCAGGGTGTCACGCTCACGATTGAGCGCGGTTCGTTTGTAGCCATCATGGGAGCTTCCGGTTCCGGCAAATCGACTTTAATGAATCTCCTGGGGTGTCTCGACCGGCCCACTTCCGGACAGTATTCACTCGACGGTGTCCCGGTGGAGGGGCTCGATCGCGACCAGCTCGCCGAAATCCGGAACGAGAAGATTGGATTCGTGTTTCAAAACTTCAATCTACTTCCGCGTATGAGTGCCATGGAAAACGTGCAGCTACCCTTGTTGTATAAGCGTGGCGATACCGGGGATGCCGACGAGCAAGCTAGGCGCGTTCTGGCCCTGGTTGGCCTGGCAGGAAGAGAGCACAGCTTGCCTACCCAGCTTTCCGGCGGACAACAGCAACGGATCGCCATTGCACGGGCGCTCATCAACGAACCGGAAATTCTTCTCGCCGACGAACCCACAGGTCAACTCGATTCGCATACGAGCGCCGAGATCATGGACATTTTTCAGCAGCTCAATCGCACGCACGGCATCACCATCGTGGTGGTAACGCATGCCGACGAAGTCGCCAGGTTCGCGAGTAGAATCATTACCTTCCGGGACGGGCGAATCGTCGGCGATACCGGTGGTTCGATCTCTCCCGCTGCTGTCGTGGACGCGGCAAGTTCGTATGCGGCCGCTGAGGTCTCCACATGAAACATTTCATGTCATCGATGCGAATCGCTTTCCGGGCGTTGCAAGTAAATAAGCTCCGTTCCGCGCTCACTATGCTGGGAATCGTCATCGGCGTTGCCGCGGTGATCGCAACCGCAGCTATCGGTTCAGGCGCAAAACAGCGCATCCAGCAGCAGATCGCAAGTATTGGAAGCAACACCATCATCGTTCTGCCGGGGAGTCTGACCAGTTCCGGGTTGCGTATGGGAACCGGCAATGCGGTAACGCTCTCAGAGTCCGATGCCCATGAAATTCCCGCGCAGTGTCCCGACATCGCGCTTGCTGTGCCCGTGGTACGTGGCGGAGCCCAAATCGTCTACGAAAACAACAATTGGGCGACCATCATCTTCGGCACTACTCCGGGTTTTCTTGAGGTGCGCCAACTTTCCGTGGCCGAGGGTGCCGCATTTTCTCAGCAAGATGTGGATTCCGCCAACAAAGTCGCGGTGCTGGGCAAGACCGTGGTGACCAATCTGTTCGGCGATATCGATCCCGTTGGCCAGTCGATTCGCATCAAGAATGTGCCCTTCACTGTGGTAGGCGTCCTTGATCGCAAGGGGCAATCGCCGACAGGACAAGATCAAGACGATGTCATCCTTCTTCCCATTTCCACTGCGAAACGCAAGGTCATTGGCATCAAGTCGGCCAATGCCGATGCCGTCGATTCGATCGTGATGGAGGCGAAAAGCGGCAACCAGATCCAGGCCGCGCAGGATGAAGTCAAGGCACTTCTCCGGCAGCGGCACCATCTCACGCCATCCGAGGACGATGACTTCTCCATCCGCAATATGGAAGAGATATTCGCCGCTCAAGAAGCATCCTCGCACATCATGTCCATCATGCTCGCCGCTGTTGCTTCGGTTTCTTTGATCGTGGGTGGTATCGGGATCATGAATATCATGCTGGTCTCGGTTCGCGAACGGACCCGGGAGATTGGGCTCCGACAAGCCGTGGGAGCAAAGACGCGCGACATTCTCACGCAATTTCTAGTTGAAGCCGTAACGCTCTCGATTGCCGGCGGCTGCGTCGGAGTCGTACTTGGGATCACTGCGTCCGCCATCATCTCGCGCTTGGCGAGTTGGAACACGGTCGTGAGCGTAGGCGCGGTCGTGCTGGCCGTCTTCTTCTCCGCTTTGGTGGGCATCAGTTTTGGATACTACCCTGCCCGGAAAGCTGCTTATCTGGATCCCATCGAAGCTTTGCGTTCTGAGTAGGGAACCGAGTCTAAGGCTCATATTTCGCTTCTCGGCCCATGCTAGTCCCCGCGCCTTTCCATGGCGTGCGCTCTTTTCTACACGCGCTGGCCACTGAAGAACAGTGTGAGGAATGCCCCCGGCCTATTCTGTCAGGGATGTGCCCGGTCCGTACCCCCTATAACACCCCCCGGGTTTCTCATAAGTGTTCATTCTAAAGAGAGTTAAAGTCGTTTGTTCTGATTAAGTTTTGCAAGTGTTGATTATGAAGGAGTTACACGAAGACGGAGAACCGGGTTTTTGAGTTCGTGGCATCGGGAGAGGCAGGGGATGAAGGAGCGGATGTTCTCTGGAGGCGGGCCCGTGCCGCCTATGGAGAGGAAGCCCGCGATGACGCCCTCGGAGGTTTCCCTACGACTGTCATCGCGGGCCTCATCACACTTTCACTATTCAGGTGGAAGCTACGCTTCGGGCTCAGGTCTGTCTGTTCAAAATTGCACAATGTTCAAAACAAGGGCGAGGCGGGTCGGCACTCTCCCTAACCAAGTTAGGGGTGGGCCGGGACTGCCTTGCCGTGAAGGAGCGGATGCAGGCCTGGCGATTGAGACCGAATCGTTCTTGCCGTTTTTTCAACACTTCGCAGTTCGTCGCGCGGCTCCTGGCTTCTTAGGAGAATGGCGAGGGGAGGGATACTGCCCGTCCCAGCCCATGGTACCGGCCAATGTCGCTCCTTCTCGCCGTCCCAGCGTTTCATGCTATAGACTCTAGACGGCGCGTGCTGTCCTCTTTTGCACAGTCTCATAGGACGTCTTCCTGCTAGAGTGGACATGGCTGAGGAACGCCCGCTTCGAGATGGTGTTTCGGCCCGAATATGAAAGCAAACAACCACAAGAAGAATGGAAAGGTCGACTCCTTCAACCCGCAGGTGTTTCTCGATACCGCAGGAATTTCGAGAAAAATTGCGGAATTCCGGAGACACGAATCGATTTACGCACAAGGAGACGCTGCGGATACAGTGATGTACGTCCAGAAGGGCGGAGTGAAATTGTCAGTTGTGAACGGGTCAGGGAAAGAAGCAGTGGTTGCCATGTTCGGCCCGACTGACTTTTTTGGCGAGGGATGCATGGCCGGCCAGACCGTTAGAATGGGCACGGCTGCGGCCGTCACACCGACCACAATTCTCGTTATTGAGAAAGACGAACTGCTGCGCGTACTCCATTCGCAGCATGAGCTATCCGACCATTTCATCCGATATATGCTCGCGCATAACATCCGAGTCGAAGAGGACCTGGTCGATCAACTGTTCAACTCGAGTGAAAAGCGTCTGGCGCGCACGCTGCTACTTCTCGCCCGCTATGGAAAGCAAGATCACCCGGTTCGCATATTGCCGAGGGTGTCGCAGGAGACGCTGGCGAGCATGGTCGGAACCACGCGTTCGCGCGTGAATTTCTTCATGAACAAATTCAGGAAACTGGGCTTCATCGAATACAACGGCAAAATCAAAGTCAATAAGTCATTACTTACGGTTGTCTTGCACGAGTAAAGCGACGCGCTCCTAGTCGATAACCGGAACACGATTCCGGATCCAGCAGAAGAGCCCAGTGCTCAATGAAAGTCCAGGCTCAGAACTTCCTGGATGGTCACGCGGTGATTCTTCCGCAAGTCGCGGATTCACAGGAAATCCAATGTCGCTGCCAAAAATAATGCACCCCATGGAAACGATAGATTTGACGGACTCGCCGTCGGTGTTGCTGGACAATAAGCTTGTCAAGTTCACGCTTGCGCCGCTGCGGCCGGTGCTTCCGGGTAGAATCGCAGTCATCGGCAACTATCTTCCACGGCATTGCGGAATCGCCACGTTTACGACGGATTTGTGTGATGCGATTCACACGGAATATGGCGCGACGGAGCTGCTAGCGTTACCGGTTAACGACACTGAAGAAGGCTACGCGTATCCCTCTAGGGTGCGGTTCGAACTTTCCGAAGATAATCTGGCTTCCTACCGGCAAGCCGCGGACTTTTTAAATTTCAGCAATATAGATCTTGTTTGTCTCCAACATGAATACGGAATCTTTGGAGGCCACGCTGGCGCACATGTTCTGGAATTGCTGCGGCGGCTGCGAATGCCTTTCGCAACTACGTTGCACACCGTACTGCGCGCCCCAAATCGCGACCAACGCGCGGTCATGGAGGAAATCACAACGCTCTCGGACCGGCTTATCGTGATGAGCCAGCAGTCCTCGGAGATTTTGCAGGAAGTGTTTCGGGTTCCGGCCAATAAGATTGATCTGATTCCGCATGGGATTCCCGATCTGCCATTCACCGATCCGAGCTTTTATAAAGATGGGTTTGGGACAGAAGGAAAAGATGTGTTGCTGACGTTTGGATTGCTGTCGCCAAACAAAGGCATCGAGAATGTGATCCAAGCGCTGCCCAAAATACTGACGCGTCACAGCAACGTTGTTTACATGGTTTCGGGTGTGACACACCCGCACATTTTGCGGCGCGAAGGGGACAACTACCGGCACTACTTGCAGAAGCTGGCAAAGGATCTCGGCGTTGAGGCTAATGTCATCTTTCGCAACCGGTTCGTTAGCCCGCAGGAAATGGTTGAGTTGATCGGCGCGGCGGATATTTACATCACGCCATACAAGCATAAGGAGCAGGTCGTTTCGGGAACTCTTGCCTACGCATTGAGCGCCGGCAAGGCGATTATCTCGACGCCATACCTGCATGCTATCGAGCTTTTGGACGACGAGCGCGGCGCGCTTGTGCCTTTTGATGATCCGGATGCGATAGCTGCAAAGACGGTGGAACTACTGGACAACGGCACAGCACGGCACGCGATGCGGAAACGCGCTTATCTTTACGCGCGGGACATGGTATGGAGCCGCGTGGCGCAGAAGTATATGAAGAGTTTCGAACGTATTTACAACGAGCGCTTGCGAAATCCGCGCGCGACATTTTCGGCGCGGAACACGGAAAAGACTCTCGACCGCCTTCCGGCCATAAAGCTGGATCACTTGTATCGGATGACCGACCACACGGGAATTGTGGAGCACGCCGTTTTCCTGGTGCCGAACTATCCAGAAGGTTATTCGACGGATGACAACGCGCGTGCATTAATTGTGGCGATTCTTTTGGAAGGGTCGGGAGCTGGAGTGCCACCGGGCTTTGCCGAATTGGCCTCACGGTATCTGGCCTTCCTGTGGTTTGCTTTTGATCCGGCGACGAAACGATTCAGAAACTGCTTGAGTTACGAGCGGCAATGGCAGGAGCCGGAAGGTTCGGAAGACAGTCACGGGCGAGCATTATGGGGATTGGGGACTGTTCTAGGAAGATCAAAGGATGCTGGTTTGCAGGGAGCCGCGGGGCGGATGTTTGAACTTGCGATTCCCGCAGCTGTCGAATTCAAGAGTCCACGCGCCTGCGCGTTCGCGCTGATGGGACTGCTCGAGTATCTTGAGTCATTTCCCGGGGATCGCGCGGCTTTGAGCGCCTCCGATGCGCTTGCAAACAGGCTCTTGAACTCCTACCGCTCATGCCGATCGGATGACTGGAAGTGGTTTGAGAATGGGCTGGCCTATTCGAATGCGCGATTGCCGCAGGCGCTGATTCGGGCGGGGGTGCGCGCCGGGAACGAAGAGATGGTTGCGGCGGGGCTTGAGGCGCTAGATTGGCTGGTGTCGATTCAGCGCTGCGAGTCGAAGGGGCATTTCGTGCCCATTGGATCGCAAGGATTTTATTCCAAGACAAGCGAGAAGGCGCGCTTCGATCAGCAACCTGTGGAAGCCTGCGCAGTCGTGTCAGCGTGCCTGCAGGCGTATCGCGCAACGGGCAAAGGCCGCTGGCGCAAGGAAGCATGGTCCGCGATGAACTGGTTTTTGGGAGACAACGATCTGCAGATCGCACTCTACGATCCAACTACGGGTGGATGCCGGGACGGATTGCATCCCGACCGGGCCAATGAAAATCAGGGAGCGGAGTCCACGTTGTCATTTCTGATGGCGCTGCTCGAGATGCGGCAGTTGGAAGAAGCCGACGGTACAGAAAACAAGCTGTGACAGGCAAGGTAGTCCTTCTTTTGATTTCGACACAATTTGAGAAAGCGGTTCCATGAGCGCCGGAAAACCTACAATGCAAGCAACGATGAAGGAATACGAAACGCTTTTTCAGCGGCACCCTGCCAATCCAATCTTGACGGGAAAGGATTGGCCGTATTCCATCAACAGCGTTTTCAACGCTGGAGCGACGCTGCTGCCGGATGGTTCGACGCTGCTGCTGTGCAGGGTGGAAGATCGGCGCGGGCTCTCGCACCTGTGTGCCGCTCGTTCGGTGAATGGGGTAGATAATTGGCAAATCGACAGCGAACCGACGCTGCTGCCCAATCCGGAGCAATACCCGGAGGAGTTATGGGGCATCGAGGATCCGCGCATTACGTATGTGCCTGAGCTGAAAAAATATGCCGTGGCTTACACTTCGTATTCTCGCGGGGGTCCCGGCGTGTCTTTGGCGCTCACGGAGGATTTTCGCAGCTTCGAAAGAATTGGCGTGGTCATGCCGCCGGACGACAAGGACGCCGCTCTGCTGCCCTGCAGGATCGGCGGATTCTGGGCGCTGATTCATCGGCCCATGACGCCGCTCGGAGCTCACGTCTGGATCTCTTACTCGCCCGATCTGCGTCATTGGGGAAATCACAAGCTCATGCTGGAAGCCCGCCGTGGCGCCTGGTGGGATGCCAACAAGATTGGCATGTCTCCGCCACCGATTGAAACTTCGAGAGGCTGGCTGATGATCTATCACGGCGTGCGAAGGACGCCTTCGAGCTCTATCTATCGGCTGGGTCTGGCTCTCTTCGACCGTCAAGAGCCGGACAAATGCCTGGTCCGCGGGGATTCCTGGATGTTCGCGCCCGAGGCGGAGTACGAGCGTCATGGAGATGTCCAAGACGTAGTATTCCCCTGCGGCTACACCGTGGCAACGGATGGGGACACGATCAATCTCTATTATGGCGCTGCCGATTCAAGTATTGCATTGGCGCAGGGCAGCATTCGCGCTCTCCTGACCTGGTTGGATGCCAACGGCCATGCGGAACACGGTAACGACCGGCGTCACAAATAGTCCCATCTCAGCGCTGCCGCGAAATCCTCGTCACAAAAACACTCACAATTCGTTTTCACTTAAAGCGCATGGTTCGCACCGGATGATCTGAAAAGGCTAGAGGCCACACTGCAAAGGATGGTTCAGGTAACGCGACCCTTGCAGATGGCCTCTATCAAGAGTTCAGCGAAGCATTCCGCCGAACCGGTTTTCTGAAGATTGGCAGCTCGCCGGGATATGAAAAATCCCGGCGAGCTGGTCACTCTCAACTACTGATTGGAACCGTGTTCTGATTCGTTGAGGGGGGCGCTCTTTTGTAGGACGTCAACGAGGCGACGACCTGTTGCAGGCACGCCGATGTGTGCGCCACGAACGATCGCACTTGCCTTCATGGAGTGGCCATATACGTCTCCGCTGGCATCGTCGTCGGGGCGAATCGTGGAGCCTTCGAGAGAAACGCCTGCAAATACGCCACGTGAACGGGAATAGCTGAGAATCTCGGCTCTCATCCAAGCGTCGGTATCCGCAGAAGCATCACGTCCTTTTGGGCCTCCGGCAATGGAAGCGTCGGCGCCCAGCTTCACCTTGCTGCTGAGAATCGAGTTCATGCCCCGGTCATTCATGACCAGCAGGATCAAGTCCGTTGCTTCTCCGCCGATTTGGAAGCCGACGCTGCCGCCTTCGAGGGCGTACATCGCCGGGGCTCCCCAAGCTCCGCGGAAGTGCTCGCCTGTCCGGCAAACCATCGCGCCGCGGCCGTAATCTGCGCCGACTCCGAAAGCCAGCTTTCTAACAGAAGGGATCACGATGACGCACTCGGCCTTTTCCAAAAGATCATGAGGAATGTTATCCGGGATGTCGAGAACCTCCTGCATGACAGCGCCGCACTCTTCGAGGCGCTTTTGCTCCTTGTTCAGTTGCCGGGCGTAAACTGCACCTGCTACGAGCGTAAGGCATGCTGCGGTAACCATGAATTTCTTCATTACTGACCTCCAAGGTCAAAACTTCTTCTGCTGACTTTTCCCCAATTAAGTTCTATGGCTGAAGGACTTTCAACACGGTGCGAGTTTCGAGAGGGTTATGCGTTACCCGACTCTCAGGCGGGCACTTTCGTAATTTCGAGCTAAGAACTTTTCTTGCCACCAACGACTAGCAAAACAATTCCTCCGACCAACGCGATGCCGCCGAGGATCGGTGGAATGGGAACTCTGTCTTGAGTCTCCGTCGTGACATGCATTGGTCCCACATCCATGACGTGTTCGCGACGCGTGTAATTGAATCCGTGATAGGCGAGAGTCAGCCCGCCTAGAACAATCAAGAGAATGCCAATCCAAATGACGGGTTTCATATACTCCCCTTTCGAACCCACACTCCGCACCTTTGGCCCAGAACTAAATTGGCTACTGGAGAGTCCAAGGCCACTTGTTTCTCTGAACGTGGGACTCACCCGAGACGATCAGTCGAGAGGTAATGGGGCCTGCGCGAAGGCCTTTTGTTTTTTTCCTACGACACCATCATGGACGGAAGCTGAAGAAGAGTCTGTACACTTACGCACACATTTGCATTTACTTTTGGGCGAGGCTCTTGACGCAACCGTAGGATTGCTGACGGCGGTTGATTCGAATGAGTTGCACACCCGTGGGCAGCGTCACTTTGCCGGGCTGGCAGCGAGAATTGGAGTTGGAATAACCAGCTTCAGCTTGTCAAGGGACGACAAGACGCTTCGCCATTGAGCCGGGTTCTTCTTGGTCTCAAGAGGAAGAGTGAGGTCGGAATAGAAGTTTAGGATGTTGTCGCGCAAATCCGGTGACGTCAGATCGAACTTGCGGTCCGCAAGCTGGTCCAACAGCTTTGCATAAGTTTCGTCAGTCAAAGAGTACTCGGCCGGCTTGGTTTCTTTGCCACTGTCAAAATCATCGTTGGCAAGTTCCAGTGAGTCGGTACGAACTTGTGCGAGAAAAATGCGGTACTGGTCGACGGTCGTATTGATGGTCTTGAAATACATGTCCTCGGTCTGTGCAGTCGGATTGTTGAACGCCAGAGCTTTGAATGGGCCAATCTTCGGCATAAATCGCAAAAGCATCGAAAACAGTCGAGTCTTGAATCCGTCCTTCTTATAGTCCTTTCCCCACTCTTTTTCATAGTCGGAGCGCGACAGGCGGTAGAGGAACTTCTTTTTCGCAAAATCGGGCGTCTCCTTCATCATGTCCTTCTTGTGGGTTCGCAGCGCAATTTTGGTCATCTCCGGAATCATCCGACTGACGGCAAAGCGATAGGAACCGACTGCGAGATCCTCATGTGTCAGCACGTCTTCCAGCTTGACTCCGTAAACGATCGGGAAAGTCCGCTCCAGCAAAGGCTTGGACACCTGGAATCCGATGAAATCGTGATATTGCTGCGAAGCATAACGATTCTTTGCAACCTGCACCATGTCGAATCCAAACTCCGTCTTCAGATGCGCGGTGTGGTCCTGCGCATACCTGACGGAGTTACCGAACTTGGCCCGCAGCTTGGGATATTGAATGGCAACGGCCGCGTTGACGGCAGGATGCCCGGCTATATCTGACGCATAGTGCGCGAGCGCGCCTAGGGCAAAGGCGTATTCGTTCGCATCCTGACTCTGCAATAGCAATTCTCGAACAAAGTCACCGCTGCGGACGTAGTGAACCAAATCGCTGAATTCAACGCTGCCAAAGGGATAGTACCCAAGATCTTGGATCACAGCGCCGCCATAGGCGTAACCGTGTGCCTCCTTCAGCTGGTCTTCCGTTAACCCCGGAAATCGCTTGAGAAGAAGTGGGCTGATGGCTTCAGCCCATACCAAGTCTACGATTTCCTCGTGGGTGAGCACGGAGTATGCCGGCGAAGCACACGGTGCACAGCAGCAGGATAAAAAAGACGGCTCCTACACGCATCCACCATCGAGCCCAATCACTGGAAGATGCACTTTGTGGGAATGGTGTCCTATTTTGCTCTTCTGAGTTCATAGACGAGTTTCTTAGCTTCCTTCATTCTCTCTTTGTAGAAGGCCGGGCTGATCAGGACCTTTTTCTTGCCCACTCGCACATCTGCTTTGATTCCCTGCTTCGACAAGAACAGAGAAAGCGCCGAGTATGTCTTGAGTTCTTTCTCGAGAAACTCGATTGCGTGCCGCCTGGACTCATCCATCGCTGACCTCCCACTTAAGAAGTTCGGCCCAGGTGGAAACAGACGAGAGTGGGCCGCTACAACTCCCGGATACGTTCGCATTACGTCCAACGCTATCAAAAGGACAAACGGGGCTCCGCAGGCGGGAGCGCGCAACAATCGCTCTAACCCCCCGGCGGCAAAGTTCAAATGCGTCCGAGAAGTACGAGAACCACGACGATGAGGAGCACGAGCCCGACGCCTCCCGTCGGCCTATAGCCCCAGTCTCTGCTGTGCGACCATCGCGGCAGTGCGCCAAAAAGTGCCAAGATCAAGAAGACGATCAGTATAGTTCCGAGCATTTTTCCCCCTTCTCAAGTGAAGCTTCCCAACGATAATTCAGATTCTCCGCCCCGGCCAAATTCCTATCCTTTGACAGATTTCCGCGCCGCGTCGGAGCCGCCTTCAATCGACGGGCAGGGTTGGTGGTTAAATCACGACGCTGACTGAGAAGCGAGCGCCGGGATAGTACGGGTTGTACATGTAGTAGCCACCATCCACGTAATCAATGTAGACGTCGTCCGTGTAGTACCAGCCGACAGGCCATGGTTGAACGAATCCAAACCAAAAGCCGCCGTACTGGAAGCGAGAATATCCGCCGACCAGAACAGGGTTGCCGATGCGGAAATGGTGCTCACGGCCAAAGTTGGAGCGGAAACGGTCGTCAGGAATTCGGCCGCTGCTCCTGGCACTCAGGCGGAGTTCGGGCTGCGCGCGTTGTCTGGCCACGGCTTGTTGCGTGCGCTGGGGACCATGTGAAGAGCTAGCCTGCTGCTGTCTTGTAGAGTTGTTCCGCTGTTGCTGCCCCTTGGCTTGCTGCTCCTGTTTTTCGGGTTTGCTCTGCTCCTGTCTAGGGGCCTTGGCTTGCTGCTGTTGCTTTTCGGGCTTAGCCTGTTGTTCCTGTTTCGGAGCTTTCGCTTGTTGTTGCTTTTCAGGTTTAGCCTGCGGTTGCCGTTCCGCACGCTTAACCTGCTCCTGCTTTTCTGGCTTGGCCCGTTCCTGTTGTGCTGGCCTGGCCTTTTCTTCCGGCTTCTCCTGCCATGCGTTAGCAGGCGCGGCCATTCCGAAAAGCAAAAACAGAGCGGTTGTACTCATGACTTGTATCGGTTTCATGCGTTACTCCATTGCCTCCACTTATGCGCCCGCCACCCGTTGTACATGGTGCGCCTATGCTTCCGATCCCTGATCCTCATGCGTGACTAACTAAATTTTTCTTTGCTATTCAGCTGGAGGTGCCTATGCCCCGACGTGGATACGCGAGAGTGAGTGAAACAATCCAAATACATTCAGGAGCCACAGCACCACGCAGATGACTACAACTGCGTTCAAAATCGACTTGATGCTCCCAGCCATCGGAATGAAACGATTCACTAACCACAAAAGGACGCCCACGACGATCAGGGCTAACAGAATTTGAATGAGAGGCATGCTTTTTCTACCTTTCTGTCTGTTTTACGAGACACTTCCACGCGAGTCCCAAGAATTGCGGCCTGCTCTGCCTAGGGCGGAAAATCGATTGGAACTCATTGATTCACAGCAGAGACGGACTGCCTGCCCAGGCAGTCCGTGCGATTCAAGTGTTGTTTAATTTCCCGATCGACCTTGCGGTCGTGGAGTTCAAGCCGAAGGGGATGGACTGGCCAGCACTCCAGTCCTTTTCACGCAATCTCATCTTAGGCTCCGCCAACGCACATGTCTGTTCACTTGTGTACAAGTTCCCGGTTTATTTTTGGCTGAGAATGTCCCACACGAAACGGAGGAGCCGACGGGTGGAATTTGTTCGCTCCTGCGTTGGTGGGATGCGTCGTTCTGGCGGGCGCGCATCCGCCATCCGTGAGAACAATTTGCCTTCAAGATAGAATTGGAGATAACGATGTCGTTAGAGATGCCGGGTGATTCGGCTAATCAGGAGCCGCCACTGCTCCAGGACGGATAGTCGCCCAAGTGGTTGTGGCTATTCGGTTACGTTCCACACGTACAAGAAAGTGGCGTCGCTGGCGGTCGCAACTTTTCTCCCAGCTTTCCGAGTTGCGCGATTCAGCGCGGAACGTACTTTTTCTTTTGATTCCGCCAAATCAGCCAATGGAACCTTGAGTGCGGAACCAGCTTTCAGACGGTCGAGGTCCTTGAGGATTGCGGTGACAATCAGGATGTGCTTTCCATTGCGACCTTGCGGGACATCCAATTGCACCATGGTCTTGAAGCGCGTTGGTCCGGTTCTCACCTGAGTGCTCCCCATATAGTCCTCCCTGGCGATGACACGCTAAACAAACGTAGCGTTATCGTATCTCGCCGTAGCGAGTCCTGCAAGTGAAAAATGAGGGCTACAAAGACGAAGAATCGACAAGTTTTCTTGGGGAGGCGACTCCTCGGCTCGGCTCGGCTAAGTTAGCCGTTTAGCCCCGACTAACGCCTCCGTTCGGCTCCCTAAAGAGTTGACCCGTACAACTTCCCTCCTGCTAGCCTCTAGTGCGATCGGAAAATTCTTATGTTCAATTCGAAAACTCATTTCGAGCAAGTTCCTTTGGAGTTCGTAAGAAAGATTGTTGAAGAACAAATCCGGATGGAAGCAACAACTGAACAGCATCAAGGAATCAAGAAAGCAACGCTGAGCGAAGTTCTCTCGGAGGCAGAAGAAAGATCTCTCATCCAGCACCTCACATTTGCTCAAGTGGAGTCCTAAAACTAATCATGAGTCCCATAAACAAGAAACCCAAGACTAGTTCCGATGAAAAAGGTAGGTTCGACGCCCAAGCTTTTCTGGATTCGGCCGGTGTGGCCAGAAAAGTCAAAGATCTCAAAAAAGCAGAGGTCGTCTACTCTCAAGGCGATGCCGCTAAGAGCGTAATCTATTTGCAAGAAGGCAATGTAAGGCTCTCCGTCGTCAGTGAAGCTGGCAAGGAGGCAGTCGTTGCCATTCTGGGACCCGGCGACTTCTTTGGGGAAGGCTGCCTGGCAGGTCAGTCCGTTCGCGTGGGGACGGCCATCGCGATTACAACGGTCACCGTGCACCTCATTGAGAAGAGCGAAATGTTTAGGGTGCTTCACGAGCAGCATGACCTCTCCGACAAGTTCATCGCATTCATGCTCGCCAGGAACATTCGAATCGAAGAGGACTTGATCGATCAGCTTTTCAATTCGAGCGAGAAGCGGCTTGCCCGCACTCTTCTATTGCTTGCCCGCTACGGTAAAGACGACGAGCCCCACGCAGTGCTCCGCGAAGTATCGCAGGAAACACTGGCGGAGATGATCGGCACGACGCGCTCTCGGGTCAATTTTTTCATGAACAAATTCAGGAAACTAGGGTTCATCAAGTACAACGGAGGTCTGCAGATCAATACTTCTCTCTTGAGCGTCGTCCTGCACGAATGACACGAACTGCCATTTCCAAGATGGCATGGTTGAAGTCCAACGGCCTCGATTTGCAAATCGTGCGAGGTTTTGCTTGCTTGAACTTTAGTTCATCGAAACCGGCCATTTGAGCGCGTTTCCTCGCGCCGGTCTTTTTTCTGGAATACGATAATCGGCCTGATGGCCCGCTCTCGTGTCGCGTTCCATCGCAATCGCGGCCAGACACGCCGCCCGTTCAATCAATTGAAGCTCATGGGAAGAAGGGTTGCGCGGAGTGCAACAATACATCTCCAGAGAGCCGATCTCTTCACCGCCTGCACTAAATATGCCTGCGGAAGCGAAAATATGCAGGCCAAAGAGTGCCGCGTTACGCGTAATCTCAGCGATACTTGCCACATCGTCCTCAGGCAGGGAAATGAGCGAAACCATGTTGCCAATCTGACAATCGAGAGCGGTACAGATTTCGTTCAGTATCTCCGGAACGGGCGCTCGGACGGAAATCGACCGAAGAATTTGCTCTTCCGTTTCCAGCAAGTATTGAATTCTGCCTTCAGAATGCTGAGGCTGCACGGGAACCAACCGACGTTCGCCCTGGCGGGAATGATTTTCATCCATTGGTTGCCTTCCTCTTCAGGTCGCACACATTGTGGATTGTGCTTAGTCCGGCCCGAGCGACTCCTGGCCGCTTCTCTTTCATCGCATAGAGCGCCCTGTCTGCTGCGTACAGCAGAGTTCCGATCGTTTCGGCGTCCTTCGGATATCCGGATGAGCGCCGAGGAGGTAGACCCCTTCAAGTTCAAGGTATGCCGCCAAGAAAGTGGAGTCTGTACCGTTTTGAACATCTACAACATAAGCCCACTTCAAGAAGACCCTGGCAACTGGCGCGGAATGCCAGGCTTGCGCATGTCTCAACGATTGCAGTTCTTGGATGCCACTGTACAAAACGGGACAGAGACTAGGTTTGCCCCTGATACAAAATGAGTTTGCCATTTGGATGCCGAGGCGGCATCAGGAGAATTGCAATGTTGAGTTGCCCGCTGTGCCAAAGCAAACGAATCCGCAAATCAAGACGTAAAGGAATCGTTGAAAGAAAAGTTTTGGCCATGATTTTCGTCAGGCCCTTTCGCTGCGAAAGTTGCGATCTGCGATTTTTCCGTTGGTCCTTCTCCGCCAATCCCCAAGTTTCCCGGCAGGCAATGACTCACTAATTTAGGTCGCTCTTCTCGTATGTGCACTTTCGCGCGAAATGATGTTGCACAAGCCTTCCTGCACAATTCTTCACTGCTCTATAGAGCGGGAACAATTCGGGAACAATAAGAATTCCCTTCCCTTTTAATCGGCTACTTTCCTTCCCGTGGGTTTCCCCGTGAGTGCTTGAGCTCCTCTTTCAACTTGCACTGTCACGGTATAGGCCACTGGCAAGCCTTTCAACCACTGCCAGAAAATCTTCGCCGGTGAATTCAGTCTTTCGGACCGAGCGTATGCAGAAAAGCTCACGCTGCACTACTGCTTCGCTGTCGACTTCACCTTCGCCAGAGCCACCGGCGCCACCCGTGAGGCTCTTATTGCTGCCTTTTCTGCCTCGACAAATCGCTAAGTTGTTGTCAGGAAAAAAAGAAGGCTGGTAGGGGCGGTGGGGATCGAACCCACGACCTTCGGCTTAAAAGGCCGCTGCTCTACCACTGAGCTACGCCCCTATGGTGTGAATTTCTTATTGTAGCATGAGCGTACGCTGCGCCAAGCGCGCTCGACGCGCCAAACTTTTGCCTTCGAGCGCGGACTTATTTTGATGCCCTGCCGGCGACGTGAGTCAGGACGCGACTTCGGCCGCGGGCGTCGCGGGGCGGGGGCGTTTACGTTTCCATTCGTAGTCTTTGCGGAGGCGCGATTGGTGCTTTTTTACTTGCGACTCCAACTCGGCGAAGGCTTGCTTGCAACTGGCGCGCGCATTTTCGCCGGTTCCGGTCGAGTGAAGCGTACCGGTGGGCAAGGAAAGATTCAGCGAGAACGAAAGCTCTTCGCGACGCGGATTTTTTGTAAAAACACCGTGCAATTGCACCAAGTCGGGATCATAACTTTTTAAAAGACGGTTCAATTTACCGGCATAACGCTCGACTTCCTTTTCGGCTGGCTTGCGAGGCTCGACGCTCTTGTAGCTGATGGAAAGTTTCATGTATGCACCTGTAGGGGTTTTTGAGGAAGAGGCGGGCGACGCGGAATTGCTCTTTGCACCGCATCATGATTCACAGCATACCAGCGTGCAATGCGCGCGGCAATCGTTGCGCGAGAGATCGGTTGCACCGGCGCACCTTGAAATTGCATGCGAGAAAACTCTGCGATGCGTTGACAGCTGTGCCTGCTCCACTCTACCCTGCCCACGGCGCTTTGCGCAGCGGCGCACAGCCAAGATTGGCTGTGCCACAGACATACGGTGCTTCGCTAGCGCGCTCACATCATGCCTCCGACTGAAAAAACCTGGCGCAAACGCTGTGATTCGCGTGGGACCGGCCGGCTGGTCTTATCCGGATTGGGCCGGGCTACGTTTACCCTTCTCGAAAGCCGAAGGGCTTTCACGAAGCGACGTATCTCGCCGAATTTTTTGACACCATCGAGATCAACACGTCTTTCTACAATCCCATTCGGCCGGATCACGCGGCGCAATGGGTTGACCGCGTCGCGGCGAATCCGCGCTTTGTCTTTACCGCAAAGTTGTGGCAGCGCTTCACACACGAGCTTATTCCGGGCGGCGCAGGAGCGTCGGGCAAATCCTCGATTGCCGAAGACGAGCGTGCGGTTCGCGCCGGGTTCGACGTGCTGCGCGCCGCGGGAAAACTCAGCGCTGTGCTGCTGCAATTCCCTTTTTCGTTTCACCGCACGCCTGAAACCGTCGCTCATCTCTCCGCGCTTTTGAAACGCTTCGCGGATTACCCGCTGGTCGTCGAAGTGCGGCACGCTTCGTGGCAGACACCGGAAACCTTTGCGATGCTTGCAGAATCGAACGCGGGATTCTGCAACATTGATCAGCCCATCATCGGGAGATCGCTCGAACCCTCCGCGGAAGCCACTTCCCCGATTGGCTACGTACGGCTGCACGGGCGGCGCTACGACACCTGGTTTACCGATGACGAAGCGATTCCCTCCCACGAGCGCTACAACTATCTCTACTCCATGCCCGAGCTTGCGCCGTGGGCCAAGCGCGTGGCTAAAGTAGCGGAGCGATCGCAGAGAGGTGTTCGTCATCACCAACAACCACTATCAAGGAAAAGGAGTGGTCAACGCGCTGCAGCTCATCAGCATTTTGAAAGGCTCCAAAGTGAAAGTGCCGGAGCCGCTGCGGGTGCAGTATCCCGAGTTGGAGGAGATTGCCGATACGCCGCCGGCGGAGCCGAGCTTGTTTCCTGTGAAGCGCACAGACTGAAGTCTGTGCCACTTGGGAGTGACTGGTGATTTGTGACTGGTGAAGAGAAAAGATAGCGCAGAGACGCTGCGTTCGCCGAGGTACGCAGAAAAGACGTGACTGGTAAATAGTGACGAGCGGGACGGAGAGATCCCTCATCGGATGTCTGGTTAACAATAAGACCCCCCTCCCCCCCGGGTTTTTCCGTAAGTGCGGATTCTAAAGGGTTTTAAGTCCTGTGTTTTGTAAGTGCGGATTCTAAACGAGTTACGGGCGCATTTTGCGGAAGTGCGGATTCTAAAGGGGATAGCTATCGGAGGGAAGAAGCGCGGATCTGAAGACCCGTCGCTACAGGCACGGGGAGAAAGTCGCGGGGCTGAAGCCCCACACCTACAGTGGCGAGGAGAAGAGCTGCAGAGGGAGGCGAAATCGGGCGAAGGGGAGGGCGATGAGGTGGTCGGCGAGCGAAACATAGGAAATGGTAGCAGTATTAGTTACCGATTGTCAACAACTATTTTAATTACTGAGTAGGTCATTCGAACGACGATGGCGGATTCGAATGAGGGTGACGGAAGTTGAGGGGTTTGAGGGAGTTGGACGGGGAGTAATGGGTTTGTTACGGCTGTGGAAATGTGTGGAAAAGTGGGGGGGGGGAGGAAATTGAAATTGGAAATGCGAAATGCGGAAGACCCACCCTTGCATAAAGCAAACCCGCAAGGATGGGGCACCCGACGGAGAAAGACAAAGTCAAAATCTTTTCTGCGAGTAGAGGATGTCCCACCCGACGCAAACGGTGGCCACCTGAGAGCTAAGGTGCGGCCACCCGCCCGACCACCCGCCGGCAAGTCAAAACCAACTGGACAGATTCCGCCCGCGAATCTCCGCGCCACCCGCCCAGGACGGCCAGTGCAGAACGCGTTTGTAGAGAGTTTCCATGGGAAGTTGCGGGACGAATGTCTGAACGCGAGTTGGTTTGGAAATTTGTTCGAGGCACGGATAAAGATCGCGGCGTGGAAGGAAGAGTACAACGACGAGCGGCCGCACAGTAGTTTGGGGTATTTGGCGCCGCGGGAGTTCGCGCGGCGAGTTGCGGCGCTCCGGTCGCCTACGGCTCCCTGCGCGCCGCAACTCGGAGAACGGAACGAGGTTGAAGTCATGAGTTCAGGAGAGTTTCGTGTCGTATGATCCTGTGCGCGGAGCTAGGGGGCAGATCAGAGAAAGACCCACCTTTTCAAAAACTAAAAACGAAAAGGTAGGCCACCCCAGAAAAAGACAAAGTCAAAATCGTCGTACGGCGTTAAGGCTGCGCCACCCGCCGATGCTGTGCTTGATTTGGATATGCTCTCTTTTAGCTCCGCGAGATTGTAGACAAGTATTCCCTGTATCTCTGGTAAGAGCGTTCCCCGGCTATATGCACCGGCGATTAACGTAGTGGATTGGTCCGCCAGACGCACTGCCTCAGCGCTATTGCCGTCAGAAACTGCACGACTGATCTTCTCGAATAATTGGTTTATTGCTCTCGTGTCGCTCCCGTCCAAAATCCAGCCTTGTTTAGTCGCGATTTCCAGAGACCGAGATAGATTTTGTACGATTTGCTGGAGGGACAGGGCATCCGATGAAAGCCCAGGTCCGATTGTGAAGCCGTATGGGATTTTCCACGAGACTCGGTCAATTGCATCCGTGAGTTCCTCTGGGACATCCTCCGAACTGTGAAGGGCATCCGTGTAGCCTCGAACATAGCAGCTTATAGCTGTTGGGAGGCCGGAGCTACGCAAACGGAATCCCTTCGCGGTTTCGCGTGGCTGCAAGCCGATCTTTCCGCCCATGGTTTGTGACCAAGCCCACCCGCCCTTGGTTCTGAAAACCTGCCTCAGGTACGGGGTGAAAGCACTCGAGTACCATGTTTTGTCAGGATTTTCTCCCGACACTAGTTCGGTTAGACTCGTTACATACAATGACTGCAACTGCTGCTGGGATATTGGGAGACTACTAACTTCGTAGGAGTATTCAAACAGCTTCTCATCTGGGTCATAGCTGACGGCGCCGACGATTGCCGCGCTCAGCTTGTTGGGCGGGACCCAGGTCAACTTTTTTCGTTGGCCGTCGACGCCAATCCACTCTAAGTTGTAGTTGTCAGCTGATTGGTCATACGTGATCTTTCCGTCAAGGGCATACTGAATTGGCCGGTGCGTGACCGGATCAGGACGAGTTCGCATCCCGGTCGGTAGGTACTTCACCTCCTCATTCCGAGGAGTGACGAGTGGTTTTCGCTCCGCACGCTGGGGCCAAGCCGTGGCGCACACGAGCGTCAATAGCGCAATAAACCAGCCACAGGCTCGCAGTGTCCGGATCGACTTCATTGATAATGGCCTTCCCATTTCCTAGGTTCGTGACGCGCGCAAAATGTGACTCTAGTCGCCGGCCGGATTCCCAGCGGCACCGAATCGCAGATGCCAATGATTTCCCTCGTCAAGATAATTCGGACTGCCATTATTGGTAAAGATCGCCAGAAGCGTGGCCCGGTTGGCCGCTGGGACGTTCGATTCGCTCACATCACAATTGATGCCCAGTCGATGTTCTATGTGCGGGGTGTTCCAGTCGCCATTTATATCGAACAACCCTCCCTGAATTAGACTTTGGTCGTTATAGGTTAGCGACGTTCCGGGGAATGCCGAGGCATATTGGTTCGCGATCGTTACGAGGTCTGAGTTTGCGGTCGGGGTACCATAGTGATCTGAGGGATGCGTGACTGTCGAGCCGACTAGCGAATAATTGGCTCCCGCTGCGAGTTGAACTAATCCGGGGACGGCAATCGTTATAACCTTCTCGTCCTCCAATATGCCGCTGATGCCTGCAATGGTGTCGGTGCCCCCATAGGCCGATGCCGTGTACTGCGAACTCCATTGTCCGCTCGAATCTGTAGTCCCAGAATAGCTCGCCATGTTACCCGTTGGCCTGGCCGAGTGCTGATGTCCACCTGTGTACATGCTTCCGCCGATGCTGATGCTAACACTGATGCCGGAAGCTGCGGGCTGGACAGTCACGGTCACAGCGCTTTGCCCTCCCGGGAGCACTGTTGAGGGATTGAGTGTCACTGTGACACTCTGAACGTTCGCGCCACCGCTGGGAGTGCAGTAGGAGTTGGGACAATGGATGTGGGCGTTGTTGGTCTGGTAGTAGCCGTGGGTTTGAGAGGTCGTCGAGCCGACGGCGACGCCGGTGTGAGTTCCGTAAGTGTCGACGGTGACGACGGAGGTGTTGCCTGAGCTCCAACTAGAGTAAAAGTTCGAGCTTATGTCGTCGTATTCGGATTCGCAGGGATACCAGGCTTGAACGCCGTCGAAGGCTGTCCCTTGAAAAGGGACAGCGATCGGATCGTACCACAGGAATGGCGAGACCCAGCCGCAGCAGGCGGCGCAGCCGTAAACGACGTGACCGTAGGTTTTGTCGGAGATGACCTTGCCTTCAAAGAGAGTGCCAACGCCTTTGTTTGTGAGGTCACGAACTTCGTAGGCGCCGGTGGTTAGATCGGCAGGAAGAGTCTTGCCGTTCTTGTCGGGAACGTTTCCGCGGATTAGTTTGCCAATATCCACCCACATTTGATCGCCCGGCTGAAGGGTCTGCTCCAACTGGTATTTCTGGGTGCCTTGATTATAGAGAATTGTGAAGGAGGCTTGGGTTGGCTTCGTGCCGCCATTACCGGCGGTGATGATTGAGTCGTGCTGCGGGTCATATTGCCAGTGGCCGCCCGCCCACAAAGAAGCGAGTTGATCGGAGAAGGGAGTCTGCGAACCATATTTCAGAGTTTCATCGAAACTGGCGGCGACCGCGACGATTTCGTCTGGCAGACCGTCGGTAGTCAGAGTTACAGAGGCCCAATGAGCCGCGGCGGGGATGACCTTGCAGCTTTGGAGAGAAGTGACATCTATTTGTTGGGTTTCGTAAGGGGCCAGACGAAGAGCCGTTGCGGGGACCTGGCCATTGGCGGCGTCACTGTGCCAATTGAAGAGCAAATTGAGGTTCGCGATTTTCGAGGTTGTGTTGTGGATGAAAAGCTGGGGGTGAAGCGTGGTGCCCTGAGGAAAAGCGAGCGCGGGATCGGGATTTGCAAGGGCCAGCATAGGGGCGCGGAGCGTCCAGGCGCCAGTTCCGGAGTAATCGCGTTCTTTGAGCTGGGCTCTGGGATCGTAGTCGAACATCTTCATGATGGCTGAGAGGCCGCCTTCGATGTCGAACACGACGTGCAGCGTGTCGAGAGAGCCAGCGTGGGTGGCTGCCGAGACCTTGATGCCGCCGTAGGAACCCGACAGCTTCGCGGCAGCGACCATTTGGCGAATGGAATAGCGATTCATGGCGCGAGGAGCCAAGGTGATGTTTTGCGTGGATGCTTTGCCACTGGCATCGAATAGAGACAGCGTGGTCTGTAGCGGGTTTTGGCCTTGATTCGTTAATACGAAATAATCGTTCGCGGTTGCATTGGGAAGCCACCAGATTCCTTCGCGGCTTCCGACGTTTTCTGCCTGGTCTTCGCCGGTGGCGTCCACGTGAAATGCGATCGCGTGGCCGACGCCCATGACCATAGCGGCGGCGTAGAGATTGATTTGACTGGGCGCGCGGTAGCGGAGGGCGAGCGAGCCGTATGCGCCGATGAGTTGTGGCGCGGAGCTTCCAATGGCGGTCTCCACGTCAACTGTTTTGACTTCCTGCGGTTGGATGACAACGGGGAAGAGCGGCGTTTCGGTACCGTCGGTAGAGCGAAGGACAGGAGTAACGGTCAGGATCTGGCCGACCTGATTGTTGCGGAGCTGGAGTTCAGTGCGCCAGCCGGTTTCGGTGGTCCAGTAGGAGACGAACTGCTGCTGATCCGTCGCCGGGGGCGGTGGAGGAGGGGGCGGAGCCTTGCTAGTGGGTGGAGTGGATTGCGCTTGCGCGAGCTGCGGCGCGAGCGGAATCAGAATCAGCGGGGCAAAAAAGAAGGAAAGGGAGCGAAGGCGCCGAGGGGACAGAAAGTTCATGGCAACCTCACACGGGACAGTCTTGCGACGACAATAACGCTGACGTAAATTCATGTCAAGCTAATATTTCCTGGTATTAGGGGTCACGAAGTTAGAGGTACGAATTGGGGCACCGAATTGCGCGCCGTGCGGACGGGCCAGTCCACGTGGCGGGTATGTTGTGAAGAACGCGGGTTGGCGGGGCCAGAACCGGCCGGAGGCGCCGTGCGCTGGCGAATGTGGCCATGGCACGAAAGCTGGCGGTGAGGTTGTACTGGATGCTGCGCGAAGAAGTGGACTATGCGCAACTGCTCCAGGGTTCCCATGCAGGACAGCCTGAGTCATTTCGTGGTCGCAGTTGAGACCGACCGATTGACTGGGCGTCCTGCCTCCCCAAAAAAGTTGGGGAGTTCGAAGAAGTAATCATGGTTTCGACGCGGGTCGGGATCGAATAAATGGGTGGTGGAACCGAGACTGTTCCGTGCGTCGCGGGGCACCCGACGAATATGTTGTAAGTTGGCTGCTTAGTGTTTAGTGGCTTGGCAGCCGGTGAAGGCGACTTTGGCTTTGAATGGGGTTGCACCGTAGGAGCCGGAGAGAAGGATCTCCTGCGGAAATTGCAGGCCGTTGACTTCCTGGTAGTCGATGGCCACGTCCAGCTCCGTGGCTTCGGCAGCCGTTGCGCCGCGGTAGCTAGCCTGATAGCCGGCAAGTATGAAGCCCTTGGGGCCTTTTTTGAATTGCGGCTTGATGGTGGTGTCAAATTCGCTGGTTTTGATGCGTTGATCGGTCATGACAAAGTCCTGGCCCAAGGTGGTGACCACGTCCGCGGTGCCGTCTTTATAGGTGATGCGGTAGCCGGAGCCAACGTGTTCGAGTTGGAAAGTCCACGCCGGGATCGGGGAGGGCGGGAGAGATCATGTAGGCGGACCAGGTTTGGAAAAATCCGGACGCCATTTGCTCCATGCCGCTATAGACCTGCTTAAGGCCGCTCGCGACCTGTTCATTTTCAGCGGGAAGTTCGTTGTGAGTGACTTTGGCGTTGCCGTCGAGACCGAGAGTGAGCCCAAAATGCAGCGCCTGGAGCTTTTGGATTGCGGCGTCAATAGAAGTAGGATCCGCTTTGCGCTGATCCTGGAGAAGGAATTCCCAGTTCGGAGTCATCGAGCATTGAAATTCGGCGAGGCCTTCGGATTTGAGGCTGTAATAGGTTTGGCGAGCTTTTTTCAGGAACTCGGTTTTGTTGGGTTCTTGGGCGATCGAGGATGACGCGAGGGCAAACGACAATACGCAAAAGCCGAAGAGCGTGAGGATGTAACGCTTCGCGAGAAGAGGTCTTGTCAAGTTCGGCTCCGGTCTATGCGGCGCGAGATTTTTGCAACTGAGAATTCCGTCGTTTGCGATTGAGGGTGGCTGTGAAAAGAAGACTAGAGCAACCCGTCAGATTGAGGTCAAAGATAGCATGCTGGGAGATATTGGGGCGGGGAGGGTCGAGGGGCAGTGCCTGAGGTGCAAAGGCGGAGTGCGGGCGGCGTGGCGAGGGTTGGAGAATCGGGGCGGACGGCGTGGAACTTTTTTGCGCGTGGAGCGTACCAATAGCAGAGCGGGAGGTCTAAACCATGTTTTGCGACCGATGCGGAACACCGTTTAGTGCTGGGATTACGTATTGCGGTTCGTGCGGAAAGCAATTGATGGCGGCTCCGGATGCGCCGAAGGCGGCGGCAGCGCAAACTTTGCCAGTTGCGCGCCCGGCGGTAGAAGGGCGCGTGCAGCGAAACTTAAACATTGTGGCGGGATTCTGGCTGGCGAACGGCATCTTGCGGCTGATGGAGGTGGGCTGGCTGATGGCGTTCCGCAGACTGTTTTTTCCCTTCGGGGACTGGGGCGGCAGCAGGTGGCCGCTGGAAAACTGGTTTGGTTTTGGGCCGCTTGTCTGGAGAGGGATGCTGCTTGGAGGCGGATTTCTTGCGTTCTTCGGATTGATCCACCTTTTGCTGGCTTGGAGTCTTTTTCAGCGACAGCCGTGGGCGCGGATACTGGGAATCGTGGTTGGCTGTTTGGCTCTGTTCCGATTTCCGCTTGGTACGGCGTTGGGGATTTACACGCTTTGGGTGCTGCTGCCGGAAAGTTCGGGTCGGGAGTACGACGCGATGGCGGTGGCAAATGGCCGGGTGAACACCGCGGGATATTCGGCTTGAGAAAAAAGCCGAGGTGAAGCGCGGTTGAAGATTTGATTTAAGCGAGATTCAAGCGGGAAAAATAAAGAGAGGAGCCGGGCTAAAGTCCGGCCTCTACAGAAGCGAAGAGCTACAGAAGCGAAGAAAACACATCGCCCTAAAGAATCTACATTCCTCCCCAGAAGATGGCGTTGAAGAGGAGTTGGAAGGTGCCTTCGGTTTGGGCGCGGTGCTGGACGCGGAAGCCGAACATGACGATTTTGCCTTTGCCGCGCGTGAAGCTGACGGCGGCGGCTTTGCGTTGAAGGCGTTCGGCGCCGTGAGCGTAGCCGGAGATGAGAATGTCTTTGGCGTCGTCGGGATACCAGGCGATTACGCTGCGCTGGATGTCGGGCGGCGGGACGGAGGTTTGGAAGGCGATGGGGGAGTCGACGAAGGCGGCGATTTCGTGGGGCATGCCGGCGGCCACGGGATGATTCGTGTCGAGATAGACGCGCAGGAGAGAGCCAGGGATGTTGAAGTCGGAGGCGCGCCGCGGCAACTGCGCCGCGGCCTCCACCGCCGCTGGCGAGCGCATTGCGAACGGGCAGATTGAAATCCTCGCCGTAGATGACGTCCGAGGCGTTGGCCAGCGTGATGAGCGTGCCGCCCTTGTCCACGAAATCTCGGAGGGCGTGGAGCCCTTCCTTGCCGATGCCGCCCGCGTATTCAGGCGGAAATTCTTCGAAGAAACCGCCACGGCCTTCTTTGCCATCCACGATCGCTTCGCGCGTTGTATCGGGGAGAATGATCACGTCGAAGGAATTGTTCAGATTGCCCGCTTTGACTTCTTTGTTGTCGATATTTTTCAGCTTGAAACCATATTGTTCGAGAAGGAAGCGGGTCCAGCCTTCATCGTGCGAGGGGATGTAGGGTTTGTAGAGACCGACGCGCAGTTGCTTGAGTTGAGTGGCGCCTGCGGGCAGTCGCCGAGCGGGGCTCCAGCGCAAGTGGAGTTTTTCTGCATTGGCCGCGAGTTGAGGATGGGCTGCGAAAGATTATCGTTGGCGGCTGAAAGTTCGGCAGAGAGTGAAAATAAACATCGGCGCCGGCCTTCTGCATCGCATTGATTAGAGCGAAGACATTGTTTTGGTGATCGGCGACAGAGTAGAACTTTGCTTGGCCTGTGAGTCCGCCTGTGGGCCACGTTACGTTCTGCAGCAGCAGCGAAGAATTTTGCACGTCGGGCGTGATGGCAACGCGCTCGGCTTTGACGCCCATCATCAGTGGGAGCGACCACGCAGCGACGTCGTAAGGCTCGAGGATACCGCTGTTGGACGCAGGCCGGACTTCGGGGTAGCGCTGGATTCCCATCATTTCGTCAACGAAGCGGCCATAGGGTTGAGCGGTGGGAATCAGGAAAAGTTTTTTGTCGGCATGCCAGCGGACTTCAACGCCGTGTTCGAGAAGCAGCGCCGCGAGACGCGTGGCGGTGACGGGATCGCGCTGGCCATCCATCGGGATCCGCCAGTACACGTTGGAGTCGGCGGTTTGGACGGCTTGGGTGGCCATGGTGGCGACGCCGCGGAGAAGTTCCTGGCGATATTTACTGACGGTTTCGAGAGCGGCGCCAGAGACGAGCAGCTCGTAGTCCATGATGTCGCGCAAACGCCAGACGCCGCCGGGCCAGGGATTTGGAAAATTGATTTGCTGCTCATAGGTGGCAAGGCCTTTGCCGCCTCCTTGCAGCTCGGTGGATTCGATCTCGACGGGAGTGGCGATGCGGGCAGAAGCGACTTCGGTGAGCACTCCATACATGTTTTTCCACCAGCCAGTGTTGCGTGTACCGCCGGGCCAGTACGCGTCGAAGGAATATCCGAAAATCACGCCGGACTTCCCTGCTTCTTCGAGGCGCCAGCCCATGTCCGCGCCCATAAGATTATTGCCGCGATGGACGAGTGGGTTGACCAGTTTGGCGACGGGATCGGCGTTGGGCGGGATGTAGATGCGCGGACCGTTTTCGCCCATTTGGTGCTCGTCGAGCCAGAATTGCGGAAACCATTCGTGGTAGACCATGCGATTTACGTTTTTGGTTTCGGCTTGAGTGAGCATGAACCAGTCGCGGTTGTCGTCGTGGCCGACGTAGTGGTGATAGAGGTAAGGCATCGCTCCGCCTTCGTACTTGGTGCCAAGATATTTTCTGTACCACTCGGTGACCATGATTTCGCCGTCGGGATTGAGTGAAGGCACGAGCAGGACGATGGAATCGTTGAGGCGGCGGAGGATTTCAGGATCTTGCGAGGTCGCGAGATCGTACGCCCACTCCATAGCCATCTGGCTGGAGCCGATTTCGGTGGAGTGAATATTGCAGGTGAGGAGGAGGACGGTCTTGCCGTCGTGGGCAAGCTGGTCGATCTGTTGAGAAGTGAGGCCGCGAGGATCGGCGAGCTTGCGGGCAATTTCTTTGTACTTGGCTTTGTTGCGAAGATTTTCTTCGGTGGAGATCACGGCCATGAACATGTCTTCGCCGAGTGTGGTCTTGCCAAGGATTTGGATTTCCACGCGGTTCGAGGCTGCTGCGAGCGTTTTGAAGTAGGAAGAGATTTGGCGATAGTCGGCGAGCTTGCGGTCAGCGCCGACCTCGAAGCCGAGGAATTCACTTGGCGTGGGAACGTGGCCGGCGGGTTTCTGTGTTTCCTGGGCTTGCGCGAAAGAAGACACGACGAGAAGCAAAGCAACGGTAAGAAGGCTGCGCCGATTCAGCATCATTCGCTCCTTGGGTAGAGGAAAAGCGTAACAGTATGAACCTGGGAGAGAGAATTTGCGAATCAGACTACGCTTGGTATTGGCGCGAGTGTGATTATTTCTTGAAGAGGTCTTCGAAGGCTTGGCGGGCGTCGTTGGTGCGCGGCGGCGCGGGAGCCGCAGCGGCGGCCACTTGGGCGGGCTGAGGGTAAGAAGTGGGCGCGGTGTCTTTTTCGATGGTCATGCGGAATTCGTAGAACTTGCAGTCGTTCTTCGTATCTTTGGGAGTGATGCGCTCGGGAATAGGCTGCGTACATTCGAACTGAGCGCCGGAATCGAAGAAGCGGCACTGTTTGCAACTGTGAAGTTCGAACTGGCACTTGGGACATTGGCCGTTGGGATCGAAGCCAGCCGTCAGCACCGCGCCACAATTTGAACATCGGCCGCGTGTAACAGTGCCGACCATGCGCGGCGTACGCGGGCCGAATTGATCCGAGCGCGGACCGCCCTGGGGCGGCTTGCGGTCGTGCTTTTCTCTTTTTTCGCCTTTTTCCGTGTCGCGATAACCACGGTGTCCGTACTTTCGATCCACAAACGCCTCCGTCCAGACGCAATGCTGGACTATGAAAACTGCTACTCAAACTTCCGCGCTGGTGCGCACTGAAACCTAGGTATGTATCCGACCGGATTGCTACACTCGGCTCACAGCACAATCTTAACCAGAGGTTCAGAACAGGATTGGCTACGTCCAAGCAGGAGATGGGACATCTATGTTTTTAGTCCTCTGGGAGTTCGATGTCAAGCCGGGAAGAGAAAAACGGTTTGAAAGCGTATACGGCCCTGAAGGAGATTGGGCTCTGCTCTTTCGGCGTGACTCTACGTACCAACGAACGCTCCTCCTGCGCGATCCTTCCCGCGCGTGCACTTACGTGACGTGCGATTTCTGGGAAACTCGAGGAGCCTACGAATCGTTCCGGCGTGCTAACTCGCATGAATACCTCGCGCTCGATGAAATTTGCGAGGAGCTGACGCTTGCCGAGCGAAGAATTGGTGAGTTCGAGCAGCTCGGCGACGACGAGTAAGACGCACCTTCAACTTTTTGCCCACAAGCCAGCGAGGCCGTCAGGCTTGAGATCGGGCTGAAGAAACTGCTGGGGCGTTCCTGCCGATCGCAAGACTGCTTCGGCGGCAAGATAGCCGCTGCGAACCGCGCCTTCCATCGTGGCGGGCCAACCCGTTGCGGTCCAATCACCGGCGAGAAAAAGGCCGCCGATGCTCGTCTGCTGCTTTGGACGCCAGCGGTCGACGCCCGGGTTGCGGAGAAAATGTAGCGGCCGCTTCCTTGATGACGGTGGCCTTGAGGAGATTGGCTTCGCGCGCTGCGGGAAGCGCGTGGCGAACTTCCTCCAGGCAGAGATCGATGATTTCCTGGCGGGGCTTTTGGAGCAGGTCATGGGAGGCGCTAATGACGAGTTGGAGATATTGGCCTGTGTCCGGAGCGGTGGCTGCGCTGTTTGCGCCAGCAAATAGGGCCGTCTTGTTGAAGATCCATTGCGTGGTGGTATCGAGCAGGGTGATGAATGGCTCGGTCATCACCTGGCGGTCAAACCAGAGATGCACTCCGGTGATGGGTGAGACGGTAATTTTTTCGAGATTGCCGAGAGCGGTGTCGGTGCGTTTAACGCTCTCAGGAAGTAGTTCAGAAAGCGCTAGATGCGGAAGTGCCAGAACGAAGGCGTCGGCAGTTTCTTCGCGGCCATCGTCGAATAGCGCGGCGATCAGCTTGCCGCTCTCGATGCGCAGGCCGCGGAGAGGAGCACGAAAGACTACTTCCCCGCCCTTTCTTTCGATGGCGGCGCGGCAGCCTTCGTAGAGATCGCCGAGCGCGACGGCAGGGACGCCCATGCGGTAACCGGTCTTGTTGGAGAGGACGGCTTTCCAGAAAACGTCGATGCCGTAGCGGGCGTCGATGCGATCGAGTTCTTCGGAAAGAGCGCTGACGAGAACTACGCGCCAGAAACGGCTGATGGCTCCAGGAGTTTGTTTATGGCGATGAAGCCATTCGAGCATGGAGATGCCGCCGGGCTCGTCCACATCGGAAGGATGACCTCCGCTCTGGAGAATGGAATAGAACGCGCGGGCGATGCCGAGCTTGTCCTTTAGGGCGAGAGGAGAAAAAGTGAGGAAAGAACCGATCATGTGGAACGGCGCGGGGAGGATGCCGGCGTGCATTTCGCCACGGCGTCCTTGCGGATCGAGGAGGAGCAGGCGGTCGAAGAATTTTATTTTGCCGGCGGAGCCGACGCGGCGATAGAAGTCTTCCAGGTTGGTGCAGCAGCCGAAAGTGACGTGCTGGCAATTGTCCACGTGCTCGCCGTCAGGCAAGACGTAGGAAGCCGCGCGTCCGCCAAGGAACGGGCGCTGCTCAAAGAGACGAACGCGCCAGCCCGCTTCAGCTAGCGCGACGCTGGCTGCCAGTCCCGCCAGCCCGCCGCCGATCACGATCACGCTTTTCAAGGATATTCTCTTCCGAGAGGCGCCCGAAGCGCGCCTTTGCGATGAACAACATTTTTTCTGCTTTCGAGAGCCGCACGCGTTCGCCGAAAACGGCGAAATCGAGGGCCTCGATGCGCGCCAATAAGGCGCTGTACGTGTGCGCCAAAAGCCAAAGTGCGCCGCGGCTTTCCGGGTCGATGAATCCGAAAAGCCCTGCGCCTTCCTCGTAACATTGCCAGGCGCGGTCAGCTTCAAAACGCAGAAGCTCGCGGACGCCGAGAGTCGCTTCGCTCTTGCCGAAATCCTCGGGGAAACGCCGTAACGCGCGAGATCTTCTTCGGGAAGATAGACGCGGCCGAGAGCGTAGTCGTCGTGGACGTCGCGGATGATGTTGGTCAACTGAAAGGCAAGGCCGAGCTTTTCGGCGAGATCGAGGGCGCGCGGATCGTTGAAGCCGAAGACGTGCGTGCAGGTGAGGCCAACCGTGCCCGCAACGCGGTAGCAGTATTCGCGCAGGCGGTCGAAGGTCGGGTAGGTGCGCAGAGTTAGATCCATTTCAGCGCCGCTGATCAGATCGTGGAGATAACGCGCGGGCATTTTGTGACGCTGCATGGTGTCAACGAGGGCGGGCAACACTTCGGACGCACCGGCCGGTGTCGCCGAAATGAGGGCAGCCGAGCCGTCAACAACTTTCATTTGACCGGTGATGGCATCGTCCAGGGCGGCACGCCAGTCGGCGAGGCCGCGTTGCTTGGCGGCGAGATCGTTGCCTTCGTCGGCGACGTCGTCCACCAGGCGCATGAAGGCATAGAGCGCAGCCAGAGCGTCGCGCTTGGGTTTCGGGAGCAGATAGAAGGCGTAGTAGAAATTGCTGTGGGCGGCGCGGGCGATGCTGTGGCATTCGGCGTAGGAGCGAGAGACGGACATGCTCGTCTGAGGCACAGCTTGCCGCGCTGCTGCAAACTGGAAACCGCCTGCGCTGGATTCGGGGCGTATAGGCTTGGCGACGAGATGCGTTAGGAGCGCGCGTCCCAGTAGACTCACTTGTTTCGCTTTGCTGATGGCCGGGCGCTTGTGGAGCGTGTCATAGCCCATCGCTTCGATGGCCTCGAGAACGGCGACGCCGCCGCGGCTGAACATTTCGAGGTCAACGCTTAGGCGGCCGTTGACCATCTTTGCGAGCGGCGCGCCTTGTGCAAAAAGAAGGCGCGTGCGAGCGAGCAAATCTTTCATCAGGCTGACGTAACGTTTGTCGAAGCGACGCTCAACGAGGTCGCTCTCCGTCAAGCCGTGGGCGGCGGCAATGTCGAGAGGAATGTAGATGCGGCCCTTTTCGAGGTCGCGGCTAACGTCTTGCCAAAAATTGGCGAGCTGGAGCGCGGTGCACGTGGCATCGGACATTGCCTGGCGCTCTTCGTCGCGATAGCCGCAAAGATAGAGGACGAGGCGGCCAACGGGATTCGCGGAATAAACGCAGTAGCCGATCATCGAATCCCACGTCGGATACCGCTTGACGGTTTGGTCCTGGCGGAACGCTCTCAACAAATCGGCAAAAGGCTGCTTGGGAATATTTTTCGCGACGATGGTTTCCCGCAACGCGACAAAGACCGGATGTGAGGGGCGGCCATCGTAGCAAGCGTCGAGTTCGCGCTCCCACCAATCGAGCAGTTCGAGGGCGCGTTCTCTTTGCGGGACTTCGTCGCCGAGGTCGTCGGCCCAGCGGCAATAGGCGTAAAGATTGTAGAAATGCTGGTGCAGATCTTTCGGGAGCAGCCAGGAGACGACGTTGAAATTTTCGTAATGATGCGTGGCAAGCCAGCGCGTATATTCTTGCGCGGCTGCGGGAGAGCAGTTGTTCGCCGGAGCGTGCTCGGCAATTTCGAGTTCACCAAGACGCAGCATTTTACGAGAAGTTCCTCGCTTCGAAAAACCGTCCGGAGCGCAACAAACGCTCTTCGTTCGAAAGGACAGGCTGGTTATGGTTTCGTTCAAAGAAATCAAGGGCGGACGGCCAGCTTGATTTCGCCGCTGCGGCTCTTCATCCGCTCGAAGGCCTGCGGCAGATCGGACAACCGGATTTCTTCGGTCACGAAATCCTGCCCGAGAATATCTCCGCGGCGGATCGCTTCAAGAGCTTCGCGGATGAACCGCGGCGTGTGGTGGAACGGCGAGATGAGTTTGATCTCCGAATAGTGGATGGCGGCGGGATCGATTGCCACGTGTGTTCCCGATTGCAGGCCGCTGAAAAAATTCACGACACCGCCGCGGCGAATCATGGCCAGGGCCTGCTGCCAGGTGGCGGGATTGCCTGCGGCTTCGACAACGGAATCCGGGCCGCGTCCGTCTTCGGTCAAAGACTTGACGGCTGCGACCACATCAGGAGTTTCCGTGACGTTGATAGCCGCAATCGCCCCGAGCCTGCGGGCAACGTCCAGCGGACCGGGTCGGCGCGCCAGCGCGATCACGCGAACACCGCGCCGCGAAAGCATGCGGACAAATTTCAGACCGATGGGCCCGCAGCCAATTACGGCGGCGGTGTCGCCAGCGCGCACTTCCATTTCGTGAATGCCGCGCAGCACGCAAGCAAGCGGCTCGACGAGTGCGGCGCTTCCGTCGTCAACGGAGTGCGGCACTTCCAGCATGTTCTCCATCGCAATGCGGCCTGGAATGCGCATGTACTCGGCGTAGGCGCCGTTGTTGAAGAGCAAGTCCTCACAAAGATTTTCCTGGCCGCGGCGGCAATGATAGCAGCGCAGGCAAGGCGCGGAGTTTGCGGCAACGACGCGCATGCCGATGCGCCAGCGCGCGTCCACGCGCTTGCCAACGGCGGCAATGTCGCCAACGACTTCGTGGCCGAACACAGCGGGAGGCTGAATCATTTTCGCGTGATAGCCGCGCTTCCAGACTTTCAGGTCGGTGCCGTCAGTCAGCGCGAGACGGACGCGGAGTAGCACTTCGTCGACGGCGAGGTGCGGCACATCGATCATCTCAACACGCAAATCTTCGCTGCCATACAACACAGCCGCAGTCATCTTCGACGGTACGGCGACTCGCGCGACGGCAAATTTCACTTCTTCTCCAACTTCCGGTTTCTTTGGTCGTGGTTGTCTTCATGCGTGCGTGATCAGAATCTTCAGGGATTCGGCCGTTGGCCTGGCCGCAAGCTCCAAAGCTTCCTGGATTCTATCCAGTGAAAAGCGGTGCGTGACAATCTCCATCACCGGCAGTTTCTTTCCCAGCACCAGATCCGCGGCTGATTCTTGGATGTCCACAGCAGCGCTATAGCTGCCTAGGATTTCCTTTTCATCAATGCCAACAGCCGCGGCAGGAAACTCGATCTTCGTGACCGGGTCGTTTGCCGCGAAGAGCAAAACACGCCCACCGGGCCGTGCCGTTGCCAGTGCATCCGTAACCACCGACGGATGGGCAACCGCAACCAGCACCGCGTCCGCTCCCCGACCGTCTGTACGGGCCCGAATCTCTTCCACAAGCTTACCACTTGTTGGGTCAAACGACTCGAGTGCGCCGAGAGTCAGGCTCTTTGGCGGCGCTGTGGAATTGGATCACTGGTATACAGCTTAGCGCCTTCGAGGTTGCTGACCATGAGCAACTGCAGACCGATCGGGCCGCAGCCCAGGATCAGCACGGTTTCGCCAGTGGTGATGCGAGCTTTTTGGACGGCTTTCACGATGGTGTTGATGGGCTCGATGAAGGTGGCTTCTTCGAAGCTGACGTTGTCGGGAAGAGGGACGATGCCGCGTTCAGCCACCCAGGGCATGGCTTTCACGTATTCGGCGAAGCCGCCGCCGTTTGGAGTGAAGCCAGCCGTTAGCCCGGTCGTTTTGTATTGCTTGCATTGCGAGAAGAGTCGTTTCTCGCAATAAAAGCATCGTCCGCAGGGCGTGTGATGAAAGCTCATCACGCGATCGCCGGGCGCCCACTTCGTAACACCGCGGCCGACCGCGACGACAGTGCCGGCGAGTTCGTGACCCAGAATTTGCGGAGGCTCAACGTAACGCTGAAAGATTTTCTTGATGTCCGTGCCGCAAATGCCGCATGCGGCGACTTTGATGAGCACTTCACCGTCGCCTACTTCGGGGACGGGGACTTCTTCGACGCGGACGATTCCTTTGTCTCGGTAGACTCCGGCGCGCATGGTTTTCGGGATTGGCCCGAGCAATTTCAGGGTCTCTGCCGCTGTGCCGAGGCTGGTCATGTCGCGGAGACCTCTTCTATTTTCGGAGGAGCGACTTTCGTCCAGTTTTGCGAGATTGTAGCGATGTAACGATCCAAAAAGTCGGCCAAAGACTTGCCGGCAGCGCGGCTCTGACGCCCGAATTGTAGAAGGAGAGGAATGCGGTAAGGACTGAGGCCGACCTCCTTTATCAGCCCGCCCATTTTCAGGTGGCCGCGCGAATCCAGAATCCGCGCAAAATCCACGGGCAGGTCTTCATCGGCGGCGTCGCTGATGGCGCGAACGGCCACGCAAGGAACATGCTTTTGCGCGGCGGCTGCGAGAATGTGAGTTGTCTCCATCTCGACGATACTTCCCTTCTGGCTAAGTTCTTCTTTCTCTTCGGCGGTCGCAATGATTTTCTCAGAAGTGAGCGAGACATTCACAGCCTTTGCGCCAGATGCAACGGCGAGAGCAAGGAGCGCTGCGTCACTCGCGGCCTTGCAATCTTGGTCCAGCGTTTCCGTGGTGCGTGCCACAGCGACGTCACCTGGCTTCAAAGCGGCATCGAGGGAACCCGCGAGCCCTGATGAAATACAGATGTCGTGAAGGTCGAGCGGGATTGATAGCATCGCGTTGGCGGCGTTCTCGCCGCCCATGCCGGTCAGCAGCACGGTAATTTCGTCGCGGCCGATGTTGGCTTTGAACAGATCGAACTCGCGCCGTGTCTCCCAATTCTCGAATTCGTAAGGAACGAAAGGATGGCGAGAGGACCACTGCGAGAACTCGGCTTTGATGGCGAAGGTGACGAGTATGCGCATGTTTCTTTGAATCCATGATGCTGGGCCGTGGCGCCGGGCTACAACTTGCTCATCTGCAAAAACAGACTCCCGTCCGATCCCGTTGCTCTACGCCACGGCGCGAAGCATTTTCTTCATGCGGCTAGGCTTCACATAACCGTTCGCTTCGTACCAGCGCACGGCACGTTCCAGTGCTGCCGCTGCCGAGCCGGGCTTGAAACCAAGTTCGCGCTGCGCACGCGTGCAATCCACAAACATCACGTGCTGCGCGATTTTCACGCCCTCGACGGGAATTTGCGGCTCTCTTCCGATCAGCCGCGAGAACGCCGTGTTCATGTAGGCTACACCCAAAGCGAGGCCGTGAGGAATTTTCAACTTCGGCGCCGGCAGGCCGGTGATCTTGGCAAGTGCGTCCAGCATCTGTTTGAGCGTCAAGTTTTCGGCGCCAAGCAGATAGCGCTCGCCTACTTTCCCTTTTTCCGCGATGAGCAGGTGTCCTGCGGCACACTCTTCCGCGCCGACAAAATTCAGTCCGGTTTCGACGTAGCCCGGCATGTTCCCATTCAAAAAATCTACGATAATTTTGCCGGTCGGCGTGGGCTTCCAATCCCCGGCTCCCACAGGAGTGGTGGGCATGGCAACCACCACGGGCAGCCCTTCCCTCGCGGCCTTGAGAGCTTCTTGCTCGGCCATCCATTTCGAGCGCTTGTAGTGGCCGACCATTTCTTCGAGCTTGGCATCGGTGGCTTCGTTGGGCAGCTCCGGGCGGTCAACGGCGATGGTAGCGACTGTGCTGGTATAGATAAATTTTTCAACGCCAGCACGTTTCGCAGCCTCGAGGAGATTCTTTGTGCCGCCAACGTTCGAATCGTAAATGTCACGCGATTTTTTGGCCCACAGGCGATAGTCGGCGGCGACGTGAAAAACGCGCTTCACGCCAGCAAGAGCACGCTCGAGGGAGGCGGCATCCCGCAGATCGCCGGTCACGTATTCGAGAGAAAGGTCGGCGACGGCCCGGTTGGTGCTGGAAGGACGCATCAAGATGCGGACCGAATCGCCACGCGCCACCAACTGGCGCGCCACGTGGCTGCCGAGAAATCCCGCTGCTCCTGTGACAAGTGTGGTCATCAGGCCTCGGCACCTTCTCCGAAACTTTCTTGTTGTGACTCTGGCAAGGGCCGCCGCTCCGAGTTCCGGAAAACTTTCGATGTCGCTGGCGCTGTGCGGAATCCAGCAGAGCGGAGATCAGCTGCCCAGCGCCTCGTCAATAAACGGCGGCGTACTTGGATTACTTCTTTGAGCAGTTCGGGCATGAACGTTCCCGGGGTAATCAAGAATCCGTCGACGTCGAGCTGCGGATTTCAGCGTGGAGTCCCTCAATTCGGTCCTGTCCCAGTCTCCGGGTGCAAGACGAGATTTGCGCAAGTGAGAAAGCCTGCCAGCCGCGCCATGCGAATTGCTTCGAAACCAGTTTGGAAAACATGTTCACTGACGATTGATCGGTCGTGCGAAGGTTTGCAGCCATCGAATCGGACCGTGAAGTAAAAACGGGAAGACGGCTGAAACTCATGAAGGCGCCGTCTCAACGAGGCGCCGGAAGTCTCGACGAAGACTTGACGCCCGGAGGCCGCTAGTGCGTTGGTGAAGCCTGCGACTTGGGGATGATCCAACGGCTCGGAACCGCCAATCCAAATAATCGGCGAGCGGTATCGGGAGATGCGAGCAACTGACTGAAACGAAGCGTCTCCTGCTGGGGACTGCTGGTAGAAAACGAAGCGAGAGCAGAATCGAAATTGCCCTCCGGCGAGAGATGCAGAATTGGGGGTGAGCTGTGTTTACCGCCGATTGCGCGGGCAGCCAATGCAAGTGCGAGATCCGCGCTTAGCCGCAGAGAAAACGTCATCGCGGGCTCTAGAACCCGCTCCGCAGCCGGAATTCGGCTGGCTGGAATTTCATGGCGCAATATTCGTGCGGACCTTGCACCTGATTGCGGAATCGCGCAAGTGCATACAGCGGGAAAGAATTTCGGTAGAGGTGATACTTCAAATAGAACACGCCCGGAAACCCAGTGCCGGTAAAATCGGCTTCGCTCCACGAACCATCGGCATTTTGCTGGTGGACGAGATAAGAAACCGCATTCTGAATCGCAGGATCATTCGACTGGGCGCCCGCGAGCAACCCAATCAGGCCCCAAGCTGTTTGTGACGCTGTGCTGTTTCCCAGCCCCTTGGTCTTCGGATCGGTGTAACTCCATAGGGATTCGCCGAAGCTTCCGTCAGCTTTCTGCACGGCGCGCAGCCAACTCACCGCTCGCTGGCAAAATTCTTTTGCCGTTAGCGAAACCGTTTCCAAGGCACGCAGCGCGCCGCTGGTGCCGTAAACGTAATTCACGCCCCAGCGTCCGAACCAGGAGCCATCTTCGCACTGATCTTTGAGCAGGAACTTCACGCCGCGCTGAATGGCCGGATGTTCCGCGGACCAGCCGAATCGGCCGAGGCATTCGACGACGCGCGCCGTGACGTCCGCTGTGGAAGGATCGATCATCGCGTTGTGGTCTGCGAAAGGAATATTGCACAAGAGCTTGCGATCATTGTCGCGATCAAACGCGCCCCAGCCGCCATCTTTATTCTGCATACTTAGCAGCCATTGAATGCCGAGACGCACGGCGGTTTCCATGCGCTGGGGATCCGGATGCTTCACGCGCTGCAGCGCCATCAGTACAAACGCGGTGTCATCCACGTCCGGGAAAAAATCGTTGCGGAACTCGAACGCCCAGCCTCCGGGTTCGGCGTCTTTGTTTTTGAATTGCCAGTCGCCGGGGCCAAGCACCTGCTTCGAGAGCATCCAATCGGCGGCCTTCACCAGTGCAGGATGATCCGCGGGCAGGCCAGCCTCTTCCAAAGAGACCATGGCGATGCACGTGTCCCAAACCGGGGAAACGCATGGCTGCATGCGAATTGTGTCCCCCTCTTCAATCTCGAATCGCGAAAACTCGCGAATCTCGCGAGACGTGATCGGATCGTCGGGGCCGTGCCCAAGTGCCATCAACGCGAAGATCGAATTCATCATCGCGGGATAAATGGCAGCGAGACCTTCGCTCCGCTCCATGTGATGCAACATCCAGGCTTTCGCCTCGCGGAGTGCGCGCTGGCGAAGCGGTTTCCAGGGAAGTTTTTCGTAAAGTTTCAGGCCGCGATCGATCGCCAGGAAAACGTTGCGCCAGGAAATGAGTTGCTTGCTCCAGTCAAACGCGGCTGCTTTATGCGAAATATCTTTGAAGAGCTCGTCAACGCGCGCGCGTTCAGGCAAGCGCCAGTCCGGCCGCAGCGCGGAAAGGATCGCCATGGGGATGACGATGCCGCGCGTCCACGACGACATTTCGTAAATGTTGAGATAAAACCAGTTCGGCAAGAGCAGCAACTCCGGCGGAATGGAGGGGACAAGCTCCCAGCCGACTGCACCGATCAGCGCGAGATAAAAACGCACATAGGAATTTGTGAGCTCGAGGCCGCCCAGACGGTGCACGGTTTCGCGCGCCTGCGTCATGTGCGGGGCATCCACATCATCTCCAACAAGTTTCAGCGCGAAATATGCCTTGCAGGTTGCATTCAGATCGGAAGGGCCACCGGGAAAAATGTTCCAGCCGCCGTCGGGTAACTGCCGACGACGAACATAATTCGCGAGTTTGGCGATACGGCCGGGATCGGCCTTGCCAAGAACATACAAGTAATAAATGTAATCGGATTCGAGGGTGGTATCGGCTTCGAGTTCGCCAAGCCAGTAGCCTTCTTCGGCTTGCAGGGAAAGCAAATGGTTTGCGCCGTTTTCGATGGTTTGTTCGAGAGAGCCCGCCAAATTCTCGTCGCTGCCAAAAAGGTGGAACGACAGGAACGGGTTTATCCAGTCCGATGCGAGTACCGGTCGCCAAAACGAGTCCCCCAAGGTAAAGTCTACTGAAATGCGGGCGGTTTAGATTCGCCCGTCGAAAGCTAAATCGGCCTAACTGCTGTGTTCCGAGTCACTTCCCACAGCTCCCAGCGCTAGCGCCGAGCCAATTGAATACCGAGTAACAGGAGTACCACTAAATTATCGCCGTCTTGCCGAAACTGGTCAACGTCTAAGATGCAAGCGCGTTACTGAATAGTTGTCAGAGGGTGATACTTGGGGGGGCTTGCAACGCACGTTCGATAAGCACATGCAGCGGCTCCGGCAGGGGTTCGCCTTCGCCCTGAGAAACAGAAGGTCTGGTGCGAAGCAAATTGGCGGGGAGTTTTATCCAAGAAGGGGCGGCAGCAGGAGAATCCATCGCGCCGCGCAAAACAAGTGCATCGGCGCGGTCGAGTGCGGCGCGTGCAGAGTCTTTGAAATCTTCGCGGGCGGGATCGATCACGGCGAAATAGAGATTCGGTTTCAGAAATTGCATGAGTGAATTGCTCTCAAGGATTAGCGCGGACAATTCTTGATCCGTTTGCGCGAAGGCATCTTGAAGAGCGCCGCGCATCAATGGCAGGCCTTCGGCAAGAAACCCTTGCTTCGTTCTTAGCCAAAACGATCGCTTCGCACCCGCGGCCAAAAATCGCGCACTGTCTGTACCGGACTGCGCCTCTGCTTCCCATTCGATGGCGCAAATATGCTCGTCGGGAGCGCAGTCGCAATCGTTGCCGTTTTGCGCGCACACCCCGTGCCCATACTGCGTGATTTTGCCGGCGATCCAATTTGTTCTCGGAAATGCGCTGATGATGTCGCACACGAGTTGTGTCTTCCCGATGCTGCGGGTGTGCCCGCCAACAACAATCACGCGCCAACGCGGAGCTGTGCTCACGTCACTTCCCTTCCAGCTTGGCTTCCAACTCTTTGATGCGCGCGGCCAGCTCGGGTAGACGTGACTGCCAGGCGAATTGTTCTTTGAACTTGTCGAGCGGACGTGCGGGCGTTCCCCAAACGGTTTGTCCGCTGCGAATCGTTTTGCCGCCAAGAACACCGGATTGACCGCCGATCACAGCGCCATCTTCTAAATAACATTGCTCTCCAAAACCTGCCTGGCCGCCAACGACAACGTGCTTGCCGAATTCGCAGGAGCCGGACAGCCCGACTTGCGCTGCCATCACCGTGTGCGCGCCAATCTGGCAGTTGTGGCCGATGTGCACGAGATTATCCAGTTTAACGCCTTCGGCGATGCGTGTATCGTCCAGCGAGCCGCGATCAATAGTCGTGTTCGCGCCGATCTCAACGTCGTCGGCGATTTCCACGATGCCCGTTTGCGGAAATTTCCAGTAACGCCCCTCGCCTTGCGCATATCCAAAGCCGTCCGCGCCGATCACTGCGCCGGAATGAATCTCCACACGATGCCCGATTCGAACGCCTGCGTAGAGAGTCACGCGCGCGTGGATGCGGCAGTGGTCGCCGATCCAGCAGCCCGCGCCGATCACGCTGTGCGCGCCGATTTGCGTGCCTTCGCCGACATGCGCGTCTTCGCCGATCACCGCAAACGGTCCGATGCCAGCGCTCGCACTGACTCTGGCCAGTGGCGCGACTATTGCAGTCGGATGAATCCCGGTGGCGATGGGCGTTCGCTCAAGAATCAGGGCGGCCGCTTTTGCAAATGCGACTTTGGCTTGTGAGCTTCGCAGAACCGTTTTCCCTGGTAAGGCAACATTTTCCGCCGCAATCACGCAGAGCGCTGCCGATGCCGCCGCACGTTCTGCATGTTTGGATTTCTCGACATAGATGAGATCGTGTGGACCGGCCCGCTCGGGCGCCGCAACCCCGCGCAATTCCAGAGCGCCGTCTCCTTCAAGCTTCGCGCCGACAGCTTCCGCTAACGCCTTTGCCGTTTGCATCATCGAAGACCTCTCTCAAAAATCATACAGCGGGGGCTCGCCTTTGGGTCTCGTCTTCCATCGCTTGTGGACCCAAACCCATTGCTCCGGATGTTTGCGAATAATCTCTTCGAGTACTTTGGCAAACCTCTGTGTATTTTCAAAGACATCGCCCTCGGTGTCGCCAGTGCGAACTAACTCCACGGCAGGTTCGAAGCGCAAACGATATTTTCGAATCGCCTCATCCCAATAGACATATCCTGGCACGACGGCTGCGCCGGTGTGCAGCGCCACCCGTGCGATTCCTGTCGTCGTGCACGCGGGCTTGCCGAAGAAATCCACGAACACGCCTTCTTCCGGCATGGTGTTCTGATCGGCAAGAATGCCGACGGTCCCCGAGTCTTTCAGAATTTTCAGCGTCACGCGTGCGGATTCGTTCTTGAAAATCGGTTTGTTGCCCGAGGAACATCGGTATTGGTTGACCAGCGCGTCGAGGCGCTTATTGTCTAAAGGCCGCGCCATGTAATGCAGTGGATACCCGTAAAGCGCGTGCGCGAACGAAGAAAGTTCCCAGGCGCCGATGTGGCCCGTCAGATACAGTACTCCCTTGCCGCGGCGCTGCCCTTCCAGAAAATTCTCATGCCCTTCGAGAATCACAACCTCCTCAATATTTCCCTTCGTGAGCCGCGGAATGCGCGCAAATTCCGCCGCCATCCAGCCGAGATTGCGCACCATTTTGCGCGTCACGTCTTCGCGTTGCGCGCCGGTCCAATCCGGAAAAGCGAGACGCAGATTAAACTCCGCCGTCCTCTTCAGCTTTGGCTGCAAGGAAAAAAGGAGGCTCGTCACGGACGCCGCAAAACCGCGCGCGATGCGTCGCGGGAGTGCGCCCAGCGTCTTCAAGATCAGCCAAACCGCAGCGTATTCGAGCCATTCTTTCATTGTCTGCTAAGGCGGCCTCGCGGGGGCCGACGCGCGACAGTATGCAAGAGGTGCCCGGTTCGAAGATAGAGGTTCAATGCTAGACTTTCCATTCCGTGAGCGAATCGTCCACTGCCATCGCTGCGAAACCGTGGGTCAAATCTGCAGCCCGCATCGGCTGGGCCGTCCTCATTCTCGCCACACTTTACGTTTGTTATTTCAGCCATCTTGGAGCGATCGGGTTTGTTGGCCCGGATGAGCCGCGCTACGCGTGGATTGCTCGCGACATGGCCGAAACGGGCGATTGGGTTACGCCGCGTCTGTACGGAAAGCCGTGGTTCGAAAAGCCGCCTCTCTTTTATTGGGGTGCCGCGGTCTGCTTCAAAGCTTTTGGTGTGAGCGAAGCGGCTGCACGATTGCCGAGCGCAATTTCCGCCCTGCTTGCAACGCTCGCGCTGGCGTGGCTGGCTTGGCGTCTCTACGGCGCGGAAACTGCGCGCTGGCTGTTGCTACTCCTCCCCACAACTGTCGGCATGATCGGATTTTCGCACGCCGCCGCCACAGACATGCCTTTTAGCGGAATGCTTACCATTGCCATGGTCTGTGCCGCTGTTGTCCTCGGCCTCACTCGCGGCCAAAACACTCCCATAATCCCTCGAACCCCGTTGGTCGCTCTAATCCTATTCGGCTTTTTCCTGGGCCTTGCAGTTCTCGCAAAAGGGCCCGCCGGCAATTATTCTCTAGCGGCGGCGCCGTCTTCTTCTGGGCACTCTTCACGAAACGTTGGCGCGATGCCTTCCGCCTCTTTCATCCAGCCGCCATCGCCACCTTCTGCCTGACCGCGCTTCCCTGGTACATCCTCTGCGCCCGCCGCAATCCAGATTTCTTCCGCATCTTCATCATCGAACACAATTTCAAACGCTTCCTCACCCCCGAATTCCAGCATATCCAGCCGTTCTGGTTTTACGGCGCCAGTTCTACTGATCGCCTTGCTTCCTTGGACGGTTCTTGTTCTCTGTGGTCTCCTTCGCGGGCGGTTCATTGCGGCCTGAAGCGCGCTCTCGTTACCTCAATCATTTCAGTTTGTTACTTAGTCTGCTGGGCTGCTTTCGCTTAATCTTCTTCACCATTTCCAAAGTCAAAGCTGCCCGGGCTATATTCTTCCCGCTATCGCTCCGATCGCATTGCTGACGACGCGCACCCGATCGCCTTCGAGTGGACAGCAAAATCCCTCGTTATCTCGTTGGCTATTGTTCGGCTGCCGGATTGACTTTGATCTTGCTAGGTGTTCTCGCAAGACGTTTCAGTGACTCCATGTCTCCCTTCGTAACAGATATTCGGGACCCGCGCCTGCGGTCAGTTACTCACTGTAATCGCCATGTCGGCGGAATCCTTATTGGGGGCAGGTGTATCGTTGTCGCTGAAAGGTGCGTTTGGCCGAGGTTTAGCGGCTTGCTGCGTCTTGCCATTCTTTTTGCGGGCTCAAACATTGACACAATTTCTGCTGGCAGTTGGACGACGGGATTCGCCCGGCCGGACCCTGACTGCAATAGAACATTTATCGCCGGCGCAATTCCTACGGCGAGCCGCAACCAGTTACAAAGTATCTGACCGCGGCCTGAAATTTCAAGTGGATTTTTATCTTCATGACGAGATTCCCGAGTGGCGCCGAGTAACCTGCGCGCATCAGTGACTTACCAGCCGCATAGGAAACAGGAACTGAGTCTCAGGCTGGGATCGAAGTGTTTGACGAATCTACGTCGATTGAATCAAGCGGTTACTCTCTGTGAAGAAGGGAACGGCGAATCGATCCTAACGCGCTGGGCGTCACCGGTAGCGGGAAGCTTCAGTAGGAAGAAGCTCACCACGCGATTCTCATATTCGCGCTTGTCGCTGTCGTCCATCGCCACAAAGTTACCATGCGGAATGATTGCCTGATCGCGCGGCTCGGGCGCCTTCATAAACATCTGGCGGGTAATTTCTGCGAGTTCCGGATCGTCCGTGGCTTCAATGAACAATTTCGGCACGCCCGCCAGCGCATTTAGCTTTTTCGAGAGCGGCGGATCATCGCGGTACTTGTAATTCAGCCAGGTAAAACTAAATTCCGCCGAACGCGCCATCAGCGGAAATCCGCCGAGGCCGGTGCGTTCCACGCCGATTTTCACCATCTGCTCCGGCGAATCGTAGACTGAATCGAGCACAATGGCGCGAATGCGATGATCGTTTTCCGCCTCGCGCAAAGAAGCATACGCTCCTAAATTATAGCCCCACAATCCGAGGCGGCCGGGATCCACGTCGTTGCGTGCGGCCACTGTGTCAGCCGCTGCGCGCACTTCGTCTGCTTCGCGATAGCCAAACGTGGTAATCCCTTGATTTCCACCGTGCGCGGCAAAATCAAAAACAAACACGTTGTATTGGTGGTCCTGCAAAGCCGAAACCAGCGTCAGCAGTTCGCCGCGGCTCGAACCGTATCCGTGGCACAAGACGATCGTCGGCGCTCCACGCAATCCGGGGAAAAACCATCCATGCCGCGTGCCCAATCCGGAGACGGAAAAATCCACAAGGTCCGGTTTACCGGGAAAGCTATCCATATCAATTTCGCTGGTCGTTCGCTGCGGCTTGACGATTCGGTAGACGAGGAATCCCGCTATAGCCGCCGTCGCGAGTACGGCAAAGAAAACCAGCGCCAGGACGGCCGTGAGCAACTTCGTATACCACTTGGTTGGATAGCGGAGTTCGTAGAGAATGGACATTCGTCGTCTGCACAACTTCGCGGCCAGCGCCGCCGGTTTCTATCCCTCACGATACAATTTCGATAAACGCGATGTTAGCACAGCTTTTCAGTGCCATTTCTGGAAGCCTTGAGCCCTTGTGTCGGAATTGTATCGTCGCAGTGTCTCGATTGAATGTACGGCCTCCGATTCGGCTATCATAGGTCTTGAGCGGCAGGGGCCGCTCGGCAGTCCCCTCTTTCATGAACATTGTCGACTTGCGCCAGACGACCGTCCGCCAACTCGAGCCGCTTCTTGAAGAGGAAGCGCGGCACTGGCGCGATGAACTCCACTGGGATTACCGGAGCGCGCTGGAACTGATCAAGCGCTTCCTGGACGCTCACGCTCTGGCAGGATGTGTGGCGTTCGAAAATGGCAATGCTGTCGGCTATTCCTTTTACGTCCTTGAAGAGCAGAAGGGGCTCATCGGCGGCCTGTACGTGTCCGTGAAGTTTTCGCAAGCTGCCATCGGACAACGGCTGCTCGAAGAGATGCTCTTCTCGATGCGTGCCATTCCCCAGCTCTCGCGCATCGAAGCGCAACTCATGCCGTTCAGCGGACCAGTCGAGGTTCCGCTTGGTGAACAGGGTTTTCGACTCTACTCGCGCCAGTTCATGCTCCAAGACCTCCAGAACTTGCCAGAAGCCAAACCCGGTGTCTCCGCCAGCATGCGCCTCGACCGCTGGAATGACCGTTACTTCGAACCCTGCGCCAAGCTGATTTATCTGGCCTACGCGAACCACATTGATGGCGAAATCAACGACCAGTATCGCAGCCGCTCCGGCGCGCTAAAATTTTTGAAAAACATTATTCTCTTGCCGGGTTGTGGTCATTTTATTCCAGGTGCATCGTTCGTGCTCCGTCAGCCAGGCAGTGACGAGCTCGTCGCCGCGGTCCTAACCAGCGAAGTCTCTCCCGGCGTCGGTCACACGACACAAATCTGCGTGCTGCCCGGTTACCAGGGGCACGGCCTCGGCCGGATGCTGATGCAGACTTCCGGCGAAACGCTGCGCAGCATGAAATTTAAGGAATTGACGCTCACGGTCACTTCTGAAAATTACGGCGCCGTGAAGCTCTACGAAAAACTCGGATTTAAGACGATGAGAACTTTCACCGCTGGCGTTTGGCCGCGCTAAGTACCTGGTGACAACGCGCTTACTTTTTCCCGCGGTCCTTCAATAGATTCTTCAGTTCCGACATGAATTCCTGGACATCCTTGAAGTCCATATAAACCGAGGCAAACCGCACGTAGGCGACCTTATCCAGTTTTTTAAGCCGATGCATGATCATTTCGCCGATTTCTGTCGTCGTGAGCTCGCGCTCCGTCGCTTCGTGGACTACGCTTTCGATTTCATCCACAATGGCTTCGAGTTTCGGCGTGGCGACGGGCCGCTTCTCGCAAGCCTTCAACAAACCCTGAAAAATCTTCTGGCGTTCGAAGCGCTCGCGGCGTCCATCCTTCTTGATCACCATGTACGGAATTTCGTCAATGCGCTCGTAGGTGGTAAACCGGCGGCTGCACTTGAGGCACTCCCGCCTGCGCCGAATCGTGTCTCCGGCGCGGCCCTCGCGTGAGTCAATCACCTTATCGTCCAGATGCGCGCAGAATGGACACTTCACTCAGGCATCTCCTTGTCCCCTTTTTCTTTCGAAACTTTTTGTATCAACTTTCCAGCTCTTCTTTTTCGTGTTGCGCCATCTCCCGCAACCTTCCTGGAGAAAATCCTTCACGGAACAGTAGCGGCACGCCCGCAAGACTACACGCCGCAAAGGAAATCAGCCAGAGGACAATTGCCGCGGCTGCCGCAGGCTCCCTTTCCACGCCAAGAACAGTCGTGTAGGCCAGAAACGTCGCCACTTGCGCTCCTCCGCCGACGCCCGGCAGTTGCAGTGCGGACCCGGCCAGCGTAAACGCCAGCACCAGCATCGCATCGCCCAGATTGCTCGTTCCGAGCGCCCCACCAAACGCGTGAGACACCCAAAGATAAACCAGCAGCACCAAGAACCAGTGGGCAGCGGAGTAAAACACCGCGAGCATAAGTTCGCCGGCCGAACGTATCGCTTGCACCCCTCGAGAAAGCCCAAGTAATATGCGGGCGACCGCCGCGCGCCAGCCATGCGCGGCAAGCCAGCCCTGAAGACTCCGCCCAAGCAGCGCAGTTCCGTGTATACGCAGGTAAACCAAAAACCCAATGGCGCCCAGCACGCCTGCGGAAAAAATACTGCCTGTCGTTTTCGCAGCCGCTTCCAGTGTGCTTGCCTGCTCGCCAATTCGTGCGTGCGATTTGAAAAGCAGCAATCCAATCGCCGCAATCACCGCCATGCTCGCTAAGTCGAAGATCCGCTCCAAAACGTAGATTCCAAACATGTCCGCGACAGGAAGTCTTTCCTTGCGCGCAAGGAGAACCGGCCTGACCGGCTCGCCCGCTCGTCCCAGCAAAAAAACCGCCGAGAAACCGGCAAGTGTCATGGAGTAAATCGGCCAGAAACGCGACGGTCCCAGATTTCCCTGAAAAACTTTCCACCGCAAAGCGCGTAGCGCGTAGCAAAAATAAATCGCGGCAATCGAAAGAATCAAAAGATAGGGATTCGCATTGCGAACTGCGTGAAGAAGCTTCTCCCCGCTGAAATCCTGCAAGTGGATGAATCCGCGCGAAAAGTAGACGACCAGCCCGAGGACAACGAGCCCGAGCAGCCCTAGTGAGCAGCTTCCTCGACGATGAACGCATGAGCTTGTCAGACTAACGGTCGCAAACACGTGCGTCAAGGCGAGTCGCAAGGTCTCTCCGCTCCGATTCCTGGAAATCAAGTCGTGGGTGCCTTCGTGCCCTCACACTAGTTCGCCCAGAGAAATCGCAGAATGCGGGAGCTCACCTCTTCCGCGAGATTCAGCGCCATCCAATGTCCGGCGCGCGGAATCTCTTCGAGCTTGGCGCCGGGAACCATCTCGGCGAGCTTTCTCGCATGAGCAATCGGAAAATGTTTGTCGTGCTCCGCCCACAAAAACAGTGACGGCGTCCCAATGGCCGGATAAATCTGCTTCAGACGCGGCAAGGTTCCTTGATAACCGGCGCACATCCGCACCACGAATTTTCTGACCTCGGGACGTTCAAAACTTTCCCACAGGTCTCTGCGCAACTCCGCACTGAGTTTGTAGCCGCGCGGCAAAAACGTTCGAATCGCTCGAAAAAACACGGCTCGCGGCAGCCGCTCTAGCAAGACGCGGTTCCACCCGAATTTTCGCAGCAACGCAATCTCCCACGACGTCTTCTCATCCCAGATTACGAGCGAATTCATCACGACGAGGCGGCTGACTCGATTGGGATGTTCGGCGGCAAACGCGAGCGCCGGCTGGCCGCCCATGTCGTGTCCGATGACCGCGGCGCGCTCGATGCTCCATGCATCCATCAGCGTACGCAGCCGCTTTGCGAAATCAAACGGCGTTGCTCCGCCAGTCCACGCTTCGCTGTACCCCATCCCCGGCCAATCAAACGCAATCACTTCGCAGCGCACAGCAAGCCGCGGCGCGAGTTCCGACCACACTTGCAAATTGTCCGGATAGCCATGAAGGAGAATCACCGCCGGCCCGCTCCCAAGACGCGCCACACGCAGCTTGCGTCCATTGTGCGTTTCGATTGTCGTCGCCAGCATCAGGCAAAATCCTTTCGCAGACAATCCGCCGCGAGCACTCCCGAAATCGCGCAGAAGCTGACCCACTGCCCCGGGTGCGTCGCGCTACCCGCCAGATACAATCCGCGCAAGTCAGGACTGCGGTGCGCAAGTCTTCCCTCCCGCATGAACTTCGCCGTCATCACCGGATTCATGCTGTCTCGCGCAAGCGAAAATTCCGAACCCCATTCCGCAGGCGTGCGTCGCGCAAGCACGCGAAACTCCGTAATCCCCGCCTGCCACCATTTTTCTTCCAACAATTTTTCCAGATACTCGGCCTGCCCCTGCGACCCCATGCGTTGCGCTTCCGCGTGGTCCATCGGCCCAAGCAACCTCGCGGGATACCAGTCGCCCTGCTTTTCCTCCGGATTCAGCACGCCCGTCCGAATCAAAAGTCGGCAGCGCTCCTCTCCACCGGGAAGCAGAAACCTCAAGTACGGCGGCTCCATCTTTCCCTTCACCGCGAGGTAAGCGCACACTCCCGGCGATTGCAGCGCAAGCTTTTCGCAGCGCTTTTGACTCGCGCTCTCACTTTGCTCAAGCAAATCGAGGTAAGTAGCGATCCCGCAGTCCGAAACAACCGCGCCCGCGGAAAATCTCTCTCCCTCGGCCGATTCCACTCCTGTCACCTGGCCCCCGTCCACGCAAATCTTTCTAACTTTCGTGCGATATCTAAATTCCACGCCGTTCGCGGCTGCGGCCTTCGCCAAAACCTGGGGAATAGTTCGAATCCCCTCCTTCGGATAAAAACATCCGACCGAATGCACCAACGCCGGAACAAACGCCAAAGGACTCGGTGCCTCTTCCGGCCGCTGCCCAGCCACGTGCGTCCATATTGAAAGCGCATCCATAACTGGCTGCGGAAGACGCGATACGCGAAGCACAGAATGCAGCGAGCGCATGAGAAACCCCGCGTGCCGCCAGCGACCGCTTCCGATCAACGAGGTCAGTCCGGGAGCCGAACCATAAAGGAGAGGCCGCAACGACGACTCAATCGCCCCGGTCTTGCGTACAAAGCGCAAATAGAGTTCCCCGCTTCCCGGCCACGTTTGTTCCAGCTCACTCGCGGTCTTAGCATCACTCGAATAAATGTTAACGACGGGACGGTCCGGCGAAACAACGCTGTAAACATGATCGATCACGCGCAGTTCGATGTGTTCGCTAAGTTTCAGCCCGACCGATGCAAACGCCCATTCCAAGCCCGGCCTGTCCAGCAAAATATACGGCCCCGCATCAAAAGCGAATCCCTCGACCACATTCCCCGAAGCCAGCCCTCCAGCCTCCGCGCGAGCCTCCAGCACCTGTACACGAAACCCCTCCCGCGCCAGCCGCAGCGCCGCCGTCAAACCTCCCATTCCTGCTCCAATGACGACGACGTTCTTTTTCACTGGGGTGCAGCCTCAACCGGCTGCCGCGTTTTCGTTCGAGGGAAATGCAACCCGAGAAGCCTGCGCAGTGCCGACCGCAAAACTCGCTGAAAAAACGACACCCGTTGCAGTGGAGGAAACGCCTGCTCATCCATCTCCGGCACAAAAAGCGATCCGCGCCCGCTCCCAAAAACGTAAACTGGATACGCCACAAAACTCAGCATCGTCGAAAACTCAGTCTCGTACGGCCCGCGCCACCCTCGCAAATTCTCGTTCGTGCCAACAACTTCTATACGTTCCCGCGGATCACCAAACCAATGACACGCCGCTCGCAATATATTTGTCTGCTCTGGTTCGCGAACTCCCATGTGCCTCGCCGCCACTAAATCCACCGCCAGCGCGTCTTCGCCCGCGTACACCCTCCGAGGAGCAGGCGGGCGCGGACATCCCATCACTCCCACAAGCCCGTCGGAAGCCTCGTCGTACGCGTCCAGCAGCACAAAATCAGGCGGAAAACCATCCAGCAACATCATCAACGCGGTCTCGCGGTGCGCTTGCCTCTCCACAAAAAGAAATTCATCGCATCGTCCGCCCATCCACTCCAGATTTCCAATGGTCAAATACGCCATCTCAATCGGGTGACTGCGCATCTTCCCGAACGAAATCCGGAAGTCCGAGTCCTTCCAGCTCCGCGAGATAGTGTTCTGCGCCATCCCACGAAAATACGCATGCGGCACTTGGTCGTCGGATGCGTCAATGATCGGCAGCCCGCACTCCTGCATCCCAAAATAGGCAGCCACTTCCCCAACGCTCCGGTGTTCGAAAAATTGGTCGTAGATATTCGCCGACTCAACAATGACCGCATTCCCGCATCCGCGTTCTCGCAAAAAATTCGCGAGCTCCCGCAGCAGCTCAGAATCCGTGATGATCGAACGATCCTTCCGCGCATATCCCAACATGAAGGACGGCTTGACGACGATCCGCAGGTCCTCAGTCCGTTTTCCCAACGCCGCCGCACGCTCCTTCAGTTTCTCCGCCAGCCCGCTCTCTTCGAGCAGGCAGCGGAAGACGCGGCATTTTTCCTCCGCGGTTTTCCCCTCCAAAGCAAACACGCGACCGCCGTTTCCAATTCTACTGTTCACAACCGTGTGCTTTCGCAACGTCCGCGGCAGGAAATATTCGCCAACTTCCTCAATCTTCCGGGTCAGCGTCTCTTCGGTCTCTCCCGCAACGAGCTGGTCTTTTTCGTCCAGCGCCGTGGCAAGAATTTCGAAGATTCGCGCGTGGCGGTCTTCATCGTCCCGCACCCGCACAAAATCCTGGGCGAGTTCTCCTCCCAGCTCCGGCGCCTCTTGCGCCAGCGCGATCATTCGGTCGTAGCACAGCCTGGCCGTCTTCTCGGCATCAACATTGAAAACACAAAACTCACGGAACGGTCCATAGTTCAAATATTTTCGGACATCTTCCGGGACCTTCCCCGTCACCGCCCCGAGCCACGTCACAAACGTCGCACCAGCCCGGGAAAAAGGCGCTTTCGACCACGGCACATGCTGCCGCACTGACCCTGCCCACCCCCCCACCAATCCAGCCATCTGCTGGGCAAAAGTTCTCATCCGCAATAACGGACCGCCATATTTGAGCAGCGCCCCGCGAATGTAAATCGTGTGCATCTCCTCATCGCGCCATGCCCAAATCAATGCGTGCCGCATCAACTCGCGAACAGCGGGCGGAATCGGCATCGCCGACAACCGTTGCGTCATCAACTCTTCGCGGTAACCGACGCTCACGAGCTCTTCTCGCTCCAGCGCCAGCAGACACAAGCAGATCAATTCATCGCGCGGCCGGCCAGCGTACTTCGCCTCCAATGCTGCAAGCTCTTGCGCGAATTGTTCGAAAACCGCACCCACGGATGGACCCTCTTACCTCTCATATAGACACGAGTTTGCTTCACGGACAAGTCGCCGTCTAAGCACACGGAAGCTATGAATCATCCACAATTTTCAGAGATTTCAACGACTTAGAAGCTTCGCGGTTGGTCCTAAACAACGCCCTGCGCCAGTGCTCCGTAGTGACCAAGTTCCCGGTTACGCGACTTATCGGGACTTAGCAATCAAAGGCATGGTGTGCGCCGTCAGTCTATTTCCAGAAGTAGATAATCGCTGAACCAGCGAGTATGAATGCTCCTCCGAGAAGGACGCCCGGCCCTGGTATGTGTCGAAAGAACAAATAGTTGACGATTTGAAAGGCAATGAACAATGACGCGAGATAAATCCCTGTAGCACTTGCAAATTCAATGGGCGCGAGATTGAGGAATGCGCCATACATCGCGAGCAGAACGGTTGCGGATGCGAACAGCAAGATGCGTCCTGGCATAACATGGTAGTGAAGGGCGATTCTCATCACCGCGTCGCCGACAGCCTCAAATATCGTTGCTGCAACTATGAATGCGAGAATCTTCATAATGCGGAAATGGTCTCACGGGTTATTCACGTGGACAATCTGTTTCGGTTTGTTCGCAAAAGTGGCGCGCACGTGTGGCCGAGTGATGTAAAGAAGGAGAGCGCCTGCTATGGTGACACCGACTAGGCCCTGAACAACGCGGCCAAAGAAAATGTTAACGAAATTCCCCAGAACCTCAGTTCCGATAATGGCCATGGCCAACTGCCATCCCCACCGCCGCCGCTTAAGCCAACCTGCGGCGGCGAGTGCGAGCGCCACTGCAAGCGACAGAAACAAGAGACCCACGGTCTTGCCCAATGGCGCAAGCTCATCGTAAGCGCGCGGATTCAGAGCCCACATGCGATCAAGAAATGTGCCGGGCAATACCAAGGTAGTTCCTGCAAGAAATGCCATGACGGTTCCAAAGAGCAGAAAAATGCCAATCGCGGTCATGCCACGCGGAGACCCTTTTGCGGAAGAACCCGAAGCGGGATTCATGCGTTGACTATAAACTGGAATTTCTCGCTGTCCAGTGCCTGATCAACGCGCTTGCCGACAAGTGCCTTCACATTTCGGGAGAGCCACCCAACGCGGCACGAGGTGTTGCAATGGAAGAAAAGGAAGCCGCGAACGGTAATCTAGATCGGTTGTGTCAGGGCATCTCGCGTGGCGTTGCGGCCTGCACCTATCCTGCGACCGTACGCAGCCCGTCGTGCGAGAAGTGGTTCTGTGATACCCATGCCGAGGATGAGCAGTGGCTTCCGTGCATGCTGTCAGCGCCTGATTAACGCTGCGGTAATCGGAAACTGGTCCACTCCTCGATTGTTAGTCTGCTTGTGTCCAGAGGCAGCTCTGGGTAAGATGCCCTCACTCGCGGTCGGTCGCCCGGGCCAGAACAACACGGAACTTTTCGAGAGCAGTTTGCGTTCCATAGTTGCAGGCCGAAGTTGGCCCTATGCAGCTTTTTGGGGCAAACTGGTCACCGTAGCGGGTTTCGAGGCTGATGATACGTTGGAGCAGGATGCCCAACTGGTCCAGCAATGCCTCCAGGGCGACGGTTCGGCCTGGGAGGAACTTGTGCGCCGTCATACGCGCCGCATCTTCAACATTTGCTATAGGTTTACCGGCAACGGCACCGAAGCCGAAGACCTGTCGCAAGACGTTTTCCTCCGGGTGTATAAAACTCTTGGGAGCTATCGTTCCGCCCACGGCGGCTTTGCTACTTGGATGACTAGCGTGACGCGCAATCTTTTGATCGACCACTACCGGCGCACCAAGCGCGACCGCATTACAGACTCGCTCGAGGATGCTATGCCGGTTGTCGAAAACAAAGAATCCGCGGGACGCCGTCCGGATCAGCAACTGCTGCTCGGCGAACTCAGTTCCCAGGTGCAGACTGCGCTGACTAAGCTTTCGCCGGAACTTCGTGAAGCGGTCATACTGCGCGATTTGCAGCAGCTCGACTACAATGAAATCAGGCAAGTTTTGGACGTACCGGAAGGCACTGTGAAATCTAGAATCAACCGCGGACGAATCGAACTCGCGCGCATCCTCCAACAAATGGGAGTGCGCCCGTCATGATTCGTTCATCTACGTGGGAGCTACAGCATTACCCAGCGCGGAGCTTGTCATGACCTGGACCTGCGAACACATCGAAGCACGCCTTAGCGACTACCTCGACGGACTCCTCAGCCCGGACGAGCGCCACGAATTCGACATGCACGCGAACTCCTGCGAGAACTGCGCGCAAATGGTCGCGAGCATTTCTCATTTGCTCAGCGGTTTGCATTCGCTCGAGCAAATCGAGCAGCCTCCGCAACTTGTTTACTCCATCCTTAATCAGACTCTTGGACCTCGCGAAGCCAAAAAAGGCTGGCAAGCCGCCTTCGGATGGCTCAGCGGTTTGGCTTCTGCCCGCTTCGCTTACAGCGCCATCTCCGTCGCCGCCACTTTGCTGATTCTTCTCACTGCCTCTGGCTTCTCGTTACGCAAGCCAAAGCTCGCGGACCTTTCTCCCGTCAACGTTTATCGCAACGCGGACCGTCAGGCCCATCTCGTCTATGCCCGCAGCACCAAGTTTGTCAGTGATCTTCGCGTCGTTTACGAAATTCAGTCTCGCTTGAACAAAGACAACGACTTGCCCACGACGCCGGAGAGCACCGTTCCCCAATCTGCTCCCGAGAAAGTGCCGGGCAGCACAGACGGCACTCGCCCTGCCGCTCCGAAACAACAGAACCGCGCCAACGGCATTGGCAGAGAGCTTGAGCTTCTTGCCACGGAAGTTCCCGTGGTCAGCACCAATTTGTACGGCCAGTTGCTCAGAAGGAGTCTTCCATGAAGTGTGCTGTCCATTCTGATGTGGACGCAACAGGCTATTGTCGAAATTGCGGCAAGCCCATGTGCCCGGTTTGTGTGCGGCCCGTGCGCGACGTTCTCTACTGCGAAGATTGTTTGGCCACCATCCTGGGCCATCCCGCGCCTCCGGTAGCTCAAGTCGCGCAGACAGGAATTCCGCCACAGGTACCCGTCGCGGCCGTGCCTCCCGCTGCCCCTGCCGGAGTTGGACCAAACCCCGTCCTCGCTTTCTTCCTGGGATTTCTGCCGGGCCTTGGCGCTTTCTATAACGAACAGTTCGGCAAAGGCATGATTCACCTCGCCGTTTTCCTGCTGCTCTTCATTACGGGTATAAACGGTCTTGACAACGCGGGCGCAACGGCCGCGCTTTGGATTTGCATCGCCGCGCTCTGGGTTTACATGCCCATTGATGCGCTTCGCGTCGCCCAAGCAAAACGGGCTGGGCATGTCTTGGCGGACCCTCTCGACAATATCAGCAAGCAATGGCCTGTCGGGCCTATCATCTTGATCGGCGTTGGTGTTCTGCTACTGCTTGGCAATTTTGATTGGTTTCGCTGGTACCGCGTGGAAAAGTTCTGGCCCCTGATTCTGATCGGCGTTGGCGCTCTTATGTTCCGCAACCGGATGAACCGCCAGCCGTAGCAGTCTCCCTCGGGAGGGGAAACACCGATGAGTAATCGCATTCGTTGCAATTGTCAGCGTTGCACCATTCGCGGCCTTATGGGCCCGGTTATCGTCGTGACTATCGGAGTTCTTTTTCTCTTGGCCGAAATGCGTGGCGGCTACTTCGACTTCGGCAACACCTATCCGGTTATCATCATCGTCATTGGGCTCATTAGCCTGGCCTCTGCTCTCGCTTCCTCCGAAGGCCACGTCTCATCCGCTGCCTCCCGCGCCGCCTGTGATGCCATCTGCGCCGGGAGTACCACCCTCACCCACGTCTCAAGCACCTACCTCCTACCCAGGACAAGGACAATAATCGGATATGGCCAGGAGCCGTCAACGCCACAGCGGAATTTTTACAGGCCTCGTTCTTCTTACCGTCGGCTCTCTCCTCCTGCTCCATAACTACCGTAACTTGGACCTGGGCGAAGTCTTGGGGCATTGGTGGCCTCTCGCCCTCATCTTCCTCGGCGCGATCAAGCTTTATGAGAGAACCGTAGCTAGCCGTTCCAACGATCCCGGCTCTGCTCGCATCACCGGCGGCGAAGTCTTGCTCGTCGTTGGCATGGTCACGCTCTTGAGCTGCGTCGTCGCTTACGATTACATCAAGACCGGCGTTGACCGTGGCAATTTTCACATTCCAATCTCCGGCGATGCTTATCCGTTCGACTTGGATGTCGCGCCGAAAAGCGTGCCTGCAAACGCGCGTATCACCGTTCGCGGTGGCCATGGCGACATTTCCGTTCGCGCCTCTGACGTCCCCGAAATTCGAGTCGCCGGCAAAAAGAACGTTCGCGCATGGAACGAAGACGACGCCCAGCGCCGCGCCGGTCCAATTTCCGTGGAAATCGTTCAAAACGGCGATGGCTATGATATCCATCCCACGGGCATGAACGCTGGCGATTCTCGCATCACCGTGGACATGGATATTCAAGTCCCGAAGAATGCTTCCGTCACCGTCCGAAACGATAAGGGTGACATCACTATCTCGGACATGGCCACGCCGGTCTCCGTCACCAGCGCCAACGGCGACGTCGAGGTCCGCGACACCGCCAGCGACGTCACCATCGAAATGCACAAAGGCGACGTCAAAGTCTCCGACACAAAGGGCGACATCAAGATTTCCGGTAAAGGCGGGCAGGTTGACGTCGCGTCAGCGACGGGGAGTTTTACACTCGACGGCGAATTTTACGGTCCCATTCGCGCCGACAAAGTCGCAAAAGGTCTTCGCTTCATCTCGCAACGCACCGATCTAACCCTCACGTCCCTCACCGGCCACCTGGAAGCCAGCTCTGGCAATCTTGATATTGTGGATGCGCCGGGAGACATCGCCTTGCGCACGAATCGCTATTCCGTGACCATCGAAAACGCCACCGGCAAAGTAAAGGTAGACAACCGCGACGGCGATGTCGAGCTGCGCTTCTCTTCCCCGCCCAAGGAAGACATCGAAGTCACCAACACCAACGCCAGCATCTCGCTCACACTTCCCGGGTCCGCAAGCTTCAACATTCTCTCCGACTGCCACTCCTGCGATATTGACTCGGAATTTTCCGCGGACACCCTGAAGAAGACCTCGGCAGAATCAGGCAACTCCCACCTTGAAGGGAAATACGGCAGCGCGCGCGGCCCCAAAATCACGCTCAAAACCAGCTACGGCGCGGTCTCCATCAAAAAAACCAGCTAGCAAACGTTCCGCATTTCGCATTTCGCATTTCGCATTTCGCATTTCGCATTTCGCATTTCGCATTTCGCATTTCGCTTCTTTACCCTATCGTTCCGCAAGCCTATTCAAATCCTCAAAAAATGTTGGGTACGACACCCCCGCGCAATCCGCATCGCGAATAATTGTCGCGCCCTCCGCTGCCAGCCCCGCCACAGCAAACGCCATCGCAATCCGGTGATCTCCGTGCGGCTCAATCTCTGCTCCGTGCAGCTTTCCCGCACGCCGTCCTTCCACTTTCAACCCATCGGGCGCGCTCTTCCACCGTCGCGCCCATTCGCCGCAAATTTTCTGCCAGCGCAGCGATGCGGTCGCTCTCTTTCACGCGCAGTTCCCCCGCGTTGCGAATCTCAATTCCCTCTTCCGTGTACGGCCCCAGCGCCGCCAGCATTGGCAGTTCGTCAATCACCAGGGGAATCTGCTCGCCCTCAATCACTCCGCCTTTCAAAACCGCGCCTTTCACAGCCAGGTCTCCAACGATTTCTCCGTGCGAGCTCTTCAGCGAAAGCATCTGAATCGAAGCCCCCATCCCCGCAAACAAATCCAGAATCGCCGTCCGCGTCGGGTTCAACCCCACATTGTGAATCGCGATGCTCGAATCCCGCAGCAGCGATGCCGCCGCAATAAAAAATACCGCCGAGGATATGTCTCCCGGCACATCCAGCGACCTCGCCACCAGTTTCCCGCCACCATTTCCGCCGAAGAGCCCATGAATCTTTGTCGTTCTCCCGTGCCGCTCAATAGCCGCTCCAAACTCCTCCAGCGCCAGTTCCGTATGATCGCGCGTCCTCGCAGGCTCCGTCACGCTCGTCACACCCTCCGCAAACAGTCCTGCCAGCAACACCGCCGATTTCACCTGCGCGCTGGCCATCGGCATCTGGTAGTCAATCGCGTGCAACCGCGCACCTTTTATCTCCAGCGGCGCAAAATTATCATCTCGCGCGCGGATGTCGGCCCCCATCTCTCGCAGCGGCCCCACAACTCTCTTCATCGGCCGCTTCTGCAATGATCCGTCACCCGTAAGTTTTGTAGTGAATTCCTGCCCAGCCAAAATTCCCGTGAGCAGCCGCATCGTCGTCCCGGAATTTCCCGCATCCAGCGCGCGCCAACTGCTCTTAAGCCCGCGCGGCCCCCTGCCCGTAATCCGTACCTTGTCTTTTTCGATTTCCACTTCCGCGCCCAGCGCGCTCATGCAACGAAGCGTGCTGCGGCAATCCGCCGCCGCCGAAAAATTCCCCAGCTCGCTCGTCCCCTCCGCCAAAGCCGCCAGCATCGCATAGCGGTGCGAAATGGATTTGTCTCCCGGCGGCTGCACGCCGCCCGTCAACAATTTTGCCGGTTGCACAGTTTGTTTTTCACAAATCGATTTTAGCGTGGCCCACAGCCT